>JAWCCZ010000012.1:0-5803 GCA_038861545.1 Thermofilaceae archaeon | reverse complement strand
TTAGAGTTTTCCACGTTTGATCGTAACGTTCTATCGCGAATCCCCTATCTCGTCCCGTGTAATCCAGGATAACAAAGATAATTGTGACGGGAGGGCTTGAGCTATTTAGGAGTGCGAGCCCCAATGTATCCAGCAGAGGGGGAGTCGCATTAAGCTGTACTGCCACGTATACATCTTGAGATGGCCACGCCATGTAGTAGAGGGACGCTTCGCCCGGGCCTCTATTATCATCTTCTCCTTGAAGAGCGTTTGTGCCTCTGAGACCATTGCCTGTGGCTATCGTCCAGCTTCCGCCCCAGCTGGTCCAGCCGCTGGGCATAGTTTCGAAAGCTGTGTAGTATAACGCATTCCTCTTTGCCAGGTATAGGTCTTTGGCCTTTACGGTGAAGGTTTTCTCATCGTCTGTTTCGCCGGTTGCCGTGTTGATCGCGATTACGCGCCAAGTGTACTCCCCCCGGGCGGATGGCAGCTTCAATGTGAGCGAAGTGCTTCTCTCTTCACCGGGTTGAAGGCTCAGTTCTACTTGAGACACGGTTTTGTCTTCCTCATCGAGGATTTTGAGTAAAGCTGTACCCGATGCCTCCCCAACGTTCCTTAGTCTGACGTTGAAGGTCGCTGTTGATTCCAGGGGGCCTGAGATCTCCTCCTCATAGTACACTATCTGGAATTTCGGAGCACCGGACTGCAGTTGGAGGAAGACAGCTGTTAATTCCATATCCTCTTCTACTGTGATGGTGATGGTTTCATCGTGCGAATGGAGTTCGCCGTTGATCAACCAGTGGGAGAAGAGGAAACCTTCGTTGGCCATAGCTGTAATGGTAATTACGGTTCCCTTAGGTACTTCGTACTCGCCAGGCTCAGGCTCTGTTGTCCCTCCACCGGGTGGATCCACCGTGATCTTTAGTAGGATTTTCCGCACCTCCGGCGGCTTTACTCCAGTGAGCGTAGTGACAGCTTCTACTCCCGTTCTAGTTACGAGCTTTACGAGGTAGGTGCTCGATCTTAACTGTGCGTCCACTTCAAGGTTTACTGCAGCCCCAGGCTCCAACTCAACCTCCAAGTCGGTTCTCGCGAGGACGGCCGTCCGATCCTGCGCTAGGATATAGAGGGCGGCGATAGTGGTTTTCCTCGAGCCCACGTTGCGGACTGCGACACGGAGTTTCCCGTCGCTATACCCAACCTCCTCTATCTTCAGTACTTCATTCAGCTGGGCTGGCTCTGTGGTCTCTAGCAGCAAGCCCGTATAGCCTGTCACCCACATGTAGGTAACGAGCGATGCGATGACGGTTAAGGCTATGAGTACCAAGACTGCCGAGATAGGCGATAAACCCCTCCGCGCCATTCTTACAATACTATGCATTCCATGAAAATATATTTTTATTTAGTGTTAATCTGTTAGGCAACAGTTATGGTCAGCGTAAAATCGGGGCAGCGGTAAGCTTTCTGGGAATTGAAGTGTTCTACACCTTACAGTAGTTAGTTTTTTATGCAGAGGCTGCTTTTTACTCTGTGGCTCGTGGGATCTCGACGCTGATTGGTACCTTGCTCTTCTTGCTTGTAGCATCGCTGCTGTTGGCATTGGCTCTTAGGGCTCTTAGCGAGCTAGCGCTGGTGTTTAACGATGTTACCGAGTATCAAAAAGAGCTGGCAGTTGAGAATCTGAACTTAACTGTTGATTATGCAGCATGGAAAACGGTATCAGCTAGCTCTCTCAATACTAGAGTTGATGTCATTAAGGGCTCCTTAATGGGATCGTATACTCCATCTCTACTTGATAGCTTTGACAATCAGGCGGTTGTAGTAACGTCCGAACCTGGAAACGCGCTCGGCATCTTTGAGCTTTCGCTTTTGATCAATATGTCCGCGCTTGGCTTGGACTTTAACGGTACGTTATGGGTGCGATTCAATTCTACCGTTTTCGTTAAGGTTTATCGGATGGTTGGGGGCTTCAATTGGGTCCTACTTGACGAATGGCTAGCCGAACCTGACCGGTGGCTACAATTAGTTATCAAAAATGGATGGTATTATAGACTTCTCTGCTACTTTTACCAACCATTTAGCATAGAGTTGGATTATCTTGATGCAAAGGTTCTTTCGCCAGCACCTGTGAACTTGACGGTACTGAACATAGGCACTGAGCCGGTTAAAGTGTACGGAATCTGGCTCCGTAGTTCCACGTGGGAGACTAGAACGAGTAGGAACGATATTGTTGCACCGGGAAGCTCAATTCAACTCGGAGTAAACTCGGTATTATTGCCGGGAGAAACGTATGAGGTTAGAGTGGTGACAGCTACCCGCGTTCACAGGTACAGGTTCACTATACCAGTGGTTACTGGGGGTTCACCACCACAACCGCCATCAGGGCAGCCTTTATTTAGAATCACAAGTTACAGTGATACCGTTGAAGGCTTGAGCGGCAGCAGAGCTATGTTCGCGTTTCAAGTTTCCAACGAGGGGGATGCTGATGGTGTAGCCAGAGTCGAAATCTACGATCATCTAAACAAACTTGTGAACAGCACCGCCTTAAGTATTCCGAAGGGCTCTTCAGCTGAAGGGTCGCTGGCGCTTATCCTTCCCTTAATTAGAGGCACTTACACATGGAATGTTAGGGTTTACAACAGCGTTGCTGGAAAGTATGATGACTCGAAAACATTTACGGTAAAAGTTCTCGCGCCCTACTTCAGCATCGTCAACTACAATACAACATTGTACGGTTTACCCCGAAGCACCGTCGCCTTCGTCGTCAGAGTAGCGAATAACGGAGATGCGGACGGCTCAGCCTTCCTAGAGATTTACGATCACCTTGGCGAGCTCATTGCAACCAGAAGCTTGGAGATACCTGCATCCTCTTCAGTGCTGGAGAAGTTCGGGTTAGTCTTACCGGCTTCAACGGGAGCGTACATTTGGAGCGTGAAGGTTCTCAATAACAGGACAGGAGAATATGACGATGCAAAGAGCTTCAACATCTATGTAGTTGATATAAGCTTGATAATTCGCTCTGCCATCGTTTATGAAAGCTTCGAGTCAATGCCAACCGGCTGGGCTAGCATCGGCGGCACCTGGACCATAACGAGTAACGGGTTTATCGGCAACTGCATACAAGGCATGGATGATAATAGAGGACCAGCTGGTGCTTCAGTGTACTATTGGCAGCAGGGCGAGCTACCGTTAAGTTTCCAAGTTATCGTTAAGGTAGGTGGCGCGACAAATAATGATAGGGTGTATAGAGGCCTGGCATTGCTTAGGGATAGTAGCTCTACAACTTGGTTCTACGTGATTGCTACGTATCCATGGGGCAGCTTTATTGACCTCAGATTAAGACGATACACTGGAACATGGACGACTCTGAGATCCTCTAGGGCTAACTACGTTACGAGCTGGTACACTATCTACTTATCGTTCTCGCGCACAGGAACAAGCAACGTTTTTTCAGCCATGCTCTACGATGAAAATGGAAATCTGATAAGTAGCTTAACATACACGGATACTTCAGCAAACGCGTTCCAGCCCAGATATTTGGCTCTCTTCGTTGATGGAAGCGACTTCTCCTTTTTCGATGAGTTGATCATGGCGAGCGGGGATCCACGTATCGTTAGAGTGACTGGGCTGTCCGCTAACTGGATTGTGGAGTTGTGGCGCGGCACGGCTCAAATCTCCAGTGCGGTGGCTGACGACACGGGCACAGCGATTCTTGATGTTCTCCAGTATCCAATAGTGGGAGAAGCTAGGCTGGTGATTAAGGATGAGTTGGGTAACTTGATAGTCAGTAAAGACTTTGATAAAGTTCTAGGAGGTGATACGTATAAGTTCGTAAAACCATAAAATCCTTCATCTATTATACTTTATATTATCCCGAGAGATTCTTATGAAATATCCTAATTTAAATCCTAAAATAGTTTAAAATTGCCAGTGATATGACTAATCTACCACCCTACAGTATCTCTAAGCCCAACTCAATTAGATAATTATAGATAAATTTATTAATACATCAACGGTGGTATAGAAATTTTCCTTTTGTTTAGGAAGATATATTATTTTTATATATCTTATTTTATCCTTATATCATAATTTATATAAAATCTGAAAAGGAGAAATCTAATATAATTTAAGAATGAATGCTTATTAATCGTCTAAGTAATTTTTGGTTAAATGATTCAACTAAATTATTTCTTTCTTAATTTTTTTAACAAATTATCAATTTTTACCTGTAAATCTTTAGCGTTCTCGTAGAAAACGACGTTGCTTTCAGTGGTGCTTGGAGTGCTTTTTTCAAGGCTCTTGGGTACGAGGACGATGTGCTGGCCTTCTAGGTCTGTTGCCTTTGCGATACTTGAGAGCGCATCTCCTAGGGCTCTGGATGATTCGGCGATGATATCGAGGTATATCGGGGTAACGTCCCCCGATGCTACGATGTCTACTGTGTGGTAGTACCCGCTTTTCCCCTTAACTTGAGAGGTGCTTATGACTTTCAAGCCTGTAGCTGTGATTTCCCTGGTCACTATCGCTACTAGCAGGTGTTTGGCTGCTTCAGGCAGCCTATCCTTTCTAACCCTATACCTGTTGATGACTGTGTAGCGAGCTTTCTTGTAGTCGAACGTTGATTTGCAGTCGGCGCACCTCCAGGATGGGAGGGGGGCTTCAAATCGTGCTCCGCAATTTCGGCACTGGTATAGGATTCCGATGTTCTTAGTTTCTTTGAGGGGTTTTCCGCATTTGGAGCAGTTAACAGGTTTTTCAGTTTCTTCTACGACGTTGACTCCTCCGCACGTTACGTGCGCTAGGATGAGTGTTTTCCTTAAGCTATCTGATCCACAATTCGGACAGTGCAGCTTGCTGAAAAGCCTTAGTGAGCCGCAGCTAGGGCATACCACGATATTTTCGTGTGGTTCGCTCTCGAGAACTCCCAGTCGGTTGAGCTCCTCTAGCACTTCTGTCTCAGATACTCCGTAGCTGGCTGCGACTTTGAGTACGAGGGGGTAGATTACGCCAGTGCTGTGGGAGATGCTCGGCTCTATGACATTTACGTTGGAGGCTGCTATCTCTCGGAGGACCTCGTGGAGCGCAATGTACCTCTCCCAGCTCATTTCCCCCACTAATGTACATATGCACTCGTGAGTTATTTATATTGGTTACTAACTACTCAACTGTGGTTGTAGAGGGAGCTGCGGTCTCGACCCACATTCCAGAGGGTGAAATGATCGTCGAGCTGTACGAGGTTTCACCGCCATTCGCTCACGCTGTCATTACGAGGGAGAGGAGGACGGGGCGAACGCTATACAGAGTGTTGGAGCCGATCTTGACGCCGCAGGAGATGAAGGCTTTAGCGGATGTGAAAAGGCTGCTGCTTGAGAGCCAGAGGCCAGCTCTCGATGAGATCAGGAGGAGGGGGGTGGAGGAGGTTTTGAGGGAGAGGGTGAGAGATATTGTGAGGAAGTTTAAGCTTCCCGTGGGCGAGGACGCATTCGATAAGCTGTTCTACTACGTGAGGAGGGATATGCTGGGATACGGGCCCATCGACGTCCTGATCAGGGATCCGAGAATAGAGGACATAAGCTGTGACGGTGTCGGGGCTCCAATCTACGTGTGGCACAGCAGGTATGAGTCGCTGCCGACCAACATCGTCTTCAGTAGCCCTGAGGAGCTCGAATCGATCATCGTGAGGCTCTCCCATAAAGCGGGGAAGCACATATCTGTTGCAAACCCTGTCGTCGAGGGTTCCCTGCCTGAGGGTTACAGGCTGCATGCAACTCTCTCAGAGGTCTCGAGGAGGGGTGGCACCTTCACCATCAGGAAGTTCAGGGAG
>JAWCCZ010000011.1:0-5839 GCA_038861545.1 Thermofilaceae archaeon | reverse complement strand
GCCAGCAGAGTCTAGCAGCTTTACAGCTTGATCCCCGTAGCCCTCCAGGCTCATCGCCCACTACATGGCGGCGGTCTGCTGCGCGTAAACGAGGCGCCTCAAGTAGTTCCTCCTGTTCCTCCTCCTTGGCACCAGGTTCTTCTTCGGCTTGGGCGGAATCTTCGGAGTCGCGTTACGAACCTTACCCGCCTTCGTGAGCGAACCGTGACTCGGCATACAGCTCCCATCCTCAATGAATCGCTATAAGCCTTTCGCCCCTAGTAAACCAAATAAACCCTAACATGTCGAGCAGCCAGGGCCGGTAGCTCAGCACGGTAGAGCGACGGGCTCTTAACCCGTAGGCCCCGGGTTCGAATCCCGGCCGGCCCGCCACGAATACAGTAACAAATTTAATGCCATGATAAAGTTAACAACGGATGACTATAAGCCGGATAAAAAATTATAGTTCAGTAAGCTTTAGGTTATAACTGTTAGGCTCTTAACAGCTCTTAAACGCTTTCTTAGCGGTCTTGTGGGAGGCGAGTTTACGATATTCGATTTAACGCTCGAGTTAATCAGGCATTCTTGAATGTAAACATTAGCATAGTTACAACTTCTACGTTAGAAGGTTCAGGTTCATAGATAGGTTAAAGGGGCACCACCTGACAACTGTTTTTCGTTTAATCATTATGTACCTGCGTCTGGAATATAACCTTGTAAGAGGCTATAAGCTTACAATAATAACGTCGACTTCCCCAAAGTGAATCATATTGGCTTCACGGTAGAAACCTGATGAGACGTACGATGTGTACAGCCTCAGTTGCTACGAGTGTTCCACAAAGGAATTTGAAGCTCTCATTTCAGCAGTGATAGCTTCGTTAAATGGTGTTTAAATGCGGCTACATGGTATAGACATCCTATTCTGATACAGAATAGGCAAACCCATTCGCCAGCCTTAACTCCTATATAACTATTTCATACCTCACTGTTACCTTGATCCTTGATAGGAATAATGATCAAATAATTTAATAAATTACATAATAACCAAAAAGTAATTAAAATAATACCAAAAATAGGATATCTTTAAATTCAGAATTTTAAAAATTTAATAGTTCAATAAATACGCATTAGCTAAATTATGAATCCTTACTTAAGCGATAAAATTAAAGCTAGATACTGGAAAAAGATCATTGTTCTCAGGGAAGTTACAATAAAAATCTGTGGGTAGTTACTATGGCCTTCTTGAAAGTCCTAATTCTTCATTGATGTATAAGAACGTGGCATCGTTATAGTTCCGTCTAGAACAGAAAAATAGTATAATAAAAATGCAGTATTTTATACTAATGGTGTTGTAAGTGACAATGTTTCATATCGGCATATCTATACGTAAGATAGAAAATGTACTCCAATAAGGAGAATTGTTGAAATGTAAAAAGAATATCTTTTTAAAATTTAAAAGAATACATAACTTAAGATGACTATACTGTTAATGAAAATGCCAATAAATCTTTCCTGTACAGTTAATTAAAGTATAATGTTTTATACATAAATAAATCTAGAATTACTTGTTAACTTGAAATACTAAATATTTGATAAAATAGCCAACTAGAATAATGTAAAGTTAAGTATTTATTCAGCTGATTCAATGTATCATTCAGAATTTAAAACCTGCTTATATATAGAAAAAATCAGTTTAGCTACTTCTTCTGGATGATTTTCTCGAGGTAAACCCTTAATTATATTCCCCTCCCATGTTATTACTTTCAATCCACATGCTAACGCTTCATACCCGAGTTTTGATGTTGCTCGAAGGAGTTTCCCCAATGATCTTTTAACATCTATATAATATTCGTATTGACAAAGAATTTCAGGAAGCTTTATGTGAGGTATAGCACCGCTTCTTTCTCTACTATAGATTGTCAATTCTAAACCATACTTTCTGGCATACTCAATAGCTAAATCGTCAGCGTTATAGGACAAATGAAACGCTGATTTCGGCTTAGGTCTGATAGGGCGGGGATGAAACACCTCAGTATCTACAGGACAGGGTACATAAATAGCATGTTCCGGCGCTCCTTCACAGAGATCGGGAGTTGCGTAAAGAACGGCATCTGCCTTTTCCCAATACTTTCGTTTTATATGCCATTTATCACGTATGTCATCCCCACAGTAGTGCAAGATAATCGGCTTTCTGGGATATAGGAGTCTTAGATAAGGGACGATTTTATCTAAATAATAGACATGAATTATATCGAAGTGCCTAGCTATTAAAAGACTTTTGATTACGAACTGTTTGGCTCCACAGCTCCAAAGCTCTCCATAAGTCGTAAGTCCGTAAGGGTCAAAAGCGGCTCTATGAATAACCAGGCTTTTTGTATCAAATAATCTATCCATGTATTTCGCTATAATGCTGGCCATACCTGCAGTATTCCAGATGTGTAAAATTCTCAATTCCTGTCACCCTCGACCCTGAATTTTCCTTCATCTAGCAAATCGTAAAAAACATTTAAAGCTGCCACTCTTAGCTTACGCTGCAGTCTCCCCTCAAGACTCCGGCCTACATTTAAAATAAACCTTAGTAGTAAACGCTCTAGAGAACCAGATACTTTTGGAGGAATATTTTCATTGCACCACTCTTCATACCCTCTCTCAAACCAGTCTCTAAGATTGGGAATAAAACCTCCTTTAGTACCAGCTATTCGACCCGCCTCGATATTCTCGCGAGGAATAAGGGATTTATGGAGCAGTTCCTGACGTAGTCGGATTTTCGTCTCTCTCCCTGAGCATTTGTGAGACCTGGGCAGTCCTCTGCAGAAGGCTATCAAATTCAGCTCCAGGAAGGGAAATTTAATTTCCACGTAATTTTTACTTTGCATAAGATGCAACCATACATAGTAGCTTTGGCACCTCCAGATTAACTCCGTCTCAACTTTATGGAAATTCCTATTGCTAGCTTGAACGTGCTGAGGGTAACCTCCTAGCAGTTCATCAAGACCCAACGCCGTAAGAACTTTTGAAGTTCCATCCTGTGCAGTTAGCTTGGATATGAAGAGCACAACTGTAGAGTCCACAGGGGCGCGTGACAGCAATACAGCCTCCCTTGTTAATCGAATACTGTCCTCTGGCGTCATTTCCTTCTTAATCAGTTTTACACCGCACCAATCTGCAATCCGCTCTGCACCCTCTGACTCATCATGCTCACCAAAGGTTAATGTATACGCCCTAACTTTCTCAGGCCCTAAAATCTCAGAAGTAAAGTACAGCAATACACTGCTGTCAATACCTCCGGAAATCCAAACACCGACTCGATCGATATGCCCCCATTCTTTTAAAGTGATTTCTACTGCCCTCTTTATCTGATCTAATAGCTTGCCTCTGTAGTCGCTAGCAGGGTCGTATGGTACGATTTCCAACTTATTCCATAGGTAATACGGTCTCTTAGGAGGAATAATCGACTGAGGGATTGGAAGCCACCCATATAAGAGATACCTAAAAAGATTCTTTTTATTTACGTCATTTCTAGTTAGAATAACATTTCTTCTTTTTTCAGATCTTTCATTTACTTCATAATTTCTAAGTGAATTTTCTTCGGATCTTTCTGTAGTCATAGATAGAAGACTTCTCTCATTCTCCTTAAAAGCTTTCGCTTTTGGAATTTTGGTGTAAAATCCTTGATATCCTCGTATTGTTGAATGTTCGAAAGGTATCCTCTTATTAATGCTAAACCACTTGAGGGTGATTTAATTCCAATTATTACAGCGCGTCCGAAGGCGTATGGCCACCAATAGTTTAAGGCTTTCATTCCTTTGCCCCATAAATACATTTTCTCTCGAGAGATACTGGTTCTTCGGCGCGACTCAAAAAACAAATCCGGAAAAACTACCACTTTTCTACCTTCGGAAAGGGCTTTGTAAACAAGGTATGCTTCAAAGCCGTAATTCACAGGATAGCGAAAACCAACTGTCCTAAACCACCTTGCATCTACTACTCTACCCATCCCTCTAGGCATCCATGAAGATTTTTCACCTTTTATAACACCAGAGCTCAAAACAATATTCGATCTACTCATTCGTTCTATTATTTTCTCAAGATAATTTGAAGGATACACTCCATCTGCGCCGCTTATCAACAAGTAATCTAAATCCATCTCTTTCAAAACATCGAAGCCGGCGTTAAACACGGTTGCAAGCTCAGGCCGCCCCGCCCAGCTTTCTTCATGTCTCGGCAAGTTTACAACAACATCAGCGTACTCCAGAGCTATATCACCTGTATTATCTAAGCTACCATCGTTAACAACAACTAGAAAAACTTTTACTGTTTGCCCCCTTAAACTTTTCAAGCATAGCCGTATATTCTCGCTTTCATCCCTTGCTATCACTACTGCCCCGCAGCGATACATGCCGACTTCAGAGGCCAGCCCAAAATTCTTAAATTTTATCTTGAGGATAAAAAAGGCAATCTATCATTCTATCGAAAATAAAACTGTAACTGTTATTTTAGTAAAATAAAAATATAAATTTTTAAAAAATTTTGGTATAAATAATTATTTTTCATATTTTCAAGCTTTTGAACGAATAAAATCTTTTTCATACCTATAACTTAACGTTTTAAAGAAAATTTATGCTTTCCTTGTATAGATCTCGCATTTAGACTCATCACTTCTAACCTTCCGGAAGAATTAAGTTTAACTACAGAACAAACATAAAGTGAGAACCTGGGCGGGTATATAGTTTTCGCCTTTTTCCCAGCTTATCAGGTATTTCCTAGAGCGAACACTTGCACTACTACTTCGCAGTTAATTTGGAAGCTGCTAGCTCCTTTCGCTCAAAGTTCTTATTATTTCTCATCATAGAAAAATGAATCAGACCCACTAGATTATTATCGTTGCGAGGTTCTGAGAAATAGCGCTAGTAATGATAAGGCTTCACGGAGCCCGGTTCTCTGCACTTGTTAACACCTGAGGATTTCAGTTTTAAATAAAGCTGTAGTAGTAGTTACTTTAAATCCTGCTTTTTCTAAAAGTATTCTTTTAGGGAAGTTTGACACATTACCTAGAACATGAAAGTTATAGACGAATGAGACCCTTGGGTGCTCGCTGAATCAACCAACAGAGGCATGAGCGAGCACCCGAAGAACTTCGTCGAGAAAACGTTCAAGAAAGTCGTGAAGAAGTTTAGCTGCAATAGAGTTGCCCAAGAGTACAGTAAGCTTCACCAGCATCTTCCGAGTTGTTGAAAGGCGCCTCCGGTAGAGTAGATTTGTATTGCTGCATGTGATTAACTGAAATACTCGGGATCCATCTGTCGCTGTACACTGGCTAAAGGATTAGTACCAGGGGTATATACAAGGAAAAGTTTATATATAAAGTTTAATCTACATACTTGATGGGATGTGCGACAATGGGGAAGCAGAATTGAGAGAGTGGGTAAGAGTGCTCCGGACATTAGCGAATCCGATAAGGCTGCGCATGCTAGCCTTGATCGCGGCGCGACCGAGGCACGCGTACGAGCTTTCGAAGCTGCTGGGTCTCTCGTACCCGCTGGTGCACATGCACCTTCGGGCCTTGGAGAAAGCGGGGTTCGTGGAAGGAGCATACGTGGAGGAAGCCAGGGTGAAGCGAGTCTACCGGTTGAAGGACTTTCGGCTGGTGCTAGATGGGGAAACCCTCAGGAAGCTGGGTGAGAAGCTTGAGGATGGGTAGCGTTGTGGCCTCCGTGGTCACGCTGGTGGCGGTTGTCGCTGCCGCTCTAATGGTCGTCTACGTGCCGATCCGGCTCTTTGAGCTATCCGGAACAGGTGGGCTAAACGTTATTGCGGCCGGCGTCTTCAGCGCCATGAGCATGATCGCGGGGGCAGTGGT
>JAWCCZ010000010.1:0-7552 GCA_038861545.1 Thermofilaceae archaeon | reverse complement strand
CCTCGCAATGGGTCTGGCCCTAGACGCGAGCGGCTTCTCGCGCTGGATCGCTCTAATGATAACTAGCGCTGGCACCCTTGACGTCTACAGACTCTCAGTAGTCGGCGCCCTCTTAGGCTTCATACTGACCCTTCCTGCCTCAAACACGGCGGCCGCTATGATTTCAGTCCCGCTCGTAGCATCGCTAGCCAAGGAAACGGGTGTTAACCCTGCAGCCCCCATTCTCTCGACCGCGCTGGCATGCTCGATCTCAAGCGCGCTCCCATCAACTACACCCCCCATGGCCATCGTCTACGGGTCAAGGAAAGTCAAAGTTTCGAACATGTTCAAGGTCGGCATCGTCTCCGATATTCTCCGATTGGCGGTCCTCGTAGCTATCGGACCACAGCTAACAAACCTGCTCCTCGCCCTTAAAGGTCTGTAACCTTAAGCCTCACTCGATCCCCTGGAGTGGACTATCGATCTTATAGCTGCTACAAAAATGCTTCGTGGATCACTCTACTCATAGTTAGGAATGAAAAGATTTTTAAAAGATGATAAACCGTTCTACGGTTAACATGTACTGTTGCGGCGCCGTTGTCATCGCGAGGGATGAAGGTGAAGGCATCCGAGCATGCTTAGAGAGCTTAAGGAAGCAAACGCTCACGCCTATCCTGGTCGTGGTTAATGACGGCAGCTTGGATAATACAGGGGATATAGCTCTTGAGTATGCAGACATACTTGTAAACCTACCGAGGCATGAAGAAAGCTGGGCGGGAAGACCCGAGCTGGCAAGTGTCTTTAATGCAGGGTTTAACGCCCTTAGGGAAATGGACGTGGACTACGTTCTAGTAAGCGGGGCAGATACGGTATATCCTTTGACCTACCTTGAAAGCATCGTTAGCCGAATGAGGGAGGGAGATATCGTTTTGGCCTCTGGTGTTGTAAGGGGTGAAAGAATTTCTTGGATGCCCAGGGGAACGGGTAGAGTTATAGATGCTAGATGGTTTAAAAGCATCGGGTTCCGTTACCCCTTAAATTACGGCTTTGAAGCATACCTGGTCTATAAAGCTCTTTCAATGGGAAAGAGGGTAGCTGTTTTCCCAGACTTAATAATTGAGACATCCCGGAAGACCTCACTTTCCAAGGAGAAGATGTACCTATGGGGCAAGGGGATGAAGGCCCTAAACTACTGGTGGCCGTACGCTCTCGGTAGATCCTTGTTAGTTGGAATCAAGTCGCCTTCAAGAGGTTTGGCGTTAATTAAAGGTTATATTTCGAAAGTCAATCAGTACGAGGATGTCAAGGATTTCACGCCAAGGTTTCAACAGCGAATGTTTTTAAGGAGGGTAAGAGGCCTAATCGGCCGTGAGCGTCGAGGGGTATGGGAAGACTTCTACACAAATATGTAAATCAAAAGAAGCGGAAGGAAGAGGGACTATCGTTCTAACCCGGAAAAACATCAACAAGAGGAACCTCTTCAGATACCTTTTATACGGCTGGCTTCCCATCCCCGAGTCGATAATTCCACCAAAGAGGCCATACTACTTGTGGAGTAAGCTGGATATCACGCCCTACGACCCGAGCAGCGATTACAACGGCAAGCTTCTAGATCAAATCAGGAGAGCGGTTCAAGTAACTTTGAAGGGGTGGGAGCCTATCGATCGCGTGGGAGTGTGGCTCTCTGGGGGTATCGATAGCAGCGTCCTGTTGTACTTTACATCTGAGCTCGTAGGCCCCGAGAAGGTTAGGGCGTACTGCTTAACTTTCGGCGAACGCGACGAGTCCGAGTATGCAGAGCGGATTGCGGACTGGTGCGGTGTGAAACTCATTAAAAAAGAGATGACACCGGAAGACAGCATACGATTGACGAGGGAGGCCGTGCTACTCTCACGAGCTCCCGTCGATTCAACTGTGGTACTCTTTATTTCTAAGCTCTGTGCGCAAGACGGAACCACGAAGGTACTCAGCGCGCTAGGCCTGGATGAACTGTTAGGGGGGTATCCCCAGCACGTTCAGGCGAGCGACAAGGATTTCCACAAGGTTGAAACGGAGCTCATCTGGAGGTGTCAGAGCTACTACGTGTGGTTGCAGCTCTCCCAGAGCAAAAACTACGTGGAAGTCAGATTCCCATACCTAGAGCCTAACCTAATAGCTTTCTGCAGGGGGCTTCCGAGAGCTCACAAGTGCTCGGGTTTGGAGACAAAGGTCCGGCTCCGCGAAGAACTGCGTAAAAGATCTCTCATTCCGCGCGAGAACATCGAGGTGGGTAGAATTGCCGGTACTAAAGGGGGGTTCATCCCGATCCTAAGAGATTGGTTCAACAGGGGGTACGACGAATGGTGCAAGGAGAACATCCCTCCAAGAGGGCTCAACCCCTTCGAACGTTTACTTGTGAATTATATCTTGAATGTTGGCAGGAGTGAGGAGGGGAAGCTGCAACGCAGGCTGCGGGTCGCAGCCTTAAACGTTTTCTATGACCTTTTAGATGAAGGCTGCTTTACAGTAAAAGGTGAGGAAAATTGAGGATTCTACACATCTGGAACACCGCGGGAGTCGCAAGCATCATAGCAAAGTACATGGATAGGTTATTTGGCACGAAGAGTCTTGTTATTCACAGAGCTGCTTTCGATCCTTATGGATTTACGACCTACGGGGAGCTTTGGAACTGTGGAGCTAAAAGTTTCGCGTTAAGAAGCCTTTTAAAGGCGAGGAACTTCGACATAATTCACGTTCATTACTTCGATAAAATCGTTCCTTACTTAAAGCTCCTTTATCCTGATAAGCCGATTATCTTGCATTACTGGGGAGACGATATCCGCGGCAAGTGGCGTGAGAAGCAGAAGTACTGGGAGAAAGCGGACGCCGTCTTGTACGCTGCTCCCGACCTTCTGGGTGAGGGGGCGCCAAAGCACGCTATCTACGTACCCTGTCCCGTAGATACCGAAATCTTTTACCCCCGTCCCGTTAAACCTAAACCGAATTCGGCGTTTCACTTCTCCTACAATGCCGATGACCTAGCCACAGATTACGCCAAGAGATACGGCCTGGAACTGACGATTTACGATAGGAAAAAGCATGGCCCTATACCACACCTCAAACTTCCAGAAATCCTCTGTCAATACGAGTACTACATCGATGTTAAGAGGTCTTGTGGAAGGCTTATCCACGGAATAGGGAAAACGGGGCGTGAGGCTTTAGCGTGCGGATTGAAGGTGATTACGTGGGAGGGTAAGATAATAGAAGGTTTGCCCCGAGAAAACTATCCGGAGGAGGTAGCTAGCCGAGTATTTGCTATATACAAGAGTATTTTAAGTTCAAAAAATTAATGGAGAATCGTACCTGCTTTAGGTAATGATCGTTGAACTGAGATACATCTAACCATTCAGTCTCCCTAACAATGCTTGGGATACTGCCTAGGTCCTCATTTAAGCTGAGCACGCTTACGAAGAAACAGGTAAAGAGCTTAAGTAAAAATAAACATCAGCTTGTTCATGTTAAATTTGAACTTAAAAGAAAATTCTTCTGATAATATCTATTTGAGTTTAGCCATGAATAGGGAAAGAGAAAATTTCGTGAAAACATCTATATTAGTGTTGTTATAAGCAGTAACTATCAGGTTAGCAGCTGCTCAAAATTTCTTTGAACTTGTGTACTATGTACTCTATGTCGTCGTACTCCAATTCACTATATAAGGGAAGTGTTATTGTCGTCCTCATCAACTTCTCCGCGACCTCGAGCGTTCCTATCCTCTCGTGGTCTGCGAATGCCGGCTCCAAGTGGAGTGCGTAAGTACCTATTTGAGCCTCTATCCCGTCCTTCCTCAGTTTATCAATAATAGTTGCTTGACGATCAGCATATTCTTGGGGTAAACCAACCACGTAGGATTGGTAAGTGGATCTGCAGTTAGCATCCTCCTTGGGTGTCTTCAGCTGAGGTAAGATATCCCTGAATAAGCTGTTGTAGATGCTCGCCAACTTCCTCCGTCTCTCTATGGTTGCCTCCAGCTTCTCAAGCTGGACTATACCTATAGCAGCCAGTATGTCTGGCATCCTAAAGTTGAGGGAGTGTACAACGAATCTACCGTGCTTATCCCTACCGTGATTCCTAAGCATGAGCAATCTCTCATAAATCTCCTCGTCGTTGAGGACTATCATCCCCCCTTCCCCTGTAGTAAGGAGCTTCCTGGGATGAAAGCTGTAACACCCCATGTGCCCCATATTCCCAGCGTGACGACCCTCACGTATGCTCCCCAAAGCCGTGGCTGCATCCTCAATCACATAGAACCCCTCCTCCTTCGAGAGCTCCATTAACGGTTTCAAATCTAGTGGATAACCGAAAGGATGTACGACTATTACTGCGGAGACACTACTATTCAAATTCCTTTTAACTAATTCGAAGTCTAACCCGTAGTTTTCCTCGTTGACATCGGCTAGTACCAGATCAGCTCCGGCCTCAACGACAACGTTCCCGGTAGCCGGGAAAGTAAAATCTGGGACGATAATCTTATTTTTAAGCCCTAGTGCCTTAATGGATAAGTACAATGCAGTCGTGCAAGAAGTTACAGCGACAGCGTACTTGGCTTTCACATAGTTAGCTATCCTACGTTCAAACTCCTCTACGAAGGGACCCTGGGTTAACCACCCGCTCTTGAAAACTTTTCGAATCTCCTGTAGTTCCTCTTCATCTAACTCTGGTTTAATAAGAGGGTATCTATACTTCATCATCAGAATCCTCACCTTCAACGGTTTTTATAAACGCTTTTATAAAAATCTATTGTCTTTGCTAGAGCCTCCTCCAAACTATACTTGGGTCTAAACTGCAGGAGCTCATTAGCTTTAGCTATGGATGCAAAATGCCTTCTTATATCGCCAGGGCGAGGGGGTCTGTAGGTGATCCTCCCACTGTAGTTCATCATTTCACAGATTTTCATGATGAGATCCTTTATCTTAGTCTCCCTGCCACTCGCTATATTTACCACTTGTCCCTTTAGGTGGCTTAATTTAGCCATTCTTATTGCAGCTTCGCAGGTATCTTCAACGTAAATGAAGTCCCGCGTCTGTAGTCCATCACCATAGATTTCTGGTGCCTTCCCCTCTAGTATTCTTCTTATCGTCCTAGGGACAACAGCGGAGTACGAAAAATCGTTTTGGGCCGGCCCGATGTTATTAAAAGGCCTTATTATTCTGACGTCTACCCCATAGGTCATATAGTAAGACAGCAGCAGCAAATCCTGCGCCGCTTTGCTGGCTCCGTACGCTGTGGATGGTTCTAGAGGGTGGTTTTCGTCCATGGGTACGTACTTCGCCGATCCATAAACCTCTGAGGATGAGAAGTGTATTAGCACGTCGTAATACTCTTTCCTTAGTAATTCAGCTAATGTTGAAGCTATTCTCGTATTCTTATCGAATACATATTTTGGTTTCTTTAGCGCTAAGGGGAGGGGTAATATAGCTAAGTTAAAAACGATGCTTATATTTTCTTTTCTAATTATTTCTTTCATCTTACTAAAGTTGCTGGCATCTTCTACTATTAACTTGTACTTATTCTCAGGTATGTCCTTTAACAGCATCAAGCCGTACTGCCTCCCACCTATGGCTTTCAGTGCTAGATTATCGATTACAACTATGTTTCCAATAGTTACATTCACTAACTTTCTGGTCAAATTGCTACCTATGAACCCTGCTCCTCCCGTTACTAGGATATTGCCTTCGAGATAATATTCTTTTTCAGACATTTTCTTTTCCTTTTTTAATTGGAAGGCATTTTCCGTCACGCGTGTATATATGCCAAGGCGGAATACTATCGCTGACTACAGCGTTCGCGTGTATTATTGTGTTATTACCTATCACTATTTCTTTGGGTCTCTTCGGGACTATGACTGCTCCGTGCCCTATGTGTACGTTCTCCCCCACTATAACCTTAGCAACTATTTTTTCACCTATTCCGATGTCTCTCCACATGGTATTGTGTGTATATATCGCGGCAAAACTTGCCACGACGCTATTCTTCTTTATTATTAGGGGGGCATTAAGCCCGTCAAGCAGGCAGTAGTGTCCTATCCAGCAGTTTTCCTCTATCGTGACATCTCCTAAAATTAGTGTTCCAGTTCCTATAAATCTAGCTTTTATTTTCTCACTCGAGGAAGGGTTCATAGCCCGTAGATAGTGTGTCCTGTGACCCTTGTATTAAAGTTTTTCCTTGAATCTTCAGTCTACTCTACTAGCGTTAAGTTTTCATCACTTCAGATTCAGTCCTCTAATCAATCCTATTGAGAAGAAAAAAGTGTTATGAGAATGGTCTTAACGCATCGTAGAGAACTACTCTACATTTCAAAGCGCGCTGATAGTTCTCCAGAGGAGAACACCCGCTTTCACACGACAAAAACGGGAGGAGTGGAGTTAACCGTCAACAGTGGCTTAACGTGCACAGTTTTGTCCGCTAGCTCCTTAAAACTGGACATTGAGTCAGCGAGGAAAGATAGTACTAAGGCTTGCCGACAATAGGGTTATGATAAAGCACAATTGATCATCGAAAGCGAGAAAGCATCCACGTTCGAGGTAGTCATCATGAATACGCTAAGCCTGGTGCTCGACGCAGCGAAGAAGCTACTTCCGGTAGAGGCGCTCCTCATGTTAGCACCCTCACTGCTTTAACCCCTCGAAGACTCCTTTTTACCGTTTTACCGTAATTCTAGGTATCACTGACGGTAGACCCATTGCACACCTGGGCTTTACCGCTGTCATGAATCGTTTTGCTCAGCCAATGCGACTTTGACATAGGAGCAGAGAGACACCAATAAAGAAGTGTCCTGGCAAATTTAAGTTGCACAAAGCCTAAGTTTTCACCAAAGGTTTCCCTTAAGCAATTACGTAGAAGCTGTCTACGCTTCAACAATTCCAGTTAACATATTCAAGGCGCTCTCGAATAAACATCCATCGTGAAGATTGCTTAGCATGTTACATCTTACTCTAAAGCGTCTTAAGCGGCCTAAGCTAGCTTCCTCCCGAAACCCCCTGGTGTAGCACCGTTATCGTAAACTTCCTCCACGTGGAAGATGTACGCGGGCCTTAGGGAGCGCCTCTCGGGCGGGGTGTAGTGGAAGGCGTCGTGAACCAGGTTCACGAGACGCCAGTACTCGTCACCCTCGTGGATGGACACTGTGCCCCTTACTTCGTAGCTGATCGATGGAGGTTGGAGGAAAACGATGCAGGCCTTCCTGGACCGCTGCAGGATCGACCAAGTATGCCTTGAGGAGTGCGGTACCCTCAAAGCGAGCTCCAGGCTCGCCAGCTTCTCAAAATCCACCCTTTCCTCAGCTAGGCCGGGCTCAAGGTACACGAGCTCGAGGAGCAGCTTCAACCCCCGCTCCGCGTGCTCCCGGAGCACCTCCTGCCTGCCCATACCGCCTGAGAGAAGAGCTTCATCGCTGAGCCTGAGGTGCTCCTCAAGCCTCTCAGCCGCTTCACCGAGGAACTCGCGCTTCAGCACGTAGCCCACGCCGACCACCTTGCCGTTCACCTCAACACTCCCATCTGGCAGGCTCGCAGCCGTGCAGAGCACGGCGTTGTGC
>JAWCCZ010000009.1:0-8947 GCA_038861545.1 Thermofilaceae archaeon | reverse complement strand
AGGAAGTTTCACCTGAAGTACTCGGGTACGCTGAACTAGTTGAAGAAAGAAAAATCGCAGATGAGAAAATGGTCTTCGTTGAAGGCTGCCCCAACCCCAGAGCAGTCAGCATACTAGTAAGAGGAGGGCTAGAAAGAGCTGTAGATGAAGCCGAAAGGAACCTTGTAGATGCATTAAGTGTAGTTGCGGATGTTATTGAAGATCCTTATATTCTCCCTGGGGGCGGCGCCCCTGAGGCGGAAGTAAGCAAAGAATTGAGGAAATTCGCTGCAGGAGTTGGGGGTAGGGAGCAACTAGCAATCGAGGCATATGCTAACGCATTAGAAACAATCCCCAGAACCCTAGCTGAAAATTCAGGTCTTGATCCGATCGATATTATGGCAGAGTTGAGTGCGGCTCACTCACAGCCTGACGGTTGGAAATATGGTGTGGATGTGTTTGAGGGAAAAGTTTCTGATATGTGGTCTCAAGGTGTTGTCGAACCACTAGTAGTTAAGCTACAAGCATTAAAAGCAGCTACGGAAGCTACCGCAATGATACTTAGAATCGATGATGTCATAGCCGCCTCTAAACTCGAGGAAAAGAAAGAAAAAGAACCAGAAAAGATGCCTGAATTTGATTAAAATTTTTATTTTAGTTTTTTGAAAATTTTATTCAAATTAAATACTTTTCTATTAAGAGCCCGGCGGCTTCCCCCGAGAGAGCATGCATATAGGCGCTTAGCAGATACCATGCAGCTCGGCTCGGCACTCCCTACAACGCGACCACCCCGCTTTAGGGCCGCTCCCTTCCGGGCCTAACCCGGTTCAGCGGTCAGTGGTTCAACCCCTCTTCCGAGGAGTCTACCACTAACAGCCGCCCGCAGGGACCGAGTTTCACGGCCGCAGCGGGCACCGCATCGGCGCCATACGCACACACCTCCCGAGGTTAACGCCCCCCGCCATATGCCCCGTTTGCGGCGTGGGGAGGGGCAGCCCCCTGGGGCTTCCCGCCGGGCGTAGAAACTTACTAAGAGCATGTTAATTAAAGTATCCATCAAGCGTAATCTTTTTACGTTTACTTCCACACTACTTAAAATGCGGTCAGCCGGTGAGCGGGCGTCGGACCCCTTCGGTGACGAGGGGTCTGAGGAAGCTCCGCCAAATCTACGGTCCTGTGCCGCTGTAAAGCGGTGGGGGGAATCCCCAGGCTACGGTCCAGAAACGAGACCCCTCCACCACCAATGAAGATGAGGTGATTCAAGCCTTCGGTAACGAGGGCTTTCTCGCCTAGAAGGGGGTGGAGGAGGGTGAAACGACCGTCCCACGGGATTAGGGCCTAATAGGACCCATGAGTTGCCGTAACGAGGTCCGAGTAGGTCCAAAGGCGAATCCCGCTTAAAACAGAAGGCGGGCTACTGCCGGCTGACCGCTCAAGCTTAAATAATCCTCTACTATAATAGAGGTGGATGCCGGCGGCTTTCGTACTTATAAGTACGGATGTTGGTGCTGAGAAGGAGATCCTTGATAAATTGAAGGAACTCCCGGAAGTTATTGAAGCGTATATTGTTTACGGTGTTTATGACTTAGTAGTGAAAGTCGCGGTAAATAAGCAAGAAGATCTAAAAGATATAATAACTAATAAGATAAGGAAGCTTGAGAAAGTTAGGTCTACACTTACAATGGTTGCGGTAGAGGGGTTTGAAAGATAGTAAAACTAAAACACGAAAAAAAGCTTTACATATTGGAATTGATGATACAGACAGCCCCAGTGGTATGTGCACTACTTTCTTGGGGGCGATTTTAGTGGAGCACTTCGTGAGAGAAGGGTTAAAATTCATTGATTTCCCGTATCTAGTCAGGTTAAATCCTAACGTGCCTTTTAAAACGAGGGGAAACGGTGCCGTATCACTACATCTTGAAGTTACCGTGGATAAAGTAGAAGCTATCACCGATATTTTACAGTCATATCTAAACATCTTTTCTGAAAAGCATGGTAAAAGTGATCCAACGGTGGTAATAGTCACCGATCCAATTGATGAATTTAGAATATTATATGAAAGAAGTCTAAGAGAGATTGTCTCCCCCTCGTTGGTAGAGAAACTTCTCGAATCATCAAATGCTAAAATTATTGGAGGAGAAAAACAAAGAGGTATAGTTGGCGCTGCCGCTAGCATAGGCGCATGCGGAATCTCAAGATACACCTATGAACTTGTTCTATACAGGTCGCCTAAGAACAAGTATGAAAGAATAGGGGCAGAGGACCTAGTCAAGGTTATTGATATATTGCTCAGACCTACTATACATGCTAATATAGACTATGAAAAAAGAAGAGTGATAGCGGTACCCCATGGGCCGGATCCTGTTATTGTCGGACTAAGATCCACAAATCCTATCCTCTTATCCTCAATTATAAAACGAGTTGCTGAGTTGTTAAGTGCGATAATCGCGGTTATATATAAAACCAACCAGGGAACTGGTCAGCACCTATTAACCCTTAAAAAAATATCCCATGTAAGAGCATATGATTCAGTTAGGGTTCGTGGAAGAATTGTGGAAAACCCGCGTATACTCCGAGGAGGACATGTAATCTTTCGACTCCAAGACCTTACCAGTGAGTTATCCTGCGCTGTTTATAGAGAAAGTGGTAAGCTAACACGTATTGCTAAACGGTTGAGGAAAGGCGACTTAATAGAAGTTGGCGGGGGAGCTGTTCCGCGCATTGAAGGATTAACTCTTAATGTTGAGTATATACGTGTGATAAAGCCTCTTCCTATCCTTGTCTCAGAAAATCCGAGATGCCCCTGTTGTGGACATAAAACAACTTCCCTAGGTAAATGCAAAGGTTATAGATGTGATAAATGTGGCTACAGGTCCAAAACCCTTAAAAAAAACATTAAACTTTTACCACCACTACTGGAACCTGGATTATACTTCCAAAGCCCAGCATCATATCGACATCTTTCAATTCCATTTGAGGCATTCGGTGCTCGTTCATACTCGGTGCCACCGTATCCGGTGTTCTTCTTATGGTCTACTCCTAATATAACATCCATACTCGACGAATTAATTGGAGATAAACCACATGTTTTTAAACCCCTAACAAGGGCTCCGTCAGGTATTTAGAATGCTGAGACTAAAGGTACTGGGCGGGGCACGAAAGGTTGGTAAAAGTGCATTACTGGTAGAGGAGAATGACTTTAAAGTTTTACTGGATTATGGAGTTGACATCAGCGGAAAAGAGCCGGAATTCCCATTACATGTACGTCCAAGAGAGGTTGCGGCTACCCTTATCACACATGCACATTTGGATCACAGCGGCGCTGCTCCGCTATTGTATGTATCATCCCAACCAAAATTACTCACAACGCAACTAACTCTAGCTTTGACTGATCTACTCGTCAATGATTTCCTTAAGCTATCCAAGTACTACGTCCCCTATGATACTGGCGACTTAGAAAAAATGAGGGAAAACGCGTTGCCCTTAGAGTTAGAAGAGGTATTAGAGGGGGAGAAAATATCTATCCGTTTTTGGAATGCCGGGCATATCCCAGGCAGCGTTATGGTAGACCTAGAAACAGATACTTGTCGGTTACTGTACACTGGTGACTTTAATATTATAGATACTCATCTATTAAGTGGCGCCAGTATTGAACCATTTAAAAATGCTGACATTGTTATAATGGAAGCCACATATGCTGGTTTCGATCATCCCCCGCGTGAAGTAGTGGAGCGTGAATTCGTAGAGCGTGTTATTGAAGTACTTGAGTCGGGCGGTAAAGTACTTATACCGGCATTCGCAGTGGCTAGGTCGCAGGAAATACTCTGCATGCTGGTTAAACATGACATTAAGTACCCAATATATATAGATGGCATGGCTCGAAGGGTTAACACTATCTTGTTAGAAAATGCTCATAGCCTTCGGGATCCAGACCTTTATAAAAAAGCATGTAAAAGTGCACATCATGTTACAAGCCCTAAAGATCGGAAAAAAGCTCTCCAGACTCCTTCCGTGATAATCTCGCCAGCCGCAATGTTAAAAGGCGGTGCTTCTGTACAATACATGAAGCATGTATTAGAGGACCAAAATAGCGGTGTGTTTTTCGTTAGTTATTTAATGCATGAAACTCCTGCGCGCCGAATACTTGAAACCGGCTTCTTCAATCATGATACTATAAATAAGAGAGTCAAAGCTAGATTAGAATGGTTTGATTTCTCATCGCATTGCGGTCGAGGTGAACTTAGTAAAGTTGTTGAGTCTCTTGATTCCCGCACTAAACTGATCTTAGTTCATAGTGACTTCCAGATAGGTCAGAAATTCGCTGAATGGGTGCGAGAAAATTTTGATCTAGATGTAGTATATCCGCAGGAGGGGGAAACCCTAAACATCCGCTAAACTAATTACGCCCGCTTTCACACCCTACTTCGGGGGCCGTAGTCCAGCTTGGCAGGATGCGCGGCTTGGGCCCGCGTGGTCCCGGGTTCAAATCCCGGCGGCCCCATCATGGTTTTTTATACCTGCTAACCTTTACATCAATAATAGCACTACCTAAACATATTAACAAAAAGCTTAGATGAATGAAAAACATTCTAGGTAGTGGAACTTATGGACATTATGCTTAACCCTGATGAACTTAAAGCCCTCCGGAGAAAGGCTAAATTGACCCAAACAGAGTTGGCGAGGAGAGCAGGAGTTAGTCAATCATTAATTGCTCGGATTGAAAAGGGGTCAGTAAATCCTCGCGTATCAACCCTCATGAAAATTTATAGTGCCCTTAAAGAGTATGTAGAGGAGGAAGTTGCTATAGAGAATGTTATGCACTACCCGGTCATCGGGGTAAAAACACAAGATCCTTTGGATTATATCGTCGAGGTTATGTGGAATAACGGCATTTCACAAGTTCCAGTTTTCGACCGAAATAACAATGTTGTCGGAACAGTGCATGAAAGAGACGTTGTCGAAGCATTTCTGAAGAAGCGTGAAAAAGCCGCTCGTCTAAAAGCTATTGATGTAATGTCCGATCCACTTCCAATGGTTTCTAAGAGAACGAAACTGAGTAGTGTTGTAAAGCTACTTCGATCCGATATTCCTGCAGTTTTAGTTGTGGATGAATATAATGTGATCGGCATTGTAACAAAAAGTGATGTAATGCGGTTCTATTCCAGTTTACGTGAAAAAAGCTAGGACTTCGCCACCACTCCACGAATTCTATACAATGTAGCTGGCTTATGCCCTTTTTTAAGCAGTTTACCCTCGTTAACTAACCTAGCGAGATACGATGCAACTGTGGTTATCTCTATTTCAGGTTCATAATTCCGTATGATGCGATAGGCATCCTTTAAGGTAAACCATTCATCGTTCCCGAATTTTTCCAGAACAATTTCCCAAACTTTGTCTTTCAAAGATTGACGCTCATTATTCGTTACTGCTCCACCACCCATGAGATCTATCATATCTAGAACTTGTAAGATTCTAGTCTTAGATACTCTAGGACCTTCAAGTACAATCGATATTTTCTCACCGCTTGGAAGTACGTCTTCAATTTTCACTTTCGGGGCCATAACCTATAGTAAGTAGAGAAAAGATAGTTTAAGACGGTACCGTTTAAAAATAAGCCTCCTGGGAAAACATATAACGATTTTTCATGACTTTATACCAAAAAAGAGACTAAAATGCATTTTTATTCATGGAAATCTTGATATATACTGTTTTATCATAAATTTAATCGGAAAAGGTCAACTTCCACTTACTCCAATGGAAATAGGGGGGTTCTACTATCAACTTGCAACACGCACTTTATACAGTTTTATAGTATAAATGAAAATTCTATGTAGAAAGTCTCGCTCCCCCCTAGTTTCCACTGTATCAATTGGAAAACACAGGATAAACAATTACATTCATTAACCAATTTCTGTAACAGTTATTCTTATTTAATTACTCCATAGGAAAACGAGGGGTGTGTCAGTTTTTCATAGGAATATCTGTATTAGAGGTAGTGTCATAAAGAGTATAAAATTATATAGTAGTAGCAATAATGCATACTTTATACCATCTTTCATAATAATCGAGAGCTGTACTAGAAGATCTCTATTAAGGAAAACACTCTCAAACAAGAGTTTCCGAACTCTATACTTTAGAGGGCGCGATATCGATGCATGAGCAGCCAGTTTTTCCTCGATATCCGAAATAAGAGTTAAGGGGTATGTAGTGGTACCTAAGGGCTTATAGGTAAATCCTGCCCGTATTCCAGTAAGTTCATGTGTATCTGTTGTTACAGTGATTATATATCTCCACTTATCAGCAAAGTAATGATAAAGGATATCCCTGAATTCCCGACGCATATTATTTGAATCAAATGCGATTAAAAGGAAGTTTTCCTTTTCATTTGATAAAGTGAGTATAGAAATGCCGGCACGCCCGATCTCATCATCATACCGTTGATGTGAAAACATGGTTGATATCCGCCATCCATCAGTCAAGTTGTTATCAGCAATCTGTGAAGCTATTCTACATGCTTCCCATATGGATGAACTTAGTGAATCCAGTGGAGAGGGACTCACTGCATCGTCTGAGTAGTTGTTATGCGCATCCACTAGTATAATTTTATCAAGGTAGTAGGTTAGAGCTAAAGGCAAATCTTCCATTCCCGTGTTTACACGTTCCACAATAACCACTGAAACTTTCTTATCGAAACTTAATGCATGAGCTCTGAACCCCTCAACTTCGGCGGCTCCAATACCCAACAGGTAACCCTCACAAAGCAGAGTACCTTCACCATTTAATAGGGATTCCGCTAGTTCCCCTACGTAATGACTGTTTGCCAGATCTTCCTCATGTGTAGAAGCTCCATGAAGTATAACTGGTAGGATATCCTTTTCGCGAATCTTTACTGAGAGTAAGTAGGGAAGTTCACTGCTACCGAGATTGCCGTAAGGACCTGGATGTATGTGAGGGATGATAATATAGGACCATGGGCGGCTATCAACTAAGAGGTCTATCACATAAACGGGAACACTCCTCTTAACGCCTGTGGAGGTGAAAATCTCCTCTAAGGATGTTTTATCATGCATTAATGCATAGTCGAAGTAAGCTTGAAGTATTCTGGTACCCCCTACACTTTTCATCTTTCTTTTTAACCATACAGTATATCCCTCGACCAGACCAAAAGTTATAATGAGTAAAATTAATGCAAGCGGCAAGTATTGGGTCCCCCTATCCAGTACAAGTAGCAATAATGCTGTAAGCGTTAGAGCATAACTTCTGGGAACCGAGTCTTTTAGGAAGCGGATGGGTATCACAAGCAGAAGAGATGGAGGTATTAAAGTTAAGGGAGTATATCCCGTAATACAAGATGTTAAGGCACCCCACGCCAAGAAGGCTGGAGTTAATCCATATGCTCGGCGAAGGTTTACGTATGGTCGTGCTGCTAATAATGATAGTGTGGGTAATATAATTAAAACATATGCAAGGTAAATAATACTGCATCCGGCTAAGATTGTTAGGGGGATTAAGATCAAGTCTAATATTATGATTGTTTTGAACTTAGGTAAGGTGAAAGTCATTCGTGCTCCACGCTGAAAGCTTTTCAAATCCATGTAACACTCTGCAACTTAACAGGTCTAAAAATTTCTTACTTATTGAGGTGTAATATATGATGCTAGTTTCACAAGTCCGGGAGCGCTTAGGTCTATACATACACCACAATAGTTACATCCTTCTACAAACCCTTGGCTTATAATTAGGCCGTAAGGGCACACATCCACAGCTTCACGCGCAAAAATTTTCAGTTTCCTGCTTATTGGTTTCCAGGAAAGGGGAATATTTCTCCATCCAATTCCTTTAACTCCTATGTTTTCGTAGGCATAAGTTACGTCGTAAAGCCTAATGGGGATTAAACTTTCAAGATCTTTTACATCAGTTCTTGTTACAAATGCAACGTTTACGTTAATTTCATGTAGAACCTCAGCTACGCTAACTAAAGCTGCAGTTGAAAAGAAAGGCGAATGTATTCTGAAATAATGGTCACCTATGGCATAAACAAGGTTTGGTGAGACTACTAGGGCATCAATATTGTTTTCTTCCACGAAAAGTGTGATATCGATCAGTTGAGCAATTGTGAGTGGTATTTTCACGGAAAGTGGAAGTTTTGTAACATGTTTGAGTTCTCCAGCAAGCTCCGCTATATATATGTAATTTCTCTTTGCTAGCAGACAAGAAGCCATTAAATCAAATTCTATTATATGCGCTTTTCTTTCATATTTATCAAGTAACTCAAGTAATGTTTTAAAGTCGCCTGCAGCGATAGATGCAACTTTTACTGCGTCGTTTTTTTGGACCAGGATTGAATCAATCTCACTTTCATGTGAGGAAAGAGGACGCGTTATAATTATTGGTCCTTGGGGGCCATCTGAGAGCAGATTAAACCTAGGGTAGTAATATTCTGGATGATCAAGAGGATCTTTTGCGGTAATAGTAGGAGTAAAGATTATTGAGGCCCCGTTCTTAATAGCTGTTTCACATAAGCGGGGCGAAATTACTTCTATTTCACTACTTAACCCCCATCCAGATTTAAGGTTTATTCCGGCAAATCTAGCCAACCTTCACCACTATGATAATTTTAAACTCTGACAAATAAGCTAAACTCATCTATCTAAGCTAGTATACGCTTAAACTCTTCAGCTATTCGCTTATATTTTTCTAGGTCCTCTTTCGAGACGCTAGATCGTATGGTTTCAAGTGCCTTTAAGAAGTATTTCATTTGCACTTTAACGGGTTTTCCAGCTTCCCTTAAGGTTAGAATTGCAGCTTCCCTACACAGGTTAGCTAGGTCTGCACCGGTATAACCCTCTGTTGCTTCTGCTAAGCGTTCTAGGTCGACGTCTTCTGCTAGTGGCATTCTCTTTGTATGGACTTTTAGTATTTCGAGTCTCGCTGTTTTATCGGGTGGAGGTACATAGACAAGTCGATC
>JAWCCZ010000008.1:0-22348 GCA_038861545.1 Thermofilaceae archaeon | reverse complement strand
CCATTTATCCAATGGGACTGGGCCTCCCGTAGTAATTGGAGTCATTTCCGCTGGATCAGAAACTATTGGACCGAAAACCCAGTAATTTGGAACAGCCCAATTCGTCGGATGCCAATTATACTGGTTCTGTCTTAAAGCTGCCGAGTTGTGTATTATACCGTATGGAACCCAACTGTAGCAGAAAGCTACACCCATTGCGGAAGCCGTGAATAACAGGGCAAGCTTCTGCGAAGAAATAGAGATACCGGTAAACCGGGCAAGCAAGAGAAGTATAAAAAGGATAACTAGTGGTGCTGAGGTTGGAGCCAGAAGCGTGGACCATCCGAGCCAGCCCGGAACAAAAGGTGTTGTAAGAACACCTGTAATCCCAATGAATGCTCCGAAGAGTACAAGTGAAGCGAAAAGCTGTAAAGATAATTTGCTTTTTACCTCTACGCCTGCTTGGGTTTCCATAGAAGATATTTTTGTTAGTATTTATATAAATTTTGTCCGAAATATTATTAAAGGCTACTAGTCATAATACTACTAGTTATTTTAATTGACTTAAAACTCACTCTGAAGTAAACCCGTAAGCGAGTTTGACCCCTTAGATCTAGCTGAATGCCATAGCAACCTTACTTAGCGCGTTAATTAAATCTAGATTGCTACATATATATTGCTTAACTTAACAGCCTCTCCGAAATTAGTTCCATGAAACTCTGTACATCGACTTCTTTACAAATTTCTGCATTAGGCTCCCCGCTAGTTAACGTTGTGTATCCCCGTGTAAATTGGCCTGATGTTTCAACCTTTACGTGGGCTTTCACGGTCTCCACGATCTCTGGCTTAAACGTAACGGCAACTGCAAGTGGATCATGAAGTATTGGAAGATGCCCACTCTGTTTCATCCATGTTTCAGTATATGACCACAATGTTTTTCCATAATCCTTCTGTGAGAAACGTAGAGCATTTAACATTTCCTGGTTTATTGAACATTTAAGGGTTACATCTAAACCTACAAGCGTTTTCTTAAAGCCAGCGTTAAGCACTATACTTGCGGCTTCAGGATCGCACTTGATGTTATATTCGCTTGTATTTATGAAGAAAGCTCCACACATAGAAAACAGCCTCACCCGGTTAACAAGATCGGGACGCTTAAGGTAAAACAGAGCTACATTGGTTAAAGGACCTACAGAGATAATTGCATCGATTTTCTCATCTTCAACTAGTTCCTCCAGCAGGTCAACCGCATGTTTACTCACGATATTTGTATACCTATTATCTGTTTCCGAAGGAAAGTAGTAGAGCGGTGGCTTATCTGGCTTAGGGTTTAACAAAGGTTGAGAAGCCCCACATGCAACTGGTATATTCTCCTTACCCAAAGATCTAAGAAGTCGGGCAGCAAGAATAGCACGCTTCTTTACATCCCCGTACACCGTCGTTACAGCTACTAAATCTAGCTCGGGTGAAAGGCATGCTAAAGCAATCGCAAAAGCGTCATCGATGTCATCACCTATATCTGTATCTAAAGCCACCTTCAAAACCATATGTATGTCACATATATAGGGTTAAAAAGGTTAATTAAAAACAGTTCCTTATAACAATTTATAAATTTTTTGAGTTAATTATCTTGCTTAACGAACGTCTCGAAATAGAATTAAGCCAGCATAACGTTAATTTCTATACGCGGGTTACCTTTCTGTGGAGACTTCCCAGTCATTTTAAGCGCGTACGGTTAAGTGCGTCCACCGCGCTAACGAGATTCCTAAGCTTCTTCAAAGCAATATCATAAGCACCTAAAGTCCCTTTCAACCCCCTTAGCCCGCAATCACCTGTGAAAAGGTTTACATACTCTCCCCCAACTTTTTCGATAATTTTTCTAGATAAATTAATTATTTCATCAACGCTCTCTACTTCTCTCCTCTTAGTACTGAATACCCCCGGGCTTAAGATTTTATCACTTCTCTCCAGTAGCTTTCGCCAAGGTAATGCTAGATTTACCTGAGTATCGTGGAATTCGTGATTAAGGAAGTTGAGCCGTTCAGATTCTGCCAGAATGTCTAGAAGACGTTCGCTTACTTGGCCACATATATGAGTTGCAGTGACATGACCCTGTGCTGGCCTTAACTCTGTATTATATACCTCTAGTATCTCCTCCCCCTTATAGCCAAAAAGTATTACGCGAGGTCCGACGATATTTCCGAGAACTGGCTCATCTATTACGATCACTGATCCCTTTAATCTAGAAGCTTCGGCTACAACCTTTGATACATACTCGGATAGAGGCGCTACAAGCTCTGGTTTAGCAAGCACTGTGCTTTTTAAGCCCTTAGCCGGATCTTCCAGATAAATTCGCGAGGCCAGGGTAAAAGCCCCTGTAATAGGAACTCTCAACCACTTGATTTGAAAGTGCTCAGTTATTTCAGAAGCTCTTTTTAACTCGCTGAGAACTGGAGTGATACTAGCTATTTCATCGATCATCTTTAAATCCGCTTTATATAGTTCGCCATCTACTCTTAGAACACCTGCCTCGACAAGTGGATTAAGGTACATGAATATAAAATCCCTTAGCTGAGGTATAGGTGGCACGTCTAAACCAACATCAACGAGATCTTTGAAACATCTTTCAAAGTTTTCTTCAGAATACTCCGAGGGTAAACTACCCACGTGGCTTGTAACGTATCGATCAAACGGTATCCAGCCCATCATTCAATCTGTGAAGGAGCTGCTAATAAAATTATAACATAACATGAACTAACTGTAAAGCTTGGTTGAATACTAGATAACTTGAGAGATAAAAAGTATAAAACCTGTGAGAGGCATTAATTTCCATGCTTTCAACATTGAAGTCGAGGCTAGCCCTAGTACAAGAATTAAGGAAGCGGGGTTTCTACGTGAGGTGGCATGCTTACGAATTCCTTTTAGGGTATAACGGCAGGCTTATTGGCACGCTATTGCTCGAACCAAGTAAAGGTAAGGCTAACTTATTTTTAATAGAATATTCAGGGGTTGTAATTCAACTAGTCAAGGAGGCTGTTGAAGTTGCAGGGGGCATGGTTAAACTTGAAGTCTTCACGCTTAAAAGTTGAGTTGCCAGTAGTTCCCGGTGTATACGCGTTAGTCATAATTGTTCTGAATGAAATCGAGTTGAAAACACGTAGATTCGAGTTGAGACTCAGACCCGGATGCTATGTTTACATAGGCTCTGCTAGGGGTCCAGGAGGCTTGGCAGCGAGGATTTCAAGACACTTAAAGTTAAATAAAAAGGTAAGATGGCATATAGATCATCTGACTACAAAATCGGTTGCTATACACTATATTGTATTTTCGTTTAACATATCGACTGAATGTCCACTCACCCCACAATTAGAATTACTGGGTTTTAAACACTGTGTGAAGGGATTCGGCAATACTGACTGCAAGGCTCGGTGCACTTCCCATCTTCTTCGTTTCGATGGAGGAATTGATGAATGTGTCATGTATGTGGCTGAAGCCTTTAAACAGGCTGGTTTTGAGCCACATATCCTAGCGCTGGGGCGCAAGTAATTAAACCTTGTAGAATACACCGAGTACATGCAAGACGAACCACGCATTGTTTCGGAAAAACTATTAGCTGAGGGGCGAAGGGTTAAACTATACAGCCGTTTAGTAGAGTATAAATGTGAACTATTCGAGAAGGATGTTGTACGCTTTGGAGAAGCTGTTGTCATCGTACCAATAATCAACCCAAATAGGGTAGTAATGGTTAAACAGTGGAGAGCTGCAGTGAGTGGGTGGGTGCTTGAAGTTCCGGCCGGTAAAGTGGAAAGCGGGGAGCAGGTAAGCTCGGCTGCTAGAAGGGAGCTTGAAGAAGAAACAGGCTTTACTGCTGAGGTTTTAGTCAAAATCGCTTCGCTTTACGCCACACCTGGGTACAGTGATGAAGTTATGCATGTATTTGCGGCTCGTGGTCTCTCTAAGCTGGCTCCTCGCCCAGAGTCCAGTGAAATACTGGAAGTAGTAGAAGTCAGCCCGGACTGGTACTTAAACCAGCTAGATAGTACAACTTGCGACTTGAAAACCGCTGCCGCGCTTCTACTCTGCAAGCTACAAGGGTGGTTATCCTGAGTGTACGACGTGTAGGCTTACTCTTCTATGCTTCAAAACTATACAGTGTACTGGTAGGCTCGTTATTCATCTTAGTAGTGACCCGCAACCTCTCGGTGGATGATTATGGAGCTTGGAGTGTAATTTCTAATTTGCTAAACTATGCGACGGCAGCTACCTTCGTTAATTATTGGATTACGAGGCTTAGAGCTGCTGGGGAGCTGTCGGCGACCTCCACTGGTTTAACTATCTCTTTATGCTTCGCGACTATTTCCACCTCTTTATATGCGCTTTCCCTCAGCTGGCTAAGCAGTACGTTCAATGTAAGGCAAAGCGCTTTGCTACTCTCCGCAGCGTATATTCCAATGCTTTACATTGTAAGCACGTTATACTCGTCTGTTTACGGGCTTAACCCTTCAGGTGCCGCCATATCTGAGATCTGCTTTGAAAGTGGGAAGCTCATAGCAGCTGTACCCTTAGCATTGCGTGGAGAAATCACCCTAGAAAAAGCACTGGCCCTCGTACTAGCAGGGTACGTTGTCCAAGGAGTTTCTTTAGCGTATTTCTCCAGAAGAGAAATATTGCACAAACCAAGCAGACAAGTTGCCGCAAGAGTAATTACGCTATCTCAAATTAACGTGTCCTCCGTAGTAGCACCCTTAATTGCGAGTTTGGATGTAGCATTGCTCTCCTCCTTGACTTCTAACATTTCAGTAGCTTTCTACACTGTTGTAAACCCTTATATGAATCTAATCAGTTACTCGTATTTCCTAGCTAGGGGGCTGTACCCAGCTCTTATAACTAAGAAAAACCCTGATGCAAGCGCCTTGTTAGAGGAGGCGTTGAAGCTTACTCTCCTTCTCGCGATTCCCACCACCATAGGAGCTACAGTGCTTGCACCCAACCTGTTATACCTTTTCAGACCTGAGTACTCGTCGGCGATGCAAGTATTAAGATTAGCGGCTTTCTCAGCAATGATAGGCTCAATGAGTGGAGTTCTTTCTGACACACTGCAAGGTCTTGAAAGAGCTGACATTGAGGGAGCCCCTCTAAAGGATCTTTATAAAAGCTGGATTTTTAAGATTCAAACACTCATGTTTGCTAAGGTTGTACTGGGAGTCGGTGGAGTAGCTTGTGTGCTGGCTTTCACGAAGGATTCATTAAATGCAGCCGTATACGCTCGCGCCTCTTGGCTCGTAGCAGATACCCTGGCATTTCTCATCCTGATTAACTGGCTAAGCATGAAAAGCGTGTTTACAAGAATTGTTAAAAACATCGTACGCTTTACAGCAGCAGCGCTTCTATCGTCTACAGTGGCCTGGATACTTCATCCGCTAAGGATAAGGGAGGCATTTTTAGCAGTTGGAATAGGCGCAATAGTGTATTTCGTCTTCTTGTACTTCGTTGACGCGTGGTTCCGCGAGCTAGCTCGATTAGCTTTTAAACGAGTGTTCGCGTTTCTTGAGCCTAAAATAAATCATAGTGGCTAAGACAGCTGTTGTAATGCAAGCTATCAGCTCGGGTGAAGGTAAAACCCATAGTCGTTTCACCTGCGTAGCTTGCTGGTACCCTTCAGATATTATCGACGCCTCAATTATCAACTCGCAGGGAAGTAGAAGAGGCTCTAACTTTACCTCACCTGTCCCCTCTAACCCAGTTAGAACGATAGTGCTCATGCTACCGTAGCAGGTTTTTGCTGATACCTTTATTCCCACTCCAGCTGAGGAAGGGTGAGTCTTCACAATCACCCTTGGGCTTCTTAAGACTCTCGCGTCAACTATATCCAGTGAAAGGTTAATAGGCTTTGGTTTTACTTCTAAGTATACCCTACTGAAGGATGGTAGATACCCGTCCATCGAAGCGAACACATCAATAAGCCAATTTCCGGTCTCATTTAATGCTATTTGAAAGATTCTGCACTCATTAACGTAATACGTAAATCCAGAAGGACTTCTGACCAATACCTCGCATACCGCACCAAGCGGAGTGGTTACGATCGGTAAGTTAAGCTGATCGTTGAAAAATGCATATGACGGAGATGAAATATGTAAGTCGAGCTTCCCGCCAAGTAAAGTAATAGAACGAATTGACGCCGTGTAGCTAAAGCTTGCTGAGATCTCTCCTACGTACTCTATAGCGTATGTTAAAGCTCTCTTCGCTGGACCCTCGTATGAGACCTCTTCATCCTTGCCTCTCACGAGTAAGAGGTAGCCGGGAGAGGGCGGGATAACCCTAATATATGTACCTGGTTTTTGCGGTTCAATCAATATCCATCCATAACCTGGTATGTAAGCTTCAACGTAAGCATGTAAAACCCTGCTTTCATTAAGACCTGGTGGTTCAATTGAAAATCCTTCTACCACTCTAGCAGGTATCCCAGCAGCTCTAGCTAAAGCTACATAGAGTCGAGAAATGTGAAGACAAATGCCTTTCCTGGCATGTAAAGTCCAAAGAGCTCCAAGTTTTTCAAATCCCGGTAAAGAGCTAATTTCTTCACTGTACTTTACGTTAGTCGATACGTAATCTGCAATCCTTGAAAGAGCTTCCTTAAACGTTGAAACACCATTCGTTAGTTTCATTGCAAGTGCTACTATGTCAGGGTGGTTCGACTCAATGTACGTGCTAGGTTCTAGGAAACGTGTAACATCTACCGGTATCGGGGAAATTAAAGGTGCATCCGTGTCTACAATGGTTAAACGCTGGCTACCAGCGAGCCATACGTTTATCTTAAGCGTGTCATTTTCAATAGATAAGTTTTCAAAAAAAGCATAAGCGTTTCCAAAGCTATCGTGAACTATTTTCTCTGGTTTTGGTGAGATTAAAGGTCCTATGGTTGCGCGAAATGAGGGGTCGCTTGGTAATGCCAGAGTTAAGGTGCGAACAAAACCTCTACCCTTTAATTCAAGAGTGTATGTTAGTTCAATGAAGTTCTCCAGAGATGTATAACCTTGAATGAAAAACAGCTTTGACATTGTTTTTGTAGAAGCCCCGGCATTTGCCGTCACCTTTAATGTATAGTACCCAGTCGGGAGACTTTTATCCAGCTTATAGTCAAAGCTGAAGCCCCACCTGTCGGCTCCTCTAATTAGAATTGATTCTTCTGTTTTCTCACTCTTGACTACAGTGAAACCTAACGGATGAACGATTTCAATAGTAAGCGAAATATTATAATTTGTATTTAGCGGCCCCACTACTGTAACGGCTATTCGGGTAGCGAATACTTCGTTAACTGGAATAATCCTCTCCGGCAGCGGTATGAATACTCCATCGCGGATAATGCCTAATTCCACTTCAACGATATTCAGTTTAAGCTCGTTCGGTTCTGCGGAAATAAGTATACAATGAATTAGGTAGATTACTAGGATGCCTAAGAACTCACGTTTCACGGCTTGAACCCGGTGAACTAACCCATTATCAAGCTAAATACGTTGTGTAACTTTGTGAAAGTTTATGAGTATGCAAGCATCTAACAGTATGAGAATACACCTGAAAAACTGAAAGAGTTAAAGCGCACTCTAATTTAAGTTATGTTCAACTTACTAGATTTAAAATTCCTTTGATGTAGCGTTAGCAGGATTAATATTCGAAGGTGTTTTTAATATATCAAGTAATAGTGTCAATGTATGAGCCCTAGATCAATTGCCATTAAAGCATTGAAAGAGCCGTCTGGTTTAATTGAACTTTATTCCTGTCATAAATGTACGTTCAAATGGGCTTTGTTAACCGGTACGGAGAGTTATAAGTTAGCTAAGAACAGGGAGATGGTTATAGCCTGCTTAAAGGGCCGGTGCGATGTTGATGTTGATGGCGCATCCATAGAAATCGGTTGTAGAGATACACTATATTTGTCGGGTCCAAGCGAACTTAAGTTGTACAGTAATGAATGTCTAGTAGTGGTGGCTGAAGCTGTGGCAAAAAGTAAGGGCTTGTCAATAATTAGGAGATTTGTAGAGATACAGCCTGTTATCACCGGTATGCAAGGGTACAGACGAAAAGTTTACGTGGCGATTGGTGAAAAAGATCCTAGCTGCAGCCTACTCGCCGGTTACACGGAGGGTTTTCCGGGCGAATGGACTAGTTTTCCACCACATAAACATGACGATAAGCTGGAGGTGTATGTATACTATGGTTTAGAGGACGGTTTTGGAGTACAAATAGTTGAAGATGAAAATAACGCGGATTTGTATATGGTTAAGAACTATGACGCTGTGGTAATCTGTAGAGGATACCATCCTAACGTAGGATCGCCAGGGGTTGGCATAAATTACCTATGGATCTTGTGCCAGGTTGAAGGGGAGAAGAACATGCGAGTCGATTTTAAACCTGGGTATGACCGTTTCCAATTGGGTTCTACCCATTTGCGCAGTTAGCATAGAACTGAAGAAGCTTTAGCTTGACCTGCTTAATACACTTAAGTAAACCTGTTCCATTTTCTCAGCAGATTTGCTCCACCTAAACTCTGCATCAACTCTTTTAATGCATCTTCTCCGTAGCTCATCTCCAGTAAGCGAGGGGTAAGGTAAGCAGAAACTCTCTATGCTTTCGAGTACACCAGTCTCGGTTAAATCATCCCTTGCTGTAATCGAAAGTAAGGAAGCCAAAGCTTTAGCTAGTTCTTCCGGATTTTCAGGCTCCACTAAGTAACCAGTACCCCATGGATTCTCCCTGAGATCGATAACTGTTTCCTTTAGCCCGCCCACTCTGCTTGCTGCTACTGGCACCCCTGATGCCATGGCTTCGATAGCAGTTAAACCAAAGGGTTCCCACCTACTTGGTACAGCGAAAGCGTTTGCCCCTAAATGGGCTAGCGCGTAGATATTTTTAGCATGGCCAACTATTACTCTAACGTAATCTCTCCGAGTAGCTTCGTTCAGAAGCCAGTTTAAGTGACCCTCTTCACCCCTTACAGGGATCAGTAATAGTAAAAGTCTGAGGTTAGGTATCAACCCTCGGAGCCTGTCAGCTGCAAATATCAATGTGTCAAAACCCTTTTGCCAGCTGGCCCGTCCAGTAGTTAATATTAAGGGGCCATCCGAGGGGAAAACTTCAACCTTCCGGGGAAGCCAGTAAAAAGCCGGGTCCCTAATTTCAGGTTCAGCTTGTGCTAAAGCTTGGGTTAATAAGTACCTCCTTAGGATTCGCCTTGAAGGCCTAGCTGATTCACACTCACGCCAGATGCTTGAACCGTGTAGCTTCTTTACCTCTTCATATAGTTGTTCAAGGCTCCAGTCCGTACCGTTATGAACATGAGTAAGTTTATCTCCAGCAATCCATCCTATAGTCGGAGCGAGAACCTCATTAACGTATGATTTACTAACAGTAACTATCTTATCAGCTACCATTGCTGCAATCGCTTCAAGCACACCGCTAGCGCGTAGGTATACCTCACCAAGTTTTAACCCTCTTAAGGTCGTATCCGGGTTCAGGCAGCATTCGGAGAAAATGTAATCCCAACTAACCCACCTGTGAATATACAGATGTACGTGAAAAATGAAAGCTGTTCTTTGACCTTGAGTTTCAGCTGTAGAGAGAGCCGCGATGCCTGCAGGTACGGCGTGCCAATCATTTGAATGAACTACATCGGGTGGACCTTCATGTTCTACTAGGCTAGCGACGGCTTTAGCTAAGTTAGCAGCTTTAACCTCTGTAAGACCGTTAAAATAAACAGTTACTTCCTCTAACACTGGATTTGAAAACATGAGGACAGTAGCTTGACCCAATTTACGCTTATAAACTTTAAACCCTTCAAGGTCGAACTCCGGCTCCCCCTTTGCACCATGGCTTGGCATTAAAACTTGAACGTCATGCCCTCGCTCAGCCAAGCTTACGGCATATCCTCGAACTGCTTCCCCAAGACCACCTACTTTGACTACACCGCCACACTCAAAGCTTATAATCCACACCCGCACGCCTATTAGCTGATTAGCGTACTCAAAATGGTTAGCGTTGGAAGCTAGTAAAGAGATAATAGCACCTAAAGGAGTAGTATTCCGTGCCTGATATAGTACTAATCTTCGAGGTACACCAACCTTACAGACTTAACATGGCTTTCAGGCATAAACTGAATGAAGTAATTTCTAAAGGAAAGGACTTCGCGCCGGATGACCTCGAACGCATGTATTTTGACGAAGAACTGAATAAAATAATTTTTCAAAGAGTGGCTTCGCGATGCTATGAACCGGCTACAACTCTTTTCTTAAAATTACTAGACGAATACAGCGAGTTTAGAGTTTCATTCAGCTTTTCGGGAGTCCTTTTAGAGCAGGCTGAACGCTGGGCTCGTGATACACTGGATCTTTTTAAGCATATAGCCAATCATAATCGCTGCGAAATCCTTGGTCAGACATATTACCATTCTCTTGCTTTCATGCTCGGAGATGACGAATTCATAGATCAGGTCGAGGAACATAGGAAAACTGTTAGAGATCTGCTTGGCGTTTGGCCAAAGGTCTTTGAAAACACAGAACTTATATATGATAACCACCTAGCTAAGCTTGCAGCTAAGCTGGAGTTCAATGCAGTTGTGACTGAGGGGAGCGAGAAACTGTTAGGCTGGAGATCGCCAAATTATGTTTACCGAGCTAAGGGAGTTGATATTAAAGTGTTGTTTAGAAACTACCGTCTAAGTGATGATGTAGGCTTTAGGTTTACTTCGCGTGATTGGAACCAGTATCCGCTGACGGCCGCGAAATACTCTTCGTGGCTAGCATCAACGTCCGGGCAGGTTATATGTGTGTTTATGGACTACGAAACTATAGGCGAGCACTTCCCACTTGAAACCGGGATATTTGAATTCTTTGAATGGTTACCTCGTGAAGTTATTAAATGGGGTTTGAGTTTTGCTACGCCAAGCGAGGTGATTAGCCGCTATGAACCAGTTGATTATATAGATGTCGTTGATCCGGTCTCATGGGCTGACCTAGAAAGAGATATTTCTGCTTGGGTGGGCAATCCTATGCAAGTTCTCGCCTTGGCTCGAGAGGGTGCACTTGAGCTCCCTGCTAAAGTTTCTGGATCACCTACTTTCTTAAGACTTTGGAGATTACTGACTATTAGCGACCATTACTATTATATGAGTATGAAGGGAGGGGGACCAGGGGAAGTGCATAGTTATTTTAGCCCTTACCCTTCTCCGTTTAACGCCTTTACAGCGTTTAATGATGTCTTATCAGATTTAGAAAGAAGGGTTTTCGAAGCAATTGGAGTTAATCTATTTGAATCGCCATGGGTGAAGAGCGTCAGCCGGGATAGAGTTTTCCAATTTTACGAGAGTAACGGTGTTCCGCTTCCCTACGTAGCGAGAAACGGCCTCGATTTGCTGGGTTACATCAAGTCAGTCCCAGCTAAGAGCTTAGAGTACCACGTTGAGCACGGCCATTTAGCCGAATGGGTTAGATGGGTTTTAGGTATAAAAGAGCTGGCGGCGTCTATCGAGAAATTAAGGGGATTAAAAGGTAACGAGCTTAGGTCAAGGCTAGTAGAAGAGTTAACTGCTTCTTTCATGAAAACTACGGACTTACAGAAGCGTAGAGTGCACACATAGCCTTCTGAACAGAAGTAAAAGTTGAAACCCCTCTAGCCGCGTATAGCAGGTCTACTTGAGTAAGAAGCCGCCAAGCTTCAATTAAGCCGGCGGCACGTGCATGTTCTCGCAGATCACCTAGCTGTGAGAGTAAAGCAGCCTGCAAAGGGTTTTCTGTTAACGGTCGCAGATCCTTTGTCTCAAGCCAAGTAACCACGTTGAAAGAGGTGAAAAGGTCTACCGGCTCTTTTGCCGCTACCTCGCTCGGTGTAGCTACCCTTACCCAATGACGCTTAGCAACTTCGCGGGGAAGCCAGCGTAAAAAGTCGAAAGCCCCTTGTTCCCTAGGAACGGATAAGCCAAAAGTCTCCATTGGAACGCCTACTAACACTACTGAGCCGGCCACGCGGGTCACTTTATCCGTGAAGAAATCAGCTCTCAGCCATCTGCCTAAGCCGAAAGCTATTTCGTTACTTAGCTCCGGATCCCTTGTCAAAACCTTGAGCTGGTGAACTGGATGCCTATAGACAAAATGTGGCGTTCTCCAGCCTAGCACTTGGGAAGCCCCTTCTGTTATGACAGCCTGCATTTCAAGCTTATCATACGCTAGCCGACCAACTTCATCGCTGTACGCTAAATAGGGATTTGAGAGAACCTTCGGCCTAACTCCAAATAAATCAACTAGTTTTTTTACATGCATTTCAACCTGTTCGACGTACTCATCTTGCGAGAGAAGAAAAGTGATAGAATTATAGTAAGGTCCGGCCACTAGGTCTACCACGCCTTTAGCCACAAGGCTCGCTAACTCCTCGAGAAAAACCTTCCCCCATCTTTCAGCCTGATCAAGTAAAATACCGCTGACCCTCAGGCCAACTTTAAACCCGGTAGGCGCGAGCTCGGATAAAAGTTTAAACAAAGGTTCGTAAGACTTTTTTAAAGCTATTTCGAAAAGAGAGCTTGAACTATGCTCGTCAACTAGATCCAACCAAGATGTAACACGCTCTCTAGGCTGCTTTCTCAGAATAAGCGGTTGGTGAGCCTCTAAGTACACTATAAAGTCCATCCATCGCTCAATTATATACCAGTTACTATTATAAGATCTTAGCGCGCTACTTTACTTCGAGCGATAATGAATTAGTAAAAGGATGGAAACAGCCTTCAGGAGGTAGGAGTGTACTTCACTATAGGCTTTCCGATAAGCACTTCTTTAGTCCAACCCTTTAACGCAATCGTTATGCTGCTACCGTCGAAGTATAGCTCATTAAGACCTGGCTGCAACGTGTAGATTTGTGCACGTCCATCTGTACGCACTAGAATTCTCGTTGGTTTATTGTGAATCCATCGCACAATCAGTTTATCTCTGGTAAACCCCTCCAGTTTAATCGATGAAACTACCTCTTGCAGCTTACCTTTCAGAAACTCGGCCCACTCCCTTGCATAGCTTTCATCAGCGAACTCGGCCCATATGTGGTCACTGTTAACTGTATGCATAACAGCTAACGTTTCCTCGCTACCGCAACCCAAACTATTATCGATCGCCTTGTAGAGCTCGTATGCATCAACTATGTTACTCCAGATCGCCTCCTGCATCGCCCTTCTATCGGTAAGCCATTTATCGTAACCCCCTCTCCAACTACGTGAAGGCACGTTTACCAGTTTACGTGGCTCCACCTTCCCTAAGAGATCGCTAAGTTTAACAAGCTTCACTAACCCCTTATCTTCAGCCCACTTAAGCTGCTCGAGCAAACCGTTGAATAGGATAGCGGAGAAAGGTTTCGGCTCGGGAAGAATCATCCAGTTCTCCCCGTCCAGCGCTACTGTTAACGGTTTTGCTTTATTCACGTAAGCCTCTAAAACTAACCTCAGAGCTAGGTCCCTAGCTCCCACCTCAGCTTCAGCAGGGTTTTTAACGTTACTATACTTAAAGCTCCACAAATCGGATAAACCTGTGTGCCGGAAGAATACTATTACGTCATCGAGCAAGTAAGGCTCGTAAATAGACCCTTTATCTCCTACCGCCCCGGTAAAGTGGTTCATTGAATCTAACACTGTAAACTCTATTTCACACTCACGCATCAGCCGAGTAAGCTTCATCGAGAAAGATAACTCCGGTAGCCATAAGCCCTTCGGCTCAACGCCCATCACCTGCACGCTAATGCCCTTACCCCACTTAAGTTCTTCCCGTAGGATATCGAGCCAGCCGTATGCGTCAGCTAGATAACCGGCTAGGGGATGTGAGTAAAAACTGGTCATCAGCTCCAGTAACCCCTTGTTAACCAATTCTCTAAAACCTTCAAGCGTTTCGCGAACCATCCCAGCCGTCGGGCTGTCCGGGTCTATGCCGATGTACACACCTCCAGCGTTTAACATTATACCTTTATCCAGAAGATCTGCCCACTGTTTAAGAAGACTGGGAGAAAGGTTGGCGTTCCACTGCATACGCCAGCTGGAAAGCAGAGCGGCCTGCAAATAATAGGCCCCTCCCCTATAGTAGGGGTGAAATTCGTTATCCCACACATGCTTAAAAGCCCAAGGTTCTCTAATCGAACCATCGGGAGAATAATTTGGCGCTTGATGGTTATGAAAAACTATTGCCAGGAGGGGGGGTTTTTCGGGGCGCTCTAGAGCGGCGAAGGATCCCGATACTTTAGCCCCCTCTAAAACTAACTCATAAACTCCAGCCTCACTAATTTCAAACTCCACTACTTCTGAGCCTGCTGATACCCCTACACGGTGTACCCTTTCGGTTCCTTTTAAGACTGTTAAAGTATCTTCATGTTCACACTCTGTTAGAACCCTAACACGTTCCCCCACAAGGCATACTGAATGCTCAACGAGGATTCTACTCATGACCGTGTGTTGAGATGAGAGAACCTAAAAAATTTTAGCTACCGTTTGATATAAATCCAGCTATGCTAGATCCGTTTGAGTTGTTGAAGACCCTTCATTCCCTTTCCGCAGTAGAGGAGAGCAAGGCAGTGACCGTCGACGAGCTCTCGAGGATCTTGAACTCATCAGAGTCCGAGCTGGCCGAAATGCTAAGATCCCTGAGCGAAATGTCGTACCTCGTTATTAAGGGCGTTAAAATTTACCTAACAGAACTAGGCATTTTAAAAGTGAATAGTACGTTTTGTTGACGTCCTAAGCCTGCCGGGCGTGTAAGTGTGTCCGTGCTTCACGTCGCTCCCGAGATTGACCCGGTTAAAGGGGTAGGTCAGCTCGCTTACTGGGTTAAAGAAAACATAGAAGAGGGTGTTGTGATCCTCCTCGGCCATGAGGGACGAAGCTCTATTGGAAATGTACAAATTGTAGGTGCTGGCCTACCCCCAAAGATCCCTACATCAGATGTTGTGGAAGAGGCTTTCCTGGAAGTATTCACGGCACTTGCAGAGCTACCCTACAAACTGGATCCGAGTGGTATAGAGGCTGTTGAGGGGCACGAGTGGCGAGGAGCGTTATTAGCTTATATTCTATCTAAACGGTTGGGGAAAACTTTCAGGTACTCGCTGTACTCGACAGAAGAGGAAAGAGGCGGGAGCGGCGTTATAGCAGAAGCTGTGAAAAGTATAGAATACTTCCTACAAAAAGAGGCCGATGTCGTCATTCATAGAAGGAAGGGATTTGCCGTAGAAAAACCCAAGAGCCGCGAGCAACTTTGCGGCTTATCCAAACCTGAGGGATTCAACGTCGTACACGTTTCCTGGGAATGGCCACCTCACGTAATCGGGGGCTTAGGTAGAGCCGTCACAAGCATCGCTCGAAGAATGGCCAGGCGCGTTAACGTCTACATTCTAACGATAGGGCTTCCCGGACACGTATTCGACGAAACGGAGAATAAGCTAAGGGTTTTACGTGTTGATCCCTTCCTCCTACGTTCTACAGGACTCGTATCGTGGGTTTACGCCTTCAACATGCTTATGATCGCCAAAGCTTTAACGAGTATTCCGCGCCCAGATATAATACATGTTCACGATTGGCTTGGAGCACCAGCCGGAGTTTCGTTAAAACACATTCTCCGCATCCCGCTAATCGCCACGATGCACGCTACGGAGTACGGCAGGAGCAGGGGGAGAATATGGTCTCCTATGCAACACCAAATTCACTACTGGGAGTGGAGGTTAACGTACGAAGCTTGGAGAGTATTCGTATGCAGTAAATCCATGCGAGACGAGGTTACTGCAGCGTTTTCTTTACCTAGCGATAAGGTTTCTGTATTGCCTAATGGCATAGACTTGGCGGAGATAGATGCTCGTACGCCGTCAGCAGAAGAACGGAGCCGTTACGCTTTACCGTGGGAAAAGATTGTGTTCTTCGCGGGACGGCACGTATACGATAAGGGAGTGGATGTACTAGTTAATGCCGCACGTATGGTCCTGTCTAAACGAGATGACGTAAAGTTTGTAGTCGCAGGCGATGGGCCGATGAGAGCTCAGCTGATGGATTTAGCGCGCTACTTTGGATTAGGCGAAAAAATCCTGTTCACAGGAAGGCTCAGCGATGATGAGTTGTACAAGGTGATGAAGATAGCCGATGTTGTTGCAATACCTTCTCGATACGAACCATTTGGAATTGTTGCCCTGGAGGCTATGGCAGCGGCGAAGCCTATAGTAGCCTCGAAGGTTGGAGGTTTAAGCGAGTTAGTAGTCGATAATGAGACTGGAATAGTTGTACCACCAGAGGATTCACCTGCGCTGGCAGAAGCTATCGAGCGCGTACTTAACGACCCCCGTTCGCAGGAGATGGGTTACAGAGGAAGGAGAAGAGTTGAAGAACTCTACAGATGGGGGCAAATAATCAGCCATTTACTGGCAACTTATGAGAGGGTGCTGGAAGAATACATAGTGTGTGGTTGGAAAACCTTATTTTAGGGTTTATAAAGGCTTGTTTGATCTTCTCATTAACCTCCAAATAAAGTAGATCCCGAGGAGCATTAAAATAGCCACTCCAACTACATCAAGATATTCCGAGTAAGCCGTAATCTCTGACCACCTCTCACCGAGCAGAAAGCCAATATAAACGAAAAGAACGTTCCAAGCTAAGCTGCCGAACAGTGTAAACGTGATAAAAACCTGTAAGTTCATATGGGCAACACCAGCTGGAAAGCTTATCACCGACCTTAATCCCGGCACTAGCCTTCCGACTAGAATAGCTAAAGATCCTTTTCTTTGGAAAAAATTCTCAGCGGCTTCCAGGTCTCTCTCGCTGAATCGCAAGTATCTTCCAATCTTTAAGAGAGCTGGTCTACCAAGTTTTAACCCTATCCAATAGGATATAAGCGAACCTATAAGGTTCCCTGTAATACTAACTAAAATAACTTCTGTGAAACCGAACTTTCCAGTATTGATGAGGAAACCGGCGAAAGTCATCACCACCTCGCCTGGGATCGGGGCTAGTAGTATCTCCAGTGCAGTCAAGGCTAATACTCCTACGAGCCCTAAAGTAGCGATTAGGTTTATGATGTATTCAACTAAGCTGACCGTTATTGACACAATGCTACCGTAGACACGGCTTTAAACGCTTAACTAGTGGCAAGCCCTAAATCCCTTTTAAGTTTCTCCCATCTACGTGAAATTATCACGCCTGCGACGTGAGTACAGATAGACTTCTCCCTAGAGCTGCCGAATGTTCTCGAATGACAATCACATTTGTACTTCCCCTCTGCACTGAGCCAGACGTTATAGAACGCGTGGTAATCACCTGGCAAACTCGGGACAAGCCAGTGTCCTTCACCCACTTGTCGCACGCCGAGAATCGCCCTTGCTAGAGCCCTTTCATACCATGAGGATGATTTACTGAACAATACCCTTAATTCAAGGAAAACAGTATAAAGTTCTTGGTAACCTTCAATAGGCTCTCCCGCTATAACCCTTTTCGCTAAAGCTAGCGCTCGCCCAGCATCCAAATTCTCACACTAGCCTCGGCGAGAATAACCGGCAGGATTAGTTGAACGGGAAATAAAGTCACTGTTGATTAGGGAAATACCCTGAGAGCCGGGAGAAGACGACTTTGTTGGAATAATCATTAACGGTTAGTCGATTTAGCAATTCGGGCAAGCTTTTGCCGGTTCACAGCTTCTACGCCGATAGCCGTATAACGAGCTGCTCCGGCAGCCACTAGTGCGTCAAGCGCATCTCTAGCATTGTCGCCGTAGATCTCGTACAGTTCATCTAGCTCATCTCTGTTTAAGAAACCCTTTTCAAGCAACTTTCTCGATACTTCTGCGTATATTCTACTGAAGCTCATGTGATGATGCGGATTACCACTCTAATAAATTCTTTGCTTTTGGGGGACTTAACGCTAACCGTGCTTCCTACTGCTGGACTCTTGTTTCGGTTTTCCTCCGCTGCATACGCGCTGTTAGCCTAACCACTCTGTATTGAAGAGACGATAAAGTTTCCAGAGATAATAGTTTAGAGGTAAGAAACACTGATGCTAGGGAAATTCCTAGCGATACTAGCAGGTACAGCGGCGCTTCATGGGGGATGGTTGCCCCCACCGCGTCTTTAGCAGCAACAACCGACTGGGTAAACGGCAGCGCATAAAGGATAATTTTAAGCCAACCTCCAATTAAATCACCTGGTGCAAAGGCGAGGAAAAAGCCTGGCAGGTAAACTAGCATACTAAGGGGCCCGACTATAGTGTTAGCTATCATAACGTCACGGCTTAATGCACCGACAACGATGCCAATTGCAGCTGCGAAGAAAAGCGATAACAGTAGGCTGATAGCCAAGTATGCGATGTCAGCTGGTGATATTATTAATCCGAGGCTGAAAGCCTGTGCTCCTCCTGCCATCAGCGGAGTTAAGCTACCCATGTAGAGGTATAGATAACCTGCTAGACCGACTATTTGTAGAATTGTGCCGAGTAAGGATACAGAAAACATACCGAATAGCTTCGATATTAAAATTTCAGAATTAGAAACAGGTAGCGTCAACAGGGTTTCGAATGTTCTTTCCTCATTCTCGACGGCCATTGATGTAGCTGCCATCTGCACTACTACTAGCACTACGCTTACAAGTATTATAGGAACAAACATAGCTGCCATCATTAAACCCATCAGGCTACTGTAACCTCCTTGTAGCATAATATCCTTCGGTAGAAGGTAGACCGACTCGTTTACGTACAACGGTGATCTCAACAAATCCGGGTTTAAACCTGTGCCCTCCAATAATCGATACTCTACGTAACGCTTCACAGCATCGATTATGAAAGCACCTTCTACACTGGAAAATAATGTTATTTCGCGGGCCACAGCTACAAACCTTACTCTCGGTTTCTCCCTAGCAGCCAAAGATGCTGAAAAACCGGGTTCAATTACTAGAACTGCAACAGCACCTCTCTGCGCCGCCGTGCGAGCCAGTTCCTCGTTTGACGATCCTTTAACCTCTACTAGCGGTATACTGTATTTTGTTAACCAGTCCATCAGCATCTTAGCTTCGTGGCTTTCATCGAAATCGGCGACCGCGATAGTTTTGACTTTCATAGCCTGCTCCGCGGCGTACTTCATAGGTATGGAAAGGACAGCGCCCAGCACTGGCATGATCAAAGAGCCTATTAAAAAAGGGATTATTACTCTTGGATCACGTATAAGATCACGGAATTCCTTAAGCGATAACGCTGCAATTGCAGAGAAATTTACCATCGTGAATCACTTCCTACTAGTTTTAGAAACAGGTCTTCGAGATCCTTAACACCATGTTTACTCAATAGTTCACTTACATACCCTTGCTCTAAGATTAAACCTCTATTAATGAGTGCAACAGTTGAACACACCTTCTCAACTTCCGTCATGTTATGACTTGATACAAGTACAGTTGTACCAAGCGTCTGCGCGTACTGAACTATCAGGTCTCGAATCTCCTTCGCGTTAACTACGTCGAGGCCAGCTGTAGGCTCATCGAGTACAAGCACCTTGGGTTTCACCATTAAAGCTCTAGCAACCTGGATCCTCCTTTTCATACCTTTGCTGTAATTCTTCATCTTATCGTGAACCTTATCCCCTAAATTCGCTATCTTCAACCCAAGCTCCAGCGCCTCCTCAGCTTCTCTGCTTCTTCCGAAGTAAAGCCTAGCTATGAGCGCGAGGAACTCGTAGCCGGTAATATTCCTATAAGCTCCAGCATCCTCCGGCAAGTAAGCCATAAGTCTTCGAAGCTTAACATCTCCAGGCTCCATACCGAGAACACTAACCTCGCCACTGGTAGGGGGCAGTAATCCGGCTATGATCCTGAAAGTAGTGGTCTTCCCAGCCCCGTTTGGGCCTACTAGGCCAAAAACCACGCCCTCATCTACCGAGAAGCTGACACCCTGCAATGCTCTATAAGCGCCAAAATCTTTGATTAAATTTTCAACTTCTACAACTGGCATTGTGTTTCACCCTTATTCTCAAGCTTACACTACTGTAACATCCCTTAAATTCCTTGAATACAATACCTACATCCACAGTGGAGCTCCTCAGTATCTTCGCTGGCAGGATTTAAATCTTCTTTGCATTGAAAGATGAATACTATATAGGTATGTAGATTCTTTCCTAGATACATACCATTTTTAGGATAAAAATAAAAGGTTATTGTAACACCTTATATGAAAAAGGTGTTACAGATGCTGGATCCGGATGAAGCCGTAAAGTTTCACGGGCACCCGGGACCGTTTTTAGCATGGGGCTATCGTGCGGCTGTTTTCGCCGTGAAGAAACTCGAACCCAAGGATCATAAAGACATGCTCTGCACAGCGGTTATCCCACTACGAACTCCCTACAGTTGTATACTCGATGGGATTCAATCCGGCTCGCCATGCACGCTCGGTAAACAAAATTTAAAGGTGGTGCCTGGAAACGAAGTGATGATTATATTCGAATCAAGCAAGGGGAGAATCTGTCTAAAGCCTGCACTTAGCTTGGAACAGATCCTCCGAGAAAAGGACGAGAACACAGCCTATAAAGCTGTTATTCTGAAAAATGATGATGAACTTTTCATCATAGAAGAAAAATAACTATTTAAACAAAATAAATTATAGTTCAGCTTCGCTTTTCCAAAGCCCGTGTATATTACAGTACTCGAAAGCTATGAGCTTGCCCCTCTTCTCTACTTTGAAAGTGAAAAAAGCTATGGGCTCTGTGTAAACACCGCTGGTATTCGGCCCCTTAGTTGACTCGCCATGAGCATTGAATTCAGCCCGTCCGATATTATACGGAAAAGGCTCGCCTTCTGGCCAGAAAAGCAATTCTATAAACCTTATATGGTGCTCTGTCGTATTAGGGTGTGGAATTTCCTTGCCTATGCTCACCTTCACGGTTACTACGTTATCTTTCCTCTCAATTACTTCTATAACAGGAACGTGTTTCTCTTTTTTCCAGTCCTCAGTTCTAAATAGTTCCGATGTCATAGTATGATATTAAGAACATCCTATATAAGTTTTCCCTATGAGTATGATGAGAAAAAGTACCATTATATGAAAAATAATTTACTTCGTTTCCTGTCTACGAACAAAGAAAACATAGGATAATGCTATGAAGACAATAGTGTAGGCTAGCAGCACAATTACATCTATCCAGCGCCTAGAAAGTATACCTATTAAGCTCTCGTAGGCTTCTGTCTGCTCTCGGATGCTAAATAATGCACCAGCTAAAGAGGTATAACGATCGTTTGGGGATATAAGCTGGAATTGGCTGTATATCTGTTGGTACCGGGAGTAATACTCTCGGAACTGCTCTGGCATCTGCCCTGGCCTGGTGGCGTTGAACGTTATAGCTGGGGGTGGTCCTAAGGTATAGAATGCAACAAACGACGCTAGCATTGGTAGCAGGAAAGCGAAGAATATCCAAGTAACAATTCCGATCACGAGGGCGTGGCTTGATCGGCCTGCGTTAACGGAGGCGAATAAAGCTATTGCGTAGTAGGCTAAAGCGAGTAAAGTTGCCGGTATGACGGTGAGTACCAACCTTAATAAATCCTCAGCAGTTACATTTAATCCCTGGAGAATAACTGAAAGAGGTATCGCTATAGCTGTAGACATCCCTACAGCTAAAACTATCAGTACTATCGCCGCTAAAACCTTCCCGTTCACTACGTCGTCTCTGTAAATTGGCCTAGCGAGCAAAAGTCTGATTGTACCTTTATCGCGTTCAGCTGCTATAGCGCTGAAGCCCAAGGCTATGCCAAGTAACGGAGCTATATAAGTCATCGTACCGGTAACAGAAGATGTAAGTTGTACGATCATCCGAGTTCGGCGGGTTATCCCTACAGGCCCACCAAAACCACGCAGAGCGAAACCCACAGCGTAGGAACTTGCTAAGTATAGTAGTATGAAGAGTATAATGATCGCCCAATACTTTATGCTTTTTAAATTCTCTTTCAACTCTTTTCTAACTATCGTAACTAGCTTGTCGTTCATTCCCAACCACCCCCCTGGTAATACCGATACAGCTCATCCCATGAAGGAGGTAAGGAGGTTAGCGATTTAACCCTGAACATGCTGGCCAATCTGGACAATTCGTCGCTGACATCCTTCTTCGCCCTAATCCTTATTTTATCGTTAACCAAGCTCACCTCTAAGATGCTGTCTAATTGTTTAACCTCTTGGAAAAGCCGTTCAACTTCGCTCGAAGCCGTGACCTCGTAAAGGAAACCTTTAGCTTCTATGTACGGCTTAGACAATTCGTCTAGACTGCCATGAGCTATTAACTTACCCTTCCGAATCAGGGCCGCGTGCGTGCAGATATGACCGATTTCATGTAGAAGATGCGTGGATATAAGGACTGTT
>JAWCCZ010000007.1:0-38989 GCA_038861545.1 Thermofilaceae archaeon | reverse complement strand
CGACGGGGAAAGGCCCCCTCTCCTCGTTAGGGCTCAGCTTCAGATCGCCGTTCTTATCAACCCACGCGTTTTCATCGGTTTCCGCCAAGATACTCGCATTAGGGTTCTTGATATCAAGAGCTACTCCCCAGTTTAGAACTATAGATTTGACTCCCAACATAACAGGGTGGTTTGTTTTCAAGCGTTTGATCTCAAAGCTGCCCGGATCCCACAAGTACTTTGAGGAAATTAGATTCCCGCAGCGAGCTGAAATGCCGAACTCGCTGAGCAGCCTGTTTGCTGCTTGGCAGCTGGAGGGCTCTAACTGGACCAGTAGCCCGCCCCCGTTTTGAACAAACGTCTTAATGGCCTCTATCTCCTCCCTCGATAGGCTTGTAGTGGGTGCTGCGATGACGAGGATCTCGCCCTTAAAGCTCTTTAGGCTGTTCTTGGACTTTATGTACTCCCTAATGTCAAACGCTGTTACATTGTGTATGCCGAGCTGTTCAAGCTGCTCGCTTGAGAAACGAGAGGCTAGGTGGCTTCGAAAATTGTACACGCTCCACTCGGAGAAATCTCCCCCTCTATTGAAGGGCGTACAACTATATTGTCTATATCGATCGCGTCCAGCCCAGCGTCGATTATCTTCTTTGTAGATTCTATGAAGTGGTTCAACCACTGCGGGCAGCTAAGAGAAACGGTGAGGTGGAAGCTATCGTCATGGAAAAGCAGGTTGCCGTCTAGGTTCCTACCACCCGCGATTTGGGTAAACTTACCAGATTTGCCATAAGGGTCCAGATATAAGGGTTCGGGGATTGGGGGAATTGGCGTCAAAATCATGTAAGATCCAGTCAATATGTCTCTGGACTTTGCATAAGCGATTGTTCTCATATCTATGCGCGGTTTAAACCAATCAGCTCCTTCCATAAACCCTGTTGCTCTATCTATGAATTGGATATGCAGTTTATTGACTATATTTCTCCAAAAATACTCTCTATTGGTTTCAATCCAATTGAAAGGGTGAACGGCGACGATGGTTATATTGTCAAGCGCAATACCGTAGCTAGTTGACTGAGGTGCTGCCGAGCCGACTTGAATAACGACGATTGTAAGAGATGATAACACAAGTGTTTCAAGTGTAAAAACTAGGAGGAATTTGTATCTATGCGTCACCGAAACCCTCATCACGAATCCTCTCCTCTGTAGATTAAAGCTTTTATTCAATTATTTTTCCAAGCAGCCTATAGCTAAACTTAGATACCTAACCTTTAATGGAAGGAAGAGAACTCGTGGAGGTATGAGTTCAAGATAGACTTCGGTAGAAGCCGGCACAGTATGCATGTAACTAGTTTTCTGTTTTCATCGCCGATTCGCCGGAAACATGAGTGTAGCCTTAAACGCAACAACCTTTGCGGCGACAGTACTTGGCGATACCAACCTGCATGCTTACGATGAAAGCGACTAGGAGATAGAATCCCTACGGTGGGGGAATTTCAATTAGGAGAAAAGCATGAAAAAATACAGGGAGGATAGCGTAAATGAGGGAGGAATACCGTATTCAACGCTGTCCTAATAGCACCGCTGTACGATACACTAACGTGAAAAACAGCCTAACAGCCAACGATGAAGGCTATTCCAAACCACCTTATAATGGCAGGTGCTAGTTAACAGTGTCAGCATATTAATCACGCTCAAGATAATAAAACAACCACCCTTTAATGGTAGGTGCTAGCAAATGATGCCGGTGAACAATACCTTTTTAAGACCTAAAGAACTTAACAACCGAATGGGTGAAAACGATCCACAGTATGTTACCCTAGGATACTATGAGGATCTCGAATCTAAACTGCTGAAACACTCTACTGTCCTCCTCATTGGACCCCGCTTCTCCGGTAAAACCACAGGTGTTGAATTCATCTCTAGGAAGCTTCGGCTGGGGCCGATAAAACACCTCCAAATGGAAAAATTAGAGCAGAGGAACTTGCAGGAAGTTAGAGAGTTGTCAGAGGCGGCTGAAAAGAGGGGGGAAGCTTCGGAAGCTGCGCGTAGAGCTGCCGTAATTGTATTCCTTTATCCTTTCGGAGAACGCCTATCCAATACTCCAGCTCTGCCTTTGTGGGGGAGGGGGATGTGCGCCTCATCGTGCCGAAGAGCCTCGGGATACTGGTCAAGCACTCCACCGGTTTCGACCCCTACGCGTACCTTCTGAGAGTATCGGAGAGCAAGCTGCAGAAATGCATTAGGAGTACTAGTAACCTTTACATCCTCGCCCTATCGTACGAGACGAGGAGGAGCTTCGGGCACACCAAACTGAAGGAAGCGCTCAGCTCCGAGCTTGTTCTCGATGAGAGCGTTAACCAGGCTTCCGCGCGCTTCTACGATATTGAAGGGGCTTTGAAACTGCTGAGGTGGATCAGGCACGGTTACGTCAAAGTGATCCGTAGGGAGGCGGAATCCGTGAAGGAGCTCCACCCGCTCACGCTTCACGTTTTCAGGGCGGACACCTTCTTTTACTGATACCTTCAGTCCTCCGTTCGGCTAGAGCATGCGAGGAGAGTATCAGTTTAAGCGTTCTTCAGGCTCGGGGACGGTGAAAGTAAATTCGAAAAGGATCCGTGAGATTTTGAGAATGGTTATCTGGAGTTTATGGATCGCATAGGTAAGCATCACCTCCTACTACCATGTCAAAGACTTTGCGGAGGATTTCCCTACCTTGCTGATCCTTGATCACGAACATGCCGTTATTTATTATCGGGTATTGTAAAACATTGAGGTCGACTGCTCCATCGGTTCCCGCTGTTCCACTAGCTCTGAGCACGCTACCCTCCCACAGCTCCACTACCCAGCCTTGCTGTAAACCTTTAACCGAGACTATTCTCGGGTCGCTTGTAGCAACCACCAGCTCGTCGAAAAGCGATATGTAGTTGAGCCGGTCTGTCGTGAGAGCTATATAGTTTGGCTGGAATGTGGCATCTGTCCTAGTTAACGTTGTTAACAACACTCCATCACGATCGTATAGCGCTAGGTAGAAACCGTTACCTGAACTGGAGCTAGCGTAACTCAAGTATAGCGTGTACCACTGCGAAACATACCCTGTAGTTACGCTTGCTACGTTTGTTCGCCCCGTAGGGGTAACTCTTGAGATCCTTATCTGAATATTAGCTGCACTCGACACGTACACGGCTAACTCGTATAACCGGGTCGTTGTGGTAGTTCCCTCCAGCAAACCGTAACCCCTGTATACTCTATCATTGGGTTGCACGTTCCCCAGCTTAACTATAGCTTGGAAAGCGTTGGGCGCGTAATCCCGAAAACTCTTCTGCCAGTAGTATATGCCCAACCCGGGGGTCCCGCCTGCGTTGCTCGTATCAACCCCTTGCAAGCAGCTGCCTTTCCAGCCGCTTCCAGAAATACTCCACGACCCGCCTAAGATAACCCAATCGCTGGGCATTGATTCAAAGCTATTATAGAGAAAAGCTGTTCGGCTTTGCCTCGTTAAATCTATGACTGTTACCTGAATAGTCTTGCTATCATCGTAGCCGCCGGTGTATACGTTATACGCTTTTAAGCTCCACGCGTACACGCCCTTCAACGGAGGTAGGTTAACTGTGAGTACTACTTGCTTTATAGAGCCTTTATCTATCACAACCCTGGTGCTATTCAGTAGGTTACCATCGTCGAAGACTCTAACTTCTACTTCTCCTCCTTGGCCGCCGGTGTTGTTGAGAATCGCCACGAGCCTTACTTTCGAACCGATTAAACCAGTTACCGTAGCGTTGTAATCTACGATATTGAACTTGGGAGGCTCCACGTAAACGTTTACGTGGATGGGTTTATCGTCGTCATAGCTACCCTTCTCAACGTTGAAAACCTTTACCCGCCACTCGTAGTCTCCAGCTTGATTAGGTAAATTTACGTTAAAAAGCGTTGATACTGAGCTACTCGAAGGTATGCTGAGCAACTTGTTGCCGATTAAGCTACCCGTGTGATCATAGACTTCAACTCGAGCCGTACCTCCAACGCTGGCTAGATTGCTTACAGTAACTGAAATTTGAGCTTGAGCGCCAGGCGTGCCGCTGAGCGATGATGTATAATCGGTTATCGCGAATAAGGAGTACTCTGTTATCTCGAAATTAGCCGTAAGCGTCATGGGGCTTGTAATAGTGAATGTGATCGTCGGGTTTGTATCGCCAGAAGGGGTCCAGTGCGTGAACGTGTAACCGGGGTTTGGCTCAGCTGTTGCCGTGACCTGCGCTCCACCCGGTAAGACAAAAACTCTTGTTGGAGGAATCAGGTACTCGCTGCCGTCAGGGAGGCGTACAGTTACCCTTCCGCCGTCTGGCGGGGATACACCTACGGTTAGAGTAACGCTAGAGGGTTGAGTGGAAGAACCCACCTGCTCTATGAAAGTCCAGCAATTCCCCCTAGTAGTACACAGCTTAACGTTATAAATCCCCTCGCCTTGGGAGGGTAGGCTGAGACTACTACTTGCGCCCGCTGGCAGCTTCAGCTCCCCGCTCCAGACCATGCTCTCGTTAACGTATACGGCGGCAACAGTAACTTCTATGCTACCCGTGTTAACTACAGTTAGGCTTAAGGCTTCGCCTTGAGGTTTAATGCGCTCCAACACCGCTTGCTCCGCAGCTGCTGCTCTAGCTTTGAGAGCTGTTCTCGCGGCCTCCTGCTCCCACGCCATGTAGCTTGGGTATAACCACATCCAGAGAACAGCGAAGCCAGCCATTAGTACAACGCTCATCAATAAAGCCGTAATCACCTCGACTTGACCCTTAGCCATACACAAGTTAAAAGAACTGATCCTAAATAAAATCCTTCCGCTTAAATACTACTGTTGTGCGGTGAGCCACTTGCAGCCTGCCGAGGATGATTCACGCTTCGGCTGGGGGGTAAAAACCACACCCCTCTTAGAGCGAAAAAGCGGTAAAGGAGGGCGTTAACGTTTTTACTGAAATTTCCATTCGTATTATTATGAGGACAGGGCCGGGTACTCGCTTGAAAGGTAAACGGGTTGCAATTATTGTTTCATACGAGTTTGAGGACGTGGAGTTGCTTTACCCGTTCCTGAGGTTAAGCGAGGAAGGGGCAGAAGTCGTCATAATCCCGGTTAAAGTGGGGTTGCATCCGCGTCCCGCTATCCCCGGTAAGCCGGTTACCGGCCGCTATGGTACACCAGTCCCATTAGAAGTGTTTGGGCTGGGGACGCGTTACGTAGTCGAGGAAATCGAAAATGTGAAACCAGAGGAGTTTGATGCGCTGATCATACCGGGTGGTTTCTCGCCAGATCACCTGCGGATTGACGAGAGGGTGCTTAGGCTTGTTAAAGCGATGTACGAGGCAGGTAAGATTATCGCGGCTATCTGCCACGGGCCACAAGTATTGATCTCAGCTGGTCTGGTGAAGGGTAAGAGGGTGACCGCCTACAAGGCGGTGATGGATGACTTGATAAACGCTGGCGCTCTTTTCGAGGATGCACCCGCTCTAAGGGATGGGAACTTGATCACCGGTAGAGTGCCGGACGACTTACCAGAGTTCTGCCAGCTGATCATCGAAGCCCTTTTAGGCTAGGCGCCGGTAAGCGTAGTGACGAGTAGAAACAGCTTTAGATAGCCTATACGCTATGCCTCGCTTATACCGTGTATATACGAGTTAAGCGGGGGTATCGTAAAGCTATATTGCCACCTTCCCGATTTTCTTGTTGTGAAGGTGCTCGCCGTCGACATTGGAACCACAAATGTTAAAGCTACAGTAGTAGACGAGAAAGGAAGCTTAGTTAAAGCTGCAACCCGGGAGCTACGCTTAATCACCAGGGAGAAAGGGGCGGCGGAGCATTCACCGTACGAGATACTGGCGGCGGTTACCGAGACGGCTCGGCTTGCCGTTAAAGGTCTCGACGTCGATGCTGTGGCTTTAACATGCTACCAACACGGTTTACTACCAGTCGATGGGAGTGGCGAGCCGGTTTACAGTACGCTGACACACATGGATATCAGATCCGGCCCTTACGTAGCCACGGTGGAGGAAGCCTGCGATTCCTTCGAACTTTACAAGAGGACTGGATGTCCTCCTCTTTTCGTGTACGCGTTACCTAAGATACTCTGGCTCAAGAGGGAAAGACCTGACATAGCTAACCGCGCTAGGCGCTTCCTCTTAGTGAAGGACTTTGTGGTAATGAAAGCTGTCGGTGAGCCTTACGTGGATTACGGTAACGCTTCCGGCTCCCAGCTTTTTAATATTCGGAGCCTGAGGTGGGATAACCTTGCGCTCGAGATCGCCGGAATCGGGGAGGACGAGTTGGCGACCCCTGTAGAAGGCGCAAAAATTTTATGCGAGCTACAAGGCAAAGGCGCTGAGCTTTTCAGTGTGAAACCTGGGACACCCTTAGTGCCGGGGACTTTCGATGGCGCGGGCCAGAACTTCGGCTATACGGCCGAAAGCTTCGACACAGCAGTGGTGAATCTGGGCACCACAGCTGTTCTCAGGCTGCTTAGCAAGGAGCCTGTCATCGACTCGAAGGGTATGAGAATGTTCTGCTACTACGCAGCTGCTGGGCGCTGGTCCCTAGGGGGTAGCACAAACAACGGCGGATCTGTGCTTAGATGGTTTAGGGACACTTTTGGGGGGTTCGAAAAAACAGTTGCGGAGAACCTCGATTTAGACCCTTACGATTTACTTGTTGCCGAGGCCGAGCGTGCACCGGTTGGAGCTGGAGGGTTAGTGTTCCTACCTTTCATGGCCGGTGAGCGTTTCCCTTTTAGAGATCCTTTCGCGAGCGGTGTCCTGCTAGGTCTCCGCTACGTTCATGGGAAAGGGCATATGATCAGAGCTTTGATGGAGGGGGTGGCTATGGTGCTGAAGGCGATACTCGCAGCGCTGGAAGATAACGGTATTTCGCCAGTCCGCTTGATTGGAGGGGGCGGGGGTCTTAAATCGAGGCTTTGGGCGAAGATTATCGCCAGCGCTACTAGGCGACCCTTAGTTAGGGTTAAGGGCGGTGAGTATGCGTCGAATAAAGGAGCCGCAGCTCTCTCCCTTGTAGCTTTAGGAGCTGTAAATGATATCCGTGAACTGGATTGGAGTGTCGGCGAGGAGGATACGATACAACCCGATGAAGCTATGGCGAAAGTTTACAGCGATTTATACGAGAAGTTCTTGGAAGCTTACGGGTTGCTTAGACCCTTATTCAGGAAATGGTCGTGGTAGTCTTGATCTGCGACCGGACGCGCTGTATGAGACTGACTACCTTCCATAATGGTAGTCTAGTAGCAGAGCCGGTATTGAGTCGATAATGACTTCCTTTTGAAAAACTCAAAAGCAGGTGAAAACTTAAACACCTGTTTGGAGATTAGCTTGAGGGTTATGAGTAACAAGGGATGGAGGTTGACTTTAGCGCACGGCGCTGGTGGGCGGGAAATGGAGGAGTTACTCGAATGGCTAGTGTTCTCCAGGGTTGAGGATCGCTTATCCACTATGGGCGGAGTGGGGTTGAAGGTTGCTGATGACGGCGCAACGATCCCAATGCCTGATGGGCGGCATCTCGTGTTAACAGCGGATGCGTATACAGTGAAACCGACGTTCTTCCCGGGAGGCGATATCGGTAAACTTGCGGCTTGCGGTTCGATTAACGATGTCGTGATGATGGGCGGGAAACCCGTCGCGATCTTAGATACTATAGTAGCGGCTGAAGGAGTTGACTCGGAGACCCTGGAAGCTGTGTTCGAATCGTTTCTGAACGTCCTTAGATCCGAGGGGGTGGTGCTTCTCGGCGGCGATCTGAAAGTAATGCCGCAGGGCTCGCTTGACTCGCTGGTTATATCTACAACGTGCGTCGGTGTTACTGAATGCCCGATCGTGGACGCTAACCTGAGAGGGGGGGATAAGATAATTGTTACTGGATACCTTGGCGATCACGGTGCAACGATACTAGCTCTGCAGCAGGGGTTGGAGGTTGGAAGCGGGGATTTGAAAAGCGATGTTAAACCCTTAACCCCCCTGCTGAAGGTTTTCGAAAAATGGGGTGGGAGTATTCGAGCCGCTAGGGACCCAACGCGGGGCGGATTAGCCGCAGTTCTGAACGAGTGGGCGAAGAAGACGGGGACTGTGATCGTGGTGGAGGGGGATAGAATCCCGGTAAGGCCGGCAGTACGCAGCTACGCTGAACTGCTCGGTCTTGATCCCCTCTACCTCGCTAGCGAAGGAACCGCTGTGCTGGGTGTTGAGAGAGGGGTTTCAGAGGAAGTTTTAAACGATTTGGTAGAAGTAGGTTTTCCGGACGCTCGGATCATTGGAGAAGTGCGAGAAGGAGGAGAGTACAGGGGCTTCGTTCTGTACAGGACCGAAGTTGGCGGACATCGCATACTCGAGCAACCTACAGGCGAGCTCGTGCCTAGAATCTGCTAGAGTTCCTTCATTTTTAAACCTATATATCTCGAATATCTTGGATCACTGGAACATTGTATAAATAAAAGGAGACCAGCGATTTCGAGATGATTACCGTGCCTTCTTTAACCTTGCGTAATCCGACATAGGAGTTCTAGACTATCTGAGAAAATGTGAATTCCTGGGATTAATTTAAATATCTGAGAAATGGAATTTTATCTGGGATTTAAACATGGGTGTTAAGACTAGGGTTAGTAAGAAGAATACCCTTTATATCCCTAAGTCCATAGCTGAAGCTCTCGGGATCAGGGAGGGGTCACTACTGAAAATGGATGTTAAAGAGGGTAAACTTGTGATCGAGGTTGTTAAAGACCCATTTTGGCTAGCTTTAAAGGGGCCTAAATTCGGTTCAACTACATTCGAGGAATTTGAGAGAGAATCTGAAAAGATGCAGGAGGATATATTCCATGGAGAGAATACTTGTTGATTCAACGTATCTCCTCCCAATATTGGGCGTTTCAGTCAGTAGCGTTGACAAAGTTTTACAGGTATTAGAGAATCTTTACAGGTTAAATGCCATCGAAATATACTACACGCACTTCAACATTCTTGAGATATTAGGTAAGTTGAGCAAGTTGAAGTATGATTTAGAGATAGTGGAGGCTGGGCTTAACTCTATAATGGAGAATTTTAAAGAAGCTTTTCCCACAACGCGATCTTATCTAAGAGCCCTGGAACTTAAATCCAAGGGTTTCAGGGATCTAATAGACCTCCTACTCTACACTACTTCACTAGAAAATAACCTTAAGATGCTTACCAGAGATAGAGACTTAGTCGAGTTCTTGGAAAAAGTTGGGGAAAAGAGACCAAATACAGTAATCCTAGAGGATGAATTCCTTGAAGCCCATCTATAAAGGAGTTATATTCTTACGATCACTTAGGGGATTCCTTAATAATCCCCCCTATACCACCTTTTGTTAGCCCTTTTAGGGCGAAAGCCTCTCAAAGGTTACGACACCGTTTTACGTTTTATCCAGTATTCACTTAGCTATGTCTAAATCGGGCTAGGGTTTAAGCTACCCAAGCTTTAACGTTAAGCTTCCCTCACGTTTGAAATGCCTCCAATCACCGATCGATACAACCTTTTTACCCTTCAGCTCCATAACATACCTGTACGCGGATAACGCGGCCGTAGCCCCCATTCCCGCCGCGATAACGGCCTGCTTGTAAGAGAGATCCGTTACATCACCCGCCGCGAACACTCCGGGCATTGATGATCTACACTCTTTATCGACTACTACCTCGCCCTTCTCGTTCAACTCAATGAAGCCCTTCAGGAAGCCGGTTCTCGGCTCATAGCCTATCTCTACGAATACCCCATCAACCGGCAACTCTTTCTTACTCCCTGAAGCTAACTCCACCGTTAGGGCTTCAACCTTACGTTCACCTTTTACGGCGAGTGGTTTAGCCCGCGGCACAAGCTCTACGTTCCCGCGCGATAGCAAAGCTCCAATAGCGTCTTCATCCTCGTATGGTTTCTCACTGGGAAAAACCCAGTAGACTCTCCTTGCGTGGCTCGCAAGCGTGTTAGCCGCCTCGAGCCCATGCTGACCCCAGCTTATCAGCGCAACATCCCTTCCCTTAAACAGCGGTGCATCGCAAACAACGCAGTAGGAAACACCCTTACCTCTCAGCCCCCTTTCCCCAGGGACTCCAAGCTCCTTAGGAGCTTTACCGCATGCCAATACCAGTGCGAGACCCTTGAATTCACCGCTTGAGCACTTAACCACGAAAAAATTTCCCTCTTTACGAAGCTCTGAAACTTCATCGAAGATCACTTCGACCCCGTACAATCTAGCCTGGGATTCTACTCTCCTGATTAGCTCGAAACCCCTTATGCTCTCGAAACCAGGGAAGTTCTGTATCTCGGAGGCCAGCAAGAGCTGGCCGCCCAAGTCTGCTCCAATGACAAGGGTTTTCAGACCTTGCCTAGACGTGTAAAGGGCCGCGGTCAAGCCGGCGATACCAGCTCCAACTATAACTACGTCGTAAACTTGTTCCATAAATATTCTTTTCCGCAGATGAAATTAACTTTTCGGGTGTAAAATGATATTTAACCCCGTGCTTACTGAACTAGATGCTAAAGTTAGAGTGGGACGCCGGCACTTTACTGCTAAGAGGAGGATTACCTCCGCCTTTAGCGGCTGGGTTCTTCAAGTACGATCCAAGGGTGAAGTGTTACAGGAGCCTAGCAATACAGTACCGCTGGATCATTGAAACACTCAAGTTCATAGGCGTGCAGTTCGAAGACAACGTGTTCCAATTACCTGTATGTCGATTCCCGGAAGCGCATTTACCCCTTCTAAGGGATTACCAAAGAGAGGCTCTGGAGGCTTGGAAGCGTGAGGGAAGGGGTGTTATAGTTCTACCGACGGGCGCCGGGAAAACTCTGGTGGCTATAGCAGCAATAGCCGAACTCGGCGTGCCCGCTCTTATTGTGGTGCCCACGTTGGAGCTTATAGACCAGTGGGAGGAAGTAGTTAAACGTCATCTTGGGTTAACACCGTCTAGGTATGGAGGGGGAGAAAGAGAGCTGAGTTGTGTAACGATTGCAACTTACGACTCTGCCTACATTAATGTGGAAAGGCTCGGCAATAAGTTCGAGTTGATAATCCTTGATGAAGTACACCATTTGCCAAGCCCCGGTTACAGGCAAATCGCTGAGTTCTCGGCGGCTCCATTCAGGATGGGTTTAACGGCGACTCCGGAGCGCGAAGACGAGCTTCATCTCGACCTACCCTACCTAGTTGGTCCAGTCGTTTACAGAAAGTATGCGAGGGAGCTGGCGGGTAAGTGGTTAGCGGAGTTCGACATTGTAAGGCTATATGTAAACATGTCCGAAAGTGAGAGAGAAGAGTATGCTAAACTTACGTCAATCTACCGTGCTTTTCTCAGGAAAAAGAGACTAAGAATGAGAGGCCCTAAGGATTTCGAGAAGCTGGCAGCTTTGAGCGTAAAGGATCCGGAGGCAAGAGAGGCGCTCCTCTCATGGTATAGGGCTAGAAGAATTGCATTGCATGCTTCAATGAAGCTGGACATTCTCCGGGATATTCTAGCGAAGCATAGGGGGGATAAGGTTTTGATCTTCACTGAACATAGCGATGTTGTTAGAGCAGTATCCTCACATTTCCTCGTACCGGAGATTACGTATAGGACCCCAGATGAGGAAAGGAAAACATTGATGTCGATGTTCAAGGAAGGACGGATCACCACACTCGTCACGAGCAAAGTGTTGGAGGAAGGAGTAGACGTTCCAGATGCTAATGTGGCAGTTATATTGAGTGGAAGCGGGAGTGGAAGAGAATTTGTGCAAAGACTAGGCCGGATACTTAGGCCAAAAGAGGGGAAACGGGCGATCCTCTATGAAGTTGTAACTTCTGGTACAAAGGAGGTAAAGGCTTCGAGTAAGCGGAGAAAAGGGGTTGGTGCTTGAGATGCTTCCATCCAACCTGCTAGTCGCTAGTGTTAAGAAAAGCCGAGTAGAGCCGCTTCTCTTAGAGCCTGAGGGACTGCCATTAGCCATAGCATCAGAGATCCTAGCGAAGTTCGCTGAGAGTATAGGGAGAACTTTAAAGGAAATTGAAATATCACTCCAAGAGCTTGAAGAGCTAGCACTAGAATCGGGTCTAGATCTCAGGGTTGTGAAAGCGATGATGACGCTTGCAGCTAGGGCCGCTATGTTTGAACCAGTAAAGCTTCCAGTAGATCCCTTGAGGGCCAGATTTGAAATCTTTGAGGAAGTTGGTAAGAACTTTGGGGTCGTTGTAGGGGAAGAAGAGCGTAAAGTCGTGTTAAAGAAAGTAGCGGCAAGGCTTGGTTGCAGGGTTGAAGATTTAGAATTAGCATTGGAGAAGTACCAGGAGGAAGTGTTGGTAAAAGCCCCTTCACTGACGCCAGAGGATCTGGTAAGGAAGTTTAACCTTTCTATGGTTCAAACACTACTCTTTAAAGCGACTCAGCTTGACTTTAAGGTTAAAAGCGGCGGCTTGCTCACCAAGCAACTGTTAAGGTACACTAAGATGCTGGGGCTCCTATACATGGCGGAAAGCTCGCCAGATAGTAGTGTGCGACTGCAGATCGATGGACCTGCATCACTCCTCCGGCAAGTAAGGAGGTATGGGATTAGGCTTGCGAAACTGGTACCCTACATAATGTCTGCTGACCAGTGGGAAATTAGAGCCGACATACTGAGCCGCAATCGAAAGTTACTGTTCCAGCTTGACAGCTCCCAGAGAGAACTTTTCGCTATCGAAATGCTAGAACTGGAGCCGGTTTTTGACAGTGAAGTTGAGAAAGAGTTTTACAAGAGCTTATCTAGGCTAGCGCCTAGCTGGAAGGTAGAGAGGGAGCCAGAACCTTTAGTAGTAGACAACAAAATCTTCATTCCTGATTTCTCGGTGACTTCAGGTGAACTAAAAGTTTACATAGAGATAGTGGGTTTTTGGACGAAAGAGTACCTGGAAAGAAAGCTAGAGAAGCTGCGCAAGCTAAAGGATGTGAAGATGATAGTAGCTGTGGATGAAGAATTAGCTTGCTCATCGCTCAAGCAACTGCCACATGAGGTTATTTTATTCAAACGGAGGCTGAGGGGCGCCGATATATACCCGCTATTAAAACGTTTTCTTGGTGAGCCACGGCAAAAAGGGAAAACATTTGACATCGACTTAGAAACCCTAAAGACGAGGCTCCCCGATCTCTCCGGCAAAACTCTCCAAGAGGCTGTAAAAAATCTAGAGGATGCGGGTATAAGCATGGGGGATGCTGTCGAGATCCTCGAGAAACTTGGATACTTTATTGATTGGAATACTTTAGATCCACGAAAAGCTAAACTTAAGAGAAGTTAGTTTTTATATAGCGCTTAGACACCACGCGAGCGGATGGTTGTGAAAGTCGGTCCATTTATCATCTCGCCCTGCACCTCTTCTCTGAGTACAACTGATATTTTAGAGAAAAAAATTGCAACGATCATTATTGTTGATTCCTCGTGCACGGGTTCCCTTAGAGAAATCGGGCGGGTCGGTGTGCCAGTTATAGAGTTCATCCTCCCTCCTTCAGGTGTTAGACCGGTCGAAGAACTTAATGAACTGGCACTCGTCGTTAAACCAATCGTGAAAAGTGACCATAACATTTTAATCCAAGGGTCAGGTGATCTCGATAACAGAAGCTACCTAATAGCTGGCATCGCGCTTATGGCTTTAAATGTTAACTCGACGCTACCTGGACCCTTAACCCTTACTCAGGACTTAGCCCTCACCTGGTATAGTAGGCTGGTCAGTAAAATGGGCATGGAAGTAGTTCATCAACTTTACGAGTTAGGTAAATTGTATGAGTTTGGTGCTGGAGTTGAGCATGCTTCAACGGTTGCAAATCTCTCCCTAGATTTACTGACAGCGTTAGGAGAACTGTTTAAACCGGAGGATGAGGAGTTAAAAGCGCTTTACGCGGCTGGTTTGCTTCACGATTTAGGAAGATTCTTCGCTGAATACAAGCATGAAGAGACTGGTGTTAGAATTCTTGAACACCACGTTGAAACTTTAAGTACCATAGTAGACCCCAAGCTGACAGTGTTTCTCGTTAAGCACCATCGCAGGCGTTCAAATCCCGAGCAAGATCCTCTATACACAGACTTTGGCAAAGATGGACTACTCTTAACAGCTATACTCCGACTCGCTGACTCTTTCACTAATATTTACGGAAAGGAAGAATACTGGGGAACAGCCTTAGAAACCAATAAGTTATTGGTAACTGCTAGAGGAGTCGACAAGCATAGGTTTGAGAGTAAAGGGAAGCTTCTAGAGGAGACTACGGGACTAAGCTTAGAGCTTAAGCATCCATACTAATCCACTTGCAAAGATTAAGATATAATAGAAGTAAAAGTAGTGTAGAAGTTTAATCGGGGAAAGGTATCAGCTCTTAGGCTCGCGTTCACCGCTCATATTACTTGAGTTCATCATATTTTTGCTTAACTGCTCTTCCACCATCTTAAAGTACCTTGCTCTCTCAGCAGAGGAGAGAGTACCCCACAAGAGCAGCTGCTTTCTGAAATCATCTAAAAAGGCGTACTGCGAAGCTCCAGTCCAAATGTTTCCTAAACCCTTTAGTAGCTTTAAGTTAACTCCAGCTCTCCAGCCGCCAACTTTCTCCTTCATAAAATAAAGGTTAACTTCCTGCTCTGTGCTTGTATCGTAGGGGTAAAGTCTTACATTAAAGGTTAATCGTTTTTCTGGTAAATTAACCTTAGGCTCTGCTGAAACCTTAAAAAGCCTCTTCTCGTAACCGGCTCCCGTATAGTACTCCTGAATGTAAAGTAGAAGAGCTTGCACTTCCTGTTCAGTTGGGACTCTGAAGGGGAGGGGAAGCTCCCATATACTTCCCCTAGGAGCACGTGCTACTTTCCACCTTCTTTCAAGGGACGGCGTGATAATCTTGGACGCTAGGTAGGCTGGATAAGCAGAGGCTACAAGTGTTGAAAGAAGAACGAGCGCCATTACCAGCGTTATCGCGATAGATGCATAGTTGAATACAAACTCTAGGGGTAGGACTCCGGAAATCCTGAACACTTTACTCGAAGCCCAGCCCGCAAAGTACCCTATTGTAGCTCCTAGAAAACCATAAACCGCAAATTCTGTGAGAAACATCAGCATAGCTCCGTTGGGAGATAGCCCTACACTACTATAGGTGAAAAGCTCTCTGGACCTTTCTTTGACGCTGCCGAGCAATGAAACTACTATGCTGAGTGCAGTTAAGATAAAGGGAGTTACCATCATTTCCCAACCGACTGCTGCATACGTCGGAAACCTTGTATATGCGAACACGCTGCCATCCTTAATACCAAGATAACATGTCATCATTATTGAGTAAGCTAAACGTCGAGCTAGTTCTTCAGCCTTCTGTAGAGGAAAGCTCTGATCTAGGATCACGCTAGCGCTCGATACAAAACCGCCCAACTTTCTAGCTATACCGCTAGGTACAATCACCAGCCTGCTCCAAGACAATGGCTGCGGCGTAACAGCACCTCCTAATTGAACTGAGAATCCGTTAAGCTGACTGTAAAAGAGAGGATCTATAGGCGCTAAACTACCTGCATCGAAATCCTTGACAACTCCCATAGTAGTTTCAGATATTATACCTGTGACAACCAGCTTTATACCTTGGAGCTCAACTTCATCTCCCACTCCAACGCCCAAAGAACTTGCCAAGGTAGCTGGAAGGACTATAGCTAGCTGATCCTCGCTAAAGAAAGGTTCAGTAAACCCCTCTACAATCCCCTTAGATAAAATTATAGATGCTTCGCTGGGGGTTAAACCCAGAACTGCTGTTACTCTAGCTGTAGAGTTACCGGAGATGAGTAATCCGTATGGACCCATTCCAATGATTGAAGGAGGGTAGTACCAGATACGTGGGTTCACAGTGCCACAATTGCCCACTATAGCCTTTAACATCTCCAACGATGGATAATCCAAGGCATCGTTAAGTACACCAAACATCCTTTTAACTAGGATGCCATAATAAGGTGCCCTTGCCTCACGAATTGGCGAGGCTACGGCTGCCGTGTAGGGTGAAAGTGAAGCTAGTGATACTAACGCCATTGAAAATACAATTAACGGAAGTATTGTCAGCACAGTCCTCAAGGGTCTTTTCCGCATGTTCTCAGTTGATAGGGACATTGCCATGAGAGTAGCAGCTGTTTTCTCCGATACTACTTCGTGCCGACCTAGGAACTTAGCCGCTACCTCCGATGCTATATCCCTCGCCTCACGGTAGAAGATCCATAGAACTACTCCCATTAACACTAGAAGACCAATGCCTAAAGCTGAGAGAAGCGTGCTGGGGACTATCCAGAAAGCTGGGTGTATCAGAGCAAAAAAGATGAACATAATCACTTCTAACAATATTAGGTTAAAGATCATTCTGAAGCCTTCTCCCTTTAAGAGAAGCCTCTCTAGGAAGTAAGCGGCAATAGCTAGGAAAGGCACCATTGTTACTGCAGACTTTATACTTTCATCATAGAGAGGCATCGTCTCGTCTGCGTAAGCCCTTGTAGCGTAGCTCCACGCGGCCAAGGCATTACGGTACGCGTCACCATACCTTAGTTCTCGCAAAGCCTCTCGAGCGGCGGCTAAATGGGTTCCAGAGTATTCCAGCATCAGATCCCCGCTTAACCTTCTCACTTCTCTGCTGCTCACTATAGAGTACCTTCCGCTAACCAGTGTATGTAGGCTTGAAGCATAATCGAACGCCGTGAGTACCTGCTTACCATCTTGAACCACGCCAAGAGCCCACCGCTCGCCCGCATCCAACCTAAACGTCAACTGCTTCACTGGTACGCTTCCTGCTAGTCCAGTTCCCCTTCTGTCAAAAACTGTAGCATAATAATAAAGTGGTACCATGCCTGTTTCGCTTTCAAACTGCGAGAACCACAGACCGCCCCACGCCCATACGTTTGCGCTCCAATACCTCGGATCCTCTACAGTGCGCCTCATAATCCGAGGATTATGTAAATCCAGTAGAACCCTGACTTCCAGTGGCTGCATCTGTACAATAACGTGTATCTTTTGAACTAAGGCGTTGATACCGGATACAGCTCCACCGCTTCTCAACCCCCAAGCTGGCATCACCATCCAGCTCTCATTAATAGGCAGGTAGGCGTCAGCAAACCATGTATTAAGCCCTTGAGGCGTGATACCAAACACAAGAGCGGTTCCATTATAATCGGCTTTAGCGAACATCCAAGCGAATGGGTATGAAGTCGAACGAGAGACCCTCACGATAGCGTTGGGAACTGGATCGTACCAACCCTTGGTAATATTGTATTGATGTACCTTAACCTCTAAATCTATAAAACCCCAGTAAAGCAGAGAGTGTAGTCTTGTAGGTGTGATCATGCTCTTCGTGATCCTAACTTCAGGCTCACTCAGCAACCCTACTGCTAAAGCAACAGTGGAAGCGAGTTGTGGAATTGCTCTATCCCTGAACCTTGACTTAACGTAGCCTAGGTCATTAATCGGTTCGCCCTCAAGCGGCCGGTAGCTGAAAGAAGTCCTCATGGTGAAAGCTGCCATGCCAGCCATAGTGAAGGGTTCTGTGTCTAGAACGTACGGTTTGCTCATTGTACTCGACCACATAAAGTCTGGGCCATGGGCTAGATCCTGGAACCTTATCGGCCCCGAAAGGTTGCTTATAACAGCCCTTAAAGCTGAGGATTCTGGAATCCCTATCTCGCTGAGGTACTCGGATACAAGCGGAGAATAACTCGCAGCTAAACCTTGAACCCAGTACAGCTTTGTAGTTATAAAAGGTCTTCCCACCTGGTAGAAATGTCCAACGTAAATTAGAGAAATCAATGGTAAATCTACGGAAATATCTAAGCCCATTACTTGCCATATTAGCCTGTCGCCTTTTATGAGCTCTGGCCTAGCTAGTATATAGTTCCGTACAAACTCCCTTGGACCAGTAAGCCCGTTCCAGTGACCCGAAGTATAAAGAAACCATGCAGTTCGGCTAGCCCTATTCTCCGCCAAGTAGCGCATAAGTTCTATTAGCGTAGCTGTTGACAAAGCTTCTTCAGTGGAATTAGCTAAACTTGGAGCAACACACCATGAATCGAAGTGTGCAGTAAAAAGCATAATTTCATTTGGTGCCTTGGTTCCAGGCACCTCTACAAGCACATTGTGACTTGTAACCTCCTTAAGCTCCATATCGGTGTAAACTTTTATTTTCAAAGGTCCCTTTTCCAGAAGCTCCTTCAGCTGCGCTGACTCAGTTGGACCTAGGAAAAAGCGTATAAATGGTATGGGGATCACTGGGTCGAACTTCTTTAAAGCCTCGTTCTCCGCCTCACTTGTAGCTAAGTATATGACTGCTTTAGCTCCAAACCTCATAGCATGAAGCCAGTTATCACCGCTCCCTCCGTAGTCCATTAACACTATACTTCCGTTAACGAGTTTGCCGTTGAACTCATCTGGCTCTCCCTTCCCTACGTAAACAGCGTAACCCTCCTGCAAATTTACCCTGGAGGCTATACCCCCGTTGGGCCAGAGACTATACGCTTTAAGTTTCAAACGCACTGGTTCAAGCAATTCAACATACGTTTCCCTTTCCACGGGAGCTAGGATTGTGAAATTCTGAACGTATACTCTGAGGTTCAAAGAGCGAGCTTCCTCGATTATAAGATTGACTGTGCTCTCGTAACCAGAGTACCCTGGTGCTCTTGAGCCAAGCGAAGCTATTTTTTCAGCTAATTCTAAAACCCTTGTGTAGTTGTAAGATCTCAAAGCTTTGCGTACAAGTTCTTCGACGCTTACCGGTTGAGCTTGAATCGCTAGCACTGACAGCAATACGGCAAGCAGCACTAAAGCATATAAGGCTTTACACTTCATGATCTCACCACGGCCATGTCCAAGCTGCCCTACCTATTAAGCCCAACAACGTAAAAATAGAGTTAGCTATAGCATCACCGAGCCATGCACCTGATACTAACACGCCTCTAAAAGCCCCCCATCTAGCCGAACGTTCCCTTCCAAGCAGCTTGGGAATTATTACATAGCTAGTGAGTGAAGAGAGGAACAACACTATAGTGGTAGCAGGCTGATAGCTTAAACCCAAAGCTACACCTGAGATAGGTACCGGCAAGCGTAGAAAAACGTTTAATGTTTCAAGGGTCGCGAAAATTACTAGGAACAATCCGAGCGCTGGCAATATTATGTCAGGTTTTAAAGGCAGCAACCCGGATGCCACAATACAATCATAAACTGTGGTATCCCTTATCCTGACAGTCTCTGGGTAAGCCATGCTAGGTATGGGGGCAAGTCTCCATAGCGCATCCACTACAAATAAGTTGGCAATAGTACCTATTGAGAAGGCTATTACAATAACTTTGATTAAGTCGGTGGGTTTAACTCCTACTAAATGTGCTACTTTTATTGCATGAGCCCCACTGCCAGCCATGCTGCCTATGGTTGGCATCGAGTATAGTATAGAGGCCACTTGAGTGGATGGAGGGATCTTGCCAATTTGAGAGTATACAATGAATTGCCAAGTATATGGAGGTGTACCGAAGCCGGAGCCCGTAGTACCAGTCATGTAGGCATTTGTTAATGGTATGAGTAGCCCTAAGCCTATCCCGATTAGAGCAATATAGTAAATAGGAAGGCCAGGAAGCAACATGTCGTATAAAAGAACAATCAACCCAGTAGTTAAGAAAAAGGCTCCTAGAAGAACTTTAAGAGAAGGATAGCCTCGAGCAGTCGCTGTGCCGCCCTTAGCCAGCGCGATCAAAGCTCTAGCTATTTCTCTACGGTACCTGACAACTAATGTTAAGGCTAAGGCTAGCTGAGCCCCGAGCTGGATAGGGGCCCAGATTCTCAAGGTCGATCTTTCGACGATTAACCAGTGGCTCATTCCCTTCTCGTACTCTTTAGCCCAATCGGGGAAAATCGCTCTTAGGAGAGGAGTTGTTATGAATAAAGAGTTAAGGAATACCCATATGATTACGGACGTCACTAAAGCCGTAGCAGCCACGTTGAATGGAATCATGAAACCCCAAAGAAAAACCCAAGGGTAAAAGTATATCCCAAGAGCCGCGCCCGGTAAATAGTCGGCTATCTGCTGGGAAAAATCATAAAAGCCAATTGGGGGGGCTGGAAGACCTACTATTGCTCCTATGCTTGGAAGGTAAATTAGAGTAGCGAGGAACAACGTCAAGATGACTGAGGGCAGGAAACCCCTAAGCCATTCTGAAGGTCTATCGGATATCATTGTAATATACGTGGAATCTACCTGCGCTAAAGGGTAAGGCAGGGCTTCAACCTCCACGAAGAGAAAAGAGGAGAGCATTATCATGGAGAGCTCCGCTACAAGCCAAAGCGCCGTGAACACTAAGGATACAGCAAGCGGATACAGCATGTCTGGATGGAAAAGGGTGCGTATCTTGAACACGGGAGAGCCGGCTGGAGGAGCAAACCATGCCGGTAGAAGTGATGAAACAGGTTCTCCTCCGATAATAAATGAGTTAGTAATCTCGCTAACCCGTAAGTATGCCCTGTATAGAAGCGGGTACGCATTAAAGTATATCGTCGAGTACGATAATGCGTAGAAAAGAGCGTATACTTCCCGTTTCGTAAGATCTGCACCGAGGTACCTGCTAATGTATACGAAAAGCAATACCAAAGTATAAGTTTGCAGTACGCCGAATGCGCCACCAACTAGCGTTATGTACAGGTTAGAGGGGACCAACAGCGCCATGAGAAGAGCGATTAGTATAAGCGTCCTCCGAGTCACACCCGTATCTGAAAAACTAGTCATTCCCATTGCTGTCCTCCTGCTTCTTTTTTTTTAGTCCCTAGCTTTAATAGTTTTCATTCACTTATGCTCTCTAAGACCGATATGACCTTTGGAACTACGATATCTGCTTGCTCACTCGCATCAATCTCAACCAAAAGCCTCTTACCCCTATAATAGTTTATAATTGGTTCAAACTGAGCTTTGAACACTTCAAGTCTTTTCCTTACAACCTCAGGTTTATCGTCATCTCTCTGGTAGAGCTCGCCTCCACACTTATCACATATGCCTGGAACTTTCGGAGGTATATATTTTACATGGTAAATCGCACCGCAAACCCTGCAAATCCTCCTACCACTGATTCGATCTATAATAACTTCTTCAGGCGCAATGAAGTTAAACACTAGGTCTATTTTCGTGATTTTATCTAGTTCCTCTGCTTGCTTTATAGTCCTCGGGAAACCGTCTAGGATAAACCCGTGTTTACAATCTTCCTGATTTAGCCTCTTTCTAACTATCTCAATGATAAGTTCATCGGGTACCAGAGCACCCCTATCTAGGTATTCTTTAACCCTTTTACCCAGTTCAGTACCCTTCTTTACCTCATCCCGTAGGATATCGCCAGTGGATACATGTGGAATCCCATATCTTTGCGATATGGCAGCTGCATAAGTCCCCTTACCTATACCTGGAGGACCTATGAAGACCAGGTGCACATGCCTCCTAAAATCACGGGAATAAACTTTTGCCTTTGCAAACCTACAGTGTCAAGTAGTGATTCCCGATATACTACCACCATTTTAAGTACGTGTGTGGAATCTGCACCTTTGTGTCAGCTAGCTCATCAAAGCCGGAAAAGCCAGGACATAAGTTCTCTCAAGCAAGCTCAGCAGAAAACTCCGTATATCATCATAAAATATGAAAACGTATAACGCATAATCATTCCTATAGTAAGACTTTACATACCTGAGATTATGTTACAAGCTGATGCTCTGCGAGGAGGTGAAAGTTCCTCTGAGATGTTACCAATAACGTCAGAGAGGAGAGTACCAGTTCTTCAATTAAAATTTTCCTTTTTAATCCCGAGAAAATCACTACGTATGTAGACCTTAAAGGTGAACAAGGAATTAAACCAAGAACCTAGCTGGAACTATTCAAAAATATACGGTGCGCTAAGTTTTGAATATGTACAGTCTTTGTTTAATAGAGTTGTAATCGACTCGCAATCTTACCCCCTATAGTGTTTCGAAAAAATCGAAAGTAGCGAAACAGAAATAAGAGCTTACATGCAGCCTAAAGCGCTCTTTACAGATGAGACAAGTGAAGCTAAATGTACTGCTACTAAAAGTATCGCGGCGTCAAGGTTAAAGAAATTAATGTATAGTTAAGAGATCCCTCGTGCTAGTACATAGTGAAAAGAAAAGCTTAGCTTGACTTTTGGGGCTAACAGATTCATGCATTTCCTCAAATTATCATGTCCACGGTAATGATGGTTTTCACTGGCTTTGTACTAATTCGGAGTTTACTAGCTCTGCAGCTGTACCAGTATAGCTATGCTTTTTCGATACCTTTAACTCGTAAAGTTTCTTCAATGATTTTAATTGCGTTTTCGAGCTTCTCGCTAAGTTCCTCTGGCGCTCTAGCGAAAACTGTTAAGGTGATCGCACGGCCTTCTTTCGAAAAAATGTTCTGCTTTACTTGTGTAAAGATCCATGGATTGCTTCTGGCAACTTCCTCTGCTATAAGACTAAGCAGCTTTTGATCCCGCGTTTTCGCTACCACGTTTATAGTTGCAGACAAGCTGACGCCCAGCAAGCTTCTCACGTATGGGTCTACGTCGTCCTCAAACATGTCGCTTACCTCAGTTACATTAGCCGGCAGACAAACCACGATTTTATCGCCTTCCTCTAAGATTATTCCAGGAACTAAGCCCTTGGAATTAGGTATAACTCTGGCCTCATCTGGTAACGTATATAGTACTTCGAATTCTTCAGGTATTTGAAACTCATCGCCGGGGTAACCTTGCTCCCTGTAAACCATGTAGTAGTGCTGCTCAACCAGTCTCTTAGCCTCTTCATTTTGAACCAATTTTTTACCTAATGCTGCTGCAATTCCCTCGAAAGCCGGTGCAACGCCGGGCTCGACACCTCCAGTCATTACTAAAACATCATTTTCAAGCTTGGATCTTACACACTCCTCAACTTCTGAACTCGTTGCAGCAACTACGTAGAGCCCCGTCACTGTATAGCCTATAGCCCTAAGCCTCCTCGCGGTCCACGTTGCTGCTTCCTCTGAACCAATAATGCCAATCACTGCTGCCTTAGCTTCATCGCGAACCCGCCGCTTGAATATTTCTGGGAAAGCTCCCTCGGCAGAGTACCTCAAAACACATCACCTGAGCTTTAACTGCGTCGATTTCTGCTTGGGTTAAAACGTATAAGCTTTCCCTAAAAGGGTGGCGGTAATGGCTGTAATAGTGATAGAACACCTAGAAGAAGTTCTAACTCCGTGGGTATTTACAGAGTATAAACACGCCGCTAGCCTCTCCAACGGCAATCTTATAGTAACCAACTTAAAAGATGAAGGTGAGCTCGCCTGCGTTTCTTCATTTACTGAAGCGTACCAGGAAAGCATCTCGGAGCTCGCGGCTACCGATGAGCTTCTAGTGCTTGATCCTCAGGCTAAAGACCCGCTTTCAGTTGACGATATACGGAACTTCAGGTATGTAGTCGTGGGCGGGATAATGGGGGATTACCCCCCAAGGGGGAGAACCAAGGAAATGCTGACAGAAAAATTAAAAGCTGAAGCCAGGCACTTAGGGCCTTGCCAGTTCAGTGTAGATGGTGCGGTTTACGTTACGCTAAGCGTGGCAAAGGGTTCAGTATTGAACGAAATGGAAGTGACGCTTGAAATTTCTCTTAGAACCAGCTTGTTTGAAGTAGTTTTACCTTACTGTTACCCGGTGAGAGAAGGAAAAGCGGTTTTCAGCTATGAGCTAGCTAAATATATTTTGACGTTGCTAGAGGAGGACGAAGCTTACGCCGTCTTATCCGGAAAGCCGCGTAGAATAACCGACTATGGTTGTCGGCTGGAAATCCCTGAGATTGAGTGTGAAATCGTTGCAGAGAAAGTGGTGCGGTTAGGAGAGCTTAGCAAACGGGTGAATGCTAACGATTATATACCGCGCCGTGTTTAAATTTTTTGTGAAAAAGATAAGCTTCGGAGTTATTGGTTGTGGAAATGTCGCTAACAATTACTACCTTCCTTACATAGCTAAACAACATAGATTAACCGCTGTCTGTGACATCATTCCGGAGCGAGCAAAGCGGAGCGCGGAACTATGGAACGCTGCACGTTGGTATAGTGACCCGGACGCATTCCTCCGCGACCGAGAAGTAGAGGCGATAGTGGTTACAACAAGCCATGAGTCTCATGCACCCTTGGCGATTAGGGCTGCGGAAGAGGGGAAACACTTCATCGTGCAGAAACCTATGGCTTTATCCTTGGAAGATGCGGAAACCGTAGTCAGGAGCGTTGAGAAAAGCGGGGTAATTGCAATAGCTGAGCCGTCGGATGCTTTACTACTGCCAGCGTTTAGAGCTTTAAAGGATGTGGTTCACGAGCTGGGGCAACACTGTTTCTCCATCTGGCATACAGGCCATAGCGGGCCTATGTGGTCTGAGTGGTTTTTTAGAGAAGAGGCTGGCGGGGGTGTGCTCTACGACCTGGCGGTGTACGGTGTAGCTAGGGCTCACGCTGTACTGGGTAAGCCTGTGCGTGTAACCGCACTCGGTACAGTAGCTATTAAGCGCAGGTTTGTACTGCAGCCCAGAGAGGTTACTGAGTCCATAAGCCGAGAAACATATGGGAAAGGTGTCTATTATTTCCATAATTTGAAGCCCAGTGTTCCGGTCGACCCGACCGCGCAAGATAACTTCGTCGGATTGCTTGAATACGGGGATGGGGGATTAGCGATTATCATGGGAAATTATACTACTTTCACGCGACTTCACATGCCACCTATCCAGGTTTACTGTACCGGCGGTTCGGCGATGGTTGATGCCTCAGTCCCGTTAATATCCGTGACCCGTGCTGGAAGCGTAAAATCGATTGGAAAAGAGGTTTTAGGCGAATCTAGACCCTACTATCACTGCTCAATCGACCATCTAGCTGAATGCATAGAAAAGGGGGAAAAACCGCTTCCATCAGTGAGGTGGGGATACGAGATTACAAAAACCCTGTTAGCTCTCAATCACTCAGTTAAAAAAGGCCTTACAATAGAGTTATAGTCGATATATAGTTTAGAAAACCTCGGCTAGCCTAACCGGTCTACCCTCGGCAGCCGATTTAATTGCGGATTCAAGAGTAGCCTGAAGCATAATCATCTCGCTTGGTTTTGTTACAGGCTCGATACCTTTTTCGACCACTTCTTTGAAATGACTCGCTTCAGCTAAGTAAGGGTCTTCCTCCGAAAACTTTAGCTGCTTATCGACTGAAACGCCTTCCCAGCTGTAAACCCTAGCTCCTGGGAACTCGAGACCCGCCTTATCACCTAAAATAAAGATGCTGAACATATCGTTCGCTATGTGGCTCGCCCAGCTTACCTCGAGGTAAACAGTGGCCCCATTTCTCATCTTTATGTAAGCGACGGCAAAATCTTCAACTTCGAAAGGGCCTCCTGGAACCGGTTTACCCCATGTGCCGAGGCCGATGCCCTTCGGCCCGAACTTCGCGTAAGTAGATGCGAAAACTTCATGGGCTTCAAAGTTACCCATTAACCACATCGTTAAATCCAGCGCGTGGACCCCTATATCATAAAGCGGACCGGATCCTGCATCGATTTTCCGGGTAAACCAGCTACCGAAACCCGGGATACCGGACCTTCTGAGAAGAGTTGCCCTTGCGTAGTATGGTTCACCGACACCGACTTCATTGATGTACTTTTTCAATGCCCTGCTATCTCCACGGAAACGCATCGTTAAACCGATTAAAAGAGCCCTTCCATGCCTCTTAGCGGCTTCGAACATTTTCGAAACATCATGAGCCGACGTCGCTGGAGGCTTCTCGCAAAGAACATGTTTACCCTCTTTCAACGCATCGATGGTCATGCGGCAGTGAAGGTTATTCGGTGTAGCCACCACTACGGCGTCTAAATCCCCACGGGCTAGTAAATCGCGGTAGTCTGTATAAATATGTTCTACACCGAACGTGTTCTTCACATACTTAAGCTCATTCTCATCGATATCGCAGGCGGCTGCCACTTCGGCGCCAACTGCTTTGAACTTCTGAATATGGACTTTACCTATGGATCCGCACCCTATAACACCTACTTTCAATAGTATCGCCGAAATTGAATTAAAAAACTCGTTATTTAGGATAACGTGATTCTCTACCCGCTGGGCCTATGAGGTTCGCCGTCCAGCTCTAACACAATTATACTATCATAGGGATCTGGAGGGAGGGATGGTAGCCCCTCGATATGTACGCGGTTTCCCTCTTGGGCGAATTTTACCTCTTTCTCCATAGCTAAAAGGTAAGCCGAGTTAACAGAGTTTCCGACCCCAGCGACAGTTATCCTTTTACCGGGCCACCTCAACGCGTGAACGAAGGCTATATTACCCTTTGCTGTTACAGGGCCCACAGTCGTAGTGAAAGGAGCTCCTCGAGCCCCGTAGATAGACGCGCCATTACGGTTAATCCAGGCACCTATATGCGATAATAGTTCCACAGCCTCCGGAGGGAAGCTGCCATCGCCTCGAGGCCCCACATTGAGAAGAAGGTTCCCGCCCATGCTGACCACTGTTACTAAAGTTGAAATAACTTGGCGCGGTGTTTTCCAGTTCCTATCACCTTCGAAAAAGCCCCAGCTATCGTTCATAGTCATACAGGTTTCCCAAGGTCTTCTAGGCGGAGCCCACCATGGTACGTGTTGCTCAGGGGTATCGAAATCCCCAGGTAATCCGGTCCTGTTATTGACTATTACATGCGGCTGCAGCTTCCTAATTTTATTGAGAAGCTCTTCTGCTCTCCAGTGCTCCGGTTTATAAGGCCAGCCACCGTCGAACCAGAGGATGTCAATCCGCCCATAGTTGCTGCACAACTCTTCAACCTGTCCGTGCACGTACTCTAGGAATCTTTCCCACTCTTTAGCGTCGTCGGGCCCCTTCCAGTACGCGTCCCATCTCCAATCGAGAAGAGAGTAATAAATACCAACCTTAAGTCCCGCTCTCCTGCATGCATCGATATATTCACCTATCAAATCTCTGCCCGCGGGGGTTTTAGTAGACTTGAAGTCTGAGTACTTGGTATCGAATAAGCTGAAGCCATCGTGGTGGCGGGAGGTCACTACCATGTACTTCATTCCAGCCTCTTTAGCGTACTCAACCCACTCATCAGGAGAATAGCGCTCTGCTTTGAACATTGAGGCGTATTTCGCATACTCTTCACGGGGTATGCTCTCTAAATTCATGACCCACTCGGCTCTGCTTAACAGAGAGTATAAGCCCCAGTGGATAAACATCCCGAAGCGGGCTTCTACGAACCATTTCAAACGTTCTTCCACATTAAGTTGCTAACAGTTTTAGTATAAAAATCTGTACATACATATGGATACGCTGGCATGCGTTATGCAGCGGGATTACCAATATTTAATAGCAAGAACAATCATACATGCCTATGGCGGGAGTTTTCGTTGGAGTAGATGGAGGAGCTACGAAAACATTATCGGTCGCTGCGGATAATGAGGGAGAAATCATAGGCATCGGCGAAGCCGGCCCCTCTAACTATCATTCTGTAGGTCTAGACGTTGCAGTTGAGAATATAAACTCTAGCATTAGGCTAGCTTTAGCGGACGCTAAGCTAGAAGTAGCAGACGTGGTGGTTCTGGGGTTAGCGGGGATGGACACTTTACACGATTTCCGCTTTTTCGAGGAAAAAGCTGCTCCTAAGATAGCCGGCAAAAGGGTTTACGTAAGACACGACGCTGAGATTGCGCTGGTTGGGGCTACCATGGGACAGCCGGGGGTTATAGTGATTGCGGGAACAGGTTCGGTAGCCGGTGCTAGGAATCGTAGAGGAGAATATGCCAGATGTGGAGGATGGGGCAACCTCGTGGGTGACGAGGGAAGCGCTTACTATATAGCTATCGAGGCCCTGCGGGAAGTTCTGCGGGCTTTCGATGGTAGGAGTGAGCCTACAGCTCTAATGGGTGAAATACTTAAGGCATTGAGTATAGACTCTCCCGACGAGATTCTAAGGAAACTCTATGTGGAGAAAATGAGTACCAGCGATGTAGCTAGGCTAGCCCCCTCGGTTACTCGGCTAGCTATGCAGGGGGATAGAGTAGCATTAAAAATTATTGAGAGAGCGGCCGAGCAGCTAGCCTTGCATGTAATAGCGCTTGTTAAAAGGCTTGGAATGCTTGAAGAACAGCCGGTCAAGGTCGCAGTGGTAGGAGGGGTTTTTAAAGCTGGAAGGGTAATACTAGATCCTTTCGAAAAGAAACTTAAGGAGCAGCTTCAAGTTGAAATCATAAGACCAGAATTCCCCCCAGCGGTAGGAGCCCTTATCCTCGCGTACACTCTGAGCAACGTGGAGCTTACGGGGAAGATTATGCAGAATTTAAGGCAAGGAGTAAATAGATTCAACCTAAAACTTTAAGGTTAATAAACTTCCCTAATCTAAACATAGGGACCGAATACCGCTTCCTTGCTTCGCCAAGTCAAAGGACGAGGTAACTCGACCTGCCTACGCGGCTTGATGCTGGCAAGCGTGCGCGATAACTTCCCAAGATTCCTCGCGCTGAGACCCAGGGATATGAAAACACGATTCCTTTGACCAAGAGCGAAGCATGCCCTACTACCTTTTACGGTTACCTTGATGAAGAGGCCATTCTTCTTGGAAGAGAAAGATACCCTCCCTTTCCCCTTGTCGGCTAGTTCACCAGCCCTGGAGACAAACCTCTGTAAGGGCTGCCCAGATAACGCTAGGGTTGGAGTCCACCATATTTTGTTCTTCGACCTAACTTTAGCCCCGAAAATCAGTAACGCTTTACCCGTGCCACTCGGAACAGGTACAAAGAAAAGCGTAGCCTTCCTTGAGTTCACCGAAATAAATTGAAGTTTTCCCGCTCGGATTGGAACTACCTTAGCCAATTACGCACCACCAAGCTTAGCATGCGTGCCCATGGGTGCGGGTGGATGTCTTCTCCGCTCCACTTCTGAGATATTCCTTTCTCATAATTACTCTCTAAGAGTTTTTGACACGAAAAGAACTATCTCGTAATGATGCTTCTCTTCCTCTGCTATAGCTTTAAGTAAGAGTTTAGCTGGACCTAAAGCTTCAATCGAAAAAGCAGCTGTAATAATCTGGGAGTAAACTTCCTCTCCAGCCATTTTTTCGAGGTTGTTTAATTTTTCAAGGAGGTCGGCGAGGTCGGCCTGCGACGGCCTCCATCCACCTTCAATTCTACTGGTAGCCTCTTCCAGTTCCAAAAGAATATTAAAACCCTTAGAGCCAAGTACACTTAGGCACTCGTCCCTATGCGGTTCGCCGAAAAAGCTTTTTAAAACCTTGGCGTGGTTTTCGCTTTCCCTGGATACGAATCTCATCAACTCGGCTAGTTCTTCATCCTGTATTACCCGGGATAACGATTCGTAAAACCTGGCGGCAGCCTCTTCCAGAAGCTCCATACAGCTAAGCACTTTCAGGACTTTATCGCGCTCCATGACTTAGCAGTAATCTTTAAACAAATAAAGTTAATGTAAGCGACAGGTGGCTTCAGTATCCGCAGGTCCCAGAAGCTTTATCCAGCGTAACTGATAAGATAGGTGGTGACTCAGTTGAGATTAGCGGTTATTGGCTGTGGGGCTGTGGGTTCAGCGGTAGCTAGGTTAGCCGTCTTAAAGGGTGTAGCAAAGGAAGTTGTATGCTTGGATCGGGATGAGGAGGGGGCTAAGCGGTACTTGAGCTTTGAAGGAACCTGTGATATTCCAGTCGAGCACATTGATGTGCTGGACAAAGAAAGGGTTGTTCCTAAGCTTAGCGGTTTCGACTTCGTTGTAAATGCCTTACCCACTTTCGTTAAAGTTGGTAGAAGAGAATTGCCGCTTAATCCAGCCGTAATGAGCGCCGCTATTAAAGCTGGAGCATACTATGTGGATTTAGCCTGTTATGGGGGTAGAAGGACTAAAGCAGAGCAGCTGTCGCTTACGAGAGAATTCCGGAAAGCGGCCCTTCTCGCCGTAATAAACTTTGGCGCTTCTCCAGGGCTATCGAATATGCTAGCCCGGGAAGCATACGATGATCTGGAGGCGGTCAATAGTATACATATAGTGTCTATAGAGGACCAGCGGGGAAGCTCTTTCGTCATACCCTGGTCTAGGGAAGAAATGCTACTTACAGCCTCCCCGGTGCTCGTGTACAGGGGGAGGAGGTTCGTATGGTTAGAACCATTCGAGGAAAGCGCTGTGTTCGACTTTCCGAGCCCTCTAGGTTCAGTGAGGTGTTACTCTGTGCTGAACGATGAAAGCTACACGATACCACGCTTCCTCAGGCTGAATAACCTTTACTACTACGCTGGAGGTAGCGATATAGAAACCCTAAGGGCGCTTTACCGGCTCGGAATACTCAGCGATGAACCAGTACGTGTAGGTAAAATCCTAGTGAGTCCAAAAGAATTGTTGTATCGCATTCTCCCGTCAGCTCCAAAACCGAGCGAGGTGATACGCGTATGCCGCGAGGGGGAGCTCGAAGACGCATACTTCGCTCTGGAAGTAGTAGCCGAGGGCGAAGTTGGTGGAGAGGCGGCTATATCGAAGCGTTTCGTGTTATTCCCAAGCCAGAAACGTATTAACGAAGTTCTTCCCGGAGCAACTTACATTACGTACCCGACCGCCCTCTGCGTGGTTGCTTTAATCCGAGCTCTCCGCGGTAGGAGGCTGCACGGCGTATTCCCAGGGGAGGCGTTACCCAAGTACCTGAGGAAACTTATCTTGAGCTACTTGGAAGAAGATAAGGTGATAGTTAACGAGGAGTTTAAGCTGGAGGAGCTGGTAAAGGGGCCTAGCGCATGACGATGCTAGGGTTCACAAGCGAGCCCTAGCGAAAGCTCTTAAATTTACTGTGAAGAAAACAGTGGTTATTTCCTAAACTTATAAGAGATGAAAAAGGCGGGTGCATCTATACTTACTTGTTCAGAAAAGAAAAGTGGCTGAACTAGATACGCGTTTGAATGAAGCCTCGAAAATCCTGCTAAGATCAAGCGAGGCACTCGTGCGTGTTAGAAGAATTAAGGAAAGGTACGGAAAACCTTTATTTCACGATTTTTCGAGACGAGAAACTTCAAGTTTTTCTCTTACCACTTGGAATAGGTAGTATTGCTACGGTGCCAAGAATTGTGCCGGGGGTGCCTTGATAGTTTTTGGATCTGCTTCAGCAAGTAGAGGATAAGCTTTGTCGGAAGACCATAGGTGTTCGTCAACTGTGAACCTATGCTGAGCCAAGCCGAGTATGAGTCAATGGATGATCTGGAGGAGAAAAAATTTGGTGAAATCCTGATTAAGAAAATCCTCTATTGCTTTGCAACCGGTATGTTAAACACTAGCGAAGCCAAGTGCTGCGTTATACTGTGGGGAGCTGTACACTCTTCATGGTTGGGAAAACCATGTGGAAAGGTATCTACGATCGATTCAAAGTTGCTCCATAGTAGTTTCACTTTCAACATCCAGTAGACAAGCGAGGAGTCAAGGGGAAATTGAACCGGACCTAAGAACTGCCTCGGTTTCCTCTGGTGTTAAAGTAGCTCTACAACCCACCTTAAAATGCCAGTCATAACAACACCATCTTACTACTTTAACTACTTTATCCCGTAGAGTTGGGGGTAACTCTTCCGTTCCTGCGCGCTTGCTTAAACCGGTGAGTTGAACTAAAACGATGCACTTCCTCCAGGTTTCTCCATCTTCGTCTCTGCGAACATCATCAGTCACAAGCACTTCACGGACTATGCCTTGGAGCCTGCGCATGTAGCTCACCTTAGCGGATACCTGCCGTATTTTTTACCGATTTCAATCATGGTTAAGTAATTCTCTATCCTGATGTAGTTGGCTACACTGTTTCCGCAGCCTAGCGCGTAACCGCCGCCCGGTGCGCACGCTCTGAGAACTTCCTTTACATAACCTGTAAAGAGGTCTGTAGGCATTCTGGACAACTTGTCCATATCCACGCCTCCTAGTATCGCTATGCGGCTACCGTAAAGCTCCTTGTACTCTGTAACAGGGTAGGAGACATCCTCGTAGGAATGTTTTGCGTCGATACGAACGTAATTTATCAGGTCATCCATAATGACCTTTAAATTACCGCAACTGTGGAGGATGAATAGCTTATCGTGTCTGTGAACCGCCTCGGCGCAGCTCCTTTGCCAGGGGAACACATATTGCCTAAGCGCGGAGGGAGATACCATTGGCCCGCTCCTGTAACCCATGTCGTCGCCCATCGTTACAGCCCCCACAGAATCACACTCGCTGGCTATTTTGCAGATATACTCAAGCACCTTTCCCACCCTGTCGGACATGCACTTCGCTAAAACTGGATCCCTATACAGGGTCCTTGAAAAAGGCACGGTACCCATTAGCCATACCACATTCTCGAAAACTCCTCCCGGAGTAAGAGGTATGATCTCCATACCCTCGGGTAGTTCGCGCTTGAAAGCGGCATAGTAGGTAAGGAAAGTCTCCTGTACGTCTGCCACCTCAGGCCACACGTACTCAATGAAATCCTCCCGAGTTTCAATCACCCCCCTTCTCTCATCGTTCCAAACTCTTTTAGGTCTGCGCAGCGGCGCTGTATCGTTAGCCAGCTGCACGTTAGAGCGGGGGAAGGGGGTGGGGATGGAAAATGTGACGTAATCGTAGCCTAGCTTCAGGTAGAACTTTACTAAAACTCTCGCGTTGTGTTCAGCGTCCCTCAGATACTTTTTCTTCCTAACTGCTATGGCAGCTTCCCCTACACTGCTTGGGCCCTCAGCCAACCGCTCACCTGTTAGAGTTTCTACAACCTCTGGATCGGCGTAAAGGTCGTATAGAGGTACCCGATCCTGAGGTTCTTCAAGGTAGAGTACTGATCTCAGCCGCTCAAAATTCGGTTTATCTAGCATAGCTTTAACTATAACGGGGATAAGAGTTAAAAATGCCTAACTGTAGATGTGCTAGCCAAGATTGGTTAACAGGGATGACTGCACGTCAGGCTGAAGGATGATGTGATTGGTCTTGGCTGATTCAGAAAATTTCTCTAAACTACTCGGCTATACTTGCATGTTGAGTGAAAACAATGAAGCGGGTTTGCCACTTCACCGGAAGTAAATCGTCGATTGGTTGGCTCAAGTTAAAACGTTTGCACTGAAAAATTTTCAGCACAGCTTAAGTGGTCATCGCATGTTTTCGTTAATTTTGCAAGAATTCTAATGCCTGTGTCAAGTTTATAAACTTGATTAACATGGAGGCTATGTGAAGTCGCGTTTCGAATACAAGCTGTTGATGATTTTAATGGTTGGTTGGACGATGGGGGCCATGTATGCAGGTCTTGTAAGCGGTACGTTACCTTTAATTCGCATAGAAATGGAGCTAAACCCAGAGGAGGCTGGTAGAGTTTTAAGTAGTTGGCTCTTAGGCATGCTGCTCGGAGCCTTGTTATTAGGCTATATGGCAGATAGGCTGGGGAGAAAACCTGTCCTGCTTACTTCGGCGATGCTTATGGGGATTTTTACGCCTCTTAGCGCGACCGCTAGAAGTTGGCTTGACCTGTCTATATACAGAGTCTTAGCGGGGGCTGGTAATGCTGGCTATATGGTAACGGCCAGTGTACTCATGAGTGAGTACGCGCCTACAAGGGCCAGGGGGCGAAGCGTAGCGCTTCTGGAAAGCGCGTGGGCTTTCGGGTGGCTAGTAGCGCTCCTGCTCTCGAGGATCCTTGCACCGATCTACGGCTGGAGAAGCGTCTTTACAGCCTCGGCCTCGGCTTTGGTCATCCTGCCGTTCCTCTATCTTTTAACCCCCGAGTCGGTAAGGTTCCTCATCGGTAAGGGCAACGTTGAGGGAGCTAAAATCCTCTCTGAAAAATTAGGTGTCAAACTACCGGAGGTCTATCCCTCTAGAAAAAGTATGCTCAGGGATCTTCTGGCTAGGCCTTATTTGAAGAGAACGGTCATGCTTTGGACACATTGGTTCATCATAGTCTTAACCTACTGGGGTATTTTCCTTTGGCTTACGGATATACTCTACGCTCGGGGTATACCATTTGTCAGAAGCCTAGACTACTCGATAGCTATCACTTTAGCGCAGATACCCGGCTACCTATCGACCGCGTACCTGATCGAAATAGTAGGGCGAAAATGGGCTCTAGTTGGTTATATGCTTGGAGCCGGTGCAGCCGGTTTAGGCCTCTGGCTCGCCACCTCTGAAGCCGAGGTGCTGGTGTGGGGTATGTTGGTATCTTTCTTCAACCTAGGGGCTTGGGGCATCACATATGCTTACACACCTGAGCTTTATCCAACGGAGCTGAGGGGAACAGGTAGCGGATGGGCTAACGCTATAGGTAGGGTGGGCGGGATTGTTGGACCCTACATAGCTGGCGCGTTAATACTCCTATACAAAGACCCACTGGCACCGTTCGCACTCTTCGCTGTAAGTCACCTTGTCTCAGCTATCGCAGTGTTGCTGCTAGGTGTTGAGACTAAGGGTAAGTCGCTGGAAGAGCTTACTCCCTGAGCATCTAGCTGAAGCCATTGCCGCTTCTACAGGGTTGTAAATTAGCCGTTGTGAAGTTAAAGGTTAACTCGAGAAATAACGCCCCCTGTTCCGGGGTGCTTTCCCTGGGACTCAAGCTAGTATGACATCGACATATTTAAAAGGTCGAGAAAACCTATAACTTGGGTGGTAGTTACGGTTCAAATAGCTTTTTTCGAGATTGAGGGTTGGGAAGAAACTCAAATAAGGAAAGCCCTTGCCGGACATGATTTAATTTTCAATCAAAAGCCTTTAACCCTTGAGAACACGGGAGCGGTAAAGGACTCAGAAATTATAAGTGTGTTCATTTACTCGAATGTTGGACCCGAGCTACTCGAAAAGCTGCCGAAGCTGAAAGCCATAATCACGAGATCTACTGGGTACGATCACATAGACTTGGAAGCTTGTAAAAATAGGGGAGTAACGGTGTTTAATGTACCTGATTACGGCTCGAGCACGGTGGCTGAGTACACGATACTGCTCGCGCTAATGCTCATGAGGAAAATGAAGATTATAGGCTTCGATTCGCTTCCCGATAAATCCAGTTTCTCGTTAGAGAGGTTGCGCGGGAGGGAACTAGCTGGGAAAACCATCGGTATAGTAGGCACGGGTAGAATTGGAAGCCATGTTGCCAAGCTTGCCCACGCATTCGGCATGAAAATATTAGCCTACGATGTACTCGAAAATGAGGAGCTGAAGAAACTGTACGGTGTACTCTACGTCGACCTTGACGCTCTTCTTTCCTCCTCGGATATAGTTACCTTACACCTACCTCTTACACACGAAACGCGACACCTGATAAACACGAGGAATATAACGAAAATTAAACAAGGGGCTATTTTAATCAACACGTCTAGGGGCGGCCTTGTGGAAACAGAGGCGCTCTTTGAAGCCTTAGATAAAGGAATCCTAGCCGGAGCCGCGCTGGACGTTGTCGAGGGCGAGCAAGCTATGAGAAATGTAGAGGCTTATTCCTTTAAAAGCCTCGAAGAACTCAGGAAAGGTTTACTAGCTTTCCACTTAACGATGTACCCTAACGTTATCTTAACACCACACTTAGCGTATAACACGTGGGAAGCGGTGAATAGAATCTTAGAAACTACTTTAGAAACGATAAAGAAGTTTTTAAGCGGAGAAAAAATTCCGAATAGAGTTGTTTAATCAGATGACCGATTGGCAGACAGTCTTACTGTCCCTCAGTTAACCTATTTTTTACCAGTTGTTTTTGGATCCCAGCAGCTGAGACTCCACCCTATTACGCTTGCTTTAGTAAAGCTATCCCACGTTCATACCTAACTCTAACTCCGATGTTCTCCCAACTCCTGAACACGTGCTTTCCGTTCTCAGGACCGATATACTCAACTTCAGTATCAGCGCCAAGCACTATATCTAGGACTCTAGGCGTCGCCGATACGATTAAGGCTGTGTCGTCCGGTAAGACCGGTGTTGCGACAACATCTGTTAATGCTTTGAGCCTAGTTAACTCCATAACCCCTGTCCGTTCATGCACCTGAAGTAATCTAGAGAACCTAGTGGGGCTAATAAATAAAATGAAAGGAGGTGTTGCTTGAGCCCCTATCAAATTAGCTACAACTCCAGCTACTTCGCCCACAGCAGCGCCTGGCTTCTCCCAACTAGTGATCGTTGCAGTTATAGCTTCTCGAAGACCTGCGAGGGCTTCGAAAAGCGTGCGGTCTTCATTTAAACCAAGCTCTACAGCAGCTCTAAGAGCGTCGGCTATTTCTAGGGGCTGCTTCGTAGCTCTCGCGTAATCGATTGAGCTCTGGTTTACATAGAATCTAACCGCGATTTCCCTTAAGGGTAACACTGTGGGGGGCTCGCCTGGACGTTCAACAGGAACCGAGAGGGTGCCTCTGCCCGCCCTAGTTAAAGGAAGATACCGTCTGAAAACTCTAATCGAGTCAGCTGTGCTTGTGAATTGTTTCAGCAGATAACTCAGCTCCTCTCCCGTAAAAGGTTCAGCTTGACTTTCGGATGAAGGGGGATCCTGTGCACGGATCCCTGTTAACTCCATTACCTCGCGAGCTCCGGACTCCAATTCCTCAACCTGCTCGGGGTCAAGGCCCTTCAATAGGGCAAGGAACTCTCCCGTGTGAGTTTTCTCTTCTTTTGCAATATCCTCGAAAACCCTTTTTACCCGTTCATCGTCAATTGTCCTAGCTAGTTGAAGATAAAGGCTTATAGCGTCGAGCTCAGCGATTATAGATAAGCGCAGAGCATCGGCTATTTCCTCTCTAGATAATTTTCTGCCCTGAGGTAATTCCAGGGGGTGTTTTGATAACATTTTAGTCACCGTTATAAAGCTTAGAATCTAGTATTTAATAATTTCTTTACAATGATTGAAGCTGTAGTATTAATTAATTAACTTATATGTTAATCTTCAATAAATACGGAAAAATTGAAAATTAAAAGCCTACGTACTTGTCTCTTGGAACTCCGCATATAGGGTATTTTGCAGATGGTTCTTCACCAATGTAAGTGTGACCACATGTAGAGCAAATCCAAACTTTACCGTAAGAGGCCAATCTTGTTTACGCCAACGTAATTCCTCGCTTCCCTATAGAGTTGAGCGTTGATTATCTTAGCTTTTAAAGCCCATCTGAAGCTACGCTCTGGCCCTTTTTCTCCTTGGAAACTGGCTACTTCGATGTAGGCTGGGTACATATCATTCACTTCGTACTCCTCTAATGGCCAGTTCTAAGTTCTTCGACGTACTTCCGGGTTCAGTAAGCACTTCTGCAAGTTCCTATAATGATTTCGAGCATGAATAAACTCCACGTAAGCGATAGCCTTGAAGAGGCGGGCAATATTGGAGAACTCCTCTCTCAGCAATGCCTACGAATATAAGATACCTCAGATGCGTCATTGATTTCCAGCAAAAGCGCTTAAGATTAAATCCAAGGTTACCGGTTTCGTACGCTGTATACCTATGGAATAACCTATTAAAGCTTTCTTAATCCAGTACAACCCAATATCGATGCTAAAGTAGTACTGCAACATGAATCCGTTGTACGTTCTTCTTTCTTGGAATTACTTTTAGCGAATACTAAAGCTTTTAACTTAACCTTAAGAAATTATTTACGATGTATGCCGAAAAACGAAAAATAGCCCTTTTTGTTTGCATAGAAAATAGATTCAGAAGTCAGATCGCTGAAGCGTATTTCAATTCTATAGCGCCTGCTGGTTGGATCGCAATCAGTGCAGGCAGCAGGCCAGCTCAAAAGGTACATCCAAACGCAGTACTTCTTATGCTTGAGGAAGGTATAGATATTTCTGGCAAGGTGCCAAGGCTACTCGTACCAGAGATGCATAAAGTAGCAGACATTGGTATAATTGTGTGCGGAGAGCCGAAGTCCGGGGAATGCCCTATTCTTTATACTAAGTACGTGGAACAATGGGGGATTCCAGACCCTGTCGGCATGAGCTTAGACGAAGCGAGAAAAATACGCGATGAAATCAAGCATAGAGTAGTTGATCTTGTCGAACGGATCGAGAGAAGAGAAATTCCACCACAAGGTAGCCGGCGCATAAGGCTTACGCTCTAAAGGATAAGTTTATTACTATGTCATAATATCATCTAGCTATGGTTGCAGTAATGGATCCCGTTTGTGGAATGATTATAGATAAAGAGAAAATAAAGCATAAAACTATATACAGAGGTAAAATCTACTACTTCTGCAGTGCCCAATGCAGAGAGGTGTTTGAGCGTTATCCTGAAACCTACCTGAACAGTGGGCCAAATGGTATGCCTGTGGGTACTGCTGAGCCATGAAGATTGAGGAGAAGATAAAGATCATCGGAGTCGACTGCCCTACCTGCGTCCTATCTATAGAAAGGGAACTGCAAAAACTCGGCATAGAAATTAAAGCCGATTTAACCTCGGGTTACGCCACAGTGAAATACAGCTCTTCTTCAGTGACGCTTCGAGACGTAGGTAGGGCTGTGAGGGAAGCTGGCTATGATTTAGAAAAGAGATCGCTTATAATTTCGGTGAATTTAAGCGGAGAAGAAGTACCTCGCTTCGAGTCAAATGTAACTAAATTGAAAGGGATTATAGAGTGCCGGTACTCACCCGTTACAGGACTCGCGAAGATTGCCTATAATCCTTACTCGACTACGGGCCCGATTTTTCCTATCCGAACATTTATATACCTCTTCCTCTCCTGTTTTCTTGATGGATCTTGGAGAGGTTTAGTTATAGATATACACTTTCAAAGAGGGCTCTTAAATTATATGAGGGTTGCGGAGAGGTTAAGGACTGGTTTGATGAGCTGGTAGCCGTGAGGAGTGGAAGGACGGCTTGCGATTATGTCGACATGTTGGCGGATTTTGTTGAGAGCTGTGGCAGATCTCCGGAGGAGCTGGTAAAGTTAACTCCTAATGAAGCGTTAAGCGTTTTGAAGAATTGGGCTCTGAGGGAAGTCCGTAAGGGTTCTAAAAGTACCGGAAGGCTTTACACCATTTGGAATGCGGTTAAA
>JAWCCZ010000006.1:0-76078 GCA_038861545.1 Thermofilaceae archaeon | reverse complement strand
GTGGATATAAGGACTGTTTTCCCGTTTTTAACGAGTTTTTCCATAAGGTCCTTGAACATGGCGGTACCCTGCGGATCCAATCCTAACGTCGGCTCGTCCAGTATGAGTAAAAGTGGATCCTTTAGTAAAGCCTGCGCTAGGGCAAGCCTTTGAGTCATACCCCTTGAAAAACCTTTCACCTTCGCGTTAGCCCACTCGTTTAACCCAACTATTTCAAGGACTTCGCGTATTTTCTGTTTGAGCTCGTTTTCAGCTATACCATCTAGCCTCCCAAAGTACTCAAGATTCTCGTAAGCTGTCATGTATTCATAGAACCCGTAGTTTTCGGGAAGTAGTCCAAGCCGTTTTCTAATTTCTATTGATTCACGTATACAATCGAAACCCAGCACCCTAGCTGTGCCGCTCGTGGGAAGCTGTAGGCCTACTAGTATAGATATTAGAGTGGTTTTCCCGCTACCGTTCGGGCCAAAAAGTCCGAACATAACACCTTGGGGAACCTTCATATCAACGCCGTCAAGCGCTTTAACTTCACCAGATCTATCGCGATAAATTTTTACTAGCCCCTCTGTTTCAACTACGTACTCTACCATAGTTCTCACCTTCTGCCGAATCTCCTATACACTATTATCACTACAGCCATTAAAATAGTAATTACAGCTAGGGCGATATAAACTATGCTGCTCGTCGGTTTAACGTATACATGCAAATCTCGGCTTAGCGCATCTGTTTGATCGGTTTTAACCATGAAAGATAAGTAATAATCGCCGGTGTCGACCGTGGCATCTGCTGCTAAACTTACAGTGAAAGTAGCAGTTTCACCTGGTTTCAGTAAAAGTATACGAGTAGGGTTAACATCCACTGAAAAACCGCTAGGCGTGCTTACCAAGCTGAGAGCAACATTGGTCAATAAACTATAACCAGTGTTCTTGACTTGAACGTTAAACACTTCGCTGGATCCAGGGTTCATCTCTAAATAGAAGCTTTGCGTTACAAAGCTGAGCTCGTATCTTCCGAGCACACCTAAACTAAGAGCCGCCTCATCGTTAGACTCCTTCGTGAAGGCTTTCAATACGAAAGTGGCTACACTGGGCTCCGCTAACGGTGGCACGCTAACAGATAGGCTTAACTCAGAACTGCCTCCGGCCTTTAGGTAAACTTGCGATACCGCATTACCCTGAAGATCAGTTATAGTCCACCTGTAACCCTCCGGCAGTCCTGTTACGTTAAACCCTACTAGGCAGTCAGCATCCCCTAAGTTAACTAGCTCGAACCTGAAGCTACCGCTCTTACCAGCATACGTGTCTACATGCGGAGTTAAAGGAGTTAAACGAATTAGCGGTGAGCCGCTCGTGACAACAATGCTCAGCGTAAATGAGTCACGCAGCATGGGTTGAATACCATCTAAAACTACGGTTACAGTATAGGTTTTAGGCAGGGTTTCCCTAGGCACGTTAATTTGCAAGGTAGCCTGGAGAGCGTTATTCGGTTGTAAGTACACTTCCCCGATTAAACCACCGGTTGAGCTTGAGACGCTAGCCTTCCAATCGTCAGGTAGATCGATTAATACCTTAGCCTTAATGCTCTCCTTTAGCGCGTTAGTTATACTCAGTGGCAGCTGGATAACTGAACCGGGTGTGCATTGGATGGAAGTCAATTGGGCGGAGATCAGGTTTAGACTGGTTTTCTTCACAGTTACGTCTACGGTTTTCTCTCTCGGAATTGTTCCGTTAAAGAGAACCCTTAGGGTGCAGCTTGGAGGGGCTGTGAAAGGAGCTTTAATCTCTAGAGTTAAGCTCTGAGAGTCGCTTGGATTTAGCCTTAAGGTGCTCACTTGAAAGCTACCGGAGTAAAAGCTGGCATTCAAGCCACATGGATCCATAACTGTTAATGAAACCTCTTCCGGGGCCGAGCCCCTATTAGCTATGGATACAGGCAAAGTTACCGAGCCTAACACGGGGATTTGAACCGATATTATTGGCATGGAAATCGCTATGCTGTAATCGAGCATTACTTCGCCTATGCTTGCCGAGAGCGTGTCCTTGCTAACTGTAATTGTGATTGTTTTCTCTACGTAGCCTGGTTTGCTGAATTTCAGTGTATAGGTGTTGCTGGTGTCTGTGGGTAACTGTAAGTAAAACCCACCTTGCGCTGTACTGTAAGCCTGAGTTGCGACTAAATTGCCTGAACCGTAAGCTACAACCTTTACCCCTGGAATTGGATTCCCTTCAGGATCTACGATAATTCCGGTTACCCCAGCTATCCCTCCACTAGCTTTGATTTCACAGAAAACCTGTGGTAAAAGAGTTGTGACTAATAAGGAAATTATCAAGCTTTTCCATATCTCTGCGGCTTTCATGAACTTACCCAAGTGAATAGATTTTAAGATGTTTATGAACCTATAGTCCATCGATGTTTAAGCTTAAACCTCTACGCCGAAGGCTTCGGCAATAGCTTGCAGTCTTCTAAACTCCTTAAGGAACTCTCTACCCTTTCTCGTCAACCTGTACTTGACTTCGCGCCCTTCCTCGACTCTTACCAGCATGCCTTTCCCCTCTAGCTCCTCTAAGTATCTTGTGAGCCTAGTGTACGGCAGGTTGGCCTCCAGCATAATCTTGGTTACGTTAGACTCGCCTTTTTCGACAGTTTGTATAATATCCGCTAGTATCCTGAGCTTGGAGCGCCTTCTCATTGCGTGCCAATCACCTTAAAGGTTAACGCTAGCAGCGAAAGCAAGCCTGCCAGGTGGAAAAGCTTGGACAACAGGAATAACAGCTCGTTGAGCATCAGTAGAGATGGAATAAGGATCATGTTTGATAGGAGCATCAGTAAAAACGCGACGGCTGGTAGCAGAGCAACGTCCTTCCTAGAATGGGAGTATACTGCGAAAGAGCTTATCGTGATAAAGGTTAGCAGAACCATATTTACAGCTGATGCGGCGAAAAATAGCGGCCCCCGTAAATCTCTAGGTAAAATTTGAATTATTATTTCTTTACCTGCTCCTGGAATAATGAAAGCAAGTTCAGAGGCCTTTCCGGTGATTTCTCTGGCATATCCCAAGGCTATTAGAATTAAGGCTATTGTCTCACAGAGCTGGGGGAGCCCTCCGGCTACATGAATAAGGAAAAACTCTATCAAGAGCCGGGCTCTTGACAACGCGGCCGCTAGAAGCAAGATTGAGCGTGCTATCTCGCCCGCGCCTAGTACAGTGAAACCTAGGAAAAAGTAGGCGAAAAGTCTTGAGGAAGTAACACGGTACGCTTTGAAGAGGTAGAGACATAAAACCAGCAGTGCTACGAGCCCTGCAAGCTCTACTACTAGGAGAGGAAAAGCTATGTGAAGCATCCAAGGCACCGGAAGTCTCCAAGGTTCTTGAGGCGGCACGACGAGCTGAACTCGCGGCACTTTATAAAGCAAACTACCGACTTTGAGGAGTTTCCTATATATTTAATTGCTGAGCAACACTTAAATATTTATAAAATCCCATAACATCCGTGAAGGCTAGGAAAACTACCGGACTACTTTTCGCGGTGATTCTAGTTTGCCTATTAACTGCTTACACTGTGCTGACTAAGCCGGAAATTAACATAGACGGTGATATAAGCGATTGGGATGCCGCTGGCATTAACCCAGCGTATACTGACGAAGTCGGCGACACTATGGCTTGGTCAAAGGACTACTCCATAGTGGGGGTGGGTTCCACGGCAGAGCCCCAAGATAAGGTCGAGGCTAACGATAAGTGTAGGGATCTAAAAGCCATATACTTTTATGCTGATGAAAACTATATCTACATAAGGCTCGATGTCGTCCAACTCTACCCCGAATGGTGTTTGGTTAGCCAGAAATGTATTGGTGACCAGTGTGCCACGTATCCAAATATAAGCCAATACCATATCTATTTTCACATACCCGATAGCAAAGCTGCCTCCCAATCAGGCGCCGCGGCTGCCGCTGAAATGAGCTTTGAAAACTATGCTTGGCACTTCAACGTGCAGTTCGATGCTGGCTGCTCCGTTGAAGGTGGTTACGGATCACCGTGGTTACAATGGGCCGACTGGTCCGGCACGTCCGTAAGCGGAGATATTGGAAGCTTTGGTGTAGACCTTCAGCATAACGCCTTCGAGATAAGGATAAGCCGAGCATTCCTAGAAGATAAGCTGGGGACAAAGCTAGGCAAAGTCTACGTCTTTATTGCGACAGCGAAGCCGGGAGAACCAACTGGGAACTGGGGCACGTGGCCTCACGTTTTCGAGCCGCAGAGACCCGGTGACCCTGGCGAAGCTTTCGGTGCATGCGACTGGGCTGACTACATGCCGAACGAGGCTTTTGACTGTTCGGCCGCCTCTCTTACTGGTAAACCGATAGAGGTTGACCTATCCGTCGGTGCGGCGCCGCCCGAGCAACCGTCACCGCCGACACCGCCTGAGGCGCCCGCTCCAGGCTTCCCGATAGAGCTTGCAATCATAATCATAGCAGTAATAGTAGTGATTGCACTGGCAGCAATCGTGCTACTGAAGCATAGGAAATAAGAAAGGGGTCTGACTCAAAAATATTTTTTACTTTATCCGCTGAGAAAAACTGGTTATAAAGTATGAATCTCTTCTTCGAGCCAAACCAAAATTGTCTGCATCCTCTGCTCCAACTTTTCCGCTATCTTCCTTGAGCATTCGTAGTGCAGCAATTCTTTTAGCCTGAATAACTTCTCGTCAAAATGGAGCAGCGTTTCCTCTAGGCTTCGCCCTTTCTCCCAACCGTGGTGGAAAGCCCTTAGGAAACCCACTACGCCTAAAGCGTCCAGCTTATCAGCGTCACTTAGGATCATTGCTTCTACACTTTTTGGTTCTACCTTATTCAGCTTAGCGTAGCTGAAACTGTGGTACTCGATAGCGTTAGCTACTAGTTCCAAGAAGTTGGAATCCATGTTAAACTCCTCTAAGAAAGCCTTCGCTATCAGAGCTGAATAGTAAGCGTGCGGCTCCCCTAAAGCTCTACCCACGTCGTGAAGGTATACTGTGAGCTCCAGCAGCAGCACGTCTACGTTCGTAACCTCGTTTGCAATTAGGCGTGCGTAGCGCAGAACTCTCACCACATGAGGGTAACCGTGACTGAAACTCTCACCTAGTGCTAACTTCGCCAAATTCTTCGAAGCATCGAGAACCGTAGCTTTTGTCACCACGGGCTATGTAGGTACACTACCAGATAACAGTTTTTCCCTAGAGAAAAGTAGCGAACTTCGCTAGGAAAGCTAGCAAAGGCTCTGGTACACTTAGGCGCTTTCCCACTTTAGCGTGCGTGTCTACCTTCGGCTACATACTGGGCAGTTAAACCTTTTCTCTGCTTCAAATACTTCAACAGTGTTTGAGAAACCGTCGTAAACTAGCAATTTACCTGTAAGCGGTTTTCCATATCCCGTAATCAGCTTTAACGTTTCAAGGGCTTCAGCTGCGCCAAGAATCCCGGCTATGGGGGCTATTACGGGGACAGAGGCCTTGTCCGGCGGGTTTTTAAAAATGCATTTTAGACATGGTGTTCCAGGCGCCACTACAGTTAAGTGTCCCTGCATACCTTCGATTGATGCATGTACGAGAGATTTACCGAGTTTTACGCATACCTCATTCAGCGCTAACCTGCTCTTCCAGTTATCCAGACAGTCGACTACAACGGCAGAGGCTCTAACCAACTCCCTCATCTTAGAGGTAGGTTTAAAGCTGGCTTTCATGCGCTCGATTTCAACTCCAGGATTTAGTTCGTGCAGCTTCTCTGCAGCTGAGTCCACTTTCATCCTGCCAATATCTCTCGTCCAATGAAGCACCTGCCTATTGAGGTCGCTGAGCGATACGCTATCGCTGTCCACTAGTATCAGCCTGCCAACGCCGGCGGCTACTAAGTACAGTGTAACTGCAGACCCTAAACCTCCAAGCCCTGCAACAAGAACAGTTGAAGACGCCAGCTTCTCCTGAGATTCAAGCCCCCAAAAGGAAATTTGTCTTGCATAACGTTGTAGAGCATTTGAGAGGTCCCTCAATTTCACACCTAGTTAAAAAGCATTCAGCGGAACTTAACAATAACGGTGGTGGGTTCTAGAAAGTCACTAAGATCCAAGCACAAATCGAAGCTAACAAGACGCCACCTGCCAGCTCCATAACTGTTAGAGTTCTTTCGTCACGCAGTTGTTTCAGTCTTCGAGCTTTAACCCTAAAAACTGAAATAACGACAGCTAGAGCTACCAGCGGTGTGACGAATATCAAGTTGTAAACTGCTAAGAGCAAGTACCTGAGCATGAAAGTTGGAATCCTTGATAAAACACCGGCGAATACTATGTAAGGCCCACTGGAACACGGTAAAAGAGTGAAACTGCAAAGCGCTCCTAAACCAGCTGCTCCGAGAGGGCCGGCGACTTTGAAAAGCGCGCTTTCCGTAACTCTTTTCAGTTTATCTGGGATAGGCGACTTAAAATCACCCCTCAGACTTACAGCTATAGAGTAGATTCCAGCAACTAAGCCTAACGCAGCTAATACCTTTATAAACCAAGCGGGGAGCATAGTTGTAGCAGTGACTAAGCCTACACCGAGAATGTAATAACATGTAAAAACCGCTGTTATAAACGCTAAAGCTGATGCTAGCATCTTTCGTGCTCCACCTAACACGAGCACTGTTGTAAGAAGCGTAGTGTAAACAGCAAAAGTGCAGGGGTTTACGCTATCCGAAGCTGCTAAGGGAATAAGTATTGAAAGAGCCTCAATCGGCGAAAGTTGTTTTTGAGCTGGAGTTTCATGTGAACCTGTAGGCTTTCCGGGCGATTCGGTAGTTGAAGTGAAGCTTAGCCTATTGCCTAGAATCTGCTGAACGTAGAGTATTATTGTCTCATTTGTTATTTCTACCGTGCCTGAGCTAGACCATACTTTCAAGCAAGGAGCCCTAGTTGATTGATCTATAAGGTACAATAGCTGGCTTGTGTTATGGTAACCAACTGTTATACCTTTAACGTTGTCATCAACTGTTATCACGAGTAACGGGACATAATAATCCCCTTCAAGATCATATAAACCAAGAATATCATAAAGAGTTACATACTCGAGAGCATTTGTCTCGTTACCCATTAATTCCACGTAAACAAAGTAAAGCTTACCCTCCTCCCATAAACCCTCAAGCACAGCCTTCTGCTCAACGCAATGGGGGCATCCGCTCATCCCGTACTCGACTATGACTACATGCTGTGGAAAAGCAACGGTGACGTACAGTAGAGAAAATGCAAGAAACGCTGTAAACACTATTTTCTGAACCATGGTTGAACGCACCAGAATAAGGAATACCTTGGGTATTTAAGTATACGTACCATGCAGTAATTTTTATCTCTAAAGAGTTAAGAGAATATAAACGCTAATCGACGTGAGAAGAACACCCGAAGACAATTGTAAAGCCCTTGCAACTCTGGGTCCGCGCAGCCTACCGACACTCTCGGTAGCTGACCCCGTTAAAATCAGCACTAGGGCAACTCCTATTAAGGGGAGCACTGCTATAGCGTTGTAAAGTAACAAGAGAATGTATCTAACTTGGTGGGTAGAAAGGCGGGAAAGGATAGTTGTGAAAACCAGGTACGGAGCACCCGAGCAGGGAAAGAAAACTAGTCCGAATAACACGCCTAATCCGGTAGCCCCTAAAGGACCAGCAACTCCGTAAACCGCGCTTGTCGTTAAGTCCTGCGGTATCTCCAGCATCCTTTTCACTGTTTCAGGTATAGGTAATTTAACCCCTGGCCTCAAACTTTTAACCATAGAGTAAACTCCTAGCGCCACGCCGAGCACTGAAAATATTTTTACTAAAATCCTAGGGGAGGATAACGTAGCCGTTACTAAACCCACGCCAACTAAGTAGTAGCACACAAAAACCCCAACTATAAAGGCAAGCGCGACAGTAAGCGCCTTTCTCCTCCCACCTACTAGCACCGTTGCAACTAACGCAGCATAAAGGGTAAAGGTACAGGGGTTCATACTACTAGCGACTGCGAGCGGCACCAGTAACGCTAAAGCTTGACGTAAAGTTAAGGGTGGAAGAAAAACAGAGGGGGAAACACCTTTAAGCCTAGAACCAATGATTCGCTGAACCTCAGTTATGGTTGTGTCATTTACAACTTCTCTAACACCAGAACCTGAAACAACCAGTATACCCGTGGATTTTGTCGCGTTCCCAGCTATACCGAGAAGCTGAGTGGAGTTACAGTAGCCGACAAGTACCGCTTTCACTTCACCGTCTATAAGAAGCACGAGGAAGGGTACACGCAAGTTGTCGCCTACCAATATGGTATACAAGGTGGAGTACTCGAGGGCATTTGTCTCGTTACCCATTAATTCCACGTAAACAAAGTAAAGCTTACCCTCCTCCCATAAACCCTCAAGCACGGCTTTTTGAGCTACACAGTATGGGCATCCGCTCATCCCGTACTCGATAACTATTAATCCCTGCAGGGGAGGGGCGCCTGATAACAAAGGTAGATATATTAAAGCTACCAATAAAAGCGCTAGAAGGCCCAGCTTTGAATTCATCGAACTAATATTCCTCTACCCTATTATAAGTTTCGTGTTAATAACTACGCAAAGTATGCTGAAAACTACTACTAGCGTGAGTTAGATATGTGCCGTCGCATGAAACCCCAGGATCAGAGAGTTCTGGGAAACCTTCTCTGCAGGAGGCGAAAGTTAATCCATGGCGATGCGCTTCTTCTCTAACTACTTTCAGGGTTTTAAAACGGTATGATCTTTCTGAGTATAAGTAACCGTGGATCCGTTCACCATGCTTAAAGTATAACTCCCTAATCCTAGGGAGTATTTCCGGAAATACCTCAATAACCCTTCGCAGGTTATCTGGCTTAACTTTGTATATACTGCTGACTACATGGCTAACCCCAGACGATACAGCCTCTTCGATAACCTCTCTTATGGAATCAGGAGAGTCGGTAAGGCCCGGTATTAAAGGGTCAAGCCTCAAGACAACCGGTATTCCAGCCCGCGATAGCTTACCCATGGCTTCGATTCTACGCTTAGATGGCGGCGCCCCTGGCTCAAGCCTAGCGGCTAAGCTTTCATCAAGCGTCGTTAAGGTAACTGAGACTATGCTGAACCCTCTCTTCAACAAATCAATATCCCTTACTACTAGGTCAGATTTAGTAACAACCTCAACTATATGTTTTCCTGCAATGACTTCCAGAAGGTGGCGCGTATACTGGTATTCGAGCTCGCACGGCTGATACGGATCGCTGCTACTCGATATATTGATGATAGAGATAGGTGGTAAACGTTTCAAGTCGTTAAATGATCGCCTTAGAAAACCCACTTTAGGTCTAGGCTGGAAAAACCTGCGTATGTAGCTCGACGCGTAGCAGTAGAGGCAGGCGTGGCTGCAACCCGTGTAAGGGTTCACGGTGTACTTAAAAGGACAGGTGCAAAGGCTTCCCTTCCGCCACGGGTCGAAAGGCCGGATATAACTCATTGCTGGGTAAAAGGGTATATGCTCTTAAACCTAAAGTTAACATACATCCATGTGATACCTTTAATTGAACTTCCCGAACCTATTAAATGTAAAATATTGGAAAGAAGGAATAGGTTTGTAGTTGAGGTATTGGTGAAAGAAGAACACGCCTTAGCGCATATTACTAACACGGGTAGGCTCACCGATTACTTAATCCATGGCAGAATAGGGTACTGCTTGCCCAAGTATGAGGGAGTAACTAAGTTTAAGTTAATCGCGGTGGAAGATCGTGGAAAAGCCGCCTTAATTGATACCGGCTTCCAAATGCAAGCTTTTGAAAAAGCTTTAAACCGAAAGCTCATCCCATGGGCTGCTTGTCGAATCATAACTAGAGCGCCAAAACTCAGTTCTTCGAGACTCGATTACCTACTCAAATGCGGCTCATACCGCATGTTCGTCGAGGTGAAAAGCGCTGTTTTAAGAGATGGTTTCTACGCTATGTACCCCGATTGTCCAACGATGCGCGGAAGGCGGCATTTAAGCGAGATTTCCGAATATGTTAAGAAAGGCGGGAAAGCACTTATAGTGTTTATAGCCGCTTTACCGGACGTGAAAGCATTTAAACCGTATGAAAAAGGAGATCCGGAGATACCTCTTCTCCTAGCCAAAGCCGCTGAGGCAGGAGTAACAGTGAAAGCAGTATCCATGCATTATGAACCTAGTACTTCATGCATATTTCTAGACAACCCTGATCTCCCGGTTTACATTTAACTCTTCTAACCGTTTATGCCTATACACACGTTTCGTATCAATTATATGAATGACTTCCCAGCTACAAGTCAGCAGCTTACCAGTGATGAACATTCGATGACATTTAAACCACGGTTTCTCGCTACATATAATAGCAGATCTCTTTTTCCGTACAAGCTCTATGAGCAAAGCTAAGCCATGTTCGAACTCGCTGATCTACATGTAGTTTTTATAACCCTCCTTTCTGTATCTGCCAAGCAACTCTCCAAGCCAAACACAGTTGATTTTCACTCTTTCAAAGCTTCTTCTAGAACCTCCCTATTGAAGTGCTGAAACTTGATGACTTAGACTATCTTCGAATATCTATAAGCAATTCTATGCCGTACTGTAGAGGCAATTCAATGAACTCTTTAAACAGCCTGTTGTTATGCCCTAATGTATAGACGCTGCCGCTCATACAGCTTTTCTCGTACAAATTACCAAGCATGTGTTAGGATTAAAACAAAAAGTTAAACTTAAAATTTATTGAACTAGCTGGCTTAGATACTTTACTCATGTTTATACTTTGAAGCTAGTCTTGATTGGTTATCAGGCTCCTTCCAATGCGGTAATAGTAATAGAAACTTTGTTCGTATTCATGAACAGCTATTCAGCCAGCTCAAAGCAAATATGTGCACGTCTCATTATCAAATTGTTAAAAGACCAGTGTTTAATTCAAGCCTACTTTTTAGGAATATTTACAACAGTTGCCTCAGCCATTTTAACAATGTCAGCGGGCGAGATGCGTAGAAGATGCTTATCATCGCCCCCTCCTGTGTAAACGTACTCTAGCTCAAGTAACTCCTTATCCAAGTAAACTGGAAGTTTTCTTGCATGAGCTAGCGGAGGCACTCCGCCTGGAGCATAACCTGTTATTTCAGCGACTTCGCTCCCAGTAGCTAATCTAAGCTTATTTAACCCTAGAAGTCGCGCAAGCTCTCCCAGGTTAACGCGCTTATCAGCACGTATAACTACTAAAATCGGGTACCCTGTATCGGTCAGCATCACCACAGTTTTAGCTATAAAGCTTAGATCAACACCGAGACTCCTCGCGGCTTCTATTGAAGTAGCTGCTTTTAGCACCTTGACTAGCTCGTACTTAACTCTTCGACCCTTTAAAAATGCATTCAAATCTCCAGGTCCTAGCATCAGCAGACTAAAAAGAGTAAGTTAAAAGCTCTTCGGGAAGGGTATGCTTATTATTTATCATAAATATGTTAAATTTGAGTCTTCATACAAAGAAAAAGAACTAGTAAGTTATTTTACAATTACCAATTCCAAGATAAAAAAATATAAACTACTGTTTATAGATCCCCCGTGAGCGGAGAAAAAGTTGTAAAAACTGCGGGTTCACTTAAGGCGCTTTACGTGTTAGTCGTGATTACCGGGCTATTAATAGCCGCTGGGCTGATTTACGCCTTCTGGCTGGCATTGACAACTAATCCCGAGAACCCTTGGGGAGCATTCGCGATATCGCAGGCTTTTCTGGGATTTCATGATAGTGTCTTCGCTATCGGAGCAGTACTTTGGATTTTTGGGACCCTACTCTTTGCTCTAGAGCTGGTTGGTTTCACTCTCACTAAAAAGGGGGTTTCCAGGAATAGGATGGGAGTATCTAGTTGGGGGGTTATCGATATTGCGCTTGCAGCTCTGAGCGCTGCTGTATACGGTGGTCTGCTTGCAGCGACTGCCCCAATCGTTATAGTTCCCGGCTTTACCTGGCTAAGACCAGCTAATTCACTGGCTCCGATTTTCGGTATGTTTTTCGGGATCCCCGGTTGCTTAGGTGTAGCTTTTGGGAACCTTATCGCCGATATTATTGGCGGTTTCTTCGGTATAGGCTCATTTGGTGGTTTCATCGGTAACTTCCTCATCGCTTATCTGCCCTATAAAATGGTTAGAGATCATAGCTTTGCAAGCGCCTCTTCGATAGGTGAATTCTACCTGTGGGGCGTAATTGTCCAAGCTTTTTACAGCGCGATTTATATCTGCTGGTGGTTAGACTTCGCTGAAAGCATAGTGGGTTTACCGCTTTTCGTTACCTGGGGAATAATAGCACCGACAATACTTCTAAACAATGTTACTGTTAACGCAGTACTCTCACCATTACTTGGAAGAGTGTTGTTCCCCATGGTTAAAGGCAGGGGGTTATACTGGAGAGATAGGGTAAGGCCACTCTAAGCTAAAGTTAGCTAAGTTTATTTTTTACCATCCGGTGGTTGAAGTGCTTACAGGTTTATACGTCTCTAAAGATACTTTTTTCCATAGGCTTGATCCAAGGGCTAAGCTTCTCTGGACCTTTCTGGTACTGGTGGCTTCGATGGCGACACAGTTTAACGGTATTAAAGGAACACCTGTTTTCATATCCGCTGTTGTAGCCCTCGCGCTCTCTGGAATTGGCGCAGGATTCGCCGCGCTTCTAATATTCAACATGTTAGCATTTTTGATTGCTGTTACTTTGGTATGGGCTGGCATGTACAGCTCGCACGGTAAAGTCATCTTTGAAGTAGGTATACTTCAACTCACAGATATAGGGGTCTCAGTTGCTATAGGCAAGTTTTTCCTTATAATCTGCCCTGTGCTTGCATTCGCCGTATTCTTCACTTCAACGAAGCCGTACCATGTGATGTGGGTCCTAGATAAGCTGAGGTTGCCACACAAACTTTCCTTAGCCTTTACCATCTCCTTAAGCATGCTTCCATCTATAGTCAAATCCACTAGAGAAGTGATTGAAGTTCAGAAAACCCGTGGTTTAGCATTAGATAGGGGTGGACCACTAGAACGTCTCAGGAAACATGTTCCAGTAATCGTTCCCCTCATAGCTAGGCTTCTCAGCGATATATGGGATCTCGGTATGGTACTCGCTTCAAGGTATGCCGGTTATGGGAAAAGGACATATGTTTTTGAACCTAAATGGACTAAAAGAGATAGTATTTTTCTGATCTTCTCGATACTTTTCTATGGAGGTGTGGCTCTATGGGGGATATTTCCGTACACTTGAAAAACTTACATGCTAGGTACGCTATATCTGCAGACTGGATATTGAGAAATATTACATTGGGAGTTAGGAAAGGCGAAATGTTAGTGTTAATGGGACCAAGTGGTTGCGGTAAGAGCACATTACTTTACGTTGTGGCCGGTTTACTTCCATGGGTTATACCAGGAGTAGTGAAAGGCGAAATCTTGGTTGAGGGTATCAATGTTGTTGAAGATGGATATAAGGGGTTGATAGGCCAAGTAGGTATCGTGTTTCAAAACCCGGAGATGCAAGTTATAGCCCAGTCAGTTTACGAAGAACTCTCAATGATACCAGAAAACATAGGGTTACCTAAAGATGAGGTTATCGAAAGAGTTGAATGGGTTGTTAACGCGTTAGATTTAAGCAGGTATCTGACTAAGAACCCGCAATCTCTCTCCGGAGGGGAAAAGCAACTGTTAGCTATAGCTAGCGTTTTAACGATGAGACCTAAAGTACTGCTTCTGGACGAACCAACCTCAATGCTAGATCATAGAGGAACCCAGCTAGTGTTGGACACGGTATCCCTCCTGAAGAGAGAGCACGGTTTAACGATAGTAGCAGCTGAACATAAGGTTGAGTGGGCGGTTGAAGTCGCAGACCGTATCTCGGTCATGCATGAGGGTAGCATAGTGTTGGAGGGAGAACCGGAGGAACTTTTCAGTAGAGTTGAGGAAATTGAGAAGTATGGTGTAAGACCTCCTGGAGCCAGTGAAGTAGCTTATGAGTTAAGGAGAGCCGGGATAAAGACGCCCATTCCAGTGCGATTAAACGATGCATTACGGGTGTATGGCCTATGATAGAAATCGAGAATGTAAGCTATACTTACCCGGGTGGCCCAACAGCAGTAAAGGGAGTCACGTTGAAAGTCGGGAGGGGGGAGAGCATCGGAATAATAGGCCACAGTGGCGCTGGTAAAACCACCTTAGTTAAGCTCGCTGCGGGAATACTTAAACCCACTAAAGGAAGAGTGCTCGTAGACGGTCTCGATACTAGAGACATCTCAGTCTCAGAGCTGGCCAGGAAAGTCGGCTATATATTCCAGAACCCTGATATGATGCTCTTCTCCTCCACGATCTATGATGAGGTAGCTTTTGCTTTGAGGAACTTCGGATATGAGAAAAAAGAGGTAGAGGAGAGAGTGTTACGCGCACTCAAAAACGTTGATCTTAATAAACCGCTAGAATCCTCGCCGCATGCGCTTAGCTTCGGCGAAAAGCATAGGCTTGCAATAGCGTGCGTTCTAGCCTTAGAGCCTGAGGTTATTATACTAGACGAGCCGACAACTGGTTTAGACTATGCAAGGTGCGCAGCGCTATTCAACACGCTTATAAAGCTGAATAGGCAGGGAAACTCCATCATTGTCGTATCTCACGATACAGACCTCCTCGCCCGTTTCACTAAAAGAATCGTAGCCCTCGAAAACGGATCTGTAGTGCGTGACGGCCCCTCTAGAGAGGTGTTGAGAGACATTAAATTCTTAACCGGGCACGGTTTCGTACCAACTCAACTTCAGGTACTGGCTTCTAGGCTAGAGGACTGCGCCCCTACACCGGAAGAAGTTGCTAAAATGATAGCGCGCAGTAAATCCATCCAGTAACGTTAGCTGAACGCTCTACCACGTATTCTTTGCCAAGCCTTCCACACTCTTTGCAGACACTCGCTAGCCACGGTGGAACTGTTAACTTGCTTGGAAAAGGAAAAACAGGTTTAAGGGGGACTATGGAGGAGTACTTCCATCGTAATCCACGCCTAGTGGGCGCGAAAAGTCTGGCTCAAATGCATGCAGCTGATCTCTAAAGTTTATCCACTTGCTCGATTAGTTTGCGAAGCTTACGCTTAATATAGAGAACTAAGTTTAGCATTTTCGGGCGGAAGCCCAATGCTTTACGAGATTATATTAGACCGAAAATCAGAGCCATGTACTCGGGCTTGCCAGCTCTCTCGGTTTACCGTTGAAAGTAGGTGATCTCAGACTTACCACAGAGCCCCGGAGCCACGTGAATTGAGTAAAGAGCTAGATGGAACCAAGAAGCCAGCATCAATTTGTTCCTAACCCGAGTAGGCGATAGATTACTTGATAATGCCGTTGGGCTTGAAGGGACAAAAAGTTTAAAGAGTTAAGCTTTTTTGACGTAACCTTTAAGCCGATGTTTCAATTGGTGTGCCAGTGGACACGCAACCTCGTAAAAGTCAAGCAATAGCATTCACCGCACTCATGTCCGCATCGGCGTTGATTATCTCATCGCTAAGAGTAGAGTTACCCTTTTATCCCTTGACGTTCCTCAAGCTCGACTTTGCAGAGATTCCCTCACTACTAACCTTTATGCTGGTTGCCCCGAAATGGAGTTACTTTTGCGCACTATTACACTACTTCGGTCTACTCTCGAGAGGGGGTGACCCCCTAGGACCGACCATGAAGTTCACGGCGGTTTTATCTATGCTATTCGGTATGCACTGGGGTTTACGCTCTAAATCCACTAAACTTTGGCTAGCTCTTCTCCTAGGTATGGGTTTAAGGTCTTTCATTATGGCCCTCGCCAATTACATCTTGCTAAGCTTCCTTTTCCCGAGCTGGCTTGATTACTCAAAGTTTTTGCTGAACGCCGCTGGCATAGGAGTTAGCGAGTGGACAGACGTAATTGTGCTAACTCTGGTTCTAGTGACTACTTATAACTGTATCCACACGCTGTTCTCCTTTATCCCAGCTAAATTGATAGCCAGCCAAGTGGAGAGGAGGCTTCAAACGGTTAGGCTAACGAGGGAATCATAGTTAGCTAGGAAATCTATCTAACCTCACCTGCCTTAACTACGGCGCTAATTGTTTTCCTCTTCCGCCACTGTACGTACTCGTAGGCTATGACGAAGATCGTAAATACAAGCGTTATTACAAAGGCCATAATCCCCATGAATTCGCTCGATGAAATAGGGTAGTTCCCTATAACAGTGAATACATCCAATGGGATTTTTACTTCAAGATAGTCTCTCAATTCCACGCTCCTCTCTGTAGCTGCCCCATTGTACTCAACTCTTATTACATAGCTTGCGGAGGGGAGCAAGGTTCGGTAAACCCCTGAATCGTCGGTCAACCCGGATTCCACTTCTAAGCCCCCGTAAAATACTTTCACGAGAGCTCCGGGCAACCCCTGACCCCTAGACCCAGTTACAGTTACTACAACGCGGTTTATACCCTTGACGGTGATGGTCCTATTTTCGGGGGTGGTTACACACTCATAGTTTACGGGAACGTTCTTCCAGCTAACTACCTTAACCTTCAGGATCCCTAGCGGAACCTCCATCACAGTCACTGTCCCATCGGGTCCAGCGGTGAGCCTTAATCTAGTGCCATCAAGCTTCTCCACATCCACTATTGCCCCGCTTAAGGGGGTATCTCCGCTGGTTAACGCCACCGGCTGCGCCGCTACACACGAAATGAGCATGAACACGGTTAGCAGTGTCAGCTTTTCGAGCCCGAGTTTATGACCCATAGTAGGTATGTCAAACAAAGCCTTTTGAAACTAACTCTCCAAGTCTAAGAACTCCCAGTATACAAGGGTAAATTTTCTCCGATAGAGCCACGATGTACGCAGCGGTACGTGGCATCGAAGCCAGGATCTCGTAAACGGCCGGTAAATGCTCCTTAATATCGTAGTCTTCGACAGCTGGTAGGTACATGTGTCCGTCCTTAACCTTTACGATTAAGGCCATTGCTGCTCCAGCTCTTACCACAACATCCCGAGCTTTCACTATATTCCTTACATCGCTGATTAGGGCCGCTGCAACGCCTCGTAGCTGCTCCCCCCATGCATTAACCTCCTCAAGAATCCTAGCATCCATTACACCGCATTCACGCAGCATTAAAGCTAGAGCTTCACGCCCCTTTGCACTAATCCGAGCACCTCCTCTATGAACTTCAATTAAACCTTCTCTCTTCAACTCTTCGTACAGCCCCTTAAGTATACCTTCTCTAACTCCAAGTTCATCACGCAGGGTATACCTCCCCTTAACCCCGCTGCTTAACGTTAAAAGAAAAGCAATCTTCAACTCTTTACGGTTCACTTTAAGCCACATTAAAATTTCCAGTGTTCATATATCCACTTAACGGAAGACCCGTCAGGTAGCTCGTACTGGTCAGAAGCCACAGGACCTGGGATCCATACACCCTTCTCCTTATCGTATATATACCAGAGCCACGAGTAGCCTTCATTAGAAGCAATGATTTCCTCTTTTACACCGTTAACTGAGGTTACATAAGCCCCCCAAGGACCATACGTGTATTCGACACGGCTGGCAACAGCCAGTAACGCTTTCAGTACAGTTGCTCCCTTAGATAAAGGAGTTACATTAAACCATTTAACCGTACCATTGCCATAATCGATACCTATATTTACAATTACTATACGCATCCTCAGATCATGTAATTCCGACTCGGTTGTACTCAGCACAGTAGTGAGATGGGAAACTTCAGATGCCAGCTTTTCAGCTCTTAGGTAGTTATAAGCTGCTAAACTACTAGCGGAGATAGCCCATATAAGCAGCACTACTATAAGAAGTTTTTCAAGCAAACTCGAAGTTAGCCGGATGGTTGATCCGCTTGTCACAAAGCTAGGAACTTCTTCCTACATATTAATCTTTCTTATTTTAGTGAAGAATAAGACACCCTAAGTTTAGCGAAGATTACGTAATAATTAAACCGGTATTTGAAATGCCCGTGCCGGGTTGTTGACTAGAATCTTTTGCACTAAGCTGTGGCTGAAGCCTTTTTCGATAAATATAGGGATAAATTCCTTTATTATAAATGAATAGCCCCTTATTGTCCCACCCTTGGGTTGACCAACATTGTACCAACCAGCATCCTGAGATAAAAGGAGTTGATCTTCGAAACCATTGTCAACTACGAGACCAAGTAGCTTAAGGGTTCTTTGAACAGTCTCCTTACTGATTCCATCATAAGATACCCAAGCTCCCAGCTGAAAAATTCTTAGATGATAACTCCACTCATCTATAGCGTCACTGTGAGCTACAACTAGCTTGCTAGCGTCGAGTCCTTCCTCCTCTGCGATTTTGAGCAATTCAATGGCGGCTGTTCCATTCGCTGTGTGACAAACTATAGTTGCCCCTGTGGACAAACTGCATCGAGATGCTGCCCGTATTATCTTCTCTTGTATTGGGACTATATGGCCTGGATTAACAGCAATTTTTATGAAACCAGCTTTCAGAGGGAATCTCTCTACTGCACTGCTTCGAGCTCTAACTATTTCGTTTTCTACTCCCTCCTCTATCTCGAGTGCCCAAATCTCAGCTAATTGATCGGCGCTATACTCGAAAGCATATCTGGGTAAAAAAGGCTCCTTATACAAGCCAGTATTTGTTAAAATGTGTAACCCAATAGCTTTCGATAATTCAGATAGCAGCAGGGGATCCCGCCCGATAAAAGCTGGAGTACAGTCTATAAACCCGCTCACACCTAACTGTTTAATTTCCGCCAAGTATGGAAACATGATCTCGAAAACCTCGGTTCGGCTGTACCTAGACCTGTCAACTTTATCCGCACCGATAAAATCACAGATCACATGCTCATGAGTTAAAGCCATACCAAGTTTATCGGGTGTAATATCGCCAAGAACCGTTCTAATTACACCCATGCGTCAGTATTTCTCCCCTCCATTTTAATTTAACTACTACACTGGCGAAGCCTTCTGTCATACATGCACGTTTTGGATGTTAAGTCATCAGCATAGGATCGAGTAACAGAGAGGAAAAGTTACCTGTAACGCTCGCCCAAGTTAACGAATGTAAAAACGTTACTCCGGGAAGAGCGGTTTTACGCCTTTTTGGCTGAAATATTCAGCAATGTTTGATTGCTCTTTTTCACTGAGTCCCCTGAATCTTTCTCCAGAGCTTATTATCTTAGACCATAGCCTCACTTCAGAAGACATCGTATAAGTAGCAACGCCTTCTTGAGATAAAGTGAACCAAACAGCTTTATCAATATCCGCTTGTTCTTCTAGCGGCTCGTACCAAGACGTAAACTGCCTATCGCCGATTAGCCTCCGTTCGCCAGGCCATCTTCTTTTCGCAATAGCTTTCATCGCGATTATCCCGATATCCCTCTCCACAGCAACTTTAAGCACTGGTCGAAAATCATTTTCCGGCGTGGGGTGTATCATGCTCGCCACGTTAACCGGTATGAGAATAGTATCAAAATCGAAGCGGTTGAGAGCTTTGAGCACAATCCTCATGTCGTTGTGGACTGTGATCCCAATGAACTTGATGAGCCCCTGATCCCTAGCTTCAGTAAAAGCTTCCACTGCACCTCCCCTCTCGAAAATCTTATCGAGCTCCTCTAGTGAGCTGACAGCGTGAAACTGGTAGATATCAAAGTTTTTAACGCCAAGCCGGATAAGCGACTGCTTTAGCTCTCCCCAAGCGCCTTCCCTCGTTCTTTCCATAGTCTTTTCAGCGATCACAAGTCTATCCCTATACTTGCTTATCAGTGGGCCAAGCCTAACTTCAGCCTCGCTGTAGCTGGGTGCTATATCAACCATGTTTAAGCCCCTCTCGACTGCCATTTCGAAGGCTTTGATACCCTCTTCTACGAAAGGCGTGAAACCGGGCCCCGCTCCACCGATTGTCAGGATCGTAACCCGATACCCGGTTCTCCCCAGAACCCTCTTTTCCATGCGGTTGTCCTCTTAGGGCAGCCATATTAGTCTTTCGACAGCGCAACTGCCTGGTATCGACACTACGGGAGAAAGTTGTGCAAGTTACCGTGCTAGAGAAACGCTATGTTCATCCGGAAGTGCAAAATGCTGCCCGCGATGACACGGATAACTATGCCTAAAGAACTAGATTAAGCATAATGCTTTCCGAGAAGAGAGAGGCACAGGTAATCGAAAAGTGTTTTAATCCTTTTAAAAAACAATCCTAATTTTTATAGATATTTCTGGCAGTTGTAACAGTACCAGCGCTGGTACTGGGGTATCCAAGTAGCTGGCTGACCGCATGTAGGGCACATCATCTGCTCTTTTTCACGTTTAAAAGGCAATTTTAAGCCAGTCTTAGATTGGGCGGGCTGAGAAAACTGTGTAGTGGTAACGGGGGTGACTGAGGGTATCATGGTGGGTTGAGGAACTTCCACAGTTTCTTTGAGCAGAATTATATCTTTGGCTGCGGAAACGTTGTTCCAAGGTATGTTGATAGTGGTTCCAGCGGCAGTAGCAACCACGAGTGAGATTTGACTTTCCCCTACTGCGAGCCCTATATCCGTAACGTCGCCGACAAAACTCCCATCAGGGTTGTAAACTTTTTTACCTATTAACTGGCTTCTAGCTATAGACATATCTCCACGCCTTGTTTTTAGTTAACGAAGGAACCATTTATGCATTGCGGTTCTAAACTGGTATCCAAAGTTTCAGGCTATCTATAGTAAATGTAGAGGAGGCAAATCTATTAACTAGAGAGTCCTTGAACTTATCGATAGCCATGCTCACCCCTAGGGAACGCTGCTACAGAGCCGTTAGGAGAGAAGAATTGGACATGGTTCCATTGAACATTTGGATTGAATCACCCGAGCCTTTGGAGGAGCTTTCATCAACGTTGGGTGTAGACCATATCGAGCGCCTACTGAGGAGATTGAATATTGACTACAGAGGGTTTCTACCTAACATTAGCTGGCTTGGAATAGGGCTGGTGAGCTCGTACGAGGGCTGGTTTAGGGATAACAATGGTAGGCGTCTGTATAGGGATTCTTTCGGCGTAGTGTATAGGTTTTCAAGTGACGGCCGAACTAGCATGCATGCCGAGCATCCACTAGAGCTTGTGGAAACCTATGAGTACGAGTACCCTGAACTCAAAGAGGAGGACGTAAAGGTGGTCGAGGAATTTAGGCAAAGCTTTGAGGATTACTGCGTTGTCGGTGCCGTGCTTCAACCTTTCGAGACAGCGTGTGCTCTTTTCGGCTATAACAAGATCTTCCGGTTGATGCTCCTAGAGCCGTGGAAAGTCGAGTCCGTGCTTGACAGGCTTTTCGGCATCGCGGAGCGGCAAGCCGCTCTACTGGCCGAGGCTGGGGTAGACCAGGTGTACAGCGGAGATGACGTGGGTACACAAACCACAATGATGATTTCCCCCGAGTTGTGGAGGCGCTTTCTAAAGCCGCGCTACGAGAAACTAGCAAGAACGGTCCATAAGCATGGTGCGTTCTTCCATTTTCATAGCGACGGATGGATCGAGCCCATAATCCCGGACTTAGTAGAAATTGGAGTAGATGTCCTGGAACCCTTACAGCCTGAAGCAATGGATATAGCGCGCATAAAGAGGCTCTACGGCGATCAGTTAAGCTTTGAGGGAGGTATTGGCGTGCAAAGTTTACCCTGGAAATCGCCTGGCGAGGTGACAGCTGAAGTAAAGTACGTATTCAATGTACTAGGACCTACGGGCTATACCTTAAGGCCGAGCCATACAATATTGCCTAGCACTCCTCTGGGGAATATAATTGCGCTGTACGACGCGGCCAATAAGTACCGAAGGATTAACGTTAGCTCTCCAGCACACTCTTCATAACCTCCTTGGCTTTCGCCTGAGTATTTGGATCCCCTGACAGAAGCAGTTTTAAGAGCTTGGCGAAATCGGAATCGCCAGTCAGCGTGGCAGCAGCGTCTGCGATTACGGTATCGTCTAAGTATAGCATTTTCACCGTCATCCCTCCGTCAATGATAAAGTTTACACCAGTGATCCAGCTAGCTTCATCTGAAGCCAGAAAAGCTACGAGCGAGGCTATGTCCTCAGGTCTACCCACTCTACCGGTTAAATGCTGTTCGTGATCTAGCTCGGTAAGCGAGGGCTCTTTTGGCGGGATTTGCCAGTAGCTGGTGTCAACCCACCCGGGTGAAATTGCAACAACTCTTATCCTGTACTTAGTTAAGCTCACCGCTAGAGAGTGAGTTAAAGCTACTAAACCACCTTTTGATGCGGAGTAAGGTTCAGTGTTAGGCTCTGATTGCAGCGCCCGGGTGCTTGCAATGTTGATTATTACCCCACCCCCGAGCTCTGCCATTACCTTAGCTGAATACTTCGAAAAAATGTACGGACCAGTTAAGTTAACTGAAATAATCCTCTCCCACTCCCCTAACGTTTGCTGGAATAAAGGCTTTCCCGAGAAGCCTATGCCGGCGTTGTTCACTAAAATATCGATTCGCCCGAAAATTTCCACAGCGGTTCTAACGCACCGGCTAACGTCGGATTCCCTAGCTACATCTCCTTGCACGTAGATTCCTCTAACCCCTTTACTCCTGAGCATTTCCAACCTCTTTGTACCAGCTTCTGCGTCTAAATCGAAGAGAACCACCTTCGCACCCTCGGATCCCAACCTGTAAGCTATCGCTGCTCCAATTCCCCTAGCCCCTCCAGTTACTATAGCTACTTTGTTCTCGAACCTGCCCACACGAAAAGATATCTAAAGGTACTTAAACAGCTTTTGGAAAAGCTGTTCTAACCCTGACTAGAGGATATACGCCGATTCTTAATCTTCTAAGAGTTTCTTCTTCAGTTTTTCATACTCCTCCTTAGTTATAGCGCCCTCGTCTAGTAACCTCTTCAATCTTTCAAGTTCATCTAAAATATGCGCAGGCTGAACCCGTTGGGGCGTAGCCGCTCCAGTCATTTTCTCCATAGAAGCAGCTATTCTTCGTTGCTGTACAACTTCCCTCCATTCAGCCAGCTTCTCACTAATCATCGCCCCAACCTGATTGGGTGAATGTATGTCCCAAAACATGTTTTTCCTTCCTTTAACTACTTGGGGTTGAGCCTGGCCAACACCTACACCCGGTCCAACTCTTCCAGTTCCTACGCCGCTGTAGGCGTAAGCGACTTCGAGGCCCGCTGATGTAACGAAGGCTACGGATCCGCAGTTAAAAACCCTTGCTAAGACGCCTTGAAAAACATGAACGTCTCTGATCTGGTCAAAAGTTACTTCTCTAGAGTAGCTACCAAAACTCCATTCTTGCTCGATCCTAACCGATTTGTCTGTAATGTAGTAGGTAAAAGAGCTCTTGTAATAGTAGTAAAATGGGAAGAGAATTGCCAAACCTAAAATCCAAGCCAGGAAAGCGAATGGCATTACAATAAACAGGGGGAATAAAAACAACGTAAGCACGATGAACAAGGTCGCGAATTTCACAACGGTCTTCCTCATGTAAGGCTTTCCTGTCCAGATGACTTGCGACATAAAACCCTGTGTTAATGCTCGGCTAAGAATAAAAATCTTCTGCGAGAAGGAGAGCGCAAGGAAAATGAGAGGCTTAATCAGAGATAATATTTTTCAGTGGCAACCTACAGTCAAGTAAGCTAAACTGTTATATTCCAGCAGGGTACTTAACCGGGGAGTGATGAACGCTGGAACTCTCGACTCTAAGTGAGAGTGAGAGGGGCTAGGAAAACTGACCTCTACTCTCCTAGCCGTGCGCTACTATTATCTACCTCTCCAGCTTTAAGTCCGCAAGCTATGAGGGTAAAGATTGGTATAGTAGGCTTGGGAAACCAGGGCATTCTGCATGTAGAAGCATTGAAAAGCATACAAGGCGCTGAGCTTGTAGCTGTAGCCGACATTAACGCAGAGAAAGCTAAAAGTATAGCCGATGAATATAAAATCCCAAGGTATTATACCAATGTCAAAGAATTATGTGAAGACCCTGAAGTTGAAGCTGTCATCGTAGCTACGCCTGATCACCTGCATCTTGAACCCGTGCTGGAGGCGCTGAAAGCTGGAAAACATGTATTTGTTGAAAAGCCTATGGCTACTAAATCTAACGATGCTGAGCTAATGTGTGCTGAATCTAGGCGCAGGGACCTTATCCTGATGGTGAATTTCGAGAACCGCTTTAATCCACCATTTATGTACATTAAAGAACTTCTGGAAAGAGGCGAGATTGGTTCACCCTTATATGCCTACATTAGGCTGAGTGATACTATATACGTGCCTAAGAGAATGCTTTCTTGGGCCTCTCAAACTAATGTTGCATATTTCCTGATGAGCCACACGGCAGACCTTGCATGCTGGTATTTTAGAAGGAAAGTGTGCGAAGTGTATGCTGTAAGCGTGTGCAAAGTTTTATCGGATCTGAACACCCCAGATGCTGTAGGTGCTTTGCTCAAATTTGATGAAGAGGGGTTTGCTCTTCTCGAAAGCGGATGGGTGCTACCCGAATCCTCACCCTCAATATTCGACTTTAAGCTGGAGCTTGTAGGTAGTGAAGGCACAGTTCACATAAACGCGGAATCAGAGGGATTAACGGTTACATCTAAAGATAAATTAGCGTATCCGCACGTAGCTAAGTTTTACAAGCTTCGAGGAACAGTGACGGGATTCCTCCGCAAAGCTGATGAACATTTTATCGAGTGTGTATCAGGTCGAGCAGCCCCATTAATTAAGGCTGAAGAAGGCATTGAAAATACACGAATAATAGAAGCTGTAATTAAATCAAGCCTTAAAGGGGGAACAGTTAAACTGTGAGATTCGAGGAAACTCTATTAAAAACTTTAAGCTGGCGAGGAGTGCTTAAAGTCAAGGAATTGAACTGTGAAGAGAGGAACAGGATTAAAGAACTCGAGTTAAACTACTCCCAATTTACGAGTTTTTTAGGTAAACCGGTTAATATTGGCGTAGAAGAATGCTTGAAGAGGAGAAAGGTTTTTGCTGCGCTTACGTCTCCTGGCTTTAATTGGCCTCCCGGACCTTACGCGGTTTTAAAAATTGGTGGGAGAGAAATTGGATTTATTACCGAGCGGGGGTTGGAAGTTCGACACGAGGCTTTAAAAGATTCCAGGGGCGAACACATAGTAGTTATATTACCTTTGAGGATACCCGAACTGGATTCAATAGTTGAAGACTGTATAGTTGCATCACCGTCACCTCTTGCCCACATTTACTTATTACAACTGCTGGAGGGGGCAGGCCTAAATGGCACGCTTATCGTGGGTTTCAATAAACTGAGAAGCAGTGTAAGTTAATAGCTATAATAGCTTGCAAGTATTCTAAGTAGTTTTTATATAGGTGGTATAAGTTTTTAAAGGATTCTATAAGGGGCTTACGAAAGGTGATTAAAAGGTGGAGACTAGAGAAGTAGTACGCAGGATACAAGTGATTGGTAAATCCACGTACGTTGTGTCGCTCCCTAAGGGCTGGGCCAAACGGGTTGGCCTTCAGCAGGGTATACCAGTCTCCATCTCATTCGAGCCGGACGGGTCACTACGAATCCTCCCACCCACTTTTCAAAGGATGAAAAAGCCTGTGATAAAGTTGAGCGTGGAGAGAGATACAAGCAAAGATTCATTCATAAGGGAGCTTATGGCTCGCTACCTAGCTGGCTACAAGATTGTAGAAATATTTTTCCCCGACGATGCTATCGAGTACCGAGACATTGTAAGGAAAGTTGTAGCCAATAAAATGATTGGAGTTGAACTCCTCGAAGAAAATGAGCAAACGATAGTTCTCCAGGTACTAGTTAACGTGGAAGAACTTCCAGTTAACGTGGTAATCCAAAGAATGGGGCAAATAGCAGGTGGTATGATTAGCGACTCAATGGAGGGTTTGTTCTCAAGTGATACTAAGTTGTTAAAGGACGTGGTTGAGCGGGATGACTTTGTGGATAAACTACACTTATACTTGCTTAGACAACTTAACGCTAGCGTTAGAGGGTTTGTCAGCATAAAGGAGATTGGGTTAAGAAGCCTTGAAGAGGCGATAGAGTACGCGATCACTGGAAAGAGCATTGAAAGAGCCGCTGATCATGCCCAGAAGATAGCAGCTAATACCGAGTCTTTAATCGAAGCTCATGTGTCAATTAAAGGTCTTGAAAACGAGCTAGACCTAATGACAAAGCTAGCTAAAGAAGTTTTTACTAACTCAATACGTTGCTTCACAACTAGAGACCGCGCTAGGGCTTTATCTCTGCTGGACGAGTACCCGCCAAAGCTAATTGAAACCGAACGAAGATTCATAAGCAAGATACTTGAAGAACCTTGCGATGCTAGGCGGCACATGATTATAAGGCTTATTGCGGACAGCTTAAGAAGAGTTTGCGACTATTCAATGGATATACTTGAAGCTACAGTCGATCTTTCTCTGGAGGAATACCAGTCGTAAAATCCCGTATTTTAAAAATAATTTACTCGCCATTTATGAATTCAAGTTAAAACTAGCTAGTTTGAGATACAGGCAGATTTGTATTAAATGCAACCGAAGCCTGTATAAAGGTAATATGATTAAGGGCTTATGAGTGGATTGAGGGAATGTCCTGAATGTGGAGCTCTATTCTATTACGAAGAAGACATGCAAGCTCATATAGCTTCCTGGCATACGCCGGGAGGTCCCTACTACCTAGTTTGTCCGAAGTGTTGGAAGAAATTCGAAAGTAAAGCATCCTTAATAGAACACCTACGTAAGCATCCAGAGGAGGAAGAGGCAACCCGGGAAAGATTAGAATTTTACGAGGAAGAGGAAGAAGAGGAAGACTAATAACCCAGCACTAATAGGAACTGATTGGTTTAGTGTAAAAAGGTGGAATAAACATTCATTTAAATTGTTAGAAAATATTTACCTAGCTTTTAGCCATTCTGAATGCACCTACTCCGTAAAAACCGCGACCCCAGTTATGCAGAGGAAGATCAATCTCTTTGAAATCCCAACCTTTCCGATCATCGAAAAACCTCTCATCAGCCCTTGCAGTCAGAACTTCTCCGATAAAAATTGTCACATCTTCAGCTTTCGCTTTGCTATACACTTTACACTCAATTATGCCTACGGCTCCATCTACAACCGGCGCTGAAACCTTTTCCCCTTTAACCACTTTCACAAGCTTAGTTTTATCCTCCTTATGTCCACTTATCCTTCCAACATAATACAGCTGACCCAGCATCTCCATGGATACTATATTCACCGTGAACTCGCCGAAGGTTTCGATTAACTTGTGAGTAAGACTGTCAACACCTATCGATATGACCACTAATGGGGGCTCTTCAGCTGCCGGAACAACCCACGAGGCAGCCATAACGTTTACGCGCTCGCCGAATCTCCCGCTTCCTATAATGTAAGCTGGCCTAGGATGAAGCAAGAGGTAGAATGTTTTAACTTCCCTCATAAACTAAATTAAGAGAAACTGGAAAATAAACCCTTCTAGTACCGGATAGTTCGGTTAAGTATCATGGTGAATTATTTAAGGTTAAAACTTAATTAGACCGCTAAAGTAGAGAAGAGCTGAAAATACCATAATGGAACCTAACAGTTTCTCGAAGCTCTTTAAAGCCCGCCGCTTAGTAGCTAAGCCTCGAGCTTTCTTCATTGCAATCAATAAAATATACAGCATAGTAGAGAAACCGAGGGCGAAAAGCACCGTAGACAGGTAAACGAAAACAGGACTGGCTACGATAACCGCGGTGGCGAGAGCAGCCCCAGCCATAGGGGCTAAACATGGCCCCCAAAGAAATACACTTAACCCGCCTAGGATTAAAGTGCTCCTGCTACGCACTATTCCTGCAAGCCTATTTGTTAAAAAACCTAGTAAAGCTGAAAACAGCTTATTTGCCTGGTTCACAGTTAAAACTAAACCGGATAAGAGTAAGAGAAAGTGAACAGCTGGTTCAATCGTGTTTCTAATAAATAAAAGAAAACCGCTGGCTATTATACCTAGGATGCTGTAGGTGAACATAAAACCCAGTGAGAAAAGAAGTATTCCTTTTCGCCCGCTTTTCGATGATATTAAATGCACTACTGGTAGCATCGGAAGTATGCATGGAGTAAGAGGTGTAATTAACCCTAAAGTGAAAGATGCAAACGCGCTTAACATTTCTGAATCATGTGAAGGAGAACTTCTGGCTTCACTACTGCTGCTAGCCGGCCCAATTATGCTCAAAACCTTATGAAGTATTGCGAGAAAACTCTCGGGATCTCTATAGCCAGCGACTCCCCCAATTAAGCTACCGTTGGGATAAAGGAATACATGGGAAGGAGTTCCAGGAATACCGTATGTTGAAGCTAAGTCAGGCTGCTCTGCAATGTTTACCCGCACAGCTACAAAACCCGTGCTTAATACCTTCATCACACTTTGATTAGAAAAAGTATCCTCCATCATACTGCAGTAAGGACATCTATCAGAGAAAAAGTAAATGTATATAGGCTTCCACTCTTTAACAGCTAAGTTAAGTGCTTCCCCATAGGTTACCCATTTAACAGGTTGTGCAGAAACGGTGAGCAGAGACGCAAATAAAGCAAGCGATGTAAACAGTGACTTAAGCCTCACGGAGGAAAAGTGCGTCTCACTGTCATTTTAAGTTTTACTTAAATTAATCGACCCATGTTCTATGTGGAGTAAAAGGTCTATCCAATTTCAAGATCTTCGGAGAATGTTTTGTGGACTAAAGTAGCATTAAATATTAGCGTTTCTATGCAGGTTGCATGTATGAGTATCATGTAGGGATCATCGGAACGGGAAACATTGCTGCAGCCCACGCTAGAGCTTACCTTGAGTTAGGTATGAAGATAACAGCTTCATGCGATATTGATGTAACTAAGCTCTATAAATTTAAGGAAACGTATCGTGTTGAGCGAACATATACAGATTACATGGAGATGCTTAAAAAAGAAGATCTCGATCTGGTAAGCGTCTGCACATGGCCATCCTTGCACTGTGAAATAACCGTTGCAGCAGCCGAGTCTGGAGTAAATGGAATTTTATGCGAGAAGCCTATAGCCCTTACACTTAAAGATGCAGATACTATGATTAGTGCCTGTGAAAGGGCTAGGTCGAAGCTTGCCGTAGCTCACATCAGACGTTACTCAGGTGAATATATTTTAGCTAGAAAATTGCTGGCTTCAGGCGTCATCGGAGAAGTGACTTTTATTCATGGAGCAGCCGTGGGCGACATGTTGAGCGACGGGACGCATCTAGTGGACCTCGCGTTTTTCCTGGCCGGTGACTCGAATGCCGAGTGGGTTATAGGACAAGTTGACCTCTATGAGAAACGTAGGAGGTATGGGCACCTAGTTGAAGATGCCGCTATCGGCTACCTTAAACTTAGCAATGGTGTCAAAGTATTCGTCGAGACTTCGCAAATAACAGGTACTCAAGTCCCCCTAGGCCAGTTCGGTTTTAGTAGCGAAAGTGTGTTCAAGAATCTTGGCAGAGCTAAGAGAATAAACTGGTGGAACCGGGGAATCCCATATTGCTCCTTTTACGTGGCTGGTAGCAATGGAACACTGGAGGTAGGAGAATGGAATGAACCGAGGCTTAGGTACTGGGGGAAAGGCATGGATAAATGGGAAACTCCGTTAATACCTCAAAGTGACCCCTTCGTTGAAATTATAAAAGATTTGGTGAAAAGCGTTGAAGAAGACAGACAGCCATTATCTAGCGGGTTTCAAGCTCGTAAAACTTTAGAAGTTTTAATGGCTATCTTTGAATCAGCCCGTTTAAGAGAAACTGTAACCCTGCCGCTGAAGATTGATTACAATCCACTGTTCAAGCTGACTGAGGTGGATGGATGAAAATTTCCATAATGACTAGGGTTTTCTGGAAATGCTATGAATGGCCTGGAAGAACCTTTAACTTCACGCTGGTCGAAATCCTGAAGAGGATAGTGAAAAACTATTACAGAGCTGTTGACCTATGCGAGTATCCGTTAGAGTTCTGGCCTTCAGCTATGTCGGAGAGAGAAAAGAAACAGCTTAAAGAGCTTTTAGAACACTTAAACCTGAAAGCTTCAGGAATAACGATCCCCACGTTCGCTCCCGGCTTAGAGCTTTTACCCACTGAAGCAGATAGGGTGCTTGCGTTTAAACGCTTGAAAAATGCTATTCATCTAGCTCATTACCTTGAGGGGGACACTGTAATGTATGGAATTAGCCCATTACCCGTGTTCGGCGTCCCTAGCGAAAAAGCCTATCGCTGGACCTTAGAACTTGTCAGTAAAAGCGCTCGCTTAGCCGAAGAAAGCGGAGTCCAATTAGCCATTGAGTTCGTCAATATTTTCTTCACTTCCTCGGAAAGTATCTTGAACTTTTTAGAGACCGTGGGATCTGATAGCGTGGGTTTATGCCTTGAAGTCAGTAACGTCCATGCGAGACCAAATCGCGAGTCATTAGAAGAGCATATAGATGCTTGTAGGGATTGGATTAAACTTGTGCATCTAGTCGATCCTGCAAACGAATACTGGAATAAGAGCATAGGGGTTGACATTTCCACTATACTTAGAAAACTCAAACGTATACACTACGAGGGTTACTTGGTTACAGAGGGATTCAGCAGAGAACTTGAGTGCAGCGATCTGGATAGAGAAGTAACAACCTCGTATATGTTTCTAGAAAACCTTCTAGCAAAACTCTAAGTCAATTGCTCGGATAATTCTATACCTCAGGCAGTACACTTCTACTAACCGAGGAAAACGCTAAAAATTAGTTTTAGTAGGAAAACTATGCTGAAACAGTCTAAGCACATACTTGCGAAGAAACCATACCATATACTGGCTAAACCAGGGGAAATTTCAGAAAAAGTTTTAGTGGTTGGCGACCCAGGGCGCGCGGACCTGATAGCTCGGGAATTGTTGAGTAACGCTAGTGCAGTGAATCTTCATAGGGGTTTTAACACATATACCGGTTTCTTCAAAGATAACTTGATTACTGTAGCTACGCACGGTATTGGTGGGCCGTCAGCTGCAATCGTCGTCGAGGAACTCAAAATGCTAGGCGCGAAGCTAATCGTTAGGCTTGGAACATGCGGAGGTCTTACAAGTGAGGTGAACCTAGGTGATACCGTGGTAGCGCTCGGCGCTATGCATAACCCGGGGGGCACAGTGGCGATGTATGCCCCAGGCGTCTTCTACCCTGCAGTGGCGGACCCAGAGGTGGTGCTAGAACTTGAAAGAGCTCTTAAAGAGGAGAAGTTAAATGTGCACAGAGGAATTGTAGCGTCCAGCGATGCCTTCCACGCCGAGGAAGCTAATCTACCTTTATGGAGTGGGATGGGGGCTTTAGCGGTTGAAATGGAGTGTGCCACAATATTTACAGTAGCTAGGCTAAAAGGGTTAAAGGTGGGAGCAGCGTTAATCGTTATAGATAATCTTGCAACCGGCGAGTTCATGGAAGCAGGAGCGGAAAAAAGAAAGGAACTCGAACTAAAAGCCGCTAAAGGTGTTTTAAAAGCCCTTTGTACACTTCAAGCTTAGATAACCCTTTTTAGTTTTAACTGTTTAAATGATTAAACAGCAGTGTTAAAAGCGATTTTTAGCAGGCTATTTCGTGAAAACGCGAACCCCTTCAAAACTCGTCGCGTTTACGAGCCTAGGAGCTGCTCTGTACTTCGTGGGCTCATACGCAACAGCCTATATCCAGAGCCCTTGGGGTTTGGGTCAATTTAGGCCAGCGGTAATTATTCCAAGCATTTTTGCATTGCTTTTAGGGCCGGTTGTCGGAGGGTTGAGCGCAGCCATTGGTACGTTGATCGCGGATTCAATAAAGCATGCTACATTATACATTCCGAGCTTAGTGGCTGCAGTACCTTCAAACTTCTTAGCCTTTTACCTATTCGGAAAATTGCTTCAGGGAAGGTTTCGATGGCCGAGATTCATAGCAGCGTCGACGTTAGCGCTAGGTGTCGGGAACGCCTTATGTGCGGTTCTCTACATTCTATACCAAGCAACTATAGGTGTCGTGCCGATTGAGCTTTTACCTGGGCTTAGCGTTGGGTTAACCATCTGGTGGTTCTCGACTATGCTACCCTTCCAGTTACTTGTTGTTCCACCAGTTTTAAAGGCTTTAGCCAAGTCTATTCCCAATCTTGTACCTCAGGATATAATCAAGGAATGTCTTGAGGGAGTTACGCCTAAGTCTGAACTGGTAGCTGTTCTTCTACTAGTCGGATGTGTAACTATAGGAGTTGCAGTATTAACGACTCTCTCACAAGAAGTAGCTTTGTTCTTTGTTGGAGCCCTGCGACCCGATAGGAGGGAGATCGTTAAATCGCTAATCGTGTCCATGTTTTCAGTTACTGGAGTAGCACTTTTAGTAACTGGTTCCACGTTAGCAGTAGCTAAACGTTCTTCAGAATAATTTGAAAAATAGTTGAAGGTGAGCTCTTTAATACGGCAGTAACCAGATGGACCTACTGAGCAGCTGCATTAACATTAGGAAAGCCGAGACTATACTATCACCGAGCCATAAACCCATAGCTATGTACCCTCTATTCTCATTCCACCATTGCTCCCCTGCATACTTTGCTATGAAATTCGAGATTAGTGAACCAGCAAAGTATGCTAAAGCCGTATGTATTGGTAGCAGCATGCCGCTCATGAACGCTACAGGCAGAGAGAAATCATGCAATAGGAAGTCAGAGATAAAGTACATTGCCGTTGAGAGCCCGAAGCCCATTATCATCCAGTTTCTCCGGAAAAGGTAACCTGTCCAAAGCCAGGACTGCCAGCGCCAGAAGTTCATCGATTCAACTGGCCATCCTGATAGAGTATACGGATAAGCATGTCCGGGTATGGGGAAGAGATACCAGAAAAGCGAGACGAAGGCGAAGCTACCTACCAGCCCCAAGAGCGACAGCATGAAGTAAGCCTTAGTGTACTCTCTTACATCTACTCCAACCATTGTAGCTTGTAATAGTTGCTGCGCAACTCCCGAGCCTCCTGTGAATAGCATTGCATCGGAGGAGACAAACCAGATACTTAATGCCCTATAACCGCTGAAGTATATTAAAGCTTCACGAAGATAGGGAATATTCACTGTCGTTAGAATACCGGCTGCATGTGTCTGTAGCAGAGTGATAAGTAGCGAAATTCCCACAGTGAATAGGAGGAGTATATGTATTGGAAAACCTGGTGCCAGCGACTCCACAAATGCTATTGACAGCAATGTTATCAGCAAGTAAGAGGCTAGAAGGTACTTAGAGTCCAGCCACTTGATACCGGTACTACCCGAAAGTCCTTTAGTGATACCAGAGAATGCACGGGCTACTACTTTATATCTGATTATTAATGGGAGCAGAGCTGCTGCGAGACCCCAGCCCAGCGTAAAGCTGTTCCAGAAGTAAACGGTTGACATGTTAAAGTTCCAGAGTATACCTCTACCCGGTTGCCATTTAGCCTCAGCTGGCCATAAATCGTTAATTGTTACATAGTAGTTACCGAGCACCGATATTGCTGCGGAGGCAGCGAGTTGAAGAACAGTATACCTGACCGGAAGAATAAAACCGACTACGTAGCTCATGAAGTCCGTTGTGAAAGCGAAAGCTGCTCCAGGCATCACATTTTCCACCAAGCTCGTGAAGTCAACCATCATACGGGGGACGAGCGGATATCTGAAGATAGTCGATAAACCGCTGGTCATGAAACCGTACAGCGCGCCGACGATTATTGCCAAGGAGATTGTTCGAATCCTAGTCGGCTCTCGCTCTCCGAACGCGATCATCATTCTAGCGTCCCACGATGCCCATGGAAACGCTAGCCGCTCCTCCCTGACGTAGATGCTATAGGATATTAGCCCGAGTATGTAGTTCGCAGTTACGACTAGAGCAAAAGGTATTATGATGGTAGAGAATATCGGCTGAAGCCATGCTTTATCGAAAAACGTTCTAAATATAGATACTCGAATGAAGTCCTCTTTGATAGGTGCGAAGAACGGTGGAACCTCCTCTTGGAGGCCAAACAATTTAGCTATCTCGGAGTTAGCGAAGTACATGTTTCGAAGCATGTAAGCGAAATAGTAGCCAGTGTACATCAAGCCTGCTGAGTCTATCATCCTTAATGCAAAGATCTCGCCCTTCGTTAACGGCGAACCAGTTCTCGCTGTTAACCAGACTAAGATCAGTATAATTGCCCAAGCGTTTAATCCTGCTACGCCCCAGAGACCGCTTGTAAGCCAATTGTAAATCAAAACGGGGTGTAAAACAACTACTATAAACAAGTATATTAGGATAACACGCCAGGAGAGCATCTTTCCGCCTTCCTTAATACTTAAAGACATTCCATTTCACCTCAGTCCCGCGGTCGCTCCCTTCTTGACATACTTTTCCTTTTCGGCTGGAGGCAACGCCCTCCAAGCAAGGAACTGCTTACGAAGCTCGCCTATGAGAGCTCTACTTGTAGTTACCCATAAGGATTCAGGACCCTGCTGCCTCCTTAGCACGACATCAAACAGGTACCTATCCGCTTGGGTGATTCTAGCGAATATATTCATATCCTGTATTATTCCTGCGTCGAAAGGCGCCATGTGAAGCCTTGCACTCAACGTGTAACCTTTATCATCTTTCCCTAGCTGAGGTGGAGATAAAAGCATGAAAACCCTGGACCTTTCCCGTTCAGAGCTGTAAGCTTCGAGGTACTCACTGATAAACACGAGCAACCCTATAGCTTCGTCACGTGTAGCCATAAACGGCATCCTCACCTGCCAGCTACCAGCTCTAGGCTTAGTCTCAATAGCCCAAGACCTTAACAATGATGGAGTAGCTAACCTCGAAGCTCTAGATGCTGGATAGAGAGTCGAGAGAATCACGGTAATCATTATAACCCCTATAACTACAATTACCACTCCAGATGAGACATTGGGCACTAAGCCCGGTGGGAAAGCGCGCAGGTTCCACACAGCGAATAATGCGCTAGCGCCCACTATGTAGCCGAGGTAGGCACCTAAGAACGCTAGCGTGGCTCCCTCCATAACAAATATGATATCTATGTGCCCAGGTGCTGCGCCAACGGTTGCAAGTGTGTGTATTTCCCTACGTCTTTCGTATACCGCGCCCAGCATCGTTATAAGCATCGTTAACGCCGAAAGAACTAGGGGAACTGCGACGTTCTCAAAGCCGCCCATAGCATAGATATCTCTTTTAGCTATAAGTTGCGCTGTATCATCCTTAACGCCGTACGAGATATCAAAGGGTAGGAACGTGGCTATTTCGTATGCTTTAGCCAGCATATATTCTTTGTCGATTCGGGATTCTGTACTTACTCTCATAACGTTCGGTTGAGCGTTTAGGTACTGAAGTGCGAAGCTATATGGGATAATAATCACTGTATCTAAATCCAAGGGTGAGTAAGTAGCAGCTAAACCAGTGGCTATCGGATCAGGCGGCGTTATAGGTGATCCATCTAAATCCCTGGCGAGAACCGCAGACGCTATCTGTTTATCAAGTAGCCCTACTACAGTCATGTTGATACCGTAAATGTTTATTTCACTTCCTAGACCGACTGGATAGCCGAGTATTGCGCTGAGCCTCTCGGCCAGCGATTTTGTCATAATAACCGAGTAAGTAGAAGCAGGAGTAAAGTAATAACCATCTAGAGCGCGTTCAAGAGACTTGGATTCTTCCGGCGTTAACGCCAACATACACCTTATACCCGACCCGTTGGGCCCCCAAGTTAGGAATAAACTCTGCCCAGCAGGGTATAGCCATGCCCTAGGATGTGCCTCAAATAACGCGTTACTGTTACTTAGCATGCCTGGTAATATTTTCAGATATATTTCATGCATAGGCATGTAGAGCTGCTGGAATGGACGCCTTACCAAAACTCCTGTGTAGGGAGCTGGGCCGAGATTCCTATTATAGAAGAAAAGTGACACGTTAACTGTGGTAAAGAGCACGAGGGCCATAACCGTGATTGTTATTGTGGTTAGCGTTAATGCGGTTCTCAGTGGACGTTTCTTAAGATTCTCTATACCCATGGAGATTGCCGAGGGAAGTATAGATCCCCTTCTCACATCAGCTCTATGGAATCCAAGTATGGACGTACTCAGTTCGGATATAGCTGTGTTGAACTCGTCGCTAACCGTGTATAGGACGAGTGCCAAGAAGAGGATGACAGAGACACCGCTTACAAGCATCCAAACATTATTTGAAATCGTGTAACCGGGGTGTACAAAAGCTACTGCCGCGTTAGCGGTTATCAACACAACTAAAGTATAAAGGGTCTGCTTCTTTCCGGAAACCATTCTACCCATGAACCTGCTGGCTAAAAGCGCGAAGGCTATCGAGAGGAAGAAGAAAAAGACCGCAGTTTGAGAAACATCAAAAAGCAGGGAAATCGTGGAATCGTAGGACCCGATAACAAATTGCCAAGCCGCTAAAACATATTTCACAAAAATACTTTTACTGCCTTTATCTAGAGCACTTTTAGCTGCAACTAAGTATTTTCTCATAGTATCCAAGTAAAGAAGCATCCTTGGACTGCTTGTCATCCTACTCTCTAGGAAACCCCCTCTGTATTCAGCTAACCGGTACGTGTTCAATACAGCATCAACCGCTGTGAGCACCAGTGTCTTACCCCAAGGCAGAGTATATCCCTGGCCATTCGGATTCGCTTCGCTAGCATTATTGAGAACTGCTATAACTCTTCCTTGACTTCTAATCAATACTTCAACAGGTACTTCTGGTTCTACAAAAGCCATAGCCTCGGGCCAGGTTGTTAAAACATCTCTCCAAACAAGATAGCTGTGTGAGATAAAGCTGAGTGGCTCAAAAGATAAACCTTGGGGACCGTACAACAAAAGCGGATCATAAAAGCCTATGAAGACGATTGAAGAGCAATTAAACAGTGGAATATACCTGTGGCCGCGGGGCACCTGTACTGTGAAAGCTCTCGCATAGGCGCCTGCTTCCGCTAAGTAGCCGAGTCCGCCCATCATCGGTGAAAGCAACGGTGCCGCGATTGCGCCAGCTGCACCGAAGAGCCCGCCAAGCCTAAACACACCGGTGCCGAAAGGACCCGTGTCGGTCGCGCTCAGCACCTCGCCTGTCCTTGAGTCAACTACGTAGGCTTGAGCATCAACGGCGGTTAAAGGCATTATACTTTTCAGCTCAACCCTGCCAGTTTCATCCGGTTTGAGGATTAACGTGAACCCTACCGGTGTATTTATTGATGCGGCTGTGACTGTAGTTCCACTAACGGGGGATGAAGCTGCAAATAAACCTACGGTTGCACCTTGGACAGTGATACTCTGAGATGAACCTACGGCGGCGGCAGGCTGAAAACCAACTGCTAAAATTCCAGCTGCTCCACTCATTATCGGGCTAACTGAAACAAAGATTAAAGCATCCTTGTGAGCATAGTCGTCAAACATGTTAGTAGTTTTATTATACTTACCGAGCTGCAGCGTGACCGACACCAGTCCATGATCAACGGCTCCTATTCTCCTTGGGTAAAGCGAATAAGGTATTCTTTCCATGTCCAGTGAATGATAAATCACTGGAGCTAAAACAATTAATTGTCTACGCAGATTTTCCAAGCGTAACTTCTCGAAGGTATCCATGAATGTCCACTGGTATTTCCGGAGCGCGTTGGTAGTTACGAAAGCAAGCCCACCTCCATAGCAGGCTTTAGTGAATACCTCAGCTTCAAAGTACCTTAGAAAAGGCTCGAAAGGCGGCGAGCTGACAGCCCATGGAGGCCAGGTCCAGCGGACACCATCTATAAGGCGTGCCGGCTCCCCAGTTATATTTTCGATATTTCTAGCCAAGCTTACGATGCTGTTCATCCAGCTATCGTATTGTGGCAGGATGTCTCTAGGCCGGTTATAGCCATACATTGCTCCAGCAGCGTAAGCTGCAACAACGTCGCTATCACTAGCAAGATCTAACGTTATCATCATTTTTACTTTACTCCCTAATTCGCCAAAATGACTATCAACGAACTCTCTAGCCCCAGCTAGCGCTTGGTAGTGGCCAGCAAATGCCACTAACCAAACAGTCCTTCGCGCAGGGCGTTCTTTCAGGAGGCGGGATAGCTCGAGAAGGAAGCTTATTCCGATTGCATCTGTAGCTCCAGGGGAGAGTTGAGGTGTTATAGACCAGGAATCGTAGTAAGCTCCTACGACAGCCACTTCGTCCTTTAAATCGGGGTTAGTACCTTCAATAGTAGCTATAATATTGGCTACTCTCCTTCTCTCCCATTCTACCTCTGAGTTGACCCATACTTTGAGCTCGCTATGCTTTTTTAAAAGTTCTTTAAGCTCGGCGCCTACATTTTTACTTACAAAAAGTCTGGGGAAGTTTACAGGTACACTAAGAACCTTCTGCAGAGCTTCAGTAACGCTTGTATCGTCCGGCTCGATGAAAATTACTCCTTTAGCCTTAAACATAGCGGCGTACTTCCAGTACCATCTGTTATTGAATTCGACCAAAACAAATGCCCCCTCTACGTCTACTCCGTCAAAGTCTTCTAACCCCCCTTTACCAGCGTAAACCAGTTTATCTCCCGAAACCGGACTAACGTATGGACAAGGGTTAACGTGATTTGGCCATAAAGGGTAGGCAGAGTATTTTACCAAACCCGCTCCAGGTACGTCAACGGATATACTGGCATCCTTCACTATAGGAATAGCAACATCAAAAGGCTCTTCTCTGACAGTAAACCCAAGACCACTCCAATATTCCTTGATATATTCAGCCGCTTGATAAAAACCATCGTAGCCTGTGACTCTCGAATCTAAATTAGAAAAATACTTAGTATGTTGAAGTATTTCATCGAGTTTAACCAGCCCGACGAGTTCGGAAATTGGAATACTACTTGGTTGAGCACCTACTAGATAAGCCGGCAACGTTAGCGTAGACACTACTAGCAGGAAAATAAGCAGCAAACTCGGAGCTTTTCGAATTGACATTTCTAATCGGTTTGGTGTAGGTTACCTCCTTATATAGCTTGCTTCATAAAATGTTTAAAAGAAGAGAAACTTCTTTTCATCATAGACTATCAAAAGTTAATAAAATTCAGCAATAATATAAATTATTATTATTTTTCTTCACTTTGTCTTAGAAAAACTAAAATTGTTAGAATTTAATTATTTCTGAACTAGAAACTTTATAAAAAATAGATAGTTTACTTTAGTTTACTTCGGTAAGAAGAACTGTATCATTGAACCTATTCCGCCGATGAAAACCATTACCCAGTAGCCGACAAGGAATCCTACCACTATCGGCGTAACTGTACTCTCATCAAGCTTTGCACCGCCAATACGGTATATGAGCCTTTTCACTATCCATGCTACGAAAGCCGGTATTATCCAACCAGTTCCAGAAGCACCGAAAGCCATCGCTACGCCGACGGGGTCTAGTGGCCACCAGACGAAGCGGAAGTTGAGGAAGCTGATTAAAAGTATCAGTATGAAGCCAGCAGCTATGTAAGGTAATAACGGCTCAGCTATAAACTGTTCTTCAACTTTGCTCCACGGAGCTCCAAATACCCAGTGCCACCAAGCGTCGAACATCCCCATCCTAGTGTTATTTGTACCTGCGGCATAGCTGAACCATAGACCAACCGTGTAACCGACCACGGCCGAAATTATACCTGAAGTTAGAATTACCTTCGTAATATCTCTTGGGTGAGTTTTGGTGTCAAAGCCAACCTTATAGCATAGCGGGATAGCAAAAGCCATACCGAAGTTAGTATTATTCTCGGCCATTAGTTCGCCGGTCCATCTGTTTGCTAGCCATAGAGTTGCTACCATTTCTGGTGGTCTAACTTGTGATCCATCTGGTGCTGTAATGTAGCCGGGATCCGGTATGTAAAGGTACTTAACTAAGCTAGGAAGGTGAGTCCAATCTATCGGGAAGCCCCAAGCTGTTCCAACTAGGCTAGCATTACCTAGAACTCTTGCAGAGGACATAAACAGCAACCACATTGTCAAAACTATCAAGGGAGCCCCTATTGGGTTGGCTCCGGCTACGATAAGCATTGCGATAAGCGCTGCTGTTGAACCTATAATCATTACAGTACCGAGCTTGCCGGGGAGCGCTCGCTCCGGAGCATCTCTCATAAAGATATCTCTCATGTACCTGATGTTCAGCGCAAACCATATCAGGAATAAGCCGAAGTAGACGCCTATCCACCATCCGTTCCATCGGAATGGTGCTCCGTTCATGAATGCGTGGAATCTGTTCGCCATTGTTGGTAAGTCGCTGTAGTATCCCATGTAAAACGCAATTTGGCTCGGTATCATTATGCCGAATAATGAGAATGCCCAGATCGTAAACAGGGTTTTCGTCGGCATTAGGTAGAATAGCGAATAGATCATTGGGTTAACAGGTAAGAATGCTATCACAGGTATAGCGGCACCAAGCGGTGATCTGGAGAAGTCCATTGTACCTAAGAACCATGGTAAGAATGGTTCTCTAGTCCAGCCGTAAATATCGGGGATCGCAGGGTTTAGATAAGTAGCTATGATTGGAATTATTGTTATCGCTCCGAGTAAAACACCAAGCATAAAGTACTTGATTCTTGGGTCTTTACCTTTACTGGATATTAGCTCGATCTGCATAGTACCAGTTAATGAGGCAGGGTAAGGCAGCCTCTCTACCTCTATCCACCTATCATATAGTAGCCCTATCCAGCCTGTGAAGAATAGTAGCCATAGTATTGTGTATGTGATCCACCATGTTAGGAATGGTGTCCATTTATCCAATGGGACTGGGCCTCCCGTAGTAATTGGAGTCATTTCCGCTGGATCAGAAACTATTGGACCGAAAACCCAGTAATTTGGAACAGCCCAATTCGTCGGATGCCAATTATACTGGTTCATCCGGAGGGCGGCCGCATTGTGTATTATACCGTACGGTATCATACTGTAGCAGAAGGCTATGGACATAGAAGCCGCGGCATAAAGTAATGCTAAAGTCTGCGGCGATGCTGAAATACCGGTAACTCTTGAAAGCAAAAGGAATATGAAGAGAACGACGATAGGTGCAGTAAATGTACCGATAACCATCGAGAACATCCAGCTAGGACCGAAGGGGGCAGTAAGCACTCCAATAAGGCTCATTACCAGGGAAAAGACTGCTAAACCGGCCCAGAGAGACGGTTTTAATGCAGTTTTTACTTCACTTTTCGTTTCTGTGCCCATAAGGGTTCATTAAAAAGCGAAGTATTTAAGATTTGTTGTAATAAAACCATAACCTTTAAAAAGAACTCTTAGGGTAAAAATTCCCATGATAAAAAGAAGATACTTTGCATCTTATTATTTGGTTTTTTTAACTATATTCTTCGTATACGCTTATATTTCCCATGGACAGCCGGTATATACCTATTACGGTAAAGTGCCGGCTAAAATATGGCAATACAGGCCAGCGGATTGGCAGTCACAACCTGCATGCCAGACCCCTTACGATTGGGTTGTATATAACAGCCCAGTCACTTTATCGCTTTTAACGATTGTATCCGGAGAAGATGGAGTACAAGTTGAGGTCTATAATCTAACGTATAACCAATTAATCGCAAAAGCTACGTTGAAAAGCTTAGAACCATTGTATTTGCTGCTTAAAAACAACACTATCTTCAAAGTCGTAGCAAGTAAGCCTGTTACGGTTCAGCTGGTGAACTACAACCAGACCCCTAAGTTCCCGCTTCCAATTTTACCGCCAACGGTTCATAGTTTTTACTACAGCGTTGAGGGGATATATGTGGGCAAGGAATTCGTATTTGTGGCTCTACAGGGGTCTCTGACGGCCACCGACTACACAATACTGGCCGTCGAGCCTGCAGAGGTAACTATTGAAAGAGATGATGGACAAACAACATCTTTAAAACTTAAAGCTAACGAATATAAATATACTACACTTGCTCCTTTCAGAGCTTATAGAATCAAGTCTACTGGGAATATAATGGTCATGTCCGGGGCTATACCTGGAATAGGAACCTATGAGACGACAAGCTTCGTGATCCCCTCAGTTGAAGGTGGCTTCCAAGGGAAATTCTACCTTACTAGGGCTTTCAAAGCAATAGAGTGGGGATGGGATAAAGTCAGAGATTACGGGTTTAAGGTTCTGTCTATAGAGAATACAAAGGTAACGCTTTATGATCTAGAAACCGGTACTAAGATTGACGACTTTAACATTCCTGGCGGCTCAGGCATAATGCTTAGACCAAACGCCTACGCTATAGCATTAGTCAGCGAAAAGCCAGTTTCAATCTGGTTTATGCATAACGGAAGCATAGAGATTGAGAATGCAGGAATGGGTGGAGGCTGGTACTGCGGTTACCCGCGATCAACAATGTTCTATACACTGAAACCAAACGAGGATATCCTTGTACAGTTTCCTTCAAATGCAAGTTTAGAAGTATACTTTTACTCAAAAGAGGATGCTACGGTTTTAATTGATGATACAATGACAGTAAAGGTTAGAGCAGATGCTCCATACCTCTTCACATTACCTGGAATACATAAGTTAAGAAGTGATAAAGAACTACTTATACAGGTGAATTCCTGGCCCAGGTACCCAGAATATCAAGGGCTTTGGTTCACCGGCGCAGTAATCCCACCATTAGAAACAGCTGGTCTTAAACCGCAAGTCGAGATAACGGTACCGGGAACTGGAGGCGGAATTTCCTTTACTCAGATAGCTATAGCAGTGGCTGCCGTAGTGATAGTGGCTGGGGCGATTTTAATACTTAGAAAAAAAGGTAAAGCAAAAGAGGGTTAAGATAAGAAAGATTTTAGTGTTTTATCCATAAGTATATTTTCTTCCAGGTAACTTTTCAAAAACTATTAATTTAAGTGAGCGCTTCTAATGTAATAACTAGAGGACCGTAATAGCTTTTAACCATTGCTTTCAACTTAACTGTGTGAAAACTGGCTTAAATTTGTGGACTTTGCTTGGGTTCGGATATAAGGCTAGGCCTGATCTCGTCTGGGCTGTTAACGTGACCAAAGAATTAGGCTACGAAGGTGTAGAGGTGATATTTGATGATGGTCTACTAAACCCCCGTTCCATAGCTGGGGAGGAACGCCTTAAGATTAAGGAGGTAGGCCTTAAGATCCCGAGTGTTGCCACCGGTGTGTTCTGGAAGTACAACTTGGGCTCTCTTGATGAAAGGGAAAGGGGGATCGGGCTGGATTACGTTAGAATGGGATTAGAGTTAGCCAGGGATCTAGACTCGGATGTTCTCCTCGTCGTACCAGGTGTAGCTAGACCTGACGTACCTTATGAGGCGCTGTACGATAACGCGAAGATTTCTCTTAGAAAAGCCGCAGAAATTGCTGAAGACCTTGGTGTAATTATCGGGGTTGAAAATGTCTGGAATAAATTCTTGTATAGCCCCTTCGAGTTTCGAAGGTTCATTGATGAAATAGAATCGGATTATGTTCAAGCTTACCTCGATGTAGGAAACCTGGTAGCCTTAGGGTACCATGAACACTGGATCCGGTTGCTTAAGGGTCGGATCGCGATGGTCCACGTTAAGGATTTTGATTTAAATATTGGCGGCATCAGAGGCTTCCGCCACGTTGGTAAAGGTAGCATTGACTGGCCGAATGTTATCAAGCTGTTGAAAGAAGCTGGGTATGATAGTTTCCTTAACGTTGAATGCCCGCCCGAGTTTTACCCAGACCTCGATAAGCCCACATACCCTGAGGACGGGATAAAAGCAGCTCGCGACAACCTAAAAGCTTTGAAAAGAATTTTGACAAGTTGATAGATTGGTACAAGGCTTTCTAAATGATGGGCTCAGAGGTACTTCCGTTCATCAACCTCAGAAAGGCGTTTTACGTCACTGCCCGCGGTAAAGTAGCTGGTAGCCCTTTAAACCTTCCCAGCAGCTTACGCGCCCTTCCACTACGCGTCATGATTTAAGCGTCGGTAGTAATAATTACTAGGATATTTTTAAAAAATTCGTGACAGAGAGTATTAGAACCTACAGGCCTGGTGATGAAGAAACTATAGCTAATCTCCTTAGGAAGTGTTTCGGAACATATAACAGTTACGGGCTCGATAGCTCTAAATGGCTAGAACTGGCTAAGTTAAATGAGGGGTTTAAGCTTGAAGGGGCTTATCTACTCGAAATCGATGGAAAACCGATTTCTCACGTTCAAGTAGTCGAGAAAAGGCTGCGTACATCTGCTGGGATTTTGAAGACAGCTGGAATAGCTAATGTATCAACAGATCCTGAGTATAGAGGTAAGGGTTACGCATCCAGACTATTAAGCTATGTGATGGAGGATTACAAGCAAAAGGGATTCCCGCTTACAGCTCTGTTCACAGGCTATGCAAGCAGTCCACAAAGGATCTATAGGAGATTAGGTTATGTTGATATCTGTCTCGACAGTTGGTGGATCGCCCCTATCTGGGACGCTCAAGAAAACATGCGAGAAGTTCGTTGGATCGAGGTGAGGGAAGCAGAAGAGCGTGACGTCGAACATGTAAGAAAAGTGTATGAGACTTCGGGTAGCCTCTACACCGGGTGGCCTATAAGATCTGAGTCTGAGTACAGAGAGAAAATGTTTGCACGTACCGCATACCATAGCTTCTTTTACCTGCCGCGCAGTCCAAGAAATTTTGCCGTAGCGGAAGAGGGGGATGAAGTAATTGGCTACGCTGTGGCAGCTAAAGTACCATGGGATCCCGAAGGCTTTGGTATAGCAGAACTAATAGCTTTACCAGGGCGAACCGATGCGCTTCAAGCACTTTACACATATATCGTGAAACGTGCATCTGAAGAGGGGGCGCGATACATACGTGCCCCAAAAATCCCGGGAGCCGATTACGCCCGATTATTCAGTCGTTTCCGCGCACAGGGAGGCGGCGGAGTATTCATGTGTGAAATTTTAAACTTCAAGGCAGTTCTTGAAAACATATTTACATGTAAAACTGCCTTTCTGGATGGGCTAACACTTAAACTAAAGTACCGTAGTGAGTCTGTTACTATATCAGTGAAAGAGGGAGAAGCAGAAAAGGGCGGGAACTCTGTGGGTGCAGTAGTGGACCTAGATCCGGAAACTTTCAATAAATTCCTCTTTGGTTGTTCAAGCGCAGAGAAGCTCCTACTGAACTCTATCGTGAAGGCTGATGTGCCTGCTAAAAGGATCCTGCGCCTACTTAAAGAATTGTTTCCCCCTAAACTGATGCATATATGGCTGATAGACCATTGGTAATTTAAGGATAAGAGCACCTCTTTTTGTACTCTTAGAATTTAGTTTTGCGTGCAGTTTACGCTTCAGAGAAAAATTACCGAGAAAACTAAAAAAAGTAGAGGTTAATTCATACTAATGGAGCGTTAAAGTTACTATAAGTTATTAAGTTACACTTCTAAAGGATGTCCGTGATAGCGTTGGTATTCAAGTTGGAGATTACTTGGAAGTATACCTAAATGAGAGCGGGAGAATCATTATGGAAAAATCAAGAGAGATAGGAAGAAGCTAACAACTGGTAGAATGCTCACCCGAGATGAGATTAAAGTGTTAATAGTTAAAGGGTTAGGCGAAGCACTTGCATGAAGCTGTAATCGATACAATCATGTTAATTTACGATACCTTCAAGGACTCATTATACCACAGGAACACCGTTAGCCTGCTAGATATGCTCAATCGCTGGCTTATCCCCATGATTGTGGTTTTTAAGTATGTAGAGTTCCTAAAAGGCCTATTCGTCGATACTAGGATAGTATACGAGAAAGTGTTCGGATACATGACTGATGAAAAACCTTCTTATTATGAAGGAGATAAATGATGTAAAGTAGGCGCTCAACACACTTGTCGAAAAAGAACTTTCCCTTTCACACTTTAACGACAAAATAATTCTAGCGGTAGCAGCGCGCGGGGAACTACCCCTAGCTTCCTACGATAATAAGGCCTAGGATACAAGCTGCTAAACTAGGGATAATGAGAGCCCCGAGGAAAGAAAATGTAATCTCTGGTATGAGGCGTTTAGGACCTGGTTTTATAAAAGAGAAGCCACTAGCTCAACTTTAATAACGAAGTAGAAGGTAGTAAACATTATGACAGCCTTTATCTTCTATGTCTAGCCGCTCGCTTTGCTATTCTGTAAAGGTAGTTTCACCGGCAAACCCTTGCGGGCTGATTCATAAGCTGCGATTGAAACTTCGAGCGCTTTATACCCGTCGTATCCTGTTGCTCTCGGCGGTCGATCTTCCTGAACAGCATAAACGAAGTCTCTAATCATGTTGTAGTCGGCATCGGGACCATAGTAGTGCCATGCAAGCGGTTTACCCTCGATTACTACATTAATGCAGGGTCTGAAGGCGTCTACAAAGATGAAACCATCAGTTCCATGGATAGCGAGAAACACGTCACCCCATGTGTAGAATGTATCTGGCCGCGACCAGCTGCAGTCAATGCTCCCTATCGCGCCGCTCTCGAACTTCAGTGAAATCAGCGCGCAATCTTCAGACCTCAGCTGAGGTCTGATATTCCTCCCGATGACAGCGTACACTTCATCAACCTCCTTTCCTGTGTACCAGCGTATTAGATCAGCGGTATGGACTACATGATCCATTACCGCCCCTCCACCAGCAAGCTTGGGGTCATCGAACCAGAGATCCGGGAACTTGCCGTGGTTAGTCGTCGTTATAGCTAAGATTCTACCCACTGCACCCTGTTCTATTATATTCTTCACCATAACCGTGACGTCGTGGTACCTCATCACGAAGGCCTGCTGCAGCTTCACCCCTGCTTTCTCAGCTGCTCTAATCATTCTTTCCGCATCCTTAAGCGTCGTGGCCAGTGGTTTCTCGACAATCATATGTTTCCCAGCCTCCGCTGCGGCTATCGCTAACTCAGCATGCTTAGCATTCTCAGAAGCAATAATTACTGCATCTATATCTTCCCGCTTCAGGAGCCGTTGGTAGTCGCTGTAGAGATCCTTTACCCTGTAAGTCTCCGCCGCTCTCTTTAGCCTTTCTGGATCGTCATCATAGATTGCGACGAGTTCAGCTTCCTCCAGGCTTTTCAGTACTCTAGCGTAGCTCCATGCGTGAACGTGTGCGAATGAGAGAATTGCGAACTTCAGCTTCCTCATAGTACCTCACCCTCCAAGGGTAGCTTGATCGGCTTGCCCTCATCTACTGATTTGACAGCAGCTAAAGTTACCTCAAGGGTTTTCCTAGCCTCTTCGCCTGGCACAGCGGGTTCAAGATCCTTTACTACACACTCGTAGAAGTGCTTCACTTCCTTGTCGTAGGCGTTCTCTTCAAAGGGAATATACGCGGCTGGTGATCCACTGGACCTGTACACTTTTAAAGCCGCTGTTGATTGGTTGTCAACAGTAAGCATGCCGTGGGTCCCCACAATCTCCAAGTAGGTGGTAAACGGAAAAGCTGCCGGTTGCATCCATGACCCCTCTACGTATGCGATCGTCTCATTTTTGAATCTGAGAATTGCGTGCGTAAAGTCATGGGATGTAGAGTCTGCAGTCTTCAGGGTTCCACCTCTAGCGAACACCTCCTTTACCTCGCCTATCACCCAGCGGAGGAAATCAACATCATGAATACTCATGTCGACGAAGACGCCCCCGCTGAGCCTGCGATCTTTATGCCACGGCGCCCACTCCGGGAAAGAGGAAAGCCTGTAAGCCCTGGCGATTCTCGGCTCTCCTATCGCCTCACCTTCAACTAGGCGTTTAGTTTCAACGTACTCAGGCCAGAACCTAAGGCAGTGGGCTACCATGAGCTTCACCCCAGCTTTTCGGGCTGCTTTGATCATATCATCTGAATCACTAAGGCGGAGCGCGATTGGCTTCTCACAGAGGATATGCTTTCCACTCTTAGCCGCGTTCACAACAATCTCGGCGTGAGTATACGTTGGAGTGCACACATCTATAATATCGACTTCCTTCATCTCTAGTACTTTAGTGTAATCTGTGAACCAATGCGATGCTCCATAAGTTTCAGCGGCTTTTTTTGCTCTACCTCCGATTAAATCGACGGCGGCCGTGATCCGGGCACCTTTAACTTTGCTCCATGCCTTAAAGTGTACGTCGCCAATGAAACCACAACCGATAATCGCTACCCCTAGTCCCTCCATCAAAGATAAAACCTGTAAAGAGGTAAAAATGGGTTACCGGGGACAGTTATGGCATTCCAATTGGAAGAAGCTTTAGAACAACTTCTGCAGCTACAGGTAAATGAGTTAGAGGGTGACTACAGGGAACGTGAACAGAAGTTAGATGCCAGACTTAGGCTGCCATTCGCTATCCGTTTAGATGGTGTCGGGTTTAGCAAAGTGTTGTCAGGGTTTCAGGAACCGAGAGATAGAAGAGTTCATGAAGCCCTTATAGCCGGGACCTCTCAAGTTGTCAATAGGCTTTCCGCTAGCTGTGCGTACACCGTTAGCGATGAAGTTAACATCCTGTTCTTAGGCCCCTCGCTACCCTACGCTGGTCGGGTGCAAAAAGTCGTGAGCATTTCAGCATCCATCCTTTCCGTTAACGCTTCCGAAGTTATTGGAAGACGCCTATTTTTCGACGCTAGGGTAGTACCCTTGATAGATATCGATGATGCCAAGCGATACATATTGTATCGGGCTCGAATCGCTTTCAACAACTTTGTTGGGCGTTCGTTAAAACTACTTAACGTTAAACCTAGGGAGAATACAAACCTTCGCCAGCAGGTCAGGCTACTCGAGGAGAATGGAGTGCGGGTTATTGACCACCCGCTTTGGGAGTGGGGTGGTACAAGCCTTTACTGGGTAGCTAAAAGAGGCATTAGATCACTCGACTGGAACGATGGGCCCTGGGTTCTCCTTGAAGCTATTGAAGCTTACAGGGCACCGGAGCTCTATAAGTGAGCTTACACTAGAACACGCGCAAAGCTTAGATCCGGGCGCCCGTGGAACGACCGTGAACTCGAGGGAAAGATGTATAAGATGTTTTGAGCATGAGCAGCTTGACCGGGTACCATTAAACTTCAAGTGTAGACCAGAGCCGCTTAACTCATTAATGGAAGCTTTACAAGTTAAAGACTACGAGCAATTATTAAGAGCTTTAGACATAGATTTCCGAAGTACTGGACCAATATTGGCTGGTGGTCTCGCTCCACCCAAGTATGTAAAGCTGGCTAGCGAGTGGGTATACGGGCCCACATATGCCCTCGGCCGTATAGGAGAGTACGAGCTTCGGGCCAACATTTGGGGAGTGGAAACCATCTGGGCTCCGGATCATACTTATACATACACTTACCTTAGGCATCCGCTCCAACACATCTCAGTAGAGGAGTATAACTGGCCATACGTCGATGAAGAAGCAACGTTCGAGGTAGCTTCGCGTGCTAGAAAACTTCATGCAGACTACTGCCTCGTAGCGGGGGTTGAACATTTATGGGAAAATGCCTGGCAACTTACCGGCTTCAACGAGGCAATGAAGATGATGTACAGGGATCCCGTAACCTTCGAAAAAATACTAAACCATCTTCACAGAATCAGAATGGTAGAGGCTAAAGTGTTGTGCGACGCCGGCGTAGACGTGATCTACGATGGAGACGATGTAGGCATGCAAAAAGGCATGATGATATCGCCTGAAAAGTGGAGACTATTCTTGAAACCGAAATACGTCGAGCTAGTCGATCTTTGCCACAAGCGCGGAGCATACTTTATGTTCCATAGCGATGGATGGATTGAACCAATAATCCCAGACCTAATCGAAATTCATGTTGATATTCTGGATCCCGTACAGCCAGAATGTATGGACCCTTACAAGCTGAAGAAAACATATGGCGATTTGCTAACATTGCATGGGACGATGAGCGTCCAGACAACTCTTCTATTCAGTAACTCTAACGAAATAGAGAAACTCGTGTTGGAGAGGCTTAATCTGCTCGGACCCACAGGCTTCGTCCTTTCCCCTACTCATGACATTCAACCTGGCACGCCTCTGGAAAATATACTAGCCGTCTACAAGGCTGCTCGCAAAGCTAGCAAAAGTTTAGAAAAAGTTTAAACGAAAGCGTCCTTAAGGGGTGCGTGGGGAGATTTATTGCTCAATCCTCAGAAGGAAGATCAATTAAGCCGCGCGCGGAAAAGGAGCGCGTACAGTTCTTCAGGTCGATAGAGGAAAAGTGGCAGAGGAAGTGGAAAGAGGCAAAGCTTTTTGAACCTGAACCTGATCCCAAACACCAAAAGTTCTTCATAACTTTCCCCTACCCCTACGTTAACGCTTATCCCCACTTAGGAAGCGCGTATACCGTGCTAAGGAATGATATTATGGCCCGCTACAAGAGGATGAAAGGTTTCAACGTGCTTTTTCCCCAAGGATGGCATGCCACTGGGAGTCCGATAGTCGCGGCAGCACTGAGAATCAGGGAGGGAGATGGAAAGCAGATCTCCATACTTAAGTCTATGGGCATTCCTGAGAGTGAGATACCGAAGTTCGCGAACCCAGAACATTGGGTACACTTCTTCTGTAAAGAGTGGAAAATAGACTTCGAAAAATATGGCTTATCGATCGACTGGAGGAGAGAATTTCACACCACCTACCTTAACCCGCCCTACAGTAAGTTCGTGCAATGGCAGTATAGGCAACTACTTAAAAAAGGGTTAATTGCCAAGGGTATCCACCCAGTTGTTTGGTGCCCGAAAGAAGAGAAAGTAGTCGGAGACCATGATAGACCTGATGAGTATGCTGGTATAGGACCCGAAAAAGTGATTATAGTAAAATTCAAGGGAGAAGATGGGTTCGTTTACCCATGCCTTACCTATAGACCAGAAACCGTATACGGGGCTGTAAACATATGGGTGAAGCCCGATTCCGAATACCTTGTAGCCGAAGTTGATGGGGAACGCTGGGTGCTTGGGAGCTATGGATTCCATGAGTTGCGGGACCAAGGACATAGTGTAGCTATAATCGATAAGGTTATGGGTTCAGAGCTAATCGGGCGAGAAGTTATTAATCCGGTTACCGGTTGGTGTTTGCCAGTTTTACCAGCGTTCTTCGTCGAACCCGACATTGGTACAGGAGTAGTGATGTCCGTTCCAGCCCATGCTCCATTTGATTACGTGGCGCTCGAGGACCTTAAGCGGGGATTACCTTCGCAAGTCAGGGTAGATCCTAAGCTAGTTAATAACGTGCAGCCCGTCAGCATTATATTACTAGAGGGGTATGGAAATATTCCAGCGAAAACCGTGGTTGAACGTTTAGGTGTTTCGAACCAGTTTGATCGCGAGAAGCTTGAAGAAGCTACCCGTGAAATCTACTCTAAGGAGTACTACCAAGGTGTTCTGAAGGAAATGTTCGGTAAGTGGGCTGGTAAAACAGTAGCCGAGGTAAAGGAAGAGGTTATTGACTGGTTAGTATCGATCGGTGCAGCTGTAAGGCATTACACGCTACCCCAGCCTGTATATTGCCGCTGCGGTGCTAGAACACATGTTAAAAGAGTTGAGGACCAGTGGTTCCTAAAGTATAGTGACCCTCAATGGAAGAAACTAGCTCATGACTGCATCAATAGGATGAACTTGCTACCCGACTCCATCAAAAGTTATCTTCACAGCCAAGTTGATTGGTACGACGACTGGGCTTGCACACACCGAGGAGAATTAGGAACCCCGCTTCCCTGGGATCCTGAATGGGTACTCGAATCACTGAGTGACTCAACACTCTACATGGCGTATTATGTTCTGGCTAAGTACCTTCAGCATCCAGAAGAATACGGCATTCGATTAGACAGGATTGAAGATTCTTTCTTTGACTACGTATTTTTCGGTCAAGGCGATCCGGGGAAAGTGGCAGCTAAGATTGGAATCGCTGAAGACCTGCTGAAGAAGATTAGAGATGAGTTCCTTTACTGGTACCCCGTAGACATGAGGATGTCTGGAAAGGATCTATTACCAAACCACCTTATATTTTTCATATTCCACCATGTGGCAATATTCCCGCCAGAAATGTGGCCGCGAGGTATTGGGGTAAACGGCTGGGTTACTGTAGCTGGTGAGAAAATGTCGAAATCTGCCGGCAACTTCATCCTACTTAGAGAAGCTTTAGAATGGTGGGGTGCTGACGCTACACGGTTCGCAGAAGCTTACGCAGGTAACTCAAGCCTCGATGATGCAAACTTCGAGCCGGAAGTAGCTGATCGAGCCGTAGATCTCCTAATAGGCTGGTACGAGTACGCAACCAAAAACTATGGTAAGGGTAGGGAAACGTGGCTACCTATTGATGAGTGGTTCAGAAGTGTTCTCCACCGAATCATAAAAGACGTAGAGATTGAAATAGAGGAAGGAGATTTTAAAGATGCATTGGTGAAAGGGTTCTTTAATCTGCAAGAGCAGTTCCGATGGTACCTACGCAGGTGCGGTGAACCGAATAGGGACTTACTAAACGAGTTTATTGAGAAGCAAACCCTTCTGCTAGCGCCGATAGTGCCTCACATATGCGAAGAAATATGGGAGAAGCTGGGTAAGAGAGGGTTTATTAGTACGGCTAATTGGCCTGAAGCTAGAAACGAATACATTAAACTCGAGGTGGAAACAGCTGAAGAAATTGTGAAAAGCGTGCTTGATGATATAAAAGAGGTTCTAAAGCTGATCCGGGATACACCTAAGGAAGTGTTAATAGCTATCGCCGCCGAATGGAAATTCAAATTCCTTTTAACGGCGGCAGAAGAGATGCGTAAAGGTCTCGACCTGAGAAATGCTCTCAAAATAGCAATTAATACGCTGGACCCACAGCTTCGCGGGCAAGCCGGTAAGTTAATTGAAACTATAGTCAGGAACCCTAAAGTTATTCAACTATTAATCAAACCGGAGTTAGAGCGTAAGGCTCTGGAGTCGGCAGCTGTGTTTTACGAAAGAGAACTCGGCGTCAAGGTTGTGGTCGCAAACGAGTCAGAGGTTAAGTTACCTTCTAGTAAGATAGCACTTCCGGCTAGACCGGCTATCTTAGTTAGAGTAGCGTGAAGGGGAATGCGGGTCATCTCGAAAAAAATGCGCGCGTACCTGGATTTAATTCGCATCGAGCAATGGTATAAAAATTTGATGATTGCAATTCCAGCTGTTTTTTCACTTAAGCTCGTAGACTTGCGTATATATCCTCTTCTAGCTATAGGTTTCCTTACTCTTTCCACTGCAGCGAGTTCCGTATACGCATTTAACGATATCATGGATCTTCAACGAGACAAGCTGCACCCGAGGAAAAAGGAAAGGCCTTTACCTTCTGGGCGCATAAGTGTCAGAGAAGCGGCTATATTATCTGCTGCCCTCGCTATATTTTCTCTAGCAACAGCTTATTTCCTTGACTACGTATTTGCTCTCTGCATCGCAGCTTACATAACTTTATCTTATGTGTACAGCTTTGCTTTGAAACACATAGCAGTAGTAGATGTCACGGCTATCGCGTTAAACTATTTGCTAAGAGTTGTCTCCGGAGCTTTCCTACTTGAAATTGAGGTCTCCCCCTGGCTCGTCACCGGTTTCTTCTTCTTAGCTCTATTTTTAGCTCTCAGTAAGAGAAAGGCGGAGCACATGTTATCCGGTGTTAAAGCAAGAGAGAGCCTAAAAGAATACAGTATCCAGTGGTTAGACCAAGCTTTAAGCATGACAACGGCTATGACCATCGTAACTTACGCGGTTTACTGTGCTGAGGTACCACTTGGTCGAAGGCTTATTCCCACAGTTCCCGTAATGGCATTTTTCCTCTTACGCTACACTCTAGCCTTAGAGAAAGGCGTAGGAGAACATCCACACGAGATCATCATTAACGATAAGCCTACCTTTTTTTCAGCCATCCTGCTTATAGTATCAGTCCTCTTTCTAGCCTATATTCTAGGGTAAATTACTACGATGGAAAAACAATAACCAAGCGAGGAATTAAAAATAAATAGTTGAAAAAGGCTGTTAACAATATACGTTATGGCGAATCTTTCTTTATTGACAGTAAAGGTTTAAGGTTTTTCTATCGTTTCTGGAAGACACTAGAGTAAAGAAAACGATTACATTTTTCCACGCATTAGAACTCCATTCAGATAGATACTCTCGGTTTTTATCGGAACTAGTATCCCTGGGTCTTAGGGTACCAATCCATCTAACCCTTATTTACGATGCAAGGCATCGCAATGCCATGATAGGGGCTAGGGAAGACCCTGTTGACCAGTATGCTTCTTCTAGAATAGTTCTATTTGCCGTGGAAGTGGTAGTTTCAGTAATAAACTCGAAGCATAGCATAACCGTTGCTGAAAAGAAGTATTTCTCAGCCCTGAGAAAGGTTTTACTGGAAGGTTCGTTCAACACAGAAAAACACTGGCTTATCTGTGATCCTGAGAAGGAAAACTTCCCACTAGACAGTATAGCAGGACTCTAGGATGAGAACCAATATGGACACATTTATCTTTGCCTCAGGTCGGGGTTTCTCGATGGAAGAAACATATAATGAGCTTCGTTGGAATCCTCTCCTAGGGGCGTGGATCGTTGTCTCTAGCAAGAGAAAGGGAAGGCCGTGGCGCAGCGGTGGATGCCCATTCTGCCCTGGGGCGCCAGAAACAGGTTACGGCTGGGATGTGCTAACGCTTGACAATAGATTCCCAGCCTTAAGGATGAATGCTAAGACTTCAAGAGGAAGCAACGATTTATATAAGGTAAAAGCTGGCTACGGTTACTGTAAAGTAATCATCGAAACATCGCAACATGAAGGTGATTTAAGCGATATACCCTTTGAAAACATAGTTAAATACATTCAAGAATTATCTCGGGTAACTAAAGAACTCTGCAGCGACCCCGAAATTCAATACGTTATACCTTTCCGAAATAAGGGTGAAGTTATTGGAGTATCGCTTACTCATCCTCACAGCCAAGTTTACGCGTTACCTTTCATTCCTCCACGAGTTCAGCAAGAGGTTAAGAACATGAAGCGTTACTGGGAGAAGAAGGGAGGTTGTCTTTTATGTAGGATTCTCGAGCTTGAAAAGGGGGAGGGAGTTAGACTTCTATACGCAAATGACAGCTTCACGGCTTTTCTCCCCTTCTTTGCGATGTGGCCTTATGAGGTACACGTCTACCCGAATAGGCATGTAAGCTCTTTAACAGAGTTAAACGAATGGGAAGTATTTCTCCTTGCTGATATACTTAAGGTTACTACGGCCATGTATAACAATTTATTCAGTTTCAGCCTCCCCTATATGTTAATTTTCCACCAAAAGCCTTGCAAGCTGAACGCTGAGTATTATCATTTACATCTCGAGTTCTACCCTCTACACCGAGATAAAGATAAGCTGAAGTATGCAGCCGGAATCGAGTGGGGCGCGTGGACATTCACCTATGATTCCCTACCGGAGGAAAAGGCTGCTGAACTAAGGGAGGCGTTGAAGAAAGGCGTCGCAGAGCTTTGCAGTAAAGGATATGAGGTTAGAGGAAAAATACTATAAAAACTCATAAGCTTGAAAGTTTCACCCTCTTTCCCACTGTCTCAACAGTATCTGTAGCCCGTTACTCTATACCTTGTAACTATACAATTCTTTAATGAAAGCCAACAAATCTTGACAAATTGCGTTACTAACTGGTGTTTGAGTCGTTAAATTTACCGGAAAATTATTTAATGAGTTTTTCACGCCAACCATGTGGAACGATCCGTCACCGGTATAGAGGCGATCAGGCCGACGCTTGAAGACGCGCGCGTCCTTGCAGCTACTCTAAGAGAAGAAAGCTTGCTTAACGCTTTAAGGAGGCTTACCACGGAAGCCCCAAACCTTGTATACACTTACGTCCTAGGTAACGAGCTGGTAGTAGCTGTCAAAGAGTATGCCCTTTTATCGGTTAACTTGGATGAGAGTAAAGTAAAGATCTGGAGCGATTGGAAGGCAAGACTAGCATCAGCGACAAAGGATGAGGCCAGCTGTTTAGCTAGAAGAATGATAGCCACGCTGATCGATAAGGGGGAAAGTATATCCAGCCACTACAGGGACGAGTTAAGAACACTTTTACACGAGCTGGAGAAAGCCGAAGCGGAGGATCTTGCGCCGCTCCTCGATAAGGTGAAAACGATCATAGATAGTTACAGTGAGGAAGTACAGTGAAGGGCCCATATAGAAAGCTGCTCGATGTCAATGTTGCCTGTAAGGAGCTTAGGGAAAGCAAACGCCTGCTTATATATGGAACATGTATACGAGACGAGTATCCTCAGATCTATGAGAAATACGCGGAGAATCGGGTTCCCCTTGCTGTTTGCATGGAAGAATACCAGTTCAATGTTGTCGCGCTAAAGCTGGCTTCCATAGCCTCTAGGATTCAGCTCGAAAATGTTTCTGTGTTAACAGTAGATGGAAGCCCCCACTGTTTACAACTTCACCTAGCTGTGGAGGAAGTAGACAAAATCGTGGGAGGCTTTCCGAGAAAACACCTAGTTATTGAGGGAGGGAAAGTTTGGGAAATAGAGCCGGAAACAGTGAAGATTGCTAGGTACCTGAGCAAAATTAAGCAGCTGATTGAGCGCTCTTAGCGATCTTAACTAAGAATCTACGGGCTCTATCGCTTCTAGGTGTATGAAGCAGCTCCCACGGATCACCCTCTTCCACTACTAACCCGTTATCCATTAAAATTAACCTATCAGCAGCCGCTTCGGCAAAATCCAGCTCGTGAGTCACTATAAGCATGGACCTCCCTTGCCTCGCCACTTCTAATAGAGTATCCAAAACTTCCTGTCTGAGCTCTGGATCTAAAGCTGAAGTCGGTTCATCGAGCAAGAGAAGAACTGGCTCCATCACCAGCGCCCTAGCAATTGCAACTCTTTGTTGCTGACCACCGCTCAGTTGAAGCGGGTATTTATCAGCAAACTCTTCAAGCCCGAAAGCTTTCAGCATATACATCGCTTTACTCTCGGCTTCCGACCTCGACATTTTCTTTACGATTTCTAAGGGTAAAGTTAAGTTCTTCAATACGGTCATATGTGGGAACAGGTTATATTGCTGAAAAACGAAACCGGTTTTAGCCCTAATCCTTCTCAGGTCGACCTGCTTGCAGGTCACTTCGTCTCCATCAAGGAAGATCCTGCCACCCCAAGGTTCAACCAGTCTTACTATGCACTTTAATAGAGTACTTTTCCCGGAGCCGCTAGGTCCCATTACCACCACTTTCTCACTTCTACTTAAATTGAGATTGACGCCTTTCAGCACCTCAAGGCCATCGTAGCCGGCTCTAAGCTCCTCAACTTTCAGTAGAAAGTCATTCATGCTACCACCTTCTCGTAACCCGGTATCCTAAACTTTGATTCAAGCTGTTTAACTGCCTGTGATGCAAGTGCGCAAACAACTAGGTATACTAGCGCGACCGCCATGTAAACCTCTAGGGCTCTAAATGTATAAGCGACTAGATACTCCCCCCTTCTCGTGAGCTCCACCACACCTATGACAGATGCTAAAGAACTCTCTTTGACCAATGTTACTAGCTCGTTTACAAGCGCTGGAGTCGCTACCCTGAGCGCCTGTGGAAGCACAACATATCTATAAGTCTGACCTTCACTAAAGCCGAGCGATTCAGCCGCAAGGAACTGTGTTTCCGGAATGCTTTTCATTGCACCCCTGAAAATTTCCGCTTGATAGGCGGCGCTGTTTAAACCCAAAGCTAGCACACATGCAGCGTAAGCGTCGAGCTTGATTCCTAGAGATGGAAGACCGAAATATATAAGCAATAGCTGCACAAGCAGAGGTGTCCCCCTGAAAGCTTCAACATACCCTCTTATGATTAAAGGAGCTGGCTCAGGTGCGAAAACCCTCACAGGAGCTAGGACGATTGCAAGCATGATTCCTAAAGCAAAAGAAATCAGGCTAATCTGAAGAGTAATCCATAAGCCCCTAATCAGATCTGGTATTATACCTAAGATGAAGAACAAAGGCTCCATTTACATCATCCCTTTACCTCAGCCGCCAGCTTCAAGCCACTTTGAAACTTCTGTTTGTAGCAGCGCCTCCATCTCGCCACTCTCTAGCATATTTTCGATTACACTGTTAACCACGTAAAGTAGATCATCAGCGCCTTTAGGCACAGCTACAGCCGCACCAATTCTAGTACCTCCAGCGTAAAAAGCTAACTCCAGGCCTGAAACCTTATGCATCACAGCGTCTGCCATGATATCTCCGACAATTATAGCATCAATGTCTCCTCTTTGAAGCGCCATAACCATCTCTGGGTACACTCTATCATACGGAATTACCTCAGCCTTACCACCTAAGTTATCGTTAGCCCACTCCTCTTGAATTGTACCTAACTGCACGCCAACTTTTTTCCCATGAAAGTCGTTAATACCTTTAAACTCACCTAAACGACTCTCCAACACAATTACTGCATTACCTTTGCTGAAGTAGTAAGGTATGGAGAAATCTACCTGTTTACCCCGCTCCGCCGTGGGAGTCATATCGGCTAATACAATATCTACTTGCCCTCCTTTTAGAGCTTCAATAAGCGCAGCAAACTTCATATCCTTAACCTCTAACCTCACTCCAAGCTCCTGAGCTATTCTTTTCGCGATCTCCGCATCTATTCCCACAACGTTCCCAGCTTTGTCCACGTACTCGAAAGGTGGCCAATCAGCAGAAGTACCCATTATAAGGACTCCTCTCTGCTTAATTTTTTGAACATACTGCTCACCTCCTTGCTGAACAAGCATTGGTAAAAAGTAACCAACAGCTAAACCCGCTATAAAGGCTACTAAAATCCATAAAATGTTTTTCGAAACCATTTCCTATCAAAGAGGGCTTCGGTGTATTGCTAAAAATTCATTATGATATAGTCAGTGATGTGTTAAACCATTTTTGTTACAAATAAAACAAATTTTAAATTAATGGTACATAGTATAGCTAAAATACTTCTTAAATTACTTTTCTTAACATGCAGTGGGAATATGGGAATGTTAGCCGAGTAGTTCAAGAGCTACTTTTATCCAAACCGCTTATTTTGGCTTCACTAGAAATGCAAATCGTTAATTATTCAGCTTTAGCGCGTCTGTTGAAAAAAGAAGTTGAGAATAAACTGGGCAGAAAAGTGAGCGAGGCAGCGGTAAAAATGGCTATTTTAAGATTTCATGATCAGTTTACTGCACGAGTAAGTAGTGTAGACGTGCTTAAAGTTATTAGGGAAAGCACCGCCTCGCTGATAGACGATGTAGGGCTTTTGACTTTAAGGGGGATAGACCCGCTAACCTTGCTTTCTAAAGCACTGAGTACGGCACCGAAAGCTCGTCTTTTTCAACTTACTCAAGGGATTCGAACACTTACAATTGTTACGGATGACGACTATATAGACAGCATGTTAAGCGAGCTAGAACGTCAGTGGATCGAAGCCGTATACAGGGATCAAGCTGCTGTGGTGTTGGTAAGTCCTCCCGATATAATAACCACACCTGGAGTGATAGCCTACTTGGCTACTCTACTAGGGTTTCATGGGGTTAACATCACTCAGCTTATCTCTACTCACACGGACACGCTCTTTATTGTGCAAAGAGAGGATGCTATAAGGGCGTATATGCTACTGAGGGGGGCTATAGACGCGGCAAGGCTTTCTGAAAGCAAAGTTTAAACCATAGTTACAAAATGTTCCATATGCAACACCGTATCGAAGAGTACAAATTCGGGAAAATAGTTATAGCTGGAAAAGCATACAGCAGTGATCTGATAATTACGCCCAGAGGTGTTTTAAGCCCATGGTGGCGTGGGGAAGGACACCTACTAAAGTTGAAGGACTTTGGTGAATTGAAGAACTCAGACATTGAATACGTGGTAATAGGTACAGGTTATAACGGTATGATGGAGGTTCTAGAAGAAGTAACTGATTACTTCAAAGCTAAAGGAGTTAAGGTATACATAGCAGATACAAGAAAAGCCGTAGAACTATATAATATACTTGTAGAAGAAGGTAGGAGGGTTTTAGGCGCTTTCCATCTAACCTGTTAGTAACATAGAAGGATTAAAGAGGATTGTTAGTTAACTTCCATCGAGTAAGGTGGTGTTTGACTTGCAGCCCATAGAAAATAATTTGAATCTACTACTGAAGAATAAAGAACTCGCGCAACGTGTCACCAAACTACTTCACAAGCTGGCGTCAGAACTCGCGCAACGTGGGAAAAAACCCATTAAGTTAATGAACTTCTGCGGTACACATGAGTGGACTACAGTCCATTATGGGGTTAGAAGCCTTATGCCGCCGAATGTTGAGCTCATTGCTGGACCTGGATGTCCTGTTTGTATAACTCCCTCGTATTGCATTGAGAACGCAATTAAGTTAGCGTTAGATGGAATCACAGTTTACACATTCGGTGACGCATACAAGTTGCCAGCTATGAGACAGGTTCAAGGTACGCGCAACCTTGCTGAGGCGAAAGCTCAGGGAGGCGACGTGAAGGTGGTTTACAGCTTCCTAGATGCCGTAAAACATGTTAGAGTTTCCGGTAGAGAGTCCGTATTTCTCGCGATCGGTTTCGAGACTACTGCTCCTAGCTATGCACTCCCCCTATCCCGGGGAGCCGTGCCAGACAACTTGAAATTGTTAACGGCATTGCGTTTAACTCCACCTGCCGCAAGACATGCTATTCTCACTATTACGGAACATGGGTTGGACCCTGTGAGTGGCATTATAGCGCCAGGCCACGTTTCCGCTGTAATAGGAGCGGGGCCGTGGGATCAGCTGGCCAAAGATCTCAGGCTCCCAGCCGTGGTATCCGGCTTCGAGCCAATAGATTTACTGATATCAATTTCAGTTCTCCTGAAGATGATCCTCAACAAGGTATCTGGCGCTAGGATTGAGTACACGCGTGTGGTTTCTTGGAACGGAAACATGCTTGCGAAGAAATTAATTGAAAATGTTTTTGAAGTCGTGGACTCCCACTGGCGCGGACTAGGCTTTATACCATCGAGTGGTCTCGAGCTTAAAACCTTCTATAAAGTTTATGACGCGTATGATGCGTATGGTTTAAAGAAAGTAGAGGAGAAGAAAAATATGCATAATGGATGCAGATGCCCGGAAGTAATTATGGGCCTCGCGAAGCCGGTTGATTGCCCACTGTTTATGAGAGCTTGCACACCGTTGAAACCTTACGGTCCCTGTATGGTTTCAAGCGAAGGCACATGTGCTATTTGGGCACGCTTCGGCGGAGGAGGACTCGCCGATAGAGTAGCGGAAACATTGGAGTCTTCAAGTTAAAGAAGTAGCGGTTTAAAGAACGCTTTTTTAGAACAACTACAGCGTTAACCTAGTTGCTGCCAAAGTTTATTTCAAAGTATTAGAGGCAGATCGAGGAGTTATTCATTGAGCAGAACCTATATATACGTGCTAAAGCCTTCTCCTAAGACCATGAGTCTTTTTTCAAGTGAAAAAGAGGTAGTGGGGTGGAAACCCTACGAGGTAGGGCGCTTAATCTTCGCACCTGATGCTAGACCCTACTACTACAACATTACGCTAAAACCTGAAGCCTTTCGAGAAGTGGGTATACTGGCTGAACTGCTTTCTGTATTCTCAGGCGAAGAGTTGCAAATACTCCAAGTTAAAGTATCGACTACTAACCCGGGCGACCCAGTCAGAGTTTTAATCGCTGTGGATTTAAAGGGTAAGGAAAAGCTTGCTGACAGGCTAGCGGACAACTTAAAGCGTCGGAAGCATGTGGTTAATGCTAACTATGCTCCCCCGCTGTTTAACGGTATAGTTGTGGATACATGGTCGTTTCCGCTTACGTTCCAAGGCGAAAGGGCTTTCATCATGAATCAAGGGATGCTTGAGGGTATGTTAAAAGGTGGGTGGAGAGAACTCGGACCGGCTTTTGCCGCAGTGCTCTACCGCGCATTTTTTAACGGGGCTAAAAGAGAGTACGAAGTTCACATCGATAATCTTCCCTATAGTATCGATGAACGATTCAAATTAATTGAAGAAGTTTTTAGAATGTTAGGTTATGGAATACTTAAATTCGAAAAGATTACCGGCGGTGAGTGCATCGCCAGAGTCTACAACAGCTTTGAATGCTCCATTTTCAAGAATGAAAAGGGGGCAAGGGGCGCCATTGTAAGAGGGTTTATCTCAGGCATAGCTGCAGGCTACTGGAAAGCTGGAATCGATGACATTACAGTAGACGAAACGAAATGTGCAGCAAAAGGGGATGAGTGCTGCGAGTATAGGATAAGGAGAATGCGGTAGACTCGCGCTCCTGCTATCCCCGGCTGGTCTCTCTTCGCGTAGATCCTTTGAAGACCTCTTCTACCAGCTGGGAAAGCTTCGTCCGCATGTCGGATGCATCTGAGTAAGTGACCACGTCGGCTTTAATGGCTAGCGCTTGAAGTGAGTTTTCCAGGCTCTTCGGGGATACCAATACATGCTTGCCTGTGAGGTCGCTCCTCTTAGCTATAGCAGACAAGGCTTCGCTCATCGATGCAGCGTAGTCTGGCACTAAGTCTATATACACTGTTCCTTTACCGTCGCTTAACACTAAATCAACTGGGTGCTGATATCCGCTCTTGCCAGTCACTTGAGCTGAAACATTGACTGATAACGTGTAAGTTTTCACTACCTCCTGAGCCCCTCTTACGAGTAGCTGCTTAGCCGCGCGCGCAGCTACTTCTCTCTTCACCCTGTAACTGTACAGGATTACATAGCGAGCTTCCCTGTAGTCAAACCCATAGTTGCAGTCCGAGCAACGGTAGGATGGCAAGGGGTTTTCAAACCTCGCGCCGCAGTCTAAGCAGTTGAAAAGCCTGCCTACGATAACTGAGTTCTTCTCGTTAAGCTGTTCCCCACATCTGGAGCAGAAGGCTCTAGACTCTTCTCCCACATTGCTAACAGTACCGCACTTGAGGTGAGATACGAGCGAAATTTTCCTAAGTCTCTCGGAACCGCAGTTAGGGCACTTCAGTTTCCCGAAAAGCCTGAACGACTCGCATTTAGGGCATTCAACCATTGAATCGTGGTACTCTTTTTCAAGCGCGCCCAGCTCGCTTAGCTTTTCAAGCACGTCGATGTCGCGTACCCCGTACCTCGTTACGACCTTCAATATGTCCACGTAAACCACGCCTGCGGTGTAGGAAACCGCTGGAGCTAAAAGCTCCTTTCCATCCCTGATTACCTGGGAGATAGCGTCGTACAGCACCTCGACTGGGGGTTCCCTCTTTATTTTAGGGTCTAGCAGCTCCCGGGCAGCTGTAGCCATAGCTTATTCCTACTTAGTTGTTACAAGATAAGGTTATAAGTGTTTATCTTTCATTAAATCTTAAATGAGCTCGAAAACCGAACAAGTTTTGCCGCCTATTCCACAACATGAAAGCGTAGTCGACCTTTATGAAGTAGTGCAGCCTTACGCGTACGTAGCAGTCACTAGGGACCGCCGAACGGGACGCATGCTGTATAGAGTAATCGAACCTGTTTTGACGCCTCAGGATGAAGCTGTTATCGCGGAAGTTAAGAGAATACTCTTTGGATCGCAGAAGCCGGCCTTAGACGAGCTGAGGAGGAAAGGAGCTGAGGCTGTTCTTCGGGAAAGACTAGAACAAATTGTGAAGAAGTACAAGCTGCCGATACCCAAAGAATCCTTCGATAAAATATTCTACTATACTAGGAGAGACACGCTTGGCTACGGTCGCTTGGAAGTTCTGATCAGAGATCCCAACGTTGAGGACATATCCTGTGATGGTATCGGGCTACCCGTTTATGTTTGGCATAACCGGTATGAATCACTACCCACTAACATAGTGTTCCAGGCGCCGGACGAGCTTGAGAGAGAGATAGTGAGGCTTACGCATAAAGCTGGTAAGCACATCTCGGTTGCCCAACCTATTGTCGAGGGAGCTTTACCCGAAGGGTACAGGCTCCACGCCACTTTATCAGAAGTGACACGGAGAGGCGGAACGTTTACGGTGAGAAAGTTCAGGGAAGTTCCGTTCTCCATCGTCGACTTGATTAGGCTGGGTACTGTCTCGGTTCAGCTTGCAGCTTACCTGTGGCTGGTAGTGGAATCCAGGAGAAGCGTAATGGTGGTAGGCGCAACTGCGAGTGGGAAAACCACGACATTGAATGCTACGGCGACCTTTATTAGACCGGAGGTAAAGGTAGTAACAATCGAGGATACGCCTGAGCTCAACCTCCCCCATGAGAACTGGGTTCCCCTTGTGGCTAGGCCCACGACCGATCCATGGGCTAGGAGCGTTACCCTGTTCGACCTCTTAAAGTCCGCGTTGAGAATGAGGCCTGATTACGTGATCGTGGGGGAGGTGAGAGGTGAGGAAGCTTTTACCTTATTCCAAGCGATCGCGACTGGGCATGCAGGTATGTGTACGATCCATGCGGAAAACGTGGATTACGCTATAAAAAGGTTAATATCGGAGCCGATGAACGTTCCCCAGTTCCTAATCCCCTTGATGAATGTTTTCATGACAGTCAAGCGGTTTGCCGGTGAGGAGCGCATCTACAGGAGGGTTGTCGAAGTCTACGAGGTAACGAGTAGTGGGCTAGAGCCCGTTAAGAACCTGGTATTCAAGTATAATCCGACCACCGACCGAGTTGAAAGGGTTGGAGCCAGCAGGTTACTGGAGGCAATAGCAGAAGAAAAGTACGTTCCAGTCAGCGAGCTGGAGGATGAGCTGAAGAAAAGAGAAGAAATACTGAAGTTCCTCCTAACCAGAGGCGTAACCGATTTCAGGAGGGTTAGCAGGCTAGTCAGCGACTACGCTCGTAAACCAGCTGTAGTATACGCGGCGGTGGAAAGAGGGGTGTACGAGTTTTGAGTCTTAGCTACAGCCTAAGCGAACGGGTAGCTAGGCGGTTAGCCGAGCGCGCAGGAGTTTTCGAGGAAATATACTACACCGCTGGCTTTTCCGAGCCGTTCGAGACGTACATGGGTAAATGGGTTACCGCTTACATCATAACGGCACCAGCCATCATGACAGCAGCTATCGCGCTCCACTCGGTCCTACTGGGTTACCCGCCAGTTTTCTCCGCGCTGCTAAGCTTCTTGGTGGTCATTACATACACCTTGATCTACGCTGCCGCCTGCCTCTACTACCCAGTATACAAGAGGTACTCAAGAGGGGTGAAGATCGACTCTAGACTACCTTACACTTTAGCGTACTTCGCCTCGCTGGCCGCGTCCGGCATGGGTTTAGACAAGATCGTTGAAAACGTGGCAGACGTAGAGGAGGAGAAAGAGATCTTTAGAGAGCTATCCCTTTTTCTTACTGATACAAAGCTTCTAGGACTGGACATGCTTACAGCGCTTGAGAGAAGGTCTTCTAGAAGCCCTTCGATCCTACTGTCCCTCTTCTTCTCCGGGTTAAGGGACGCGTACATAACAGCCGGAAACCTTTACGAGTATGCGGCTTTCACAGCCCAAAGGCTTCTGGATTTCAAAAGATACGAGCTCAGGAGGATTACAAGCACTGTTTCCGTTATCGCGGAAACGTATGTGACATTAATGGTTGCCGCGCCACTCATGTTCGTTGTTATGCTATCCGTAATCGGGATGCTAGGCGGCTCTATCGGGGGTTTACCTACGAACCTGCTTATCGCCGTTATATTGGTGATAGGTGTTCCGGCTTCAGCGGCTGCGATCCTGGTGATGCTCGATGCAACCCTTTCCAGAGTTTAGCGTTTACCTACGTGCAAGGGGTGGTTAACTGTGCCTTACGTACCGCTTAAGGGTCGGTGGCTACTTCTTTTAACCACCATTTCGGTGGCGCTTAGCTTAGTGCCGCTTGCCTTTCTCGCTCTCCTCTGGGAGGAGTGGACGTGGGAAGTGGAAACATTCGAGCTGCTGAGGGGTTTAGAGCTCTTCTGGTCTATTTCCATCTACGATTTAGTTTTCTTAATCCCTGTATGCGCCATAGCGCCGTTTGCCGTTATTCAGTACATGAACGGGAGATATGTAGATGCAATTGAGAGAAGCATGTCAAGCTTCTTTAAGGGAGTTGCGGATGGCATAAGGTCCGGTATGCCGATGGTTAAATCCCTTGAAGTTACGGCTAGGTCCATCAGCGGACCTCTTGGCAGAGAGATGCTTGACGTGGTTAGCGCAGTAGAACTTGGCAGCAGCCTAGAAAGAGCACTTGAAAACATGCTAGACAGAGTGGCAACACCAGGTTTAAAGAGAGCGGCTAACCTGCTGATAACCGCGTACAGATCCGGTGGGAGAGTCGCCGATGTTTTGGACGCGGCAGCTGAGATGTACGAGATGATCGGGAGCTATGAAGAAGAGCGGAGATCCTCCCTAGCCCCTTACGTTTGGACCGTGTACGTAGCCCTAGCGGTGTTCCTAACCATTTCAACGATTCTTGTAACCGTGTTCGTGGCCCCCCTCTATAGGCTTAAGGGGACCGCGTTCTTCACCCCTTTACCCCCTCCGCTATTCAAAGCGGTGTTTTTCTTCGCCTCCTTCGTACAGGCTGTTTCAGGCGGCTTAGTAGCCGGGAAAATGAGTAAAGGTACTGTGAAAGCCGGTTTATTTCATTCGCTGATACTGATGTCGACAGTTATCGTATACTTCACCTTGCTTGAAATATGGCTGGAGCCTGTTCTCTTACTGAACCTGCCATAGGCTAAAGAGGCTGCACCGTCCTTGGGGAAAACCCGGTAACAAGGTTTTCTTTATAGAAAGCCTGGGAATAATAAAAGGAGATAGTAAAAGCGCCCAGCGTATCCAGCGGAAAATTAATGAAACAGTGTTCTAAGTAGCCTTGTGAGCGAGTACCGGATCTCCGATGAAGCTCAAAAGTTTTTAAAAGATGTTTGTGAGGCTGTAGGCCCCTCAGGCTTCGAAGATGAAGTACTACGGCTATTTCAGGCCTATGGACACCGTTTCGCCGATGAAGTTGTACGGGATAACCTCGGCTCCCTTGTCTTCGTGAAAAGAGGCTCAAGGGATAAGCCGCGCGTGCTCGTAGCGGGGCACGTAGATGAAGTTGGTTTCCTTGTAACTAGTATAACTAAGGAGGGATACATTACGTTCACGCCCCTAGGAGGCTGGTTCGACCAGGTTCTACTAGCCCAAAGGGTGGTAATCCGAGCCAAGAAAGGGCAGGTGCTCGGGATAATAACCAGCAAACCCCCGCACTTGCTGACCCCTGAGGAAAGGCAGAAAGTGGTGACTATCGATCGAATGTATATAGACGTGGGGGCGACAAGCGAGGAAGAGGCGAAAAACCTTGGGATAAGAATTGGTGACCCTATTGCCCCCTATTCGCCTTTCATTGTATCAGCGACCGGGAAAACGATAATGGGTAAGGCTTTCGACGATAGGCTAGGCGCCTTCATAGCAGTTGAAGCGCTCAGATACTTGAGGGAAAGCGGGGCCGAGCACCCGAACACACTTTACGCTGCTGCCACAGTACAGGAAGAAGTCGGGCTTAGGGGTGCTCAAACCGTAGGCTGGCTTGTTGACCACGACTTAGCTATCGTAACAGAAGTGGATATCGCTGGAGACGTGCCGGGCATAGACCCTCGCGACGCACAAGCAAGGCTCGGTAAAGGCCCGACGGTCGTCACTTTCGACGCTTCGATGGTCCCCAACCAGAAGCTGAAAGAGTTCACCATACAAGTAGCTGAGGACGCGAAGATCCCCTACCAGCTTTCAGCGATAGCGAAAGGCGGTACAGATGCGGGACGACTACACCTCTATAAAACCGGTAGGCCGAGCATCGTAATAGGCGTACCCACGCGCCACATTCATAGCCACGTGTCAATAGTCCACCTCGACGACTTAACAAATGCTGTAAGGCTGGTCGCCGAGCTCGTGAAGAAACTGGACGAGAAGAAGGTCAGCGACTTTACCAGCTTATAATCAAACTTAGTTGAAAATTTTTACCTTTGCAGCTTTAAGTAGGGGCGCGTCTCCTATTCACTTCCGGCAAGTAGCACTCTAGGATCTCCTCAATCTTCCTCTGTACTTCTCCGATTTCGTCGTCTGTCTCCACGACATGAATACCTCCGTATTCTTGCGCTATCTTAAGGTAAGCTTTCCGAACTTTTTCCAGCTTCTCTGCCTCCTCGAACAGCTCTACCGCGAAGCGATCCTCCTTTATCCTCTTGATAGCCTCTAGCGGGTTCAAGTCCAAGATGAACGTTAAATCGGGAAGGGGGAAAAACGAGTTTACGGCCTTTAACCACTCGTAGTCGAGATTGAGCGAACCGTACGCGAGGCTGGAGAACAGATAACGGTCCGTCACCACCACTCTACCGCTCCTCAATGCAGGGGAGATCACAGTGTTAACGTGGTGGCACCGATCCGCGGCGAATAAAAGCTGTAAAGTCATTGGATCGGCTTTCCACTCCCCTCTCAGGCAAGCTTTTATGAGCCCCCCGACAAGGCCGTCAGTAGGCTCCTTAGTTAAAACAACCTTAAGCCCCTTACCCTCCAAGTAGCGCTCAGTCATCCTAGCGTGAGTCGTTAAACCGGCTCCATCTATCCCCTCGAAAGCTACGAACAGCATCAAGAAGTTTGAGGATGGTAACTATTAAACCGCAACGCTGAAAACCAATAGTAAGCTTTCCCTCAGGCTAGTGGGGCAGAATAAGTATCAGACTTGCCAGGCGTAAGCGCTTCGTCTTCGGATTGTGGGGGATAAATCGAGTTTTTAAGCTCCTCAATAGCCTTATCAATAGGCTCCAGGAGATTGGGGTCAATAGAGGCGGCCAATTCCCTATACGCTTTAAACATATCTAAAGCTTCACGAGGATTCACGACACCGATAGCTGTTCCAGCGTGCACCACGACGTAGCTTCCCGGTTTCACATTTTCTACGACTAGGAGCACTTTTCTCCTCACACCGCCGAAGTCGACTAAAGCCTCCATCCCCTCAACTTCTACAACTTTAGCGGGAACCCCCCAGCACATGAACAGCACCCCTATCGGCTGGTATATACTTATAGTTAACCCTCTAAACTCAACCGGTAGCTGAAGCATTCATTTAAAGCCGCTTTAGGGAAATTTAATCGAGCAGCAACTCGATAAAAGCTTCTCGGTTAACAGTTGGACAGCAGTTGCTATGCTCACTACCATGAAAATAATGAGTGCCGCGGAAACCAGGTACAGTAAGCCTTGAGCAAGGATTGCTATAAGCTCAATTTGCCCCCCTCTTTTTTTAAGCTCCTCCTCCGCACGCCTGATCAACCAATCCAATTTCACGAGAACACCTAGGGCGTGAACCGCGCCGTGTATACTTGGTTCTCAGTTACAACCCTAACCTCGTAAACACACTCCTCCTGCGGTTGCAGCCTAAGCGTGTACACCTTCTCCTCGCCGGGGAACAGCACGGTAAGCTTATCGTCGAGCATGTACTCCCCTCCCCCGCATAAATCCCGTAAAAGAACTCTATGCACTTCAGCTGGTGTATACCCTGCGTTTCGCACAGCGAGCGTCATCCAGTCGCCGTAAACCCCTACCTGCGGGTTGCTTACCGACAGCTCCATAGGCTTATAGGCGTACGCGTAAATGAGCAACTCCGAGCTTCTTAGCGATACGGTGAACTGCTCCTCGCTTCTCTTCACGAAGTACTTGGAGCTTAACGTCCAGACACCGCTACTCTCACTGTAGTTCTCGTAAATCTCAACTAGGCCGGTGACGTTAGAGGATAAAGTCAGGCTGCAGTTGAGCCGGCAGTCCCCTACAACACGCAAGTGCACTACAGCCAGGTAAGTTCCGCTAGCGTTTTCAGCTACGATTCTCAAGTAGCTCCCACCTCCTTCCACTGTTCCGTTAATTCGCTCCGCTACGCTGAGTCCGGCTGGTTCATAAGAAACTGCAAACCGTAGCTGTATCTCGAGCAGGGCTGGAAACCCCCGCTCCGCGCGGCTAGTCGCCACTTCAGCTAGCACCGAGCTGTAATCGTAGAAAATCTTGAGCATTAGAGCGATAAGCATAGAGGCTAGTAGGACGAATATCAACGTGCCCAGCACAGTTGAAACACCGCGGCTACCCATGGCTAGACACTCCGTAAACATGCACGTTTAGCGCCTTAAATAAATATCCGGTAAAAACGTTTATCTACGCATCCGCCCAAGCAGTAAATTAAATCAATAGGCCGGCTTAAAATGAAAGATATTTTACCTGGCAGTCCGCATATAGCGGAAACGACCGGGCTCATAGGAAGTCGCAACTCAACTGAATCAAACTAGGTGTACTTCCCCCTCTCGACGCGCAGGGGAATCCGGGTTGAGGGCAAGCTGAGGAAGTAAAACCCGGTTCTCGAAACACACTTACTGAGAAACCCTGGAGAAAACTCCGTTGATGCTTCCACTTATTATCTATACATTTAAGTAGCAAGGTAAAACCTCTTATAGGTAGAAAGCTGAATTATCCATCTAAATAATTTGGTAATATTCATAATAAGTTTTCGAGAAAATATTTAGTAACGGAAAACCCTTAAGATTAATTAGTTTTAAGAGTAGCTTATAGGGAAATTTCTAAGCGACAAATATTAAAATATATGCTGGAGAGGTTCGAGAAGGTGGAAGAATGAAAAGAAAAGGTGTGAGCCCAGTAATCGCCACCCTGCTGCTGATAGTTATAGCTGTAGCTGCGGCCGTGCTAGCTTACATCTGGATCACCGGGTACATGGGTACGCTAACCCCTCGGGAAACACCAACCCAGATGCAAGAAAGATTAAAGATTGATGCTGTTCAAACCGGTACTGACATAAATATTTTCGTTGTTAATATTGGTGAAATAGACACTTCAATTATCAGTGCCTATATACTGGATGAAAACTTTGCTGCCGTATGTGGCGGCCCTCTAACTACTGCTATTAACATAGCTAAAGAAGAAGCTAAAAGCGTGACCGTTCCAGGTACATGCACTCTTACTTCAGGTACCACTTATATAGCGAAGGTTTCTGCAAAAGGCGGCGCTGAGGCAACGTATACCTTCACTAAGGGTTAAATTCAATGGATTTTTATTCACTTTTTTATTCTCTAGTTCTAGTTTGAAAAACAGTCCTCCTTCGAGTTGAAGAAGCATTTGAAGTTGATATACTTTTCTTTAATAAACGGTAATGTTTAAGGTAACTTTTTAGAATTCTGGCATAAGTGTGCTAAAAAAGCATCAGTTTACATGTTCGGCGCACGCGAGCTAGCAGCGGTATTTATACTCGTGGAGCTATGTTGAGACTTATGCCTGGTAAAGCGGGGAATTGAATTTTAGATCCAGAATGAAATCTGGTTTACACGTGCTGAATGTGATGATCCGGCTAGTGTAGAATCACATTACCTAGTCGAAGCACTCTGCGGACCATTGATAGGTTTGTTAAGGTTCGCTATGAACCCGTTTAGAAGAATTGGTTACCCTCCGCTGTGTTTATGCAAGTATCAGCTTCGCGGGCAGGTGACTGCGAGCTCAAATGCGGGTTTCAGATTATCGCGCCAGCTGTTAAACAGAGGCTTTTAGGGTAGAAGGAACTTCGATTGCAGTTTCACTGTACAGAGCCTGTAGTTGAATTCAGTGACATTCCTGTTTTCGAGGTAACTGGTGAAAACCTTAGCGTTAGCGGCTTTAGCCCTGCTGTAAGTGTTACGCTTCCGTGAGAGTGGAGAGGTAAGCTTAGTTAAGTGGAAACTTAAGCGTGGATGTTCAAATCGACAGTGTATTAGATGGCTGTAGCATAGCGGGGAACCTGTTAAGTAGGCTGCATAGGTTGAACTTTAGAGCTAGTGTGAACTTGTAAACTGTACCTTTAGAGGAATTGTAGCACCGTTACCCGAATTTACGAAAAAGCGTTACTAGTATTCTCCACCCTCAGTTTCAGTACATTCTCAAAGTGCTTTTCATCCCTAGCTGGGAATCCTCCCGAGGACAGCCGCGGTACGCTCCGACTCTAGAGATGCGCCCACCGTGACGATACCGTGGCATCAGTCGAAAGCCTCCTGCACTGAAGGCCACGTGTCAGGATCCCTGCCGCCGAATAGAAAGCCTGAGACCGGGACACCGGCTGGGTCGTCAATCGCCAGGCCTACGCTGCCCAGGAACAGATTACTGGAGGCCTGTCACGCGTGGCTGATACTTGTTCGAATGCTGTGCACCAGTTCAATTTCCCTCGGCTTTACTACCCTCACGATTCTGTTCAGCTGGTAAGGGTAGTAGTGACCAGAAAACCTCATGGCGTAGCTTTGAACACCCAGCTTGGCGAACCAGTTCATGAGTACACTGTACTCCTGAGCTTCCTCAATCTGTGGCTCCGGCTCCGAAAGCATAACCACGGCGTTAAGCGGCAGGTTGCCTTTCACTCGTAAATCCCTCAGTAGATCCGCAATTCTGCTGTAGGGCGCGATGACCAGCGCGTTATCCTCAATATCGGCAACCTCAGCCCTTTCTAGGCGAAATACCGCTTTTCACATACTTATCGAGAATCATCGCGTCTGCAGGCAACTCAGTTACTTCAACCAGTTTCGCAATCTCATCTGATGCTATGTAGAGGGGTCTATTGTAATCTCTTGCGAGAGTGGCTACGAAGAGCGCGTATTCTGCGTCAAGCGGGTGCATAGTCGTAACAACGAGAGAGTGCGCAGATAGTATTCTCTTGAACATGGATTCCTCCTCAGTCGGAGATATGGGAGATCTATGAGCACTAAGTTCGTACCCTCTATCACTAACCTATCGATCCTGATGTCCCGATTCTCGCTGAGATAATCCAGCATCAATGGACGATCCCACAGCTCATCCGAGTGGAAGCCTTCAACCCTGAAGTCGCCCGTATACAGCACTGTTTCATCACTCCCGAAGTACAGGAACGCGTACGCCGGGTGGGCGCTGTGAGAAACAGGTAGCGGCATAACGTTATTCTCATCTGCTTCGAGGGGGCCTCACCTCTTTAAGTTCCAAATAGTATTTCCTAGGCACCATCGAAAGCCAAGTCGGCGAATCCCGCCACTTTTCTTCCAGGATCTCGTACACGCTTAGGCTTGGAATGTAAACCTTAACCTTCGCGGGGATGTTCGCGAGCAGGCCCAGATGATTTAGATGCATATGAGAAATATACACCGTTGAAGCGCTCGCGTACCATTCTGCCTTGAGTACCGAGCCCACCTCTCGAAGCTCGTGAAGGCTCTTAGGCGCAATAAAGCCGCCGCAGTAGCGAGCTAAAACACCGAACCTTATACCCTAGTCGAATATCAGTACTCGATCTCCATCCTCCACTCTAATGAAGTTTCCGCCAACATGACCCTTCCCACTCAGCACCCTAACGTTAACCATGACCCACCTCACCGTACGCTGCTGCGCTCTTAGGCCAGAGTATAACCCGCTTTTCGATTTTCTTCTCAACCTTTTCGATTTCCCTCCAATTCATCGTCTCTAACGGGTTCCTGAAGCGGAGGAGCTTCGGTGAACCACTCATGATATCGTAGACTATGTAAAGCCAGTAGTTATCCCCCTCCCTTCTAGCGAGCTCGGCTTCAGCGCTCGTGAGCTCGGCGTAAATCTCGGGGCCAGCATGACCTTTAACCTCAATTTTTCTAATCTCACCGCTTCTCGGATCTATGCTTTTAACGTCGTAATGCTCGCTTTCTGGAACAATTTCCGCTATTCTTCCTTCCTCCCTTTCAGATTTTAGCACTAATTCAACAGCTTTCTTTTCAATTTCCCGCTTAACGTCTTCAGGAAGTTCAACTTTCTCACCACGCGGTATCTCAACGAACCTTATGCAGCCAAATGGCCTGAAAAATTCAAAAACGTAGTCATGCATATCGAACCACGTATCGTGGTCGCGAAGATCTCTCTTTATGAGCTTGTACCTATAATCAGACCAAGGAGATAATATGCTGCTCAGAGAGCTCTTAACCCTGGATTCAATAAGGGCCATTAGGTTAACCGAAAGGTTTGGCACATCCTCTTCGGAAACCCCGATGCAACTGGAAAGAGCCTTCGAGACCTCGAGAATTAGCTCTTCACCCCTCAGAACTCTACCACTTCTGCAGTAGACCCCTACGGGTTCGCAGTAAATCGGGGTGCCTTGACACGTTACTTTCACGTTTAATAGTAGAAGCTCATCGCTCATCTCGCCGTAAGGGACTAGGGTTACAGGAGATGCCCCCCTCTTTGCGCGAAAGAGACCGAAAAAGTCTTCAAGAGTGTAGAGGGGCGCCGGCATCTCAACACCAAGAGCGACACTGAGAGCACCCCCTTCCCTCTCTTGAACTGTTAGACCTAGGAATGGAGCCGCTCCCTTAACCAGCTGTTTCACCGCCTCCATAAGGACGGAAGGATTTCTGAAGCCAAGAGCTTCAGGAGCCCTTTCAGCCTCCTCTCTAGTTTTAGGCAAATAAAGAACACCCTTACTCTTCAACTCCTTCTCGATCTCCTGCTTGGCCGCGAGAATTCTCATTACCAGCCTTTCCAGCCCCTTACTACCCTCTTTGATGAACGTCTGGATGGTCCTGTACTCCGTAACCCTCTTGAAAGCTTTCCTCCCCTTCCTTGTTTCAACCACCATTTGCGGTGGCGCCTCGAAGATCTCCTTATCCTCGCTGTACACCAGTATCTCTTCTCCCGTAAAGGGTTTCGGCTTGAGCTCAGCTCTCTTCAAGTTAAGGAGTTTGACGCACATGGCATTCAGAGCGGCCTCATCTGCAACATTCCTCATGAACAGCGTGTAGACTTCAACCTCCCTCTTCTGCCCTAGCCTCCAAACCCTACCTATCCTCTGCTCAAGCTTAACAAGGCTCCAGGGGATCTCGTAGTTAATCAAGATGTTCGCAACCTGGAGGTTTACGCCCTCCGCTACAACATCGGTCGCTATAAGCAGCCAAGCTTTAGGATCCTTTTCGAATCGCTCCTTAATCTTCTGAAAAGCTTCTTCATTGCGGGTCTCTTCCGAACTCAGCGTCAGAACGCCCTTCGCCCACTCCGGGTGTCTAAGAGTTAGCTGTTCGTAGAGGTACCGGAGCGTATCCTTGTACTCGGTGAAAACCACAGCCTTAAACCCTTGCTCCGAAACCCACTCCAGCAGCCTGCAAAGTGCGTTTAGCTTGGTATCACGCGTCTTCATTATCCTTTCAGCCATATCCCTCAGCTCTCTTATCTTCGAGTCATCCCCTGGCTTCAACAGCGCTGACGCTTCCTCAAGGAACTCATTGAACACCTCGTCAGGGTCTCTCTCTTCATACTCGTACTCCTCGTAACCAATCTTAAAGAAGGATTGAACCGACGCCGCAAGACCCCTCAGCTTGTACTCGTCAACCCCAGCTCTTCTGGCAAGCAACCTCTGCATCGTAGTGTAAGCTGCGTACGGACTTGAGGAAGCCCTCTTAAACACGAGGACCGTTAACAGCGGAATAACCCTCTCGTTCAGAAGCCTCTTCTCGTACACTAGTTCTACGAGCTTACTCTTTAGGAAACGGACCAACTCTTCGACAAACCTGTTTTCCAAATCGCTTGATTCAACTAAGCACGCATAGAATCGAGCGGGCGGGAAGATACGCTTCCCCTCGTAAACATTGTTGATATCCTCCTTCGTCCTCCTAAAGAGCAACGCGGAGTGAGTAGCCTCGTAGAAACCCCTCTGATCGAGTTCCCTCCAATCCTCTAGAAAGGGGTCTAGCAGCTTAAGCCTCACGATATAATCTCTAGCGTCACCCCTGTGAGGTGTCGCTGAAAGGAATAGGACGTTCCTCTCAGGGTGCGCTTCGATAAGATGCTTTCCAATGTTATAGAACCTTTCAGTCCTGTAGCCAAACCTGTGCACCTCATCGACTATTATCAGATCCCACGAAGCATCAATAACCCTCTCAAGGTGCCTCTCCCTCTTCAGTAAATCCATAGAAGCTATGTAGCACCCCTCAGGGAACCCCTGCGCCTCCAACCCCCTGATGGTCGAACGCTCCAGGTGAAATATCCTAGAAGCGGGAATACCCATCCTGATAAGCTCCTTACGCCACTGCTGGACAAGAACCCTCGGTACGATAATAAGCGTCCTCTTTACCCTACCGATCGCTTCAAGGTACTTCATAACAGCTATTGCCGTTACGGTCTTCCCGAGTCCTATCTCATCTGCAATGAGTGCCCTGATCGGTAGCCTAGGTGCAAGCCTAGCCAAAACCTCATGTTGGTGCAGATAGAGCTGCGGGGGATTCTCTCTAGATGTACGAAGAAAGGGTGCTATCAGGGGATGAACACTGAGATTCTCGAT
>JAWCCZ010000005.1:0-128102 GCA_038861545.1 Thermofilaceae archaeon | reverse complement strand
AAGTCGATCAAAACGACCCGGCCTTAATAGCGCTGGATCCAGTATATCCGGACGATTCGTCGCACCAACCACAACTACCCCCTCAAGCTTCTCAAGACCATCCATCTCAGTAAGAAGCTGGTTAACTATCCTGTCTGTAACTCCAGAGTCGAATCTTTGCCCTCTACGTGGGACTATTGAGTCTATTTCATCAAAGAAAATTATGCAAGGAGCGGCCTGTCTAGCCTTGCTAAATACTTCTCTAACGGCTCTCTCACTCTCCCCAACCCACTTGCTTAGAATTTCAGGTCCCTTAACAGCTATGAAGTTTGCCTCGCTCTCCGTCGCTACAGCTTTCGCTAGAAGGGTTTTACCGCACCCTGGAGGACCATAAAGCAAAACACCCTTCGGAGGCTCAATACCCATTTCTTTGAAGAACTCAGGATGTTTAAGCGGCCATTCAACAGCTTCCCGTAGCTGTTGCTTAACATCTTCTAAACCACCAATATCGCTCCAACGGATTTCAGGCACTTCAACATACACCTCACGTAACGCAGAAGGCTGAATATCTTTAAGAGCTTCGAGGAAATCTTGCCTAGTAACTTTAAGATCCTTAAGTAGTTCAGGCGGAATCATACCCTTCTCTAAGTCTATTTTCGGTAGGAATCTACGAAGGGCTCTCATTGCAGCTTCTCTACAGAGCGCTGCTAAGTCAGCTCCGGTGAATCCATGCGTGATCTCGGACAATTCCTCAAGTCTAACGTCTTCTGCTAGTGGCATGTTTCTAGTATGTACCTGCAATATTTCCTTTCTAGCCCGTTTATCGGGTACAGGGAATGCAATTTCCCTATCAAAGCGACCTGGTCTGCGTAGAGCCGGATCAACAGCATTGGGACGGTTGGTAGCACCTATTACTATAACCTGCCCCCTACCCTTTAATCCATCCATCAGTGCTAGTAATTGAGCTACAACTCGCCGCTCAACCTCGCCAGTAACTTCCTCTCGCTTAGGTGCAATTGCATCGAGCTCATCTATGAATATTATTGCCGGCGAATTCTCCTCAGCCTCTTTGAATATTTCTCGTAATCGGGCTTCGCTTTCCCCATAATACTTACTCATAATTTCAGGTCCATTTATTACAGCGAAATATGCCCCAGTCTCATTAGCAACTGCTCTTGCGAGAAGGGTCTTTCCGGTTCCAGGTGGCCCGTAGAAGAGAACACCCTTAGGAGGATCAATCCCTAGATGAGAGAAGAGCTCAGGGTACTTTAAAGGGAGCTCTATCATTTCACGAACTTTTTGTTTAACTTCCTCTAAATCCCCTATATCCTCATAGGTAACTTTAGGGAATGTTAGTTCAGCCTCCGGTACAGGCTCGCTTTTAATTATAATCTCCGTTTCTGGTGTCACTTGCACGTTGACAGCAGGCTGTGTAGATGCAACAGTAAATCGAAGAGCTGTGTTCACTATGGGTATCTCGACAAGGTCACCTCGTCGCAAAGGTCTATGCATTAATCTTTCTTTAATATATTCCGAGAATTCAGGCGTAACGTTAAGGCCACTGATGCCGGACGGTGCCAACGTTAATCGTTTAGCCGGTTGGAGTTGCACTTTTCTCACTGTCACATATTCCCCTAAAGACACCCCAGCATTATGACGTAAGACGCCATCTATACGTATGAACCCACCCCCCTCATCCTCAGGATAAGCTGGCCAAGTAATAGCAACGGTTGCTCTTTTCCCAGTTATTTCAATAGCATCACCCGCCTCTACACCTATACTTTGCATAGTCACACGGTCAATTCTTGCAATGCCTCTGCCAACATCACGCTGCCTCGCTTCAGCGACTCTTAAGCGAATTTCCCTCTCACTCATCCCAAATGCTACGTTTAAACACTTAAAAAATTCTTCTTCATAAAGTTGGCCAGTATAGTAGCAGCAAGTTCTTTCACACAACTACCAAATACCACTACGCTGCAATTTCTATAATATCTAAGTCAGCTAACTCAAAATCCTTGCCCACTTTCATTGGACTGAACTTTAACCTATGCTCATTCCAGACAATTGCATATTTGAAATTCTCACATAGTCCGCTATGTATTCTTCGAGCCACGTCTTCAACACGTGCACCTCTACGCACAACTAAAGGTTTTGTGCTGGCTTGTCCGGTTTTTGGATTTCTTGTATATACTCTTATAAGGTTTAACTTCATAAGCAGGTAATCACTAATATCCTTTTTTAGGTACTCCAAATCTCGGAAATTATGCTTAAAATATAGAACTTTTATTCCTTTCAAAGGCTCTAAAATACCACTAGATATAGAAGAGTCTAAGTCTAATTTAGTTAAAATTATTAATGCAGGCCTGTAAGCTACAGCCTCAAGTATTGCTGTTTCAACATCATCGAGCGTGGCCTCGTCGGTGAGTTTTACAAGAGCGTGGTAGACCCCATATTCGCGAAGCAATTTTACAACATGATCATTTCTTAGTTTCCCTCCTACAACACTGATGCCTCCATTTCTTCTTTTCTCAATGGTCACTTTAACTTGTTCCTCACAAACAGTGATACCCTTCTCCGTTAACAGTTTTTCCATAAAGGATAATTGTTCATTGGGCTTGTTGGAAGCGTCTATTATCAGAGCAAGCGCGTCGGCGTTAAAGGCTAAAGCTAGAATTTGATTGTTTCTAACGGAATCTGTGGAAGGTACTAGCGAGGGAGTGTCTACTACTTGTATTTCAAGCCCATTCTCTTTTAACATTCCGGGTTGCGGCTTACGTGTCTCAAAGGGAGCATCACTGCTAGGCGCGCTAAGGCCTGTTAAAGCATTAAATATTGTGGTTTTTCCAGAATTCGGAAAACCCAACAGTATGAGTTGAATATCACCCTCTTTTTCGATAAATGCAGATTGCCCAATCACTTTTTTTCGTGATTTTTCTGATTCTATTTCTTCTTTTAACCTAGAAATTTGTCGTTTAATTTGCATAACCAGCTTCTCTGTACCTTTATGTTTAGGTACCGCTGATAGAAACTCCGTTAATGCTTTCAGTTTTTCCTCTTTAGTTTTAGCTTCTATAACTTTAACCCACTTTGCTTTCGCTTGAGGGGGTAGATTGGCAGGCATCTGTAAATCTCATATTAATCGACGCTTTAAAAAGCGAGCGTTAACTCATACACTGAAAATAAACGCCAGGGTATTAAGGGGGTATTATAACAGTTATACCATGAGATTAAGAGCATATATCCCTGCCCTGATTGGTGCACTGGTTACGTATTATTGGTACGGCGACTTAGCGGTAGCTTTTCTAGTTGCTTTGGCGGCAACTATAGTGACAATGCCATTTAAGAAGCAAAGTAGACGGTACATGGTACGTATAGTGTCCTAGATTCAGAATTTCTATTAAATTTTTATAATATTACCTTTTTCTATTTTTTATTACAGCATTAAATTATAAAATAAATTATTCATTAAGGGAAGTTCTAGCCTAAAGAAAATCTATTAACATATTTCGTAAGGCAAGCTAAGAATAATTCTTAAAATATGTGTTGTAAGACCCTCTTGGACATTATGGAGCGTTTTAAGCAGCTCAGCCCATCCGAATTTTTCTACAGGAACAGGGAAATAGCGGGGTTCTCTAATCCAGCTAGAGCAGTGTATCAAACTGTTAGAGAATTAGTGGAGAATGCTCTGGATGCAGCGGAGACTCATGGACTGTTGCCCGAAGTACGGTTAAATATTGAGTTGGAGGCGGACGGAAAGGTGCATATTAGAGTAGAGGATGAAGGAGTGGGTATATCTCCTCTTGAGATACCCAATGCTTTCGGACGGGTGCTTTACGGCTCGAAATATGTATTGAGGCAGAGTAGAGGGGTATTCGGCTTGGGAGTTAAAATGGCAGTACTATATGCACAGTTAACCACCGGACAACCCGTTAAAGTTCGATCTTCAGTTAGAAGATCGAACTTTATATACGAAGCGGAAATTGCCATAGACGTTGAGAAAAATCTACCAATAGTTAAACGGTTAGAAGTTAACAGAAACGAAAGTAAATGGCATGGGACAGTGGTTGAGTTAGTTATGAGAGGAGACTGGAGTCAAGCTAGAGGGAGAGTCGAGGAGTACATTAAAAGAACCGCGATGATCGCTCCTTATGCTAACATATTTGCGCATGGGCCACAGCTATCATTGGAGTTTAACCGGACATCGACAAAACTACCCCCAACTCCCACAATTGGTAAACCACATCCTAAAGGTGTAGATGTAGAGCTACTTAGGAAGTTAATAGAAGGAATTGGTAAGAATACTATATTGGAGGAGTTTTTAATTGAAAACTTTGATGGTATAGGTCCAATAACTGCTAGGAAGTTTTGTGAATGGATAGGGTTTGATGCGAGTAAGAAAGTTAGAAATTTGACTGTTGATGAGATTGAAACGCTAGCCGTAAAAATGCAGGCTTTTGAAGGTTGGAGGAGGCCAAAGCCCAGCACTCTCTCTCCACTAGGCGAAGAACTATTAGCCAAGGGTGTTAAAGAAGTTCTAAGGCCAGAGTTTGTGACTGTTGTCAGCCGACCTCCTTCATCCTACGCTGGGCACCCCTTCATAGTAGAAGTGGCCATAGCTTATGGAGGGGGGGTCCCGTTATCGGAGGAACCTCTACTTTATCGATTCGCTAACCGAATCCCTCTGCTTTACGATGAAGGTGTAGATGTTTCAATGAAGATAATTAAGAGGATCGATTGGTCTGTATATAGGGTTAAGTTCCCGGCGCAGCTTGCTGTGGTAACACATGTATGTTCGACCAAAGTGCCTTTTAAGGGTGTTGGGAAAGAAGCAGTAGCAGATGTTCCGGAGTTAGAAAGCGAAATAGAAGCAGGAATAAGAGAATGCTCGAGAAGGTTACGTAGCCACCTCTCGAGAATAGAGAGGCTCATAGGAGCCCGAAGATGGGAAATAACCATCAAAAAGTATGTGGACGAGGTAGCAAGTTCCCTAAGTTACATATCTGAAGACGATAAAGAGCTGCTGCGAAGTAAGTTAGTTGAATTCATAAAAGCTAAGATCTCGGAAAGGGGAGTGTCCTATGCAAAGAGTCGATAGGGAAGGCGTAATTCTTAGGGCACTCGAAAAAGTTGGAAAGGATCTAACTAGACAAATATCTAGAGGGAAGCCCCCTACACTTCAAGTACCGGCGCGCACGCTTGCCAACATAATATGGGACCCAGAGGCCAGGATTCTAAAACTAGGGTCGAAAAAAGTAAAAAGAGAGTTTCTAGACATGGGGGAAGCACGAAAATTCATGCAAACAGTGTTAATGTTATCACTTATTGTGAAAGCTATACGGGAAGGCGATTATCCCACTATCAGAGATTTATACTATGCAGGTAAACATACTATTGAATATCTTGATGAACATGGTAGATTGAAGCGAGAAGAAACATGGGATACACAAAAGGAGTCCGATGGCGCTATCCAGGATATAGAGGTAATAACAGGGCTTTTGAGAGAGCATATGGGCATTCTACATGACACGAAAGGTAAAATAGTAGGTCGCATAGTAATTCGATCCGGTGCTGATACTATCGATTGTTCTAGAATGGGAGATGGGGCTTATTCAATCCCTCCTAACCCGGATTCTCTTGAGATACTTAGTGTAGATGCCGAATATGTCTTAGTCATAGAGAAGGACGCTATATTCAACAGGCTGAATAAAGAAAGATTCTGGGAGAAGAACAGATGTCTTTTGGTTACTGGCAAGGGGCAGCCTGATAGGAGTACTAGACGTATGGTGCGTAGATTATGGGAAGAACATAAGCTGCCAGCATATGTACTTACAGACGCAGATCCCTATGGATTTTATATATACAGCGTATACAGGAGCGGATCCATAACACTAGGTTACGAAAGCGAAAGACTAGCTACTCCTGGAGCAAGGTTTTTGGGGTTAACAGTATCGGACATTTATGATTATAAAATACCGCGAAACTTCATAATAAAAGCTAAAGATAGGGACTTAAAGAGAGCTAAGGAGCTGTTAAATTACCCATGGTTTAAGGAATCGAAGGAATGGATGAAGCAATTAGAACTATTTCTAAGCAAGCAGGAGAAAGTGGAAATAGAGGCTTTAAGCGGTTATGGATTTAAGTTCCTGACGGAGAAGTACATACCAGAGAAACTGGATAGGGAACTATGGATAGAGTAAGTTATAGATATTTTATGGCTCGGTGAGTTGCGGATCTTCACAGCTTCTGTCTTCACCTCCTTCTTCATCGCCGGTTGATTTAATTATTAGGTGTTTAAATAATCCACAGTTACATAGTCTTAAAATATTAATGGTTTATGTATTGAGGGGTGTTTGGCTTGAATCAAAAGAGATTAGGAGTCGCTAGGCTCGCTAAAGGAGGCAAACGATTTGAGGTAGTTGTAGATGTAGAGAAAGCGTGGCAGATTAAAAACGGAGTAAATATAGACGTTCACGAAGTTGTCGAGAGTCCACATGTTTATTATGATGTGCGGAAAGGGCTTAAAGCGTCACCTGATGATTTGACTAAACTTTTCAATACTGACGACGTCTATAGAGTTGCGGAAGTAATAATAAAGCAAGGTGAATTACAGTTAACAGCCGAGCAAAGAAGGGAATTAGTAGAAACAAAGAAGCGTCAAATAATAGATTTCATTGCACGTAATGCGGTTGATCCACGTACGGGCTTACCTCATCCTCCGAAACGTATCGAGCTAGCACTTGAAGAAGCTGAAATCTCCGTGGATCCTTTTAAGCCTGTTGAAACTCAAATTCAGGAGGCGATTAAAGCATTAAATAAAATTTTACCATTAAAGTTTGCTAGGGCCTTAGTTGAGGTGAGGATACCTGCACAATATTCGGGTAAGGCATATGCGGTTTTAGCAAAGGCTGGTAAAATAATGAAAAGTCATTATCAAAACGATGGATCTTGGATTGCAGAGCTAGAGGTTCCCGCAGGTTTAGTTGAGAACATTATGCAACAAGTTAACTCACTAACTAAGGGTCAAGGTGAGGTAAAGGTGGTTAGTGTGGGGTGAAGTGTATGCCAATACATATATCTGACGGGCAAATCATAATACCTGGCGAGCTAATAGCAGAAGGCAGTTATGAAATAAGTGGACCACACTTCTCTAGGGGGAAAAAATTCTACTCCAAAGTGCTAAGCGTGACAGTAATTGAGAAACCCAAGAAAATAAGGCTCATACCGATAAAGCGTTGTTACATACCCTCTGAAGGCGATTTAATCATAGGTAAAGTTATTGATGTTGGGCCTACGTATTGGTTGGTGGACATAAACTCACCATACACGGCGATACTTCAAGTGTCTGAAATATTTCCGCGTCCCACGTCTCACCAAAAAGACCTTTCAAGTATCTTTAGAGTAGGTGATTTACTGGCAGCAAAGGTACTACTATTTGATTTTACACATGATCCCCTATTAACGATGAAGGAATCGAGGCTCGGCAGAGTAGAGAAGGGGCTGCTGGTTGAGGTATCTCCTGCACGGGTGTCGAGAGTCATAGGTAAGAGAGGGCAAGTCGTAAACTACTTAAAAGAGGCATTCAATGTCGAAATAACCGTTGGCAGGAATGGGCGTATAATAGTTATCGGAGAAGAGGCTGACCTTGAAGCCTCGGCCGCTTATGTGATAAAAAGACTTTGTGAGGAACACTACGTAGCCGATCCCTTAGAAGAGGTTAAGAAGCTAGCTAATTTAGTTTTAGGCTCTAAAGGTGTTGAGAATGGTGATAGGAACGAGAATTAAACTCCTAAGGGAAGATGGAAGGCGACTTGACGGCAGAGCTTTAAATGAAATGAGGAGCTGTAAGATAGAGGCTGGGGTCTTGAAAAACGCCGACGGGTCAGCATATATTGAGCTTGGTCGGAACAAAATTATAGTTGCCGTGTATGGACCTAAAGAGGTGCATCCACGCCATGAAGCTTTGACCGACCGAATGCTGCTTAGATGCAGGTACTCAATGTTACCCTTCTCAGTCTCAGATGAAAGAAAGAGCCCTACGCCCTCAAGAAGAGAGGTGGAAATTTCGAAGGTCATCAGGGAGGCACTTGAGCCGGCGATATTTCTAGAAGAGTTTCCTAGAACAACCGTCGATGTATTCATAGAGGTAATGGAGGCTGACGGTAGTACGAGAGTAGCCTCTATAACAGCCGCCTCTGTAGCCCTAGCGGATGCCGGGATACCTATGAGGGATTTAGTTGCAGGGGTCTCAATCGGTAAGATTGAGGGCGAGCTTGCAGTTGACCTCAACGGTATAGAAGATCAGCATGGAGAAGGTGACATGCCGATAGCAATCATGCCCAGACTTGGCGAAATAACGCTCCTTCAGGCTGATGGAAAATACTCTAGGGAGGAAGTAGAACAAGCTCTACAGTTAGCGATGGAAGCGGTAACTAAGCTTTATGAGGAGCAGAAAAAGGCCTTAAAAGAACGTTACTCGAAGCTTCCGATAGAGGAAGTGGAGGGCAGCGAGTTTTCAGAGGGGGTTATACGATGAGCGAACGCACCTATACTATAATACCACTCCCACGCAGGGAAACTATACGTTCTATGTTGAAAAGGGGTGAAAGAGTCGATGGTAGAAGACCTGATCAGTACAGGGAGATAAAAATAGAAACTGGAATTATAGGTAATGCCGATGGATCCGCGAAGGCATCCATAGGTAACACAAAAGTAGTCACAGGTGTAAAATCTTCCCTTGGAGTACCTTATCCAGATACGCCTAACGAAGGCGTGCAGATCGTTTACGCCGAGCTAATACCTATGGCTTCTCCAATCTTTGAGCCGGGGCCACCTGATGAAAACGATGTGGAGTTAGCAAGAATTATAGACAGAGGATTGCGCCATGCGCCTACTTTAAATTTAGAAGAGCTTGCAATAGTTCCTGGTAAACAGGTATGGAGGATATTTATTGACATTTACCCTATAGACCATGACGGAAATTTTATTGACGCATCAGGTTTAGCTGCTGTAGCAGCACTGCTGACTGCACGCGTTCCCAAGGTTGTGGTTTCATCAGAAGGGACAGTAACAAGAACAGAGGAGAAAATACAGTTACCAATAGCCGATACACCCATATTCGTAACTGTAGCAAAAATAGGAGAAACACTTGTAGTTGATCCATGCTATGAGGAAGAACTTGTAATGGATGCTAGAGTAACATTTGCTATAAATGGAGAAGGTAAGGTTTGCGCTATTCAGAAAGGTGGGAGAGGTAGTTTCACATTAGGAGAAGTTAAGAAGGCTCTTGAAATGGCTATCAATGTAGCGCCTGAGTTGAGAATGAAGCTACCTACGCGTGCTATCTAACTGTATATAAAGGAAGCTTTCAGCTTCCTTTTCAGTTTTTATTTTATAAAATTCTTCACAGAAAGTTCTAGCGATCTTGCGGAGGCGTTCCATTGCCTGAGGAGGGGTTAAGTTAAGCTCATTACAAGTGACACGCCAGCTTTTTGCCTGAAGAACTCTAGTTATTAACAATAATTCTTCCTCCTCGCTCAGAAATCTAAAATCATTCATGAAATAAACACGAGCGAGCTCAACTATACAATCTATACAATTCTCTAATGTCATATCGCCCCAAGCGTAGGACATTAGGCGGCCGAGTTGGCTGGGTGAAAGGCTTGGCTTCACGTTTTCTTTAGATGTATGGTGGAAAAGGGCTCGAATAGTTTTAGGGTTAAGATCATGATAGGGCTCAGGAAGTGACAAGAGTAAACGACGTTTAAATTCAACAGAAAATAAATCTATAAACTTCGCTGCTTTATCATTTAAAGGTTTAACAACCAGTACTGAATATTCCCCGCTTACAGGATTACGTTCAGGACTTAAGTGCACAGGAATGTAGTTGTTTTTAAGCCAGAAACTTAATAATTCAAGCGTTACTCCGAACCCCGCTCCAACCCAATCATAACCATCAGCCATAGCTTCTTTTTCAATTTCCATTAAGGCTCTCGAGCCTAAACCCTTATTCCAGAGATCCGGATGGGTTGCAATTCTTACAATTCTTAACCCCCTTAAAGCGCCAAAGTCGACTACCTTGTAATGCTTTATTAGTCGGTCTGGTATTATATTACCCATAATCCACGCGCCCTTGGAACACTGTTTAGCTATTTCTTCATCTAATGGACCTTCCTCGGCTAATTCTACTGAGACAACAATTTTTCCAGTTTTTAATCTAAGAGCTCGCGGCTTATGATGCGGAGCGTCCATCATCATTCCTAAATCGTTAGGATTATTACGGTAATGAGCCATTATATATATTCCAAAAAATTGTCTTAATAGCTCCTCGTCTCTTAAGAAAAACTCTTCCAGCTGAGGGGAATAATAATCAACTTGCTTGGATTCTATGCACGCCAAGTCGTCATCATTTAACTGTGCCGGTTCAGCATCAAGTAGTAACGTGTCAAATATCCATTTTTCAACTGGATCGTCTGATGCGTACCTGATCGGCTCCTCCATTTCAAACTCATATACTTCCACACCGCTTAACTGTTTAAGTCCCTTAAGAAAGCGGATGGAAAAACCTCTGCCAGCCCCCTCATACCCGTGCACGGTTGATGAACAAATAATTCTATCAAATCGTCGCATTAGAGCGAATAACATCGGTACTTGAAGTGAAGCAGCCTCATCAACAGCCAAAAAATCGGCTCGATGGGTAACTGCTTCAAGGGGTTCAAAATACCTTATTTCAATACCCTTTGATTTAAGTCCGGTTACAAACCCTTCCCTCTCTTTCTGTTCTACCTTATGGCCTAATATTTTCAATCCTCTTTTTGCAAATTTAAAAAGCTCCTGAACATTAGCCTCGCTTGGAGCTGTAACTATAATGCGGCAGCGGCCTTTAGCTCTTCGGATTTTATGTGACAATCCGGCAATACCCAACCCTATAACCGATGATTTACCTCTCCCCCGGTCAGCAGTTATCACAAGTATGCGTTTACAACCCTTTTCAGGGCGCTCATATAACTTTTCTATAAGCATTAAGACCTCAACTTGATCTTTACTCATAGCAAGCTTATACAATTGATCGGGAAATAGTGCATTACTAGGTATTTCCAGTGGGCCAGCTTTATGTCTAAATGCCCGCTTAGGTAGGCTAGACGTTTTCAGTAATTTGGCATGGTCCGTATCATATATTATGATACCTTTATGTTCATATAATTTTTCAAAAAATCTTTGTTCGAAAAATTTTCTTAAATCTTGAGGACTATATTGGAAGGTTAGAAGCATACCTTGAAATCTAGTAATTATTTTCATAAGTTTCTCTAAGGGAGGTAACAATAACACGTAAAGACCTCCTCCATCAACCACTCCTGTAAGACGACCTAAGTCATTTGGCTCAATATTGTTTAGTAAATCGAGTACCGCTGAGTCGAAGGTTCGTCCTAAAACGTTAATGCTCTCATGGTATGGTACATAGGATATTTTCACCTCTTTCCCAACTGCTCGATCAAATAATCTGCGGCGGGCGCAAGCATCCTCATAGAATGCATGGTAAACATATAGTATCCCATCCTCTTTTATCTCTTTCATACTTAAAAAGGAAATAACTGCCTCAGCCGCCCCCATCACTAAGTTTCCATCGTTGTTGCCAAGTAATACAAGCATTACCCTATGGTTAGCTTGTCTCGCGTACCTTAATGCTCTTGCCAACTCTTCAGCCACTTCCCTGGATAGTATAACATTTTTCATGATGAGACACACCACCAGCCTTACGTTAGTAAAAACTTTGACCGCTAAAAACCTTGCAGAGCAGGGTTTTCGGGTTTAACAAATTCACGTAACAAGATTGTAGCATACATACCTTTCTGTAATGCAAAAGAGAACGTAGCTACAGGACCCGACTCTAAGTCCATCATACTTACTTTAAGGTTTTCAGGTTTAAGAGCTAGTGGCCTGGTGCTCCCTCTAGATGACGTCTCAGACATGTGACGGATTCTGAAATTTTCTATCGATACCTCTTCTTCTTTCAAAACTTCCTTTTCCAGCTCCCCAGGAGCACCATCTGAGAGCACGGTGGCGTAACCTATAACATTCATGACAACTCTAGCGCTCCCCAGACTTATTAACTGGTTTAATTTATCTAGGTTACTACTATTAGCCCGTAGTATACTCGTAGAGCTTGCTCCATATAAAGCTACTAAATCGCCGGCTATGGCTTTCGAGATTGGCATTCCTTCTTCAAGCCTTCTACTCAGCACACGATTAAAGATATATGCCTGAAATGCCTCGACGAAAAGTCTTCTCACTTGAAGGGGTAATGTACGAAGAGCTCCAAAGTAGTCGCCAGGATGCTTAATAAGGTATTGAATTATCATCCGTTCATGATGAAGATTGTTCGGGAGGAGTTTCAATACGCCCTTTAAGTCCCAAGTTGACGCTAAGTATTTCCTTGCTTCTTTGGCTTGGTCTGATTCATATGGAAAAACTCTTGTCAGTAATTCACAAACCGCCTCTTTAAACATACCTTTTAAGATACACTTACCCACGATATGAGTAACCGGCCTAATCGTACCAAAACGCTGGTAGCCGAAATAGTTTGGTACCCCTCCAGCATCTTTAATCTCTTCCCAAAGTTCACTTATTCGATATATTGTCTCGTTCTTACTTAAAGCAAGTTCTTTAACTTTGATTTCGAAGTAATTTCCATACAATATATTTGACGTTAGCTTAAAGGGCATTCTGAAGGCAGCCAGAACTCTTACATACTTTCCCACATGACTAGGAAAGTTCTCTGGATTTACTCCCTTCACGCAAGCTAATTGAAAAGTTAATGCACGCGCGTCTTTCAGACCCATGACGGCTAATGTTTTATAGTTAATCCTAAGAGCTTTAGCTATGAGCCTGAGCGCCGTGATAGTATCAACAGATCTTTTCTCAAACAAAAACCATGTATACTCACCCACCCCTCCCCCCCATTCCCTTATCTCAGGTGAAGTGCAAAGCAATCCACCCGATACTAATTCGGTTACTATGAAATCTTCTGCTTTTTCTTTTAGAATCCCGCCTATTCCTGCATGTTGTGTGATATAGAAAAGCATTCCCAATTCTTTATCTAGTTCAGAACGTGTTGGAAAAGGCATATATGTCACAGCAGCCTAAGGTGACCTGTTATAGCATCCACAAGCTCTTCAGGCGCGGGGCCTATAGCGAGGGCAGTAGTTGTACCTGGTGGCAACTGGGTAAGTCCCATGTCGGATATTAATGCTGCGGGGAGTTTCAATTTCAATGCTTCGTCGTGGAGCTTGAGTAGTTCTTCAAGCGAAGTGGTTTTTAAAACTACTTTCCTTTGACCTTCTTGCATCCATTTCTCAAACCAGTCTGGCCTTTCTCGTCTTGTTATCTCCGAAGCAGTAACGGCTGCATGAGCTACTTGAGCCGCTAATTTTCCTTTTCCCATTTTTAAGTCAACTCTGACGATAATCACCTGTTTCATAAACTAACTACTTATCTGCTAGGAGAAGTTCACAAAAATTTTTAGTTCCCTTATGATCAACTTAACATTACATACAATACTCAGTAAGTTGCTCAGCAGGGATTGAAATATATACTAAACCGGTTCTCACAAACTTCCTATCCACGCTTATAACCTATTCTCCTTAAGAATTGTATTCGTTCTTGCTTTTTATTTTCATCTTCTATTCCCAAGGGTTTATAACCATCTACCACTCCCAGTACTCCCCTGCCCTGAGCAGTCTCGACTATAATTACCTGCAAGGGATTTGCAGTAGCGCAAAATATGGATGCAACCTCATGAACATTCTTAATAGCGTTCAGTACATTTATGGGCCAAGCGCCTTTTAAGTAAATAACAAATACATGTCCAGCACCAATTTCAAGAGCTGTGTGCGCGGCTAGATTTTTCAACTCTTCGTCATTGCCATCAACCCTTACTAGCCTGTCACCTGAAGCTTCACAAAAAGCCACTCCCAAACTTACCCCAGGTACTGAACCGATTATAGCCTCATACAAATCTTCTACAGTTTTAATAAAATGTGCTTGACCGATGATAATATTAGCTTTTTCAGGGACTCTAACTGGCACCACCATTATTTTTACAGCATCCATGAATTTTATAATTCAAATTTAGGATAAATACCTTGCCTTACGTTAACATCTACTACCAAAGCCCCCTTTGATAACGTTTATAACCTTTGAAAGCGATCTAGCTTGATGCGAAAGCGTAGCTGTCCTGAGTGTGGCGGGGACCTACTTTACAATCGTGATGCGAAGAATTATGTGTGTATTAAATGTGGTAGGGTCTACGATAGAGATGAACTTGAAGCGATTTATGAGGTTAAAAAAGAGGAACAAACACCAAAAAGTAAGCGCAGAGTCGCTTTATGACCATTTTTACGTTATTCATTCTAGGACCAGCCGGCTCCGGCAAATCAACGTTCGTTTCAGCATTCTCCGATTGGTTAAGCGTGAACGAGATTCCTTACTTAACAGTAAACTTAGACCCTGCCGCAGAGTATCTACCATATATACCTGACATAGATGTTAGGGCACACGTTACTGCGAGGCAAGTTATGGAGGAGTATAATTTAGGACCTAACGGAGCTATTGTGGCTTCCGTGGACTTGATGTTGAACTATACAAGCAGTCTAAGAGATGAAATTGAAGAAAGCGTCGAGGAAGGTTACGTGCTGGTGGATACTCCCGGACAAATGGAAATATTTGCATTCCGAAGAAGTGGTTCAGAGATAGCAAAGGGGATAGCCATTGGGACGCAAGGCGTTATATTCATTATTGATGCAGCTCTATCAAAGTCTCCTTCAAGTCTCATATCACAGATATTCCTGGCCTCCTCAGTTTACTACAGGTTCAAAATGCCACAGATTAACGCTTTTAACAAGGTAGACTTGTTAAGTAGGAAAGAGCTAGAAGCCATGGTCGAATGGGTTGGAAATCCACTAACGTTGGTCAGTGAATTAGATAGTGAGCTAAGCGGAGAGGAACGAATAGTGGTTAGGGGTTTACTCGAAACGGTTCACAGCTTTCTTGAATCCTTCTCACTATACTTTGTTTCATCAAAAAGTATGCTTGGTTTAGCTGAGATTTACGCTGATCTTCAAAAAATATTCAAGAGCGGTGAAGATTACGAGTCTCCTTCGCATTTGAGGGAGTTTTAATGCCCCATAATTGCTTCAAGTCCCTTTCTAGTTAAATAAAAAATAAGTCCACTCTGAGTTGGTTGCGCTCGAAGGAAATCAAATGCTATCAGGTATTTAAAAACCATTAAATGAGTACTATTAAGAAGATCAAGCAGCACTCTTGCCATTACGGCACCACCACTTTCGAGAACCTCTTTAAGTATTCCGAGGGCAACTTCTCTGAAATCACCTAGAGCTGAAAGAAGATCCTCAGAAGTCCGAGAGACGCAAGGTCGATATGTTTCAGTAAGAGTTAAGGGTCGTTGACGTAACTCGAAATTTATGCCCTGACTACGGCACGCCTTTTCAACGTTTTCAAAGGAGCGAGTATCATAGCTAGGAGGGACCTCGACTATAACTGTGTCAAGCAGATCGACTAGCGAATAGATGACGGGAAGAGTGCTCGTAACCGGCATATATGGTATTAACTGATACGTAACCGGGGGTTCGTCGATCTCATCTTTGAAGAAGAACTTTAACCATCTAAAGATCGAATAGACTGGACAGGGAGCTAAACTCTCCAAGATGCTCACAGTTAGCTTATCTCCCAGATAAGAAGCTAAAGCCCCCAGTATTAAGCGTCTATGAGTGGCTGTTAATAATCCATCAAATCTCATACTGAAAAGTAATACATCCGCGTCTTCAACTGCCAGCTTAATTGGTGCTCGAGATGAGCTTGCAGTTGAGAAAATCACGGTCGTCATAAATAAGAGCTATAAGTAGATATTTTTAAGATTAAGCACCGGCACTTCCAATACTGAATGATTGGGAAAGCCAGATCTGTATTAGTATTATGCGTAGACCGAGATAATGATGTAGGGGAAATCGCGGGCGTGGCAACCCCTATAATGGGAGAAGAGCCTTTCAGGGAGGCGGCTACAAAGTTCGCTATTAAGCGTCCTGATGATTCAGATTCAAACGCTATGTTCGCGGCATTGAAAATTTACAGTGAATTAAAAAATGAATTTGAACAAGTTGAAGTAGCGCTGATAGCAGGGCATAGGGATGAAGGGATAAAGGCAGATACAAAAATAGCTGGAGAACTAGATCAACTTCTTTCTGCGAAAAAGTTTGACACAGTCGTGTTAGTATCCGACGGTCCCACAGATGAACTGGTTCTTCCGGTAATCCAGTCTAGACTACCCGTGTTGTCTATACACCGTGTGGTTGTTCAACAATCAAGGGGTGTGGAGGAGTCATTTCTACTGGTACTTAGGTATGTAAAACGTTTATTTGAAGAAGAGAAGTATAAGAAGTATGCGCTTGGTGTGCCAGGAGCACTCGTATCGCTTTATGTTTTTCTATCCTTTGCGATGCCTAGCTATGTATGGCCATTTACATTACTCGCCTTAGGGTTAGGTATGGCCATAAAAGGCTTTTCACTTGATGAATTTATCAAGAATACATATAAATCATCACCCGTGATTTTCGCTTCTCTTTTGGCTTCCCTGCTTATAACAGCATTTGCTTTAGCAGCCGGTTTTGCCAGCATAAGTAGATTAAGCGGTCTGAACGGGTTCGAGGCTATAGGATATTTCCTGCTGTCCAACGTGGGCGAGCAAATATTAGTATTAGATCTTCTAATAGTATCGCTACTCTTACCTCTAGCAGCCCAGATGCTCGAGGCAATTCTTGGGAATAAGAGGCTTAGCGCAAGTGATTATGGGGCCGTAGCTCTTACGGTCCTTTTAAGGCAAATATTATTGGAGTATTCAAAGCTATTAACTGGATCAGGTAGTATACTTACAATGCTGCTTTGGATAATTATAACGTTAATAATATTATCAATCCTAGTCGCAGCTCGACCTATTGTAAGCAGTTTTACGGTAAAGAGGACGCTTTAAAGGATGCCTAAAATGGCTCTTTTAACCATAGTAGTTTCCGGCTCTGTACCAGATCTAGGTATACGCGAAACGGAAAAAACACTCGGATGTAATGTGAGAAGAATTGGAAAAAGAATAGGCTTAATTGAGTTAGAAAGCACGTGTCTTAGGCATGCTTTGGCTAAGCTTTACGAGTGTGTTTATATTCAGGAAGTCCTCTTTGGGAAAGCCTGGACAAACTATCCACAACCTGAGGCGAGTTTTTACTATGAATTAGGCTGTAACTCAGAGTGGAGTGAGATAGCTGGAAAAACGTTTGCTGTTAGTGTGAAAAAAATTGATGGTTTTCCTTCAACACCATCTACTGAATTAATAGTTAACATAGCGAAAGCCGTGCATTCAGCTTGTAATGGACATTGTAATGTTAATCTATCTAATCCAGATGTTCATGTCCGGCTTATCTGTGCACCAGATGCCGCAGTAATAGGTGTTCAGGCGTTAAGGCCTAGAGGAGATAGATTTAGGCTGCGGTCAAACAAATTTAAAGTGTTCAGACATCCAGCCTCGTTGACTCCAGAAGATGCAAGACTTCTCGTAAATCTGACTGGTGAACCCAGGTTATTGTTAGATCCCTTTTGCGGTACAGGTACTGTTCTTGCCGAGACAGCACTTAAGGGTATAGAGGCTGTGGGGCTTGATGTTAGTATAGAGGCGGTTAAAGGTTGTTGGTCGAACATGAAACTCTTCTCCGTTGATGCTTTATGCAACGTAATAGTTGGTGATGCCAGGAAACCCCCTTTTCGTCAAGAATCCTTTGATGCCATTTCAACTGATCCTCCGTATGGAAAATTAGCGACAACACGCGGTGCAAGTGCCCAAACCTTACAGAAGTGCTTACTAAATTTATCAAGTAGCATTATTAAAAAAAGTGGCTTTACGGTATTTATGAGACCCAAGGAATATTTCTCTCAGCTTTACTCAGCTAAATCTAAGATTTTCGAGGAATACAGTATATATGTTCATGGAGGATTAACTAGAATAGTATGCCTACTATCGGGTTAAAATATTTCAAGGGATGAGATGAATAAACTATGAATAAATTAAACTGTTAATTAGATAAAAACAAGTATTTCACATCATTACACATAATTGTGAGGAAAAGTCGTAGCTGTGAGGATGCAGAATGCCTATTAGAACAGGAAAAAACTGGAAAATAGTTAGTGGCGCTCCAGGCTACGCCGAGCTGGTATTCATAGGCACTGGCTCAGCGACGCCTATTGGAGAAAGGTGGTTGCCGGGACTCTTGGTAAAAATTCGCGGTGATTTTTTATTGCTTGACTGTGGGGAAGGAGTTCAGTACAGGATCTTGAAAGCCGGGTTAAAAGTAAACCGTTTGGTGGCGATTTTAATAACGCATCTTCATGGTGATCACCTTTACGGGTTACCGGGTTTACTCGAGTCGTTAGGGATGTGGGGAAGAACCTCACCTCTAAAAGTATTGGGACCTACTGGGATAGAGGATTTCATTGAACACGCAGTTTTTAGTGAAGACCTAGGTTACGAGCTTGTTGTGGAGACGTTAAAGCCTGGAGTAGTTATGTACGGTAATGGGTACGACGTTATAACTATTCCCGTTAGGCATACAATAAACTCTTTTGCATTTATAATTCTCGAGCATGACCTGCCAGGTAAATTCAGCGAGGAAAAGGCTAAAGAATTAGGTATACCGGCTGGCCCAATCCGACGGCAACTTCTAGCTGGAAAAAAAGTGAAATTACATTCAGGGAGAGTGGTTGAACCCTCAGAAGTTGTAGGACCTCCTAGAAGAGGTCTTAAGATTGTATACAGTGGCGATACTATGCCTTGTGTTGAGTTGATAGAAGCATCCAGTAAAGCGGACGTAATCATTCATGAGGCTACATTCTCATCACATAATGGAATTGAGGCTTATTTGAGTGGGCACTCTACAGCGCTAGAAGCTGCTCATGCAGCATCTGTCGCAAAAGCGAAGGTACTTATCTTGAAACATTTCAGTAACAGATACAAGAACCTAGACTTGTTGTTGCAGGAGGCCAGACAAGTTTTTGAAGGAACTTATCTAAGTAGGGATCTTTTGAAGCTGATAATAAGGCGGCAAGATGAAGAATCTCTTATCACTACTTTTTTAGATTTAAGCAACTATTAGGGGTCAGGTATTTTCTCAATTTCTATAATTGGTTCACCATGAACAGTTCTTGGTGCTAACCATAATATGACAGTTTTTGGATTATCAGTGATTACTTCTACGATAATTGGGCCGAGTGGACTTTCACTAGCTTCAAATGTACAAAAGTTTGGCTTACCGCAGTAAGCAGCCTGTTTATTTAAATAAAAAACAAATCCATGGTCACTTAGGCCGTTCAACATAAAGTGTCTAGCGGAATCAAGTATATGATGCTCGAACAATAATCGCCTAAACTTTACCAGTGCCTCGCTACCCCCTTCACCAACTAGAGCCTTATAATTACCATGATTTTCTTCTCTCAAGTTAATCTCAAACAAGTTTTGAACAGCTTTAGCGACCTTATCTATATCTTCTGTAGGTCGAACTTCAACTCGTATACGTACTAGCATCTTCAACTCTACTTAATCCTAACACGGTTTACTTTTTTATTTTGCCATGAATATATCCTTAATCGGCTTGAACGCCCAAAACCGCATGCTGCACAGTAATGTTTCCTAATATTATAACTGTGTCTACCGCAACGCCTGCATCTGATATGTGTTTTTTTCCTTCCCCTTTTACCGAAGGATGTAGTACCTTTAACCATATCCATTCACCTATATTAGGCTATTACAGTCAAATACATTCACGGCGCTGGACTAATCAATATAACGTTATCTCCGCGTACTAGCATGTAGTCAAACCTACGGCTTTGTCCTTCTCTGCTTTCTTCTGCCTCCTCTAATATTAAGTTGAGATGCTGGTCAAAGCCCCGAAGAATGCCCCTGATTTCTCTACCGCCTTTTAGTTTCACAAGCACTTGTTTATTAAGCGAATTTTTTAACAACGCTATAGTTGAAGCCATTTGGGAGCACCAACCCCCTACTTAGAACATACCTTTTAAATAATTACCTTTGATTAATAATCCTACCAGCGATAAAATTGCGCACCAAAAGGGGTTTTCAATATTATAGCAAAATAACTTTAAAGCAAATTTACCATGGATTAGGCTGGGGGCCCGTGGCCTAGCTTGGAAAGGCGTCGACCCGTTAACGGGGCGCAAGCCTTCGGAGCCGGAGAACCCGGGTTCAAGTCCCGGCGGGCCCGCTATGTGGATACTAAGTATACTGATTCTAATATATCATTTATCCTATGTTATGGTTGTTAAAAGTAAAAATACCGATTAAGGGGAAAGGAAGTCCTCGACTGTAGGTATTCTAGGCGGTAAGCCTTTGCTTTTTCGTATACTAATTATTAAGTCGTTGAGGGTAGCTTGGGGTATAGGTGACCATCGCTCGAATTCCGTGGCCCAGAAGGCTCTACCTTGGGTAGCTTCACGCATTTCGTCAGCTAAGTTGAAAGTTTCACTAATTGGGATTTCTCCTAATATACGCATCAACATACCTCTTTGCTCTAAACTTACAACCTTGCCTCTATGCCTGTTCAAGACATTTAGAACCCCGCTTAACCATTCCTGCGGAACTCTTACCTCTATTTTCATTAAGGGTTCCAGAAGTGTTGGAGCTGCATCGAGAAAGCTAGCAAAAATGGCGTTTTTAGTTGCTGGCATAATTTGAGCAGGACCTCTGTGAGCTGGATCCTCATGCAGTTGCGCATCCATTAGTAGAATCTTTACTCCTCTGACCGGTTCCTGTGCCAAAGGTCCAGCTTCCATTGACCATCTGAAACCCTGTACAATTGTATCAGCTACTTCACGAAGATACTGTATACCACTTGTTCTATTTACGAAGATGTTGAAATTTTCATCTATATCCCATATACCTCTTGCCTCATCGGTGTCCCAGCCAGCATATTCTCTGAGTAGTCTTGCGCGTTCTCTCCATTCTTGATCAGCGTACACTTTACCCTCCTGGAGAAGCTTTAGTGTATCCTCATTAAGTGGCTCGACACATATATACAACCTATTATGTTTATTAGGCGACTTACCTTCAAATACATTGCTCTTCTTTCTGACTGTTTCCCTATACCTTACGATTGGCTGAGAAGTAGTAACCTCCAGGCCTGTTCTCTGATTAAGATCCCATAGAACTATCTCCAAGTGTAGGGTACCCATACCACTGATTAGATATTCACCAGTTTCCTCATTTATATGCACCTTTAATGTCGGATCTTCAACTGCCAGTTTCCTGAGTGCATCGATGAGCTTAGGAAGATCACTGCTATGCTTAGGTTCTATAGCAATTGTTACGACAGGCTCACTAATATAACTCATTCTTTCGAAAGGCACCATGCTATCTTTATACATGGAGCTAACCAATGTTTCACCGGCCCTGGCTTTATCAGGCCCTAGGACAGCGACGATGTTACCGGCTGTCACCTCATCAACTTTCTCTCTATAGGGACCCATGTATAGGCTAACCTGCAGTATTCTAGCACTGGATTTAGAGTTAACTAACCAAACTTCATCACCTTGACGTGCAGTACCACTGAATACTCTGCCTGTAGCAACGAAACCTGCATGAGGATCAGCTATAACCTTGCTTACAGCAACAACTAAGGGTCCACTGGGATCGCATTCAAGCATCGCCTTACCGATTTCGCTGTTCAAATCGCCCTTCCATAACTTAGGAACCCTGTACTTTTGAGCTTGCTTGGGGTTTGGTGTATGTTCGACTATCATGTCTAGAAGTGCTGTGTGCAGGGGAAAATCCTTAGAGAGTTCCTCATAATATCCTTTTTCGTACGCATCAACTATATAGTCAAACTTTACTCCTTTCTCTGTTGCTATAGGGATAGTAAGTCCCCATTTATGTAGGGCGCTTCCGAAGGCAACCTGACCTTTTCTGAAATCTACTTTCCACGAATCCTTAAACTCTGGATCCGCATATAATTCAATCAGCATGTTAAAATCTTTAACTATTTCAACAAATCTTTGTTGAATTTCTTTGGGATTTAATCTTAATTCTTTAATTAATCTATCTATTTTATTTATAAAGAGTAGTGGTTTTACATACTCATTCAATGCTTGTCGAACAACGGTTTCGGTTTGGGTCATAACTCCCTCCACCGCGTCAACTACAACTAAACCACCGTCCATCATCCTAAGACTCCTGGTTACATGGCCTGTAAAATCTACATGACCAGGAGTGTCAACTAGATTTACTACGTAAGGTTTACCCCTCCACTCGTGATAAAGCGATACATTAGCAGCTTTAACTGTCATTTGTCTAAGCTGTTCAATCTCAACGTAATCCAAAGCCAAAGCCTTACCGGCTACTTTTGGGCTAAGCATTCCAGCAGCCATCAACAGCGAATCAGAGGTTGTAGTCTTGCCATGATCGACGTGAGCAAGCGTACCTATATTGCGAACTTGCTCGATATTTCTCATGATTTTCTCTATTTCTTCTACTTGCCGAAATTTTACCATTAAACCCACCAGAGTTTAAGTACTAGAAGCCGCATTCGCTATGGAAATAAACTTGTCGCCTTAAGGGCTTTTACTTGGGTTCAAGCGCAAATATTCTTTAATGAAGCAGCTAACAACTTTCTTTATACCCTCCACATCTAAAGTTGCTGTATTGATCACAATATCAGCTATGGAATAGTCGTCTATATCAACACCATAGTACTTCAAAGCTCTTAACTTATTACTTTCCTCCCGAGTTTTAACCTCCGTCATAACCTCCTCAAGCCGCTTTTGTTCGCGGTTTGCAATTCTTTGAGCCCTCACTTCAGCTGGCGCGGTGAAGAGGATTTTTAGATCAGCTACATTTCTTAAAATCCATACGGCTAAATGCCCATCGATTACTACACCACCTTTTTTAGCTTCTTCTAAAGCCCTTTTATCAACCTCTAAATCAATGCTTTCATCAACCTCTGCCAGTCTATGCAACTCTAGAAAATTAATTCCTTTTTCTTCAGCTATGTTTCTAAAAATCATACCATTAGATACGTAATGCAAACCAAAGCTTTCAGATATAAACTTAGCATAAGTAGTTTTACCAGATCCCGGTTTCCCACTCACTGCAATTGAAATTTTTCTCTGATTGTTTAACATGATTCCCCAGGTAACTAATTAACTTAAAAGTGATACCTAGCATCAACCGCAGCTTTTAATGCTTTCCTCAGGCAATCCGCGCAAAGGTAGCCTCCATACATTCTATTAGGAGGTCTATGCCCTCTCCGCTCTTCCTTTGAGGACATTCGCGGAAAACCATGGAGAGATACTTTGCATAAGGCACACTTTGGAGGCTTGTGTTTTTTACTTTGTATATGTAATACTAACCTTCCACCCGGAGTGCGAACCAGTTTTTTCTTCACTGCTCGAGATCTTAGGGCTGGTCGAGGCATCTCTCACCCTTTGTTATGGGGTTTTAAAATCTATGCACACTTTAAAAAGCAGCGTTACCTACTAACCTGTGTACGATGAAATTATCAAATACATGAGGGTAGTTATGAGCACCTTGTTACAGAGCAGATACGCGGCGCTGGCTGCTACAGCTTTAATTTACTTAATCGTAATAACGATGAGGGGAGTTAGGTTTATTGTAGTTAACAAGAAAATAGTTAATAGAATAGAGTCTGAGGTTAAAGAGTGGGAAGAGAGGAAACGTAAAGCTGTGGAATTACGCGATAGAAAATTGTACGAAAAGATAATGAAAGAGAAACCCAGAATAGATAAGTTAAAAAGAGATCTAGGGATTGAAAGATTAAAATCGACTATCGCTAGTATTGCTTTATGGTTTGCAATGTTTAAGGTGTTATGGGATGCTATAGGTACAGCTCCCGCAGGTCTAATAGCTTCACCGATAGGCTACGTTGAAATCCCCTTTTACGCGTGGTATGTTTTGAACAGTTTTTGGTCCGGGTTCATTATAGATAGATTGTTAGAGCTGTTTAAGAAATCTGTGTAACGAAGCTAGGGAAATATTCTTAAACCCATGTTTCCATCACCTTTGCAGGTGAAGCTATGAGCTCGGCAAGTGCAGCTAAAAAGCCCCATTTAAACCTAGTAGTGATTGGGCATATTGACCATGGAAAGTCTACACTAATGGGTAGGTTCCTTTACGATATAAGAGCTATTGATGAAAGGATAATAAAAGAATATGAAGAGGAAGCAAAGAAAATTGGAAAGGAATCATTTAAGTATGCATGGGTGCTGGATAGATTAAAAGAAGAGCGTGAAAGGGGGATTACAATAGATTTAGGATTCTATAAATTCGAATCTAAGAAATACTTCTTTACACTAATAGATGCGCCTGGTCATAGAGATTTCGTGAAGAACATGGTAACTGGAGCCAGTCAAGCCGACTGTGCGCTCCTTGTGGTAAGCGCTAAAGAAGGCGAGTATGAAGCAGGGATGAGTCCGGGTGGTCAGACTAGAGAGCACGCCTTTTTAGCGAAAACTATGGGAGTAGACCAGATAATGGTTGCTATAAACAAGATGGATACAGTCAACTATAGCCAGCAAAGGTATGATGAAGTTAAAGGTGGTATTATGAAATTACTGAGAATGGTGGGTTACAACTTAAACAAGGTGCAGTTTATACCTGTATCAGCGTGGGAAGGCGCCAACATAGTTAGCCTAAGCAAAGATAAAACCCCGTGGTATAGCGGGCCAACTTTATACGAGGCTTTCGATATGTTTGAAGAACCGGTTAGACCAATAGACAAACCGCTCAGAATACCTCTTCAAGATGTTTACACCATAAAGGGCATTGGCACAGTTCCAGTGGGTAGAATCGAAACCGGTGTTTTACGGGTAAACGATGTGGTTGTGTTCATGCCCCCCAATGTAAAAGGAGAAGTTAAATCTATTGAGACTCACCATACTAGGATAGATGAAGCCATTCCCGGTGATAACATAGGTTTCAACGTTAAAGGCGTAGAGCGGGCCCAGCTGCGGCGTGGCGACGTAGCTGGACATGCCTCAAACCCACCGACGGTAGCCGACGAATTCGTGGGCAGAGTATTCGTCCTCTTCCATCCGACTGCAATAGCACCAGGTTACACCCCCGTCTTACATGTACACACAGCTACGGTTCCAGTTAGATTTGCGGCTATAGAGAAGAAACTAGACCCAAGAACCGGCGCGACTGCAGAAGAGAATCCGCCATTCGTTAAGCAAGGCGATGCCGCTATTGTGAGATTTAAACCCCTAAAACCCGTGGTTATCGAAAAGTTCTCAGAGTTGCCGCAGTTGGGTAGGTTTGCCATAAGGGATTCCGGCAGGACCGTAGCCGCCGGCGTCGTCATAGATATAGTTCCAGCAAAGGCACAATAGAAAGGGTAACAGTAATGCCACGCGTCGTTCGCATAAAACTTTACAGTACATCGGTAGAGGACATTAACAGTGTTTGCGAAGAGATCAAAAGTGTTGCTGCTAGAACCGGTATCGGGATTAGGGGTCCGATATCTTTACCAACGAAGAGAATGGCAGTAACTGTAAGGAAAGCACCAAGCGGTCAGGGGTACCATACCTTTGATCGTTGGGAAATGAGGATTCATAAGAGAATAATCGACATGGAGGCCGATGAGCGAGCAATGAGGCAACTAATGAGGATACGTGTTCCCAAAAGCGTAAGGGTTGAAATAGAAATTAAATAATTTTAGATTTTCTTAAACATAAACCTAATCAATCAGTTAACAGAGAGGAAAGGTTTATTGGTGATATAGTTAATCACGTTACTATAGCCGGGGTGCCCGAGTGGACTAAGGGGGCGGCCTTGAGACCGAGATTTGCTAGAGAGCCGCTGTCCTTGTCAGGACGCCCGGGTTCGAATCCCGGCCCCGGCGCCATTAATCATGCGGAGATTCACGCGTATCCATGAGGTACTATATCCAAGCTTCTCAAAAGCAGCTTTAACCCCTCTTTGGTAACCTTTCCATTAGGGCCAATTATCTTTTCTCGCGGAGGATATAACAAGAAACCCTTATAGTAACCGCTGGGGTTTATGAGGTAGAAAACCTGTATAACTAATAGTAGCAAATTTAATTGTTTTGCTGCATACAATCTCTCCAAAATTTCGGCCTCATGTTCATCTACGTCTATTCTAGTCATTATGGACTCAATAATACCACTAGGCTCCTCATTCATGGCTGAGAGTAAGTCTTGTAGTGTAAGACCGGCGTCTTTAAGAAAATCCTTTAAAGCGTCCTTTAACGTTATTAACTGATGCATACATGAGCTCTTATATACTTTCTTGATATAACCTTTATCGCGTCTCGTAAAGAATAAAGCTAAAAGGATATACCTTTGATTAAATTGGTGGGGTTATGAGTGTAATCTGCCCATACCTCTATAGGGAGAGCCATGGCACATTTATGTGTACAGCAACGAATAAAAATGTAGATCCCGGCTTAATGCCCTGTGTCAGCGACTTCAGAACTTGTAGCTTCTATGTTGCAGCTTCGAGCAAACCAACACCGCTAGCTGAACTTGTTCAGCAACCCAGCTCTCTAACTGGACAACCAGCTACACCAATAACTGTGACAATGGAACAGCCTCTCCCTCAAATTGAGATAGGGGAAAAGGGCATCGAAGAAATGGAGGAAGAATTGCTGAGCCACGCGAAACGTGTAGAAGAGTTAGCTTTAAGCTTGGCTGAAAGATGGAAAGAGTACGAGAATGAGGCAAGGAGACTAGTCGAGATGTGGGAAAATGTAAACAAGACTGGACAGCAAGTTACTAGCGCCTTATCCAGTGTAATAGGCATGTACGAACAACTGTCAACAAGTTTCGATACACTATATGAGAGCGGGGAGCTATCAGAGAATTCTTATAAGGATTTAAAGGAAGAAGCTTTAAGCAATCTGGAGAAATACAAGAAGTTAAAACAAGATGTTGAAACCACGCTTAAAAACGTGGAGCGCCTCGTTGTTCCTCATCTACAGAGAGTTAAGGTTGCTGAGGCGAGGCCGGATTTAGGAAAACTAAGGCTCAGTCTAATGAAGTTAGAGCAGCTCTACAAAGAGGGAAAAGTAAGTGAGGAGGCCTATCAAAGAGTCAGACAAGAGTTAGAGAAAAAAATTAAATGGCTAGAACAACTAGCTGGTGAGGGATCATGATCGAGGAGCCCCTGCTTTCTTCTGAAATATCAACATATGAAAAGTTCATAGCGGCAATAGAAGAATTGGAGGGGACGTGGAAAGAGTATGTTGAGAAGGTCAATAATCTACTTAGTGAATGGGAAAAAACCAAGGTTAAACTACTTGAAAAAATTTCTAAGGTAGAAGGTTTGCTTAAAGCTGTAAATGAAGAGCTTGAAGAGTTAAAAGTAGAAGCCATGCTAGGATTGTTAAATGAGGATGAAACTAAAAATAGGCTAGATTATTTAGAGCAGAGAAAAACAAAGCTGGAAAGCAGGTTAAAATCGCTGAAAGATATATTAGAAGACATAGAAATTAAGATGGCTGAACACGGTACTCGGGTAAAAAAGAGATAATCATGAAATTTACTTAATGCGTTCGACGAGCTTTAAAGCGGCTTCACTAGGGTCCGGCGCCGCGTAAATATATCTACCCACTATTAGGATATCAACCCCGGCTGATGAATAGAGAGAAGCCGTTTCAGGGGTTATTCCTCCAGCAACCGCTATTTTTACTCTTGGGAGTTCTCTTAAGCGTTGAATTTGCCTAAGTACTTCATTTACATTGACCCGCTTGGCATTCTGTACATCGATAGGGACATGGAAACATATGGTATCTATTCCCATGTTATAGAGCTCCTTAGCTCGTTCAAGCTTTTTCTCTACACATATTAAATCACCTATAACCATACCTCTAAGTTTATGCGCTGTGGTTACAACGGCTGTAACAGTTTCGTTACTAGCGAGTGCTAAGACGGTGGTGAACTTCGCGCCACTCTTTAAAGCCAACTCAGTTTCAACAGCACCAGCATCTATAGTCTTCATGTCTGCTACAATTGGGATATCACTAAACGATTGTGCTAACTTCCTTACAGCCGCAACTCCCCAGGATTTTATTAATGGCGTACCAGCCTCTATTAGAAGCCTGTTATGATCGCAAACATCGACAACCTTAGAGGCAATCTTAATGGCTTTATCCAGGTCCGTTAGGTCAAGAGCTACTTGGAGCAGCACCATGTTCAAGTAAGTTGAATTCCATTAGCAATTTAAATTCTTCTAACGTGAGTTTCTCTCCCTGTTTGTATTTTTCAAGCGCTCTTAAAGCCATGTCATACAATTCGGCCTGCCTCCTACTCAATACTTGTGAAAGCTCTGCTGCTTTAACGAGTAGCGCAACCCTTTCCACCTCTTCTCGCAGCCTTTTAACCTCCTCAAGCCCCTCAATGTATTTGGTATGATATTCATCTGCTTTTCTTCTTAATGCTTCTTTTTTCTCTATTAGCTCACTTAATTCTGTTCTAAGAGAATTAACTTTACTTTTTAATCCATCAAATGTAGCTTTAAGTTCTAAATATTTAGATGATAACTCTTTAATTTTGTTAATTAACGAACTATATTGTTCTTTTTTATGAAATATAAGTTGTCTTAATTCTTTAATTCTTGTCATGCATTCATTATATCTCTCGGCTGCCACAAGCAGTGATTCCATGTTTCGTATCCTTTCTACATATGTTTTTTCATCTTCAGGGGTAAGGATACGGGTTTGATATTCCCATTCTAACTTTTCTAGATTTTCTCTTAATTCATATATATTTATTCGTCTTTTTCCAATAATTTGTTGGAGATTTTTGATATCATTTAATAAAACTTTGACTTCATCATTTATAGCTTTCAAATCCATTTTTAACTGATTCTTTTCCTCTTTTAGTTTTTGAATTTCTGAGAATAAATTCTGCTTAGTAGTTTTTAAAACTGTATACTCCTCTTTCAGATGTTTATATTCATCAGTTAACTGTTTTATTTTGATAGATAATTCCTTAACTTCATTATTAAGAGCATCTCTACCATTCCTTAACGATAGTACTTCTTCTTCGACATTTTTTAACCTGACCTTTAGTTCATTCAAGCGTGTTTTCAGAATTTCAGGGTTTTCATTTAACATTGGGACACCGCTATCGGGACTTTACATAGTGGGCTTTATACAATCAGATTTAAGCATTACGTTATCCTCAACAATTGGTCCTTAGCTACACACGTATGAATACTGTTCAACTTCTATAATATGTTTTATGAATCTGCAACTAATTATGGGGCCGCCGGGACTCGAACCCGGGACCTGCGGGTTTTTCCTTGAGTTTCCATTTAATCTGGAGCTTCGGCCGCCTATGACATGACCGCCGCCATACCTTGCTAGGCCACGGCCCCAATTGGGTTAGTGGTCAACCATTTAAAAACTTAGTTACAGTATTATTGAAGTGGGCTAGCAAAGCCCGTTATAATCCCCTCAAAATTAACTATGAATTTTTCAATATTGGCTAGCTCTGATGGCTGAATATCCGGTTTTACTTGACTTAATGCTTTCTTAACAGCTTCTTGGAGCTCAATCCCATTAACTATCAACTCTTTTACATACTTAGCTAGTTCCAATAAAGCTCGTATACTATACATCTCCGTTGATGTGGCTATGAACTCTATTAGGTAACCGGGCAGAACATCTTCAAGCTCGTTTATCAGAACCATTAGTCGGGCATTTATATCTGGCGGAGGGACGTATACTGCCTTAAGTACCTTCAGCTCCTTAAAATATCTAATTATCTGAGCCGGGTCTCTACATTCTAGGATTATACTTCTAACTCCATGCATTAACAGTTTATTTATAAATTTATTGATGGAATACAGTTGCTCTGCATGCTCTAGGAGTACTACTTCTCCTTTACCTTTAAGTTTATTAATAGAAAGTTTCAATCTTTGAGCTTTACATACACTAGTTACAAGATGGGTCTTACCGCAACCGCCAGGACCAAATACAAGTATTATTTTCTCGCCATACCTTAGGTTTTCGTTTAATGCTTCCCAAGCATTGGCTAGATGTTCGAACTGGTTGGAAGGGGTCAGTTCGCTTATTCTATTTGTTATTCTTAAATTTCGGTGTTTAAAGAGTAAGCTGGTTGCAATGCCGACTAAAGGGGTTACCATAACATGTATGGTAGGATGAATATTAAATTTTTTGGAAAAGATCAGAAAGGACATAAGGAGTATAGATGTTGATGCTAAGGAAGCCATCCAAGCTTTTCCAACAGCTTCTTTTAGCTTTGAAGCTGTTGCACCACTAGCTGCATATACGATAGCTTGCACGATCATACTAGGAGGACCTATTAAGTTGGTGAAAATCCAATCACCAGCTATCTCCGAGCTCCTAGCTAAGGCGTTTGTATACCCTCCCATAGATACTACAAGTCCCATGCTACCAACAACACCGGTGGGTAGCAGCGTGTAAAGTTCTAAACTAACATAGATAGCGTAGGTGGCTAACAGGGCTGCTGCCGAGCCAACAGTACAGTTCTGTATTACAGTTAAGAATAAAGCTAAAATCACGGCATTAGACAAAGATGCTGGAATGGTTATAACAGCAAAAGTCCATAGAGTAACCTGAATCCAGTAACGAAAGGAAAGACCTATTGGTAGGAGAAAAAGGATTGCTTTTATGAGGTTTATACCACCTTTCTCTACTAAGTTATAGGCATAGATTACCAGAACTCCAGCGGGACCTAAACCTGGATGAACCACTGACATACATAAAGTTAGCAGTACGTGCTCCACTGCCATGGAGAACCCACTAAAGTAGGTTAAAACAACATAGAGTATTGATGTGATGATTAACGAGCTTGCTCTTTCAAGTAGGAATCTTCTTTGCACTGGTATGCTGATATCCTATAGATAGCTTTAATCGAATTCATGGGATTTATATGTAATATCCTGAGCTAAAGAGGTGTGATACACATATATCAAACTCTGGGTCGATGCTAAAATAGTATTGAAGGATTCTTGGTGCGAGAGGTTTAAATCGGTATATTAGCAGGATGATGGAAAACTATGGGACGAACAAAGGTTGTGGGTAGCGCGGGACGGTTTGGTGCGCGTTACGGTATGACTCTAAGACACAAGGTAGCTGCAATTGAAGCAAAAATGAAGGGTCCGCATAGGTGTCCACGCTGTTTCACAAGAGGAACTGTAGGGAAAGTTAGCATTGGTATTTGGACATGCAGGAAATGTGGCTATACATTCGCTGGCGGTGCTTGGACGCCTAGAACAGAGTTAGGTAAGACATTCGCTTCAGAAGAGTTGAAAAACATTAAAACAAAAACACTCAGGTAATGATTTAAAGAATAAAGTTGGATGATTGAACGTAAAATAATTGTTACCACTACACGGAGATCTAATCCGAGGATTAGATCACTGGCTAAGGAAATCGCTTTAGCTTTACCAGCAGCAATTAAAGTTAACCGAGGGAAGATGAATTACCTGGATATATTTAGATATGCGAAATCTTTTAATGCCGATAGAATAATTGTAATTTGTAGAGGGTTAAAGGGCAACCCAGGTAAGATAGTATTCCTGGATGTAACTGGATCAAAGCTAAAACTTTATCCGCTAATTCTTAAACTAAAGGGGATTAAACTGGCTCGCGAAGCGGGTATAGTGATTGAGAGACCCAGCTCAATAATCATAAATGCTCGTGCCGAGTCGGAGATCCTTGACTTTGGGATGGAGCTGGCAGGTGCATTAGCATTGTCCTTCATAGAAAACGCTGAACTGTATGAGTTATCTACGTTAGCAGAATCAGCCTTGGTAATTGAAGCAAGTGAATCCCTCAAAAATTTTTTTATTTTAAAGTTCGTTGATACTCGCACGGGCAACCTACGGGGTCCTCGTCTGGTTGTTGAAAAGGTTTAAGGGGTGGTTGAGCGTTGAGGTTTACGTATGAAGTACATGTAACAGTAAATTTTTCAAGTAAGTTACACGCTAAAGCAGTTTACAACGCTCTTATAGTTGAAGTTAAAAATCAGCCTACTGCACGCGTTTTAATGGAGGTTGTTCTGGAGGGCGAGCAATTAAAGATGAAAATTGCCTCTTCTAAACGAGCTTCTCTTAGAGCTTCACTTAACAGTTTTCTCAGGCTGTTAACGGTTTTAGAATCAACCGAAAAAACATTAACTGAATTTAATTAAAAGAAACAGGTTTATTTATAAGCCGAGGTTTTAAGTTACAATGAGTTAACTAGTGGCAATAACCCAAGCATGACTAACAACCACCTTCAACGGCATACATAAATTGCCCCTCTTTTCCTCGCATCATATGGCAGAAGTATCCGAAACCCTTCGGGCCGAGATAAAGAGGTACCAAGATCTAGTTGAAAGACTAAGAGTACTAGCCATTAACAGACAACAAATTCAGTCCCAGCTAAGCGAGTTGAATGACGCATTACGCGAACTAGGTTCCCTCAAGGAAGATGCACCAATTTATAAAATTGTGGGATCTATAATGATTCATAGGCAGAAGGATGTCGTTATCAAGGAGTTAAATGATTTGAAAGAAATGTTAGAGATAAGGTTAAAGGCATTAGAAAAGCAAGAAGGATTATTAAAGGAACAGTTAGAAGAATTGGAGAAAAAACTGGTGAAAAGGGTTGGCAGTGCTCAAACGGGAGCTGGCTAGCAAAATTTCGCGCGATGAAATAGAGGAGATTGCGAATTGGTTAGCTAACAGAATTGCAGAACTTATAGAGAATAGTTTCGGCGACGGTACTCAAAGCAGTAACATTAAAGTACGAGTAAGTGATGAGTGGCCCTATGTAGTTGAAGTAGAAGCCGCGGTTAAAATTAAGTATTCGTCGGGTGACGTCGATCGTGAGCTTGCGAGTATTCTCGACAGAGCATTGGCAGAACTTGCTCTTAAGGTTGAAGCTAAGGGTTTCAGGTTTATCTGAGCCTTCTTTAAAAGTACGGAGCTTCGCGCAATCGTCATGGAAAGGAGCTTTAATTGTTACTCACGTAAATGCTGACCCAGATGCCATAGCCACGGCACTTCTACTTAAGCATGTCTTAGAAAGGGCTGGTGTTTGCAATGTAAAAGTAGCTTTTCCAAGTGGTCCTAGCAAACTCTCGCGCAAGTTATTGAGAAACCTAGGTTTGACTTTCGAATATATGGTAGAACCGGACTGTGAAACAATAGGCTCAGTCGCTGTTGTAGATACGAGCAACTATAACCAAGTTGGAGGTTTTGCCTCCATAATTAACAGTGCTGAGACGTTGCTCGTGTTAGATCACCACATACCACCAGGAGATCTAGCTGAGAAGGCCGACTTTACCGTAATCCTAGAAGAGCCTGCTTCGTCATTAATTGTTTATCAAGTTATAGAGGAGTTGAAAATACCTCTTTCACCTGTCTTAGCAACTTTGGCACTTGCAGGAACACTTTTCGATACTAAAAGATTCATCCACGTTAGCCCTGTTGCTCTCAAGCTTACAGCGTGTATGCTGAAGAGAGGTGGCGATTATTTAAAAGCCTTAGAACTGCTCGAAGAAGAAATTGACTTTTCAGAGAAAGTGGCTAGGCTTAAAGGGGCAATTAGGTCGAGTGTAATTAGGTTAGGTGAATTCCTGGTAGCTGTGAGCGAGGTTAGTTCGCATGAAGCTTCAGTGGCTAGGTCGTTAATAACCTTAGGTGCAGACGTATCGATAGTTACCTGTGAAAGAGACGATGAGTGCAGGTTGAGTATAAGGTTTTCAAGAAAGTTTTGTGAAAAAAATAAGCTACATGTAGGACGCCATGTCGTATCTGAACTAGCTAAGAGGATAAAGGGAAGTGGCGGCGGGCACGAACTAGCGGGAGGTTTCAGTGGAAGGTGTAGTTCTTCGGAGGTTCAACGTGAATCCCTATCTATTATTGCACAGGCTATCGGTTTCCGATCCATTAAATACTTAAAATAACAACACTAATTTGAGTTAATAGGTTGAGATAATATTTTAACCTTTCGAACTTCAGCCTTTTTAATAGGGTATATTTTCTTAGCAATTATTTCTAATTCGATTGTCAATTTACCAAGAACTATTTCTTGAATTAATTCATCAAATGTCATTTCAGAAATTTTTTCATCTAATAGGTTTAATATTATCTTCCTTAATGCTTTTTTCTGAGAAGCTTTAATCCTACTTTGAGTTATTATCATACACATTATCCTAAGCTTGGCTCCATCTTTAGTTTCGATATCTTTTATCGTATCTATTCTCGAAGTTCCCCGTCTCACTAAGCTTCTAATGTAATCTCTAGTTATCTCTATTTGTTTTAGTTGTGTATAAGCTTTATCATCTTCGCTAACTTTTACTATTTTGAATCTAAGTTTAATGGGAAGCTGTGATATATCTTTCGTTATATCGTAAAAGCTTATTTCCATAGTTCTTCCGATAATGTTTTTTTCCTCGCTAGCCGGTATAAGGCCAAGCTCAGCGTAACCAAAAGTACTGGGAGCTATGACTGTAAACCACTTTTTTGTTTCCCATTTACTCCGAACTTGTCTAGCAGTTTTTTGTGACATAACTTGTGAGCCTTCGGATTCATGCTTTAAAGTTTTTACCTCGCAGCAACGCTTTATGAATAAAAGTACCAAGTGCATCATTTATTACATAGCCATAAGCTTGAATTCACATACCGTTAATATGTGTAAGTCCAGTAGCTCTACTGTTTTGACAGCAGGATTTTCATTATTACCTGTATTTGAACTAGATGCTCAGTTATTGCGGTAACCAGTGCATCCAGAGCTACCCCTCTATAAGTGAAAACTCAAGAGGTTGAAAAGTATAAAATTAATTATAACTTATAATTATAAGTTATAATTAATTTTATGAGTTATATATTTATATTAGGCAAAATGTTTTAGTATAAACTTTTTCCCCAATGATTAGGTGATGAAGTGAAATTTCTATGGGCGCCATGGAGAATGAAATACATAGAGTACACAAAAGTGGAAAAAGAGCAAGAGTGCTTTATATGCAAAGCCGCCGAATCAGATAATTTAGAGGAACATTTGGTAATTCACAGAGATTGTTATGTAATCCTACTAATGAATAAGTTCCCTTACAATACCGGTCACTTGCTTCTCGCACCCCGAAGGCACGTAGCGGAATTTTTAGAGTTAACTAGGGATGAACTTTACAATTTAGCTGAATCTATAAAACTATCTGTTGAGTTAGTTAAACGCGCGTTAACTCCTGACGGTTTAAACTTGGGCGTTAACCTTGGTAGGGCGGCTGGCGCGGGGCTTGAAAGTCACCTGCACATACATATAGTTCCAAGATGGATTGGAGATACGAACTTTATGCCGGTGATTGCTGACACAAAGGTTATACCTGAATCTCTAAATGATACTTTCAGGAGGTTAAAGGAGCATTCACATATTTTTGAAGCCTTTCAAGCGTAATCTATACGCTAAACACTTATCTCCCATGTATGTTTACCGGGTTGATGGACGAAGAAAGGGAATGCATGTACTACAAGTATACTGGAAATGGGACAAGATGCGTGTTCATGCCACCCGAGGAATGGCGATTAAGGCATCATTCATTAAAAGATTATTGTGCTAGAAGAGGCAATGGTTGCCCAGTGCTAGCCCGAATTTTAGCTAACGCCTCTGGTTCGAAATTTCTTTCTCAGGTTGGTGATGACGAGAAAAATATTCTAGGCGTAACGAAATGAAGTCTATATTGATCGCAACAGCTTGCATACTACTCGGCAGCGGGGTAGGCCTATTGATACTGGAATCTGTAATAGGCGCTCCATTGCAAGTTTTTATTATTTCCGCGCTAGCCCTTGGAACATTACTGTTACGTTTTCCTCAGAGTGAATGGGCCCCGCCTTTAGCCTTGAGTCTTGCTTCCTCGCTAACAGTTATTAACTTGCGAATGGGTTTCTCGCTTCTATACTTAGTATTAACTAATAGAGAAGCCCTGAGTCGGGCATCCCCACTTTTAGGGGGCCTAGAAGTACCCAGTAGCCTGTTTTCAGAATCCATGTTGAGTTTGTTGTTAATTACGTATGCTATGCTTGTGGGGTTTTTCTTAATTCATGACAGCGTTATAAGAACACTCTCGTCTCTATGGGAAGGCGTTGAGGCCTTACCCACAACTATGGAACACGCCACTAAACGCTATTCTCAAAATGAACTTTCTGCTCTAATTCTAACTGGTATTATAGTGGGTTTTCTATTTGCTGTACTTGATGTATTTTTCTCACTGGATCAGATGGATTTCTACTCTTATTATACGGGGTTCACTATATTAATGTTAGCCTCCTCAACTTTAGCTACTGTTATTACAGTAGGGGTTCATCTATTTTTTACTACTATCGTTTTCCAGACAGTAAATGCTATAAACGCGAAAATAATTCACGGCATTTACCTGGGGATCCAAGCGGGGGTTCTTGTTTCCACACTTGTTGCAGCGGTCCTTCTACACATGTGGGGTGCCGCAAGAAGCTTTTCTCGGATAATTGTTAGCATTGCAGCCTCAGCCATAGGAGTACTAATCATGATATTAGGATTCACATTTCTCATATCCCCAACCTACGTTGTATTTATAACTTTATTTATGATTTTAATAATTATTTTATCAGACTTAATAACCATAAGATTAGAAGGTGGTTTTTATCTTCCAACTAGTGTACCCGACTCGTTTACTCCCAGTATAATGAGCATGGCCCTATTGTTTCTCTCGAGTCTCGTAGGAATGCAGGAATTTATCCCGGTGGTCATGATTTTCCTGAGTCCTTCAATACATTTGCTGCTTGCTGTGATGAGTATGTGGAATCATAAGTTATCTAAGAGTTACATGAACAGCATTATTTTTGCAATTATTTGCATTTTAGCTCCAACTGGGTTGATGTTAGCAAGAGCGGCTATGAGATACGAATATGAAGACCCATTAATCTACATTCAGAAAGAATGGATGACGGGCTTGGTTTATAGACAATCTCCGAAATTAAACTTGATAGCAAGCAATTTTGACGTTACTACCTTCATTGTAACAACGTGTCTCGTATCTGTTTTTACTTTTATTTTAAACTACTATAGGCAAGCAAATTCTAAATTAAGCTGGGCTACATTAGTGTTTGATTCCACAGGCTTACTGGTCGTTTATTCAAGCATATGGAGTAACGGGAGTTACTTCTGCTTAAATTCATCGAATGTTTTTGTAGGAGTACTTTTCGGTTTGATATTTTTGATAGCATTTATACATTATATAGGAATAGTTAAATTTACTTTACGTTATAAACAAGTTATGAACAATGCTTTAAGTTTTTATGGGGTTTCTCTATTGATACTTAAGCTCATGCGTTATTAATTATTAAGTTTTATCGAAACTTCAGCTAAAAAGAAAAGTTTATCCAAAGGACCATTTTACAGCTTTGATGATTCGCGGAATGAGAATCTTTAGAGAGACACGAGCCCTTCTCGGCCGGGCAACTGTACTATATGCACTGGGAACACTTATACCAGCTATGCTTTTAACTATTTTAGCATATGCTCACGTGAATTACGTGAATCTAATAATGTTTTGGCTAGTTATATATGAACTAATTTGCTTAGCTTCCCTTCTACTACTGCTTATGGCTCGAAGTATGGTTTCTGACTATTCACTTAAGAATGCTCAGCAAATACTAAGAGTAACGGGCGTCCTCGGGCTTTTTACAGCACTAATCATTGGTGGAGTGATGGTTCTGCGTGCTTCAAGGCTAATAGGCGACTTTGAAGTAGGCGAGGGAAGAGAAAGTTTAAAAAGAGGGTATTCGAGCAGGGCTCGGAGTGGTAGCAATGACAGGTCCTCCTCCTCCAATAGTTAAAGTACCTTCGTTAAAACGATTCGGCGGCTTGCCGCCCAAGTTTTCCAAAGCAGGTCGGGGGTATTCTATTAGTGAGATTAAAGCAGCAGGGTTAACGGTCAACGAAGCTAGATTAATGGGAATTTATGTTGATGAAAGACGAAAAAGCATGTATGAGGAAAACGTGAAGAAATTACGAGAATGGTTGAAAGCCGTTAAACTCGGGGAAGCTAACTTATCCCAGCCAACGTTACCTAAAGTACTTTTAGCTAAACCGGATAAAGGTAGGGTCTTCAAAGGTAAAACAATGGCAGGGCGAAAAACACGGGGTCTTTTAAGTGATAAGCATCGCTATACACATAATCGCAAGTGGGCTAAAAAACAGAGGGAAAGAATTCTAAGGAAGCGGCATGAAGTTGTAAGACACAAAGGGGGTCATTAAAGTTATTCGTTATTACGGGAAAAAGTTATTACTAAGAATGTTTTCTATTCCCGCTTAGAATAAGCAAAATTACCTGGCTCATAGTTTTCTGCGCTTTGTTCGGCTGAAATGGCTAGACCTTTTCTCTCCAGTTCTTTCAATAAACGCAACACGTGTTCTTTTAATAATTGACTACCACAACTATAACAATAATACTTTCCCTCAATCTTAGCAACAGCAATCTCTTTGCCACATATATTACATTTCATGGACTAGAATTCAATAGTAAGGCCTTTTATTTATATGATATGTCTGTGTATAATTAAAACACTCTGAGCGAAGATTTTAAGAGCAGATGAAGAGAGCCGAGTACAACAGGCGATATGGCATGGAGGTTTCGGTTATCGATAAACCATTGGAGTTACTTATCAGACTGAGGGAATTAGGTATTGAAGTCCTAGTTAAACTGAAAGACAATAGCGAGTACAGGGGAGTTGTCGAAAACGTTGATGCATCGATGAACTTGATACTAGATGGTGCAGCCCAAGTTGAGGAAAATGGTAATCCGATAGTAAAGTACGGTAAAGTTTTCATACGCGGTAGTAATATAATGTATGTCGCTGTAGTAGGTAATAGAGTAACATTATAGGACTTCATGAATCTCAGTAATAAAAGGGATACACTAATAACAGATCACTTCGCCGCTATGGCGATGAATCGAAATGGAATCCGGGTGGAGAGATTAAACGTGCAGCCCGTATTTGCTCGAAGCGTGGAGATTGTGGAACGAAAGGGGTTAGGTCATCCAGACTATATGGCCGATGCAGTTGCAGAAGCTGTAAGTGTAGCTTTATGCAAAGAGTATATTCGGAGGTTCGGAAGCGTACTTCACCACAACATGGACAAGGTACTTATCGTAGGAGGACAATCTAAACCTAAATTTGGCGGCGGCGAAGTACTTGCGCCAATATATGTATTAGTTGCAGGCAGGGCAACCACAGAAGTAAAAACAGATCTCGGAGGTGTTGAAAGTGTACCGATAGGTCCCCTAGTCTTAGAAGCTGTTAGGTCTTGGATTAAAGGCAACATCAGGTACCTAGACCCCAACATTCATACAATTATTGATTACAAGATAGGTAAAGGATCTGCAGATCTAGTTTCTATATTTGAAAGGAGGAAGAAAATCCCTGGTGCGAATGATACGTCGCTTGGAGTAGGGTTTGCACCATTATCTGAAACAGAAAAATTGGTTCTAGAAGTAGAACGTTATCTGAATTCTTTTGATTTAAAGAGGGAGTTGCCGATGGTGGGTGAGGATGTTAAAGTAATGGGTATTAGGAAAGAGTCAACCATAGAATTAACTATAGCTGTTGGTATGGTATCTCGACACATTAAGAGTAAGGACGATTACTTCTATGCTAAAGAAGAGGTAAAGAAAAGAGTGGAAAACTTATCTGCCAGAATAATAGATAAGGATGTTAACGTTTACGTAAATACAGGAGACGATCCCGATGCAAAAGACGAAAGCGGTATTTACCTTGTAGTAACAGGCACATCCGCTGAACATGGAGACGATGGCGCTACTGGACGAGGAAACAGGGCTAATGGTTTAATAACTCCTATGAGGCCCATGTCTATGGAAGCAACTGCTGGCAAGAATCCTGTAAATCATGTCGGAAAAATTTACAATGTATTAGCTAGAATGATCGCAGAGAAAATAGCACAAGAAACAGAGGTGGAGGAAGCTTATGTAGAGTTGATCAGTCAAATAGGGAGACCTATCAATGACCCACTGGTAGCGCATGTTGGGCTGGTAGCTAAAGAAGAGGTATATAATATTGCGGTAAAATATGTTGAACCTATATTAAACGAATACCTGGAAAACGTCACAAAGCTTCAAAACGAGTTTATAGAGGGGAGAATCCACCTATTTTAAACTATAAATGTTCATGGGCTTTCTTGTTTAGATTTTATAAATCTGGCGCGCTCGCTTTTGTAGTTTTCCAACAATGTTTTAATGGAATCCTTAAGCATTTTAGATACCTCTTCACTACTCTCCCTTAACTTAGTGATGACAATTTCTTCAAGTTCACATGCGTTGTAAACATTTACATTACCAAGTTTATATAAAGCTTTTACATCTTTTTCGCTTAACAGAACAGCATCGTATCGGGCCAATAGTTTTGCGTAGTAGTCGTTATAACCACTCTCGCATATCAATGCTTTTAGCTTCTGCTTATTTACAGAGGTTGCGATAAGTTTATCATCACTCGGCTTTATAGTCTCTATAACCGCTATACCAGTGGGAAATGGGGTTTCCAGTAACTTCTTTGCATCGTTAACTCGCGGCACTAATATTAATTCACCTAGGGCTGTTTGTTCGAGTATACTTTTCAAACAACCCACTTCCTCTTTCTTCCTATTCAATTCATGGTTAAGCTTAGATAGATCTAACATTAAGTTATTTAATCTATTGTTTAATATTTCTATCATTTTATCTCTCTTTAATACAAAATTCTGAAAATTTAATATCTTTTGATATTGTTCCTCTAAAACCTTGAGTTTATATATAAGTTCATTTTTTTCATTTTCAAGTTCTTTTATTCTTCTATTCATTGAATAAATTTTATCGTAAAGTGTTTGTATAACTTTATTATTTGGATGGGATGAAATCTTCTCTGGAACTTCTATCTCAACTTCGGGCATGTAATACTTACGTGTTATATTTCTAATAGCATCCCAAATAGTTAAACCTTTTGCAACGAGGACTTCCACCTCCTCCTCCGGTATATCTAGTCCTAACTTTCTTACCTTGTCTCTTGCCTCGTTTAATTTTGGAGATAATTTTCTAAATGCATATATTGCAGCAGCCAGTGCATCTCGTTGGTGAGAATTTTCAACTAGAACGTTTACATTTTTGGTTTCAGAGTATTCATTAACCAGTCTACGCTTTTCTTCCGCTGTGAGATTAATACTAGGTGTTATTAGCACTGCATTCAGCATAGATCCTAACTTTCTGACATACACGGGTGCCGGAACAACATCAGTGGCTAGTATAACTGGATTGCCATAGGCCATCAGCAACCTGGTTACATGCCCTCTACTTAGTTCCCGCCCGGATGTAAGCAACTTTAGTTCTCCTCTTAAAGTCAATACAGCTATTCCAGTTGTAATTCCCGGATCTACTCCAACGATAAGATAATCTAGATTTTTACGTACCCTGGAGGGCTGTTTAGTTAAAGGCACGAAAACAGGGTTTTTCTTACAAACTAATTCTATTTTCAATTGTAAGTCGTGATCACGCGTGGGTTTTACGATACCGAATAAACTATCTCTTGAAGAGTATACTATGAACACAGCTCGCTCTACACCGAAGCGAGTTTTAGCTATGAAGACATCATAGTCCATCCCTCTCTTATCCAGTATCTCTCTGATCTCCCTAGTTTTTTGTAACAGAAGTCTCTCCACACCTCTTTTATACCGTTCCAAGCTCATTCCACCTTGAGATGGATGCCTACCTTTAGCTATGATAATTTTAGTCTCATCCCGTTCGAAAAGCACGAGCTCTGAACCTACTCCCATATGACACAGCATAGCGGCAATTTCAGCGGCTTGCTCTGAGCTAAGTTTTTCATTACTTAATCCAAGAGATGCCGCTAATAAGTTCAAAGGATATGTTTTATCACCTATGATAGTTACCTGAACGAGCTTGGGCGTGTAATTTAGAGCGTTAAAGAGTATTTGAAGTTCTTCGATTGTTGGCGCTATCTCATATACGTTATCAACAGCTATAGCGTCTACCCGCACCTTATCCGCTAGATCAAGTACATAATGTAAATTGGCCTCCCCTTTCTCCTTGATAGTTCCATCTACTAAAAGAGCATAGGAGAAACGCGGGTTTTTAGTTGAAATCGGCGATTCTCCAGGAAGCAAATCAATTCCAATGATTTTCCTAAGCAACTCTTCTCCCCCCACTTAATAGTTTATTAATTGCTTCATCCCAGTCGCAGCTAAGGTCATATTTCCTTTTAAAAAACGTTAGTATGTTATATATGTCGCGTTTTAGGTAATGCATCGCCATGGGATGTGAGCTTGAAACCCATTGAGGCCAATCGAAAAGGACGGGTTTTTCCCCTACAACCATAACATTATACTCGCTTAAATCACAGTGTATGATACCTTTTTCATAAGCTTTGAGTATTTCCTTAAGTAAAAGATCTTTAAATAGTTCTACATCAATTAACTTAGGCGTTCTAAAAAGCTCGACCCCCTCCAAGTACTCATAAATTACTACATGTCTGTTCCAATCAATAGGTTTTGGAACAGAGACTCCAAATGGATGAAGTATTTGTAGAGCCCTGTACTCACTCTTGGCTGCTAACCTGGACTGATACAGCCAAGATATATGATGTCTTTTACCTATATAAGAGCGCACTTTCCTAGTTTGTCTAAAAGATGTGCGACCAATCCGGTGAAATTTCACTGCCACGAACTTATTTCCCATGGTTTTACCTGGATAAACATCAGACTCTTTACCTCTACCTAAGGGTGAGGTGCCAATGCCCTCTAAAACTCCTCTTTTCATCAAAGTATTAAGTGCCAAACAGTCGTATCCTCTAGAAGTTAAAATATAACCTACATAGTTACCAGAATATCTCTGAAGTAAACCCATTAAGTTCAATTTTCTAACTAAAATGGATGTATAGTTTTCATCATAACCGGTTAATTTAGAAATTTCCTTTATCGGAACATACATATATTTAGCCATACATCGTTCAACTGCACTCAATACTCTGAACTCCTCAGCACTTAATTGTTTAAATGCTTCAAGCGCCTCCTTCAAGGCTAGCACTTTAATACTACCATCTACTTAAAAATTCTTAAAGGATGAAGCAGCTCACAACTGATCGGTGATGTTGCTTTCGATTGCTGAAATATACTTACGTAACTCTTAATAAGAAGTGTATATCCCCCTCTTGAGGGAGCAATCTTGACTGAGGGAGGAGACTTCATACAATGTGTTTGTGGAAGGATAATAAAAGATCCTTCAGAGTATAAAGTAATATTTATAAAGAAGGAAAACAGAGAAATTGATATCCTTTGTCCAAACGATACATGCTATTTACGAGAGCTTGGATTTATACTCTTTGAACTAGAGGAAAATGATAAGCCCAAGATAACTAAGGCATCGTTTTACTCGCCATTTGTTACATGGAATGTAGCTAGATTAGGTAAGGAAAAGGCCATGGATTTTCTTAAGCAGCACTTACAGACGATAACTAAGAGGATCATTGATTGGAAGAAGATTGTTGAGGAAACTAAAAAGCAAATAGAAAGAGAAAAAGCGGCCGCAATGGCGGGAAGCCCTCCGGTAGAGGGGTTACCTGAGGAAGCAGGTTAACCAGAGTGTATTTGTTACCGGTAAGTTTTTAAATTATTAGTAGGCTTCCCGTGAGGTGTTAGTAGTGGTACAGCCGGGCACGTCATCGCATCCTAAAAAGGTTAGGAAAAGAGCTGTCTATAGAGCTCCACTACACGTTAAGGCGAAGCAAATAGTGGCACCTTTATCTGAGGAGCTTAGGAAGGAGTACGGAATTAGGAGGATAAGGGTTAGAAAGGGAGACACCGTTATGGTTGTCCGGGGTAGTTTTAAAGGTCATGAAGGTAAAGTAGCTAGGGTCAGTGTAAAGAAGACACGCATATTTATAGAAGGCGTCACTAGGACGCGGGCTGACGGCAGAGACGTATTCATACCACTGCATTCCTCGAAGGTGGTTATTACAAAACTGGATTTAAGTGACGATAGAAGAAAAGAAATTATAGAAAGAAAGAAAAAAGCTACACGATCAGAGGTGTAGAAAGAGTGAAAAAATCGGGAGGATCTTTAAGGCACTTGAGACGGGAAGTTGCGCCTCAGTTTTGGTCTATACGCAAGAAAGATTTTGCATGGACTATAAAGCCCGCGCCGGGTTCTCATCCCATTATTAGATCTATACCCTTAGGGATTGTTCTTAGAGATATTCTCAAGTACACGTCCACTATAAGGGAGACAAGAAAAATTCTAGCGGAAAGAAAAGTCCACGTTGATGGAAAAGTGGTTACGGACTATAAGTTTCCAGTGGGGTTTATGGACGTACTTTACTTGAGGGGGCCTGAGGAATATTTCCGGGTTTTGCCTCATCCCTCTAAGTTCTTTATGTTTCATAGAATTTCTGCAGAGGAGGCAAACTTAAAACCTTTGAGAATACAAAAGAAAACTATAATTAAAAATAATTATATTCAATTAACTTTTCATGATGGCAGAAATTATGCTATAAAAAACATCGAGCTTTCTTCAAAACAGCCTTATGAAACATATGATACTGTTCTGATGCATTTAGGAACGAAACAAATAATCGATAGTGTGAAAATGGCTACAGGATCGATAGCATGTGTGATCGACGGTAGAAACGTGGGTTTTACTGGTACCATTCAATCCATACAACAGACTTTCAAACGCTCTAGAGCTGTTGTTACCCTTGGCAGAGGTGACGACACCGTTAGGACAATATTAAAGTATGTTTTTGTTGTGGGTAAGGAGAATCCATTAATTACGCTGCCCACAGACCAGGAGCTTAAGACGTGGGAGGAGTTATTCAAGTTTAAATACACGAGTCTTCTCTGAAAATCATTTAGAAAATTAGCTCACGAGCCCTAGGCTTCTCGACCCCCTTCTCCCGCAATGTTTAAATTGGTTATTCCTGCTTCGCAGATGTATGGTTGATAAGTTAATCCTAGAGACGAACCATCCGATGAGAAAGGTATTCGTCGGTAAAGTAATAGCCCACATAGCTGTAGGCGAGTCCGGCGAACGCCTAGCTAACGCCGCGCGAATTCTAGAAGAGTTGACAGGCCAGAAACCCTCGCTTAGAAAAGCTCGCAGAACTATTCGAGAATTCGGAATAAGAAAAGGGGAAAATATAGCTTGTATGGTTACTTTGAGAGGCGAAAAAGCCTATTCTTTTCTAAAGAAGGCGTTAACAGCCATAAGGTATACTATTGATGGAAGGAGTATTGACGAGTGGGGAAATTTTGCTTTCGGAATAAAAGAACATATACACATACCTGGAGTAAAATATGATCCAGCTATCGGCATCTTTGGTATGGATGTAATTGTTGCTTTAGAAAGACCTGGTTACCGTATATCCAGAAGACGAAGGCGAAAATCTAGAATAGGAAAGAGGCATTATGTGACAAGGGAAGAAGCAATTGAATATATAGGAAAAGTATTGGGAGCGAAGGTGATTTAATGGCGAAGCTAAAGCCTCCAAGAAAAAAGGAATTCGGTAAGGGATCGATGAAATGTGCAAGATGCGGCACACACGAGGCCATAATAAGGAAGTATGGATTACATTTATGTAGAAGATGTTTTAGGGAAGTAGCGAAAGAGTTGGGTTTTACCAAATACCATTAAGTTTGCAAGCTCCTACGCGGGCTCTCTTCATACTTTGGGAGACCTTTGTTCTCCTCGACTAGTTATTTACTAATTAGTCTAAGGTAAAAGGCTGTGAGGTAGACTGGTTGTCATGAATTCATAGAATAATAAGCATGGTAGAAAATTTAATAGAGTGGAACATTAACGCCCGGGGTTGCTATGCTGACAGATGTACTTGCAAATGCTATAGCTACGATAAAGAACAATGAAGTTAAAGGTAGAAGTGAGTGTTTAATATATCCATCTTCGAAGCTTGTGATGGAAGTCCTTAAAGTTCTTCAGAGGAACGGGTATGTGGGCGAAATAGAATACATTGAAGATGGACGAGGTGGTAAACTTAAAGTACAGCTTTTGGGAAAAATTAATGATTGCGGTGTAGTTAAGCCGCGGCATTCCGTTAAGCATCACGAGATCGATAGGTGGAAAACTCGATTTCTACCGGCGAGGGATGTTGGCATACTAGTACTTTCAACCTCACATGGTATCTTAAGTCATCACGAAGCAGAGGAGTTAAAGATAGGCGGTATCTTATTGGCTTACGTATACTGAGGTGTTAGTGTATGTCTATAAATCGAAACGTTAAGAGGCTTATAAAGCTGAGAGCAGAAATGAAAAGAAGAAAGCCAAACTTTGTTCGAATGAACAGTTGGCGCATAGCTCGAATTAACGACTCGTGGAGAAGCCCTCGTAGAAGCCTTGATAATAAGATTAGGTTAGAACGTAAAGGTTTTCCTCTACGAGTGAAAGCCGGATATAGGAGTCCTAGAGCCACAAGGGGATTACATCCCAGCGGGAAGACTGAAGTACTGGTTCATAGTCCTGAGGAGCTGGAAGGACTCGACCCTAAGCTACATATAATTAGGATTGCATCTACAGTTGGGGCTAGAAAGCGGGGGATAATCATAAGCAAGGCTACAGAAATGGGTTTATATATCACAAACGCCGGCTTGAATACAGCTGTTTAGAAACATTTTTTAAAACTGCGGTTTCTGGGTTTCTAGGGATGAGTAGTGACTTCAGCTTTAAAAACTGTTAGAAGGATTGCCGCGAGTATACTGGGAGTTGGAGAATCTAGAGTTTGGATAAATCCTGAGAAACTCGAACAAGCCGAAACTGCGGTTACCAGAGAGGATATAAGAAGGTTAATTAAAGAGGGCGTGATAAGCAAGCTACCGCCAGCGACTCCTAGCAGGGGTAGATGGAGATTAAAGCGTTTACAGATTAAGAAAGGTCGTAGAAGGGGTTCAGGTAGGCACAAAGGACCTTGGATTGAAGAAAAAGAGATCTGGGTTCAGAGAGTTCGGGCACAGAGAGGCTACCTTAAGTATTTACATGAAAAAGGCTTGATAGATTCTAAGCTCTATAGAAGATTACGTAACCAGGTAAAGGGAGGTGAATTTAGAAGCGTTGCCCACTTAAAGGCGCATTTAAAAGAAATTGGCCTACTGAAGGAGGGGGGTGTCAGTGGCTAAAAGTGGAAGGTATAAGGTGCCCTTCCGCAGGAGACGCGAAGGAGTCACTGACTACTATAGGCGAAGGAGACTGATTTTATCTCGAAAACCAAGGTTTGTGGTTAGGGTTACAAATAAGTACATTATAGCGCAAGTTATCGAGGCTAAACCCTTTGGCGATATTACTATAGTAGCCGCGCATTCAAAAGAGTTAGTTAAGGAATTTGGGTGGAAAGGGGGTACGAAGAACCTGCCAGCTGCTTACTTAGTCGGTATGTTAGCCGCTTGGCGAGCACTTAAAAGGGGGGTCAAGGAGGCAGTGCTGGATATTGGATTAAAAAGAGCTATCAAAGGAGCGAGAGTTTTTGCTGCTGCTAAAGGAGCGATAGATGCGGGGCTATTGATACCGCTCGGCGAGGAAGTTTTTCCCGATGAAGATAGAATCAAAGGTGTCCATATAGCAGAATACGCAAAAATGCTACAAAGCTCTACGAGGAAAGTGTCGATTCTCTCAGATTACTTCAAACGTGGTTTAGATCCGGTTAACATACCGAGCCATTTCGAAGAAACGGTTCGGAGGATACAAAGTAGTTCATGAAGTTCTTATCATTTAATTCTGAACTTTAGAATTTTACTAAAGGAAAGGATATTAGATCATAGTAAGTAGTAATTCATTGATTTTATATCCCCTATATCCCAGTTCCCCTCCATCGTTGTAATGCTTTTTGATAGTTCTTTTGAATCCTCCTTTAGGAGGATGTAGTCTAAATACAGGCTTAAAGCTAGGAAGTTTATCTAAGCTAGCAGTCCCTGATAATAGTGCCTCAGCTAATTTTTCAAAATTATCATATCCCAATTTTTTCAAATAATCGGACTGTATTTTTTTATTGCCATCCAAACGGCCTCTTTTCTCTATTAGAGCTACTAATATGTTCTTATCGATTTCACCGTAAGTCACCACGTTTTCGAGAACTTTTAGCATTCCTCTTATCGAGAGTGTATCTGGGACTATAACGCAGTTAAACTTCTTATTAAGCTTAAGTAACTCCAGCGTTTTTCGTTCTTCCGGTCTTCTATCCGTCGGGCTTCTGATCAATATAACAGCTAGCAGAGACATAGTACTCACTCAACCCGTAACTTATAGGTTTGTTTTAAAGCCTCCATTACAGCTTTAGCTACATTATGACTAGTCCTAGTTTCTCCCCTTGATCTGGTCCACGCGTCTTTTACGCCTGCCATTCTAAGGACAGCCTTTGCGTTATCACTTGCTACTAACCCTACACCCTTAGGAGCTGGCAGTAACACCATTTCTACGCTTCCAACTTTACCTCGGACTGCAAAAGGTATAGAGTGTTCTTCTCCGCATAGGCACTCCCAACTACCACACCCTCTTCTAACGGGTATTATGTTCAACTTAGCTTTTCGGACGGCTTTTTCGATTGCTAATCGAATTTGTCTAGATTTACCTATTCCTACACCGACGTAGCCATTTTCATTACCCACCACCACTGTTACTTGAAATTGACTAACCTCGCCAGCATCTGTCTGCCGCTGTACTAAATTAACAGAAAGTATTTCATGCTTCAGTCCTGGAAGTAACGCATCCACGATTTCAACTTCTCTAATTGGTAGATTTAACTCAAAGAGGCGGCCTAAATTGGTTATTCTACCTTCTTTTACCAGCTTTCCAGCTAAAGTCTTAGGAATCCATTCTTCCTGAATTAAAGCCATACTCAGCACTACCAGGTTATCATACTTTAAATTTTGCTGCTGGGAGAATAGTTTGTTAAGGGTGAAGCAATATATAAATGCACATACGGCTAGAGGTTACTGGGGATTCGGCGTGGTCGTGCGTAGAGAGAAAAAATCAAAGTACTACAGGGGATCCCGAACACACGGCTGGGGACGGGTTGGACAACATAGGAGGAGTGGAAGAAAGGGCGGTAGAGGAAGAGCGGGGTTTCATAAACATAAATGGACTTGGGTAATGGTATACGCTAAAGAAATGTTCGGTAAACACGGTTTTAGCCGTCCATTATCTATTTTGCCGAATTGGAAAATAATAAATGTCGGTGAACTTGATGAAATGGCTGAGGAATTAGTTAAACATGGATTAGCTAAAATTGAAGAAGGTAAGATCTACGTGGATGTATCGACGCTCGGCTATAACAAAGTAGGAGGTAGGGGTAAGGTTACCAAGCCGCTTGTTATATTTGCACTCAAGGCAACTGAAAACGCGGTACGTAAGCTCGAGGAAGCCGGCGGATCGTTTATTAACTTAAAAGGTGGATAATATGATGTTTCAGGGTTTTTTAAATTCCTTATTTAAATTAATTCCTGAAACACCTCCTCCTTCGCGCAGACTTAGACTTGGAGAAAGGCTATTTTGGACAGCTTTGATATTAGTGCTCTATTTGGCGATGAGTCAAGTTCCTTTATATGGAATACACTGGAGTGAGCAAGGGTACCAACCGCTCCTTTTGTTTCAAGTAGTTATGGCATCGCGTAGGGGTACACTGATGGAGCTGGGTATTGGCCCATTAGTCACAGCAGGTATCATCTGGCAGCTTCTAGTCGGCAGCGGGCTTATAGAGCTGGATATATCAGCAAGGGAAGGCAGAAGAGTTTACGCTGGTACACAAAAAATCCTAACGTTAATTTTTGCTGTAATTGAAGCCATAGGTTATATTTTGGGTGGTGCCTATGGGACGTTATCATTACTGTCTCAGGTTATTGTACTAATACAGTTAGTAATAGCCACGCTGGTTGTTATGCTCATGGATGACATGTTAGAAAAAGGTTGGGGAATTGGGAGTGCTGTGAGCCTTTTCATAGCTGCAGGAGTTGCACAACAGGTGTTCTGGGAGGTTTTCTCCCCCGTGGGACCTGTGGGAGATGGGCTTTTCGTAGGTTTAATTCCATCAATATTTCATGCAGTTTTTACATATGCTTCGACGGGCAACAACACTCTGTTATTGCAACTTGTCGCGAGGCGATCGGGTTATCCAGATTTGTTAGGTTTCATTTCTATGATCGCATTACTATTCGCTCTAACCTATTTAGAGAGTATGAGAATAGAAATTCCAGTTTCAGCCACGCGTTATGGGGGAGTAAAGACAAAGGTACCTCTCAAGTTTCTCTATGTTTCAAACCTACCAGTAATACTCGTCTCAGCTGTTTACGCTAATATATATATAGTGGCCAGAGCCGTTTGGAGTAGATTCAACCCTGATAATTCGAATTCTTGGTTAAATTTATTTGTTAAATACAATTCTACAGAGGGCCAGTTTGTCCCACTAAAGCCATCGTTAGTATATTATCTAACTACACCGAGAGGTATTTGGTCATTACTTGAAGATCCGCTACACGTTCTCATCTACGCGTTAGTGTTTATATCGTTATGTGTAATTTTTTCTTTGATATGGGTAGCAGCAACGGGAATGGATCCAAGCGCACAGGCTGAACAACTAGTTAACGCTGAGCTTCAAATACCGGGCTTTAGGTCATCTTCGAAAATTCTTGAATCAATGCTAAGCACCTATGTTTGGCCACTTGCGGTATTAAGTGGTGCAACGGTAGGAGCTATAGCCGTGATCAGTGATGTTTTAGGTACTCTGGGTTCAGGTATAGGGATACTTTTAGTTGTGGGAATAATGATTCAATACCAACAGTTGCTATTACGTGAACAGCTCACTGAAATGTATCCATCAATAAGTAGGATCTTAGGCCGGTAACGTGTATTCTCTATAGATTTCTATAAATTGCATTACTTTTATTTAATTGTAGAAGATTGTGCGAAAGTTTCACTTTAATAGAAATCGTTATTAACGTATCGTTTAATTATCCGCGACACGATATGCCAAGAAGAGTGACCACTCAAGTCATAGACAGAAAGGATAAAGTGTTAAGGTTTTTACGGGATCACGGTGAGGCTCCAACTTCAACTATAGTTAAAGAGCTAGGTATTAGCCACTCACAGGCCTTCTATATATTGAGATTGCTTCTCAGAGAAGGCAGAATTAGAGAAATTAAAAGAGGGAAGGTAGCATATTGGGGTTTAGCTGAAGAAACCTAGCCTTAAAAGCTTTTTAACCCCACTTTTTTCTAGCTACTTATATGGGTGGTAGACAAAGAACATCTATATTCTTCGATATAGGTAAAGGAGAATCCGCTGGAGGAGTTAAGGAGGAGAAAGAAAAGCAAAAAGCAAGGGTTGAGAAAAAATCCAAATGAAAGGGTAAAGATTGAGCCTATAATGGGTGAAATGGATTATCTAAAAGAGATGAAAGTTCAAACCAGAATCCCTCCTCCTCGGCCAAGGATAAAAAGGCGTGTAATAATACCTTCCACTATATTCTTAGGTGAAGATGGAAGACTTAGTACATTTAGAATAGGATTCATTGCTCGCTATCTAACAATTTTTCGAGTCGAAGAAGTTTTAGTTTTCGGACCTCCCACGCCAGTGTCTGAAGTATTAAAATATGCAGAAACTCCTCAATACCTTAGACGCAGAGCTATTCCTAAGGGGTTTTCACTTAGATTCGTGGGTGTGATACCTCCGCTACAATCCCCTCATCACCCTCCATCATTTAGTGGAAAAGGTTTCATTTGTGAATTCAGAGAAGGGATAGTGTTAAGCACAGCTGACGAGTGGCTTTATGTTGACATAGGTTTCTCTGAACCTGTAAAGGTTCTAGGCAAAGCTAAAATTGGAGAGCGCGTAACAGTTATCCTTACTAACCCGATGAAAATTGTGGATAAATGTTCTGTGCCTTATTATTGGGGGTACACAGTAATTAATACGGCTAACTTGTATGCCGCTGTGGAGATGTGCAAGGACTATGTGAAGATAGCAACTTCTAGGTTAGGCGAACCAGTTAGCGACATTGCCAGTAAATTGGTAGTCGATGCCTCTGCCAAGAGGGGTATAGCCGTCTTCTTTGGAACGCGAGACAAAGGATTATTTGAATTAGCTACTGAGGAGAAATTAAAAATTGATGAGTGTTTCGATTACGTTGTAAACCTGATTCCAAGACAAGGTGTATTCACTATTAGGACGGAGGAAGCCTTACCGGTAACCCTAGCAGTGCTTGATTATATTTTAAATGCTTTGGAAAAATAAGTTTAAAAGGAAAGCTCATCTACAGCGCAGGGAGTTAACATGGCAAAGCATCGAAGACCGCGGCGTGGATCAATGGCATATTACCCTAGGAAAAGGGCTCGGAGTATTGTGGCTAGGATAAGGAGATGGGGTGAAAGCGAGAAACCTCAGTTGCTTGGCTTTGCAGGTTATAAAGTAGGAGTACTACACGTAGTGAAAATTGAAGACAATCCCCATAGCCCTTTCCATGGGCAGGAAGTGGTAAAGGTAGCTACTGTTATAGAAACCCCTCCTCTCCGCACGGTGGCGATTAGAGTATACAGTAAAACCCCATACGGTCTGAAGAGCTTGTCTGAGATCTGGGCTAAACAAATACCCAAGGATCTTGAAAGAGTATTTACAACACCGAAAAAGGTTATTTTTGATAAACAAAGTAAAGAAATAGATCAATTAGTTAATAAAATAGATGAAGTAAGAATCCTAGCAGCCACACAGCCCCGTAACAGTGGATTAGGTAAAAAGAAGCCAGAACTCTTAGAAATAAAAGTAGGCGGTAAACCAAGAGATGCTCTAACCTATGCATTAAATATTCTAGGCAAAGAGGTTACTGTGAGTGAAGTTCTATCAGCTGGACAGTACGTAGATGTATTATCGGTTACTAAGGGTAAGGGGTTCCAAGGAGTCATCAAAAGATTTGGTGTTAAAGAAATGCCTAGATGGCATAAGCATAGAAAAGGTAGCAGAAGGATAGGAACGGTGGGTCCTAAGAAACCAGCAATAATGTTTACAACGCCTTTATCCGGACAATTTGGTTTTCATCAACGAACTGAATATAACAAAAGGGTTCTGAGAGTTGAAAATAAACCAAACCCTGATGTAAATCCTCATGGGGGATGGCCTCACTATGGCATTGTGAAAAGTAGTTACATACTGCTAGAAGGTACTGTACCAGGGCCAGCTAAAAGGTTGATTAAAATCAGGTTTGCAATAAGACCTCCGAAGGTTGTCCGAGAAGAACCAAGGGTACTATATGTGAGTACTAGCCCTATAAAGGAGGGTGAGGACCAATGAGTTACGAAGTGAAAGTATACGATTTGGAAGGGAATATTGCTGGCACCATTTATCTACCGATGTTATTCTCGGCGCCGGTAAGGCTCGATATCATTAGAAGGGCTGTGCACGCGCTCCTAACTTCCAAACTACAGCCGAAAGGTACGGAACCGCTAGCCGGAAAGCGAACCACGGCTATAAGCTGGGGCGTCGGCTATGGAATAGCAAGGGTTCCACGTATTAAAGGGAGCAACAGGGCGGCTTTCGTACCTCAAGCAGTAGGGGGCAGAAAGGCACATCCACCAAGGATAGACAAAAGGATAAAAGAGTATGTTAATGAAAAAGAAAAGCGATTAGCCACTATATCAGCTCTCGCAGCTACAGCTATTCCTGAATTTGTCAAAGCACGCGGGCATCGAATAAATTCAGTAAAGCAGATACCCCCTGTTGTCGTAGACGATTTCGAGAAACTGGCTAAATCTAGAGATGTTAGAAAAACGCTTATTGCACTTGGTTTATGGGAAGATGTGGAGAGAGCTGCGAAGAATAAAAGAGTAAGAGCGGGAAAGGGTAAAATGAGGGGGAGAAAATATAAAGTTCCAAAAAGTTTACTAGTTGTAGTATCCGAAAGCGCAGAAATTACCTTAGCAGCGCGTGGGTTACCAGGCGTAGACGTTGTGACTGCAAATTTACTCAATGTAGTAGACCTTGCTCCAGGAGGTATGCCAGGAAGGCTAACCCTTTACACGGTCTCCGCCATAAATGAATTAGCTAGAAGGTTTGAAAAGGTGGAAGTATGGAACCCGCTAAAGTTATAGTACGTCCACACGTAACTGAGAAATCCTTAATGCTAGCTGAGAAAAGTAATATATTAACACTGATAGTAGCAAAGGAGGTCAATAAAAACCAAATAAAGGAAGCAGTAGAGAAATTATTTGGAGTCAAGGCAGCCAGAGTTAGCACGTTGATAACTTCTACAGGCGATAAAAAGGCTTATGTTAAGTTGAAATCCGAGTATAACGCGGTAGATGTATTAAGCAGGATGGGTGTACTATAAGGTGACTTAACATGGGTAAACGATTATTAGTTCAAAGGCGCGGTCGAGGAGGATCTGTATTTCGAAACCCTAGTTGGAAGAAAGTAGGTGATATAACCTATAGACCATTTAGAATCGAGGAAGTCTACGATAAGGTCATCGCGGGTACAGTTAAGGAGCTTCTCCATGATTCTGGAAGAGGTTACCCTATAGCTCGCATAAAGTTCGAAGATGACACGGAAATGCTCATGATAGCCCCCGAGGGTCTAGCGATAGGGCAAGTGGTATACTATGGAGCCAAAGCCCCGGTTAATGTTGGCAGCATACTCCCCATAGGGAAAATTCCTGAAGGCAGTATGGTCTGCAATGTTGAAATACACCCTGGAGATGGTGGCAAACTGGCTAGATCAAGTGGAACATATGCGGTTGTACTGGCTCATAGGGATGGCAAAACTTTAATTCAACTTCCATCTAAAAAAGTTAAGGAAGTAAGTTCACATTCTCGCGCCACTATCGGCATTGTGGCTGGTGGTGGGAGAACAGAGAAACCAATGCTGAAAGCAGGTAAAGCATACTATTTATCCAAAGTTAAATCTTTCAAGTATCCAACTGTTAGAGGAAAGGCAATGGGTGCCTATGCTCATCCAGCCGGTGGGGGGCATCATCCGAAGGGACTAACACCCGTTTCACGCAATGCTCCACCGGGGCAAAAAGTAGGTCATATAGCTTCGAGAAGAACTGGAAGGAAAAAAGGTGGGGGAGGAACAAGTGGTTAGGCGTGAATTTTTTAACAGTGATGTTAATACTCTGAGGTGATTGATATGGTTGCTGCGGTGAGGGAATTCCGATACAGGGGTTTAACGTTTGAAGAATTACAAGCATTGACGCTGGACAAGTTAACGAACATGTTGTCATCTAGACAAAGGAGGACGCTTAAAAGAGGGTTAAAGGAGCGTCACCGGAAAATTATGGAAAAGATTCGGAAAGCCAAAGAAATAAAGGATAAAACTGGTAAACAGCCTGTCATAAAAACGCATGTTCGAGACCTAGTGATTCTTCCAGAAATGGTGGGAGTAACAATTCAGGTTCACAATGGTAAGGAGTATGTACCGGTGACGATAAGAGCTGAGATGATTGGGCACTACCTAGGTGAGTTTGCACCTACGTGCAAGAGGGTTGAACATGGTGAGCCAGGGCTAAAAGCTACTAGGTCATCGATGTTTCTACCTTTGAAATAATCTGAGGTGATCAAATGTCTGTAAAAGTTAAAACTTTTCAATTTTTAGTTGAAGGAGGCAAGGCTAGCGCGGGCCCTCCAATCGGGCCCGCGCTAGGGCCACTCGGCATTAATGTGTTAGAGGTGGTTAAGAAAATTAATGAATTAACTAAAGATTTCGCGGGGATGAGGGTTCCTGTTAAAGTAGATGTAGATACCGAAAAGAAAACTTTTAGTGTAGAAGTAGGAACACCAACAACAGCTGCGCTAATAATAAAGGAATTAAAAGCAGAAAAAGGGTCCAGTCAAGCTGGAAAATCCTTTGTGGGTAATTTACCTTTGGAAACTATAGTTAAAATAGCGATGTTAAAGATGAACGATATAGGCTCAAAAACCCTGAAAAATGCCATTAAGACAGTTGTTGGTACTTGTCAAAGTATGGGTGTTAAAGTTGAAAATAAGGCTCCTAAAGATTTCTTAGAAGGATTGGAAAATGGAATGTATGACCATGTAATATTAGAATATGAGATTAGAGGTGAATCTAAATGAGTATTAGATTTGAAGATTTAGTTGAAACTATAAAGAAAGCTAAAGAATTATCGAAGTCGAAGAAATTTATTCAAAGCTACGAGCTAATAGTTAAACTTAAGGATGTAGATTTTAAACAGCCAGAAAACCGATTTTCAGAACTCATACAGTTGCCTAATCCTCCACTTAATAAATTAGCTAAGGTTGCAGTTATCGCTGACGGGGATATGGCCTTAAAGGCTCGAGAAGCAGGTGCTGATGCTGTTGTAACAAGGGATGTCTTAGAGAAGACAGCTTCAAGTAAAAAAGATGCTAAGAAGATAGCTAGAACATATGATATTTTTATAGCGCAATCGGATCTCATGCCAATTGTCGGTAGGTCCTTAGGAAGATATCTAGGACCCAGAGGTAAGATGCCTCAGCCAGTTCCTTCAACAGTGGATCTAAAACCACTGATTGAGAGAGCGAAAAAATCCGTACGAGTTAGAGTTAGAGATCAACCTCAAATTCAATGTAAAATAGGCAGCGAAAGTCAAGATCCTAAAGAAGTAGGAGAGAATGCTTTAGCGGTTATTAACTTCCTTCTGGGGAGATTTAAACTCCATAATATAGAAAAAGTTTACATTAAACTCACTATGGGGCCTCCAGTAAAGGTTGAGTAAAATGAGCATACAAATGGGATCCATGAAGTTGAGAACTTATCCGATACGCAAAGTAAATACCATTAAAGTCTACGCGGATCTAATTAACCAAAATTCATACTTTTTGATTGTAGATATTACTGGAATTCCAGCGCAAACGCTTCAAGGTATCAGGCGTAAGCTAAGAGAGCGTGGGGCAACATTCAAAGTGATTAAAAACGCGCTTCTCTTGATGGCTATTAAAGATAGGATTGCTGATGATCAAATTGCTAATAAAATTGAAAGCAAACTTAAAGGGCAGATTGGAATAATATTTACTAACGAAAATCCATTTTTATTGATAATTTTTCTCAAGAGAGAATATAAAATGACAAGACAAGCTAAAGCTGGTGACATAGCTACGAGCGATATAATAATTCCAGCCGGAAATACAGGTTTCTCTCCAGGTCCTGTTATTAGCTTGTTTAACAAGTTAAAGATACCTGTAAGAATACAAGAAGGGTCTATATGGGTTACAAGTGATACAACGGTCGCGAAGAAGGGAGAATCGATATCGGCAGAGCTAGCTGATCTGTTAAGCAAACTTGGGTTAAAACCCATAGAAGTCTCGCTTCCAATCAAGGCCATATTTCTTGATAGCAGGATCTTAGAACCAGGTGAAATTGAGGTGGATCCCGAGCTCTATTTAAGGCAAATAGCAGAAGCTCATTCGCATGCTCTCAACTTAGCTCTTAATGCATGTATACCAGTTAGCGAAATTATATCAATACTTTTAACAAAAGCCTATACGGAAGCCCGTTCTCTAGCTGTAATTGCTGCATTACCAATACCTGACTTAATTGCAAGTGTTCTAGCACGTGCAAATAACGAAGCTAACGTGGTCTATAATCTGGTCAAGATGCGTGCAGCGGAGTTTAGCTAGACTTAAAGGCATAGCACTGTTGGGTTTAGAGGGGGGAATTAAGTGAACAAGGAGGAATTCTTGAAGCTTCCGTTTTTCAAACAGGAAGGATTTATACTGAAAAGATGCATCGTCTGTGGTAGCAATTTTTGGACTCTAGATTCTGAAAGGAAAGTATGTGGAGATCAACCATGTACCGATTACCAGTTTATAGGTAACCCTGTTGGTTTAAACATTTCCAATTCTAAAGAGATTAGAGAATGTTTTTTAAATTTTTTTGAACGTAATGGACACAGACGTATACGCAGGTATCCAGTAGTAGCAAGGTGGAGGGAGGATGTATATTTAGTAGGAGCATCAATTTATGATTTTCAACCATGGGTAACAGAAGGTTTAGTTGAACCCCCCGCTAATCCGTTAGTAATTTCTCAACCCAGCATAAGGCTGACGGATGTAGATAATGTAGGTAAAACTGGAAGGCATCTCACGGGTTTTGAGATGATGGCACATCATGCATTCAATATGCTAGGGAAAATACTCTATTGGGCCAATGAAACAGTAGAATACTCATACAAATTATTTACTGAAGAGTTTAAGATCCCCGGCGAAGAAATTACCTACAAATTTGATTGGTGGAGTGGCGGAGGAAACGCAGGAGAAGATTATGAGGTCCTGGTTAGAGGCCTAGAGGTAGCAACACTAGTTTTCATGCATTACCGGGTATTAGAACAGGGAGTTATCAAAGAAATGAACAACTGGATTGTAGATACAGGTTATGGGCTTGAACGATTTCTTTGGCTATTTAGTGGAGCTCCAACAATATATGACGCCGTCTTTCCGAACCTCGTAGAGGCTTTAAGGCGTGAAGCCGGTATTGAAAAAATCGATCAAGAGATTGCAGCGAAAATTTTCAAGAAGTCTGGAAAGCTTGATTTCAAGAAACCTGAGCGCGCATTGGTTACGTTAAATGAAATAGCATGTAGCTTGAGTATGGATAGAAACGAATTAGAGAAAATTCTGGCTCCCTATAGTTCGCTTTATGCTTTAGTCGACCATAGTAGGACTATACTGTGGATGCTTGGTGACGGCACAGTGCCTTCAAATGTGGGTTCAGGCTACTTGGCCAGGCTTTTAATCAGGAGAGCACTTAGGCATCTGTGGAAGCTAGGATTAGAGTTACCTCTTTCAGAAATTACTTTAATGCAATTGAGTGAATGGAAAAACGATTTTCCCGAGTATATCGACTTGAAGGATGAAATAGCAGATATTATTGATTACGAAGAGAAAAGATACAGAGAAACCTTGAATCATGGGAAGAAAGCAGCTGAAAGAATGTTTAAGGAACTAACTTCAAAGGGCGCAATAGAGGTATCCCAAGAGAAGCTCGTCGAGTTGTATGAATCTCATGGGATTCCCCCGGATTTAGTGGCAGAAGAAGCTATGAAATTTGGGGTACATGTTAACATACCTCCGGACTTCTTTTCATTATTAGCCTCTAAACATGAGATTGTAGCTAAAAAACCTATAGAAATAGATGAAAAAATCCGAGCCTTTACGAAAGGTCTACCAAATACAGTTAAACTTTACTATATAAATCCTAAAATGTTGGAATTCGAAGCAAAAGTACTAAAATCTGATGAAAATTTCGTAGTTCTAAATCAAACAAGTTTTTATCCAGAAGGAGGTGGACAGCTTCACGATGAGGGAATCATTGAGTGGAAAGGTGGTACATGTAGAGTTCTAAAAGTAGTGAACTTTGGTGGTATTGTAATTCATGTATGCGATGGGGTTATACCTCTGCCGGGTGAAACTGTGAAAGGTAAAGTGGATAATGAACGGAGAGAAGCATTGATGAAAAGTCACACCGCGACCCATATAATATTAGGAAGTGCTAGAAGGGTTCTAGGTAGACACGTTTGGCAAACCGGAGCTCAGAAAGGAGTTGATCAAAGTAGGCTCGATATTACTCATCATAAAAAAATTAGCAGAGATGAAATGCGATTAATAGAAAAGTTAGCTAATATGGTAGTTATGTCGAATAGACCGGTTAGGATATTCAGTATGGATAAAACCACAGCTGAAATGAAATATGGTTTCACAATATACCAAGGTGGTGTAGTGCCAGAAACGATGTTAAGATTGGTGGAAATTGAGGACTGGGACATTGAAGCATGTGGCGGCCTACACTGCTCTAATACAGGTGAAATAGGTCTCATAAAAATAGTGAGAGTTGAAAGACTTCAAGATGGGATTTCGCGTTTAGTGTTTAAGGTAGGGAATTCAGCTCTAAAGCATACCTGGGAGGTAGAGGATAGCCTCAATCTTATCGCTGAAAAACTTAAAACTAATACCGAGAAGATCGTTGAGAAGGTAGAGCAGTTAACCAGTGAAGTCGAACAACTGAGAAACGAGCTCTTAAAAACTAAAGCGAGGTTGCTCGCTTCAAAAGCTCAAACCTTAGCGAGCTTAGCCGAAGAAGTGGCAGGTGTCAAGTTGGTGGCTAAAGTAGTAGATGGCTACGATGTCAGAGAGTTAGCGCTTGAAGTTTCCAGAGTCTTACCATCAGCGGTTATTGGTTTAGTGGATAAGAACAGTAGAGATTATGTAATTAAAATTGGGAATGAATTGGTCTACAAGGGTATAGATGCTAGAGAGGTAAACAAACGAGTTTTGAAGGTTACAGGGGGTAAAGGAGGCGGTGTAAGCGATTTGGTCACAGGTAAAGTCGAAAACGTGGAAGCGTTCGTTACAGCTCTGAAAAATGCACTATTTAGATGAAAATTTTAGTCGAATAAATCTAAAGTTTTCCAGTGATCTAGTTAATGCTGGGATTGACTTCTTCTGGTTGTTGGAGAGGGGCTATAACCGTAAGGTGGCTCTTGATGCAGTAACTGCTCGTTGGCATTTAAGCAGAGTAGAGAGGGTTGCTCTCTATAGGACTGTTTTCGACTCAGTTACTTCTTTTATGAGAAGAAGAAAGTTAAAGGAATGCAAAGGAGATATGCTTGCCATCGATGGTTTCAACGTTCTCTCAACAGTTCAATCAGCTCTTATCGGCGACACCCTCTTGCATGCCAGCGATGGATTTGTGCGGGACTTGGCAACCACTATCAGGAAGGTAAGGATTAGTCCACTCCTATATACCTCTCTGTATGTTTTACTCATGTACGTATACAAGATTGTTCAACCCGGTAAACTGATAATTGTATTCGATTCTCAGGTTAGCCGAAGCGGCGAGTTTGCCTTACTGGTGGAGAGGCTTTTAAAGAAACTGGGACTTGAGGGTAAAGCTTTAACAAATGCTAGCGCAGATAATTATCTCATTCGGCTACATGAAGAATACGCTATAGCGACAAGCGATTCAGTTCTCATAGATAGAGCAGACGTCGTTGATGATCTAGGGGGGCGCGTAGCTTCTCTAGTAGCCAAAGAAAGAATTATTGAGCTGGGAGAGGCCATCCTCGGTGGGGTGAGGAAAATTGCGAAGGATCTCGCCGAGAGAATATGAAAGATTAATGAGAAGAATGGGAGTTAAAATGCAAGAAATTTTTTGCGAGAAAGTGATAATAGTAATATCTGATAATAAAGAATTGATAATCGAAGAGCCCAAAGTAATGGTGCTAGAGGTACAGGGAGAAAAAATATACCAAGTAACAGGACGAGAAGTCGAAATAATCAAAAAGGAAGAAGCTACAGAGGAATTTTCAGAGGAAGATATTAGCCTCGTAGCAGAGCAGGCAGGTGTTAGCATAGAAGAAGCTAGGAAAGCTTTGCAAGAGGTGGGAGGCGATCTAGCACAGGCTATTCTCTTACTCCAAGCACGTAAGGGAAGCATAGATGTTGGAAAAGTATAGAAAGCTGGTAGAACAAGCATTAGAAAGGTTGATAGGTGATAGGGTACCGTTAGAACCAAATGCGATTACGTTGCTGGCATTACTTATATCAATATTTGCTCTTCTCACAGCCTATTACAGTGTAGATCCTATGATCACAGCCGGGGTAATAACTCTTTCAGGAGTATTTGATTCGCTTGATGGCTATGTTGCTAGGAAAAAGAATATAGTTACAAAGTTCGGGGCTTTTCTCGACTCAACTACTGATAGAGTATGTGATGCAATATATACGTTAGCACTTATGGTTAGTGGGTTGATGTCCCCAGAAATGACATTGGCCTTGCTTACTGCAGAGTTTCTAGTTAGCTACACAAGAGCAAGAGCTGAGGGATTAGGGTTTGAACTGAGGGGTAAAGGATTGATGGAAAGAGGAGAGCGAGTAGTTTCGAAAGTTATTGCTTTAACAGTAGCCCACTTTAGTAAGGTAGCTGGAGGAGTGGTATGTTTAATTATTTTAATGTTAACAACGTTAACAGTATTGCAAAGAATTTTTCTAACAAAGCAGATGATTGAAAAGAAGGATTTTTAGTAGAGTCGGTATCTAACAGTCTAGAGGCATGATGGAGATTATAGAAATTGATGGCTCCTATGGTGAAGGCGGCGGTCAATTACTTAGATACAGTGTAGCTTTAGCCGCTTTACTCGGCAAAAAAGTTAGAGTTTATAACGTTAGAGCGAAGAGATCCAATCCTGGCTTACGTGCTCAACACTTAACTGCAGTGAAGGTTATAGCGGGTCTCATAGGAGCCAAAGTTAATGGCTTATTCATAGGATCCTCAGAGATATTAGTAGAACCGGCTGGTAAACCTAAAAGCGGTAGCTATGAGGTGGATATTGGAACAGCAGGTAGTGTTTCTCTTCTACTCCAGGCTATACTCCCCGTCTTGATCGCGGCAAAAGGTGAATTGACACTTAGAGTTAAAGGCGGCACGAATGTTAAATGGGCTCCACCGATTCAATACATGCAAAATGTTCTTTTCCCTCTTCTGGAAAATTTTGGTGTTAAAGTTGAGTTAAAAGTTCACAGGTTAGGCTATTATCCTCAAGGAGGAGGGTTAGTTGAAGTAAAGGCTACCCCCTCTTACCCGTTAACGCCGGTATCACTTGAGAGTAGAGGAGAATTTCTAACAATTGAAGGAATATCCTATTCCTCCAACTTACCCAGCCACGTAGCTGAGAGGCAAGCTAAAGCCGCTATTGAGTATTTAAAACAAAAGGGATATGGAGAATATTTACGAGAAATTACAATTGATATCGATACCCCTGCTGTGGGCATAGGTAGCGGGATTGTATTATGGGCAAAATTTGACCATGGGCTTGTAGGTGGCGACTCGCTCGGTGAAAAAAACAAAAAGGCCGAAACTGTTGGTCGCGAAGCTGCTGAAAAACTAGTCGCTGCTCTCAAGTCAAAGGCTCTAGTGGATTCCCACGCATTAGATAATATTATTATATACATGTCATTAGCTAAAGGCCGGTCTTCTGTGATAGCCAGCGGGATAACGAGCCATGCTGAAACCGCTCTTTGGTTGTGTAACCTGTTAACCGGCTCAAAGTATGCGTTTGAGAGATTAAATACAGCGGTAAAAGTCGTTGTAGATGGCATAGGGTTTAGACCTTAGTCGCTCACGTGATCTACGTTCTGCGAGGTGCCATTAAGTTTTTCTACAGTTGTCCGTAACCCTGGAATGCCCCTTAGGAAACACATTTACTATAATTTACTTTAACTCCTGGCCGTAATCCAAATATTTTTGCAGCATTGCCTTTGTTTACTGCCAATTCCAGAAAACCTTCACTGTTAATTAACAATAGCGGGCCCCCCTCTTTTGCATAGCCATAGGAAGGCAATAATTTTAGTTTTAAAGTGGTTGACCCGAAAAACCGCATAGAGAAGGGTATTACAACCTATCTCGACTTCATGGAGAAGCTCTTCTTCAATGTTTAAAATACAATATTTCCGAATTCATCAACATAAAATACTTCACCTTTAATGGTTTTTCCCTTAACGAGTGTTTTCGTAAAACTTGATAGTTTTATCTCGTTAATGGCTCTACTCACTTCAACCAGAGGTACACCTCTAGCCAGATGTGCTGCTACGGGAGCAAAATTTCTCGTCCATGGAAGGTATGCTATATTTTCAAAAAAGTTAATTTAAGATTTTCAATCATTCTAACCTCTTTAATACCATCTCGCACAACTGCTAGGGTTAACATACCATTGTCAGGTCCAACCAATATATAGTTTCTAGCTCTGAAAAGAATTTCTTTTCTAGGTGTGTCTACTCCCGGGTCGACGACAGCTACATGAATATTTCCAACAGGAAAGTATTGTATAGCTGCTCTTAATACTATGCAGTTAGTATGTCAAACTTTGGTATATTGTGAGTGATATCAGTAATGTTAGCCTCAGGACAAATAGATAAAATTACGCCTTTCACCGCGGCAACGTAGTGATCCTTGTAGCCGAAGCCCGTAAGCAAAGTTATTACAGGTCTTTTATCCACAATAAAGGTTAGTGTAAAAACCTTGCTTAATAGTTTGGTTCTCTTCTGAGTACATTGGGGCTAGAGCAATATGTAATGCAGTGTAAGTACCAAATAAAAGAAAAAATAGAAGTGGATTTAGAGTAATTAACATGGGCTGGGAGGACATCCTCTTCATACCAGGTCCTGTAAATGTAGCCTACGATATACTATTAGAGTCAGCGAAACCCGTGATCAATCATAGATCTGAAAGTTTTCATAAATTATATGAAGAACTTGTAAGCAATCTCAGAACTTTACTTGGGACCAGCAATACAATTATACTTTTTACGGCCTCAGGTACAGGAGCTGTTGAAGCATTAGCTGCCAATTTTGGTCCGAGCCGTAAAGCTCTAGTACCGGCAACAGGGGAATTCAGCAGCAGATTCGCTGAAGCTTTGAAGATGTATGGTTCAGAAGTTTCTATAGTTGCCGCTGAATCCGGCTCAGCGCCAAGTTTAGATACCGTTCTGCAGCAGATGGATTATTTTAAGCCGGATTTGATAGCAATGGTATACAATGATACTTCTCCTGGTGTTAGGCTTAGCTACATCAGCGAGCTTTGTAGGGAAGCTAAATCCAAAGGTATCTTAACTCTCGTTGACGCGGTATCAGCTGTGGGAGGCGATGAGTTAAAGATAGAAGAATGGGGTATTGACGCCCTAGCCGGGGCGTCCCAGAAATGTTTATCTGCTCCCCCAGGAATATCATTTATAGTTTTAAGCAACGATGCTATTTCCTCCCTGAGAAGCGCTAAAACTTCCTACTTTGATATTAACAGGTACTTGGAGTATTCAAAACGATCTGAGACTCCATTTACTCCTGCTGTAACGCTACTTTCTTCGCTAAATTCAGCTTTAGTTAAAATCATCAATTTTGGAATAAATAAATGGGTTCGATTACATGTTGAAAGATCTCCATCACTTTATAAGGCCTTCGAGATGCTTGGTTTCAAGCCTTTTGTAAAAGAGCCGTATAGGTCGAGAACAGTTTTATCATTTAAAATCCCTACTAATGTTAATCCGCAAACGTTCAGAAAGAAGCTGGCTGAAGTATACAATATACAAATAGCCGGCGGTTTAGGTAGATTAAAAGATTCAATTATTCGTATTGGTGTAATGGGATGGATGCCCTTAAGGGAATTAATGGCCCTCATATGCGCGATGGGTTTAGAAGCGAAAGCACTTGGTCTACCTGCAGACATCGAGGGTGCTCTATATGAACTAAAAAATTTGGAAAAAGTGTATGGTGATAAATACTAATAGTAATAATATAGAATTTTTAACGACATTAATAAACGATAAGAAAGTCTATGTCATCGCATATCTACTGTCCCTGCCGGAAGAAGGTCTACATATTGAAGAATTACTCGACGTTATTAGGCAAAATAACGGCACAAGAATAGTTGTCATAAATCCGAGTGCCATTGTCAGCATAAGCCATGTTTTAATAGCGATGGCTTATGCACTGAAAACTTACGAGAAAAAACGCAATGTCGCACGAACTTTTCACATTGAAGTTATGCTCTTTATTGCTGCAACCAATGATATATCGAAAGCTCTATCTATTTGTCAACCTGTCAATGGACTTAACCAAGTTTTGTTAGTAGATAGTGACTATGATTTGAATAAATTATTAGAAAGAATGAATAAAATAACTAACACATTAAACTTAAAAGTAGTAAAATATGTTTGTTCAGATGAGAAATTGAAACTTATTCAAAGAATGTTAAATATAAGTGAAAATGAAATTATGACTACATATTCCGAAAATTTATTTGAAGCTATCGAAAAATGTTTATTATCTAGAATGGCTCTAGAATATTTATCTCGTTGATTTATAATTGAGCAGTTTGACGGCGTAAACGTTGAATGGAAACTATATGTTTAGGCTCGATTATGGCTACCCCCGTCCTATACCCTATAATTTCAATCAGTATTATTTTATCGGGGTTATCTAAGCTTACTTTATTTGTAAAAATAGGAGCTATTGTATTAATTATTTCATCTCTAGAAATGCTTGTTAACCGCTTTCTAATTTCTATTTTATAACTGTCAGTTTTCTTTATTTTTTCAGCTGCAAGTTCTAACACTGCTTGTTTAATAGCTTCTATATCCGAATTAACGCAACTCTCTATAGGCTCTATCTTCAATAGATACCTGAAGTACCATGGCTCCGATACAGTTTTTTTCTCTATAGTTTCAATTACTTCTACCGGGTTAAGACTTGTTTGCAAAACGGTCAAACCAGGTAATCCTGTGGTGCTAGCCTTTACTTTATAGTCACCCAGTTCTCTCAAAAAATACCATAACTCGCTAAGTAGATCATGTTCCCTCCTCCTATACGTCGAAGCTATTAAGTTGAATTTTTCTAGCATTTTATAGTTCTAGTTCTTCTGTCCCTAGCTCTATAGCGGCACGTTCTTCCACACGTTCAACCGTGCCATCTCTAATCCAGATTATCCTGTCACTTACATCAATCATCTTTAGGTCATGAGTTGCAGTTATCACCGTCACGCCTTTCTCTACGTTTAACTCTTTAAGTAATTGCACTATTCTGAGTCCTGTTTGAAGATCGAGGTTTCCAGTTGGTTCGTCTGCTAGGATGATTGCGGGGTCGTTGGCTAAAGCACGGGCTATAGCTACCCTCTGCTGCTGACCACCACTCAACTCTGTAGGTCTATGATAAACCCTATCACCTAAGCCAACACGTTCGAGTAGTTTCTTTGCTTTCTCCTCTCTATCACGCCTTGAAACGCCAGCAAAAATCATCGGAACTACAACGTTATCTAAAGCTGTAAGTACAGGAATTAAGTTGAAAGTTTGGAATATGTATCCAATCCTGTGACAACGCACCCATGCTAGTTGCCTAGAAGTCAGCGAAGCCAAGTCACGCCCATCTAAAATTACCTTACCTTGTGTAGGTTTATCCAGCCCGCCGATCATATTGAAAAGGGTGGTTTTACCGGAGCCTGAAGGACCTAGGATAGAGACATATTCTCCGTGCTTAATGCTAAGGTTTACTCCACGAAGCGCCTTAACAGTTTCGCCTCTAAGTTGGTAGTACTTATGTAGATCTTCTGCAACAACAACGTATTCAGGTTTTTCCGACAATCTCCCCCCCAAAGACCTCGTCTGAGCGTATTAATAAAAGTGTTGCCATTAGATATAAAGTTAACAGTCGAGATTTCTGCTTGATTTTGGTGCGAAATATTTAATAGCTAATTTCAATTTTGTTTTGAATTGCGGGGATTTAAAGTGGAGTTTTGTCCTAAATGTGGCTCATTGATGGTCCCTCAGCAGGATGAGGGTAAAAAGTACTTAGTGTGTAAAAAATGTGGTTATAAGAAAGAAGTCGCTGCTAAGCAAGGTTACATGCAAAGGGAAGAAATATCGCTTGACAAACGAGGCAAGTTAGTAGTTCTTGAATCTTCTGATAAAAGGGATAAAGAAAAAATAGAAGAAGAAAGGGAGTTGTTAAAGGAGTACTATGAAATATTCTTAGAATCTATGGAAAGCGAAGGAGAGTAAGAAGCAAAGCTGTACTTTTGGGGATATTTGATGAGAATAGCAATAGTTGAGCGTGCGTTATGCAGACCCTCTAAATGTGGAACAGAATGTGTAAGGTTTTGCCCCATTAATAGATCTGGGGCAAAATGTGTATGGGTAGATGAAGAGCATAAAATAGCGAGGATAGACGAAAAACTATGTGTCGGCTGCGGTATATGTGTGAAGAAGTGTCCCTTTAGCGCCATACATATAGTTAATCTACCTGAGAAACTCGGTTCCGAATTAGTGCATAGGTATGGCCTTAATGGATTTGAACTCTTTAGACTACCAATACCAAAAATGGGGCAGGTTATCGGAATTATAGGCAGCAATGGAGTAGGTAAATCGACTTCTCTTAAGATCCTAGCGGGTGAGCTGAAACCCAACTTAGGCAACGTGAATGAAGACTGTTCCTGGGATACAATAATCAAATTCTTTAGAGGATCTGAGCTTCAACCCTATTTTCAAAAGTTGTCTGAAGGACGCATTAAAACAGTTCGAAAACCTCAGGAGATTGACGTGATACCTCGCTACGTAAAAGGTACTGTACGCCAAATTATTGAGAAAATTGATGAACGAGGTGTTGCCTGCGAGCTGAAGGAGAGATTAGCATTGGATAGAGTTTGGGACCGGGAGGTAGCGTATCTTAGTGGTGGTGAACTGCAGAAGCTAGCCATTGCTGCAACAATGTGTAGAGAAGCCGACGTCTATATGTTTGATGAACCCTCTAGCTATCTTGATGTCAGGGAAAGGCTGCGTGTAGCTCGTTCTATAAGGGTTTTAGCAACCACTGGTAAGTACGTAGTAGTGGTTGAACACGATCTTGCGGTGCTGGACTATCTTTGTGATTTAGTTCATGTCCTTTATGGCGAACCAGGAGCATATGGCATAGTTAGTTTGCCAAGGGGCGTTAGAGTGGGCATTAATACATTCCTAAAAGGAGTTTTAAAGGAAGAAAATATAAGATTCAGGGAGTATGAAATAAAATTCCACGTTAAGCCACCTGAAAGGCGCAACGCGCCTGAAGCTGTTGTTGTTAAATGGGATACTCTTTATAAAAAACTTGGAACTTTCGAATTGACTGTAGAAGCAGGCGAGATCTATGCTGGCGAGGTTGTTGGAGTAGTGGGACCGAATGGTATCGGAAAGAGTACATTTGTCAAGATGCTCGTGGGAGAGCTGCAACCTGATGGGGGAGGAGTTTTAGTAGGACATGGTCTGAAAATTAGCTATAAGCCCCAAGTGATTTCTAGGTTAGAGACGGGAGGTAGCGTTAGGGAAGTGCTAGTTAAAGCCGGTGTGGATACAGGATCAAGCTTTGTTCAGAGCGAGCTTCTCCTGCCACTTTCAGTTAATAAATTTATGGAACGCGATATATCAGAGCTCAGCGGTGGAGAATTGCAAAGAGTAGCCATAGCGGTTGCGCTTGGGAAAGAAGCTGAGGTATATTTACTCGATGAACCTATGGCTTATCTAGATATTGAGCAGAGGTATGCAGTAGCTAGAGTTATCAAGCATCTTACAGAGGATCGCGGGGCGGCCACACTAGTTGTCGAACATGATCTAGTTGCACAAGACTTTTTAGCAGATTCAATAATGGTGTTCTCGGGTGAACCAGGGGATCGAGGATTCTCTTCTCCCCCCCTAAGTATGCGTGAAGGCTTTAACAAGCTTCTCGAAGATTTAGATGTTACGTTTCGAAGAGACCCTGACACTCTGCGGCCCAGGGTAAATAAGGAAGGCTCTAGGCTCGATAGGTACTTAAAGGGGATTAAAGAGTATTATTATTCTCTTCCTCTAGAAGAAGACCGGGAATAATAAATCAAAAAAGGGAAAAAATATATCACCCTGTAGACTCCCCTAAAGCGACCCAAGAGGTGGTATTAAACATGTCAGCGTCGGAGGGTACCATATTGATAGGGCAGAAACCAGTTGCAAGCTACGTTTTAGCTGCAGTAACGCAGTTCACACTAGGCAGCAAGCGCATAACATTGAAAGCTAGAGGGAGATCTATATCAAAAGCCGTTGATACAGCTGAAGTAGTACGCAGATTCATGGAAGGAAAAGTCGATATTAAAAACGTTAATATAACTAGCGAAAAAGTTGGCGAGCCGGGAAAGGAAAGAATAGTATCAGCCATAGAAATAATACTAGAGAGAAAGGGTTAATTGATCAATGAGCGAAGGTTAATTTTATTTTTACTTTATAACCTTAAATATTATTAAAATTTCTCTCATAGAAATAGCTTAATAATATAAAACTTAAGTATTAAATTTTGACTAACTTAGATTATAAACGCAACCCTTTTTAGCATGAACTAAGCGTTTCGCGCATGCTTACAGACCTTCCAAAGCTTAAGCAAGGTAAAATGAAATACGTATCTAGTACACATACACTTTCTGAGGAGGAGGTAACAAATATACGGGATAAGCTTCCTAGAGAATGGTTAGAACACTGGGGAAAGAGAGGTTTAATACGTCAAATTGAAAAGGGAGCGCGATTGGACTATTATTCGATTGAACCCGGACAAAAACTGGATATATTCAAGCTTAGTGAACCCGGGATAATTGTAAGCATGTGGATAACTATAAGTGCAGCTGATCGAAGGTTTCTCCGGAACGTGATTTTAAGGGCGTGGTGGGATAACGAGGGCGAACCTAGCATAGAAACCCCCTTAGGAGACTTTTTCTTACAAGGTCATAGGGCTTTTTCCCCTCAGCCATCATTGACTGAGAACGCGCACCCCTTGCCATTAGGATTAAGCAGTGGCGGTTTCTACTGTTACTTGCCTATGCCCTTTAGGAAAGCTAGAATCGAAATCGAAAATCTAGGAGTAGAAGAGGTCTCTTCGTTGTATTACATCATAGGTTATTACTCTAACGTCGAAGTGGAAGAGATGGGAAGGTTCCATGCTATATGGCATAGAGAAAAAGAGACTAGTCTGGGAGAAGCCTATACCGTGCTTAGATCTCGTGGCACGGGTCACTATGTAGGTACTTACTTGTTTATGCGTAGTCTGAGCTTTAAAAGACCTATAATTGGAGGATTGGGATTCCTTGAAGGTAACATAACTATATTTGCTGATGGCGAGGTCGCATATAGTGCCACAGGTACAGAGGATTATTTCCTCTCAGGTTGGTACTTTACTGGAGGAACATTCGTGGCTCCCTTTCACGGCCTTCTGCATAAAGATGAAGAGAGAGGTGAGATAGCAGCTTATCGTTTTCACATTCCAGATCCTATACCTTTTAAGCAGCATATTGAAGTTGTAGCACCTCACGGAGAGTGGAATGAAGTCGCAGCAGATTATAGCAGCGTGGCATACTGGTACCAGACTGAGCCCCATGAAACTTTCTATAAACTGAAGCGTGAAGATCTAAATTAAATTTTACGGCGGAAGCATATCAGAATTCCTTTTATATCCCTAGCTATCTAACCCGTTGATGCTTTCAGAGTCTAAAGCATTACCGTCGCTTGTCGAATCTCGTAGAGTTACACTTGAGATTTTAGATGGTAATGGCATCCGCCTAGTAACTACCAGTGTAGCCACTGAACCTTTTCTATGTGCTGTATCCAATGCCCTAGTTGGAAACAGCCTAAGTAACGAGGTAATAGAAGTTGAAGGTGAACTGGTATTTCGTTGCGGCGCACCAGTTTTAGCTGCAGTGGCTGGTCAAAGTACTGTGCAAATTGGTGAACGATTTTACAAACCGTGGCGAGCTCTTCCTATTCCTCCAAATAAAGTCGTAAAGGTAGTAACTCAAGGTGGTTTAGTTTATGTTGCATTGAAAGGTCTTAAAATGCTGGACACGACTGGAAAGAATAATGCTATAGCTACTGCCTGCGAGTTTACTCATACCCCTGACCTGCAAGCCAGATATATACCTGAGAAATTCTTGCACGAATACCTCAAGTCGCTTGACAATACAACCATGCTCGAAGGGCTTCTTACTAAAGTGCTCAGGCATTTGAAACTTGCCTGCGAAATGGCTAGCAAAGGAGCTAAATTAGTTAAGGTTAGGATCGGAACCAATTTCTATGAAGTTTGGGTTAATGAGATAAGGTGAAGGCTAATTTGCGCAGAGTTGAAGAACTCAAACAGTTTAAAGAACGGATTAGGCTTGGAGGCGACATCGATAGGATAAGAAAGCAGCATGAATCTGGCAAGCTTACAGCTTGGGAACGAGTAGAGCTTTTAGTCGATAAAGGTACTTTTGTTGAGCTTGAGTGTCTGGTCACACATAGAGCTACAGAGCTGGACATGAGTAGTAAGGTAGCTTATGGAGATGGAGTAATTACCGGAATAGGCGAAGTAAATGGACGCAAAGTTGCAGTATATGCTCAAGATTTCACGTTCATGGGTGGCAGTGTGGGTGAAATGCATGGCATGAAGATAGCCCATTTAATAGAGTTAGCTATGAAACTAGGAATCCCTATTATAGGTTTAAATGACTCTGGAGGGGCGCGCATTCAAGAGGGAGTTGATTCACTTAAAGGCTACGGTGAAATATTCTATAGGAATGTGATGGCGAGCGGGGTAGTTCCTCAAATAGTAGCAATAATGGGTCCATGTGCAGGCGGTGCGGTTTACTCTCCAGCCTTAGCAGACTTCATTATTATGGTCAAGAAAACCAGTTACATGTTCATCACAGGACCTAAGGTAGTAAAAGCAGCTACTGGCGAGGATGTAACGTTTGAAAGCTTAGGTGGAGCCGAAGTACATGCTGAAAAAAGCGGTGTAGCACACTTTGTTACGAATGATGACAAGGATGCTATCTATCTAATAAAGAAACTTCTGAGTTATCTGCCGTCGAACAACTTAGAGGATCCACCGTACGTGGATACAGGGGATGATCCAAATAGAGAGGATGAAACATTAAACAGTATAGTACCAGACGATCCAGAGGAACCCTACGACATGCGGGAAATCATTACTCGAGTATTCGATAGGGAATCTTTTTTTGAAGTCCAAGAACTCTTCGCGTTAAATGCCATCACAGGATTCGCGAGGCTCGCTGGTTACGTAGTTGGTGTGGTTGCTAATCAACCTACGTTCATGGCCGGTAGCTTGGACATAAATAGTTCGGATAAGATTGCGAGGTTTGTGACGTTTTGTGACGCGTTTAACATTCCGGTGTTCACTTTTGTAGATGTACCTGGCTTTCTGCCAGGTACGATTCAGGAACATGGGGGCGTTATACGCCATGGTGCAAAGATAATACATGCTTATGCGCAATCTACAGTACCAAAAGTAACAGTTATTATCCGTAAAGCCTATGGAGGCGCATATATAGCTCTTGGAAGCAAACATTTAGGAGCAGACGTCGTCTATGCTTGGCCAAGTGCCGAAATAGCGGTAATGGGTCCTGAAGGAGCAGTTGAAATTATACATAAAAATAAGCTGGAAAAAGCCGATCCCGAAGAGAGAGAAGAGTTAATCAAAAGCTTTGTTAGTGAGTATAGAAGCAGGTTTGCTAATCCATATTTTCCAGCAGGTAGAGGATACATTGATAACGTACTAATCCCCAGCGAGACAAGGAGCGTATTAGTACAGACTCTAAATTTCCTTCTCTCTAAAAGGGAGAGGAAACCCTGTCCTTCTAAAAAGCATGGGGTGCCACCTGTTTGAAAACAGACGAAGAGCAGCGAAGGCTGGCGGCCTTATTGGCAGTAACCTGCTTCATTTTATCTTCTAGACAAAAAAGTAAATCTAAGAAGCCTTCGCAGTCAGCTTCCAGACTCTGGGGGTTGATAGCAAAATTGGAAGCATGTTCAGATTTTGAAGGTGCCTACTTATGAAACGATGGTTTAAGGTAGTAATAGACGGCGAGGAATTCGATGTTGAGGTAGAAGTAGAAGAAGGATCTAGTGATTTAGAAGTTTTACTTCAAGCGCTAAAAACCGGGGTTGTTAAAAGCGTCTCTACAGAGCCTACGGTCAGTGGAATTGAGGGAGCTATTAACGCACCGATTACTGGAAAAGTTATTGAAATTAAAGTAAAGGTAGGAGATAAAGTAGAGCAAGGTGATACGATTGCGATTTTAGAAGCCATGAAAACTAGGATAGAGGTCAGAGCTAATAAACAGGGAATTATAAAGGAGTTATTTGTTAAGGAAGGCATGGTTGTGAAGCAGGGGGAACCCCTACTGGTGATTATCTAAGGCAGACAAAATAGCCACTATTGGCCAAGATTTATAAATAGAGCAGTTGAGGGCCTCCTATGACTAGCCTTAAAATACCACTCTGCTCGTCATGTCACAAACCTATAGCACCATACGAGAGGGGTGTAAGATTTCGCTGTCCTAACTGCGGTGAAGTAGAGATCTGGAGATGCGAGAAATGTCGAAAACAATGTAACACATACCAATGCCCTAAATGTGGATTTGCAGGTCCATAGGGGGATAAACATGACACGGGTGGTAACGATCGTGAAAATTCTCCCAGATGATGTAGATACTCCGCCTGAGAAAATCATTGAAGCAGTAAAAGGTAAGCTTCCCCGAGAATTATATGAAGTTTTGAAAAGTAGAATTGAACCAGTAGCATTCGGTATAAACGCTATATATCTCTGGATAGCCATGCCTGAAAGCATCGAAGGAGGTACAACAAATCTAGAAGAACTATTAGCTGACGTCGCTGGAGTAAGTCAAGTAGATATTATCACAGTATCCAGGTTAATTGAGTAACAAGTTAATAAAGGCAAGGTTTTATTTCTCAATCGAGAATTAACTCTGCGACGGCAAATGAGGAAACAGAGTTACGGTGAGAAGTGACCGAAAGGCATTTGGCTGAGTCGTCGCAATATACCGAAAATTTATTACCTGGATTGGTTAGCTAGGTTTAGCGGGGGTGCCCGAGCTAGGACAAAGGGGGCGGACTTAGGATCTACCAGAGGTAAAATTGGTAGAGGGGATCTCCGCTGGCGGAGGCCTGCCCGGGTTCGAATCCCGGCCCCCGCACCAGTGTACTTTTCTTTATTTGTACCAAAGAATTCTTGACTGGCGATAAACAGAATTGAATAAATAGATCGATAAAAATGGACTTTACGTTAAGGCTTTCAATAAAGATTCAAGTGAATCTAAGATATCCTGAGCGTTCTCCTTTAGTGGTGCGATTTGTCGTTCGTATTCTTTTCTTGTTATCGTTCTTCTATCGTATATCATTCTTAAGTTTTCGAATTGTTGAAATATCTTAACCAACGAATATGATTTTTCGTTGAGATTTTTAATTAGTGATTTCATATTATCATCAGCTAATTCCATTGAAATTTTCTCGATTTTAAATCTTAATGAGTCATATTTTCTTCTATTTTCTTTTACTATTTGTTTATAGTCACGCATAGTAATCTTACCTTCACTTAACTTTAAACATTCGTCTAACCAATTTCTAAGCAGTGTAATTATATCTATTACAGTATCTACAACTTCTTGCGGTGGAGCGACTTTCTCGACCACTTTAGTACTAGCAGGTTGCTTAGCGGAAAAAATATTCTTAGTTTTAGTAAATCCTATATACAAAGCTATAACAGCAACTAATAGTAGTGTGACAGTGTAGAGTGGGGAAAGCTTAGTTGCAAGTTTGGGTTTCACCCAAACTTTAATATTAGAAAATTCGTTATTTAGCAAATTAAATGAACCAAGTATGTATACTGTGTCGCTTTGAACAGACTTTAAATTAATTGGCTTTAATCCTTGAAACTCAAGTTCTCCATGCACTCTTAGCATTACTGTTAAGTTATTTACATAGTGCCCTACGGCTACCGAGAGTGGAAGCTCACAGCCGTTTTCACTGCATTTATATGGAGTCTTTAAAGTAACAGTAAGGTAAGCGCGATCGCCACTTCGGCGCGGAGGAGCCATCAATTTCACAGATAGTTTTAATGAATTATTAAGTGAATCGACGCTATAACTTGTAGAAGGGTAGACTCCCATAAGCCCTATTACGCTACTTATAATGAAGTTACCGGGGTAGAATAATTCTAAATTACTGGACTCTTGATCAAAAAAGCCTACAAGCGTATAATTATCTGTGAAAATTACTTGTTCTTTTTCTATCTTTACTGTTCTAACAATGCTGTCTATTACCGGTCTTGGGTTAGAGTACCTGACTTCAAGCTCGATTGGATAAAGGGAGCCTGAAGGAGCTGAGCCATTATATCTAAGGTAATATCCAAGGGCAGAATCGAATCCCTTTGAAAAGTTCAAGTATGGATTGTTTATTACCGGATCCGAGGGTAACTCGTAAATTAGCAATGTGAAGTTGGATCCTTGTTCAAGCGGTGCTAAGGGTAAAGGTATAGTAATCTGGCTAGATGTATCAGTTTTATTAACGGTATGCAACACAAATGCGATTTTGAATTCCTCATGGGCCATCTTGAACTGGAAACTAATTATCCCATTTTCGCAATTCCCTTTAACTACTTCCTCATCGGATAATGCGGCTGAATATACAATATATTTGACAAATTTACTTAAATTAAAGCTGAGAGTTTTTACTGGAGATGTTTTTAGGTTAATTATCTCTATAATATAGGGAATATCTGGCTTAACATTTAGTTCTAAGTCAACATCACCGAAAGCTTTTACACATACAGTTAATGCCATTATCGCTATGATAGCATATGTATAACGTTGCACTTTTCACCCCCTGCAGCCCAGTGCTATTTACACTTTAAAAACCCTTGCCATCTAGTTAAGAGTGACGTCTAAGAGTATTTATCGCGTATACCTTAAACTGTGGAGTTTTTAAAGTTCAAGTGAATGGGTTTTGAAATGCGAGTATATGTGGAATGCTATGGTTGTTGGTTAAACAAAGCATTAGCTGATGTAGTAGTACAGATGGTGATAAATGAAGGCGGTAATGTGGTTAATACTTTAGATGAGGCCGAAGCAGCTATTCTTATTACCTGTGCGGTAAGGGCAGAGAGTGAAAGAAAAGCTCTTGAAAGGCTGAAGTTTCTAAGTAAGAGGAACCTTAGGATCGCAGTTACAGGCTGTTTAGTTAATATTCGTCCCTATCAAATATTGAAAACGGCACCTAATGCATCATTAATAGAACCTGGGTCTATGAGCAAACTTCGTAATTTTCTAAGAGGAGACTATCTTTTCTTGGTTAGGGTTTATGGTAAGGAATTACTCATTCCTAAATATACTGGAGACTTTAGGTACGTCTTACCCATACAAGCTGGTTGCCTTGGAGCCTGTAGCTTCTGCGTGGAGCCCATCGTCAGAAGAGGAGTAATTAGCTTAGACCCGGAAATAGCTGTTAATATGATTGACGAAGCTGTTAGAATGGGAGCTAAAGAAGTTTACTTGACAGGCCAGGACTTAGCAGCTTATGGATTAGATTTAGGTATTAACCTACCAGATTTACTGGAGGAAATTCTAAGCGTCGTCGAAGGCGATTACAGAATAAGAATTGGTATGATGGAACCTTGGCTTGTAAAGAAGTTTGTGGATAGGTTATCATGTTTAATGAAGGACGACAGAATTTACAAGTACGTACACCTACCAGTGCAGTCTGGCGATGAAGAAGTACTAAAAATTATGGGTAGAAAGTACACGGTCGCTGAGTATAAATACATCGTAACATACTTAAGAAACGAGTTAAAGGATTTGAGCATCGTCACAGACATAATAGTAGGGTTTCCAGGCGAAAAATGGGAAGCATTTATGAATAGTGTTAAGTTAATTGAAGAGCTGTTATTCGATAAGGTTCATCTAGCTAGATACACATTTAGACCATTCACGCCAGCCTATATTATGAATCCACAAGTCCCCGAGCCAGAGAAGAAAAGAAGGTCGAGAATACTTTCTGAAATATCGATTAAGGTCGCGGCTCAGAGGAACTCTGAATACCTTAACAGAGTTATAAATGCCTTAGTAGTTGAAGAAAGGCCAGGAGATTACATAGTAGCACGAACAGACACATATAAACCAGTGATCTTATCTGCAAATTCTGCGAAAATAGGTGATTGGGTAAAAATTAGAATAAAGAGTTTTACACCATTTCATTTAGAAGGCGATATTGTAGATTGATTATCTGTATATATTAAGTTCAGCTTTGTTAAAGGAAACTTTCTCGCGTAAAGAAAGACAATAACACATAAGCTTTGACTAAAATAGGAAACTCTTAGTATAAAACTAATCCAAAACTTTACTTCATCTTGCTCTCATCGATTCTAGCTTTTTCTTCATGCCCTCTATATCTTCGTCAGTAAGTTTCCTGAAAAGAGGTTCTGGATCGCGTATCTTGAGTCCAGGTTGGATAGTTGTTTTTGCCTCTTCCCATAAAATTTCTTCAACCTTTTCCTCATAACCCAGCATTTCCCAAGCTCTTCGTGAGCTTTCAGGTATTATTGGTGCTAAAACTATAATAAGGGTTTTCACTAGGCTACAGGCCGTAAAGAGGGATTTAGCGGCTTCTGGGGAGGGCTCCTCCCACGGTCGCTGTAAGTTTATATATGTGTTTCCCATAGAAGCAATTTCTAGGATCTCAGTTAAGGCCCTCTTATATCTAAATTCTAACATATGTTTTTCAATTTCGTCTACCTTAGACCAAGCTTTTTCTAAAGTTTCTCTATCGATTTCCCTAAGGGATTTGGGATCGGGGATAATACCATTAAATCTTCGCTTAACTAAGGTCAAAACTCTATGGATAAAATTACCAATAGAATCGTTTAGCTGCGAGTTGATAACTTCCTGTAATCCTTTCCAGGTAAAGTTTACGTCTCTAACTTCAGGTCTCATGGCTATTAAAGAGAACCTCCAGTAGTCTGCTGGTAAAAGTTCTAAAGCTTCGTCAATCCATATTCCAACTCCTCTGCTTTTCGAGAATTTCTCACCTTCAAACATAAGGTATTCAGTTGAAGCCACAATCCAAGGTAAAACGTATCCTTTTCTAGATGCGATTAAAAGAGCTGGCAGAATTATAGTGTGAAAAGGTATGTTATCCTTTCCGATGAAATATACGCTTTTTGTTTCTCTATCAAGCCAGAATTCTTTCCATCGGTCAGGTTGTTCCCTCTTTTTGAAATATTCCTGGACAGCCGAAACATACCCTAGGACTGCCTCCATCCATACATAGATTGTCTTTCCTTCTGCACCTGGAAAAGGAGCCTCAATACCCCATCTATTATCCCTCGTTAAAGATCTCGGCTTTAATCCTTCCTCTATCATCTGAATACTCATGTTTTTAGCGTTTTCTGGTAGGTTATTATTATTAATAATATAGTTTTTAATATTATCAGTTAGTTTTGATAAATCTAAAAACCAATGTTTACTTTCTTTAATTACAGGTTTAGAATTACATAGCACACAACGCGCTTCAATTAAAATTAGTGGATCTAATAACCTACCACAGTTATCGCATTGATCTCCTCTAGCTTTTGGATACTGACAATAGGGGCAGATACCTTCGACAAACCTATCTGGGAGGTAAATTTTATCTTTAGTACAGAATAATACTTGAACTATATCGCTAAATATATAACCATTTTTATATACTTGATCATAGAAATCTTTCACAAAATTGACATGTATTTCACTCTCAGTTTTTGTATAAATATCAAAGGAAATATTCCATTTTTCGAACAATTTTGTCACTCGTTCATGCATCTCATCAGCTAAAACTTTTGGATTTATGTTCCGTTTCATAGCTTCCACCTCTATCGGCGTTCCGTGTTGATCAGAACCACTGGCGAACACTACCTCAACGTTCTTCATTCTTAAGAAACGTGCTGCTATATCTGCAGAGAGTATAGAACCCACAAGGTTACCTAAATGTGGAATAGCGTTAACATAGGGCCATGCCGAAAACACTAGCCACTTCTCTTTTAGGGTGACCACCCACAATCTTGTAATAGCCCAACTTTTAAACTTTAAATAAGGTATGCAGTAAAAAAGGCGATAGCAAGCTTGATTTTCATGTTCCAAGTCTCCATGATTCTATATATTCTTTTTGCTTAAGTGTCAATTTCTCCGTTTTTATTTGTAAGGAGGATAACTTTAATTTAGCTATTTTATAATCTATATTTTTAGGTAGTTTATAAACCTTATTTTTTAATATATTTTTATTTTTGTTTATATAATAGACAGCTAATGCTTGATTACTGAAACTCATGTCCATTACTTCAGAGGGATGCCCCTCCGCAGCTGCTAAATTGACTAAACGTCCACCGCATAGCAGATAGAGCCTACGCCCATCTGGTAGTTTATATTCCTCTACATTGTCCCTAATTTGTCGTTTAGTGACAGCTAATTGCTCTAGGTCGCTTACAGATATCTCAACGTTAAAATGCCCAGCATTTGCCAGTACTGTGCAATCTTTCATTTTTCTAATATGTTCTCCTCTAATAACATCTGTATTTCCTGTGGCAGTGATAAATATATCACCTAAAGAGGCGGCCTCATCCATGTCAGTAACGTAAAAACCATCGTAGTATGCCTCAAGAGCTTTTATCGGGTTAGGCTCAACTATGATGACTCTCGCACCTAATCCTCTAGCTCTGGAAGCTATTCCCCGTCCTACCCACCCATAGCCTGCTACTACTACTGTTTTGCCCGCTATTAATAAGTTGGTTGCCCTAAGCACACCATCAAGGCTGCTTTGCCCTGTTCCATATCTGTTATCGAAGAGGTACTTTGTACGAGATTCATTAACCGCAATTATCGGGTAAAGCAGTTTCCCCTCTTTAGCAAGGGACTTCAACCTAATAACGCCCGTCGTCGTTTCCTCAGTTCCACCTATTACGCTATTATGCTCTATTTTGCACTTTCCTATAACCTGCTTAGCTATTTCTACATCCATACCCGTTTCATTGTAGTAAAGCTTATGGATCAAAACCGTTAAATCGCCTCCGTCATCCATAGTTATAGCCGGGTTAGCGGAGGCAACTCGAGCTATTGCCTTGTAGTAATCTTCAGTGCTCATACCTCTCCAAGCATACACATGAATCCCCTCTTCAACTAAAGCGGCCGCTACATCGTCCTGAGTTGACAATGGATTGCTTGCTGCCAAGTACACCTCCGCTCCGCCAGCAGTTAGTGCCCGGACTAAAACCCCTGTTTCCTTGGTTACATGTAAGCATGCACTTATAGTGAGCCCCTCTAAAGGCTTAGTTTTAGAGAACGTTACCATAATTTTACGTAGTACAGGCATATGCGCCTCAGCCCACTCTATCTTGAGTTTGCCTTCAGACGCTAGACTGAAATCTTTAATCGCAGACTGCATCCATACATCGGCATCTTTGCAACGTATAAAAATTTAGTCAGGGTAAAAATATGTAAAACTAGAGAACGGCTTCCCCTAAGTATTTATCGCATCCGCAGCGGCGTTCCAACGGTGTTTCGGGAACTATTTCATACAATAGTTTCTTCACTTTTTCAATGTTTTCGGCCATTACCCTGGATACTTCATGGGCGGTTACTGCCTTTTCAGCCCATACATCATAATCCGTGACCATTGCTATATTGACGAAACACATCCCAGCTTCTCTAGCCAGGTTTACTTCAGGTACTAGGGTCATACCAACTATATCTGCATCAAACTTTCTCCAAAGTCTCGACTCAGCCCGCGTCGAGAACCTTGGCCCTTCTATACATACGTAGGTTCCTCTTTCATGCATGGTTATACCCAGGCGTTTGGCCACTTTACTTCCGATTTCTCTGAGTTCAGGACAGAAGGGGTCTGCCATGCTTACATGAGCAACTGTTTGACCATCGAAAAACGTGTATACCCTGTTTTTAGTCATATCAATAAACTGGTCTGTATTGACGAAATCTCCCGGTTTATAGTCTTCGCGCAAACTACCAACTGCGCTAACCGATACTATCCTTTCTACACCAAGCTCCTTTAGGGCCCATATGTTGGCTCGATAATTTATTAGGTGTGGTGGAATTCTATGACCTTTTCCATGCCGGGGCAGAAAAGCTATTTTCCGACCTTTTAATGTACCGATGGTTATAAGGTCAGAGGGCGAGCCAAAAGGAGTGTATATTTTCAATTCTTTAACATTTTCGAGAATTGCGGGGTCATAAAGCCCTGATCCTCCTATTATACCAATTTCAGCTTTCTCCTTGGGTTTTATCATCAGCATTGAAATATATTATCCATAAAAATATTTGTCGTTTTAACTTGCAAAACTTGGTTAAAGTGAGATAGCCGCGACGCCTAATTCTTTTGAAAGATGTTTTGAAAATACCTTAGAGAAACGTGAAAATGTGAAAACATTATATGCGTCACTAAGCTTAACGTATTCCAGGAGATCATCGTAATCTGCATGACTTGACATCGGAATACCAGTATTTATTGCCCAGCCGGTACATATCAATTCACCTTGAGTTGACTGAGACAGAGCAGTTAACGTTATACCGCTGGAAGGAGGAATCCTATCAAAGACTGCATAGTTGCCTAAAATTTCACCATATTTCTCGTATACTTTGTTCCTTTCTGCAACTTTTCTCTCGACCAAAGGGGTTAACTTAGCTGATAAGGAAAGAAGAGCAGTAACTTCCTGTCCAGTACCTAAAGCCCTAGCCGCGATTGAAAGATTTTCGCCGAGTTCCACGCGCTCTGTAGCAATCTCCAGCAACTTTTTATACAAAGTTCCTCTCGGCGGAAGACTATAATTAGGATGACCATAAGTTGCATCAATTATTAAAACATCGGCCTTAAGAACGGGGGCGGGTCTAAGCACGATTCTTTTCTCGAGACAGAAATCGCCAGTATAAACTATTCTAAGTCCAGTATCGATTCTCAACTGTAAACTCCCTATAATATGTCCAGCCTCGTGAAACTCCAGGGTTAATCCTTCAAGCTCAGCAACCAATCCCCCGTTGACTATAATTACGTTATCAAGGGTCCCATGAGGGTCTATCAACTCACGCGTAGCTTGGCTCATGATCTTAGGGACTCCACGCAAGGTCTTCAGCACTTTTAGGCTGTAATGATCTCTATGTGCATGTGAAACAAAGATTGCGCTTGGCTTAATGCCCGGTATAGAGCAAGGGTCAATTAAGATCTTTCTACCTTTACTCTCGACTACGATTCCTCCATCCTTATAGACTTTGACTCCATCGATCACTGTTTTCTCACTATATAATGTTCACCACGTCGTTCAATAAGTCCATTTTCCAGTAGTCTGCTCAAAGCAATTTTATAATATGTTTCTCCTACGTCTATTCCATACCAGTTTCTAAATTCTTTTACCAACTCTTCATAGGTCCATTCGATTTTTTCCTCTTTAGCACTTTCTTTTATAATTTTTTCAAAGAAATTTGTAGTATCCTCAGCCCTGGTCCAAGGATACTGGTACCATATCCATTCTTTAATTTCTTCTACGTAAAAATCCGGTTTAATTTTAGCAACTGAAGATATCCATTGCATAGCCGCGGTTTTCAATTCAGCGGTTTTCCACTTATTGAGTATATAATCTTTAGCAACAATTACAGATTCGCCTGTATCTATAATATCATCTACTAGTATAACTCTTTTACCTGAGAGATCGATGACGAATGGGTACTTGACGTGAGCCACAGCTGTAATTTCTGCAGCTTTTCCCCAATGCAGGATTTGCAGACTTATTAGGTCATGAACATCTAAGAAATCACACAGTAACCTTGCAGGCACGTAGCCTCCTCTAGCAACAGCTACTACAACGTCGGGTTTAAAGCCATCCATTTTCACCTTCTCAGCTAGTTTTCTACACCATTCTACTACTTCATCCCATAAAACAAGTTTAGTGTTAACTTTGGGCATGTTCTGCCCGCTTTTCCTTTGAAGGTTATGTTAAAAAAGGTTATTTCGTTAGCAGAACGCTTTAGGTATGGGGGAACTCGACGTCAGGAGAGTGTATATTAGAGTGCTGCCACATGAAATCAATAAAATTGAAATCTCGGAAAAGGGATTCGAGGTGATTTTTAAGCTAACCTATAAGGGTGTATACTTAAAGGTTAATAGAGTTCGTATGGCCGGCAAGGTTAAAGAATTACATGATTTCAGGAAATTTATCGAAATCATGATAATCGATGATGAGGGTAATGCACGTGTACGAGCATGGAACAACGTTGCAAACAAGTTGAGGTCATTTCCCATAGATAACTGCATAGAAGTATTTGGCAGGATAGGTAGTTTTCGGGATGAGACTTATATTGCAGCAGACTTCTTTAGAACTATTAGCGATGCAGAGTTTAATAGTTACAGGGACCTTATAGGCAAAGACAGGGATCTGATACTTAGATTTAAAAAAATAAATTTGGAAGGAAAATGATAATATTTAATTATAAATGATTTCAACTTATTAACTGTGGTATCAAAGAAGGGACGTGATTCGACAAAGGAGAGCCAGCATAATGAGAACCTTCTGGCTTTTCTCAAAGTTGAAAACATGCATGTTGAAAGTAAATCTTATCCTGTTGAAGAAGAACTCATAGTATCCTTCGTAGAGGAGAAGGGAGGTAAAGTTACTAAGTCAGAGCTTTACGAGTGGGCTAAGGTCAGGGGTCTAACCCCAGCTACGCTTTACAGGATTATAGCAAGACTAATAGGAGAGAAGGTATTACGCAAGGAGTTCGACGAGGATGTGAAAGAGTTAGTATATATTCTTATATCACGCTAAGCTTTTTTTTTAAATCCATCCAAGAAGCATGAGGGATGAAGAATGTATTTTTACCTGAGCCTGATGAGGAAAAGGAGGTAAGCCGACCAGGCGTTGAAATATGGGAAGAGGCCGTTCTAACAAAAAACCATATCCTCGAAACATAGACATAGTCTCTGCACTAATGAGAGTTTTAGCTAAAGATCCTTTCATCCATCCCGGGGATCTGGTAGATCGCGTTAAGAATGATCTTGAGCAGCAGGGGTTTTACGCTGGTCTGGTCACATCTAAAAGAGTATGGAGAATATACGAAGCATGCGTAAGAAGTGGAAAAATACCTGATGTGTTGATGGTTATAGTGAATTCAGGAAACGAGGGTTTTTAGAGCATAATCCAAGTCTCTAGCTAAAGCTGGATAATAACCAACAAATCTCTTATACTCTTTACCTTTATAGAAGATTACGAGGGTAGGGATGCTCATTACTCCATACTCAAAAGCCGCTTCGCTGTTTTCGTCTACATTTACTTTAGCTATAGCGACTTTGGATGCATATTTGACAGCAAGGCTTTCAACTATTGGTTCAATCATCCTGCAGGGTCCACACCACTCCGCCCAAAAATCAACTAGCACTATATCACATTTTCTTAGTAGTTCATCGAAATCCTTACTATTAACATGGAGTATCCCTTTAGGACACGTCATTTCTTTGACGGAGTTTAACCATTCTCCAACAATTTTTTTAGTCATTTTCTCTAATATGGCCTTCTCCTCACTTTCCATAGTCATACTAGTTTCTATAAAGGCTATAAATTTTTCGAGCCGCACAATCAGTCTAAGTTTTATAACGGTGTTCACAGCCTTACTTAGAATGCTCTGCGAGGGGGATAAATAGGAGGAAGCTAGATACTTGTCGATGAACATAGGCGATCTAGTAAAATCTCTCGATAAATCTAAAATGCTACATCTAATATTAGCTGAACCTGTTGAATTTGAAGAATATTATAGGAAATATGGCGAGATAGATTTGCATAAAATTATATCTAGAAAATTACCGCAGGTGTCTTGGAAGAACGTAGTAATTGCAGGAATGGGAGGATCCGCGATAGCAGGAGATCTGGTCAGAAGCTTAATGTTAGACTCGGTTGAAGTTCCCATTGAAGTTGTCAGAGGGTTTAAATTACCAGCTTATCTTGGAAAAGATACATTACTTATAGCTTTAAGTTATTCCGGTAATACTGCAGAGACGCTAGAGTGCGCTATTCGAGGAGTAACGAAAGGCGCGCAGTTAATAGCTATAACATCCGGCGGTGCGCTCGAAAGAATGGCTTCAAAATCAGGGGGCTTGATTTACAAATTGCCAGTTGGTAGACCTCCTAGAACCGCAGTAGCACCAATGCTGGCAGCATGTCTCAGAGCCTTTGAAACAGCTGGCCTGCTAAAGCCAATAGTAGTGACTGAAGTTACTCAGGGATTACGAAGAGTTATGGAAGTCTTCAAACAAGACCCTCAAGAAAGCCTTCCCACAAAGCTTGCCGCTTTTCTAAAAGACAAAGTCCCCCTTATTTACTCTTATCAACCTTACAGCTCAGTTGGCTTCAGGCTAAAAACGCAGATAAATGAGAACGCGAAATACCATGCGTTTTTTGCAGAACTACCTGAAGCTAACCACAACGAGATAATGGGATGGGAAGGCAAATTAGCTGCCAAGTATCAAGCAATATTTATCCGAGGATCAGAGGAGCCAACGGAATTAAAGGTTACCATAGATTTTTGGAAGGAATTGCTTAAGGAACGGGAAGTAGGCGCAGCTGACGTAGTTTCATCTGGAGGTAACCGTTTATCCGAGATCTTAGAGCTTCTAGGCATAGTAGATTTAACATCATATGTGCTGGCTCTACATCAAGGTGTTGATCCAACTCCAGTAGCTACTATTGGAAGGTTGAAAGAGGCTATAAAATCCATTCAAGGTTTATAAGACAACTTTACTGTAAATATTTATAAAATCTTCTATATTAGTTTTTTCTTCCTTCCAAAGTTCTAAATCTTTAATCGTTATGAAACCTTTTTCTATTTCTGTCTTACCTATAATTAACGCGTATCTAAAACCGCGTTTATTGGCAACCTCTAATGTCGTAGAGAGTTTCCTAGAACTTAACTCTACTACTGTTGTTATCCCATTATTCCTTAATTTCTCAGCAATACTAATAGCATTGTATCTATACTTTTGTTCTATCGGAATGACCATTACTCCCCTTCTTTCACGCCGGAAAGGTAATACACCCTCTTTTCTTAAGCACTCAATTAGGCGTTCGATACCGATAGCCATACCCGTAGCTGGCAGCTGCGGCCCTCCAACTAATCGTATCAGATCGTCGTACCTACCACCACCGGCAATGCTTCCCAACTCTCCAACTATAGGAGTTTTTACCTCATATACTAAACTTGTATAGTAGTCAAGCCCTCTTACCACGCTCAAATCAAGCTGAACGTAGTCGGCTAGACCATAAGCATTCTCTAGCTCTGAAATTAAGGAGTTTAAGGACGCTATACTTTCTCGTGCTTCAAGTGTAAGACTCAACTTTTCTATTTGAGTAATGTCACTCGATGTCAGAAGTTCAAGCAACTTGGGTATACGGTCTGGTTGTGTACTTAAGTTGGAAAGCTGGTCCGCAACGTATTGAACGCCTTTTTTCTCTAGCTTATCTATTACTCTGAATGCCGTGTTTAATGAGTCAGGAGGTATACGGGCCCAAGCCAATAAATGCTCTATTAGGAGCCTATCATTAATGTGTACACAATAATTCTTTAGCCCGGTTTTTCTTAACGAGTTTACTAAGAGTGCGATAACCTCAGCATCAGCAGAGATATCTGGTACACCTATTAACTCGATCCCAGCTTGCCAGAACTCTCTTAACCTTCCTTTTTGGGGTTCCTCGTATCTCCAAACCGGCTGAATATAATAAAACCTGATGGGTTTTGAAAGTGAAGGATTTTCAGCTACAATTCTAGCTATCGGAGTGGTGAGTTCGAAACGTAAGCCGAGTTCACGTCCCCCCTTATCCTTGAACCAGTATATTTGGTTTATAACATCTTCGCCTGCTTTAGCTACTAGCAGTTCTAGATGTTCAAACGCTGGTGTAATTACTTCACCATAACCATAGAGCTCGAATGTATGCCTAAGTTTCTCGATAACTAGCCTTCGTTCATCACTTTCTTCGGGAAAGTAGTCTCTTGTCCCTCTAGGCCTATCGTAAGGCACTAGCCTCCTCACCCCCCGATCTTTTATTATTCTTCATTCATAGCTCTGACTGCGCAATGTATATGTTATTCTTAGTTCTGAGAATTTTTACCGATACTTTTCTTCGAACCGCTCTCTCATTTGCCATGATCACTGTGACTACTCGACTTCTAGCTACACCAATTTCTTGATTCCTCATCCAGCCAGGAGCCATTATTTTCACGTTTACCCGCTCAAATCTACTAAAAGCAAGAGGTACCCTATTTGTTTTTCTGATTCCGAAGTCAGAAGGTTTAAGCACCAGGTTAACGCCGTATTCATTTTCCCACTTTCGGAGGTTATCATAGAAGTCTCTCCATTTCATGGGTATAACACCACGAGGCTGTCTACCGTATTTATGAAACTCGTATTTCTGTATGCCAAGTGGAGGCCACCTCTTACCAGCTCCTATATCGAGCGCCCACGCTATAATTTTAGGTATTTCCTCATTATTAAGACCCGGTATCCATACTGGTGCTATCAGTAAATCCATTCGTAAGCTACCAGCAATATACTCGGCTACTTTTGCTACCTGCTCTACATCGAATCGTGGAGTATTAACTAATCGCTTAGCCAATTCAGGATTTAGAGCGTCAATTGAAAGGTTTATCCTATCAAGTCCTGCCTCGTCTAAGGCGTCCGCTAATTTGTTTGTGAGAAGCATGCCACGAGTTTCTAGAGCAACCGTCTCTACAAATTCCATGGATTTCAGTTCTTGAACAAGCTTAATTATTTCTGGATAGGTTAGCGGATCGCCAGCCGCGTCAATGTAAGCGTGAACTTTATCTAAACCTTTAACCTCGACAACCCATCGGAACCAATTAAGTAAATGGTTTAATTCTACTATATACTCAGTTTTTCTCCATCTAGATTGAGGACCAGCGTCGACTGAACAAAAAATACAGGAAAGAGGACACAAGCTTGTGGGTCGGATCTGAAGAAGATTCGTTCCTCTATCTATAATTCCAAATGCCAGATGCCCAATAAGCGGAATCGGTTCTCCTATTTTTACTATGTTTTTATAGTTCTTCGAATACATTCTCTTCTTCTTCACTCTCCTCTTCTTTCTCTTCCGCACTAAATATTGTCTTGAAACGATCTCTCAACGTCTCCACTAGACTTTTGCCTTCTTCTTCCTCGCTTTTAAACTCTTTACCATATACCGTAAAAACACTTTCAGCTGTTTGTCGTCTAACTATACGTTTATACACTACTATTACAGCAAGTAACATGGGAACTCCCATGAGAGCAATTATAATTGCCTCACCAACTCGCAACTGAAGCGGTCCGTAGTCGAGTATTAAATCTGTGTTAACCTGGATGATCCCAGTTTGCAAATCTTTGTTTGTTACTACGTAATTCGCATTCACCCTTCCCTTCACCATACGCATTTCGACATGGGAGCCGGATGGAACTGGGAGGACAAACTCTACTATACCGTTATCTCTTGTAGTTGAGTTTACAACGTAGGAAAAAGTTTCCCCCTCCACGAGGAAGACTATCAATGCACCAGAAATAGGGTTACCGATAGCATTCTTCACATCAACTCGAAGCTTCCATACATCTGCATTCAATTCTAGCGAGTATGCCGGTGCATGCACGTTTTGTAAGGCTACACTCACCCCCTCCCATTTAACTTCAACCTTGAAACGTTTACCGTAAATATGGTATACATATACAATACCGCGTTCATTGGTTTTAAAAGTTCTGACACCAAGCTCATCACTGACTTCTACTAGAGCTCCTGCCAGAGGGTCACCCCCCTTATCAGTTACTTTAATCTCTAAATTTAGAAAGGGAACCTTCTCCACAAGTTGACTAGAGTAAGTCACAAGTGTTTTTTCAATCAATATATTTTCATTCCAACCGATCTTTAGCTTAAGCGAAGCTTGAACACATACCGGTTCATCCAGGTTTAAAGTTAACTGAGGAGACTCCTCAATATTTTCAGAATGATTCAATAGACTGTCGTTATAGTAAATAGAAGCCCATAAGCCAGGGGGCAAGTTTGGAGTTATAAGACCTCCCGCGTACTCGGAAACTATAGTCAAATTCAAGCGTCTAGAAGGGATCACCGCCCATGATTCACTGGTCGTAATCCTTGCAAGGGATGAAGCTTCACCTCCAATGCATTTGACGGTTACGTAGTACGTACCTGGCGGTATATCTGTCAAGAATACATAACCTGCTGCATTAGTGGTGACTTCCCTCTCTATTCCCATGCCAGTTATTTTTACTTTTATAAACTGAAGCGGCTTACTATCTGTATCTAGGATCTGCAATCTAACCTGGGCTAAAAGGCTGCTTGTCAAGTTGATTGTGGAGTACTTACCCCCAATCGTGAATATAGTCTTTAGTATATTAACTCCGTACCAGGTGACATCCGCTAGATAGGTACCATACGGAAGGTTGTATAAGGGGATTATTCCGCCTTGAACACGTCCGTTATATACTGTTACATTATAATTATTCGGGTCAAAGAGTAAAATTAAGCGGCAGTCATTCATTAAGCTACCATCAGACTTTAGCAATCGGATAGTGATGCTGTCAGCCACGTTGAGTGATATTTGTATGGATTTAGTACCATTCACCACATTGAATCCGCTTATGGCTGTTTGTACCTTAACGAAACTAGTTGCCAACTGTACTTCAGCGTTTTCAACACTATAAGTACCGAAAGGCAGTGAAACTTCATTGCCACACGATACTGTGTAAGTTTTAGCTATCCCATAAGGTTTTAGTGTTAACTTGCATTTTTCAAGTTTCCTGTTTCTATCATTTACCCCAGATACGTTAACCCGTGAAGCATTAACTTTCACTGTAAAACTATAGGTTGTTCCGTTCTCAAGAGTAAACTCTTTTTGGTATACTGGTATGCTCAACCAAAAAACCGAAAGGTTAAGAGGAAGAAATGCTTCTTCATAGTTTAACAGGGTTATGTTGAACCTACATTGGTTATTAATACATGTATAGTTCCCCAATTTCACAAGGGGTTTCTCAGTATCGAATTTTAGATCCAAACCTTGGGCATCCTTTACAAATACGGTTAATAATGCGTTGAAATTCCCCCCTAAGGCCATGGGCGCACTTAAAGTGGAAATAACCACAATTAGTATAAGCGTTCGCACAGCTAATAAAGCGGGATTACGCGCATTCTAAAATGTTTTCTCTGCCAGTAACCGCTCAGCCATATCCTTCATTTTAGATCTCTTTGCTTGATGGTCTTTTAACCATATACTTATGACTTCCCAAGCCTTCGCTTTGCATTCACCGCAAAGTATACAACCCGTTTTACAATTCCAATACAATTCTTCAAGCTTCTTATCGTCTTCTAGGAAATGTGCTGAGAGCAGTTCGACGAAAATTACACATTTTTCGGGTTCACCACCCAGCATCCTCTGTTCCTCGGCTGTGGCCCGCCCCCCTGTGTATGCGCTCATAACCTTTATTTTAGCCGACTCTAAATCCTCATTCAAGTACAGTATGCCCATAGGATTTCGCTTAGACATCTTCTCTTGACCAGTAAGGTCTCTTAGTAATTTATGATAGGTAGCAGCCGGAGGTATAAAACCTAAGTCGCCTTTATACTTGGAGGCAAGGTCGCGTGTCAGCCTTATATGAGGATCCTGATCTGCTCCTACGGGGACCAGGGTAGGTTTAGGTCCACCGTAATGGGGAAGTTGCGGGTTAAGTATATCACCGGCTTGTACAAGCGCTGAAAAATATAGGCTGAAAGGTTTTTGACCATAGATAGCTTCTAGAGTGCTGTAGGTTACAGACCTGGAAAATATGAAAGCTAGTCGTAGGACTGACATTTCTTCAGATTGCCTATAAACATAGACGCGTTTGGGATCTAGCCCGAGTGCCAGCATATCCATTAGATTATTTAATGCTATTTGATAACTTTCTTCAAGCGGAATTCTATTATCAGCATAGGCTTCTAGGTCGGCTACTGCGAAGAAACCCTGCGACTTTGATGATAAGGATAAAAAGTATATGAATTCCTCCGAAGTAAGCTTGGTTCCTAAGTGGAAATCACCACTGGGCTTAATACCAGTCATTACCGCGTATTCTGAACCATTCTGCAGAGCATTCAATACAATTCCCAACTCTCTATGACCAAATATTATTTTTCTTCTTACTAATCTATGAATGTATGGGAGTTTTTTCAGCAACTCCTCAGTCAGCGCTTCTATACCAAACTGTTGCATTAACTTTGTGTAATCTTTTATGCTGGACGTACCCCAAGGATCTAGTACTAATAAATCGGCCACAGTGGTTAAAAAATGCGTCAAAATTTTAATTTGTCGCAACTCTAACTCGAAAGCATACACATTAGGTGAAATGGGCATGATAGGTAACTTATTTTAGCAACTATACTGAAATAAGGAACATGCAGTCCAGGCATCTCTCAGGGCGGGACATTGTAGGGGTACCCTACGAAGCTTACGTTTACCTTAATAACCAAGTCCTAATACCTGCAAGTTTAGTTCGCTCGTTAAAGCTTCAAGAGGTTTATGGTGTTTTAGTAACTTTAGAGTACGAGGGAATAGAATTTACACTTAAGGTTAAACTACTTAAAACTCGTAGAACAGACTCTAGACAATTCACCATACCAAGGGAAGTAAGAGAAAAATATGGTATTTTACCAGGATCAAGAATTAAAGTGAAAAGGATAGAAGCTATAGCGTAGGGGATGACGAGGGGTCAAAGCGGCGAATGGTGAAGTCACCGCTACGGAGCTGACCTGTCGCTCTTTCAAGCCTTCACCTTTTGTGAGGTAGATGTTCGCCACATAAAAGAAGATATAGCGGGGCTAGTCGCTCCACGTTACATGCGTAATACGTTTACTTCACATCTTAGAGTCATTTTAATATCTGTTGTCTTTTTTTCACGTGGAAGCTGAAACGGTAAGCGTAAAGGTGCGTAACCTTTATAGTAAATATACCGAAGCAATTGAGACAGGTAATTTAGATGAAGCAATAGATATTGGCCTGAATGTATATGAAGAGTTGCTTGAATTAGTTAAAAAAAATGTGGTGCCTAGTCTTTCAACACCTTCTGTAAGGGAAATAATCTTAAATGTAATAGCTCATTACGAGCGCGAACTTTCTTTTGTTAAAGGAGCGCGCGAGGCCGTATATAAGATGCCCTCAATTTACGCGATCAGTGTTAAAGAGAAAGCTTTAGAGACATTATCGTACGGTATAAATGGTCTATTTAACTTCTCAATAGGAGCGCTTCTTGTAGCCGCTGACCTTTATGCATGTATGAACCTTGTGAGTCCATAGCTACAGAAGCATTAAAGAAGGATGTTTTCTATCCTATTGCTTGATGGAGTTCCAGTCAATAGCTTTCCTGATTGTATGCCTAGTGTTCTACGTATACGCTGTGCGACGTGGGCTGCAGGGATCTAAGAGTGTAAAGCTATACGGTCCCGTAGTGCTTGTCCGATGCGAAAAATGCGCACAAACTATAGAGCGCCTTACTCCGAAATGGGCACGCTTTCTAGGACCGATAGCCATTGCAGTTTGGCTTATCGGGATGGTAGCTGGTATGTTCCTTTTAATTGGAAGTGTTATAGCATCTCTAGCAATACCACCTGAATATGCGCCATCGCCAAGCACGCTAATAGGCTTGCCTGGACTGAATCCTCTTATACCCTTATGGTATGGTTTAGTAGGATTAATAATAGCTATAATTTTTCATGAGCTAGCACATGGATTTGAAGCCAGGGTAAACGGTATACCCATTAAGTCTGCTGGTTTATTGCTGCTAATATTACCTTTAGGTGCTTTTGTAGAACCTGGGGAAGAGTTACAGGATGCAAAACCTATCATTAAGGCGAAAGTCTTCTCAGCTGGACCCTTTGCTAACGTGATGGCGACACTGTTTATTATATTATTGATTTCTCAGCAACTTACTGGTGTCACAGTAACGGTGCAAGGAGTGGGTATTACAGCTATTGTCCCAGGCTCGCCGGCTGAAAAGGCTGGAATACAGCCTGGTGACATAATAGTGAGGGTTGATGATATCGAAATTATGAACCTCCAACAGTTTCTATCGGTGATGGCTAACAGGAAAGCTGGAGAAAGAGCAACGTTAACGCTTTCAAAGGGACGTGACATAGTCGTAACATTGGCTGATAAGTATTCCTATAGTGGTAAAATAGAAGATAAAGGGCTTGGATTCATTGGTGTAAACTTAGTCGATTTAAATCAAACGTTGAGTCTTTTAACTCCTTTTTCTAGCCCATTTAGCAACTTACTAGGGACAATACGCAGTCTCATGCTCATACCAGTGTCACTTCCTCCTAGCTTTCTGCCTTACTTGAAGAGCTTCTATACACAACCGATTGGCGGTTGGGAAATCGTTTACATGCTTCTATGGATTGCATGGATGAACTTTGCAGTTGGATTAGCTAATATGCTCCCTATAATTCCATTTGATGGGGGCAGTACTTTGAAAGCAGGGCTTGAGTCGCTCATCCGGCTCCCATTTTTCTCAACCCATAGAAAAGCCGTTGACATATTAGTAGGAACCATCTCAATCATTACCATAGCCCTTATAATTGCCCCGGTAATTATACCACGACTTCTTCCCATTTTACGCCTGCGTTGAAGGCATGTAGATACTATGTAAAAGGCTTCGAGTGTGCTAAGTTTAAAAAGACTTGCACTTACAGGCTCGCTGAACTTGATGTCCGAGGCATTGACTTTAGATGGTTTAGTAAGTTTCTGTTTACGGAAGGGGTTTTTCTACCCTAGCGGAAGAATATACGGTGGTGTAAGGGGTTTCTATGATTATGGCCCTCTCGGCGCCGAACTTAGAAAGGAACTCATCGATGATTGGTGGTATTTCTTTGTCAGACGGAGAGAAGATGTGGTAGGCATCCACGGTAGTATCATTACTCATCCCAGGACATGGGAAGCGAGTGGACATGTAGAGTCATTTTATGACTATTTAGTAACCTGTAACAAGTGTGGAAAAGACTACAGGGCCGATCACTTACTTGAAGATCTAGGTATTAATATTGTGTCACCATCGGCGGAATCTATCTCAGCTTTAATTAAAAGAAAAGGTATTAAGTGTCCTGAGTGCGGTGGAGAATTAAGCGAACCTGAACCTTTCAACTTAATGTTTACAACATACTTAGGGCCGAAAAAGACTAAAGCTAATGAGGCATACTTGAGACCGGAGACAGCTCAGTTAATTTTCATTAATTTTAGAGATGTTTATTATACATATGGTATGAAATTACCATTTGGAATAGCGCAAATAGGTAAAGTATTTAGAAACGAAATATCTCCAAGAAGTTTCTTATTCAGACTAAGGGAGTTTGAGCAGATGGAAATAGAGTACTTCATTAACCCGGATAAGATGGATGAATGCCCCTATTTCAATGAAGTATCCGGCCTTAGAGTAAATATACTCACAGCCGATCAACAAGAACAGGGTGTGAATGAGTATGTGATCATCACTCTTGATGAAGCTTGGAAGAGAGGTCTAGTCAAGTCTCAGTGGCATGCTTACTGGATAGGGGAATCTATGAGATGGTTTAGAAGGATTGGTTTAAACTTAAGCCGACTACGAATAAGAGAACATGTTAAGAGCGAGTTAGCACATTATGCTTTGCAGACATTTGACATAGAGTACAATTTTCCCTTTATGGGCTGGAAGGAAATAGAGGGTATCTCTAATAGAGGGAATTACGACTTGAGAAGACATCAGGAGTTCAGCGGCAAAAACATGGAGATCGAAGATGATGGAGTTAAACTTATCCCATACGTTATTGAACCCTCTTTTGGTCTCGAACGGATCATTTTAGCACTGCTATCTGATGCGTACCGGCTTGTTGAGAGAAGACTGATGCTTTCTCTGCATGCAAAAGTAGCTCCAGTTAAAGTAGCTGTTTTACCTCTTGTGAGTAAGCCGGAGTTTATAAAGAAAGCTAGAAGTGTGTACGCGAAGTTAAAAGAACATTTTTCAACAATTTACAGCGAGAAAGGTACTATAGGGAGGAGATATGTAGAAGCGGACGAGATAGGCGTCCCAATCGCCGTCACAATAGATGGAGAAACGCTTGAGAAAGATACAGTCACTATACGCTTTAGGGATACGAGGTCTCAGGTAAGGGTACAAGTTGGTAAGCTGGTAGAGGAAATTGATTACATTCTCAGAAACTGGGATTCCATAGCTGGACTTAATCAGGATAGGTAAAGTAAGCGATATATAACCCCCTTCTAGAAGTCACTGATAGCCGGGGTAGCTCAGCTGGGAGTGTCTTAAACAGATCCTGATAGCGCCCGGCTGAAGACTGAGGTTCGGGAAGATACCGGGAGGTCCCGGGTTCAAGTCCCGGCCCCGGCATCATCATCGATTTTAGGTTTGTTTAGCAGCTTCAAGAGTTTTAGCTTTTCATATAAGATTCAGTTGAGAGGTTAATTCATCTAAGCTTAAGCTGGTAATTCGCCAACAATGGGAACTTCGTAACCACATTTTGGACATTTTTTAGTTCTAGTTAAGTTTAAACTGATAATTTGTGGACCAAATCGTTTGATCAGAAGTTCATCGCAAACTGGACAGTAGGTATTTTCATACTTATGCCCACTTACATTACCTATGTAGGGGAAATAAACTCCGTCTTTCTTTGCCTGTTCGTAAGCCCATTCAAGTTTTTTCAATGGAGTTGGAGGCTTATGGTATACATAAGCAGGAAAATAACGGGTAAAGTGTATAGGTGTGTCAGGTCCCAGGTCTCTTAAATGGCGCTCGATAGTCTCCAGTATTATCTCCTCCTTATCCGTAGCATCAGTAACTACTAGGTAAACTATTTCAACATGAATCCCGGTACGTTTAGCCTCTCTGGCGTTTCTCCAAACTATCTCTGAGATTGCATTATTGTATTTACGGTATTCCTGCTCCCCCCCTTTTACATCGATTTTTAGGCCGTTAAGACCAGCCGAATGTAGCCTTCTTAGAGCCTCGAGAGTCATATACCCGTTACTAACATAAGTACAGTATAGCCCGAAGGCTCTGGCTAACTTAAATACATCTAAGCTGTATTCAAACAACATCAAGGGTTCGTTAAAGGATACACAAATACCCTGGTTTTTACCTAAGGCTTTTTTGATTAAATCGTCCGGTGATACATACCTAGCTTTTGCTGGCTGAGGTAGAGTTTTGGATAATTGCCAGTTCTGACACCAAGGACAGGTAAAATTACAGCTCCATGTACTGAACGTGAGAGAAATTGAACCAGGCCAGAAATGGTAGAAAGGTTTAATTTCTATGGGTCGTGATTCTACTACTGATATATCACCATAAGTAAGAGTATATAGATGCCCCTCAATGTTTATCCTAGTACCACAGAATCCTAAGGAGTCTTCTTCTATGATACACCTCCGCTCACATATGCAGCATCTAACTTTTCTGCCTGCTTTTTCATAAAGAACGGATTCTTTTACTGTAGGGAAATTTTTAAGATTCACGAGGTCATACCACCTTGATTCAGACTTAAACGTAATGTGCGCGAGAAAGTAAAGAGTAAGATATATACCCTTTAAGCCGGTCTTCAAATCAAGCTTCGGGGATTTCGTTGGCGTGGATTGGTGTAGCTCGGGAAATTCCAGAGGAGGAAGTTGTAAACACCGCCAATTTGTTAGGGTTACTTGTTAGAGGAGTTATTGGAGAAGTCGAAATAAAAACATCAAAAGGGTGGATTTGTTTAAGGATTTATGATGTACACGGCGACGTCGAAGGTATTGCCGGTAACTTGGCCAGGATCTTCAACGCGGTGGCTTTAGAAAGCGGTAGGCACTTAGTGTTAGGCGAGACAAGTGCACGGTTATGGGATGAAGGAGCAAAGGTAGTTTTTCCAGACGGAGAAGAAGAGTTAATTCCCATATATACTTATGACGGTTTTTTAGATGTTAGAATGCCTACAAGCAACGTTAAAGGCCTAAAAGCTACTCTGGTTGTAGGGAGAAAAGTATATGAACTTCCTTTAGGAGTCGATGATTTAATAGAAATACTCAGCACGGGAAAGAAAGCCTTAGAAAAAGTGGAAAAGGCAGCTTCTGTATATGGTTTAGAAAAAATTATCTCTAGAGAAGCCATTGAGCAGCTCAGACAACAGAAAGAGGAAACCAAAGTAGAGATTGACTATGAATCGGGTTTAGCCTTAATTAAAGAAAGTGGTAAGGTAAAGATAATTAACGTTAAACAGTATTTTCTAGATTTAATTCAAAATAATGAGCTGGATAAAGCTAAGGAGTTACTTAATAAAGCGCCGCAGAGCCTAGCAGAAGAGTTAGTAGAAGCTCTAAGAAGAGAGTATGAAGTTGATAAGGATCTTAGTGAAGGCGAAGCCATCGTAAAATGGAAAGAAATAGCTAAGAAATTGGGGATAGAGCAACAATTAGGACTGGAAGAAGCTGCTTCCTAGTTTTACATTTCGCATATTACTACCCTACAACTGAAGTAGAAATAGAGCGCTTTAGCTCGGAGAGGACCAAGTAACGAAGCAATGAAGGGTCCCTTACCCTATAGAAAGTTAAGTTGGGTATTCTTGATACTGCCTCTAAACTCTTCGGATATTTCCATCCTTCTATATGGAAAACTACAACATTATGCCCTTTTGAAGCCAGATTTTCTAGAAAACCTAAGGCTTCCCGTAGATTCTGCCAACCGCAGTCAGTGACAAGCACAATGAATGCACTTTCCCCATGTTCAAGCTCGTTAACTAAGATCTTTATTGCTCCTAAAGGCAGTATCGTCAGTTCACCTTGTGAAATAGATAATGCCAGTTCTTTCCAAAAATCTTGCTCTTCCCATCCTACCGCTATGTACTTAGTTGAAAAATTTACAATTGCTACTTTCCCACCAGCTTTTTTAGCGTTTAAATAGGCTGCAAAAGCCGCTATTGCTGCATCGTCGATCGCGCCAAGCATACTCCTGCTTGTATCCAGTACCACGAGAACGGCAGGGACTTGTTCTTGTATAATAATTTCACCTGCTGGAGAAGGAAGGTTCACAGCTTTCAACGTAGTTTCTTCGGGTATCAGCGAGCCTTCTTCTAGGCTTGCCTCTACATCTAAATCTTCTAGGTCATCTTCAACTAACCATAGGTCTGGGTAAGCATATACTGCCCATGTACCACCTCTCCGGTAACCTCCATACTCAATAATAAGCTCTTGAGCCCTGGCCTTATACCACAGCGCTTTCCAAACAGCATCCTCAGCGCTGCTGAACTTTGAGAGTGGTTTAGATAATGTGCTAGGTAGCTCGGGCTCCTCTCCCGTACCTTTCTCTGTTTTCACTTCTATTTCACTAACCTTCTCGCTACCCTGTCCTTTGGTTATACCCTCGAACTTTTTCTCTATCTCCTTGATGTTCACTCTATGTTTTATCCAGTGTCTATATAGCTCCCTTGCTTCTTCTTTACTTACTCCAGACATAGCTATACTTGCCTCGTTCAGCATATCGGCTTCCAAGTCTTCATATAATGGAGTATTTCTGCCAGTGCTGCTCTCAAGTCTTTTCAGTTTGTTAAGGGCCTGTAGTTTCTTTAACAAAGCCGCTATGATTTTAATCTTTGAGATCCACGATCTTGAGCTTAAAATAACTTCAGAGGCAATAGTGCCATAGAAGGAAGCATCAGGATCAATCTTATGCATCTTTAACATTTTACCGAAAAGACGCTTATAAGCCGCGTAACGGAATTCATCTAAACCTTTTGGTTTGCTTTCAAACTCATAAAATATATGCAAAGGAGCTTGACCGTATTTAAGTGGGAGGTATAGCAAATCTATCTGTAGGTCGGCAAAAACCTTGACAGCATTATGAGCTATACTCCAGCTTTTCACCTCTTGGAAGGCTGCCTTAGCGAGAGTTTGAATCGTTCTTAAATTGTACGGACAGTAATGCATGTGAGCCAGGTTATGCCTAAAGTACCATAAAAGAATAGGTCCCCCCTCCGGGTCGTAAAGTATCTCCTCGGGAATTTTCAAGCGAGCAACATTACCCTTTATATCAATCTCCACGGAACCTCTAGTTATTGTTACGTCTGAAGTTATAGGTGGAATATACATCTCGCTACGCGCTCTATCAAATAATTCTGTTATTTCTTTATAACTTAATGGCATCTGGAGCCAACCTAGAGCTAACTGTTTCCTCTGGTTTTAACAATCCTTTTTTAACCCAATCCTCCTCTAAGCGGATAAGCTCTTCAGCGAAAACTAAATCTTCAACAGCGATTTCTCCAGCAAGCTTGTACAATTCCCTATTGAAACCTCTATACAAGTTCTCAAGTATAGCCCATTGTTTCCTAGATCGTCTTTCATCATTAAACTCCCTTTGCCTTCTCAGAACCCTTTGAAGCTCATCAGCCCCTCTGTCCTGCCTCACCAGCTCCATTCTATGTGCTAGCACATAGGTACTTAAACGGTAAACGTCATCCTCATTTACATTGCCATCAAGCCATGCCTTAGCTTTCAGGAGATTATTTATAACAAGAATAGCTCTCTCGCTTGGGCCTTCTCTCACAGAACTACATACGTTATGCACAAAATGACATCCTTCACAGAGCGCTGGCGGTTTGACGCGGCCTAAGTCCCTGTTCCTTATACACGTCTGCAAATCTCTTACTAGGACGTTAAGTGTTGCGCGGAGGTCTACATCGATTTCGACTTCGCTTACCTCCTTTCTCGCCTCTGTAAGTGTTTCAAAATCCATGACTTGGGGCATTGAATCTATAAGAGAACCATGCTCATCCACCAGGTTCTGAAGTCTAAACTTATCACTTAAGCTTAAAGAAGAGAGTTGAACACTTACATCGAACCTATCGTAGAAAGGCGGAGGATGGATGAATGTGGTTGGATCAGCTGGGTTTTCATTAGCGAATAGTACGAAATCTCCGACTGTAAAACGTTGTCCATAAGCCCATACTTCTCCGAACTGGAGTAGATGATAAATATTGGACGCCGTGTAAGGATTTAACCTGTTAGCCTCATCTATACCTTTACCTCTCGCTTTAACAAAGGCAGACCAGATAACATGTTCGACACCTTCCCGTTCAAGTGAGGGTATGTGAAGCCTGGCAACTACTTCTCCCCTTTTTATCTCTGAAGCTCCTGACAGAACTACGTACTCATCATTGAACAACCCTTTCAAGAAGAGCAACATTAAAGTAGATTTACCTCTGCCCCGAGGAGCTCTAATCAGTGCGGTAGATCTCTCGTGTAAGAGATTTAATGTCAGTACGTGGACTACCTCTTCGTTACCAACAAAACGTTTCTTGACTTCTTCCTCCAATTTATATATAGCCTGTTTAACTCCGGTAGTCATATTTCCACCTTAAAATCATATAAGTAGGCTAATAATTATTAAAACTATACATATGGCTAATGAAACTTCAAGTAATCTATTTTCCCATCTGAGTTTCTTAGTCTCTTTTTCTAGCTCTTCTAATCTATATCTTAGCTCTCTAATTAAACTTTTTTCAACGACCACTTGTTCCGTAGGCTCGTTGCGGAGGAAAAGGATATCTATGAAATCTGTTGGTAAATCTCGCATCCTTTGTCTAGAAACTTCCCCCTCAACTAGGTAGGTAGATGTGCCAACTTTTCGCACTCTAACTCGTGAAGTCTCTCGTTTCAGGAATTCAATAAATGGATCCATTACTTACCACGCGTTAACAAAGCTGTGCTGCTCAAAAGCATTACGGTTATGAAGTAGCACAACTAAGCAGGTAAAAGGGTTAAAGCTAGATGTGGCTGCGCTACTTAACTACTCCGTGTTTTTATAAACGGAAATCCCTTAAAGGATCCCCTCAGTCATAAGTAAAGAAGGAGAATGTGGACAAGCTTGCTAAGGCAACTGCTAGCTTTAATGGTGCCATGCTATGTGGCTAATGCTTTTCCCGTAGTCATGGCGAGAATCATAAGATATAGGCACCCTTTAGATTTCGGCAGGAAGTTTATCGACGGTCGCAGGGTGCTTGGTGACGGTAAAAGCATAGAGGGCTTCATTACTGGTGTGTTACTAGGTAGCTTAGCTGGTTGGTCTATGAGCCTTTTGGGCATAGGTTCATTAACTGAGTCGATTATACTATCACTAGGGACTATGCTTGGAGACGCTTTGGGGTCCTTTGTAAAAAGGAGATTTGGACTTGAAAGGGGTTCACCCGCCCCCTTTCTAGATCAATTAGCTTTCCTGTTGACCGCTATACTTCTATATCGGTTTTTTATCGGTAGTATTAATTCTATTATTGTTGCTATTCTAGTAATCATAACTCCTCCTATACATCTTGTCTCGAACTTTTTCGCCTATAAATTAGGTTTGAAAGATAAACCGTGGTGAATGATCGGTACCATCTATGCTTAACGATAAAAATTTAAAATTCTTAATCGTAAAGGAAAGAGATGATGAATGAATTGAAAATTTTTAGAACAACACTGTCTCCAACCGTGCGGGGAGCAGTGTCAAAAGTAAGAAGATGGTTTTATGCTACATACTATTCCAAGGTTAGAGGTGAAGCAAGGGAAATCTCAAAGGAAAACTGGGCTAAACTTGCCAAGCTGCTGGTTGAGAAGTCAAATGAAATGGGAGTTTCTGATAAAGGTGGAAGGATAATCCTGTACTATTATGTTAAAGATGGAGTTTTTATACCAGTTAAAGCTGAAATAGAAGTGTATGATATTAAACCCTCAGGAAAATTCGAAATTAATATCTAGTGTCATGCCTGTGCAAGAACTTAGTAGTTAAAACGTAAGTTAGAGACAGTACAAAGAGCCCGAAGATCGCCAGTAATGCGTAATTCACGTATAATGTTAAACCACCGTTGCATAGCCTTACCTCATAGCACGCTATTTGAGCTAAAGAGAAAATTATGACGATTACTAGTATAAGTACAAATGTGCCGATCCATACTCTTTGTTCCACGGGTCTTACCACCTGCAAAAGGCGAGGAGCGGTAACATATACGTTTTTCCCTTGAAGCATGAGCTAGTACAAGCAAGGTAAGTAATTAATGACAGGATTGATAGAAGGCATATGGCATGGGCTCACGAGGAGGTTGGGATTAGAGAAAGTTTAAGGCGTGTACTATTAGCAGGTTTGAATCCATTTAGAATCTTTATGGAAATTTCTCAAAGATCGGATGTCACTGGGCCAATACTTTGTATGCTGCTAGTAGTAAACATAGTGTTTTTTGAAAATCTAACCCCGCTCTCTAGATTATCTCTTGTATACGTTAAGGGGGACCAGGTACAACCTTCAGTAGAAATTACAGGTAGAACTTACCGCGTAATCGCAGTAAACGCGTCTTCATCTTTTAAAAAAATTGGTGAATTGAGTGAAGAATCGTACGGACGGGTGTTCCTGATGGCCTTTGGATACGGACTAATTGCCTGGATAAGTGCTACGCTCGGGGTACTCCTAGGGCTAAAACTATTAGGCAAAAGCTTAGGCGTATCTTCCGCCGTACTTGCCGGTTACACTTTAAGCACAAAATTCTATGAAGCTCTAACTAAAACAATAATTTATACGCTTTTCTTTATAAATATCGACAAAATAGAGATTATAATTGTTCCGGGAAGCCAGAATATAAGTGTCATTTTAACACTAGTTTCTTTAGCTATGAGGCAAATTCCTCAACTCTTCACGGTCCTTCAAGCTCACAGCGTCTTCTTTACTATATGGGGGCTAGTTGTTATGTCAGCCGCTCTGCAAGGAGGAGGTTCAGTATCGTTAGGCAAGGCAATCTTGGGTGCACTAATCAGCTATACTATTTCGGGGATACTACAATCCGTTCTATTTTCTCTTTTCATGGTTTCAATTTAGCTTAGCTATTGGAGTAAACTTTTTTTAATGAGGAACGGTAATAACTTGATAAAATATGTCGACAAAGTCTCGCCCGCCGTTAGATGAAATCGATAGAGAGTTGTTAAGAATTTTGCAGGACGACGCGAAAACGCCCTACTCCAAGATTTCCAAGCAAATAGGGATAAGTGAAGCAACCGTACATCTACGAGTAAAAAAGCTTCTAAAGCTTGGTGTCATTATAAGGTTTCAAGCCGTAGTAGACCCAGAAAAAGTAGGTAAGGATGTTGTCGCTATAGTAGCTTTAACGGCTGACCCGCGGAGGTATGATGAAGTACTAGAGAGGCTTAAGGCTATGCCAGAGGTATATGAAATATATGATGTTACGGGAGAATATTACACTATACTTAAGGTTAGAGTCGGTAGCCGCGAAGAACTTACAAAGGTTTTAGACGTAGTTGGCAGAATTGAAGGTGTCGAGTCAACTCGGACGATGTTTGTACTCCGTGCAGTTAAAGAAGAGACTAGGATAGCAATAGACTAGCGTGGACTTTAAAGAAATCTGGCCGTATAAGGAATGGAGATTAGGTCAGCGAGAGATAGCGGAGGCTGTCTATAAATACTTCTTGGAGGGAAAACACTTGTTAATCAGCTATCCAATGGGCGCCGGCAAAACCGCTGCGGTTCTAACCGGTTCCTTGGCCGCGGTTATCGATGAAGGTCTGAAGCTAATATACTTAGTTAAAACCAGGTCACAGTTCCAGGCTCCTTTGCGAGAGTTAAAAATGTTAAATCGCCGAGTAGCATTCAGCGCGGTCTTTCTTCAAAATAAAAGGGACCTATGTCTGATAAAAGGAGCTAGCGTTCTCCAATATGATGATTTTCTTAGATTTTGCAGTGAACTATCTCGTAACGGTTTATGCCCATATTTCAAATGCCTTTCCAAAGTAAAAATGGAGGGTATATTAAGCCCAGGGAGGCTTATCCGACTAGCTTCGGAAGCTGAAGCATGCCCATACGAAGTAGCCAAGGCTGCACTTAGTCAAGCAGAGGTGATAATTGCTGCTTACAATTATGTATTTGACCCCGATATTAGGAAGATTTTCTTTAGCGAGGTCGGGGTTAGAACTGAGAATATCACGCTAGTAATAGATGAGGCACATAATCTACCTTATACTCTCATAGATGTTCTTAGTAAAAACTTGAGTAGGAAAACTGTTCGAAAGGCACGTCAGGAAGTTTCACGCTACTACACTGGCTTAAACCTCGCAAAGCTGGAAAGGGATCTGTACTCATTCTACGCTTACATGTCTAAACTTGAAAAAATTGCTAGGAAAGGTTGCGGCGAAGTAGAGCTTTCTATTAGTGATTTAGTGGATTTAATCCCTAGTCTAGACGAATTAGCTAGAGCCGCCATTTCGATCGAAGTTGAGTTAGAACGCCCCTCTGCTCTACGAAGCATTATATCATTTCTAAGTTCAATTAGTAGTAGCAAACACGGTTTTATATTAACCGCAAGGATTGAAGACAACGATATAATATTAAAAAATTTATGTGTATCCCCAGCATATAAAGTCAGAGAGTTATTTTCTAATATTAGAGGCTCCTGCCTGATGAGTGGAACTCTCCCCCCTCGTGACTACATCATCTATACGATAGGACTGGAAGAAGAAAAAACATTTGAATTGCGCATGCCACCACCTTGGGCTACACGGGTTAAAGTCCTAGCTCTGAGAGGAGTTTCTTCCCGTTTTATTGAACGCGGTTTTGACACGTATGAAGCGATGGCTAAAGCGATCGACGGTCTATTCGAAAATCTAAGGGAGGGTATGGCTCTGGTGGTAGCCCCATCATACGACATGGCTAAGGCTTTGAGAACTCATATAAAGTCACACCCGATTCTGATGGAACGCGAGGATACTAGCATAAACGACGTCGTGAAGTCTGTAAAAGTCAATAAAAAACTGATTCTACTGTGTGTGGCTTGGGGTAAATTAGTAGAGGGGATTGAACTGCGCGTCAATGGTAGAAGTCTAATTAAGTTAGTCGTAATCGCAGGCTTACCAGTGCCGGAGCCAAATATTCTAAATAAAAGTTTATTCGAGCAATTGAAATACAAAGTTGGAGGTGAAACAGCTTGGTATTCTGTTTATTTAGCACCAGCAGCGGTTAAAGTGGCACAAGCCATGGGTAGGAGTGTGAGGTCAAGGCATGATACTGCGATTATCGCTATGCTGGACGAACGAGTGCTCGATAATTATGTTAAAAGTTTTCTGACAAGCCTTGGGTATAACATAGCAGCGGTTGAAAATATCGAAGAGTTAATTGAGGTATCTAAGGTATTATTTGGAGAAATGGTTAACTAGTCTTATCTAAACCTTATCTATACTGTCGAAATTAATCGTTTATACACAAACAATGCTAGGATTTTTCGCGTATAATGGCTGGAAGAAAAAGCTTTAATAATAAAAATTCGTTAATTATATAGGGATAGTAAATGCCGAGACCTAGAAGTGCTCAAGTAATCGAGAGAGCAATAAAAGTTTACAAAATCCTTGAAGAGCAAGGAGGAAAGGTACAAACTCCCGACCTACTTAAGATAGTTCTAGAAAGAAAATTAGCTAGTAGTTACTCCCTCTTGCACCACACATTAATGGTTCTCGAAAACGCCGGCTTTATAAGGCATGACAGAGAGAAAGGTAGAGCAGTCTGGAGTGTGATTAAGAAGGCTACAGAAGAGGAATTAAAAAAGGCACTAAGCTCAAGCAGATAGCTCAAGGAACTTCAATGTTAGCATGACGTTCCATAAGTTGCTCTTCACCTAGCTTTAATGCTCTCATAAGGGATACGACGATGCCGTCAAAGAACACTAGAGCGGTATCCTCAAAGAGTGTTCCTAGTGGAGCTAATGGCTCGTAAATCCCTAATATCTGCCGGGCAAAGTAGTCTTTTTCTAACGATATTTTCGTTCTACCAGGTACGTGTACTATGTAGTGGCTCTGTCTTGCAAGTGGTGAATCTGGGAAGGAAGTTACTGAAACCACCAGTGCCCCCATTTTCTTGGCGGCTTCAGCTACGCTAACAACTATTTGTGTTGTACCGGAACCAGATATCGCTATAACCACGTCTCCCTCCTCAACTGCCGGCGTTATGGTCTCACCCATAACGTAAACATTGAAACCTAGATGCATTAGACGCATTGCAAAGGCTTTGCCGACAAGTCCTGAACGTCCTACACCCACTACCATTACTTTCTTACATTTCTTCCTTGCTTCGAGAAGGATTTCCACCATTTTTAAAACTTCTTTCTTATCTATTGCTCTAGCAGCCTTAAGTATCTGCTCAGCGATTTCCAGCATCGTACTCATAAATGTTTCAACGTGCTCCACCTGAACCCCTAAGACCCTTAAGTCGCATAGTGAAAAAAATGACGGGGCTAGTTTAGGAAGCTTTTTCATGCTAACAAGAAGGGGCTCTTTTCTCTTTCTAAACCTCTTTCTGTGACTTTTAACACACTGGGAATAAGTAGGCATACATTATCGATGGAGAAGGGGGTCCTCACCTTAGCTACTTTCTCAGATAAGTTGACTTCCTCAATAATACCTACGCCTACATGCTCTAATTTTTGATTTAGAAATCCCACGAGTAAGCCTTTAAGTCCTTCAATATTTGAAATGTAAACTTCCTTACCTAACGTTTTGGAAAGCTGTTCCCGCATTTCCAAAGCTCGTTTATAGGCTTGTTCGCTATTGACGGCTAATACGACTATGCTATTGCTAGACTCGACCCAAACTTCAAAACCCAGCAATGAATCTAAGAATTTTTCAAGCATAGAATCAGGCTGCAAGTTTAAAGTATATGTTCCATAAAACTTTACTTTATCCAATTTCAAATATTTAACGGAGGAATTTAATAAAAAGTCTAGATAGGCAAGATCTCTTCGTATTTTCCTTAGTTCTTTATCCTTACATTTAACCTTAGGAGGGGTTGGAGCGTAAATTACATCTATACCTGAATGTTCAAACATCTTACCTATACAATCAGCTGAACCGGCCCCCCTCATCACGACTAAGGCGTCAGGGTTAACTGTTTCAACAAATCTTGCCTTATATAGAATAGCTCGTTTACCTGTAATCCACCCGTCTGTGTTTATAACTGTTAAATTACAACTAGTCGTTTTCTCCAGGATTTTTCTCACACCCACTAAAACAATGTCTTCGCAACCATTCGGTGTATTGGAGCCTACGAAGTAGATGGCTGCGGACTCGAGTTCTCCTAGCCAGGATAGGGGTTGGGTCAGAAGAGCCAAAGCTATCGTACCCGGCCAACCAATATCGTTTTGTCCTATGTCAGCATCAATAAAGGCCACTTTCAAACCTTTAGAGAGAGCAGTATTAACTAAGAATGTGGAAAACGTTGTTTTCCCACTATCAGGTTCGCCTATTACCATTATTTTATTTTTCCTTGAAGTTAAATCATTGGATAAGGATTCCCAAACATAGATCACTTCCTCCTCTGGTTTGGCCTCGTCAATTGAGCCAGCTATAAAACCTTCAGCAACGCATTCTGATCTAACATTTATACATATGACTGAACCTTTAGGGATTATTAGCTCATCCCCTTCTCTGAAATACCTTCCTAGGGCATAAAAACACCCTTCGAGTACCTTTAACTTGGCAGCTCCTTCAACCCTGTATAGCCCATTACTTAACCGTCTTCTGCTAGGTAACATCTGTAAACTAGTTAGCAATAAAAACTTAAATCCATGCCTGAGAAAGGGAATAAGCCCCGGTAGCTCAGCCGGGTAGAGCGCCGCTCTGGTAAAGTTAGTTACTGTTCCAGAGAGGCGGAGGACCCGGGTTCAAACCCCGGCCGGGGCTTCAAGAAGATATTCTCCAGATGTAATTCTTCTAAGAATCTTATACAAAGGTTATTACGTTAAATTTTAACTTTTTTAGGAATTATAGTAACCTTTATTTAAATTTTTAATTTAAATTATGAAAAATAGAAAACAGGACAAGTTTTTATTGCCAAGCTAGCTTCACGCCGAATTTCCCTTAATTTATAGAGTTTTCTCTTGTTTATGAATATAATTTGTTACAGAAATCAAATTAGATATAATTTATGAAATTAGATAAATTAAAACAAAATATTTAGAATATATATATAAATTGTATAATATTTGCATATTATCTTTGTAATACTTTAGGAATATTTACCTAGTAAAAGAGGAGAGTAGTTCATCTTAGTTATTTCTTTTTACTTAAATATTGGAGTTTCTATCATCTATTGTATGTGTGGCGGGCCCGCCGGGACTTGAACCCGGGTTCTCCGGCTTAGAAGGCTTGCGCCCCGTTAACGGGTCGACGCCTTTCCAAGCTAGGCCACGGGCCCTAGTGGTTCTTCTAAACCTCCGGTAAGGCCAAGCTTATAAGTATTAACATTAATATCGGTGAGGTAGCAATGAAAATCTACAGTGCGTACCAAGTGTTAGAGGAGGAAGTCAGAAATGCCTTTAGCCAAGCAATACCAGAACTGCCAGCAGAGTCTAGCATTTCTGTTGAGAAAGCTCCTCCTGATCGAGGAGATCTGACAGTAAACTTGTACAGACTTTTTAGAGATGAAAAGATAGCAGTAAAAATGGCTAACGAAATAGTTGGGAAAGTTAGAATTTTTTCGCGTTATATTATGGATGTGAAAAGTGAAGGAGGATACATTAACATATTCATAGAGCCTAATCTATATGGTAAACTAGTGTGGGATGTAGTTACCAGCATGAGCGATATGTACGGGTTTAATCCGCACCCTTCTCCAATGTGGGTGATTATCGAGCATACTAGCGCGAACCCCGTTCATCCGCTTCACATCGGGCATCTAAGGAATGCAGTGTTAGGTGATGCGTTAGCCAGGATACTTAAAGGTCGAGGGCACACGGTTGAAACACACTTCTACGTGGATGATGTCGGTTTACAGATGGCTTATGCGGCTTATGGCTACGAAAAGGTAAAACAAGTTAAGAGGAATGTGAAGCCGGATCACTACATAGGATTGATCTATGCGATTGTCAACGCAATTGTAAATGTCCGGGAGTTAGACGAGAGGAGAAAAAAGGAAGAAGATCCAGCGAAGCGTGCCGAGATTGACAGAGAGCTTTCGGATTGGTTATGGGTTTCGAAAGAACTTATGGAGAAGGATGACGAGTTGTTCTCCGTATTATCTGAGGCTATGAGGATGGAGAATCCTTCAACTAGGATTTTAGAGATAAATCGAGCCTACGAGGTAGGCGAGAAATGGGCTGTAAAGCTGGTTAGAGGAGTAGCTGAGCTTTGTATCGAGGGCTTTAAGCAAACGTTAAGCAGACTAGGTATCTCCTTCGATAAATGGGATTGGGAGAGCGATATTACAGTTTGGAACGGGTTATCGGATGACATTATTAAACAATTGAAAGCCACTGGCTATGCTCGTGAGACTCGGGGAGCTATCATATTTGAGGCAGATAAACTTGCCGAAGACCCCGAGGTTAGGAAGAAGCTCGGTATACCGGAGAACTTCACTGTTACTCCTTTGACTCTTATGCGTTCCGATGGGACCACGCTTTATGCGACTAGGGATATTGCATATTCGATTTGGAAATTTAAGCAAGGAGTAGACAGAGTAGTGAATGTCATAGCTGCCCAACAAGCTCTTGAGCAAATTCAGGTTAGATTAGCACTTTACACGCTTGGCTATGTTCAGGAAGCTGAGAACATGATTCACTTCTCCTACGAGCTTGTGACATTGCCGGGAGTAAAGATGTCTGGTAGAAGAGGCAGATACGTGTCCGCTGATGAGCTAATCGATGAAGCGGTTAAAAGAGCTAACGAAGAGCTGATTAAAAGAGGTCTCGAGCTTGAAGCAAACAGAGAAGTAGCTGAAAGAGTAGGAATTGGAGCGGTGAAGTATGCAATACTAAGCATCTCACCCCTCCGCCCACTCTCATTCAAGTGGGAGAAGATTCTAGATTTCGAGCGTAACAGTGGTCCATTCATCCAGTATGCTTATGTAAGAGCTAGGTCCATTCTCCGGAAGGCTGGTGATCTGAAACCAGACGTGTCTGAAGGCTCTTTTGGCGAGGAGGAAAGAAAGCTACTTTTACTTATTAGTTACCTTCCTGAAATAGTCGCTAAAGCCGCCGATGAGCTGAAGATAGAGTCTCTGACGCAATACCTGAATGAGCTTGCATTAGCTTTCAACAGCTATTACGATAAAGTGCCTATACTTAAAGCAGAACCGAGGGAAAAGGCTCAAGCAAGGTTGGCGCTTGTGGAAATGGTAGCTGTAACCCTGGAAAATGGAATGAAGATGCTGGGGATGGAGCCCCCTCACAGAATGTAAAGCCTGGAATTTATCTTTTTAAGAAAATAGGGACTAAATTTATTTTTTACAGTTGTAAATTAAATATCAAAGTCTAGAATAGAGCCGGGGCCGGGATTCGAACCCGGGTTAACAGCGGGTTTCTACACGACACCACCACTGCAGCCCGCCGCCTTCGACCACTCGGCCACCCCGGCTTCACTCTATTTGAAAAGAGAGGGGTTATAACTATTACCGTTGAACCCCTAAGCAGGAGGGCTAGACTCGAGGTGTAGCAGTGTGGTCTCACGCTATGAAATAAAACGCATAGCCAGGGAAAGGATTCAAATCCTCCTAGATTTAGCCGATAAAGTTCTTAGGAAGGATGAACAATTGGCTAAACGTTACGTACAGTTAGCTTTCAGGATAGCAGCTAAAGCCCATCTTAAGCTTCCTAGAGAAGTAAAGAGACGGTACTGTAGAAAATGCAAGATACCTCTTATTCCAGGTTATACGGCTCGTATTAGGGTGAAAAAAGGATGCGGAGGCGCTAAAATAGTGGTGACATGTCTCCGATGTGGCTACATTCGAAGATATCCTCTAAGATCAAAGTAGCCTAGATAAAAATAATTTGACAATGGCAAGGCTTAGAGTTTGCACGCTATTGTATGTGTGGCGGGCCCGCCGGGACTTGAACCCGGGTTCTCCGGCTCCGCAGGCTTGCGCCCCGTTAACGGGTCGACGCCTTTCCAAGCTAGGCCACGGGCCCTTTCAATGCTTTTAACTTAGGTATTTAAGCATTGTAGGATTCATTTTCTCTGACTTTAACGTTTTTCAGATTGTTGAGTACGACTACAGGAAATTTTAGTGAAAGTTGGCTGTCAAGCAGGGTTGTTGCGCGAAGTAAACAATATATTCCTCCTAGTCGGCGTACTTATGCAACGCCGGGGTGCCCGAGAGAAGGTCTAAGGGGACGGGTTGCTAAAATAAGGTTATTTGTAAATACCCGTTGGCTTACCGGCCGCCCGGGTTCGAATCCCGGCCCCGGCGCCAGCTAACGTTCTTAAAGTCAATATAGAAGCGAAGATTTTATCCAGGCTTTGCATTTAACCTTTGAGGGGTTATGAGCTATTATGTATCGGTTCCATTTGTACCGACACCAATCGAAGTGGTTAAGGAGATGTTGAGGCTTGCTGAGCTGAAGCCCGGTGAAGTTTTGCTCGATCTAGGTTGTGGGGATGGTAGAGTTTTGGTATTAGCAGCTAAAGAATTTGGCGCGCGGGCGATAGGAATCGAGCTCCGGAGTGATCTGGTAAGTAGAGCTGTGCGCAACATTATTCGTGAAGGTGTTCAGAACAAAGTTCTAGTGATTCAAGGGAATTTCTTTGAGTTAAAGCTTCCCCCGGCGGATGTAGTCTTCATGTACCTTCTTACGTCGGTTAACGAGAGGTTGAGGCCAAAGCTGGAGAAAGAAGCTAAGTTGGGAGCTAGAATAATTTCTCATGATTTTGAGATAACTGGATGGAAACCGAAAAGGGTTGAAGATTTTAAAGATGGGGGAAGGTCACATCGGATTTATTTGTATGAAAGGTGAAGGAGTCTGTCGAAAAGAGAGGAGTTACTAAGAGAGCGTGTAGAGGATATAAATTCATATGATTTAAGGGAATTAGCTACCTGTTCCTCGAAGCTTATCAAACTGTATGAGAAGATGGGGGGATTTAGCTCTAAGTATGTGTCAAAGGCTGTAGGGGTTATTAGAGAGATGGTAAAAGATGAGCATTGTACAGTCTTCTTAGCTTTTACCGCGAATATTGTAGCTACAGGACTTAGGGGAGTGATAGCCGCACTAGCAAAGGAGGGGTTTGTAGACGCAATAATTACCACTGGTGGAGCATTTGATCATGATATTGCTAGAGCTCTTGGAGGTGCTTATTATAAGGGAGATTTCGAGATGGATGATGTAATGCTCGGTGACCTCAACATACATAGACTAGGCAATGTGCTAGTGCCTAGGGATAGCTATGGTCCCATAATTGAAGAGTTTGTCCATAGGCTTCTCGAAGAGCTAGTTACAAGGAAATCGAAGTGGACACCCAGCGAGCTTGCTAGAGAAGCTGGCGTAAAAATTTCTGATGTGAATTCAATATTAGCTGCAGCTGCTACTAACGGTATATCCGTTTTTTCTCCTGGTGTTATTGACTCTGCTTTTGGGACAGCCATTTACACGTTTAATGAAGTGGGGCGCTCAAAGGGGTTTTCTTTAGAGCTTGACGTGATAGGAGATATGGCTAGAATTGCTGATTTAATCTTTAATTCTGAAAGGTTGGGCGCTATAATCTTAGGCGGAGGCATCAGCAAGCATCACGTAATATGGTGGGCACAGTTTAAAGGTGGATTGGATTATGCTGTCTATTTAACTACAGCCACTGAGCTGGACGGTAGCTTAAGCGGTGCAAGGACGAGGGAGGCCATAAGCTGGGGAAAGCTGAAGCCCGTGGCTAAGCATGTAACTGTACCCGGTGATGCTACCCTAATCTTTCCTATAGTGGCGGCGGCTATTCTGAGTGATAGGCTATGACTTTAAAGTGGGTTGCAATAGCAGCCATCTCATGCTTGACTGGTTATCATGTAACGCCGCTGATAGCGAAAAAAATGCGTACGATCAACCATGTAAGACCAGATGTGCATAAACCAGGGCGCCCACTAGTTCCTTACTCTGGAGGGGTAGCTCTATTTATTGCAATGCTTTCAGCCTCATCGCTAGTTATGCTGCTCGAGCCAATGTTGTTACCGAGGGTCTTCACTGTAGTTGCAACATTTACAACCGCGTTCATGATAGGTATTGTTGATGATTTTAAAGTTTTAAGAGCACGAGTTAAGACAGCACTTACCGTGTTTACGCTTGCACCAGTATTTATCGCACACTTTATCTGGCCAGATCAGATAGTTTTTGGTAGACCTCTGGTTCCCTTTCTTGGTAAACTTAGGATAACAGTGATCTATTGGCTTCTTTTACCTCTTGCTGTAGCAGGGCCTGCTAATGTAATTAATATGTTAGACGTGTTTAACGGTGTGATGCCAGCTACAACATTTTCAGCAGCAGTAGCTTTAACCGTCGGAGCTTGTTTAAAGGGGGGTTGGGATTCTGCCCTATTGCTGGCTCCTTTAGTGGGAGCACTAATAGGTTATTTACCCTACAACAGATGGCCAGCTCGGATATTGAACGGAGACTCCGGTAGCTTGCTTATAGGAGCATATATAGGCGTCGCGGCAGTAATTCTTAACCTTGAGTTCGTTGCGTTAATAGCGCTTTTACCGCATATTATAAATGGCATACTAGTAATAGGCTCAGTAGGGGGGTTAAAAGAGCATAGGGAAATGAGGGGAAGGCCTGTAGAAGTTTTGTCCGATTATAGGTTAGCCCCGTCTACCGACCAGAATGCACCGTTATCTTTAACTCGGTTAATATTAGCCATTGATGGATCAATGCCTGAGCAGGAGATAGTCAAAAGATTAGTACTGCTAGGCATGATTAGCAGCTCCCTGGCTGTTATATCCGTTTTCTTTATTCCTTAGGTGAACACTACGATTAAGTCGCTTAAAATTTTATCCTTTTTCATCATTATTACTTGGCTGTCATTAATCGTTATATTCTATATGGTTGAAGGTATAGTTTTCAAAACTTTAACGGAGAGCTGGTTGCGCTCGTTGTTAGGCTTAGTGATCTATGTTGCTTGGGTTATCGCTTGGTACCTATGCCTTATGCGATTAGCATCGCGCTATACGCGCCAATCGCTTTCGGCGCACAGTTAAGTATACGAGAGAAGCTTGTTCCAAATTTTCGTGCTAGAGATAGGTTCTCCATCGGTGTCTAGTACAGGCTCCACAACGGTAATCTCAAGCGGCATCCCCCTTCTAGCTAGTGCTATACGTAGAGCATTAGTAAAAGTCTCTTCAGTAGCTATTAAAGCTTCGATAGAAGGATCATATTTTACTGGACCAGCAAAATCATCAATAGGCATAACTATTATTCGCTGACCAGGTTTAGCTATTCTGAGGCAGTACCTAACTATTCTTAGGGCGCGTACCTCATAGGGTTCTACAGGGTGGTTTTTATTCATTTCACGAATGTATTCATCGCTGGTAACCCCGATTAAAACCTCGTTACCTAAGTTGAGGGTAGATCTCAGAAGGTATCGGTGTCCAGAATGCAGGAGGGAAAAAGTTCCACCCACTGCTAGCTTCCTATATTTAGGATTGGGTAAAGCCATAAAAGTTATTCTACAATTATCTGTACCTCGCGGGTTGCCTCGCTCCTAGGTATCCTTATTTCGAGTACTCCATTTTCCATCTTAGCCTTAGCTTGCTCAGGTCGTACTTTTATTGGAAGATCAATTCGCTTATAGAGCACCTCTCGAACCCTCTGCTTTAAAATATATTTACCCTCTGTCGCGGCCTCGACTTTTCTTTCGGCCATAACTTCAATAGTATCGTCGGTCACTCTCACCTTTACGTCATCCTTTGAATACCCTGGCACGTCAACGTAAATAATTATTTCGTTATCCTTATCGATGACATCAGCGGGAGGTTCCCATGCCCCAAGCTTTAAAGGACGCTCGGTAGCTAGTTTCGTCCAAATTTTTTCGAAGGTTTTTTCTACGTCTCTTTGGAACTGTGCTATAGTGGCCATAAGCTCTTCTAAGACCTTTTCCTCCACAGTTTAGAATCATCCTATAGTAGTTTAAAAATTCTTTGATTAATTGCTAAACTATAAGATCACGGGTCAAGAATTATATACATCGCAACCCTGGGGTAGTGGAGAAGAGATGATATATGAAGTTCGATGGCATGGTAGGGGGGGTCAAGGCGTCGTAACAGCGAGTGACTTACTGGCAAGGGCTGCTATACTGGAGGGGAAGTATGTATATCATGCTCCCGAATTCGGACCTGAAAGACGCGGGGCTCCTGTCAGAGCATACACTAGAATCTCTGATGAGCCTCTTGAACAACATTTTGGGATCTATAACCCAGATGCAGTAGTTGTAATAGATCCCAGCCTCTTGAAGTTGTATGACCTTATACTTTCAGGTATTAAAACAGCTGGTCTTTTGGTTGTTAATGCAAAAGTTATAGAAGCTGGTCTACTAGAGAGAGTAAAGAAACTTGGGTTAAGTTTGTGGGGTGTTGATGCTTATACAATAGCAATGAATGTATTCGGAAATCCGCTTTACAATACGCCCATGCTGGGAGCTTTCATCAGAGCTGCAGGGTTAGTTAAGCTTGAAAGCGTTTTGAACACGGTTAAGGAGAGGTTTAAGAGCCCCACAGTTTTTGAAAGGAACGTCGAAGCTATAAAGAAAGCATATGAGGGGGTGAGTAAAATTGTCTAGTTTGTTGAGCTGGAGGGATTTGGGTATAGGATGCGTAATTTCTGAGCCTGGAACTTCGGTGCGATATAGAACCGGTGATTGGAGAGCGCATAAGCCTATTATTGATCAAACTAAATGCATTAAGTGCCTCTTATGCTGGACGTACTGCCCAGAACCAGCGATAACGCGACATGATGATGATAGAGTAGAGATCAACTACGATTATTGTAAAGGATGCGGCATATGCGTTAACGAGTGTCCAGCAAAAGCTATCAAAATGATTCCCGAAGAGGTGTAGGTAGCATGGCTATGAGCGTGCAAATTGAAAGGCAAGCTAGAATTGGAATGAGTGGTAACGAGGCAGTTGCATATGCAGTAAAGCAGTCAAACGTGGATGTAGTAGCGGCTTATCCAATCACGCCGCAAACAATTATCGTGGAAAGAATTGCCGAATATGTTAATAATGGCGAGTTAGACGCGGCTTACATCGCTGTTGAGAGCGAACATTCGGCTTTATCTTCATGCATAGGAGCGTCATTGGCTGGCGCTAGGGTCTTCACAGCTACGGCTAGTCAAGGCCTGGCACTAATGTGGGAGGTACTATGGATAGCATCAGCTATGAGAACTCCTATAGTAATGGCTTTAGCGAATCGCGCTCTCTCGGCACCGATAAACATCCATTGTAGCCACGACGACGCCTATGCTGTACGCGACGCAGGTTGGATTCAGCTTTTCGCCGAAAATGTTCAAGAAGCTTACGATCTTACTATACAAGCTTTTAAAATAGCTGAGGACGAACGTGTTCTACTCCCTACGATAGTCAACCTGGATGGTTTTATACTAAGTCACAGCGTTGAGTCACTGTATGTTTTGAATGACGAAAGTGTCAGGGCTTTCTTACCATCTAGGAAATTGGTTAACCCGATAAACATAAGGAATCCCATGACGTACGGGCCTTTAGTGCTATACGACTACTATATGGAATTCAAAAGAGCACAAGCTGAAGCTTTTAACAACAGCTACCCGACAATTCTCAACATTCTTCGAGAGTATAGTAGACTAAGCGGAAGAAATTACGAACCTATTAAAACGTATGGGATGGAGGACGCAGAGGCTGCCCTAGTTATACTAGGGTCTTCAGCTGGAACTGCCAGGTTCGTTGCAAGAAAACTTAGGGGAGAAGGTAAAAAAGTGGGTGTTGTAAGTTTAACGTTATATAGGCCTTTCCCAAGGGACGAATTAGCTAAAGTATTAAGAAACGTTAAGTCGGTTGTCGTAATGGATAGAAGCTATAGTTTCGGAAGCCCAGGGGCGCCATTACTAATGGATGTAGCTTCTGCGCTTTATGACGAGAAAGAGAGGCCCCTGTTAATTAATGCAGTATATGGGTTAGGTGGCAGGGACTTTACAGCTGATCAGGCTGAAACAGCGTTCTGCATTGCTTTAGAAACGACAAGGTCTGGCGAAGTTAAAGAAAGGCAAATTTGGTTAGGGGTGAGATAAAATGGTTACTCAAATAAGAGCTATAAAGGAGATTCCTAGGGAGGAATTCTTCGCACCTGGTCATAGGCTTTGCGCTGGATGTGGTGCACCAATACTGGTTAGGATGGTACTCAAAGCTGTTCCAAACTCGATAGCAGTAAATGCCACTGGTTGTCTGGAAGTAGCTACAACTATCTTCCCCTACACTAGCTGGAGAGTCCCTTGGGTTCACAATGCGTTTGAGAACGCAGCGGCAACAGCGGCCGGTATAGAGGCAGCATTTAAAATCCTCGAAAAGAAAACAGGGATTAAGCGACCTAAAGTAGTCGTATTCGGTGGTGATGGTGGAACGTTCGATATAGGCATTCAAGCGTTAAGCGGAGCCCTTGAGAGAGGGCATGATATGATCTACATATGCTACGACAACGAGGCGTACATGAACACAGGAATCCAGCGAAGCGGGGCAACACCTAGAGGAGCTGCGACTACTACAAGCCCTGCTGGCAAACTGATCCCAGGCAAGCTTGAAAGGAAAAAGAACTTAATCGAGATCGCGATTGCGCATGGCGTAAACTATGCAGCAACGTTAAACCCGGCGTATCCCACAGATATGTACAATAAAATCGTGAAAGCAGCTTCGGTAGAAGGACCTACAGTTCTCCACTACTTTAGTCCATGTCCAACAGGTTGGCGCAGCGATACCGATAAATCTATTGAGCTATCCAGGTTAGCGGTTCTCACCAGAGTATGGCCTTTATACGAATATGATAACGGGACCTATAGGATTACTGTACCTGTAAAAACTCCTAAACCAGTAGAAGAATACCTAAAACTGCAAGGTCGTTTCCGTCATTTGTTAGCACCAGAAAATAAATGGTTGCTAGATCAGCTAAAGCAGGATATAGAAGAGAACTGGAGTAGATTACTTAAATTAGTAGAGTTAAGTCAGATATCTAAATAAAAAAGAGTGATTTTTTAAATATTAATAATTCTTTAAACAGTTATCTAAACTAGCTCAGTATTACATTTTGGAATTTACACCACTATACTTAGGATACGAATTCTTGAAGAGTAACTGCTATTGTCTCACGCCTAACTTACACCATCAGTTCTCTGATCACTTCGAAGCGCAAATCTTTTAGACACCGTAAAATGCAAAGCTGCAATAGGTGTGCTGTGTGCGTCTAATAGTAAGAAACCAGTGTCCCAGCTGTGGTGGATCTATACCTGACGAACGTCTCAGCATGGGTCTTCCATGTGAGAAGTGCCTACAGGATATCGATCTAAGGATCCTCGAAATAGCTCAGAAAGATAGGTTACACTTTCTAAGAGAAATATGCGGTTACATTTCTTGCTCAGAAGGTCAAAATAAATTCAGAGAGCTCTTACATGAAGAGGAGTTCGTACAAGAATTTAGCGAATTTTTTAGAAATACCATAGGGAATCCTCCTTGGAGCGCCCAGATTACGTGGGCAAAAAGGGTTTTCAAAGGAAAATCATTCACAATACTAGCTCCCACAGGAGTGGGTAAGAGTCTTTTCGGAATTATAATGGCGCTATACTTAGCCACTAAGGGTAAGAAATGTTACTTGGTTCAACCTACAAGTCTTTTAGTAAAGCAGACTAGCGATAGGTTAACAACCTATGCAAGGAAACTGGGACTTAACGTTAAAACAATAGCTTATATTGTTAAAGGTGAGAAGGAGAAAACCGAAGTAATAAATAGAATTGCCAAAGGAGACTACGAAATCTTAGTAACTACTTCTCAATTCTTAAGTAGAAACTTTGAACTCATAAAAAACATAAGGTTTGATTTTATCTTTGTCGATGATGTTGATTCTATCATTAAATCTTCTAAAAATGTTGATAAACTTCTTTTATTATTAGGCTTACCTCAGGATGCTATAAATATAGCCAATAAGATAGTACGTTTAACTGTAAACAAAAGTAAATTCTCAGAAGATAAATTACATGTACTGAATGATGCTAGACGAAGGCTCAAAGAGTTAATATCTAATGGGAAAACCGGCGTATTAGTCGTTTCTACAGCTACCGGCCGGCCAAAAGGATTAAGGGTTAAGTTGTTCAGAGAACTATTGGGTTTTGAGATTGGCTCACGTACAGAGTTGCTGAGAAACGTGGTTGACTCATATTTGCTGGTTAGTGAAGGAGATTTCGAGAAACACATAGCTGAGGTGGCTTCGAAACTCGGTAAAGGAGGCCTTATCTTCATCCAACCAGGTATTTCAGATGAACGTATAGGGGAGCTTCTCAAGCATCTTGCTGAGAAAGGGATCAAAGCCGAGCTTGTTACTTCAAAGAGTAAAGAAGCTTTCTCAAGATTTGAAAAAGGCGAGCTGGATGTTCTCATAGGTTACGCCACATATTACGGTCTACTAGTTAGAGGTATAGATCTACCACATATAATTAGGTATGCAATATTTGCCGGAACACCTCACTTTAAGTTCGCCGCTGAAGTTGAGGAGGCAAGTCCTCTCAGACTTTTACAGATCGCTCAGGCCCTTAGGAACGTTATATCGGGCAGCGAGGCAGCTAGATTAGACAGGTTAACCATTAGCCTAAGGCGGCGTCTCAGAGATTTAGAACTTCAATCCTTTAGGGCACTCTCAGAAGCATTGAATACGGGTAAGAGTCCGGAGGGTTTTCTAAGTCAAGTATACAACCAAGTTCTTGAGTTACGCGTTATCCTGAAAGAATTGATTTCTAGAAGCGAGGTTTTAAAAGCCATGGAAGCAAGAGCAATTGCGTCAATACGTTTAGTAGATGACAGGCCCTTCCTACTAATACCTGATGCACCTACGTACTTACAAGCTACAGGTAGAACATCACGAATGTTTGCAGGAGGTATATCAAAGGGTCTCTCTGTAGTAATTACAGACGATGAAAAACTATTAGAAGCACTACAAAAGCAAGTAAGATGGTACACAGATGAATCTACTTGGGTTAGATTTGAAGAATTGGATTTAAATACAATATTAAGTGAAGTGGATAAGGATAGGGAGTTCATTAAAAGTCTCATTAATGGAGAGGTGAAACCAGAAGTTGCTGATATGGTTAAAACGGCTCTAGTCGTCGTAGAATCACCTACTAAAGCACGCACAATAGCTTCCTTCTTCGGAAGACCCTCAATACGTAGGCTGAATGCACTTAATGTATACGAAGTCAGCTCTGGCGGTCATATCCTTCTAATTGCAGCAGGTAAAGGTCATGTAATAGACCTTGTTACAGACGAGGGTTTCTGGGGCGTTTTGGTAAGTGATGGAAAGTTTGTTCCGGTCTACGCTACTATAAAGAGATGCTTGAACTGTGGTGAGCAGTTCACAGTACCTAGCAACGAATACACATGTTCCTACTGCAACTCTGCTAACTTAATTGATCAGCAGACTATAATCGACGCCCTAAGGGAAGTTGCGAGCGAGGTTGATTTAATTTTTCTTGCAACAGATCCTGATACAGAAGGAGAAAAGATAGCATGGGATCTTTATATACTACTCAAACCGTACGCGAAGAGAATTGATAGGATAGAGTTTCACGAAGTTACACGGCGTGCATTTGAAGAGGCTATAGCGAATCCCCGGAATATCGATTTGAGGAGAGTTGAAGCGCAATTAGTGCGCAGAATAGAAGACAGGTGGATAGGTTTCTCGCTAAGCCAAAAACTATGGAATGCATTTGGGAAGCAGTGGCTTTCGGCAGGGAGGGTTCAAACGCCAGTACTGGGCTGGGTAATAGAACAGTATGAAAAAGTTATGAAAAGTTTTAAGATTATATTTAGATTAAGATTAGAAAATGGACTTATAATTACTTTTGAATTCGATAAATTAGAGAAACCGGTAAATGAAGTAGCTAAAGAATTTAAAGGTTCAGTAGCAGTAATTGAACTCCAGGGGGTAGAATCCATTAAAATACCCCCTCCACCCCCATTAACTACTGATGCTTTGCTAAGGGAATCAATGCAAAGTCTTGGTTTTGGAGTAGAAGAAACTATGAGGCTTGCACAAGAGCTCTTTGAGATGGGTTTAATAACTTATCATAGAACTGACAGCCATCACGTTTCGAATGTCGGGATAGGGATTGCTAAAAGCTATATCACAGAGAGATTTGGCGAAGCAATGTTTAAAGGCCGCTCCTGGGGGCCCCACGGGACTCATGAGTGTATAAGACCTACTAGATCTTACGATGTAGATACTTTAAGAGCACTGGTGAATCAAGGTATATTACAGCTGGCTAGACCGCTAACCTATGCGCATATTCGTCTATATGACCTGATATTTCGTCGTTTCATAGCTAGCCAGATGAACGAGGCCGTAGTTGAAGTTGCAAAATATAATGTAAAAGTGAAAAACTACTCAAGGGAACTGGCTTTTTTCTCCAGTATAACAGAACCGGGTTTTACAGCGGTTTACAGACCTTTTAAACTAATACAAATTAAGCCGGGATCTTATGCCGTATCTGAGGTTAGACGAAGGAAAATGCCGGTTGAGAGGCTTTACACTCAGGCAGATCTCGTCGCTCGCATGAAAGAGGAAGGTATTGGAAGACCTTCAACTTATGCGAAAATAATTGCTACGCTCATTAATAGAAAGTATGTAATAGAAACTAAGAGGCATCGCCTAATACCCACTAAGTTAGGTATAGATGTATACAATTATTTATCATCCGAAGAAAGGTATCGGCAGTTAATATCTATAGAGAGAACCAATAAAGTAGAAGAGATGATGGATAAAGTTGAAAAAGGAGACATAAATTACTTGGAAGTATTGAAGGATTTTTACGATGAGGTGATAATGGCTGCCCGGTATTAATCGCGCCCTCTTCATAGGTCGTTTTCAACCTTTTCATAAAGGTCATCTTCATGCTCTTAAATGGATATTAGATAGGGAGGCGGAAACGGTCATCGCTGTTGGCAGTGCACAATATTCTCACAGTTTTAAAAATCCCTTTACTTTAGGCGAAAGGTTAGAGATGATTGCTGCAACACTAAAAGAAGAAAATTTATGGGATAGAGTAATCCTAGCGGCAGTGCCGGACACTGATGGGCAGCATTCTCTCTGGGTTCAAACAGTAGTATCATTGTGCCCTCGTTTCAGAAGGGTATATACTAACGAACCTTTAACTCGTTTACTTTTTGAAGAAGCAGGCTACGAGGTTGTGGGAATACCTTTCCTAGAAAGGGAGGTTTACGAGGGAACAAAAATTAGGAGAATCATAGCCGAAGGTGCTGAGTGGGAGGCATTAGTGCCTCCAGCTGCGGCTCGCATAATAAAAGAAATAGATGGTATAAAGCGCCTGTCTGAGCTCATAAAGCTAGAAAAATAGATAGTTTAGTTTTTAAAACTTAAAACAATAAAACTAAAACTTTTTCACAATGCATTTTTACTCTTCAACTATTATATTCGTCGGAGATATTCCAATTAGGTTAACTAGTATATCTCTAACCTTGTATCTATGGTCGCCCTGCAGTTCTATTCTACCATTTTTCGCGGTTCCTCCACACGCTAACCTGTTTTTAAAGAAAGATACAATCTCCTTGTGATCATAGAGTTTTTCATCCACTCCCTCGATTACCGTTACATAACGTGATCCACGCCTTTTCTCTAAACGTATTTTTACTATTTCTTGCTCCTGTTGTACGCCCCTATATAATTCTTCTAATATATCGCTCATTCTCCCCCGTTGACGGGAAACTTTCATCATTAGGTTTTATAAGTTTTTCCCGCTTCAGAGAAAATCGACATTAAATATAAATTTGTATTAATTGATAACTTCAGCATCTCATACTTGAGGGACAAATCGTACTTGCGGTATACCTTTATCCCCATTACTTTTTTCAGCGATATTCTACACAGTTTTAACATCCAGAAATATATTTAAAGGAATGCCAAGGGCGAGCTTAAGAGGGGTTAGCCTTGAGGAAGCCGTACGTCAGGAGAGAATTAGAGATACCATCCGGCGTAAAAGTAACCATAGAGAGTCGACGCATCAGAGTGGAGGGCCCCTTAGGTAGGGTTGAGAAAGACATGTCCCATATTAAAAGTATTGAGGTGTATCTAGAGGGTAGCAAGATAGTGATTGAAACATTCATGGCTGAAAAGAAAACATACTCTATGATTAACTTACTATACTCTTTAATTAATAATATGATAGAGGGAGTTCAAAAAGGGTATAGATATAAAATGAAAGTAGTATATGCGCATTTCCCGATGAATGTCAAGGTTGACGAAAAAAATGGAGTAGTTATAATAGAGAATTTCCTGGGTAGGCGTGGTAGAGTAACAGCTCATATTATGCCTGGCGTGAAAGTTAAGGCTGAAAAAGATGAAGTTATCATAGAAGGCATTGATAAGGAGGCTGTAGCACAAACCGCCGCTAATATTCGGGATGCCGTAAGACTTCGCGGCAAATACAGGATGAGCCCGCATGGGCGAGAAGGCGGACCCGGTATTCTCGATGGGATCTATGTGTATGCAAGGGAACATTTAAAATAACTTCAATAAAGAAAAGTACACTAGTTTACTAATTTACATTAATGCAGAAGTGGATTATCACTTCTTATATCTCTTCGGCCTTAAGTCGCGACTTTTACACCTTCTACATCGCTCCGCATTCCATGAGTTACGTGAACCGCATTTCCTACAGATTTTAAACCTAAAGTTGTTCTCTAATGCTAACTGTAGTTTATCCTGATCTCTTATCGGCATTTCTGAGCCCTCCCCCTAGTGAATTATCTTTTAAAAAGTATTCCGTATCTTTCGTTCGGTGTTACTATCAAACTGCTATGCCATACGCTTTGCGTGTTCTTTTACTAGACTGTGGTTTACAAGGCTTATTGGCTGCGCAATTAAACATTGAAGGATTCAAAGTAAAGTTTCACTTGTTGCTTTGGGGACAACATTAGCGAACTTTAAATGCCAGTTACAAATAACCAGAATGTCGCCATGTTGCTGAAACCAATAGGCTGGAGGCACTTTGAACTTTCGGTTCCAAGCGGATGGGATATAGTAGCCGAAGGAGTAAGTGGTAATGTCGAATTTTTTAGAGTAGCTGATAGCGCAAATGTTAGGTTAGAGATAACTTTGGAAAGAATTTCATTCGAAAAAGCAAAGAGTTTAAACGAGATGTTAAGTGCATACCAAAAAATGTGGGAAGAAAGATTAAAGGAACTCAGAAAGAAGCACATGGAAGTTGAAATAAAGCATGTACATAAGGAGGAAATCAAGGTAGCTAGTCATAACGGACTTCTTTGGACTTTCAGAGTAGCAGGTTCGCCCATGAAAGCAGTTCTTTGGTACTGCGAAAAAAACGAAAGAGCTATTTCATTGACATTCACGCCATACAGAGTTGAAGAAGATGAACAGTTATTGGAGAGAATTCTCGAAGGTGTGAAGTGTCATTACACTTCACTCTCCGAACATGCGCTTTGGTCCTTACTATTATTCAATGTATACATACCCCAAGAGTATAGGTTGGTGTCAGCGAAGTTCACTACACTATCCTCATATTGCATTTTCTCAAAAGAGAGGACAGAAGAGTATGTCATTATAGGTTACAGCGGATTAGCTAGCATGCTGACAGACAAGTTCAAAAAGGGAGCAATAGGTTGGTTCGAAAAAAATATTGTAAAAGATTTTAAAAAGATCACAAAAGTAGATTTCCCTAAGATAAAATACGAAGAAATCGAAGACAAAACTTTTAAGATAAAAGGATCCACTTTCCATATATTAAAGAGTATGAAAAAGATTTTTCTAGGCAACCTGTGGTACGACAAGAATTTAGATAGGTTTATCGGCCTAGCTGTCTACTCTAAATTTAACCGTGAAAAAGATATAACCAATTTGCTAAATAATTTATTAGAACAGCTAAAAACATTATGATATTAATTTATGGGGCTTGCTTAGCCATTAAATATGCATCTTCTCCGTTTAGGTAATAACTCTTTAAAGTTTTAATTTTTTCGAATCCTAATTTAGTGTAGAGGTTTATGGCCGGCATATTCGATACGCGCACTTCCAAATAATACTCCTCGACACCGTAGACTTGATAAAGAGATTCCATGGCTCTTTTCATTAATTTTGTTCCGATACCCTTACCTCTCATTTCGGGAATAACTGCTATTGATACTATGTGTCCTTGTCTTCCTACATCTTGTTTAGTATAGAGCTTTCCAGTTTCAACTCTGCACATTACATAGCCAACTATTTTTCCGCTAGATTCAGCTACGATGAAAGCTTGTGGAAAATTTTCATAGTGTAATTTAAAGAAAAACGGGGGATAGTTTTCGGGAAGATTTTCCCGGTTAACTTTTATAACTTCATCCAAGTCCTCAGGTCTAAATGTTCTAATTGCGTATTCAGCCATATGAAATCCCTAGCTACTGGAGTATTAGAGCTTGGAGTTGATCAAGTTTATCATAAAGTTTATTGATAGCTTCCTGAACTTCTTCTTCTCTTCGTGCACCTGTGCATACAACTTTACCACTCGAGAAAATCAAAAGTACTACTTTCGGTCCATCCATCCTGTAGATTAAACCCGGAAATTGCTCTGGCTCGTACATGCTGTTCTCTAATAGGTAGGCTGCCCGCTCTAAGTCTACTAGCGCTTTAAGATTAGCGCTTGCAACTATGTTCTGGATTTCTATTATCGGTTCACCTTTAACTTCTATACCGTGGTTCCTGAGAAGGCCAATGATTGTATTAACTGCTCTACGTACTTCTTTTTCTGACTTAGCACCGGTACAAACCATTTTACCGCTCGAGAAGATTAAGGTAGCAGTTTTAGGCTTAGGAATTCTTAGCACAAGGCCTGGGAACTGTTCAGGTGAATACTCAGCATGCGGCACTCTTTCGGCTATTTTTTCCAGGTTCAATCTTTGATTTAGGGTAACCGACGCTACAACATTTTCAATCCTATAAGTTGGTTTAGGAATACCCCTCCCCGCCTAAAAGGCTTAAAAACGCTTATAAAGCTTCTTACCCCCTTTTAAAGGCCTCACTAGAGTTCCCTTATAAAAGGATTTCTCGGTAAATGTGTTATATGCGAACCAAAGAATAAGAACTTATAAATGCTCTCTCAAAAAATAATTTTATGCTACCTAGGTAGGGGATTACCAGAATCACTTTTCCCTTTACTCTTGATGGAGATACCGGAGCATCAGGGGTTGGATTGGCATCCCCTTTTGTCACGTAAACTAACCCAAATGCATTTTTCTCAATTGCTATTACCCTGTGGACTATCAATGTGCCACTTGCACTTACATATACTACGATGTCGCCCTCTCTAATTTCATCTCTCCCGTATACCACTATAATGTCACCAACATGTAGTATAGGTTCCATGCTCCAACTAGAAACAACTGCTAATGGTGTATCGGTGCCTAAAGCTAGAGGAGCTACTGCAAACAACAAAACAGCTATTATAGCTGCGAAAATCGCAGTGGATCCTATTTCCTCTTTTAGCGATTTAACCTTATCATCCACCTCCTGGAAGTGAAAATGTAGGCTAAAAGCATTATCCTATGAGAAATGTTTATATAGAAGCGAATAAAGCACCTACCGGTGCCAGTATGTCAACTGCGTCTCAGGCTATTCCTGTATTAATATTGAAAGAAGGCTCTAGTAGAGCAACAGGTAGGGATGCTAGAAGATCTAACATCTACGCTGCTAGGGTTATTTCCGAAGCCTTGGCTACTTCGCTCGGACCTAGAGGCATGGATAAGCTACTGATAGACTCCTTCGGTAATGCGACAATAACGGGTGACGGGGCTACTATCTTGAAGGAAATGGAGGTTCAGCATCCAGCGGCTAAGATGCTAGTAGAAGTTGCTAAAGCCCAAGATGATGAAGTAGGTGACGGTACGACTTCTGTAGTTGTACTGGCAGGTCAATTACTGGTTCAGGCAGGAGAACTCCTTGACCAAGAGGTACACCCATCTATCATTTCCGAAGGTTTCGAGAAGGCTATGGAGTTCCTTGTAGGAACGATCGATAAAATCGCAGAGCCTGTGGATCCATTGAACAAGAATGTTTTGAAGAATATAGCTTCAACAGCGCTAGCGAGTAAGGTTGTGGCCGAATACAAAGACTTTTTAGCGGATATAGTGGTTGATGCCGCGTTGGCGGTCATTGAAAAGAAGGATGGAAAATTCGACCTATCGCTAGATAACATCAAAGTTGAAAAGAAAAAGGGAGAGGCTTTAACCGATACTCAACTGATTAAAGGTATCGTTTTGGACAAAGAAGTTGTACATCCAGCTATGCCGAAAAGGGTTGAGAAAGCGAAGATCGCGTTAATCGACGCTCCTCTCGAAGTTGAGAAGCCGGAGTGGACGGCTAAAATAAATGTGACTAATCCAGAGCAGCTGAAAATGTTCCTGGAACAGGAATCAACTCTTATCAGGGATATGGTTGAGAAGATTAAGGCTTCTGGTGCTAGTGTGGTGTTTTGTCAGAAGGGTATTGATGATTTGGCGCAGTATTACTTGGCGAAGGCTGGGATTTTAGCTGTTCGTAGGGTGAAGAAGAGCGATA
>JAWCCZ010000004.1:0-253181 GCA_038861545.1 Thermofilaceae archaeon | reverse complement strand
CTGAAGGAACTTTTAGACCTGAACGCGTAATCAGTATTGCAAGATACAGAGGCATAGACCCAGAAAAAACACTTGAAAATATTAAATACATTGAAGCTATCGATTTGGACGGTATCGCGGAAGCAGTGATAAGTTTAGGGGATCTTGACGTGAACCTAGTGGTGGTTGATTCCCTAGCTTACGCGCTTTTATCGCCTAGGGGTGTTAGGGAGGCGAGAAGAGCTTTTGGGAAAGCGGCTGAGCTTTTAAAGAGATTGTCTCTCTGGGGTGGTGTAGCAGTGGTTACAAGCGCTGTAAGAGGCGATAAAGTTATCGGAGACCCCCATGTTTCCATGTGGGTGGATTTTCGGGTAAGGTTAAAACCCATAGGGAATGGTTTGGTAGAGGCTTCGCTTGAAATCCCCAGATCCGCGGATACTTGTAGGTTAGTCATAACAGATAAGGGGATACTTGATTACGGGTAATGCAAGAGGGTAGCAACTATGGTCCAGGATATGGCTAGCAAACCCACGTATTCAACCGCCTCCTTCAAAGCGTTAAGCAGGCCAGCTTTGTGCAGAGCTAACCCGGCTAACATGGCAACAAGGTAGCCGACCAGAGGAGGAATCAGAGAGGCACCGAAAGCCATGCCGAGCAGGAGAGCGGCAATTAAATGCGTATATTCTTTGGGACACTTCATAACAGCGTTGCTGTAGAGGGGGTATATATTAACACCACTATTAGTCGCAGCCTAAAAGACATTAAACTCGTCAAATTTATTGGTAACCAGCTAAAGGTCTTGGGGTTCGGTTTGAAACGGTCTCTTACAGCAGTCGACTTCGCGGCGCTTCTTAGGGAGGGGTTAAACGGCCTTGAGGGATTAAGGCTGCAGAAGGCTTGGATGCTTGGCGAAGCCGTAGTAGCCAGGTTCAGGGAGCCGGCTTTAGGCGACCGTTACCTAGTGCTCAGCCCTTGTATAGGAGTTTTTGAAACACGGTACGAGCTTCCCCGCGGGGAACCTGTTAAGCAGCTCGCTGCCGTGTTGCGTGAGTTAAGGGGGGCGCGACTAACTTGTATAAGGCAAGTCGGGTTAGACAGGGTAGCAGTCTTAACCTTCGATAAAGGTGGCGGAAGGGTGGAGATAGTTGCCGAGTGGGTTCGCGAGGGGAACTTAATAGCGCTGAACGGTGGAGGAAGGGTGACAGCCTTGTTAAGGGCTAGGGAGATGAGGGATAGGAGGCTAGCTATCGGAGAGCTTTATGAGCCGCCACCTCCAAGGGGACTTGACCCCCTCTCCCTAACTCACCTGGATGTGCCATCTCCTAATGCAAGATTAACAGTAGCGGCTCTTCTTTCCCGCACGGTGAACGCTCCAGGCGAGCTCCTAGCCGAAGCCGCGTACCGCGCTGGAGTTGATCCGAATGTTGTCTCTAACACTGTTCCACTTAACGCGTTAAGTCGAGCGCTCGTTGAACTGAAGAAGTTGATCTTAAAGGTGCTTAAAGGAGAGCTGGAGCCGTGCGTAGCGTTGGAGGAGGGGGAGGTAGCTGCAGCTTACCCTATTAAGCTGAAGCACGTAACCTTGAAACTCGAGCCAAGCACGACTTTCGCTGAGGCTGTAGACCGGCTTCTAACTAAACTCCTCATCCAGGTTCCAGCAACGACGAGTGGAGCTGCTGTGGAGGCCGAGCAGTTCGCCCACGAGTACGCTGAAAGGTCAATTCAGCTTAAAAGGGCAGCGGAGGTTATAATGTCCGACCTAGCTAGGTTTGAAATGCTATTAAAAGAGTTTAAAATCCTCAGGGAAAGCGTGCAATGGGATCTTTTAAAAGGTAAGCTGAGCGAAAAATACCCTGAGATAATCGCTGTAGATCCTCCTAGAATGTTGGTGAAAATGCTCGTGAACGGCGTCGAAGTGGATCTTAATGCAAACCTAAGTGCAGCTCGTAACGCTTCGCTACTATACGAGGAGGCTAAGGAGTTTGAGAGGAAAGCTGAGAAGGCTAAGGAAGTTGCAGCTAGACTGGGGCTGAAGTCGCCGGAATTACCTTCTCTTAAGTTAAGGAAAGAGAGAAGCTGGTTCGAGAGCTTCCACCACTTTTTCTCGAGCGAGGGTTTCCTAGTCATTGGCGGTAGGGATGCTAGCCAGAACGAAGCGATTGTTAGGAAGTACATGCAGGTAGGCGACTTATTCTTTCATGCTGAGATTCACGGTGGACCCGTGGTTATAGTGAAAAGTGAGGGTAAGCAGGTTGGCGAAGCGACTATCAGGGAGGCGGCCCAGTTAGCCGCTATTTACTCGAAGGCGTGGGAAGCCGGTTTAACCTCCGTTGACGTTTACTGGGTGAATTCAGATCAAGTTTCAAAAAAAGCTCCAGCCGGAGAGTACATCAAAAAAGGTGCTTTCATGGTGTACGGGAAAAGGAATTATATTAAGAGCGTAAAGCTAGAGCTCGCGATAGGGGTTGAAGTAGAGGGGGGAGTGTTTAAGTTGCTCGCAGGTCCACTCCAGCCGCTCCTCAGCAAGTGTAAAGCGGCCGTTATCTTGGAGCCAGGCAGGCTGAAGAGAGAAGAAACTGCTGAGAAAGTAGCTAAAAGGCTTTCTTCTGCGTTGATGGCAAAAGGGTTAAAAGCCAGAATTCAGCCTAGCGAAGTATTGGCTTTGCTTCCACGCGGGGGTTTCCACATCTCTAGGGTGGTGGAAATTGGCTGAACCAGTCATCTCGCTTGAATGCGATGAACCGGACGCGATTACTGCAGAGTTTGCACGCGGCTTGATGCTCATTGCGTTAGTTAAAGGGAAGCCGGTGACCTTAGACTCTTTGGTTCGGTTAGCCATGAACGGCTTCTCTGAAGGTGGGTGGAGCGCGGGGGGAGAACTCGCTAAGCTGGAAGGGCGGGTAGGTTTAAGTAGAGCAGTAGAGTATTATATTGCGAGTGGTGCTAAGTACTTGTTTGTTGCAGGGGGGAGCCGATTAGTTCTAGCCCCGCGATCCCTAGCCCGTATAGCGTCTAAAAGCATCTCGCCCTTTGAAGTCACGGGCAAAGCTATGGCGCCGGCTGTCGTAGCACCTAATGCTACGCTGAGAGGCGCTTTAAAGAGGATGATGGAACGAGGGTCTATCTGCGTATTCGTAGTAAGGGCCGGTAAATTAAAGGGGGTTGTAGATGCTTGGACTGCTGTACGCATGGTAGCTGAGAGTAGCAGCGAGGTTCTCGACATCCCATGTAGCGAGATAGCGAGAAGCGAGGCGCTATGCTCCAGTTACACTGGGCTTTTTGAGGCTCTAAGTAGGTACGGCTTTGCCGCCCTTATCCGCGAAAGCGTTTACTTAATCGACGATATATCTCTGCTTAAAGTTATGCGGGAAAGCTCAAAGAAGTGGGTTAACTCGTTACGAGGAGTTAAGAGGGGGTAAGTTGGACGAGTATGAGTTTGTAGTTGATGCGATGCTTGGCGATCTTGCGAAGTGGTTAAGAATACTGGGAAAGAGTACCTACTACGACCCTAACGCGTTAGATGATACTCTAGTCGAAGTAGCGGAAAGAAATGGGGCAGTTCTGGTAACAAGGGATCGGGAGCTTTACGAGAAGGCATCTAAAAGAGGCGTAGAGGTTATCTACCTCGCGGAGCTTAGGCTAGCAGAAGCTCTGCAGCTGATTGGAGCAAGGTACGGGGTTAGGCTTAGTGTCGATTTCTCCGATACTAGGTGTCCGCTGTGCAACGGTAAGCTGAGGCGAGCTTCGTGCAACGAAGTAGAGGGTAAAGTACCGCTCGGCGTTCTCGAACGTCGAAAACCGGTTTTCATATGCGTTTCATGTGGCCATGTCTACTGGCCGGGCAGCCACTTAAAGAGGATGAAAGCCTTCCTCAGGAAACTGTGGAGCGGCGGTAATGCTTTTAGCGTACCACACTCAAGGGCTTGAGGGATTGTGCGAATCGAGGAGTTAACTAAAGGTGAAGGGGAGTTCCTGGTTAAGCTAGCGAGGTTGGCAGTCAGGGAGTATCTTACCGAGTTTTCAAAGGTTGAACCCCCAGTGGACACACCCTCAAAGTTAAGGGAAAAAGCGGGAGTTTTCGTTACAATAGAGAAAATAGCTAGGGATATTACAGGTGTTCCCCGCAGGATGCTTCGCGGATGTATAGGTTTTCCAGAGCCCGTTATGCCACTGGCGGAGGCTACAGTTGAGGCCGCGATCGCGGCGGCTACTGAGGATCCCCGTTTCGAGCCGATGAAGTTGGAGGAACTCGGAAGCGTGGTGTTCGAGGTTAGCATCTTATCTACCCCCTCACTTGTCAGCTACTCGAAACCAGAGGAGCTGCTCGAAAAAGTGAGAATCGGCAGGGACGGGATCATCGTTGAACGGGGAATTTTAAGGGGGCTTCTTCTACCACAGGTGCCGGTCGAGTACGAGTGGAGCATAGAAGAGTACTTGGATAATGCATGTATTAAAGCGGGTTTACCACCAGACGCTTGGAGAAGCGGGAAGTTGAAGATATACACGTTTACAGCACGAGTGTTCGCGGAAGTTTACCCGGAGGGCGAGGTACTCGAGCGAGTTTTTCAGTGAGGCTCATGCTGGCCTACCTGGCAGCATGCGGCATGGGACTAGGCCACGCCGGTAGAATGCTTTCAGTAGCTAAAAGGCTCAAGTCTTACGGCTCAGAAATTGTTTTCTCATCCTATGGTCGAGCCGTGGAGATGATAAGAGTAAATGGCTACCCATGTCTGAAGACAAGAGAGGTAAGCTACGAGGTAGATGAGCACGGCGACGTGGATGTGAGGAGAACGATTACAAAAGGACCCGCTAATTTATACCGTTTTGTCCGACAGGTGGGTGATGAACTCTACTATATCGGAACCCTGATGCCTGACGTTGTAGTTTCTGATAGCAGGCTTTCTACACTCATAGCAGCTAAGGCGAGGATGGTGCCCGTAATCCTAGTATTAAGTCAGTTAAGGGTCATAATCCCCGTTAAGAAGCCGACTAACAGGAAGATTAAGGCTAAAGGGTTAGCCGAGGAGGCTCTCTACAGGCTGTTAGGCAGGTGCTGGTACACCGCCGATGAAGTTATGATCCCCGATTATCCTCCTCCATACACTATAGCTAAAGCTAATATTCTAGCCGAGGGGGAAAAGTTACCTCCACGCGTCCGATTTATCGGGCCGGTTCTCCCAACTTGGCCGGATGAGTTACCATCTAAAGAGGAGGTTAGGAGTAAACTGGGAATTAAGGGCAGACTCATCATCGCAAGCTTTACGGGGGTCAGTGGTGAAGGGCGAGCTCTCTTCGAGTGCTTCATAGAGGAGATAAAAGGGTGCGATATGCCCAGTAACGTTAAAATTATCGTTTCAAGAGGCGATCCATCAGGTTCCCCTGCTTTAGAAAGGCTCGGAGGAGGGGTATACGTGTGCGATTGGTTACCTGAAAGGGCACTATATGTCAAAGCTGCTGACGTGCTCGTAACACATGGTGGGCACACGACTGTGTTGGAGGCAATCGCATTCGGGTTACCGGCGATTCATATGGTGAAGAAGACTCACACAGAGCGTTTAGGGAACTCCCTCTCTGCAGAAGCTTTAGGCGTGGCGAAGACTCACGTAGTAGAGGAGGATGCAGGTACCCTGTGCGAGAAGATTGCGTGGGCTTTAAGCGATGAGGCTCAGGAAGCAGCTTCAAGGTTATCCAGCGAGCTCATCAAGTATAAAGGGGATTACGAAGTAACTAAAGAGGCTTTGAAGTTGATCAACCGTGCGTAGAAATTTAAACTGGTAAAAAACTATTCACCGGGATTTCAGTGGAGGAGACAGTCACGCTCTTCGTATACCAGAGTGATAAATGTGCCCAGCTGGTAAAGGATCTATACGAGGTTCTGCGCAGCTCAGGGAAAGCGGCAAGGATACGCGTGATCCGCGCTAAGATAAATAACCCAGCTGAGTTCCCCGCTTTCCTAGACTACCTAGAGGAGCTGTATGGATCCCAGTATGTTAACGAGTACAGGAAGTACAGCGTTGAAAAGTTACCAGCATTGATAATCGGGGACACAAAGGTTTTTGAAGGCTACTTTCCCTCAAAGGGGGAGCTTGCTGAGCTTATAGGTGCACCACCTAAACCTGTGCAGCCGAAACCGGTAGAGCCCCAACGGGCGCCCTCATCAGCGCTAAGAGGGGGTTGCAGGAGCTGTGTGTTCTTCGATGAGGCAGGATCCAAATGCGTTCTTCTACGAACGAAAGTTGAGGATCCCGGGGCGCCGCCCTGTAAAAGGAGATCCTAAGCGAGTTAAGATTATTTAGTGGGCATGCTCTATAACCTAGTGGTTAGATGGCAGATATCGAGTATTCCCTTTTAACTGATTTCTACGAAAAGATTGAGTCAACGAGCAGTAGGCTTGCGATGACCGACCTTTTAGTTGCACTGCTTAAGAGAACTCCACCGGAGGTAATCGATAAGCTTGTATACTTGACGCGGGGGGTGCTGGGACCCGATTACGAAGCGCCGGAGCTCGGAGTAGCTGAAAAACTCGCATTAAAGGCTGTTGCACAGGCGCTCGGGATCAGTCAGAAGGAAGTAGACGAAGCTTACAAAAGGCTAGGCGATATCGGCTTAGTAGTCGAGGATCTAATGAGTAAGAGAAAATCATCATCCCTTTTCGATTTCTTTGGCGATGTAGCTACTTCTTCAAAGCCCTTAACCATCAGCAGGGTTTACGATTCGCTTGTGAAGGTCGCTAAGGCTGCCGGCCCAGGGGCACAGGACACGAAGATCATGATCCTCGTATCACTTCTTAAAGACTCTGGGCCGAAGGAGGCTAAATATCTTCTGAGGACGGTTACTGGAAAGCTGCGCCTAGGGGTAGCGGATATGACCATTATCGACGCATTATCTGTGGCATTTGCAGGCTCCAAGGCGATGAAACCAGTTATCGAAAGAGCTTACAATGTTCACCCAGATCTCGGTTACATTGCTAAAGTCCTGGCCGAGAAAGGGCCTGAGGGGGTTAAGGAAGTTAAGGTAACAGTGGGAATCCCGGTCAAGCCGATGCTGGCAGAGCGGTTAAACGATCCGGAGGAAATCCTAAGGAAGCTTGGAGGTAGCTGCCTGGTTGAGTATAAGTACGACGGCGAAAGAGTTCAGGCCCATAAGAAAATGGACAAGGTTTACCTTTTTAGCAGAAGGCTTGAAAACATAACGAACCACTACCCCGACGTTGTGGAGATGGTGAAGGAGAACGTTAAAGTAGACGAAGCTGTATTGGAGGGCGAGGTCGTAGCCATTAATCCAGATACTGGGGAGATGCTGCCGTTTCAGGAGCTGATGCATAGGAGGAGAAAATACGAAGTGGAAGAGGCAATGGAAAACTACCCAGTGTCGGTTTTTCTCTTCGATATCCTTTACACGGAGGGTGAGAACCTTCTAGATTTACCTTTACCGGAAAGGAAAAAAAGACTTATAGAGGTTATCAGAGAGAGCGATCGTTTCAAGCTAGCCAAGTTTACGACTGCTTCAAGCGCAGAGGAGTTGCTCAAGTTCTTCGAAGAAGCGGTCTCTGAAGGGTGTGAAGGCGTAATGTGTAAATCGCAATCGCCCGATTCAATATATCAGATGGGAGCTAGGGGATGGCTGTGGGTCAAGTTCAAAAGAGATTATAGGTACGAAATGACTGATACGGTAGACCTAGTTGTAGTCGGCGCTTTCCATGGAAGGGGTAAGCGAGCAGGGACTTACGGGGCTCTATTAATGGCCGCGTATAGTCCTGAGGAAGATGTATTCAAAACTGTATGCAAGGTTGGGAGCGGTTTCTCCGATGAAGACCTTGCTCAGCTTCCCAAGCTTCTGGAGCCCTATAGGATTGACCACAAACACCCGAGGGTTGTATCGAAAATGGAGGCTGACGTGTGGGTCGTACCCACCTTTGTCCTTGAAGTAATCGGGGCTGAAATCACGCTGAGCCCAATGCATACCTGCGCGCTTGGTAGGGTAAGACCCGAAGCTGGTTTAGCTATACGTTTCCCACGTTTTACGGGTAGGTACAGGGTTGATAAGAAGCCAGAAGATGCTACTACCGAGGAAGAGCTTATTGAAATGTACAGGTTGCAGAGGAAAGTCTCAATTCCGAAGGCTCCGGCAGAAGTCGCCTAGCTCAACGGCCTTCAGTCCTTTCAAGCACCCTGTTAAGAGCCCACCGCAACGAACTTCTCAGCTCATCGAGCCTTCTTCTTTCCCTGTAGTTTAATACCCTGATTTCTTTAATAAGGCCCTCTTCATCTATTATCTCGTAATTTAAGGCTTCATCTTCAGATAAACCTCCAGCATTAACTAGTTCTTCATCTTTTCTTTTATACCCATCGAGGATTTTACCTATAAAGAAGCTTCGAATAGGAGGCGAGTCAACGGGAACTTCCATTAAGGGTTTCACCACTATGCCATGCTCGTAAACTAAGAGACTCGCTAGCTTCTTTCCCTCTCTAGAGGTAACCAACTGCTCGGTTAACATTCTCCCCAATCGGTTTTCTATGCTAGGGGCTGAGGGCGTGACGGTTTTTTCAGTCTCCATGCGAGGCAGCTCCGATGCTTTAGTAAAGCTCTCGCTCGACAAAGCTGAGTCAACCAAGTTTACTAAGAGCTTTAGAAGTTCTAGCTCCTCCTCTAATTCCTCAACTTTCCTCTGCAAGTAGGATTTTACCTCCGCAAGCCTCCTAACGCGGTCATCTTCCAAAGGACCCACCGTCTTATAATTATCATTGGAGTATTAAAGGCTAGCTAAACCCTGCGTAACCAGCTTTTCCCCGCTTTGAGGTCTTATTCAATTATACTTTCTGGAATATTCAGCATGGATTTAATGGAAAAACAGTCGAACAGCGCGGCGGCTAGTCTACGGTATTCATGTGGTGTAACCACTTCACCTTTATACAAGATGAGCCTCACTTTTCCGCTAGTTAACTGTTATTAACCATTAAAGCATAGCTACAGTGTGCACGTGCTTTCAGTGGGCAATCTAAACGTTGACCTGTCAATGTATGTGAACACTGTCCCAAGCGTAGGCGGACGTGTGGAGGCAAAGTTTTTCGCCAAGAACCCGGGGGGTGCGGCGGCTAATTTTGCAGTAGCCCTTGCGAGGCTCGGAGAAAGTTCAGGAGTTTTAGGCTGTGTCGGGCGCGATCGTGAAGGTCACTGGCTTATTCATGAGTTAGCGTCTAACGGAGTTGATGTGTCTTTAGTAGCCCAGGTTGACTCAGCTACAGGTTTTGTAGTGGTAATAGTCGATGAAAAGGGTGAACGAACGATGATCTCCTACCGGGGTGCTAATTCCCATCTCTTAGATGTCGTCAAAAACTTCGAGAAATTAAATGTTGAGTGGGTTCACGCGTGCTCAGTTGGACCTGAAGTAGCAGAAACAGTATTTAAATCTGCAAAGGTCGCCGGCGCTATAACTTCCTACGACCCCGGAGGGTCCGTAGTGAAGCTAGGTTTCGAAGCTCTCAAAACTGCGTTAAACATAGTCGACATATTACTGGTGAATGAGGAGGAAGCATTCATCCTCGAGAAACTTGGAGGGGGCTTAAATCTAGCTAAAGTTTCGGAAACAGTGCCTTTAATCGTTATAAAGATGGGAGGAAAGGGGTCGAAAGCGCTTAAAGGGAGTACAACTGTGAAAGCTCCCGCCTTCCCCACCCATGTAGTGGACTCCACTGGTGCGGGTGATGCGTTCAACGCGGCTTTTTGCTTCGCCCTCAATAAGGGACTTGAGCTGCAAGAGGCTCTGGTTTTTGCCAACGCTTGCGCTGCACTGAAGATAGCGAGAATAGGGGCTCAGTCAAGCCCTACGCTGGATGATGCAATCAATTTTCTAAGAGCCTCGGGTTACCAATTTTTAGCTGAGAGGGTGCGCGGCGGAATCTAACGCTTGCTTTATTTCCTACCCTGATAAAGGGTTGTGTAAAAGGGGCTGGTGAACGTGATGTTATCATCGGAATGCACCCCCCTGTGCCCGTTTAGGGCATTCAAGTGCACGAAGAATGCTTTAGTCATTAGGAGGAGAAGGGATAGGCTCGAGTCGCTTTGCGATTGGAGCGGCGATAGGTGTATAGGGTGGAGATGCCAGTTCGCTGATTGCATGCGGCACGCTCTGTACCCCGACGGAACTTGCAGCTTGATGGTTACCAAAAAAGAAAGGAAACCTTCGATTGACGAGGAAGCAGCCAGGGTAAAAAGCGATTACACCAACCTTGGAAAGAGGTTTAAGAAGTTGGGGGTGGATATTGAAGGGGAGGTGTAGGGTTTGAAGCTACTCCTAATCCATGCAGCGAAATTTGAATTTCAGGCTAGGCAGAAAGCGGTTGAAGAAGCTGAAGAAGTAGATGAATGCAGCATGCACGGAGCGGTGGATAACGCTCTAGTTTGCTTTACAACTGTGGAGAGCTTTGATGAAAGCAACCTAGCGTGGGTTGTGGGTAAAGCCGCAGAGGAAATAGAAGGCTTAGCTAAACGCCTCGGTGTCCAGCACCTGGTAATATATCCTTATGCCCATTTATCTCCTGAGCTTGCCCCATCCCGTGTAGCTATACGCACGTTAAAGTCGCTTGAAACCGAGCTAGCGAATAGGGGCTTTCACGTGGTTAGGGCGCCGTTCGGATGGTATAAACGTTTCACCATTTCATGTATTGGGCATCCACTAGCCGAACTTTCTAGAACGATCAGGCCCGCAGAGACCGTTGAAGAGGAGTTCGCCGTAATGACTCCGGACGGCAAGGTTATCCCTATTAGCCGCTTCGAATTAAGCTCAGCTCCCCAGGAGTTCCAGCAACTGGTGAGAAAAGAAGTCTTTAACGAAACAAGCGCTGGCGGTGAGCCGAAGTACCTTGACTACTGTAAGAAGTTCGGAATTGAATGGGAGCAGTCCTCCGATCAAGGACATATGAGATACGGTCCCGAGGCTAGCATAATCATAGACTTACTAGCCGAGTATGCTTGGATGTGCGCCGTCTCCTTAGGTTTCCCGGTTTTCAGGGTAAAGGGTACTAACATGTTCGACTTAGGCTTACCGGCTGTCAAGCAGCACGCCGACCTCTTCGGTGATAGGCTTTACACGCTGGAGGTTGGCCAGAAACGTCTAGTCTTGAGGTATGCTGCTTGCCACCAGCAGTTCGCCATGATCAAGGATTGGAATATTAGTTACAAACATCTTCCGTTCGGGGTTTTCGAGGTAGCGGATAGCTACAGGCTAGAGCAACCCGGCGAGCTGACTCTCTGTTTCAGGCTGCGCCGCTTCCTAATGCCGGACTTGCACATACTGACACGCGACTTGAATGAAGCTAAGGAGGTCTCCTTGAAAGTGCATGAGAAAATATACGAAGAAGTTAGGAAAGTTGGCAGAGATTACGTTTCCATTTACAACTTAACCAGAAGTTTCCTCGAGGAAAACCTCGAGTATTTGAAGAAGCTCGTCTCCATGGAGGGTAAACCAGTCCTCCTCCACTTCGTACCTGAAGGCAGGTACTACTGGGTGATCAACATCGAGTACAACATCATCGACCAGCTCGGCAGGCCTAGGGAGATCGGGACTTTCCAGATAGACGTGGGAAACGCTCAGCGCTTCGGGATAACGTACACTGATGAAGGTGGAGCTAAGAAGCACCCAGTGATCATCCACACGGCGATAATAGGTTCCCTTGAAAGATACCTTTACATGCTCTTTGATACAGCTGCTGAAGAGGAAGCAAGGGGTGGTAAGCCGTCTCTCCCCCTCTGGCTTTCACCGGTGCAGGTTAGGGTAGTGCCCGTTTCCGCCGAATACACTAAGAAGGCAGTCGAGATAGCCGAGCACCTAAACGCGCGCGGCTTTAGGACTGATGTTGATGATAGGGAGGAGAGCTTGGCAAAACGCATTAGAGAAGCTGAAGTTAAATGGATACCGTTTATAGTTGTGATCGGTGCTAAAGAGGCTGAGAAAAACGTGTTGAGTGTAAGGAAGAGAGACGGCGAAACGGAGGAGAAAAGCCTAGAGGGTTTTCTAAGCGAACTTGAAAGGAAAAGCGGGCCGTACCCGAGAATTCCTCTTCCCATCCCGCTACAGGTTAGTAAAAGGCCCGGGTACTCTTAGAAGCTGGTAGCGGATGAAGCTCTCGCTCAGCGAATTAGAGTACGAGAAGCTTAAACTGAAAGAGGAGCTCGGGGAGAAGCTTAGCTACGAAAGGAAAGAAGTAGCTTTAAACGACCACCATGCGGTTAAACCTCCAGTTCACTGCGGTCTGACGGTTCACAGCGTAGTGGGATGCACTTTCCGGTGCGTATACTGCTACAGCCCGGATATGGGGTTCGACATCACTAAAGCCCAGCCTTATGCATTAAGCGGAGAGGAAATAACATATGCTCTTCTTAATAATGAGTTTTACTTACCAGGTTTAAAGGGTACATACTTAGCGTTCGGCAGTATAGGGGAGCCGCTTTACCCAAACGGTCTTTACAGAACCTTTGAGTATATAGAAACATTTTCTAGATTGCTGCGTAACCCGCTCCAGCTTTCAACGAAAACCGCTGTCAGTGAAGAAATCGCTCGTAGGTTAGCTAGCATTTCCCGTGGATCTCTCACCCCCCTGGTGAGCGCCATCACGCTCAGCTATCACCACGTACTTGAACCTGGAGCACCAGCTCCTCTAAAAAGGTTGGAGGGGATAAAGTTCATGCGTAAAGCTGGGCTTCAACCGATGCTTTTCCTAAGGCCTTTACTACCCGGCTTCGAGCAGGAGGTTCCCGAGCTATTGAAAAAAGCCAAGAAATATGGAGCTACCGCTGTAGTGCTTGGGAGTTTAAGAGTTACTCCGTCTATCTTAGCTAGGCTTAAATCTGCAGGTGTGGATATCGCTCCAGTCCTCAACAGGGTTAAACGCGAGCTAAAAGCCGGAATACAGTTGAGCGTTCGATCTGAAGACTTAAAGAATTACGCGGTTAAAGAGGCTCGAAAAGTCGGTTTAGTGCCGCTGCTAAGTGCTTGCTGCGCCAACACTTTAAACTTACACCTAAGCTTAGGTGTTAGAATCCCCTGCATGGGTCTAGATTTTATAGATGGACGCTTTTGTACTCGCTGTCCAGTGGGCTGTGAAAAAATAAGAGTAGAGGTTGATACCGGTGACGTTAAACGGGCTGTAAAAAACTACCTGAAAATCGAGGCGTTTGAAGTAATAGATGAGGGTCGGCAGCTTCTCATATCAGTAAGGAACAGAAACAGGGCGAGAAGATTATTATTTGAGCGCATAGGTTATAAGAGGCTTCTGGAAACAGCGTTCAGGAAAAGGTTGGTTATAAGTGAGGGGCAATCCATTAAGGAATTTACTGATAAAAATACTGATGAATCCTAACCTTCGAGCCGGTGATTACAGGATAAGTTATACGTCAAGGGGTTCTGAGAGAGATCGGGATGAGGTTCGCGGTAGCGATTTAGTTAAAGTGTACCTTAGGGGGTTCGAGGTTAACTACAACGGGAAAATAACTTACATTCCATTTCATAGAGTTTTAGAAGTAAAAAACGAGGTTACTGGGGAAATTCTCTATAGTCGGAGAAAGCCCTAGAGACCTTTCTGGGCTATGTAGAGTAGTAAGTCCACTAACCTACAACTGAATCCCCATTCGTTATCGTACCATGCCACCACTTTCACTTTATCGCTTTTAGTGCCGAGCACCATGCTTGCCGCGGAGTCGTAAACCGCGGAATGGGAGTTGCCTAGGACGTCGGTAGATACTATGGGATCCTCAGTGTATTCTAGAATACCTTTAAGATAAGTTTCGGCAGCCTCCTTAAACGCCGCATCCATTTCCTGTTTAGTGATTTCTCTGCCAAGCTTAGCAGTGAGGTCTACTACTGATACATTGGGTACAGGCACCCTCATAGCCATACCGTCGAGTTTACCCTTAAGTTCAGGGATCACCAGGTGGATAGCTCTCGCCGCACCAGTTGTAGTGGGGATTATGTTCATCGCAGCAGCCCTCGCTCGCCTGAACTCCTCTGGATGAATCAAGTCAAGTACCCTCTGATCATTGGTATACGCATGAACAGTAGTCATTAACCCCCATTCCACGCCGAACTTCCTGTTAAGAACAAAAGTTATGGGAGCTAAACAATTTGTTGTGCACGAAGCGTTGGAAATCACCTCGTGGGCCTTCGGATCGTACATATCATGGTTAACTCCCATCACAATTGTAACATCAGCACCCTTAGAGGGAGCGGATACGATGACTTTTTTCGCACCGGCCTTAATGTGTAGGGCAGCTTTATCCCTCTCAGTGAACCTACCGGTGGATTCCAGCGCAACATCGACTCCAAGGTCCTTCCATGGTAGTTTATCTGGGCTTGGCTCACTAAGTACCGGTATTTCTTTGCCGTCGACTACTAGCTTATTACCTTTAGCCTCAACCTTACTTGACAGCTTGCCAAAAGTCGAATCATACTTTAATAAGTAGGCTAACATGTCCGGCTTACCAATATCATTAATCGCCACTATCTCGTATTTCTCGAAAAACTTCGGGTTCTTCAGTGCAGCCCTGAAGAATAGCCTTCCAATTCTTCCAAAACCGTTGATCCCTAATTTGTACGTCATCAAGAGGCGTTGTCCATGGGAGTAAATAAATCTTAGTTTTAAAGAAAAATGGGGTAGCGCGGCTCAGCCTTGCCCGGGGCCATCATAGGTCATACCTTTCGAGCGTCATCATTGGCCGCTACTTTAAACTTCAATATTAGTAAGTTAGAGTAACACCAGCGCGATCCCTTATATAAGACCGTCGGAACTTTCAACCAGTATGGAGGCTTGGAGGGAAGTAGCCGCACGTATTATAGGAGATATAGTACTCTCTCCTTCGCCGGGCAGGTCGATGCGTAAATGGCGAGAGCAGTTCCGAATTGCTCAGATCGAGCTCGCTGAGGCTATGGGAGTTTCAGCGTCGGTTGTAAGCGACTACGAGAGCGGGAGGAGAAGATCCCCAGGAACTAGGTTTCTGAAAAGGTTTGTAGAAAGCCTTGTAAAAATTGATATGGAAAGAGGAGGCTATACTCTAAGGTCGCTCTCAGTACTTATGGCAGGTTCCGAGAAGCTAAGGGATGCAATTCTAGACATAAGGGAGTTTGAAGAGCCGATAGAATCAGGAGAATTCTGTAAACGGATTAACGCTAACTTAATTGTTGGAACTGGTAAAGAACTTTTACTGGGTTACACAGTTGTAGACAGTATGAAGCTGGTTGTTGAAGTGCCTGCGACCGAGTACATCAGGCTTTATGGGGCTACGACTCAGAGAGCCGCTATTTTCACTGGTGTTATGCTGGGCAGGAGCCCGATGGTTGCTGTTAAATCAATGCAGGCGGGCATGGGTGGTTTACGACCAGCTCTTGTGGTGATGCAGGGGGTAGGAAAACCCGATGAGCTGGCTATCGAAATAGCCAGAAGAGAGAGTGTACCGCTAGCTGTATGCCAGATTAAGGACATTGAGGAGTTACTCCAAGCGTTACGCAGTATTTAGTTTTCATTCAACTTTGACTCTGTAAGCTTTATGCTTGGGTAAAATGATCTCCAAGTAACCTTTCCTATAAATTGCTTGGATACGTTCTGTATCCACGTTCGGTGGTAGTTCAAGGTCTAACCTATAACCCCTGATCTCACAACCCGAGTAAGCGGGGATGTCGCATAAGTTTAACGGGTTACTCATCTTAGCTCTAACTATTAATCGGTCTTCTGTTCTATATATTTCTATATCCTCTCTCCGGACTCTTGGAAGGTCAACTCTAATTGTTATTTTATCAGGTCCCTTTAGAACCTCGTATAGCGGTTCAATCTCACCGGTATCAGTATCTATTAGGGGTTTTAACAATTCTTCGAATTCCCTCATAAACCTTCTAATCTCTCGCCTCATTTCTCTCATGGTTTCTTCAAACCATTCCTCCATAGTACTTCACCTCTCACAGGTACATAGCCGGTACGGTGTACTCGTAAGCTTTTCCAGACTCCTGCATAGTCTCCATAGTTCTTTTCATGGTTTCCCTTAACTTAACCCTAATCTCCTCTTCCTGTTCAAGCAAAGGTTCAACGCTAACTTTTATTCCAGTGAGCGAGCTTAAAGCTAAAATCACCGCGGCAGCCGCTCCGGGATCTGGGTAATTGAGAAACGATTCAGCGAAAAGCGCTACACAGTTAATAGAACGCTTGAAGCACTCTTTTAATATCTGAGCGTAAGGTCCACTGATGTAACCTTCTTTGAAAAGGTTGAGCCCTGCTTTCTCTATTTCTTTCAAGTCATCCTCTGTAACACCGGCACAGTAAACGCTGGGTTTTTCAAGCTTCATCCTTTGGGGCGTCGGTACCCCTCCGAGGAGTATTGTTCGGTTCACTTCTTTTGACTTAATCCATTTGACTAGTTCATCGGCAAAGGACTGGTAACCCGCTGGGTTAAATGGAACTTCGCTAACCAGTAGCAGATGTTTTTTCCCATCTCCTGCATGCCGGTGAACCCTCATAACAGGATATGGCCTGGCTTCATGGTACTGAATTACCGGTGGCAGGTGTTGCGAGTCCAGGTAGGCCACGACACTAGCCTTCACCTCTTTAACTAAATACGTGGAAGCTATTAGGCCGACTAACCCCACATCCGGCATACCGACTATCAGATATTCCGCTTTAGGAACCTCTTCTAGCTCGTGGAATAACCATTCATTCATAACGATCTAAACCTGAGAAAGAAATAGAAAAAGATTCCGTTATTTGCTGAATCTTTTCAGCTCTTCCACCACTGGTAGCGAACCTTTGCTGAGGAACTCCATTAACGCTCCACCGGCAGTGCTCACGTGGGATACTTTACTGGTGTAACCGAGTTTCACTGCTGCAGCGATTGTGTGACCCCCGCCAATAACGCTGAAAGCCTTTGATGAGGCTATAGCTTCAAACACTCTTCTAGTACCGTAGGCGAACTCTTCAACTTCAAATATGCCCATCGGGCCATTCATTACAAGGCTTTTAGCTCCAGTTATTACTTTTGCATACTCCTCGGCAGTCTTCGTGCCGATGTCCTTGATTAAACCTTCCGAGGGTAGCTTGTCAATACCGATTTCAAACCTCCTCCCATTCACGTCAACAGCTAAGTCGACAGGAAGCTTTATTTGAGTCCTAAATTTGCTTAATACTTCTCTGAAGCGGGGAACGAGCTCCATGAACCCCTTTTCTTCGAGTACCTTAATATTCGGAGCTCCAAGGTCTAGCCCATTAGCCACGAGGAAGACGTTTGCTACTAGTCCTCCCGTTAAGACCGTATCAGCAATGCCTTGGGATAACACAGCTTCAGCTATGTCAGCAGCGTCTTCCGCCTTCGCTCCTCCGAGCACATATACACACGGTCTTTCTGGTTTTGCTCTTACTTTAGCTAAAGCCCTGAGCTCCCGCTCCATTACCCTGCCTGCAACCACATGCTTCGCCGCTGGCATGAAACCTACAAGGGAGACATGTGCTCGATGCGCTGCCGCAAACGCGTCTACGGCGAAGATTTCTACGTACGGAGCTAAGTTTCTAACTAGATCAGTTTTAGCATGTTCTTCCGCCTTCGCTGTTTTAGTTTCACCGTCCCACATCCTGACGTTTTCGAGTAAAAGGATTTCTCCTTCTCTGAGGCTTTGGATAGCTGCTTTAGCTTTATCACCAAAAATATCTTCGACGAACTTCACTTTAAGGTTTAGGATTTTACTCAGTATTTCCGAGTGCTGTTTTAAACTTATAAAGTCGGGATCACCTTTGCGGCCCTGATGGGCTAAAACTACTACCTTGGCTTTCCTCATTACGAGGTCCTTTAGTGTGGATTCTGCATGCTCCCTGATCCTACTATCATCGAGGACTTTCTTGGTTGCTGGATCTACCGGAGAGTTAATGTCAACCCTCACGAATACTCTTTTTCCCGAAACTTCTACATCATCCAAAGTTTTAATTCCTAATTCCTCCAGCATTTTCTCCGCCGAAAATAGGCAATAGTAGGGCTTATTTAAGCAAAATCTTAGTAGAGCAGGAACGACTAATCTCCACCCATCCGTAAGTAACTTAGCTTGCTTAGTTAAGGCATGATCATATGTAGTGCTTCAAATGTGGCTGAAAGGAGTAACAAAGCCGATGAAAGCAGTAAAAGGGATGCGGTTAAAGCAAGGTTAATGTTTTCTCTTTTAATCAGTGCCCTGCTCAACCAGGCGCTCTCTGTAAGAGCTACTGCGTAAGCTAGCATTTCACTCCATGTGATTGGTAGGAATACTAAGGTCAGTAATAGCAGCCCTAGATTTCTATATTCAACTAGGGCGATGGCTCTTAGCGTTAAACCTGTTTCCAAGCATATCTGTGTGGCGAAAAACGGCCCCACAACAGGGGTCAGCATCAGCAACCCAGCGCCCAGGTTATTAAAAAAGATACTATAAACTCGTTCCTCAAGCCGTTTTTTAGCTATGTCTTTATAGTACTCATTGTACCGAGTGTACCTATCATGCAACAGTTCGTAGGGAGCCGGTAGCAGTGAGCCCGCCGCTATCATTGCCAGAAGCATTACCATAAAGATGGGATATACCCGTACCCTGCTCTTCAGCGTTACTAATCCCTCCATCGTAAGGCTGTGAAACACTGCCTTTTTAAATGCAGAGAGTTAGCATCCCTAAAATACGTCCTTTATAATCCCTCTATGAATAGCGATGGATTTTTCGACAAAAATCGGAATATCCGGTTACGGTGTATATGTCCCAGTGTATAGGATTAAAGATACTGAAATAGAGCGGGTATGGGGAGGAGAGGAGTCTCCCGTCGAGGAAAAAAGTTTGCCAGGGCTCGACGAGGATTCTCTCACAATGGCCTTTGAGGCGGCTAGAGAGGCTATCGCAATGTCTGGCGTTAATCGCGAGGATATAGGCGCTGTGATTGTGGGGTCGGAATCACCACCTTACGCCGTTAAACCCTCGGCTACGGTGATATCTGAAGCACTCGGGGTTACGCCTAGAGTAGTCGCGATAGATATGGAGTTTGCCTGTAAGGCGGGTACGACAGCTTTGATACTTATTTCCGGTTTAGTGGCCAGTAAGGCGATTAAACATGGTTTAGCTATAGGTACCGACAACGCGCAAGCGAAGCCCGGTGACGAGCTTGAGTATACTGCAGGCGCTGGCGCGGCAGCTTTTCTGCTCTCTGAGTCGAGCAGTGAGAGTATCGCCGAAATCGAGCATGTTTTTTCATATGTAACTGACACTCCGGATTTCTGGCGCAGAGAAGGGGAGAGATACCCTAGGCATACATACAGGTTTACTGGAGAACCAGCCTATTTTCACCATGTGATTTCCGCGGCAAAGGGTTTGATGGAGGAAACCGGCTTAAAACCGAGCGATTTCGACTACGTGGTTTTCCATCAACCGAATGTGCGTTTTCCGTTAAGAGCAGCTCAGCAGCTCGGATTTTCTGTTGAACAAGTTAAGACAGGAATCCTCTGTGACAAGATAGGTAATACTTACGCTGCCGCCTCACTTATCGGTTTAGTTAGGGTACTCGATCAGGCAAAGCCAGGCCAAAGGATACTCGTTGTATCCTTTGGGTCGGGTGCAGGGTCGGATGCTATCAGCTTAGTCACAAGGGAAGGTGCTGGAAAACATAGAAGCTCATTAGATTTATTCTTGGAGCGAAAAATCTACGTGGATTATGGAACTTACGTGAAATTTAAAGGTTTATTGAGGTGAGCATGGTGGAGAGGGTATTCATTCTTGGAGCTGGTGCAACTAAGGTCGGTGAGCACTGGGGTAAGTCGCTTAGGGAACTTGCTGCCGAGGCTTTGCTAGCAGCTACTAAAGATGCCGGCATTGATAAACGGGAAGTAAAAGCACTTTACGTCGGTAACATGATGTCAGGCGAGCTACAGGGACAGGAGCATTTAGGTTCACTAATAGCTACGTGGTCAGGAGTGGCGGGTACTCCCGCGTTCAAAGTTGAAGCGGCTTGTGCAAGCGGTGGCGCAGCGGTTCATCAAGCGTTTTTAGCTGTAGCTTCAGGAGCTTACGATTGCGTAGCTGTTGTGGGCGTCGAAAAAATGACTGACGCTCTCCCCAGCGATGTTACGGCCGCCCTCCTGACAGCTGAAGACCAGGAATACACAGTCTCCGTTGGAGCCACTTTCGTGGCATTAAATGCAATGGTATACAGGTATTATCTTTCGAAATACAGGGTCAAGCAGGAGCATGTAGCGCAGTTCGCCGTGCATTGTCATAAGATGGCTGTAGCAAACCCCTATGCTCAATTTAGACGTGAGGTGAAGCTAGAAGATGTAATGAATTCTCCCTTAATCGCCGATCCAATAAGACTTCTCGAGTGTGCTCCTACAGGCGATGGAGCTGCAGCGCTTATACTTTGCAATGAAAAATACTTGAAAGGAAGCCCACGCGATGAATTGATAGAAATTGTCGCTAGTACAGCGGCCACAGACATATTTAGCGTGCACGAGAGAAAGGACTTGGATACTATTACGTCATTTCGCAAGGCTGCTGATGAAGCTCTAAAACGTGCAAAGGTTAAACCAGAAGACATAAATGTCTTAGAAGCACATGATGCATTCACTATACTTGGTATTCTTACGCTCGAGGAACTGGGATTCGCTCCCCGCGGAGAAGGGTGGCGCTTAGTAGTGGAGGGGCAACTGGCTCCTGGAGGTAAAATTCCAACGAACACTATGGGTGGCTTAAAGGCTAGGGGCCACCCAGTTGGAGCCACTGGAGTTTACCAAATTTTTGACTTATTTACCCAATTAACGGGGAGAGCTGGATCGAATCAAGTTGACGATGCTGAAATAGGTTTAGCTGGAAACTTTGGCGGTGTAGCAGGTACAACTGTTGTGCACTTATTGAGGAGGGTGAGGTAAATGGTATGGAGTGAAAGTGTACCCAGATTCTGGAGAGAGAGGGTTAAGAAGTACAGGTTGATCGGAGGAAAATGCGGGAAATGCAGCACCATCGTCTACCCGCATAGGAGTACGTGCCCCTACTGTGGAGCAGAAAACTTGGAGCCGGTTGAATTACCGAGGTATGGTAAAGTAGTAACTTTCTCTGTTGTCAGACACCCCCCGACGGATTTTGAAGGAAAAGAACCCTATGTTGTAGCAGTAATTGAACTGGAGAATGGGGCTAGGGTTTTATCGCAATTAACAGATGTGAATCCGGAGGATGTAAAAGAGGGTATGGAGGTAGTGGCAGTTTTCAGGAAATATAGGGAACAAGCATCTAACGGAATCATAGAATACGGAATAAAGTTTAGGCCTTTCAAGTGATCGAGGCAAATAATTGTTTTTCATATTCTTGGCTTGTAAAATATTAGCTAACCCTGTAAAGGTGCTTAGGATTAAAGGTCAAGTATGTTAAAATTATGTGAAAACTTGCACGAATGCCTGTAACAATAGTTTTCCTCTATTTACGGAAGGAAATACCGAAGAAAGAAGCTCGCATACAACACTATCGAAGCTGCAAGAAACCCCCTCTCTCTTGACGTATCGTAGCATACCGCAACCGTGGCCGTTAGTAAGCCTAAAACAAATATTTGCAGAATTCTCAAAGTTACAGCTAGCATTATAAAGGTTTGTTCTGGAATATTAGGGTAAGAGGTATTGGTTAGTAAATACTGGATAACCATATACGCTTGCAGCGGTACTTGCGAGGAAGCAATGCCAGCGAAAAGGCTCAAAAGAGGTGGGCGCCTACCTGTTAATATGCGCGCTACCAGGTATATCATCAAAGCACATAGAGTGAGGCTTACGGCGTAGCTTAGTGCTAGCAGAATGTTCGGTTGAAGGGTTACTACTCCAAAACTCTTAGGCTGTTGAAGAGGAATGGGCTCGACTTCAATCACTTTTAAGGATAGTTTTGTAGCTAAGGTTACAGTTAGCCCTGAAGTTATACAAGCAACTAGCACTAGGATGCTCATAAGGGAATTTTTATGGAACACTAGTGTAAGCTGTATAGGTATTATCAAAGATACAAGGTATTTGTCAAGTAAGTTAATGATACGCTTACGTGAAGTGAAAACCTGCCTTATAACTTCTCCCCCCTCTTTCAAGGCTTTATAAAGTGCAGCCCCTTTCTCAGTCAATGAATATTTTCTACTTTCATCTTGAAGAATGTACCCCTGGCTACGCAGGGCATTCATATTATAGTAGAAGCTTCCAGCGCTTATTCCGAGTTCTTTCTGGAGATCACGGTATCTGAGAGGCCCTTTCTCAGCCAGTAACACTATGATCTTTCGCTTTATAGGGTCTTCCAGCACAGAATACACTGTTTCTAGATCTATGGATTCGCCGTCTGCTGGCATAGTATCGAAGGTTTGTAGGTAGTCATAAGTTTAAGCCTTACTATGAATTAAAAGTTTAAAGGCTTGAGGTATCTTTGGCCAAGGAAGCGGCGTGCTCTGCTACAGTATACTTTATGATGGTACAATTAACCGAATGAATAGGTTAAGAAGTCTGCCTAAAAATATGCCGTTTGAACTTATAGTGCCTGCGGTTAAGTTAATAGAGCTTAATATATTTGAAATAATCGACCCTTTACTTGAAGAGGGTTTAAACATAGTAGCTGTAAAACCTTCAGGTGATACTGAAGGACTCCTGAGTGGGGAGCTCGAGAGATTGTTGATATTGATGGATGAGCTCGGGGCTGAGTTTGCAATCCTACCTGTTGATGAAAACAATCTAGGCTCGATGGCAAGCTCAATGCAGAACTTGTTTCACCTAGCTGTGATCTACTCAAAGCGCGTGGCTCTTGAACCCACAAGGAGCACTATCGCTAAAGTGACTAACATGATGTACAATTACCTGGGCGGTGTTCTGAAATTATCGATATCTCCCTCGCCCTCCTCGACCACAGAGGAAGTTATCGCGCTCACGTTAAGCCATATCAGTCAAGTGGTAGCAGTAAAGCTCACTAACTTCGTCACCTGTGGGAAAGCAACCAGGCTAACCAACGCTAATGGAACGATTAACATCTTTACCGTAGTTAGAGAGCTTCTTCAACAGGGCTACGATAGCTATTTTATTGTTGACTACGAGGCTCATGAACTTGAACTACCATCAGATGCTGTAAGAGAAGATTTTGAAACAATCACTCAATATATTTATTCTATCCGCGAGAAGGTTTCATAACCGATCCAAGCAGTAACTCTTCTTTCTTGGATTTTGAGGCTGTCAGCATAACCCACCCTATCCAAGTGAAAAAGAACACAGCAAAACCTACGATAACTGTTATGGGTAAGGCAATAACCCACCAACTCCATGCTTTATCTCCGAATGAGTTCCAAAGTGAAGAGATCCAGAAGAAGAAAGAAATCGCATATAGCGTTCCGAAGCATAGTGAGATAACCATTAATAGCAGTCCAATTGTTCTGTCGTTCACAGGCAAGGTTAACTTGGAGGACAAAAAATTTGACGGGGTAGGTGCTATGCCGAGGCTATCTAAATTACTACGAAAAGGAGCGGCAGCCCTCGGTTTTTATATACTATACGAGAAAATACTGGAGAACGAAGTTAGTGCTACTGATGGACTTCCTTCACATGTTGCCGTGATTTTGGATGGCAATAGGAGGTGGGCCAGAGAAGAGGGAGTGCCACTTGAGAAAGGCTATGAGGAAGGCGCCCGCAGGGTAGAGGATTTTTTGAAATGGTGTTACGACCTTGGCATAAAAACTGTTACCCTATATGCCTTATCTACGGAGAATATTGCTAGGAGGAGGAGAGAAGAGATAGATTTACTGCTGAACATAATGCGTAAGTACTTGGAGAGAGAGCGACGTGAGAATGAATTAGTTAAAAGGAAGGTTCGAGTAAAAGCCATCGGCTGGGTTGAACTTCTACCGCACGATATAGCCGCGGCGTTAAAGGAGCTGGAACTTAGGACAGAGACTTTCAATGAAAAGTTTCTCAATATCGCTTTAGCCTACGGGGGTAGGGCTGAGATAGTTGAAGCAGCTAAGCGGATAGCAGAAGATGTTTCGAAAGGCATAATCAAGCTTGAGAACGTCGATGAACAGCTATTTGAAAAATATCTGCAAACCGCACACTTACCCAACCCTTATCCTGACCTGGTAATAAGGACCAGCGGTGAGCTAAGAGTCAGTAATTTTTTACTCTGGCAAATAGCCTACTCGGAGCTTGTTTTCCTAGACGTATATTGGCCCGAGTTCAGAAGGATTGACTTGCTTAGAGCTATAAGAATTTATCAGGCTAGGTCGAGGCGTTTTGGAGCTTGACTCAGCATACATACTTTAATTATATTACCATCTACACTAAGCGGTGTTCTGATAAGCGCAGGTGTTGAATTTACCGGCCTAGTTTAAGGTTATACGAGTATTCAAGCAAACAACTAATCAAATTCAATACTTTTATATACTGAAACGAATGCTTTCTCAGAGAGTTAAAATTAAAACTGGTGGTTGAATGTCGTATGACTTGCTGATATTTGATGGGTTCGGCGATCTATTAAAGTACTTAGAGTCAGAAATAGTTAGGCTGAAAGGTAAAATTGAAGAACTTGAGGCTAGATACGAGCAGCTTAGGCTAAGAGCAGAGAAAGTTAAGAGGCTTGAAGACCTGCTAAGTAAACTAGTAGGTGAGGAAATAAAAACAATTAACGAGGTTGATTTCAAAGGTATACGGGTTGTTGTGAGTGCAAGAGCCTTAGATGAACTTACGGCAGTTGAGGAGGCGCTCTCAGCGCTAAGAGATCAGCTTTCAGCGATAGCTCGTGTAAGGGAGGTTATTGTTCAGTTGGCAAAGGAAACCGATACAAGTAGAGGTGGGCTGAAATTACTAGTTCAAACTCTTAACGGTATACCTATCAAACTTTTATTTAAGGAGAGTGAAACATGAAGTATGTCGGCTTTCTCTTCCTTATATATTGTATACTTTTACTAGCGGCTCTAAGTCTAGCTGAGCCTATGAACGTTCAAGCTACCCACCTGTTAACTGAATCTAAAGTTGTCCACGCAGCCGTCGTGGGCACGCGTCTGCTGGTGACATACAGTAATGGCTCACTAATCGCCTACGAGTTACCCAGGCTAGCGAATGCTAGGAAACTGCTAACTTTCAACGAAGTTGAAATAGCTGGTTTAGGTCCACTTGACGAGAACATAGCTGTATTAGTTTTCCGGAACGGTACCGTGATTGCATTGAACGTCGAAGATGGTGCACGACTTTGGAATGCACAGCTGGCAGAGAGCTATTCTATTAAGAGCACGGCGGTTAATGGAAGGTGGATAGCTGCTACCGTTAAGTATAACCTAGGTGGCTATGAGGCGGATAGAATTCTGGTATTCGATTGCTTGCAACGAGCAGTCGTCTATAAAATAGACAAGAATGGGGATTCCAGGTTAGTCTATGCTTTCAATATAAAGATCTCAGGTAGTCTGCTGCTTATCACAGGAATCGACACTACATGTTCCTTATGTAAAATGACGGATACCTATGTGCTTGTCTATAATCTTTCACAACTTCGTAGAATTTTTGCCGTAAGGCCCGGAGCTTGTTTAAGCGATTTGGTAGGCAATACTCTGGTTATCGTTAAAATTAACAATGGTTTAGGCTACTATTACGACTTGGAGGAGGGTCTCGAAGTAAAGTTTGAAGTGAACGGGGTAATCGCGGATGTCAGAGTTTACAGTAAATGTGGTTACGTTTTATCACAAAATGATAGCGGTGTTTTTTTAAGTAAAATCGAAGGTGGTAAAATACACGCTGTAAGAAAATACGATGAAGGGTCTAGGATTTTCTTCGTAGGTAAAATACCCGCTGTTATAAGTGAATCTTCTATTTACTTAGATGAATCGAAAATACCGGTCAGAACTCTTTTACCGCTTCAGAATTCCATGTTACTTGAGTATGGAGACGGCGTTGTTCTCATATATGGGGGGAATTTCATTTACTCTATCTACAGCGTAAAAGAACCTTCAATAATCATAGCGACAGAGCCCGGAACTCTAATCGAGATACCTAAGTTACGCGTGGAAAGCTTCACAAATAGTAGCGGTCTAGCTGTCTTAAACCTCCCCCCTGGTCTGTATAATATATCTTTTACAAAGGAAGGGTATAAGCGGAATTATACATTGGTCGAAATAGACCCAAATAAAGTCATGAAAATTAACGTAAAGTTAACTTTTACAGAACCCAATTACTGTCCTGTGTTCCTTAAGGTAGTGGATGACAACACGAAGCAACCGTTACTACACACCTTAAACGTGACTTTAATTAATGGATTTGCATCCCCTGTTACTAAACAACTTCAGCCCAAAGAAGGTCTGCTTGAACTATACCTAGCTTGCCAAGAAGAGTATGCGATTTTTGTCAGTGCCGAAGGGTATATCGAATGGAAAGGTGAAATTCACGCTGGAGTTAACGGAAGCATCATAACCCTAAGTCTGAAGAAAGCAGATCAAATGTCACCAGTGATTACTCAACCGCTTTATCCAAACGCATCGGTAAATATTACCAGAGTAGTTGAAAACCTTGCAGCTATTCCGGCTAAAATTAATAACACTCGAGCTGGCATAGGTAAGGTCTTAGACATTGATGGCCAAGCTATAGACCTTAACAGTGGTGTTAAAGTCCTCGTATTCTTCTACACGAAATGCCCTGGCTGTAAAGTGCTGCTTACAGGCTTGAAAAATATGGAGGATATAGATAATGTAAGCATAGTATTGATTTCTCCCTCAATATACGACAGTGCCTCTACCCTAAGAGAATTCCGAGGTGAATGGGTTTCTACTTGGTACTACGTGTTAGATGAAAACACTGTATTGACAAAAACGTTCAATGTGACCAACTTTCCCACGGTAATCTTATTAGAGAACGGGGTAGTAAAGTTTGCGGGAATTGGGGCTCGCGGAGAGGCTGAGTGGATGGCCGGAGAGCTATCTAATTTGCTGGAGGGTTTGTTCGAGGTTACTGGGGATCCAGCCGCTTTGTCCGCGTTGGCGGGCTTGTTGATGCTAGTCGTGATAGGGATAGACCAGCGTAGGGAATTTAAAGAGGAGATTACCGAGTAGATGGGATCGGTATGGGTGGTAAGAAGAGACCAACCGTCTCGCAGTTGGAGAAAAGAATGAAGAAAGAGCTTGAAAGCAAGTCGTCGGAGAAAGGCGAGAAAGGAGGTTTCAAGGCAAAGCTTACGGATGAAGGTGCTTTAACACAGGCATCCATGAATGAAATACTCAAAGAGATCTCGAAGTGGTCCTATATAACGCCTTTCCTGCTCTCGAGTAGGTTTGGATTAAAGATCAGTGCAGCTAAGCAAGTACTTGGTAGCCTTGAAGGGCAAGGTGTTATTAAGTTGGTAGATTCTAACCGTAGAACCCGGATATATGTGCCCTCTTAACCTTGAAGGAGTGAACTTAAAACTAGATCAAGCGTTTCAGCTTGAATTCTAGCCGAACAGCTCTCCTAAATTTTTGCTTGAACGAGCAGAGGGGGGTAGCCTGCTGAGCAACTTCGCTATAATTTCTTTGTTAGCGTTCACTACTCCTAACTCTGATCTGACTATGACTCCGTCTTCCTCTAATTTTCGAATAATAGCAGCTGGATCTTTTACTCCCAGCTCGCTTAAATCGGATAATAGCCGAAGCTCTCCCACGCTCCAGTATCGTCGCAAATACTGAAGAGTTATTGTAAAATCTTCGCTTTCCTGGGCAAGTTCTAGTTTTTCTAGTACGGTATCTTGACTTGAGCTTTGGTTCGAGGTTTTTTCTGAGTGGGGTTTAACACGGTTTTCAGATGTTTCACCGCTTCCCTCCCCCCTCTCTTCTTTAAATAGGAACTTTAATAGCGTCCCTTGCTCTTCCTTTTTTACTTGCCGGGATTTTCGTTTAATTTTCCTGTCATCAGGCTGCGGTTTTACAATCTTAGATTTAATACTCAAAGGTATTGATATATCTAAATGCTCGTCAACAACTTCCAGTTCGCTTGATACACTGATAGACCCTCTACGTTTTAGGTCGTCTATTAGAAGGGCTAATGTTACTACACCGATACCTCGCTTTTCACCCCATTTTAGCAGTTCCCCTGATCGAAGTTCCACTTGCCTAAAGACTTCGTTTTCCAATTCATTCAATAATTTTTCGTATTCGTCGGCGGTAACTTCCTCAGACAAGTTACCCGCCCACTTGCTGGCTCGGTGGAATAAGCATAATTAATCCTCTCTGAGCTAGGATCTGCAGATACGCTAAGAGAGATGTCTGAGCTTCTCTCCTATGGAACTTAAACCGCTGCGTCAGCAATTCAACCACTTCTTCTACCGTTTTTTCCCCGTCAAGCTGTTCCCATACATAGCTCCCTACCTTATCAAGAGCATATTTTTTCTCTGTTGGATCTTTAACAAAACCACTAAGCAGACCTGGTTTAGATTCCGGCAACTTAACTTTCACAACCACTTCATCCTCATCCTTTTTTTCCCAGCTTACTGAAGGATTCCTTATCGGTTTGCATTTAAGTAGTACTTCAAGCGGTAACGTTACTTGCTGTTCTTTTTCCCCGCTTTTTTTAAATTGTGGAGCCATCAATAAGATTTACGCGGTGCTCGATAAATTTTTGGCGGAGGTATATCAACTTAAACACCTAGAATCATGTACGAAGAAGTACAGCTACATGCAGAATTGGCAAAGGTTGCCGAAAAGTTTGGGTATCTTAGCTTCAACGATGTTCAGGTTAGAGCATTCAAATCTATAGCTAAAGGATCTAACGTGTTGATAGTAGCACCAACCGGTTACGGGAAAACCGAAGCAGCTGTTTTTCCAATAATCAGTTCTATACTAACGGAAGGCGTTAAGGAATGGGGTGTGAAAGCACTCTACATTACCCCGCTAAGAGCTCTTAATAGGGATATATTCCTTAGAATTAGTAGGCTTGCTGCTGAAGTAGGAGTAACGCTCGAAGTAAGGCATGGCGATACCCCTCAAAGTGTTCGGAAAAGGATTGTTGAGAATCCTCCCCATGTTCTCATAACTACTCCTGAGACTTTACAATTCCTGCTTATAGCGCCTAGGTTTCGTGAAGCGCTAAGCTCAGTTAAATGGGTCGTCGTTGATGAACTACATGAATTAATGCAGAGTAAACGGGGTTTGCAGTTAACTTTGGCTTTAGAAAGACTCGAGTCATTGGTTAAAAGGAGAATTCAACGGATAGGTCTTTCAGCGACTATCAACAATGTGATTGTTGCTGGATTATTTCTCACTGGTTACCGTGGCTTCGAAATAATTGAAGCCAAAGAAGGACGCAAATATATGGTAGAAGTAGCATACATTGATTCTCGTTACGAGTCTGAGGAGAAAATGAAGCTCTTGACCGAAATCTTTGGAAAGCATAGGAATGTCCTAATATTCGTCAACACGCGGGATACAGCCGAGGCGCTTGGAGTGAAACTCCGCAGGTTTTTCGAAAACTCTATCGCAGTACATCACGGCTCCTTATCTAAAGAGGAACGAATATCGGTTGAGCTCGGTTTGAAGAATGGAAAGCTAAAGGGTGTTATAGCAACGTCTAGTTTAGAGCTAGGCATCGATGTTGGCTCTATTGAGTATGTTGTCCAGTACATGTCTCCGAGACAGGTAAATAGGCTGATTCAAAGAGTTGGCAGAAGCTTCCATTTCCGAGGGGGTATAGCTAGGGGGTGTATAATAGCTTCCGACTTAGATGACCTAGCCGAATCGATAGTCATCTCTAGAAGGGCAGCCCACGGGGATTTAGAGGACTCAGAAATTGAGGAGAATGCTTACGACGTTTTGGCTCATCAAGTTGTAGGGATGCTGCTAGTAAATGATGGTATAAGTTTGAAAGAAGTTTACGAAGTCGTAAGTAAGGCTTACCCTTACAGGAACATAACGATGCAGGAACTTGAAAAGTTGATCCTTTTCCTAGAGGGAATAAAAGTACTCAGATTTCGCGATGGCAGACTGTTCAAAGGAGCTCGGAGTATTTCATATTACTATGAAGCGGCTTCAACCATACCTGATGTAGAGTCTTTCGACGTAGTCGACGTAGCTGAGGGTAAGCGTGTCGGCTCACTCGACGGTGATTTTGCGGCGTCAACGATCGCGGAAGGGTCGAGGTTCATCTTAGGGGGTAGAGTATGGGAAGTCATCAAACTATCATTAGACGAGTGTAAAGTGTATGTCACCCCCTCGGGCGAAGCGGAAGCCGCTATCCCTGCGTGGGTTGGTGAAGACTTGCCAGTTCCTTATAAAGTAGCTAGGGAAGTTGGCGCACTCAGGCGGAGAGTTCTATCAGAACCTCTTAGGAGGCTTGTATCAGAGTATGGAGTGGATGAAGATTTGCTTGATGCATTAAAACACTATGTCGAGCAACAGATAGAAGCTATAGGGGTTGTTCCAAGCGATAAAGAGATTGTAATCGAGGTCAGCAATAGATTTCTGGTAGTACATGCATGTATAGGGACTAAAGCTAACGCTCTGCTCGGACTTTTGCTCTCTTTCGCCTTAGCCAAGCTTTACGGAATCTCCTCCAAATATTATTTTGATGCGTACCGTGTAGTTCTGATAACACCTAAGAGGATTCATGGAGAATGGCTTGTCGAACTCTTAACTGAAAGAATCGACTACCTACTTGATAACGCGCATGTCGCTGTTAAGGGATCTAGTGCATACCTCTGGAAAATACTTCACGTGTGTCAGAGGATGGGTGTAGTAAGGAAAGGTAGTACTCCCAAGATTCCAGCTAGGAAGCTAGCTGAGGTTTTCGAGGGAAGCGTGCTTGAGGAGGAAGTTATAAAAGAATTATTAACAACACGTTTTGACCTTAAAATTCTTAAGCAATTGGCCGATGAACTTAAAGTTGGTGCAAAGAAAATTTGTGCTGTTCAAGTGAATGCGCCATCTCCCATGACCGAAAACATGTTCGAAAAACCGTACAAAGCTGGCTTGATAGCTAAAGGCTCAGAACCCCTTTTAATATTGAAATCTGTTAGAAAGAGGTTGGAACAATCTAGGCTTCTACTGGTATGCCTTCACTGCCTTAAGTGGAGTAATGTAGTAATCGTAGGCGATGTAGGCGAAGAGGTCAGATGCCCCTCATGCGGATCCAAGGTTATTGCAGCTTTAAACCCGTGGGATGAGGAGTCCCTTAAAGTGTTAAAGAAGTGGAGGAGAAGTGAGAAGTTAACGGAAAGCGAGATGAAAATTGTTAAATCCGCACAAAAGAGCGCCATCCTTGTTATGAGCTACGGTAAGAAAGCGTTATTCTGCCTTGCGGGTAGAGGAGTGGGGCCTGTCGTAGCTGCTAGGATGCTTAGCCTTAGCAAGGATTATGACGAATTAGTTAGAGAAATCGCTAAAGCAGAAGCTGATTACGTGCGGACTAGAGAGTTCTGGGATTAAAGCCTTAAAACGTAGTGTTTTTCAAGGAGCCTGGTAAACCTGCTGTATATGAAAACGTGGATAAATGCTTTAATCTCGCTTGCATTGCTAGTGGCATTCTCCTACGTTTCTTCGAATCACCCCGAGTTCTCATCTTGGTTCTTTATAATTTACATGGTTGCCATGCTGATAGTTACCACAGCCATAGCTGGTCGAAGTGCCGCAACTCTCCTACGCGATGCTGAGTTTGTCAAGAGTGGTAAGCCTCTGTTAACTATTAGCAAGGAAGAGGCAACACGACTTAGAGCTAGAGATCGCGAGCTGGAGAAAGAACTGAGTAAACAGGCTAAACCACTTATAATTCAACCGTTGGTGCTATTTGCGTTGCTCTTTGTTTTCATAGTACCTGGGTTAAGGGATACACTAGTTACAAGCTTGAGCGATGTTTTCTTCAGCTTCTTTCAAAATCAAAGATTACAACTTTTTGCTGCCTTCACAGCACTGTATGGCACGTTCATGACGGTCTCTTACTTAACTAACTATGTGATCAACAAGAGTTTACAGAAAATGGGTGGAAAGCTGGAGGTACCAGCCTATTATATGTTAACCGATAAAGGGTTAATTCTGGAGGATAGGATTCCCTTAAAAGCGCCATTGAAGGTGGAGGAAATGAAAGTTGATGCTCGGAGACGCTATGTAGAGATAAAGTTAAGGTCTATACCAGCAGCAGGCGGATCTACCGGGAGAATAAGGTTGTATACTGATAACCCGCGCGAGCTGGAAAATCGTTTACGTATCTTATCCGAACAGAGCGGCTAATCCCTCTATAGCTTCTTCCTCCTTTTTTTCTTCTTTCTTTTCTTCTTCGGCTGCAGGAGCCTGTGCCGATTCAGGCACGGAAGCAGGAGCCGCGGCTGGAACAGCTGGAGCTATAAAACTAGCACTTTTTATAGCTTCATCAATATTTACTCCGCTTAAAGCTGCTACAACGGCTTTTACTCTTACTTCATCCGCTGTTATCCCAGCAGCTTCAAGTATTCTGCGTAGCGCATCTTCCGTTATTGGTTTTTTAGCATAGTGTAGCAGTAAACTTGCATACACGTATTCCATACTCATCCCGCCACCGCAGGTAAGTTTACCCTATTAAATTTTGTGTCGCAGCAGGGAGACCTAGGACACAAAAGATATAGTTGTGGTATTAACCCTGCTTTGAGTATGGAAGACTACTGCAAGAGTATTAGGGAAACCCTTGTGATGGATGATGGTTCAAATGTCTCTGTTAGGGGATGGGTATACCGCTTCAGAGATCTTCGCGATAAAGTTTTCATGTTAATTAGGGATTCAACTGGTGTTCTTCAAGTCGTTTTCAAGAACGATATAGCTGATGAAGCCCGAAAAGCGGATATAGAAGCTTCGGTCCTGGTAAATGGATCTTTGAGAAGCGATCCACGAGCTCCCGGCGGTAAAGAGTTAGAAGCTAAATCTTTTAGGCTTGTTGGAACATCAAAAAGCTTCCCGATAACGAAAGACTATTCAAGGGAATACCTGATGAACGTTAGACATCTTTGGGTTAGGAGTAGAAGGATGACTGCCGCGTTAAAGATTAGGCATACAGTATTCGGCGCGCTTCATAAATACTTTAGGAAGCATGGCTACTATGAAGTGCAATGCCCGATGTTCGTAACTGCCGCTGTAGAAGGCGGGGCAACACTTTTCCCAGTTAAATATGTTGATGAAAGCACGGTTTACCTTACCCAGTCGTCTCAATTTTACTTGGAAGCACTAATTTACAGTTTGGAGAAGGTTTACACAATAGCTCCATCCTTTAGAGCCGAAAAGTCGAGGACGAGAAGGCACTTAACTGAGTTTTGGCACTGCGAAGCCGAGGTTGCATGGACTGGGTTCGAAGAAATAATTAGAATAGAAGAAGAGCTTATAGGATATATAGTGCAAAAAGTTCTTGAAGATAACCAGGATGAATTAAAACTTTTAGGGAGAAAAATTGAACAGTTAGAAATATGTAAACCACCGTTTTATAGAATAAGCTACGATGAGGCTATAGAAATTCTTGAAGGAAAAGGTGTGAATATAAAATGGGGGGATGATTTGGGGGCCGATGAAGAGCGTGTACTGGTAGAAGAGTTCGATAAACCAGTTTTTATATGCCGTTACCCAGAGAAAATCAAGGCTTTCTACCATAAAAATGATCCTTTAAGACCTGAAGTTACACTATCCGTCGATCTTCTAGCACCAGAGGGTTACGGGGAAATTATCGGTGGGGGTGAAAGGATTGAAGGATTAGATGAGCTAGTAGATAAAATAAAACGGTTTGGTTTAAACCCAGAAGATTATGAATGGTACTTAGATTTGAGAAAGTACGGATCAGTACAGCATGCCGGCTTCGGTCTTGGTGTAGATCGAACAGTTATGTGGATAGCTGGTCTCGATAACATTATCGACGCTGTACCTTTCCCCCGCACTATAAGACGAGCTTACCCTTGAAAGGGAAAGATTGTAGCTTAACTGGCCAAGCTTAAGTAGGAAGTTACTTCCTACTAGGTAAAAATTGTAAGAAAGCCCCGGCCGGGGTTTGAACCCGGGTCCTCCGGCTGACTTGGTCCTCGGCTGTGCCCCATGCTTACGAGGCCGGCGCTCTAACCAGGCTGAGCTACCGGGGCTTAGGTGGAGGTTACCTAGAGGGGATATATGGTTTACGACCGTAGGTCCTGCAGTGGGATGCAATAATGTCTCCTGTTCAACAAGAGTTCAAATTCCATACAAAGTACCCCAATTGCTGAAGCGGTAGCCAGAGCTAGATCCGTGAGTGGGTATATTAGGCGCTCCCATCCCCCATCGCTGAGTTTAGAAAAGTGGTATGCTAAAAGCGGGACAATTATAAGTGAAAAAGCGGTAATCGCATGCATAATCAGTTTATAGACTAGTAAAGTCAGCGTTAACACTAAAATCATGAGAAAGAAGTAAACTAACATGGATACAACTTTTGAGTAAATACATTTACCTACCCTTTTCCTAAAGAGGGGGAGTCCTCGACCATATTGGTAGTATCGCTTGAGTACAGCTGAGAAAGAGGTTCTGTTATAATGGAGAACTCTTGTCGGACTGCAAAGAATCTTGTAACCATTCCTAGTTAAACGAACTGCAAAGTCTAGGTCTTCGAAGCCGTACCTTTTATAGCTGGGTGGAACCACTCCGTCATCCAGAAGCACCTCTTTTCTTACAAGCATGTTCGCTGTAACTATTAAGTTCAGCCCTATGTCGTCTTTAAGTAGTTTATACTTATGTTTAGGGTTCGGCGTGATAATGGATCTTTCCTGCATCCTAGCTATGAAGTTGTCTATATTGGCTCCGTTAACTGAACCGGCTACTACTTCGACGTTCCATTGTGTTAACTCTGCTACCATTTTTTCGAGCCACTCCGGAGGAGCTTTACAATCACTATCGATGAACGCTACTAATGGACTTGAAGCTATGAGGCCTCCGAAAACCCTTGCTCTGATAGGACCCGGATCCTTTGAAAGCTCGATTACACGGGTTTCGGGTTCAGCTTTAAGGATAATCTCTTTAAGTTTATCTAATTTTACAGGTCTAGGTAAAACCACTATAATCTCGCTTGGCTGTAGCTTCTGTTCATTTAAGCTTAAAAGCAGCCGGTGCAAGGATTCGCACACGTTAGAGGCAGGCACTACAACGCTTATTTTCACACTAATGCCAACCATAAGGAGGGTAAAATAGCTTCGCTGGGTGAGGAAGATTTTTAGAATGGTTCTCCAGGGTAGTGCGTAGTCGCGGCATGCCGACGAGGTTTACCAATGAGGAATGAAGTTAACATGCTATGTGTGTCAGATATCCATGGAAGAACGGAATCTGTAAAAGCCCTTACAGCTAGCATTGGGCAAGATATTTTGAGGTCTCTAGACGCAATAATAATAGCAGGGGATCTTGGGAATCCCCAGAAAGAGGAGGCATTTATCCAAGTGATCGGAGAGTTATCAAAGCTAGGTAAACCCGTTCTTTATATTAGAGGGAACTGGGATGCTAATGCCCCTTCCGGGATCGTTAACGAAGAACCATTAATAGCGGATTTAGAAGCCCTAGGGCCACTCGAACTTAACGGTATGTTGCTCATAGGACATGGAGCTTCACTAAAACCTTTTAAAGGGCTTTTCTCTAAACCTATAATTTTAGTTACACATTATCCACCATTCAGTATTCTTGACAGGGGAGGAAAATTAGAGGCTTCTCTCATTAGTCACCACGCGGGGCTACCTGAGGTCAATTATCTATTATCATATTATAAACCTATTGTGCACATATTCGGCCACAGCCATGCTCTTGGCGGGATTCACGTAAAGTATAATGGCGTAACTTACATTAATGTAGCTCGACTGGATAGAGTAGATAGGGATGGAAAAATTATTGGAAACTATGCTATCGTTAATGTAAATAAGGAAGGAGGCGTATCGGTGGAGTGGAGGTTCATAGGCGGAGTCTGGAAAAAGTGTAACAGGTGCGGAAAGAAGGTCCACTTACCTGGTGACTGGACAATGTGTAGAAGATGCGCAAATCGTTTTGATTTAGGTTTTCAAAGGGTCAGCAGGGATTCAGAGAAGACACATGTAATAATTTCCGATACAAACAAGGAGATGCTTAATGAAACCTTCTATGTTCCAGTATCTACGCTCAGGAATGAAGAGTCTTACGAGGATTTTGTCGAATACATACTGCTGCGAAGGTTAAAGGAGGTGATAGAGCAGGATGGGAGGAAAGTTGTTGTGCTTCCGAAGGATAGGGTTGCAGAATATTACTCTGAAGGAGCTAGTAGCTTAGTTGCCTTTAGTGAGTATTTGTTTGCTTGTAAAAGCGAGAAAGTCGGTGAAAAAGTTTGCTCCCTTATGAAGATGTATGCCTTAGATAAAAAAGCCCAAGTGATGTGGGTAATTAAGAAAGATGGTGGTAGGGCATATATTGAAAAGGAGATCGTGTTTGTCAACGATAAACTGCTGAGCAGTAAAGGCTTGCTAGAGGAGTTAATTTACCATGGTTTTCAACCACTGGTTTACCGCATAGAAGTTTTCACTACTTCAAATAACGCTCAAGAGGGTGGGACTACTTCAATAAAGCCAGCTTAAGCATCTATAACCCCCTCCTCAGCTATCGCGAAAACTGCTTCTTTCTCGGCATGTTTAGGCGAATCTATAATCCTAGCTATTCTCTTTCCTTCTCTCCCTTTCCTTAACCATAACCTATATGTACAGCCATGGGCTACGATGTTCCCTCCTGCCGGCTTAAGAGGGTTGCCGAAAAACACATCTGGTGCGGCCATCACCTGATTTGTTACCACCACTGCAAGATCATATATCGCTGCCAGCCTTGCCAGCTGCATTATATGTTTGTTCAGTTTCTGTTGCCTAGCCGCAAGGTTCTCTCTCCCAGGATACTCAGCCCTAAAATGTGTGATTAAACTATCTATGAGTACTATTTTAATGCTTTCCTCCTCCACTATTTTCTTTGCTTCGTCGATTATGAGCATCTGATGGTCGCTGTTATAGGCTCTAGCATAAACGATATTTTCAAGTGTTTTTTCTGGGTCTATGCCTCTGTATCTTGCAATACTGATTACGCGTTCAGGTCTAAAAGTTCCTTCAGCGTCAATGTAGAGAGCTTTACCTGATAAACCACCCCGCTCACGGGGAAGCTGAACCATAACAGCAAGCTGATGACAAAGCTGAGTCTTACCAGCCCCAAACTCCCCTATAAGCTCTGTGATAGCCCTTGTTTCAATACCGCCTTCGAGTAGGTCATCAAGAGCCTTCACTCCGGTTGAAATATAGGCGATATTCTTTCGCTCTTCGTAAAATTCTCTGGCTGTAACAAAGATTTTACCGTAGCCAAGCAGTTTCTGAGCTGATCGAATAACACTCATCGCTCGTTCTTCCGAACCTAAAATCTCGGCAAGGTCGTGGGCAGATGCGAAAGCTATGTCTTTTATTGAAAAGAAACCAGCCTGCTTTAACTTCTGAGCAGTAATTCTTCCCACTCCTTCGAGATCTTCGAGCTCCAATTCTTCCAAGCTAGTATCTCCTTCGCTCGCATTGTCAAATCCCTCCTCATCCTCTACCTGGGGCCTTTCCCGTTTGCTCATTGATACCAAATCGACGTACGTTCTGCTGACTTAAAGGTTTCGGACGATTAATAGAGCGAAAGTTAATTATCTGCTGGTAAGCGAAAAACATTATACGTTCAGATTTCAGCATAGGCAGCAGTGGTTGAGCTAACTAGGGATGAAGAGCGTATCCTTAGTGGAGAGAAAGGAGAGTGGTTAGCTAAGGCCATGCAAACCGTTGTTAAAGTAGCGGAGGTTCTCGAAGCTGATAGGCTTGTAAAAATCTCAAGTGCACATATATCGGGTATATCCTACAAGAACTTAGGTTTAGAGGGGGTTGAGTTCATTGAGAAAATATCCGGAAATGGGTTAGGGTTCTCAGTTACAACGACGCTTAACCCCGCGGGTTTTGACATAATTAATTATCGGGATATGGGGGTAAGCGATGAAATCTACAGTTTACAGCTGCGCGTCCTTAAAGCTTTTAAACGTATGGGTGCACGTGTTACACTTACATGCACACCCTACTTGTACTCGCCTCCAAGGTTTGGAGAGCACCTCGCTTGGGCTGAGAGCAATGCGGTTTTATATGCAAATAGCATGTTGGGAGCTAGGACGAACCGTGAAGGGGGACCGCTAGCACTCCTAGAGGCTATTGTGGGCCGGGCACCGCATACAGGTCTCCATACCACGGAGGGTCGGCTACCAACGATATCTGTCGACTTAAGCGAAGTTAAGCGAGAGGTGGAGAGAAGAGGCTGGTACTCTCTTCTCGGATATGTGATAGGGGATTTAATCAAATCCGGAGTTCCAGTTCTACTGAATCCTCCAGTTGGACTACGTGAACCAAAACTACAAAGGTTGTTTCTTTCAGCGGTTGGGGCCTCAAGCTCTGTGGGTTTACTACTAATTGAGGGGGTGTCTCCCGAGTTTAAGCCGTCAAGGGAGGTAGAGGCCATACGCTTAGGGGTGAAAGACTTGCAAGAAGCTGCAAGTAAATGGAACGTAGAGGAATCGGATGCTATAGTTTTAGGGTGTCCTCATTTATCTCCTAGTGAATTGACTGAACTGTATACACGCATAAAAGGTAGACGAGTCAAGTGTCAGGCAATCTTTTTCACTTCGAGATCTTGCATATCCAAAGTGCCTTGGGTAGTTCAGAAACTTCGAGAATCTGGAATAAAAATATACGCCGATACATGCATGGTGGTATGCGATTTGAGGAGAATGGGTATTTTTTCATGCTCGACGGATTCTGCTAAGGCTGCGTATTATCTAAGCAGTCAGGGCTACAGTGTTTCTTTAATCCCTCGCGAGGTTTTAATAGATAATATCCTCTCCTAGCCTGATGTGTATCGTTATTAAACGTAAATTAACATTAAAGAGTACTGTTATTGAAACGGCTTAGGTGAGTTCACGTGGAACAGTTAATTAAAGTGCATGGCAGAGGTTTAGTTGAAGGCAGAGCAACGGCCCCCTTGCTACTCAGCGAAGAGCCAATTTCTTTTTATGGTGGAGTCGATCCCGATTCAGGTAAAATAGTCGAGAAAGGACATGAACTCCATGGTGAAAGTATATCTGGACGATTACTGGTATTTCCCCATGGTAAAGGAAGTACAGTGGGGTCGTACATATTGCTCAGGCTTGCTAAAAAAGGTAAAGCGCCAGCTGGAATAATTAACCTACAAAGCGAGCCGATAATAATCATTGGCTGCATGCTCGGGGGGGTACCCCTAATGGATAAACCTTCACCCGATCCATTAAAACTAAAAGAGCAGATACAGGGGAAAACGGCAAGAATAATTGTTAAAGGGAAAGATGGTTTACTAGAGGTGCACTTAAATGTGCGAAACGAGAAAATCAATTCTTGATCAAATAGCGGAAGAGGTGCGTAGATGCACTCGTTGCCCGCTTCAAGCCTATAGAACTCACGCAGTACCAGGAGAAGGAGACCCGTGTACCAATGTTATGCTAGTTGGCGAGGCACCCGGCTTTAACGAGGACCTGCAGGGGAAACCTTTTGTTGGAGCTGCAGGTAATCTGTTAAACGACTTGCTCAAAGTAGCTGGGCTAAGTAGGCAAAAAGTGTTTATAACAAACGTTGTGAAATGCAGGCCTCCCAGTAATAGGGATCCTGAGGATTCTGAAGTTGCTGCCTGTGAGTCCTACCTACTAGCTCAGCTTAAAGCAATCGAACCTAAAATAGTTGTGAGCTTAGGAAGGCATAGCACTCGCCTATTTTTTCAGCTGGCCGGTTTGAGTTTTTCCTCTATTATGCAAGTAAGGGGCGAGGTGAAAAGGGTGATTTTTAGTGGAAACGAATTTATGCTGCTGCCGACCCTACATCCAGCTGCGGCGCTGTATAACCCACGCTTGAGGAGCTTAATAGAAGATGACTTCTGTTTCCTTGGGGAATTAATTGGAGAGGGAAGAGGGCTTGAAAGGTGGTTACATGGATAGCGTTGAGAAAGCTAGAAGGCTAAGATCGCTTATAGAGGTCTTGGACGGCTTTAGGGTTGGGCGTGTTACGGATCTCAGCAAAGTTGAACGGCTATTCCGAGAACTAAATGTAAGGCTCCCTTACCCATGGGATGAGTTAAAAAGCGACATGGAGGCTATTCTTAAGCTTCCAACAACTTCTGAAAATTATAGAAAGATCTCGAAGATGGATAAAATTTCAAGAAAGTTGAGTTTTATTAACATAGCTCTGCTAATCAGTTCGATTGTAGTCTATATTTTTGCCTTCACATACAGTAACGCAGTCATTTTTACCATTGCTCTTTTCATTATAGCTACTTCGCTTGTACTTGTTTACACTATATATTACTTCAGAACGTATGTAAGTTATAAGATACTAGGGATTTACATTGAAAAAGCAGACGAGCTGGAAAAGCTGGGAGCTAGGATTAAAGCATGTATCGAGTACTTATTGAGGCTATTAAAAAGAGAGTTAAAAGCAGCTGGCTACAAGCTTGAAAACTACAGCTTGAAACTATGGCTAGCTGACTATGCAGGTATCCGCGTGGTAAAAGAACCCTCACGTTTTTCTCCTCGTTATGAAGTTTCCTTAGTTTAGGTCTAGCTAGGTTAACTTGGAATGACATTGTAAACAAATTACAGCTGCGCCGATTTCCTTCGAGCAGGAAGCACAAACAAGTTTCCCACATACAGTGCAGTAACCTAAGGACAGCTTCTCGCCGCAACTTTCACATATAGTTGCTTCACATATTCTACACATTTCCTTTCCCCAATGCTCATTACATGTCTTCCTACCACATATTTTACAGATTCTAGTCGCTTCTCTTTCATGGCAAATTTCACATAAGTTTTTTAATACCTCAATCGTTTGGCTGACTTGCGGTATGGTTAACGGTTCCCCCCAAGACGTTGATTGCCTGATATTACTTGTACTTAAATACAAAAGTAAACCCATAGAAAGGAGGCTTCTACATAAGTATTTATATCATTTAACTTCTAATAACTTAAATTTGAAAGAGAAACTGACTTTTTTCGGGTCTCAACCCTTTTCTCTGCTAGTTGATGATCGACTTAAAGAGTTGGTAAAGGAGGGATTAGTTAAACCACTTTACATTGTTGGCCCGATTTATACTGAGCTTTACAGGGATTATTACGTATTGACAGAAAAAGGATCAAAGTTTTTAGCATCACAAAGGCAGAGGTTAAGTGAGGTAGAAGATTTTGTTAAACAATACATGGAAGACATTGAATCGGAAACCGGTGAAGACGTTGAGCGCAGCGCTGGGACTTGATTTAACAGTCCTTGTAGACGATCTTATATCCGATAGAGGCGCTGAAGCCGGCGCGTTCCCGGCGCATGGTATCGGCATCCTAGCTGAGCTTCATCTAGATGAAGGAAGTAGGCTCAGGCTACTACTCGACGGAGGTCCGCTTCTGGATGTACTAATACATAACGCAGAGGTTTTATGTGTGAATTTGAGTAATGTAGATGCGGCGATCGCTGCACTGTGGAGTTCGCATCATGTATGTGCTTTTCTTTATTTAACGCGAAGTAAGAAGATTGAAGCGTTTTACCTCCCCCCGCTACCGAAAACTAAATACTATATGATGGAACAACTAACAGGGATTCCAGTAGTTTTAGTACCTTTTCAATCACCAATCTATAACGAAAGGGCTGTTCTAATTAGGACCTTCAGGGGCTATGTGGCGTTCATCGCTTGTTCAGTCTACGGGATAGATATAGCGTTGCAGGCTATTGATAAAGCTTTACAGAAGCTGAATGGCAAGCTGATAGGCATTATAGGAGGCTTTAACTTAAGCTCCTTCGATGCTTACGGTCTGAGATTGTTGGTAAAGTTTGCTAAGCTTCGAAAAGCCAACGTAGTTCCGCTTCATTCAACCTCTATAGAGGCTCGAGAGAAGATAGCTAAAGCTTTTGAATTAGAGGAATTAACAGGAGTAGGTACAAAGGTGGTATACGAATGAAGTATATACAGTTTAAAAAGGTAAGGCATGCCTTAATGGCTACCGTCGTGACGGTAACTATTGCCGGCCTAGCCGTTTCAAGCCCCCTTGAAGATTACCTAAGCAAATATAGATTCGTTACTTCCTACCCGTGGTATGCACCATGGCGCGTAGGCACCATAATGATTATTGTATGGATTATATCATCTCTCTTCTCATCCAGCAAACGGGCACTCGCCAACTGGATTATGTTAACAAGCGCTATAGCTATTACTGTCGCTTACTATGCAATGGTCTCAATAGAGGTACAAAACGGTTTGACTGTCAAAGTTTTACCATTAGTCAACTTGGTTGAGGCAAATGAAGGGAGTTTCTATAGGCTAGATGTAGCGCAGTTAATTATTATATTGTCCGCCATTCAGTGCTATTCTATCTTAAAAACTTCTCCTCGTACTCCTTCAGGTAAGCGGAAGATTCTTTCACGCTGACAAACAGCGAGGCGGCATACTTTACAATTTCAGCATCTACATTTTTACTTCCTCTTTCCTCGGCGATTATCTTACTGGGCGTCAATAACTGTGCTGCATAACGGAGACTACGCTCAGTTCCTATCTCAGTGAGCCGCTCAAGTGCCTCTTCATCAAGCTCTACTCCTTCCTCTCTAGCCCTAATGCGTAGTACTTCTCTGATTTCATCTTTAGTGTAAGGTTTAGTTTCTATTATAAGAAGCCTGTCTAGGAGGTCAAGCGGAATGCCGTGCGGTGATTCGTAGTCTGTGCCCCTTATCTTCGCAAAGCCTCTATTACTAGCTAAAACCAGTATCGGTGCGAGTTCATTTTCCATTGCTCGTGATAAAAAGCTGAAAGCTTCTATATCCAACATATGGACGTCGTCTATGAATAGGACGCCCGGTAGTAACTCTGCTCTACCTTCATCGATCCATTTCTTTACAGTTTCGTCAACTGATCTTCGCACGTCTGGTGATATCTCCCTTTCTTCTCCTCCTCCGAATAGCATTGAAAATAGGCTCCCGCTACGCAAGTTCATCAAATCTAATTCATGTAATGTAACAGTGTGCACGAATTCCTTCTCTTTAAGTATCGGGCCGTTAGGAATTTCAACCAGTTTAGAAGAGCCGAGATCATATTTCCGTTCAGCTGAACTAGCTCGCCCCAACTTATAAACTCTTCCTGTTTCAGCGTCGATCCAAACAACATCCCCCTCCGAAATACTCTTGGAAAGCATTTCGGAGATCACGCTCCCATCCACTGTAAACGTACGTTCCTCATTGCTAGTCTTTAGCGTAACTATACCTTCAACAGGCACCTGTGTCCAAGGGTTATACGGATGCCTATCAAACTTTACTTCTAGCTTCTTAACCATACCCTCGTAAACTCGTCTATACTCTCTTATCCTAGCGCCTAGAGCACTTCTAATGGCTCTCATTAAAACTTCTGTCTTTTTAACCTCAGCACTGTATATCTCAGAGCCAGAGATCGCTACGAATGGAGTATCTTCACCCAGTTCGCGCGCAATAGCTACAGCTAAGGCCGTTTTTCCAGTACCAGGGGGACCGGCTAAAAGTATACCCCGTCCAGCCATTCTACCAGCTTTAATCATTTGAACAACTATGTAAGCGGCGCGTCTAGCTTCCACTTGGCCAACAAAGCCGTCAGCAACCTGTTGTGGCTTCCCATCTTTAACTCCTAACCCCTTAATATGAGAGTGTGCACCTATCCGTTCAAAACGCCGAGCTGACAAGGGTATCACCCGGCTCCTCTTCCTGCTACTAAAATTTAAAAACTTGTCTTCGAAGGACTCCAGTCGGATTCATCGCTACATGTGAGTGTCAAATCAGAGTATTGAAGGGAGTCCTCAATACGTTTAAAGAGCCATTTACCCTCCCTCGAAAACCAGACTGCAATAACAGCTGTACGTTTTTCATATCGTTTGAATGCATTGAGAAACTTGAAGAGTTTCGATATCTGCTCGGTACTTACTATGACCTTGGTCTTACTTGTAGCCTTAACCTCAAACGCTATGATTTCTCCTCTCGTGTTATCTACCATGAAAACATCCGGTAATGCAACTCGTGAGCCAGGCGGCGGTCTTCCACCGCTAACCGGAATCCTAAATACATATACAGAAGCACGCTTAGACAGTAGTTTAACAAGCCTTCTTTCCGCGTCAAATCCTCTCCTTCTCCATTTAAGAGGCATCTCGCGCTTAACCTTGCCAATGAAGGGTTAAAAATTAAAGCGTATATCCAGTTACTAGCATGCCCCTGTGATGAAAGTTATGCCGACCGAGTAGTGAGCGTGTCCTGGGGTATCTGAGCGGGGCTTTAGGCCACACTTTTTCTGTTATTTTTTAATCGGCCTGTTCTTCATATAAAGTCCTAGATAGTTTCTCAAGCGCGTCTCCAGCATCTTCTAGTAAGACGATTATATCTTCAACCTCCTCTAACTTACAAGGTTGAAACTTAACAAAAGTGTGGAGTAGATGTATCGCAGAATCGATATGATCTAATGCATCTTCCAGGACTTTTCTATCCTTTTTCTCAGGAGACGTCATACGAAGGTAGCTGTTTTAGAGGGAAAAATTTAACGTGTACTTGAAGCACAGCCCTGTGTTCAATTTTAGCTTCTTAAAGCAAAAAATCTCGGAAATAACAGCACATGGTGAAGCTCCGCCAGGAACGCGTGCGGAACAAGCTTTATCAACATGGTTAGCCGAGGAATTTGAGAACCTAGGCTTAAGCGCTGAAGTTCAAAGGTTTACCTGCGTTAGCTGGTTAGAAAAAGAAGTGGAACTGCTAGTCGATGCGAAGCACGTACAAGCTATTGCGATGCCCAACTCACCAAGCGGTTATATCGAAGGAGAGCTTGTGCACGCTGGCGTAGGTTCCCGCCTAAACCTTTCAAAAGTACAAGGTAAAATAGCACTTACTGGAATGATTCCAGAAGACCCTGACTTTATAGCATCCCAGTACACAATGTTGGTGGAAGCAGGAGCTCTGGGAGTTGTATTCTATGATTTCGCTGCAGATGTGCTTCGTAGAATCGTGATAAATTATTGGCCGAGCCATTTAGAGGGCCCTAACGTGCCTGCCCCCATACCAGCAGTGACCATCAAGCGCGAGTCAGCTTTATCGTTTCTCGACGATCGTGTCCATTATGCTCAATTAAGCGTAAAGACTGAATATGTAAAGGATGCTGAATCAAGTAATGTGATAGTAGTAAACGGTGAACCGAGTGTGCTTCTTACTGCTCACTATGATCACTGGCTTAGCGGTGCTGCTGATGATGCGGTTGGCGTTGCACTGCTTCTACTGCTGGCAGACGAAATGGCCTACCAGCGTGACATAGGATTCATGGCTTTTGGCGCTGAAGAATATGGTGCGCCAGGCTACAGTGCATGGTATTGGTCTTGGGGATCCCGCAAATATGTGGAATTTGCAGAGAAGCAAGGCGAACTTAACGACATTGTAGCAGTCGTCAATTTGGATTTGCCTGTGCGTAAACCTTTAATCATTAGCGCGAGTGGTCCTGAATATCGCGACGCGGTGAAAGAGCTATTGGGTCCTGGTAAGGTATATGAACTCGATTCAGCCTATTTCGACAGTTTCTCCTTTAGTAGGATTGGTGTTCCAGCACTTACCATTCATTCCATGTGGAATTATATTGATTATTACCACTCGGATAAAGATACGATTGACCACATCGAGTGGGATGCCGTTAAATTGGCCAAGGAATACGCATCAAAAATTGTAAAGTCGGTTGCAAATGAAAAGCTGGGATTCTTTAAATACGAATCGCTACGCATTGAACTCCTAGAATTATTGAAGCGTGCTTCTGCGTTCTCTGAACCTCCACAACAGTTATTCGAAGCACTGAACATGCTGGAACCTAATGAAGAATTATACAGAAAGCTTCGGAGGAGACTAATAAAAGTGGTCTCCGGCCATGTATCCAAACCTAAGCTCCTAACCAGTGTGCTTGTACCTCAGTTGCTGCTTATCGAGGATCTGGAAGCGGTCAAACGAGTGTTAGAGGGAAGTGCTACAGTAGAAGCTTTAGCAACAGTTGAAAGGAGGTGGTTAGCATATGAGGGTCATGAGCTACCTGCGCTTAACATGGCACCATTAATGGGCTTTCTAGCAAGGATAGATTCAAGGGCTCGAACAGCTTACCTCGACGAAGTTTTACGATCGGCACGTTATTGGCTTGACAAAATTTACATAGAATTAGGTAGCGAGATTCAAGCGGCACTTTTCCAGTGAAGCAATTAAGGAGTAAATAGAGTTAGTCTAAATCCCTGCCCCCCGATCATATATACGTTAAGCTCCTTTTGCCCCGTGAATGCAGCTATCTCCTTCAGCACTTTTCTAATAATTTTAGAAACTGGGTATCCTCTAATAGAAGCACCGGCTGCAAATGGGTGCCCTCCCCCTCCCAGCTTTCCCGCCAACATCGATACATCGTAAGCTTGATCTGAAGACCCAAGGTATACTCTGATCATAGAGAAGCTTCTAGGCACTATAATCGCAGTAAACTTTGCACCTTTTCTTTCTATAAGTATTGAGAGATACCTGTAAGAGATTTGCATATTTTTTTCGAAAACTGCGACGAAATGTTCTACATCTGGTAACTCTGAAGCCAGTTTCTCGGTTGCAAGCCTTACCTTACTATACCTTTCTATCCATTTTTTAACTTCTCCATTAGATAACACTTTTTCCAGTTCCATAGTTGAAAGCATTTCAGCCAGCCTGAGCTTACCTCGATAGCCTGCACCCTTTACAGCATCGTTTAACGCAAGGGCTTCATTGGATTCAATTTTTGCCGTGTCAGTTTCGACAGCTAACTTAACTAGTCTTTCCGCTTGTTTAAAGTCCTCCAAACCGAGGGCCTTAAGGGCTAAAACCGCCGCCGCCGGCGCTCTGGGATCGTAAAACTCTTGCCTAGCACATGGTGTGTTGGTGGCATGATGATCAGCTCGTAGCACAGCTTTTCCAGGGCATGGCAAGTCGGCCACGAATGTCCATTCCACAGCACGCAATATCCTACTATTTTTCACATCGGAGGGTGACGCTAAGACCAGCACGCCTTCCCTGTATTTCATTTTGAAAAGTACAGCGCAAGTTAAGCCATCCAAATCGCCGATGTCGCAGAGGGCTAAAGGCTTCCTTGTAACTAAAGCCTTACAAATCGAAAGCGCTCGGTAAATAGAACTCCTGACCATGTCTTTCAATAGGCGTGCCGATCTATGAACTTAAAATATTCTACTCCCCGAAACTTATAAATAGGGTTAAGCGCCGCCGGCTTAAGCCAGTGGAGCGCTTTACGCCCTCTGTGCGGGTGGCACTGCCCCACGCTCACCGGCGGTTTCGCCCCTGCATCCAGTTTTCTTGAGGGTTATATTACTTTTCTCGATATTTATACTTCTAAAAATTGGAAATTAATATCCCCTAAGATTATTCAGTAATTTTAGACTGAATGATCCAATTTTAAAGTTACTTAGAAGAACCGGTTATTTCTAGTAAATAATTAGCTAACACTGATAACGATTTCGCCCTGTGCGAGATTTCACATTTTAACTTTAGGGTCATTTCGGCGAAGGTTAAATCGTAGCCAGCCGGTATAAATATCGGATCGAAACCGAATCCCGTAGAACCCCTAGCCTCGAAAGATATAGTTCCTTCAACTTCGCCTCTAAAAGTACGTATTTCTCCTTGGAAGCATAAAGCAGTTACGCTCACAAACTTGGCTTTCCTGTCTTCTATGTCCTCAAGTAACTTGAGCACCCCCTTAACTCCTAGTGTTTTATACACATAAGAGGAGTAAGGACCAGGAAAACCATTAAGGCTTTGGATAAACAACCCTGAATCTTCAACTATAAACGGGTCAACTACTTTACCAATCAGCTGCGCTGCCGCGAAACTCACTACTTCTTCTAAGCTCTCCGACTGAAGCTCGAGCTTCCTAGTATTTACTGCTTCTACATAAAATCCATAGTTTCCAAGTACTATACGGGCTTCGCGTAGTTTACCCTCATTCGTTGTAACAAAATATATAACTCTCCTCACAAGAACCCCTCTCTTTAAACTCCAAAAAGCATTGCTGAAATTAACTGTCAAAATCTAGAATGATCCTAAGCGACTCCCCATCTTTTAAATATCGTAATTCTTCGGCTGCATTGATGATGTATCCCAGAGGGTTTACAGGGCTACCGAAGCTAGTAGAACCTCTTAAAGCGATAACTAGCGCAGCTGCCGGTGGCCAGTAAGCGAGTTCTCTTTCGTAAAGTAAAATCCTATGAGATTCAACTGCGGTCTCTATTCCCGTACCTGCTATTAATGTATCCCCGTAAACGTGTGCATGTAGGTTTAGGGGCAATTGGTTCACCACCTTGGAGAAAGTCTTAGGGGAGAAATATGGTGTTAAGTAAACACGGAGTTTCAAATCGTTAATTTTAAGCGCTATGATCACTAGATCACCAGTTGAATGTCTTTTTCAGAGAAATAAGTCTTGCATGTTTTGAGAGCAGTCGACTGGTTGGGCGCGCTTACGGCATCATTTAAGTCCTAATAACAGTCGAAGTGCTAGAAAGGCCCGTGGGGATTTAGGTGATAGCATGCTAGATGCTATTTCTAAGGCTTGCTCGGCCCCTCTCTTTTTCTCATAACATCCTCCCAACAACCAGAGCAGGGCATCTATCCTTAACGGTGGTATCCCACTCTCTCTTCCCACAGTATCCCATGCCTGTCTCACCAAGCCAGAGGCATTCATTAGTAGCGTTCTAGCGTCCCGTAAAGTTGGTGCGCCTCCCTTAATTATACCGCTTAGAAGGCTAATTAAACAGATTCTCCTGTCCACTGGTAGGGGTATTTCAAGGGGAACTTTAACATTGATCCCCGCTTTTCTCGCAGAATAGTAGAACATTTTTACAGCAAAGACTACAGTTTTAGCGTCTTTATCTGCCTTTAAAATACTAGCTAGGTCGCTTCTCAGCATATTCAGATCTGCAAGATACTGACTGATCCTGCTGTAGAAGAAATGTTCGTACCCGAGAAGTCTTTCTATACGCTTGAGTCTAGCTCCTCTGTTAAAGTTAACGCTGGGCGAAAAACTAGCAAATTTTAGAAGATCCACCGCGGGATCCGAGGAAGCTTGTTGAGCAGCGATCATCCAATGTTCTTCGCCTTTAACCGACAGCATGTAGCTAATCGCAGCAATACCTGTTATATAGAGCGCGGCTTTCTCAAAAGCACCGTATTTCTCCAGTATACTTTCCACCATTTGGGCTTGCGGATCGACTTCCTCAGCTACGTCAATCAACTGTTGAGTACCTGGATCTTTGAAGTACAAAGCTAGTTTCTTCACAGTTGCATGGTCGATAACGTATCTCATGGGCTAGCGCATGCGGTAAAAGATAAAAGGGAAACTGTTCCCATAGTACAGGGGTGAAAATGCATCGGGGAGTATGACCTCCCAACGTAAGGGCAAATTTTTACTAAGCCTGCAATTAGGGTTAACCATGGAGCATTTACCAAAAAGGTATGATTTCAAAGAAGTTGAGGCTAGATGGCAGAAATTCTGGGAAGAGCGGCGCATATACGCGTTTGATCGTAATGATCGCAGCAAGCCAGTTTACAGTATAGATACTCCTCCCCCGTATCCCAGTGGAGAGCTCCATGTCGGTAACGCGCTGAATTTCGCATACATTGATTTCGCTGCAAGATTTAAGCGCATGAGGGGTTACAACGTTTTCTTTCCAATGGGCTGGGACTGCCATGGCCTCCCCACAGAGGTTCGTGTCGAAAGAACCGTAGGTAAAACCAAGAGAGAAATACCTATCAACGAATTTCTTAAGCTATGTCGGGAATACACGTTAAAATGGATAGAATCTATGCGCGCCTCGCTCAAGGCTATGGGCTGCAGTATAGACTGGACCACTGAGTACATGACGATGAACCCAGATTATTGGAGAAGAACACAGCTTAGTTTCATCCTAATGTATAGGAAGGGTCTAATATACAGAGAAGAGCACCCGGTTACATGGTGTCCTCGCTGCGAAACAGCTATAGCTGAGGCTGAGGTCGAGTATGTGGAGACCAGTAGGGAACTCCACTACTTCAAGTTCCTGTTAAATGAGGGTGGCGAGGTAGTTGTTGCATCGACACGTCCCGAGCTTGTTGCGGCTTGCGTAGCTCTGGCTGTACACCCAGAAGACGAGCGCTATAGAACACTGATCGGACGTACGGCTCTGACGCCAATTTATGGTAGAGAGGTACCAATTATAGCAGAGGAGGAAGTAGATCCCGAATTTGGGACGGGAGTTGTTATGATATGCACCTACGGGGATAAAGAGGATGTAAAGTGGCAGAAAAAGCATTCGTTACCTATCAGGGTAGTTGTTAACGAGAGGGGTGAGATGACCGCGGAGGCTGGCCCGTTAAAGGGATTGAGCGTGAAGGAGGCTAGAAGCAAAATACTCGAGCTCCTAAAGCAGCATAGTCTATATGTTAAATCGGAAGACGTGAAAAGCAGTATAGGCACATGCTGGAGATGTCACACGCCAATCGAGATCATACCTAAAATCCAATGGTTTGTCAAAACAAGGGATCTAGCATCTGCTATCCTAGAAAAAGCTAAACTGATTACATGGATCCCGTCTCATGCCTATAAGAGACTGGAAGACTGGGTTAATTCTCTTGACTGGGATTGGGTTATCTCAAGGCAGAGGGCGTTTGCCACCCCGATCCCTGTGTGGTACTGCAAGAATTGCAGAGAAGTTATAGTGGCCAAGCCTGATTGGTTGCCCGTTGATCCTAGGAGGGATGCCCCCGGAATTGAAAAATGCCCGCTGTGTGGTTCACAGGACTTTATCGGAGAAAGCGACGTTATGGATACATGGATGGATTCTAGTATAACGGTAGCCATACAAGCCGGATGGCCGGATGCGATGGATAGGCGATTGTTCCCTGCGGATTTACAACCGAACGGTTATGACATTATAAGGACTTGGGATTACTACCTTTTAGTTCGAGGGATTGCACTTTTTGAAGAACCTCAGTTCAAAATCGCGTTGATCAATGGAATGGTGAGGGGTACGGATGGTAGGATGATGCATAAAAGCTATGGGAATTACGTCAGCCTAGCTGAAGTGATCGATAAGTATGGAGCTGATGCTTTTAGACTATGGGTTGCTTTAGCTGCCACCACAGGATCGGATATCAGGTTCACTTGGGAAGGAGTTGAATTTGCTAAAAGGTTCCTTACCAAACTCTGGAATGCAGCAAGGTTCGTTGAGATGTGCTTGGAAGACCTTGACTCAAGTTTTTCAACTGCTGATGTCGACTCTAAGCTTTTAGATAAATGGATACATGGGAAGTTACAAATATTGATAAGAACTGTGACGGAGAGGCTTGAAGGGTACGACTATATAAGCGCAGCCAGCGAGTTAGTCGAGTTCACTTGGCATGTATTTTGCGATCATTATCTTGAAGCTGTTAAATACAGGGTAGCGGGTGGGCCAGGCAAGGAGGCAGCCCTGAAGACAATGTACGACGTTCTACTTAAAGTTTTACAAATGCTCTCTATTTTTACGCCTCATATAGCCGAAGAGCTTTACAAAAATATATATGCGAAGCATATAGGGTGGGAGAGCATAACTGTTTCACCGTGGCCTAAGCCTGAGCCATATGATGAAGTTATCATCCAAAAAGGTGAAATGGTTATTAAAACTATTGCGGCGATCAGGCGGGTTAAAAGCAAACTGGGTGTTCCTCTCAACACGCAGATTTCTCAAGTAATCCTGTATGCGCCATTAGATCTAGCTGATTACCTGAAAGCCTGTATTACGGATATAGCCGGTACACTGAGAGTACGGGAAGTTGAAGTGAGATATTATGGTAAAGGTGAAGAAGAGGTTCCAGAATACCCTGAAGTCACCTTCACCTTGAAAGTCTAGGAGCTTAACCGGATTTGAAGTGTGATCAGCCCACGTTTTTCCAGCACATATAACATATACGCTATTTTATCCACCGACATGTCGGTCCTCCTTGAAAGGGCTTCGAGTAGCGTAGAGTAACTGACAAGTCTGTTATCTAGCGATCTAGTGAGTTTTTCCAGTTCTTTGATAAGAGAATTTTCCTCGCCGCTAAGCAAGCCCTCAGCGATATTTGAGATCTCTTTCTCGATTTTTTCGATTTCTCTTTTAACCAAGGTTAGATCTAATTTCTCCTCTAACGGTCTCCGGTTAACTGATTCGAGTTTTTCAACCAGCTTCCTGAGGCTTTCTTCGTAGGATCTGATCTCACTTCTCTCTGAAAATGGCTGAGCTTTAACTATCCTTTTAACAGCTTTATACAGTTGCGAAGCCGAACTTAAAAGTTCGTTTACACGATTGAGATAAACCGATTTACAGACTCTATTATGGCTCCTAATCTCCTTAGAGAGTATTAAAATCTCGTCTGAGAATCTTTTAACGTCGTCGAAAGGTGGTTGTTGTATAAGTTTATGAGCACTGGAAAGTAACCTCGTGGCTTCTGCTGACAGATGTGGCGCAAGTTCTTTCAGCAGTTCCTCCCACTTCCCTAGTTCCTTTACCTCGTTTTCCAATCTCCCTAGCTCGCTGTAAATTTTATCCAAGGTTACTGCGTACTCCGTTAGAGTTTTCACTCCTCGTTCAAGTTCTGTGACGTACTTTTCAAGACTATTAGAGGCTACAATTAAGCTATTGTCTATGGGTTCAGGGGGACGTATAGCTTTCAATAGGTTCTTGACAAGGCTGCCGAAGCGGGGATCTGATGAATACTTAGATTCTATAGCTCTCAACAATGCGTTGAGGTTAGCCCTCAACTCATTAGCTTTCCGTGTAAGCGATTCAAGCTTCTCTAGCGAGACTTCCTTTTTAGTTTCTAACAAAACTTCGGACACGATATCCTGTATTGAAGAGAGATATTCCTCTAACGTTTAAAAATCGATCACGATTGGTATTGAAGAAATCGAAGAGCCGTAGTCATCTATTCTATAAGCCGCAAACCTTACTGGGTAGCCGGGTTTGTAGGCTACGATTAACCAGCATTCGCCCGGGCATTCCATCATTCTATGTCTATCGCTTAGCGAGGGAAGGGGTTCATCGCGTGCGTGGCTGTGATAAAGCCCAATATACTCCAGACCTACCTTACGAGCATTGATTATCACCTGCATCCACTCGCTAACATCAAACCAGAAAGAAGTAGTTGAGGCCAGTATGTTTCTTAGAGGGACTGTTTCATCGATAAAACAGAAATTACTGGTTACGTGACCAAGTAAGGCTCCGCAAGCCTCGATGGGGTATTCTCCTTTTATGTGTTCTATAATTGAGCTGGCTACTGATTTGGGAAGAAGAATTCTATACATTTTCTCAATAGGTTGAACAGAAACGCTTAGTTCCACCAACTAAAAGCCGCTTAAACAAGTTATTAAGGATTCTCTTAATGCTCAAGTTATTTTCAGTATTTCAGAATGTTTTTATGCAATGTTGTAAAGGTCGCGTTGATGCTTGGTAAGCTGTGGGGGCTAGCCCATGAGAAGGGAACTAGGGTTATCGTAGCGCTTGACACCATACCAGCTGAACCCTACTTAATTATAGAGTTCATCAAAGAGTACGCGGTTGGCCTTAAAATAGGGCTTCCTTTTCTGCTTCGATGGGGACCTGAAATAATCAGAAACTTATGCGAGAAGTATGGCGAGGCTCTTTACATGCTATGTGACATGAAATTGGCTGACATACCCTACGTGGTGTCTGAGGAGCTTATACTGATTAAGGAACTGGGTTTCGACGGTGCAATAGTACACGTTTTTCAAGGTGGAATACAGGAGTTATCCAAGCTGTCCAATAGGCCGAACCTCTTTGGGTTGATAGCTATGAGCCATCCTCAATCTACACTTATCGACGCTCACCTTGAAGACTTGCTTAAGGCTGTTATTGATGCTGGAGCTGAGGGTTGCGTTGTACCGGCGACTAAGCCGGATATAATTGGAAGGGTCCGCAGGCTTGCGCCTAGGCTAACGCTGCTAGCACCCGGAATCGGAGCACAGGGGCCGCAGCCCGGCTCAGCTATAGAGGCTGGAGCAGATTTTGAGATAATCGGTAGAGCGGTGACGTTGAGCGAAGATCCAAGTCGCGCATGCAAGGTCGCACGTGACGAGATAAACGCCATAATTAAAAAACAAACCTCTAAGTGGGATGGGTGTTTGAATGGGTAAAACTGAAGTTATAGAAGCTTTGAGTAAAGCAGGATGTTTACTCCACGGCACGTTCAAGCTGAGTTCAGGAAAAACTAGTAACTTGTACGTTGACGTGAGAAGACTATACTCTCACCCAGTAGAGCTTAAAGTAGTGGTTGCGGAGCTTGCTGAACTAATTAAGCAGTTCAACTGTGATTACATAGCCGGTGTGGAGAGTGGTGGGATACCCTTAGCCACTCTATGCTCTTATATTCTTGATAAACCTTTGATTTATGTTAGGAAAAAACCTAAGGAGCATGGCACTCAAAAAATGATTGAAGGCCACGTGGAGAGTAAAGGAGCGGTAGCGGTGGTAGTCGATGACGTAGCGACGACTGGGTCTTCAATACTTAAAGCCGTCGCAGTGCTAAGGGAAGCTGAGCTTGAGGTTAGGGATGCATTGGTCGTTATAGATAGGGAGGAAGGAGCGGAATCCGCTTTAAACAATAATGGAGTTGCTTTACATGCGCTACTTAAGCTTAAAGAACTCGTATACGCTTTCCACACAAGCTTAAATTCTCCGTCAAGTTAAACGGGAGGTTGCAGTGTTCGCTGGCAAGGATGTATTAACAATAACGGATTTCCAAAGAGAGGCTTTGGAAAGGCTATTTGAGGAAACCGACTTAATTCTAAGCGTATTAACAAGTGGGAAAAAGTTGGACTTACTTAACGGCTATGTAATGGCGACGGCTTTTTTCGAGCCAAGTACAAGGACTAAGCTGAGTTTTCAAACGGCTATGCTGAGGCTTGGAGGAGCTTACATAGACCTACCGCCCGAAGATGCATCTTCCAGGGCAAAGGGAGAAAGCTTAGCAGATACCGTGAGGATGCTTGATTCATACGCGGATATTATAGTGATAAGGCACCGCCTAGAGGGGGCGGCTAGGTTCTCGGCAGAGATTGCCGAACATCCAGTTATAAACGGGGGGGATGGAACACGAGATCATCCAACTCAAGCAATGATAGACCTTTATACAATTAGACGGGCTCACAGCCATATAGATGGCTTGACTGTGGGGGTTCTGGGGGATCTTAAATACGGGCGTGCGGCAAGATCCTTCATACTAGGCTTAAGCATATTTAAACCTAAGAAAATTTACCTAATTTCGCCTCCCCAGCTTTCATGTAGACCTGAAACTCTCCAGTTCCTTGAGGAAAAGGGGATTTACTACGAAGAAACTTCTACAGTTACAAAGGTCTTATGTGAGTTAGACGTATTGTATGTAACTAGGATTCAAAGAGAACGTTTCCCTGACCCGATAGAGTACGAGAAAGTTAAAGGTAGTTACGTAGTGAGCGACGTTCTACTCAAGGATGCGAACGAAAACCTAACTGTGCTTCATCCTCTTCCTAGAGTTGACGAGCTACCATATAGCTTGGATCAAACAAGTTATGCTTGGTACTTTAAGCAGGCCTACTTTGCCGTTCCAGTGAGAATGGCCTTACTCAAGCTCATATTGAAGGGTTGAAGGGAAGGAGGTTTTTAAACTTCGACAGGGCACTTGAGTGTATGGGAAAGGAGCTCAAAGTAAGTAAAATCAGGAATGGAACCGTAATCGATCACATAGACGCTGGCAGGGCGCTTCATGTTCTTAAAATACTTGGATTAGACGGCAGCGAGGGGTTAACAATAGCAGTAGTCATGAACGTGCCTAGTCATAAGCTGGGCAGAAAAGATATAGTGAAAATCGAAGGTGTAGAGCTTCGGCAAGACCAAGTTAGCAAGATAGCCTTGATAGCCCCCTCTGCTACAATTAACATCGTTAAGGACTACGAAGTTGCGGAGAAGGTCAAAGTTCAAGTTCCTCATGTAATAGAAGGGCTTTTAAAGTGCGCAAATCCAAACTGTATAACAAACCAGCCGAGAGAGCCTGTGAAACCTAAATTTATAATAAAGTCTTTAAGACCTCTCAGGATGTTTTGCTCCTTCTGCGGCGTTGAACTGAATCAAGAGGATGCAATCCTGCAGCTTACTAAGGGAGGTTAACTTGAGTAGGCGAGAACAGATTATCGAACTGCTTTCTTTAACAGCTAAACCGCTTGATGTTAAACAGATTGCTAGTGCGCTAGGCATAAAACCGAGCGAGATTAAAATCATTTACGAAGACCTTGCCCACATTGCGCGCAGCCTACGTGGTACTAGCAGTATACTGTTAATGGAACCTCCCTCATGCCTGAGTTGTGGATATACCTTCAAGGACTTAAATAAACCGAAGAGGCCATCTAAATGTCCGAAATGCAAAAGCGAACGTATAAGCAACCCCAGGTTTATCATCCGAGATAAGGGGTCGGCTTAGAGGCATGCATAAGCTGGATAATGTAAAGCAGATACCCGAAATGGTAGTAGATCACGGGATATCAATTGTTGGTAATGCCCTGTTCTTAGAGGATTCCGGCATTCTTGTAATTGCAGATTTGCACCTAGGGTACGAGCAAGCGTTAGAGGATGCAGGGGTTTTTATACCGGCTGTCCAGTACAGGCTTATTAAAAACTTCATTTTAGGAGCTCTTGAGGAAACAGGTGCTGAAGAGTTAATTGTTCTAGGGGATGTAAAACATGAGTTCGGTAGCGCGTTAAGGCAGGAATGGAGCGAGACCCTAGACCTCTTTTCCACATTGAAGTCTAGGAGTTTAAAGTTACATGTAGTAAGAGGGAATCATGACAACTTCCTTATACCAATCCTTAAACGTCTTGAAATTCCACTTCATGACCCCTACTATATAGAGGAAGGGTACCTCTTTGCTCATGGGCATAAAGAGCTACCGCTTGATGCTTGGAGTCAGGATATTAGGTACACAATTATCGCGCATGAGCACCCAGCTATAATTTTGAGAGACGAGTTAGGCGTCACTATTAAGTTAAAATGTTTCCTTAGAGGCAGCATTGAAGAATCCGTGATGTTTGTCCTTCCAGCCTCCTCACCGCTGATGCCTGGTACTGAGGTAAATGTCCCTAGGGCTCGATTCCTATCTCCCCTCTTAAAGCGGGTTGACGTGAGCTCTATGAGGGTTTATGCTGTGGATTTAAACGTCGGCATATATGATTTCGGTACTGTAGATTTACTGAAACGCTTGGTTCAGGGAACAGGTTCAACTGACTGATTTCTCAATTACTAGCCTGAGGTAATCGTCCATGGAAATCTCAATCTCTCTCCCACAATACTCGCACCTGAATACTACATGCTGTTTCCTCAGCGTTTCGAGTTTCCTCAGCGTCCTACCGCAATAGCAAACAAAGCCCCGTAGCTTAGCGGGATTTCCTAAGACTAGACCATGTGGGGGTACATCTTTAGTAACTACTGAGCCAGCTCCAACCATTGCATATTTACCGATCTTAACTCCGCATACTATGGTGGCGTTAGCACCTATGGATGCACCTTCTTCAATTATCGTGGGAACCAATTCCCATGATTCGCTGAAGGCTCGCGGGTACCGATCGTTTGTGAGAGTAGCGCTGGGTCCTAGGAAAGCCTCATCCTCTATGGTAACACCTTTATACACTGAGACAAAATTCTGTATTTTCACGCCTTTTCCTATTGCAGCTCCACTATCTATATAGACGCATTTACCCACATTACAATTAGGGCCCAGCTTAGCTCCTTTTCTCACGTGCACGAAATGCCAGATTTTAGTACCAATACCTACGTCCGCCCCCTCCTCCACAATAGCTGTTGGGTGGGTATAGTAATTAGCCATGCTTTTTCACCTTTTTCAAAAGTATAGTGTAGCCTCTTGATTCAGCTACTTTGGCTCCAAGAGCTTGAGCAAGATCAGCAGCAATCTCGGCTTTATTTTCACGATTAATCCCGTATGCATCCCGAAAGTTCTTCAGGAATTGTACCTTTACAAGACCGCGGGCTCGGAGCACGTTATCTAACTCTTTAAGAAGTTCGTTAGTAATACCCTTTTTTCCAACCCTTACAGTAACAATTTCTTCCAAGTTTATCATGTTTGTCATCAAATTAGTATCTATAACTATATTTTTAATTCATTTGTTATGGAAACAGGGGAGCCATCTGGTTAAGTGCAGCATTTGCTCTAAGGAGGCAGCAGTTAAATCAGTTTATCTAGGGCTACACCTTTGTGAGTATCACTTTTCTCAGTATTTCGAGCGCAGGTTTTTTGAAACAGTGGAAAAATTTAAGCTTTTCAAGCCCGGCGATAGGGTTGCAGTTGCTGTATCGGGAGGCAAAGATAGCCTAACACTGCTTTACCTACTTTCTAAGTATAGGGACCGGCTTGGAGTTGAGTTGGTAGCAGTCCTTGTGGATGAAGGTATAAGCGGATACCGGGAGTATAAGCAGCTCGCCGCAGAAAAGTATGCGCGAGCTTGGGGGGTTAGGCTATGTGTCACCTCCTTCAAGGAGGGATTCGGCTTCACGCTAGACGAGGTGGTTTTTGCGCTAATGATGGAAGGGTTATCAGTAAAGCCTTGCTCGGCTTGTGGAGTGTTTAGACGGTACCTACTTAATCGTATCGCGCTTGACCTCGGGGCCGATAAGCTGGCTACAGCTCATAATTTAGACGATGAGGCTCAAGCTTTCCTGATGAACGCTATCCAAGCCAACTTGACTGCTTTCTTAAAAGAGGGAATTGTCGATATAAAGGCCCATGAACTTCTAGTACCACGAGTTAAACCATTCTACTTTACTCCTGAAAAAGAAGTGATGACATATGCTCTTCTTCACACAATTGAAAGCCCCTATGTTGAATGCCCCTACATAGTTTACTCTATACGTAATGTGGTACGCAGATGGCTTAACTATATCGAGCTTGAAGATCCCATGGTTAAGTATAGGGTACTTGCTCTTAAAGAGCTTTTAACTGGGATATGTAAAGAAGTAAGTGATTTTAGAACATGCAAGATTTGCGGTATGCCCTCTTCAGGGGATTTATGCAAGGCATGCGAGCTTTCAGAGAGAGTAAGAAGTTTCTACAGTCGCAAATCATTTTAATGTGGAAGTAATCTTTAGATAGGAGAACATGTTCATTCCTAGATATCTCCTTAGGCAATTATATGTTAAGGGTAGCTTGGAAAACGTAGATATAAACGGTGATGGAATACTCGACGGCGCTAGGATAAAACTCAGGAATACTTTAGGTGGTGGAAGCGTGCGGGGTAGATTGCGGGCTATAATTGACGGCGAAGAAGTGTCTCCGGAAAGGATTCTGATTGAATTTAAGGGGGAGAGAATGAGAGCGTCTGAGGCGGCAGGAAGATCGATTTATGTCGCTGTTGGGGATGAGCTTACTATATTTTTCGAGCTAGGTAAAGGGCTTACTCCTGGTGAACACAAAGTAGAGTTAGAACTTGACGTACAGGAGCTAGGCCCTGTGGGCTTCGACTTCACAGATGTAGTGAAATAATTAAAGCCAAGAGAGCTAAAGCCATCTCACTTATTAGGTTAACAGTCTCATTTTTTACGAAGGGCAACCCTGACACCGGTTTAGCTTTGAAGCCGCATATATGGATGGGGTTATCCGAAAATGTATCACACTTAGGGCACACATACTTTATTTGTATTAATGCACCGAGTATGCTATCTAGAACTTCTCCACCCCATCCTAAAAGGAGGACGGCAACACCGAAGTTAAATGGGTCAATGTTAACTGAAGCCCAACTCCACCCATAATTCTTAGCAAAAGCGAGTAACAGGCTAGCCGGAAAAGCTATGAAAGCAGAGCCCATCACGGCTCCTAATTCGCCTAGAAGCGTGACACCCCCCGACACGCCGTGCGGGACTTTTCTGTAAGGATTTGTTACCAAGCGAGGTGTTGCTGAGCTGAGGGATCCAAGTTCAGAGGCCCATGTATCCGCGTTCGAGAAAGCTATGGTTGAAGCTACGGCTAATGCAGCGGCTCCCCGCAGCCCATTAACGGCATAACATAAGCCAGAAACCGCGGCTGGTACAGCACCACTACACAACACTTGACTAATATTTCTTCCCCCTTCTTTCTCAGAGGCTCCCCGCTCCTTTTTCTTCTTGTAGCCGATTAAAGTAAAAACCGAGGATGACGAGAAAAACAGGAACATTAGGACGAACCCCTCCCAGCTTGTGGCTAAAAGCGTTAAGGCTAGTAGCACTGCTGCTGCAATTCCGCCATTACTTAACGCTTTGTATTTCTTAGCAAGAAAAGCAGCCACTACAGTTAAAAATAAACCTAATGCAATTTGTGTTGTCAAGGCGATCCACCCTTACAAGAGTATCGATATCTCAAAGTTGATCTATAACCTTCAGATACGTTTAAATTTAAACATGTGCTAAAATTAACGGTTCTATGCCTATAGAATACGGCGATGATTTAGTGAAGGAGCTACACGATGCATTTAAAACCTTAATCAACCCTGTAAAGCTGCTCTTTTTTACTAACTCCCAAGAGGGGTGTAAACACTGTGATGATATAAGGGAGATCCTAGATCTTTTGGCAAAGGTCTCTGACAAGATTAAAGTTGAAGAGTATACCAGTGAATCCGAAGAAGCCTCTCGACTGGAGGTGCCTATGTATCCTGCTTTAATTGTGCATGGAGCCGAACAGTATAATATTCGTTTCTTTGGAACTCCTGCAGGATACGAGTTTGCATCATTAATTGAGGATATTCAGGATGTTTCTAGAGGTGAGCCACGTAATCTCTCTCCAAGGCTTAAGGAGGTGTTAAGGAAATACGTTACAATGAAAACGAGAATAAAAGTGTTTGTAACTCCATCTTGTCCTTACTGTCCATTAGCGGTTAGAGCCGCTCATAGATTTGCGATGGTAAACCGGCTGATTTATGGTGACATGATTGAAGCCTTAGAATTCTCTGACTTAGCAGATAAATATGGAGTCTATGCTGTGCCGAAGATTATTATCGAGGTTGAGGGGGAGGATCGAGTTCAATTTGAGGGAGCGGCTCCCGACGTACATTTTATATCGTATATATTGAAAGCTAACGGAGTAGAGCCCAGCGGGCTCTAGGGGGATGAATTGAGTAGAGAGTCTGCAGAGCCAATTCACGCATGCGGTTTTTTTACCGTAAGTGAAAGTTTAGAGTTTAATCAAATTATAGTTTTTGAGTACTTAGATTATAATAGGTACTACGCGGGAGTGAGCAGGAATATAGAGCGGCTGAATAAAGAGCTTTCAGAGCTAGCTTATAATATGCAGGCGCACTTAGATAAGGAAGAAGCCGTCATTAATGGTGAACGTGTAAGACCATTAGTAATCGGAGCTAACTTAGGGTTTAAAGGTAATCCGGAGGAGCCTTATCTAGTGTTTTTCATACACTTTAGAGGCAAGCCTCGGAAAGGTATTAACTACTATGAAAACTTGTATGAGGCTGAGGTTTCCGAATACCCCTATGAAGTGTACTGGGTACTCCCGCCTAACTCGAAGGTTAGTGAGGTTGAATGTTCTGGAACTTCCGAGATAATCAGTGACAGGATAATAATTATGCGTATAGATGAAGGCGAAAGGGTAACCGGTTACGAAAAAATCACTTTCCACTTACGTTAATGAGAGTAGTCGTAAATCTAGCGCAGTGCTTATAAGTTAATTTTCTGCATATTAACAGTGGTGTAATGGAGTGCGATTACTACCCTTCCCAGCTTATGTTGGAGTGGATGACCTAAAGACGGCGCTTCTTGTCTTAGCCGTTGATCCATCAATTGGGGGTTTATTAATTATGGGTCCCAAGGGCACAGGTAAATCCAGTATAGTCAGAAGCTTCGCCAACCTTTTACCACTTATAAAAGTGGTAAAAGGTTGCCCATTCAACTGTGATCCCGAGTCACCTGAGGGTATGTGTGACTTATGCAGGTCAAAATGGGAACACGGAGAGAAACTACTTATCAGCGAAGTACCGATGTCGATAGTTGAATTACCGATAGGCGCTACAGAGGACATGGTTTTGGGTACAATAAACATTGAGAGAACCCTTAGGGAAGGTAGGTTAGTCTTCGAACCAGGTCTACTTGGCAGGGCTAATAGACAGATCCTTTATGTCGATGAGGTTAATTTGCTCCCAGATCACGTAGTAGACTCGATCCTCGATTCAGCCGCGTTTGGTTGGAACGTCGTGGAAAGGGAAGGGATATCTCTTAAGCATCCTGCGAGATTCATACTGATAGGAACAATGAATCCGGAAGAGGGCGAGCTTAGACCTCAGCTCTTAGACAGATTTGCTATAAGTGTAAAACTAGAGACTGTACACGACCCTAAGTTGAGGATGGAAATAGTAAAAAGGAATTTAGAGCTGGAATCCGAGCCTCAGTTGTTTATCAGTAAGTGGGTGCCCGCAGAAGAAGAGATAAAAGCCAGAATAGCCATTGCGAAGGAACTTCTTCCTAAAATAAAGGTTAGCGACTCGGTAGTAGATTTAATTTCAAAAGTTTGTGCAAGGTTAGAAGTTGATGGTTATAGGCCGGATATCGTAGCTGTAAAAGTTGCTAGGGCTCTAGCAGCACTGAACGGGAGGTACGAAGTTATTGAGGAGGATGCGATAGAAGGGTTGAGGCTGGCATTGGGGCACCGAACAAGGGCGGAGGGATTAAAACCGCCACCCACTAAAGAGGAGCTTCGAGCAGCTTTTAGCGAAGTCTCAGGTAAAAAGCTTCCCGTGCAGAAGGTGGAAAAAGCTGGAGAAGAAAAGAAAGAGCAGGTAAAGTTTTTTCCCAGGTGGAGTTTCTAACCTTAGATTATCGAGGAAAGCCGATGTATTGCTAACGCTTTTCATGGGAGCGCTTCTAATAGCCTTAGCATTCATAGACTTAGTACTGGCTGCGCTTGCAGCTGTAATATGGTTCATCCTAAGCATGCTTCTCAATAAAGATTCGATATACTCAGGTAAAAGGGCCCTGCTTAAAACTCGTAAGGCGGTCTACGTAGCTTATTCTTCCTCCATAGACTTCAAGAGGAACTTTTTATCTCTCTCTAGGGGTTTGAAAATTCTCGGGGGATGGGTTGAGCCAAGTCAGCTCACAGAGTTAGCGATCAATGTTTCGCGTAAAAGCGCAAGGTATAAGGGTAAGAGAAGGATGGAAGGGGCTTCTCTTACAGTTGATTCTACCTTGCCGAAGAAGCGATACTTCAAGATACACTTTCCTGCGACTCTCAGGAAAAGTGCTTCTCGGATGGAATTTCCCACCATAAGCTGGGAATCGCTCATGGCTAAGCTACTTAGCGGTAGGGCTAGGGTCTCGCTTGTGATAGTCTTAGACTCCAGTGCTTCGATGGCGTACTCTATAAGGGGAATAATGACCGCGCTCAAAGCTATAGAGAAAGAGGCTCGCAGGTACAGAGACCGTGTAGCTTTGATCGTATGTAAGGGTTCCAGTGCAACCATTGTCCAGCACCCTACCACGAATTTCAACTTAATGTTGGGCAAAATAGTGCGCGTTGGGTTAGATGATTTCACCCCGCTAGCCGCTGGAATGTACCTGGGTTACAACATGGCTCTAAGGGAGAGACGGAAGGGTTACGAGCCGGTTCTTGTAGTTATCAGCGATGGTAATGCAAATGTGCCTCTTGAGAGGAAAAGAGGCGACTCAAGTTATATCTCATTAGATCCAGCCGTGCGCTCGGTGCTGGATGTTGCTTCACTAATCGCCAGAAATAAGATCGAAACAGTTGTAATAAATACTAGGCACAGAGTATCAGCTGAGGATGTTGAACCATTAATAAGCGGAACAAAGCTTCTGATTAGTGTGGCTAAGTTTACAAAAGGAAACTATGTTGGAATTATGAGTTGATTTGGCATATTCTCAGGTGGTTGTTAAAAGCACTTAAGTGTAGGCTAACAATTAGCGGAGGTTTAATTCCTAAGCGTTATAGTTTTTCTTGGGTTAGTGGATCTCTAGATGCTATGCAGGGAATTTCCGAGTTTCCGCTCATGGAGGAAGAAATACTGGTATTAAGGGAGAAGGGTTTTTTACTCTTCAATATGCATTATAGTTTTTACGAGAAAATGGTGAAGAGGATAATAGGAACATTAAATCCTTTACTGGTAGAAGAAAAAGGTGATAGAATTATCGTTAAGCTTAGTTCTGAAGAAGGAGAGGAATTTAGAGCGTGGTTACTTCTAAACTTAAATAAGGGCTTTTATATTACGGAGCTAGATAGCTTAGAGTTGTAATAAGTAAGGAAGGGAAAAATTAAAATTAGTGAGTTGTCTCTAAGCAAGAATGAGCGTGTGAGTGAGGTCTGAACTATGATGAACGCTGGACCTGCGATTACTGCATTATTTTGGCTTTTCTTTGAAGCCTTCTGAGTAGCGCATCAGCAGCGGTGTATATTGGATGGACAACTTCGTTAAGCGAAGGTACGTAAGCGAACTCTAGGTAAGGCAAATCGGATACGGTCATACCACTGAAAATTGAAGCGGATAGAACATTCAGTTTCTCGACGACGTTACCCCCTCCGACAACCTGTACACCAATCAACTTTCCTTCGCTATTTGCTATTAGCTTAACGGTGATATTTTCGGAGCCTGGATAAAACAAGGGTTTATCCATAGCAGTTACAGATACAGAGACCACGTCTATTCCGGCTTTCTTGGCTTTTTCTTCAGTTAATCCTACACTTCCAAATTTAAAGCCTTCCAGGTTAACTATCCAGTTTTGCAATACTCCTCTTAGATACGTATCGCCACCGACGGCATTTATCCCAGCTATTCGTCCCATAATTAATGCTGTATTTGCAAATTGGCTGAGAGTGGGCTTGCCGGTGATTAAATCCCTAACTTCTGCTACGTCGCCTGCCGCATACACACCGTCAATGCTTGTTCGCATATGCTCGTCAACTTTGATACCGCCTGTTTGACCTATCTCGGCACCTATCTGCTTGGCAAGATCTATGTCCGGTTTAATACCGGTTGCAAATACGACAAACCCTGTCTCTAATTCCCTACCTGAAGAGGTAGTTACTTTCTTTGTCCCAGGTGCTCCGCTTACTTCAACTACTCCTTCACCGAGCATAAGATTAATACCTTTAGAGCTCAGTTTCTCGGCGACTATTTTAGCTATTTCGAAATCCAGCTTACCAGGCATTAGTTGATGAAAGTACTCTACAAGTGTGACGTTTAAACCCCTTATTTTCAAAGCATAAGCAGTTTCGATCCCAAGAGCGCTCCCGCCAACCACTACGACTGAATTATACTTTGTAGCTGCTTCGCTGATAAACTTAGCGTCTTCCACTAACCGGAGCGTGTAAACGCAGCTGCTTTCTAATATGTTCACTGATCTAGGAATAAACGGTCTTGAACCGGTTGCTAAAATCAGGTTGTCGTAGTCCCTGTACAGAACCTCTCCGCTCTTTAAATCCCTAGCTTTAAGTTTTCTACCCTCAGTATCGATTTCTTCAACTACTGTTGAAGTTCGAACGTTAATACCTGGTATTGTGACTTTTTCTTCTATGATAGACTCAAGCGGTATTAAACCTGCTATAGCGTCAGGTAAAGAGCACGGGTGGTATACAGCATAAGGTCTTTTCTCGAAAACTTCAACCTCGCTTTTCCTACATGTTAGCTTAGCATAGATTGCTGCGGTCATGCCAGCTGTCCCATAACCTATAACCGCTATTTTCATACTCGGTATAAGGCCAATCGATTAAATTTATTTTTCATGTCCGGCCTGGTAAGTACTTAAGGTTTAAAAATAGCCTGATATGCACCAGCTTGATGGGGATGAATGGTACTACTGTCGAAATCATCGAGAAATTACTGAGGCCTAAAACTGTAGCTGTAGTAGGTGCTTCTCGCGACCCCAAGAAAGTAGGCTATCAGGTAGTTAGGAACTTAATTGAGGGTGGATTTCCGCGCGACCGTATTTTTCCGGTTAATCCTAACGCCAACGAAGTATTAGGTTTGCGTTGCTATTCCAGCATACTGGAGATACCGGTTTATGTGGACTTAGCTGTTATTGTCGTGCCAGCCCTCCTCGTGCCACAGGTTCTAGAGGAATGTGGGAAGAAAGGAGTAAAATCTGTGGCTATCATAACTTCAGGCTTTAAAGAGGTTGGTCAGGTTGATGCCGAAAGGAAGCTTATTGAAATAGCTAGGAAGTATAACTTTAGAATTCTTGGTCCTAATATAGTGGGGGTTTGTGATACTGTTGGCAACATGAACGCAAGTTTCTGCCAGGGCTTACCTCTTAAAGGTGAAATTGCATTTATCTCTCAAAGCGGCGCCCTCGGTATTGCACTTGTTGGTTGGACCGTACTTAAAGGGGTCGGGTTATCCGACCTAGTTAGTCTCGGCAATAAAGCTGATTTAAATGAGGTTGATTTTATCGAGTACTTTGGCAATGATCCCCATACTAAGGTGATTACCGCGTACTTAGAGGGTATAGAGAGTGGTAGAAACTTCATGGAAGTGGCTTCAAAAATATCGTTGAAGAAACCAATACTGGTTCTCAAGGTAGGTCGAAGCGAGCGGGCACTGGGAGCGATTAAATCTCATACAGGCTCGTTAGCAGGCTCCGACGCTGTGGTTGACTCAGCGTTAACCCAATGTGGTGTGATAAGAGCTCCGACTTTCATCGAGTTGTTCGACTGGGCTGTAGCTTTAGCTAAGGCGTCGCAACCTAGAGGTGAAAATGTAGTAATCCTAACAAACGGGGGCGGCGCAGGAGTGATGGCCACTGATGCAGCTGAGGTTTATGGCGTTAAACTGATGGATATACCAAGAGATTTAGCGGAGAGATTGAGGAACTACATGCCGCCTTTCGGCAGTGTATATAACCCAGTCGACTTAACTGGGATGGCGTTAAAAGAGCAGTATAAGGGTGCTTTAGTTGAGCTCTTAAAGGATAACCGAGTTGACGCTGTAGTGGTTCTTTACTGTCATACAGCTGTGACTAACCCAAGAGAGATTGCTGACGCTATAATTGAGGCAAGGGTTGAAACCGGTACGCAAAAGCCGATTATGGTTAGCCTGATCGGCGGCGAAGAATGTGTAAAGGAAATGCAGCGTTTAACTGGCGAAGGTGTGCCAGCATATGAGTCTCCCGAAAAGGCATTGGCCGCGATGGGCGCGATCTACAGGTATAAGAGGCTTAAGGAGAAGCTAGCTAAACCGAAAACATTCCCGAATCTAAAGGCTGATCCAGTTGCTAGGGAAATCGTAAGGAAGGCTTTAGCCGAGGGGAGGAAAGCTTTGACGCCTTTTGAAGCCGCTCGCGTAGCTAAGGCCTACGGTATACCAGTACTGGAGAAACAGCTGGCTGAATCTCCAGAGGAAGCCGTGAGGATAGCAAATGAAATAGGGTACCCAGTTGTCCTCGAGGTTGAGTCACCTCAGATAATTCATAAAACCGAAGTAGGGGGTATAGTACTAGGCTTAAACAATGCTAAGGAGGTAACTGAAGCATTCAAGAAGATAATGGAGAATGTAAAAATAAAGGCTCCTGAAGCGGAAGTTAGAGGTGTAGCGGTAAGGAAAATGGCTCCAAAAGGCTTTGAAAGTATAATAGGAATGCACAGGGATTCCTTCTTCGGACCTGTCATTGTATTTGGCAGCGGAGGTGTGCTTGTTGAGCTGATTAAAGACGTGGCCTTTAGGGTTGCCCCGTTATCGATCGAAGATGCTAAGGAGATGGTAGAGGAAACAAAATCTTACAGGTTGCTCAAAGGCTACAGGGATCAACCTGAATGTGACATCGAAGCCATCATCGATGCTCTTGTAAGAGTTTCTCAGCTTGCGATAGACATTCCCGAGATAAATGACATAGACATTAACCCCTTTTTCGTCTACGAGAAAGGTAAGGGAGGCCTAGCAATAGACGTAAAAATACTTTTATCGGGTTAGCTCTCCTCCTTTTTGACTATCCTATCTGCATATTCATCTGCACTCAGCAATTTTTCGACGTCCGTGGGGTTATCGGGTTTCAGCTCTGCTATCCATCCTTCGCCATAAGGATCCCGGTTAAGTAAACCAGGATCATCGTCAAGTTTCGAATTGTATGTCACTACGATGCCACTAAGTGGAGCATATACTTCACTGACCACTTTAATTGATTCTAACGTGGCTAGAAGATCTCCGGCGTTAAGGTGAACACCCACCTCAGGCGGTTCTATGAAAACTACAGCCTTTAGTTTCTTCTGTGCATAATCTGTTATACCTACTCTGACGGTATCTCTTTCAATTACTTTAATCCATGAGTGCTTTTCACTATATTTTCGGTCGCGTGGGAAGCTATAACCCTTATACATTAAGGGTTCCATGAGAATGTGTTTTCTAGCCGCAATAAAAACGTGGTGCACTCAGCTGTAAAGGTCTTGAATCATTATTCGCATTAAAATAAATTTTTATAAAGGTAAGAGGGTTTTCAATATATGGCCTCAAGTGAGGCGAAAGTAGTAGCATACCTTATCTTAATCGTTGAAGCCGGTAGAGAGTACGAAGTTTTAAGGAAACTATACGAGATAGAATCCGTGGTTGAGGCTCACATAGTTTATGGTGAATATGATGTCGTAGCTAAGCTAGAAGTACCTGATTTGAAAACGTTAGAGGAAGTGGTTATGTCTATAAGGAAAATCCCAGGGGTATCTAAGAGCACTACATTAATATCCGCTTAACATGCCAGCTTTGGGGATGAGGAACGCGTTGGTGACTGAAAAATAAATGTAGTTTAACGATGGGCGGTCTGACCCTAACCTCTGACTAGGTTGTATAAGATGTAAGTAGCCACTGATATTGTAATGGGTAATGGAAGAGCTGGAGCATAACGATATTTTTCAAGCAATTTAAAGGTAAGCTGTAATCCTATGAACATAGATACAAGTATTAGAGTAAACCTAATTAAATCTAAAGTGGGAGTTGTTAAAGAAAGAGAACTCAGAGAACTGTAAAACACTATGTCCCCCATACCGATCGCCGCATCCCCAAGGTTGATAGCAAAGGGTACAAGTGGAGAGGAGCGAGTTTTCTTTTCCGGTAGTTCTTTACTATGCTCAGTAAACTGATCTAGTAAAGCCTTTAAAGGACCTTTATACACAGAGAAAATATCATACAGGGCTGCGGCAATTAACATTGCCAAAAGACTTGAGCTGGGAACCATCGAGGCTATGAGTGGCCCTAAAAGTGAACCAATACACACTTGTGCAGCGGCAGTTGTAAGGGAGAGGGGGTGGGCTGTTACTAAGTACAAGACTATGATGGCCACTAGCAGTGAAACTGGCTCGGGAATGTTCAGGGGCGCGTTTAAAGCATAAAGATAGACTAGGCAGACGATAAAGGTAGCTGTAAAGAAGGAGAAATAGCCCAGGATTTTCATGAAACTCAACTTAATCTTGGATATAATAAGCAGTAGCAAAGCCCCTATGAGAAGGAGCGCCACTAAAATTAACGCATTTATAGTTGCAGGACCGACGCCTTCCTCCTTAACAAACGGCCCCTCCATCATCTCCGATATCCCGCTAACGTGAAGCAGAAATCCACCCACTCCTCCAAGGAATCCTGTGCTTAAAACCACACTCAGCTGAGCTTTAAACACATTTTTTCTCATTTCACCTTAGCTGCTACGGCGAGGTTTAAAGACGTTGCCACTTAACCGATAACGTATTTTAGCATGAAATTTACCCAGCTGCTGTGGAGGTAGTAGATAAACTCTCAGAACTCGGAAGCCGAGTAGAGCCGGCTCTTGAAAGGTACCTTTTAAAAGATACAGATGTCGAATTTCATGAAGCGGTTCTCTATCAGATGAAAACAGGGGGTAAAAGGCTGAGACCCGCACTTACATTCGCGTCTTCGCTTGCAGCGGGTGGCGACGTGGATAGCGCGATACCAGCCGCAGCAGCCGTAGAGCTTGCCCACAATTATTCGTTAATCTTCGATGACATCATAGATCATAGCGAACTGCGGCGGGGTAGACCAACTTTATGGAAAAAGTATGGAGTAACCATGGCGATTCTCGTTGCCGTTCATTATCGCGAATCTATTGCTCAAGCGCTTGACGATACGAAGGACCCTGTAGCTTTCCACGACATTATGGCTAGGACACTAAAGTTACTTGTGGAAGGCGAAAGACTTGACGTATTATTTGAGCAAGCTGGAAGAGAGGACGAACCTTATGTTAAGGAGAAGAGGAAGAGCAACGTTAAACTAAGCGATTACATAGACATGGTTTTCAAAAAGACAGGCGCGCTGATAGAGACTGCTTGTGTATTCGGGGCCATGTCAGCGGGCGCTAGTTCTCAAATAGTCAATATGCTAGGTGGGTATGGGAGGAACCTAGGCTTAGCTTTTCAAATAGGTGATGATATCATAGATATTTTTGGACGTGAAGAGGTTACAGGCAAACGTGTAGGTAAGGATATCGAGGAGCATAAACTAGGCAACGTTATCGTAATATTAGCTCTAGAAGAACTCGAGCTCAATAAACAGAATGAACTTACCTCTATTCTACGCAAAGACTCCATAAAGGCTAGCGAGTTAAAGAAAGCTATCGAACTGATAACTTATACGAAAGCTAAAGAGCGGGCCGAGGCGCTTAGAAGTCGTTATGCTCATGAAGCGATGAAATCAATCGAAAAACTCCCCAATACGGAGGGTAAAGCTTTACTAAAAGCCTTAGCAGATTTTGTAGCTACAAGGGAGTTTTAACTCGATTTTTCCATTCATACGATAAGCGCGTTTTTATATCGTTCGTTCTCAGGTAACGACAGTGAAAGCGGGCTCAATCAGTGAAGGGCGCGAGTTGGTAATAGTCAAGCTAGGGGGGTCTCTCATAACAGACAAGGAAAAACCATTTACTCTCAGGAAGGATGCTTTGGAGGAGGCATCTATAAAACTCGCAGAAATTGCTAAGTCCATTAAGTTGCTAATAGTACATGGAGGTGGTAGCTATGGTCATTACGCGGTTGCTCTCTCTACTGGGTCTCAGTTAAATCTCATAACAGATGTAACATACTGGATGACGTTACTCAATTTAGAGGTTATCGCATCAATGCGTAAACATGGGCTACCGGTAGTTGGATTACCAACATACGCAATCGCTAGACTTGACGAAAACGGTGACTGCCTGCTAAACGTGGAGTTAGTTAGGGCTTTTCTCTGCATGGGAGTTATTCCAGTAACCTACGGCGGTTTAGCCAGGAAAGGCGAAAGCCTTGCAATATTATCTGGAGATACTTTGGCAAGCGAGCTAGCAATACGATTAGGGGCTTCAAAGCTTGTTTTTCTGATGGATGTAGACGGCGTTTATACCTTGGATCCCCGAGCTGATTCTCGATCATCGTTTATCAAGAACTTCACCCGCGACGACCTTGAATTGGTGAAGCAAGGCAGCCGCGGTCTGGACGTAACCGGTGGCATAGGTTTAAAGCTGAAGGAAGCTCTACGGGCAGCAGAAGCGGGAGTCAAAGTAACTTTAGGAGCACTTGATACACTATTCGAAATGGTGAAGGGTCTAGAGGGTCATTACACTACTGTTTCTCCCCATTAAAATACATTCAAAGCCACGTTTACCGGATAACTTTTTAAGTAGCAGGCCTTACCCAGCTGCGAGACTGCAGCGGTGGTTGCCTTGAAAGTTTATTTTAAGGAGCTGTTGGTCAATACACGCTCGAAACGGGAGCTCGTCGATATAACAGCAGAGGTCGAGAGAACAGTCTCGGAAAGCGGTGTGAAGAACGGTTTATGCCTTGTTTTCGCTCCACACGCGACAGCGGCCATCATAGCTAATGAGCATGAACGTGGTCTTAAGAACGATATCCTTAGGAAACTTGAGAAGGATTACCCATCCGACGGAGGCTGGGAGCACAATAGAATAGATGATAACGCAGCTGCGCATTTAGCATCGGCTTTCTTAGCAGCAAGCAGAATATTTCCCGTGATAAACGGGAACCTCGTACGAGGTACGTGGCAAAACATATTCTTAGTGGAGCTAGACGGACCTAGGAGTCATAGGAGAGTACTGATTGAGGTGATGGGTGAATAACATGGCGGAGGTAGTTTTGGTAGGTCACATAGTACTTGATACCGTAATTAAAGGTAACAGAAGGTGGCAGAGCCTGGGAGGTACCGTCGTATATGGATCCTTCGCCGCCCTTAGGCATGAGGCGAAACCGGTTATAGTTTCTAAAGTTGGTGAAGATTTCCCAGATGAATACTTGTTGTTGTTAGCTAGAAACGGCATAGATATTTCATATGTCAGAGTTGTCAAAGGGACTAAAACCACCCGCTTTAAGCTGACATACAAGGATAGCGATAGAGAGCTAACTTTACTAGCAAAAGCTGAGAATATAAAACGAGTTGACGTGGATCTCGTAGATTTCGAAGAAAAAATAGCTCTAGTAGGCTCGGTCGCAAGTGAGGTTGAAGTCGAAGCGCTTGAATCTATACGTTCAAGAGCTACTCTTACAGCAATAGATCTTCAAGGTTACCTTAGACCAACGAAAATAAAGGAACCTCTAAAGTTAGTTAGAAACGATGCAGCACTCAAGGCACTTAGCCATGCGAACATAGTTCACGCGGATGCTGAGGAAGCTAAAATACTTACAGGTTTAGATCCTCATCTTAGTGCAAAGTGGATAGCTGAGCACGGTCCAAGTATAGTACTTGTTACGATGGGAAGCGACGGCGCTTACGTCGCTTGGAAAAATAACCTGATCTACGTTCCTGCGGCCGAGCCATCTCAAGTAATCGACGCTACTGGTGCTGGAGATATATTCCTCACAGTATTCGCTATCGAGTACAGCCGGGGGTTATCGGTCGAGGAAGCTGCAGCTATAGCTGCTGCAGCAGTATCTTTCCGGGTTGAGCGGCAGGGTTTCGAAGGCTTAAGGGAAAGATGGAGGGTTAGAAACAGGGCTCGCGATATAATGGATAAAATTAGGCCAGTGGAAGTGACAGAGGCTAAAATTATTTAAACTTTTTACTAGGGCTTTGCAATGTGGCTAATAGGGTTTACACAAGAAGGGCTCCTAAACCTATTGGACCGTATTCTCAGGCCGTAAAAACCGGAAACTTTCTATTCATCTCTGGGCAAATAGGTTTAGATCCTATCACAGGGAAGCTTGTAGAAGGCGGCATACAGGAGCAGTCACGCAGGGTTCTTGAAAACCTCAAGGCGATAATTGAAGAGGCAGGTTTTTCGATGGAGGATGTAGTATGGGTTTTGGTTTTTCTGCGAGACATAAACCAGTATAAGGAGTTCAATGAAGTATATACACAGTTTTTTAAGGATCCTCCAGCTCGCGCGCTAGTCGAAGTTTCAGCTTTGCCTGGAGGTGCGTTGGTTGAAGTAACCGCTATAGCCTTTAAGGGGTCTGAGATTTCCCAGATTTCATAAGAGCTTGAAACCCCTTTTCCCTTATTTCTTCGAGGAATCCCATAATTCCTTTCTCTCCAACAAGTCCAAGTACGGTCTCCCAATCAATGAAAACTAAGACAACCATTACTATGATGAACGCTACTACGCTTATAGTGGTTCCCCAAATGAGGTCTTCCACTAGCATGCCAGCAATAAATCGTCCACCATAAGCAACTATTATACTTAGTACCACTTTACCTGCAATCACGCCTGCTAGGAACTTAGTCACGTCGTATTTCATAAGTCCCAGCGGAATAATAATTGCATCATCGGGGGATGGCGTAACCGCGAAAATAAAAACCGCAAACGCGCCGTATCCTTTTAATAGTTTACCAAACTTTTCATACTTGGTTGATGTATCCTCCTTTAAAAGTACCCTAGCCCCTCTACCTAAAAGGTAAACTATCAGCTTTCCGAATCCAGCCCCGAGTCCACTAAGTATCCCTACTAGAAGGGGGTTACAGGGGAGTAGAGCTGAATAAATTGCAACCCCGGCTAAGTAGGGAATCGGTATAAAGGGTATCAAGTTACCGAACATTGAGACTAGGAACACGCTCAAATAACCTGTAAGGCCCCCCAAGTCAACGAGCCAACGAAGATATAGCGGCATCTAACGAACTTTCTATAACACCATATTTATACTTCTCTATTACTCAGCCTTTTCTTGGAGGAGAATGCTAGACCATAAGTATGAGATACAGGTAAGAGAAACCGATAAGCCAATAAAAATCTCAAACGAGTTAAAGGGGAAGTTAACCGGCATTTCTCCGAAGCTTATTTCAAAAATGAAACGTGAAATCGTTGAGTGTCCAGTTTTAGGAAAGCCTGTGTCTTTTATTCAATGCTATTTTTGTCCCAACTTTGTTAGACGTGTTAAAGGCATAGTTCACTGCCGCGGGAACCCTCTTGGCGGGTAGCGTGCACATTAACGTGTTAAAGGAGTTTTCAAAGATGAAGCTTAATGAACTAGTTGAACTACTAGAAAATGCGTTTTCAGTGCTTGAAGGCGAGAAGCAGTTAATAGATCTTAAAGGAAGGGTGCTCGTGGTAGGCGATACTCACGGGGATGTCATTTCATCGGTTGCAGCTTTTAAAATGGAAGCAGATGTGTATTTATTTTTGGGCGATTATGTGGATAGGGGGCCTTACCAGGCCGCTAACATCAATTTTCTGCTTTCAAGGAAAACAGAGGAACCCGAGAAAGTGATTCTATTGAGGGGTAACCACGAATCACCTTTAATGAATTACGAGTACGGTTTTTACTGGGAAATAGTTCAAGAGTACGGCTCAGAAATATATGAATTGTATGCTAAACTTTTCTCCCTTATGCCATACGCCGCAATAATCAATTCTTCTGTTTTTGCCGTGCATGGGGGTATAGCTAGGGGTATACATTCTGCAAGGGATGTACTAAGGTTAGTCAAAGGTGATGTCCTTCCATCAGACAAGCGAGCATTTGAGCTTTTATGGAATGATCCGGACGAGAGCATTGACTCGTTTGCCTCTAACCCTCGTGGCGGAGGTTCACAGTTGTTTGGAAGGGTAGCTTTAGAGAGCTTCCTTGAGAAGAGTGGTCTGGAAACTGTCACAAGGGCTCACGAGTATTTTCCCAATGGTTTACATGTTTACTTTGATGGAAAATTAATATCGGTTTTCTCGTGCCGTTATTACCCTTCTACGCAACCCAAAGCAGTTCTGTATAATGGCAGGAACTGGGAGATCCTACAGCTATAGCTCTTGCTAACTTAATTTATTTTACTTTTTAATCAGGGTGCCAATCATAGCGCCAGCGGCGAACCCACCTACGTGAGCCCAAGCTGCGATGCCTAGAGGGAAGCCTAGGCTTAAGATGCCTATTGCAAGCTGATATAAAAACCAAGTTAAAACATAAAAACGGACTGGAATGTGTAAAAGAAGTAAATAGTAGTACACGACTACGGTCTTTATACGCGCGTGGGGATGAAGCACGATGTAAGCACCCAAAACCCCCGATATTGCACCGGAGGCGCCGATAACCGGCTTAGTCAATTCAGTCCCCGTTAAAGATGGTGATAGTAAGTAGACGGAAGCTGTATGTAGTAAGTTACCAGCTAAACCGCTTACCAAATACAGTGTTATAAAGGGTAGTGGAGTGATCTCGTCCTCCACACTTCTACCGAAAACGTATAGAAATAACAGATTCCCTATAAGGTGTTCCACGCCGCCGTGAAGGAAAAGCGAAGTAAGTAAAGTCTCTAATCGTATGCATTGCCCTAGATAAATAGGCCTGTACCCATATGAATCAATGAATACGTCTATTCCTCGTATAAGCGAATACGCGAATACTGAAACATTGCTTAGCACTAAAAAATATGTTAAAATTGGGGTGGTTTTCTTTTTAACCTCATCACTTATTGGAAACATTTTTAAAATCTGAGTTTCAGGTCCAGCTGTATTATATACTTTCTATCTAACTTAACTGATATCACCTTAACTTAACTGATATCACTTGTACTGGACATGCTTCGGCAGCTACTCTAACACATTCCTCATATTGCTCAGGGATAATGCCTTCCCCAAGCTTTTCATCTAGTAAACGCCATTGCTTAGTGATCTGAGCTCTTCCATCATTCTCGTTTAACTCAAAGATCTCTGGGCATAACGCGACACAAGCTCCGTCAGCTATACACGTTTCTCTCTCAATGCTAACCGCAAATTTTTCCGACATACGATTCACATCTCACGAGGAAAGCATACCTATAAGTCTATGCTATATAGTAACCATCTACGCAGGGTGTGGCCAGCTAGAAAAATCAGTCGCGACGGCCACTTTCATCGGTCGTTCCGGGTTTCGAGTCATCATTTGAGTGATATCTTTACACGTGCAGCTTATAAGTTCTTCTCTAAAGTTTATCCTGAGATTAAAAATTAAACTATAGTGCAGGTTAGAAGAAAACCATAAAGAGATGATCAGTATGCCAGTGGTGTGAACTATCCGTTGCTTAGGCTGGAAGATGTACATGTTCAAGTGGACGAACGGGAAGTGTTAAGGGGGGTCGATTTAAGCGTAGAAGCGGGCGAGATACATGTTTTGTTAGGCCCTAACGGTAGCGGCAAAAGTACGTTGCTAAAAGCCATAGTTTCAATGCCAGGATATCGTGTGACAAAAGGACGCATAATCTTTGATGGACAAGATCTAATGGACTTAAGGCCTTATGAAAAAGCTAGGATTGGAATAGCTTTAATGCATCAACACCTTAGGCCTTTAAGCGTTAAGTTCTCAAGCTTGGCTACTGAGTTATGTAAAATGTTTGGATCATCATTGGATCTGATCTCCGACCTGCAAGTTAACGGCTTGATGGAGAGAGAACTTTTCAGAGGGTTTAGCGGAGGGGAAGCTAAGCGAGCAGAGCTGGCGTTAGTTCTTCTGCAGAGACCTAGGTTAGCGCTTCTCGATGAACCAGATAGCGGCGTGGATCTCGAGGGCCTTAAAACTGTCGGCAAATCAATCAATGCTTTAATTGATATTGGAGCATCTATTCTACTAGTTACACATGCCGGGCTAATAACTGAGCATCTGAGACGCGTAGATGTTGCCCATGTAATGATTGACGGTAGAATAGTTGAGAGCGGGGATCTAACTCATATCTTGGATACCATAAAGAGAAAAGGCTATGGAGTTTTTCGCGGTGACGGTATATGAACATTGTAGCTGAGATACTGAAATCTGGGGGTGCAGCGGTATATTTGCAAAGAAACTATGAAGTTATACGACAGGTAGTAGCTGATAGCTTAGCTTCTAAAGGTTTCATCTTGGAGCCGCTTAGCAAGGCCATTAACCGAGATTGGGTAAAGAAACTACTTTGGACAGCTCTACCAGAAAGACAAATGAAAGAAAATGGAGCTTTTGTTTACATACCTTCTGGCGTAAAAATTTACGTACCTTTAACGCTCTGTTTCGTCGTAAGTGAAGGTTCACAAAAAGTTCATAATATAATTGTTGTCGATAGGGGTAGCGAAGTCACTTTGACCTCAGCTTGCTCTAGTGTGAATTCCGGCACAACCCATGAGGGTTATACCGAGGTTTTCTTGGGTTATGGTGCCAAGTTGCATTACTTTATGACGCATAGTTGGATGAAGGAGACTGAAGTGGTAGCAGAAAAAGGGGTTATTGCCGAAAGGGATTCCAACTACGATTATTTGTATACGTGTCTCAGGTCTCCAACAACTATTTCTTCAACAACTAGAGCTAAACTGGAGAAAGGGGCCTCAGCTTCAATTTCAACAATCTACGTCGCAGGTTCTAATTCTAAATCCATACTGAGCTCTAGCATAGTTCTAGCAGAGGAGGGAAGCATAGGAGAAATAGTGTCTAGGATAGTAGCCGGTAGAGGGAGCTATATAAGTTTACCAGCGGAGATTGAGGCAAGAGTAGCTGGTACGAGAGGACATATAGAGTGTCGTAGCCTACAGGTAGCTCCAGACGCCTATGTGGAGACAGTTCCCGTTCTCCGCTCGCTTAGCGGCGGGTCACAACTAACGCATGAGGCTGCCATTGGTAAAATATCAGAGGAGGAGTTAGGGTATCTAATGTCTAAAGGTTTCACTGAAGAAGAGGCTACGACCCTTCTAGTTCGAGGTTTTCTCGAACTGGGCGTGAAAAAAATACCTGAGCCACTGAAGCCACAAGTGGAGGCTTTAATGCGATTACTGGCCAAGAAGGCAATAGGGTAAAGTTAATCTAAGAAACACTGAAACATGTGCCGCGTCCTTTAGCGTTCTCTAAGAGATACCTTAGGGACTTACTTGAGGGGCTAAGGTTTACAACTATCAGGTTAAATAATGTCAAGTATAGAGTCGGCGACGAAGTACTTGTATGTTGAGAAGTTTTCGTACTCGGAAAAGTCAGAGTAATTGAAGCTACGAGTAAGAAGTTCATCAATTTTACCGAGGAAAGCGCTCTACGCGACAGCTTCGACAGTTATAAAGACTTCATCAAGGCTTTAAGGCAGCACTATCCAAACGTTAGATCTAACACTCTATTAAAAGTAGGTCAGCTGTGTACTGAAACCGAATTCAGCTGGAACTACAATAAGAGCCCTGTTGAAGTGGCCAGTTTAGCTATTATGAATTTAAAGCTGGAACCAGGGGAGCTGAAAATACTTAAGGTATTTCTCGAATGTGGTAGCATAAGAGCTGCCGCGCGTAAGCTTGAGAGCTCTTGTCTGCACAGCATTGAAAAATGTGGCAGAAAAGTTAGTGAGGAAGGATTAGTAAATTACGCTAGAACTAGATTTTAGGAACATAAAGTTAATTAAAATTATATAAACTTTGAATAATTTAATTTATGCCTTCAGTTTTTTATTTTAACAGATACTTTTTAAAGGGATTAGCTTGCTAGAAGCTGAGTGATGATCAGTTACGCTACAAAAGAGTATACTAAAGAGGAGGTTCTGAGATTACTTCATCCGCTTGTAGCTGAGTGGTTTTCCCGAAGGTATAAGGATTTAACGCCCCCCCAAAGGCTCGGCATACTTCCAATCTACTCGCGGAAAAACGTGTTAATATCAAGTCCTACCGGCACAGGGAAAACTTTGACGGCGTTTCTTGTTGTGATAAGTGAGCTCATCAAACTAGCGCTGGAAGGAAAACTTGAAGATGAGGTTTATGCAGTTTATGTATCCCCCTTGAGAGCTTTGAACAATGATATCTTTAGGAACCTTGAGGAGCCGCTGAGCGAGATAAGGAAACTGGCTGAGGAAGAAGGGGTTAAGCTACCCGAGATTAGGCATGCGGTTAGAACTGGGGATACGCCCTCTAATGATAGGCAGAAAATGCTTAGGAAACCTCCTCACATATTGATTACTACACCGGAGACTTTAGCCATAACGCTTGTAGCGCCAAGGTTTAAGGAGAAACTGAAAGGAGTTGAATGGATGATCGTAGACGAAGTACACAGCCTAGCTGAAAGCAAAAGAGGTGTCCACCTGGCTTTAAGCTTAGAACGCCTTCAAGAATTAGTTACACATTCATTCACGCGCATAGGGCTTTCCGCGACTATAAACCCTCTAGAAGAAGTTGCGCTCTTCCTGGTAGGTTACAATGACGACGGGCGGCCGAGAGATTGCATAATAGTTGACGCTAGATACATGAAAAGAAAGGACATCAAGGTTCTTTGCCCAATCCCTGGCTTGGTGCACACCCCCTCAAATATTCTGCAAGCAGAGATGTATGAACTGCTTTATGATCTAGTCAAAAAATATAAAACTTCGCTAGTTTTCACCAATACGCGTAGTGGTACTGAAAGAGTAGTTTTTCATCTAAAAATGATTGCTAAAGAGAAGGGTGGTTTTGATGAATCACAGGTAATGGCTCACCATGGCTCCTTATCTAAGCTAGTCAGACATGAAGTTGAAGATAAACTGAAAGCTGGACAGTTAAAGGCAGTAGTAAGTTCTACGTCTCTTGAACTCGGGATAGACATTGGTTATATAGACGTTGTCATACAGTTAGGTTCGCCAAAATCGGTAACAAGGTGTTTGCAACGCATAGGACGCAGCGGGCATAGACTGCATGATGTAATTAGGGGGAGGATGGTTTGCGTTGACAGGGATGATTTAGTAGAAGTAGCGGTTATGGTTAAAGAAGCGTACAAAAACCACCTAGATAGAGTGCACATTCCTCAAAACTGCCTTGACGTATTAGCGCAACAGATTGTAGGTATGGCTATAGAACGAAAATGGCAAGTTGATGAAGCATTTAATCTAATAAAGCGTAGTTATTGTTATAGAAATATTTCTAAAGATGATTTTATTAGAACACTTAGGTATCTTTCAGGAAATTATTCGAATTTAGAGAACCATAAAGTCTATGGGAAAATATGGTTCGATGAAAACGAAGGAGTATTTGGTAGAAGGGGGAAGTTCGCCAGAGTTATTTACACTTTAAATGTGGGTACTATACCGGAGGAAGTCAATATAAAGGTTCACACTACAGGAGGCAAGTACGTTGGCAACATTGAAGAGGAATTTCTCGAGAGACTAGTCCCCGGTGATCGGTTTGTATTGGGAGGCAGAGTGTATGAGTTTATTAGTTCTGAAGGAAACCGTGTATTGGTCAAGCCGGCCTACGACATGAAACCCACGGTACCGAGCTGGTTTTCAGAAATGCTTCCATTAAGCTACGATTTAGCTGTTAAAATTGGAGAATTCAGGGATAAAATATTCAAGTGGCTTAAGGAAGGCATTCCAAAGGAAAGAATAGTCAAATATATCGCTAAGAACTGTCACGCCAATGAAATAGCAGCAGAAGCCATTTACGAATATTTTCTGGAAATGATGAATTTCCTTAAAGCAATCAGCGTAAACGAACACCCTTCTCACAGGGTAATCCTAGCCGAAAAGTACATCGATGAAGAGGGAAGATTCCACCATGTTTTTCATGCCCTTTATGGTCGTAGGACGAACGATGCTCTTTCCCACGCGCTTGCCTACTTGGCCACAGTTAAAATCGGTGTTAATGTTGGAGTAGCTGTACACGACAATGGTTTCGCTATCATATATCCACCTGGAGTTAAACCTCCAGTGACATTAAGCAACATAAAGGGCAACGAAGTTGAGGATTTACTGAAAAAATCTATCACTAATACTGAGCTTATAAGAAGAAGATTCAGGCATGTTGCTACGAGGGCATTAATGATTCTCCGGAATTATAAGGGTCACGAAATAAGCGTAGAGAGACAGCAAATGAACGCACAGACGCTGCTAAAGGTTGTAAGAGAGCTCGGCGATGACTTTCCAGTGCTTAAGGAGACGTACAGAGAGGTACTGGAAGATTACATGGATCTAGAGCACGCAAGGGAAGTCCTACGACAAATCGAGAACGGAAAGATAAGGCTCATCGAGACACCAGAGTTGAAAGTTCCTTCGCCTTTTGCTTACAACATTGTGCTAGAGGGGCTCAGTGACGTTGTCCTTATGGAGGATAAGAGGCTAATGATGGCTAAGTTCCACGAGCGGTTAATGAAAATGTTTTCTGAAATGCATACGCTTTAGCAGCGGTGAGCTAAGCCTACTATCTCTTTTATGCTGGAGAAACCTTCGCTGATCAGGTAATTCTTCATACCTTTTATAATTGAGCCTATTATTTCGAATCCCCGTCTAAGTGCTGATGCCACGCCTATTGCTGATGCGCCCGCTAGCATGAGCTCGACGGCGTCCTTCCAGTTTTCAACACCTCCCACGCCGATTATCGGAAAGCCAGGAAATTCCTCGTAAAGCTCGTATACGGCTCGAACGGCAACCGGGTGGATCGCTGGACCGGATAAACCCCCATAAACTCCGCCTAGTACCGGCTTTTTCGCCCACACGTTGATAGCCATCCCCTTAAGCGTGTTTATAGCTACTAGTGCATCAGCTCCGGCATCGAGAGCCTTGCTTGCAACTAGTCTCAGGTCACCGTGAACGGAGAGCTTAACAAACACTGGAAGAGAGAAACTCTTTAACGCTGACACTATTTCTGATATTAAGCTGGGATCGGACATTACATCAATACCGTAACCTTTCGTATGCGGGCATGAAGCATTAAGCTCAATCGCGTCAACTCCTAGTAAATATTCGGCCATTTTTACAGCCTCATCTGGAGCAGTTGCTCCGATACTGGCTATTACTGGGATTCTCAGCATTTTCTTCGCCTCGCGTATTATTAAACCCATCTCAAGGGCGCCTGGATTTGGCAATCCCATCGAGTTCAACAATCCATATTCCAGTTCATAGATCACCGGATTCGAGTGACCTATTCTTTCTTTCAAAGTTACAGTCTTTGTAGTCACAGCAGCTGCGCCAGCTTCTTCAACCCTTTTCATAAGACCTACACTGACCCCGAGAACTCCTGAAGCGACTATAAGAGGATTTTTAAGCTCCAAGGAAGTCAATCTCACTCTTAGACCAGTATCTTCTACCATATCCTTTATTCACCAGTATATCCTCATCCTCAAGGGCTTGCACTCCCCTTACGAAAACCTTTCTTATCCTTCCAACCACTTCAAAGTCCTCGAAAGGGGTATACTTTGCTTTGCTTTTCAGATCCTTACCTTTAATTCTCCACTTTTCCCCTAAATTCATGAACACGAAATCCGCATCAAAGCCTACTTCAACTCGACCTTTTGGCACTCTGAGAAGTTTTGCTGGACGGCTTGAATACAACTCTAATGTGTTTAAGGGCACTTCACCACGGGCTATAAGCGTCGTCAACAGAGGCAGGCATAACTCAAGACCTGGAAAACCCGCAGGAACATTTTCATAACTTTCAATGGTCTTCTCCTCTACTTTATGAGGGGCATGGTCTGTAACAATAGCATCGATAATACCGGTCTTTAAAGCACATCGGATTATCCTCACATCATGTTCTCCACGAAGTGGTGGGTTTACCTTCGCTATGCCCTTAAACTTCTTAGCAGAACTTGAATCAAGGAGGAGATAATGAATAGCTGTATCAATAGATGCCCCAACTTTTATCTTTGTTTCGACTGCTGCTTTTAAAGCCGCTGCTGAGCTTACATGAGTTAAATGTAGCCTAAAGCCTATTCTCGAGCCTAGTAAAGCTAATCTACGTATTGCGAGCGCCTCGCCTTCAGCTGGTCGTATCAGCGAGTGTCTATCAAAGCCCCCTTTCTCAAGTTTGCTGGCAAAGTTCAATATTAAGGGGTCTTCGGCATGGGCAACTGTGAGAAGGTCTAGTCGTTTAGCTTCTCTAAGTATATCTATAAGCTCCTTATGTAGTTGATCTTCTGGGTAAACTTTTAATCCAATTAATCCGAAAGTAGACATGCGCTCTAGTTCCCTGCTTTGGAGTGGCACTCCAGCGTAAAAACCATAGTCTACTAAAGCCCTTTTGCTAGCCACTTCTTCCTTCATCTTCAAGACTTCTAAGTTACGTGCAGGTGGTTGATTGTTCGGCATGTCAGCAATAAACGTTACGCCGCCGATCAGTGCAGATAGTGTACCGGTGTACCAGTCTTCTTTATCAGACTCGTCTAGATCCCTCATATGAACATGCATGTCAACCATCCCCGGCAGTATGAGAGTTTTCTCATCCGCTCGGACTACCTTCTCCGCGAAGGGTGCACATGATGATTTACCTATCCACGCTATTTTTCCTCCCTCAACGCCGATAGCTGCATCAATTAATCTACCTTCAACATAGATCTTTCCTGAAATGATAAGGTCTAAGCTACGTGGGGAGCGGAATTCTCTTTCCAGATGCATTCCACCACCACTTTCCAAAATCGTCAAGCTGAATAAGCTCGTGGCCGTTAAAAACAGGCCCATCCCGGCAGACCAGAAGACCCTGCGGTTCTAAAGCGCATGAACCGCATATCCCTATACCGCACTTCATCAACCTTTCCAGGGAGGCCTGCACTTTGATTCCAGCCTTTATAGCCATATGGACAACACATTCAATCATTTGTTCCTTACCACAGGTGTATACTATGTCGTAATGAGAGCTTGATAAAATACTGGAAACCAAGTTGCTCAGCTGGCCTTTAAATCCCACACTTCCATCTTCCGTAGCCACAAACACTTGATCTGCTAACTTCTCGAATTCCTTTACTAGCATAACATTACTATTCTCTCGGAACCCCAGGGCTACGGTTACCTGTGAACCGGTTTTTCTAAGCGTTGAAGCCAGATAGAGCATAGGGGCCGCTCCATAACCCCCCGCCACGATTAACACTTTGCCTCGTACGATCTCAAACCCTTTTCCTAAAGGTCCTCGTAAGAAAAACCTATTACCTTCACCAATGTTATCGTGTATGTAGTTTGTCACAGCTCCCTTTCTAGCTATTATAAGTCTAAGAAGAGTGTCGTTTTCCCATGCAACACTCACCGGTATTTCACCTACACGCGGTATCCAAACCATAACAAACTGGCCTGGTGTGGAACCGAGTTTCTTCGTGAGCCTAAGCAAATATTCATTAACGTTCTCACATAACTTAGAAACTTTTTCCACACGGGCTATTAAATACATCTTCTCTCTAGGGTTAATTATAGTGACGCTTTAAAGAGTTCTGACGATTCATCATGAATGCAAGAGGAGTGTTAGGAACGCTCATAAAGGATTATCGGCGCCACAGTTTAGGGAATTTAAAGTAAAAGAGTGATTTTTAGGATCCTAGTGTTTACCTTTTAAAGGGGATACGCTGCTTTAATATACTTTCTATTATTGTTGCAGCATCACTGAAAGCGAGATTCGTAGTGTCAAGCATTATGTCGTAGAGAGTTGGATCAGTGTACGGCTTCTTGTAAAATCTTTCTGTAAGCCTGTTCCTATCAGCATCGCTATGCTCGATTTCTTCTCGAGCATCTTCTGCGCTAATGTTTCTCCTTTTAGCAATTCTCTCAATTCTTGCTCTCTTGTCCGCGTACAGAAAAACTTTCAGCGTGACTGGCTGGTTAAGAACCATCAGAGCTGTACGGCCTTCAACGATGACACCCCCCTCTCTCACATGATCGACAGCGATACTCCTAACTAAATCTTCAAGGTCTATCTCGCCATCCCTAGCCATGTTGGCAAGCTCCGTGAATGAGACGCGTTTTTCGCTTACAATTCCTCTAATAATGTACTCGCTATTAATTATTCGAAGGCCGGTGCGCTTAGCAAGCTCCTGCGCCACTGAGGTGCAGCCTGCACCCAACATTCCCGGAATTAAAACTACCACGTGTTCCATGTTTTTATTTTTCCAATTACGAAGTAAATATATTTGACGCATGATTGGGTTTCTCAATCTTCCTCTAAAGGTGGGATACTCAAAGGCCAACCGGTACGCCATAGGAGAGATGCCGGTCTCTCGACGAAGAAGTTATAATATTCTCCAGCAGTAAGTTCAATCATCTGTAGGCTATCCACAAGGACCACATAAACGTAGTGTAACTTAGCTGTCATTAGTTCATCGAAGTCTACGGGGGGTTTTGAGTAATAAGCATCTATTAGGTTTTTAAAGTACTTTATTCCCCACCGGTCACGCTCCTCAGGTGGAAGGAAAAGCACGTAAGGAAGCTGGAGGATGTGAAAGGGAGGTATAGCCATCGCGAACTCATCTGAGTGCTTACTGTATCTTGCTACCTTACTGAGCTCTCTAGCCATTCTGTAAGCCATGGGGTCCGTAGAATTCTCAGGAGGTACAAAGCCTGTTTCAACCTCCGTTATTATTGTCCTGCCATTACGGGTTGCAAATATATCGCATACTAAGTTGGGGGCAAGCTCGTATTCTACTTCTACTTCATAGCCTCTTTCTAAAAGGTGTTTAGCTATTACGAGCTCCATAACTGTGTGGTTGGAGCTGACCATATGGCGAAGAGCAAGCTCCTTAAGCTTAGCCCCAAGAATTTCTAACCTTTTACTCAGTGGGGGGTCTAGCCTTGAGCTAAGACGTGTAATAACTTCATCGATGTCTTCAGCTAAACCCACGGGACTTAGATAACAATAAGAGGATAATTGAGTCCATCGCATAAAATTAAGTTGCTGAGGCTAAACGTCTCAAGCGCCTGATCCCCCCTTTAAAACTATAGGCGTTAATTCCAAGTTTTCTTAAGATATAGGCGGCTTCCAGACTCAGTGCTCCTTCATCACACACAAGCACATAGGTAGAAGATGGATCTAGCTTACCAACGTTTTCGAGGAGTTGGTCGAAACTCATTCGTATAGAGCTAGGTGGATACTGTTGACCCCATTCTTTAGCTTCAAACGTAATTATAACAGCGTCGTCGGGAACCCTGTCAACTTCTAACCCCTCCAGTTTTTCTTCAATTTTTACACTTCTCAAATCATAAACCTTAGCGTTTTCGAGCGCTTTACTTAGCAACGCTGGGTCTAGTTTAGCTTCTTCTGCCTCTACTTCTTCCATAGATGCATGGGTTTTCGGATGTTCGCTGAAGACACTACAGTACTCTTTTACCCTGGCAGAGGCATCGTGGGTTCCTATTTCGCGAGCTATCGAGACGATTTCATCTTTATCAAAACCAATGAGGGGTCTTAGTATCTGCAATCTTGCAGCCAGCGATGACACATAAAGATTTCTAAGAGTCTGTGAGGATGCTTGGCCTAAAGATTCGCCAGTGACTATAGCCTCAGCGCCTTCTCTAGCAGCTATAACTTCCGCTGCTCTATACATGTATCTCTTAAGTATCAAGTTGAGCAGAGAGGCGTTACATTTATTTTTCATTTCCTTCAGTATTTCATTAAAATCTACAACGTAAAGTTTTGGCCTGTAACCATAACTCCATTTATCAGCTAAAGTCTTCAGTACGTGTAACACTGCAATCTCTTGGGTATCTCCTCCGATCTTGCAAAGAAGGTAATGCACTGCAGCCCCTCTGCGTAAAGCGTACCACGCCGCAACTGGAGAGTCAAAGCCGCCCGATACTAATGCTATAACTTTTCCCTCGCTTCCTATCGGTAAGCCGCCATAAGCCTTTATCGAATTCGTGTAAAAATATACTCTATGTCCTCTTATTTCCACGTAAGCCGTGACCTCCGGATTTCTAAGGTCTACACCTGCACCGAAGCTAAGCAACGCGGCTCCCAAAGCTTTTTCAACATCTAATGAAGTGAAACTATGCTGTCCTATTCTCCTGGCCCTAACGGCGAACCTCTTACCTTTTACTTTGTCAACAAAGTATTCCTTCGCTTTAAGAACTAGATCGTCAAATTCTTCAAACTTGGTTTCATATGCTATCGAGATAGACTTAATACCGAAAATTTGTTTTAGAACTTCGACTGCCTTTTCTTCTGCGTTAGTATAGACGAATATCCTTCCCCACTCTTTTCTAATTCTGTATTGTATGTTACCTGAAGTGAATGCATCTTCTATGTTAGCCAGTAATAGTTTCTCGAATTTTTTCCGCGTCTTCTTTCCTTTTATTGTGATTTCTCCAAGCCGAAGCAGCAGCACCACAGGCGAGTAAAAACGGTCAGCTTAAAAAGGCTCAGTTTCACCGAACTTGAGAAGCTTAGCATGAACCGAAAAGCCGCGATAGTTAGAATCACCGGTGTAGTGCAGGGAGTCGGTTTCAGGCCTTTTATTTATAGAGTAGCTGTTAAACTCGGAGTTACGGGTTATGTAAAGAATCTCGGTGGATCAGAGGTAGAAGTATGGGTCGAAGGTCCGGATGGGTTAATAGAGAAATTTTTCCAAGTTTTAAAGTTGGATATTCCTCCGCCAGCGGAACTCGAAGATATAATAATTCAATATGTGGAGCCGCGGGGCTATACATCTTTTAAAATCCTCGAAAGCGGGAGTTCGGTTGCCGAAAGATCACAAATACCTCCTGATATAGGAGTCTGCGATGAGTGCTTAACAGAGGTTCTAGATCTTCGATCTCGGTGGTACAGCTATCCCTTTAACTCTTGCGCTTGGTGCGGACCTCGTTTTTCAATGATGTATACCACTCCTTATGATAGGACGAATACCACTATGAGGGATTTTCCAATGTGCAACCATTGCCTAGAAGAATACAGTAATTGGAGTGATACTAGGCGTTTTCACGCACAAGGCATTAGTTGCCCCAAGTGTGGGCCGAGTCTTAGATTACTAAATACTTCAGGCGAAGATGTTTCCTGCGAAAATCCGATTATAGAGGCTGCTCGGTTAATTGATGAAGGAAACATAGTCGCGATAAAGGGCTTAGGGGGTTTCCATCTAGCCTCTTTAGCTTCAGATGATACCGTCGTGAACAAATTGAGAGTTAGAAAGCGTAGACCCCGTAAGCCTTTAGCTCTGATGGCACTTAACTTGGATGTAGTTAGAGCAATTGCGTGCCCAACTGAGGGTCACATTAAATTGTTGAAATCACCTCAGCGACCCATAGTACTAATACCGAAGAGGGAAGGAGCACACATTTCCGACCTTATAGCCCCGGGATTAGCAGATATAGGTGTGATGCTTCCTTATACCCCGCTTCACTACCTGATAATAAATAACACTAAAGACAAGTTCCTTATAATGACAAGTGGTAACAAGCTGGGTCTACCTATATGCATAGGTTTGGAGGCTACAAGAGAACTGAAAGGTATCGCTGATTACTTTCTCCTCCATAATAGAGAAATCATAAATAGGGTAGACGACAGTGTAGTAAGATTAACCGACGGTAAACCACAGATGCTTAGAAGAGCTAGAGGTTACGCTCCACGATGGATTAAAATTCCATTTAAAACGAGATACGAGGTTGTAGCACTCGGCGCTCACTTATCCAATGCTGGCGCCGTGGCGTTTAACGATAAGGTAGTCCTCACACAGTATACGGGCGACATGGACTATAGGGAAAACTTGGATTTCCTCCTTTCATCTTTGAGTTTCCTAGAGAAGGTCTACAAAGTAAAGGCTCACGTCATAGTCTCAGATAAACATCCCAACTACCCTACAACACTTCTAGCATCTAACCTGGCAGCGGAACGCGGTATCACCCATGTCAAGGTTCAGCACCACTATGCTCACATTGTCTCATGCATGGTATCTAACAGTATACCACTCGACGAGACGATTGTTGGCGTAGCTGTCGATGGGGCAGGCTACGGAGAAGATGGGACCATGTGGGGTGGGGAAGTCCTATTAGTTACATACGCTGGTTATGAAAGACTAGGGCATTTAGACCACTTACCTCTCCCAGGAGGCGACCGAGCCACAATATATCCAGCACGGATACTCGCGGCGACGTTGTCTCTTGAAATCGGCGCGAAGGAAGCAATCAAGGCTTGCAGTAAACTGGGTCTTAGCAAAGCTGTACCCGGAGGATTATCCGAGTTAGCTGTGGCAGTAAAAAGTATTGGTCTTTCCCCCAGAACCTCAAGCGTTGGGAGGTTTCTTGATGTTGTATCCGCAGCTTTAGGTATTTGTTGGGAAAGGACATATGAGGGTGAACCAGCTGTTATGCTTGAGGCAGCTGCCAGAGGTGGGCGGCTCCTAGATAATCTAAAGATCGAGGTGGAAGGCAATAGAGTACTCGTTAGGGATTTCCTACTGAAGCTGATTGATGCAATCGGAAACAATAGTGTTAAAGATCTAGCTTATACAGCACAGGTTAGGCTCGGCGAGGCTCTTGGCCTGTTAGCTAGAGAAGCTTCAGGTTGTTCTGATCCACAAGTTTTACTGGCGGGGGGTGCTGCAGTGAACGAGTACCTAGTCAAAGGTTTAAAGAATATGTTAAAAAATGTTCTTCTTCCTCGCGGAATACCGGCGGGCGACGGTGGAATAGCCCTCGGGCAGGCGGTTATAGCCGGGTTAAACTTATCTGGGGTTTAAACACAAGGTCTTCGTGACGGTAATAGCTACGGGTTCATCTCTGGGTTTAGCCGCTAAATTGGCTAGAACCCTATCCCAAGACTTGATCATAATCGAGGAGAAATCTTTTCCAGATGGAGAAAAGTATGTAAGAGTCCCTCAAAAAATTAAAGGAAAAGCCATTCTTGTACATTCTACACACCCCCCTCAAGATGAGCGCTTTATCCAACTACTTCTAGCGATTGATGCTGTTAAAAACTCCGGAGCATCTAAGGTTGTAGTCGTTGTTCCCTACCTAGCTTACGCTCGCCAGGATAAGCGTTTTATGGAAGGGGAACCCATTAGCATTGGAGTCATTCTACGTTCTCTCCAAGTAGCCGGTGCCGATGCGTTTATTACAGTAGATGTGCACAACCCTTCCTCCTTGGACGAATGGCTGAATATACCTCACCTTAATGTTTTACCGATAGTGCAGCTAGCTGAGTACTTTAAGGGGACTTTACATCAACCGCTAGTGCTTGCCCCGGATAAGGGAGCTATCCACAGGGCTCGGGCCATAGCAGAATTATTAAAGGCTAGCTACGATTACCTAGAAAAACGTCGAGATCGGACTACAGGTGAGCTTTCGCTTTTACCTAAAAACATTGAAGTTGAAGGTAAGGACGTACTTATAGTAGATGATATAATAAGCACTGGAAGCACTTTAATGTTAGCGGCAAAGTCTGTGTTGATGAACGGTGCCAAAAGAGTACATGCTGCCTGTACACATGCAATCCTGGCTTCAAGCGCGCTGGATAAACTTTACAATGCAGGGGTGAGCGATATAGTGGCTACGGACACTATACCCTCACCCACCTCAAAGATAAGTGTAGCGGAACCACTCGCAAATGCAGTCAGTTCTCTACTTTAATTTTCAAAATTTCTCTGTCCCAAAGGCTTTTCTTACCCTGGAAATAACTAAGGTGGTAACTCCAGCTGTCAATGTCTCCGTTATAGGGCCTACTCCCACCATATAGCCACCCATACTAGGGAGAAATAAACCTATAAGTGCGTAAACTAATGCATACCAAGTTTCCCGTATGAACAACATATAGAGGAGGAAGGAAGAGAGAACGTCGTATGCGAAGGTTGAAATAAAAGCTAAGATGAAGAGAGGCCACCCCATGGAGCGGCTTTTACGAAGCACTCCCCAAACAGCTCCAATACCAGCTGCTAGCGTAGAGTTAACTAAAGTCCATGGGCCTAGCCCGAGTAAAAGATCGCTTAAGTAGAAGGATAGCGCGCCGGTTAGCATGCCTGCCAGCGATCCAGAAAAATAGCCGGCAATCATAGCAAAGGATAAGGGAAAATTAACTAGCTGAAAGGCTCCTGCTATCACGTGTTTTAGAAGCCTAAATGACACTGCAAGAGCGGTAAAAAGTGAAATATTTGCGATTGTCTTTGGGTCCATAGCAGGGCTCTCTAATTATTACCCCATACTTAACGCCTACTGCTACTATGCATTAGTTTTTTCCTATTTCTTATGAGAAGCAGCTGAGTAACCACTAAACAGGCAACGAAAACCAGGATTACAATATAAGCTGGGTCCATAGGCCATGTTCTCGGTTTTTCCACTTTAGTTAGCACGAGCTTAACTTCAGTAGAATTTGGTACCGAGATTTCGCTTCTAATGCTGCTGTAGCCTGGAGCTGTTGCTTCAATAATATATCTCCCCTTAGGAAGAGCTACCTGAATAGTTGATCCATTCACTGTAGCCATCCTATCGCTTTCACTGCTAACAGTTACGGTGGCTCTGCAAGGCTTTCCCTCTTCATCTTCGATTACTATCTGCAAGGGGAATGTGCCCTTCAGCATTAATTCGACCGCTGTATCACTGAATAAACTGAAGGAGCGTTTTTCACTTATATTTTCGGTAGTTACTAAAATTGTATAGTTTCCTTCTGGGAGCTTAGTTTGTGTAGAGCAGCCTACTGCTTCGCTAATTTCTATAGATGCATTTCCTTCAAACACTTGGATTCTACAGAGTTTAGGAACTGTACCGTTATCGAACCGTGCACTTATATTTAGGAGAAAAATCTGTTGAAGTGTTAACATTATGTTTTTATTATCATTAATGCTGATCGTTGCGGAATACGGTGCAAACGCTTTGTGGGACGCATTAAGTGTAACGAACCCCTTTTGGAGGTTAAACAGTATTGTGCCACTAGCTGAAGTGAACCCACAAGTATTGTTCGCACAGATCAAAACTCCTGGAACTGGCGAGTAGTCTCTCTTCACAGTTTTCACAAGGACTAGAAACTTCTCGGTAGGTGCTAGAACTTTATTTTCCAAGATGAGTGCACCTTTCTCCGAGAAAACTCCGGCGTGTTCAGCTAAAACTATACCTTTAACTTGTCCTGGCCACGAACCGCTTACCACTACATTTAAGGCAGAGTCTAGCAAAATGTAATGGGAGCTTTCCAATGAAGGATCTTGGCAAAGGATAAGCACGTTACCAGTGTCGTCAATTTCACTCGTGAAAACGACGTTTTGAAATTCGAGGCCTAACTGACGTGAACCCATGACTCTTAGTTCCAGGTCAAATACATATAGTTCCAAATAATTTCCATTCAAATAAGTGTAATGGAAGAACTTACTATTAGGTGAAAAGCCCCAGCTTTTCCAGTGCTTCGCTTGGTGCAAGAAAGGTATGCTGTCCAGGACTTGGAATTTATCTGCTTTCAAATCGCATATAAGTAACGCACTCCAATTAGCTATGAGCAGCTTTGCACCCTCCCAGTTGACAGCCGCGTCTTTCACATGGTTCTGAGTATACCTTATTATGTTGTTGCCAAGGCTAACCTGCTTCACTACTATCAGGCGTTGGTCAGCTTGAATGCAAGAAGAGCAAAAAGTGTTTATGCCTAGTAGAAAGATGAAATCGCCATTATCGCTCACAGAACATTTCACATATCTATTAGTGACGCTATCAGAGGCTACTACTCCGAGATCTGGGAGCTTTAAAATATAGGCTCGGTTGCCAACAAATATTACAGCTGTACCATTATTATATTGCAATGAATAGTAACCTCTGCTTATAGGATCCATTCCCACAGGCAGCATTTGCCAACCGCTGATCTCGCCTCTTGGCGAGATCAATCCGATCCAGCCAGTATTCGTAAAAACTAGGAAGCCATAAGGCTCTGAGGTTTGCAGGAGAACTGGCAACCCTTTATCGTTGGTGCTTACTCTCCAGAGAACCGTTTCCTTGCAGAGGCGTATTAAAGTACCGTTGCTAAAAGCTATGATGAACGAATCGTCGTAAGGAATCATATCTGTAACCGCCCCCTCTAGTCTAATAATTGAGCTGGAGCCTGCTAAACATATATTAATGCAGCAAATCAATATCGGCAAGAGAGCCGCTGCTTTTACCGACATCAGTTATAAGCTAAGTATGAGGTTATAAGCGCGACGCTAAACTTGTTCGTGAATAGAACAGCTGTGAAATTAAATTGTTAAATTATCTTGTTCATTTTTAATAATGTTCTCCAACTCCTCCTTACTATTGGAGGGTATTTAACTCCACTCTCCATAAATTTTCGCAGAAACGCTATGGTTTTTGGATCTGAAGGGTAACCTGAACCAAAGTCGCCATAGGTGTCCTTGAGTTTAGTCACGAGGTTATCTCTCTCAACTTTAGCAACGATAGAGGCTGCGGCGACGTGCGGGTATAAGAGCTCAGCATGGTTCGCTGCTATAATATTTATTTCGTGGCGTGTTAAGAAACCTTTAACCAGAGCAGCATACCTGTCAGGCTGGGGATCAGGCGAATCTACAAAAACTAAATCAATATTCGATGTTAGTTGGCCTAAGAGCTCCGCTGTTACGCGGGCCTCCAAGCGATTCAGTCCCCTTACAGCTACTGCAGCATCGATCTCCAGAGGCTCTACAACGCGAATTTTAACTTCATTTGCAACTTCGAGAATCGTTCGGTAAACTTTTTCACGAGATCGTGGAGATAGTTTCTTAGAATCCTTCGCAACCCTCTTGAGTAGTTTTACGCTGTTCGAGTTAAGCACTACGCAGGCAATTACCATAGGACCGATTACTGGTCCTCTACCGGCTTCGTCGACCCCGGCTTGAACCACATGTCATGTACACTATACTATAATTAAAGAATTCCTAATCCTAATAGAAGACAGAAATATACCATGTAATCTTCACGGAGCCCATTAACATAAAGGTTGCTAAGACATGAGGCTCTAACAGTTAAGACTTAAACCAAAATTCCTAGGCTGCATTAGTTAACCTTGGTTAACAAGTTCCACAGTTAAAGGTAAACGCGAGTATTTCACTGACATTTTCGTAGGCAATTACATATACTACAAGTCGGCGTGTAGGTTATCGCTGAGAGGTTGAAAAAGTGGACCGGCCGGGACTTGAACCCGGGACCTCCCGCGTACTTGGTTGTTAAAGTGCTTGCAAGGCGGGCGATCTCCCAGCCTGATCTACCGGCCCGAAAGAGTTACGGTTAATGGTACTCTTAACTTTTTCTCGAGTTAATAGCCTGTTACAGCGTAACATTTAAGCATGACTCACCGTACTCTCGGATGCGTGAATATCGATTTAGTTGAAGAGCTCTGCCGATTGGTTAGGATTCGCTCAGAAGTCTCGGTATCAGATAAGGGGGATGTTATACGAAGTAGCTACATGGAAGCTGCTGAGGCGGTAGTTGGGTTAGCAGAAAGAGTCGGATTAAGCGCGGAACTCATTAAACTTGAATATAGAGGTGGCATTATACCTACGGTTTTCATTGAGGTTGAAGGTAGCGGCAGGACTTTAGCACTAGTAAGTCACTACGATGTTGTCCCAACTCGTGGGCCATGGTATGTTGAAGGACATTCAGTAGACCCTTACGAGCCTTTTGTATGTAAAGATAGGGTGTATGGTCGAGGAGCTGCAGACGATAAATCCGCAATAGTAGCAAGTATTGCAGCGTTCGCCGAACTCGCTAATGCCGGCGATAAGCTCAGGTATAGACCCTGCATAGTGGTGACTGGCGATGAGGAAGTCGGTGGTTACGGGGTTAGGGCAGTCTTAGAGGAAGGGTATCGATGGGATAAAGCAGTGATACTTGACGCTGGAGCCGAGTATGTTTCAGTGGGTGCTAGCGGCGTAATTCATGGATGGATTAAAGTGAAGGGCAGATCTGGGCACGCAGGATACCCGCATAAAACCGTTAACCCTGTTGAAGCTGCTGTTAAACTCGCTAACATCCTCCTAGAAGAGTACAAATCAGTTCGTTTTTCAAAGATTTCACGTTACAATTCTCCACCAGACTCACCGTTTCAAAAAGTGTGGGGGCGTTTTAGCATCACTATAACTAAACTAGGGCCTGGCGAACCCGAAAAACATAATCGTGTACCCTCGGAGGTTCTGCTAGGTTTCGACGTTAGACTTCTCCCAGAGGAAGATATGGAAGAAGCATTAACTGAATTGTACTCATACTTTTCGCGGGCCACAGCACGATTAGCAATTGAAGCCGAGATCAAAGCCTGGGGACAAAGGGGTTGGTACACGCTGGATAAAGACTTAGTAGACGAGGCTGTCGAAGCTGCACAGAAATCCTACGCCGCCGGAGGGTTAGAGTACAAAGTTCCGACAGCAGCTGAACTAGGGGGTAATGACGGAACGTTTTTTTTCGAAGCTGGAATACCCGTAGTAGCCTTCGGGGCTATAAGATCAGATTGCAACGTTCACTCGGAAAACGAGTTTGTCTACATTAGAGACTTGTTTCTCTTGAAGGAATTTGTTAAAAACATGGTAAGGGGGTAATCGTGGATAAAGCTAAGGGAACTAGGTTTGTGTTCGTAACAGGTGGTGTACTCAGCGGTATTGGTAAGGGTGTTGTATCGGCGTCGATTGCAAAACTCTTCCAGTTCCGAGGCTATAAAGTGGACATGATAAAGATTGATCCATACTTAAACGTTGACCCAGGCACCTTGAACCCCATAGAGCACGGCGAGGTCTTCGTATGTGAAGATGTATGGGTATTCGAACCAGCACCTGGCTACAGTTTCCCAATAGCTGAATTGGACCAGGATTTCGGTACTTATGAACGGTTCGTCGGAATAAACATGCACCCCTCTAACAACATTACGTCGGGGCAAGTTTACTTAACGGTCATCCTACGCGAGAGAATAGGCGAATACTTAGGTAAGACAATCCAAGTTATACCGCACGTTACAGATGAGATAAAGCGAAGGATGCAGCTTGCAGCGAAGAGAAGTGCTTCAGATGTAATGGTAGTGGAAATTGGGGGAACTGTAGGGGACATAGAGGCCATGCCTTTCCTGGAGGCTATAAGGCAGTTTAGGCTAGAGATGCCTCCAGGTCATACCGCATTAGTGCATGTTACTCTTATTCCTTACCTGGAAACCGTTGGTCAACAGAAGACAAAACCCACTCAACATAGCGTAAGGCAGCTTCAAAGCATGGGACTGCAGCCTGATGTAATAGTTGGTAGATCAAGTAACTATTTGACAGAAGATGTTCAACGAAAGATCGCACTATACTGTAACGTACCAGTAGAAGCGGTGGTTTCGGATCCCGATATCAGCGTAGTATATGAGCTTCCGTTAGTTTTCGAGCGGCAAGGTTTAGGCAAATACTTGGCTAGGTTACTTCAACTTAATGAATGCGAGCCCCAGCGGCATTTGATAAGCGAGTGGGAAAACGTAGTTGCTAGATATGCGTATCCAAGCGATACGGTGACTATCGCCATGCCAGGTAAATATACAAGCATTCAGGATAGCTACATAAGTATCAATGAGGCACTTAAGCATGCAGCTGCAAGTTTAGGTTTAGGTGTTAAAATCGAACTCGTTGATTCGTGTAGATTCGAAGAGGATCCAGGGACGGTAGAGTCAACTCTGTCTAAAGCTGATGGGATACTTTTAACCCCCGGTTTTGGATCGAGAGGAGTAGAGGGTATGATACAAGCTGCCCGTTACGCCATAGAAAGCGACAAGGTTTTCCTGGGAATATGCTTTGGGGCTCAACTTCTCTTTATAGCATTCTGCAGGTATGTAATGGGCTTGAACTCAGCTCACTCAACAGAAATAAATCCCCACACACCCTACCCCGTCGTTGATCTTTTACCAGAGCAGAGAAGTATTACCGCTAAAGGAGGAACTATGAGACTAGGAGCACATGAAGTGTTCTTAATTAAAGATACCCATCTTTACAGCGCCTACGGCAGGGAAATCGTGAAAGAAAGGTTTAGGCATCGCTACCATATTATCAGAAAATACACTGAACTTGGGAGGAAGAAGGGTCTAACGGTATCTGCGACCGATGCATCGGGAAATGTAATAAACGCTATAGAGTTCTCCGAAAAAAGATGGATAGTGGGTGTCCAATTCCACCCAGAGTTTAAAAGTAGAGCTTCATCCCCATCGCCAGTCTACTTGGCCTTCGTCAGAGCTGCACACGAGGCGAGGCGCGATAAGAGAAGTGTTGAAGGTTAGCCGCTTGTAATGTAATGAATAGTAAGAAATTTAAATAGCTAGAATCCGTGACGGCTGGTGGCAGAGCTTTGTGTTACGGATTTATAATACTTTGAGCAAAAAAATTGAGCCTTTCGAACCGGTTAAACCTGACAGTGTTTCAATGTATGTCTGCGGTCCCACTGTTTATGACTTTACGCATCTTGGACACGCCCGCACGTATGTTGCTTTCGATGTAGTGAAACGATACTTAAAATTGTTAGGTTTCGATGTATTTCATACCCAAAATATCACGGATATAGACGATAAAATTATTCGTCGGTCTAGGGATGAAGGCAGGGATTGGAGGGAGATAGCTGATTACTACACAAAAGATTACTTGGAAGCTTTATCAAAACTTAAAATAAAAGTCGATATTCATCCACGAGTAACTGAACATATATCCGAGATTATAAACTTCGTTAGTACACTTATCGAGAAGGGTTATGCCTATGTAGCGCCGAGCGGCAGCGTTTACTTCAATGTTGACTGTTATGATGATTATGGGAAACTAAGTGGAAAGCTGTTAAAGGAGGAATGGGGACAGGAGCAAGAATTTGCCAAGGAGAAGAGGAACCCTTACGATTTTGCGCTTTGGAAAGCGGCGAAACCCAATGAGCCGTGGTGGGAAAGTCCATGGGGTCCTGGTAGACCAGGGTGGCATATAGAATGCAGCGCGATGTCAAGTCTATACTTAGGAGAATCTTTTGACATACACGGTGGAGGCAGCGACCTCGTATTTCCGCATCACGAAAACGAGAGAGCTCAAAGCGAGGCGGCGTTTAACCGTAGACCATGGGTCAGGTATTGGTTACACACAGGAATGCTTAACGTAAAAGGGGAGAAGATGTCTAAAAGCTTAGGGAACATAGTTACTCTTAAAGAAGTTTTCACGAAATGGGAACCGGAAATTGTTAGGCTTTGGTTAGCTACAGTTCATTATAGGAGTATAGTCGATTTCTCTGAAGATACGTTGCACCAAGCACAAAAGAACTATGAGAGGTTAGTCAACGCTGTTCAGTCCCTCCGCGACGCTTTAAGGAAAGAGGATTATGATTTCAAGTTAAGTGCTTCTGGAAAACAGGAACTAGCTAGGTTGCTCAAGATTAGGGCTGGCTTTCATGCGGCAATGCAGGACGATTTTAACACAAGCAAGGCTTTCAGCTATGTGTATGAACTCTCCAGTCTGGTTTTCTCCAGTCTTGAGAGAAACCAAATAGAGGTCGTTGTGGCGTTGAAAACTTATACCTTATTCGAAGAATTTAACAGAGTGCTAGGTGTATTAGACAGGTGCTTCGCTGAAAGTCCACAGATACCTGTTGAGAAATTAATCGAGCTGGTTATCGAGATCAGGAAAAAGTTAAGGTTTGCTGGAGATTACATGTTTGCTGATTGGATTAGGGAGCAGTTAATGAAGCTTGGTATAAGGTTGCATGATCGAGGGGGAGAAACTACCTGGAGATTACTTTAAGAAGTATTTTTCAAGACCGAGCGCTAGGGCCACTGCACCGTAAAGCCCTGCGTCGTCACCCAATGGTGTGATTTCTATCCGCGGCATTCTATTTATTGCGTAATTAGGCGTCATCCTAATTATAGGTTCCAGAACGAGCTCAACGTTATTCAGCGCTACCGATCCCCCCACCGTTATAAGCGATGGATCATAAACGTTAACCACGTTTGCTATACCGATTGCGTTGTAGCGGCCGGCTTCTTCGACAACCTTCAAAGCAAATGCATCACCAGATTTGGCTGCATCGTAGATGTCTTTTGACGATAAGGAGGGGTCGCTCATAGAAAGCCTGTAGAGTTTACTGTCCTCGTAGCGGCTTTGTTCCTTTGCTGCAATAAGCTGGGCAAGCTTAGGTATTCCGCTACCGGAGGAGTAAGCTTCCCAGTGCCCTTTCTTTCCACAGCCGCAAATTATTTTTCCCTCCTCATCTACCACCATATGGCCAATTTCGTGGGCGTTTCCATCCTTACCTAGGAGAAGATTCCCGTTTGCGTAGACTCCACCACCAATACCTGTACTAATAGTCACATAGACCAAGTCATCGTAGCCGCGTCCTAATCCGAAATGCTTCTCACCTATCACCGCTGCTACGCAGTCGTTAACAAGGTATGTCGGAGCACCGAATTCAGATTTTATAGGTTCGACTATAAGTACATTTTCAACCGGTAGATTCGCAGGTTTAATTAGGATACCTTTTCTCATATCTAGCGGACCTATCGAGCCCACACCAACTCCCATTAATTCTCGTTCAGAGACTCCATGTGCATATAACAATCCTCTAGAATTTTCAATTATGGATCTTGCAACTGCATAGCTGTCATACGTTTTGGGTGTTTCAAACTTAACCCTACCAAGGAAATTAGCATCACTATCTGCTAAAACCACTCTAGTGTAAGTCGCGCCTATATCTACCCCCAAGACGTACTTCAAGCCTGCTCCCTGATCTTTCCCAGCCTGCTTTTATAATCGTTTTCTGTTAAAAAGATAATATATAATACCCCATTGCCATTGTAATTCTGTGGTTGGAGAGCTTAGAGTATACATGTGTAGAAATCCAGAGCATGAGAAGCTGTTGAGCATACTAGACGAAGTCCTTTCTACGGTTAAAGGCAATAAACCAAAGCTAAAGGTTGTAAGGCATAAACTAAGAGATCCTAACGATTTTCCATCCTATGTGGCTCAGCTAGAGGAGATTTTTGGAGGTATCGCTACGGCTGAATTCCGAAAATATGGTATTAAAAGCCTCCCGGCTATCGTTTACAAAGGTAAAGCTATTCTTCAAGGGAAGGTTCCGACTAAAGAAGAGTTAGAGGAAGCATTGGCATATGAAGGGATTAAGGTGACACGTCGAGAGCCGAAACCAGCGCCGACCGCAAGGCAGCATGGTAGAGTGCAGCTCACAATAACAGTACCTTCTCTTCAGGCGCAGCAGAGACTTTCCAAGCAGGCAGACGGCTTACAGCGTAAAGAAGAAGCAAAAACCGGGGCTCTAATAGAGTTGACAGAACATGTTTTACCGGGCAAGTCGGAACAGGCTGGAAAACCAGCCCCCTTACCCACAACACCGGCTAATTCTCCCGCTGAAGCTAGCGGTGAAGCAAGAACCCTTTCTAAAACGCCTAATATTGCACAGCCCCCCCTCGATGTTGAAGAATTGAAACTGGAAAAGGCTACTCAGACGAGGAGCCCGCAAGTACAAGTTAAGCAAGTACAATCGACACTTAGGAAAACTTGTGGAAACTGTATTTTTTATAGCGAGATTGACAACAGGTGCGTCCTTTATAGAGTTACTGTTCGAGACCCTTCTAGGCCGATTTGCCGCTAGCTGCTTCCAAGATTTCTCTAAGGGAGTACTTGTCAGCTACAGTCACGTCGTTCAAGACTAGATAGTACTCATACGTCCATGCGTATTCAACTACGAGGTCAAGGGTCTTGGGTTTTACCCCGAGCTCCCTTAAGGTTGTTACGAAGTTATACTCTATGAGTAACTTTTCAATCCATTCTACGAGGTTTTCAGTAAAACTTGGAGTAAAACTGGGATGAAATACCCTGCTGCCCTGCTCACTGGAGACTTCGTGGAGTCTTTTCAACCAAGGGATCAGTAGAGTAGCAAGGGTTTTGTAAGGAGGTAAACCATATAGAGCATAGAATGCATGGGTCAATGCCTTTAATGCCGCGCCACCTACCTGGTCATTGGCTAAACCTGCGTAAAGAGCTGCAGTATAGGCTTGTAACCCTTCAAGTTCTTCAACTCGCTCACCGCTTAGTTTCACAGATGCTACTTCCCTTAAGGCGGCTTCGGCCAAGGTTAGCGAGAAAAGATTGGTTTTCCGGCTAGCAAAGATTTCTAGCGAGTTGGCTAATGTCTCGATAATGGATGCGGCTACGCTAAAGGCGTCTAGCCTGACTGCCAAATTCGGGTCCAGCAGTGCTAAATACGGATAAACATTCTGTGTCTTCATTTTCCTGAGTCCCATCGGAGGAAGAGTGCTTCTCGTTATTGCATTTTCTATGCCAGGAGGGGTGGGTATAGTAATTAAAGATGCCTTTCTACCTGCGGCAGACTTAACTAAATCTAGAGTAACGCCTTTTCCAACAGCTATAACGGCTTCCCACCTATCCATCAGCTTGGCCAGCTCCTTTATATTGTCTAAAGTTACTTCAGGGAAATTTAAGCTTTGAACTGAGACTAATACATTGAATGAAGTAACACGGGTCTTTAAAGCATTTAAAAGATTGGCGTCTACAGCCTCATCGGCTATTATCAAAGCATTTTTAACTCCTGCGGCAACGAGCTCGGCGCCGAGAAGATTCGATACTCCAAAGCCAAGGTAAACTTTAGTCGGTATATGTACAGCCGCGATCATCACCGACATCACAACAAATTCTAAGCACTGCTATAAACCCGTGCTCTAGTAAAAAGTGGACCGGCCGGGACTTGAACCCGGGACCTCCCGCGTGCTCGACTGCCATAGTACAGCTTGCGAAGCGGGCGATCTCCCAGCCTGATCTACCGGCCCAGTTTGGCGGTAGGGGGTTAACTTCTTTAAAGTTTTCTTTACACCCAGGGTTGAATAGTAAAAATTTATATATCGTGAATTTAGCACATGCTCGGTGAACGATATTATCCCCGCTAGCATATCCGGTTAAAGAGCCGGAGAACTTTTCTAGCATAGCTGGGGGTGTAGCTATGGATTGCGTAAGACCACTTAGTCAAGAGTATAAGCCAAAGGAATTTGAACCCAGGATACTTGAATTCTGGAGGAAGGAACGAATTTATGAAAAAATTAGGGAGAACTCGAAAGATAAGCCGGTTTTCTACTTCCTTGATGGTCCACCTTATCCCTCATCGGATACCCCCCATGTGGGGACTCTGTGGAATAAGATACTAAAGGATGCGATAATTAGGTTCAAAAGAGCGAGAGGCTATAGTGTGGTTGACCGTCCGGGCTACGATTGTCACGGATTACCTATCGAGGTCAAGGTTGAACAAGAGCTAGGCTTCACAAGCAAGAAAGACATTGAAAGCTTTGGAGTGGATAAATTCGTCCAAAGGTGCAGGGATTTTGCATTACGTAACGCGTCTTCGATGACCCGGCATTTCGAAGAGTTCGGGGTTTCCATGGCGTGGAATGACCCTTACCTAACTCTCAGTTCCTCTTACGTGCAATCAGCTTGGTGGTTGATTAAACGCGCAGAGGAGGAAGGGCTTCTGGAGCGCGGAGTGAAGGTTGTCCATTGGTGTCCAAGGTGCGAGACCACTCTTGCTGATTACGAAGTAACCGAGTACAGGGATCTCACCGACCCCTCTATCTATGTGAAGTTCCCCGTGAAGAACAACCCGGGACGTTACCTATTAGTGTGGACCACAACGCCGTGGACGCTTCCAGCGAATGTCGCTATTATGGCTAATCCAAACCTGAGGTATGTTTGGGTTGACGTTAACGGAGACATACTACTACTTTCCCGCTCCAGGCTTGAGGAGGTTATGGGCGAGGCTGGGGTTGGCTACTACAGAGTGGTCAGTGAAGTTGAAGGTAAGGACCTTAAAGATCTAGAGTATTTACACCCGCTTGCCGATGAAGTTAAAGTACAAGAGAAACTTGAACCATACCACAAAGTAGTTCTATCGGAAGCTTATGTGAGTGGAGAAGAGGGTACAGGACTTGTACACTGTGCCCCTGGACACGGCGAGGAAGATTTTCAAGTAGGCTTAGAGTATGGTCTCCCAGTTACAGTTCCAGTTAACGAGAAGGGGATTTTCACTGAGGATGCCGGCAAGTATGCGGGTAAAACGGTGAGGGAAGCCAATGGCGCGATTATAAGTGATCTGAGAGGTAAAGGAATGATTTTCCACGAAGGTGAAGTAACTCACAGGTATCCCGTGTGCTGGAGATGTAAGACTCCTCTAGTACTGAGGGCTGTACCACAGTGGTACATACGTGTATCTCACATGAAGGAGAAGTTCCTTCAAGAAGCCGCTAAAGTTAAGTGGGTGCCTGAATGGGCTGGCTACGCCCGTTTCAAAAACTGGTTAGAAGGTTTAAGGGATTGGGTTATATCAAGGCAGAGGTATTGGGGCACGCCTGCACCGATATGGGTCTGTAGTTCCTGTAGTCATAAAATTATTGTCGGCAGCTTAGCTGAGCTGGAATTGTTAACCGGGAAGAAGCTAGACCTTAAGGATCTGCATAGACCGTGGGTAGATAGTATAGAATTCAGTTGCCCGAGATGTGGGGGAATAGCTCGGAGAGTTGAAGACGTGCTAGATGTTTGGCTTGACTCGGGGATTTCTTTTTATGCATCTTTGGGTTATCCGCTGGAGGAAGTTGAATTAAGGCTAGCAGATATAATAGTTGAGGGTCATGATCAGATAGCTGGCTGGTTCTTTTCATTGCTCAGGTGCGGTATAATAGCCTTTGGTCACACACCATATAAGACTGTGCTTATGCACGGTTTCGCGCTCGATGAAAAGGGTAAAGAGATGCATAAATCCTTGGGAAACTACGTCTCACCCCAGCAAGTTCTAGAGTATGAGAAGAGTTGCAGAGATGCGTTTAGATGGTACGTCCTTAAGAATATGGTATGGGAAGACTTAAAGTTCTCATGGAGAAGCTTAGCTGAAGTTTACGACGACTTGAATATTGCTTGGAATACGTTCGTTTTCGCGACAACTTACATGGGCCTAGATCGATATAACCCAATCGAGCATCCGCTTGAAAAGTATGGGGGGATACTTAGGGTAGAGGATAAATGGCTTCTCTCTAAAGTTGAAAGGCTAACTCGCGATGTTACGGAGTGGATAGAAAATTACGAGTTGCATAGGGCTGCAAGGGCTCTAAGAGATTTCATCGTAGAGGATGTAAGTAGGTGGTATGTAAGGCTTACACGACCAAGAGTATGGGTTGAGGAAAACAACATCAATAAGCTAACAGCATATGCTGTCCTACACTACGCCTTGAGGAAATTCCTAATACTGCTAGCACCCTTTACGCCCTTTTTTGCGGAAGAAGTTTATCGTCAATCATTCAGGCAAAGCAAGGATCCGGAGAGTATACACATGTTACCTTGGCCAGAAAGTAAGTTAGAGTTAATCAATGATGAACTGGAGAAGCGGATGGATCTGGCTAGGAGGATTGTTGAGCGGGCTGTAGCTGCAAGAATGAAAGCTGGCGTTAAGCTGCGAATGCCATTGCCAACGCTTTACATGCTTACAGAAGATCCATCATTGATTACAACTTTAAAGGAGATGGAGGCAGTTATCTCCTCTCAGGCAAACGTAAGAAAAGTAGAGACGCTGCCCCTCTCTCAGAGGCAACAATTCTTCAGAGTTAAGGCAATACCTGTTTACAGGGTTTTAGGTCCAGTGTTCAAGACTGAATCTCAAAAAGTGATCAAACTCATAGAGAAGTTGGATCCATATCGGTTAAAACAGCGGTTAAAAAGCGAGGGCAGAATTGCTCTGATTTCTGAGGATGGTGCAACATATGAAGTGACGAGTGAGATGATAAACTTTGAGGAAACTTTGCTAGAAGGCTTTGCAGCCGAAGATATGAATGGAAATCTAATCATCCTAGATACGAGAATGGGGGCCGAGGAAAGGGCGGAGGGCCTCGCAAGAGACGTATTAAGAAGGATACAGTTCATGCGTAAGCTCATGAGGTTGCCTGTAGATGAATACATTAACGTAACGATTTACGCGCCATATGAGGCGCTGGAAATGCTCGAGTCGCGGAAGAGCTTCATAGCTACTGAAGCCAGGATCAGCCAGTTAACGCTTGTAGAGTATGAGTACCTCGTACAAGGCGAGTTAGTACAGGATTGGGAGGTAGAAGAATTTACCGTTAAAGTAGGCATTAAACGCTCGGTTTAGCGGCGAGCACCATTAATAGGTCTTCGTATAATCCTATTTTAAAAGTTCTGATTATGCTAACGCGTAGCCCCTTTTCACCAATCATTTTCAACGCAGTTTTCCAAGCAGAAAGGCTGCTCAGGAGAAACAGTATAAACCCTCCATTAGCTAAACGCTTGAAAATAGATTCTATAAACAGTAAGGGCACTTCGACACCGGTAGGACCACCGTACCAACGTGGGTCGAAAGATTCATCCGGTAGGTAAGGGGGGTTAAAGACAGCTAAACTGAACACCCTTCCCTCTCGAATAGGTTCCAATCGGTCACAGCAGATTACATGGAGAGTGGCATTATTTCTTCTAACCCTAGCTAGCGTTTCTCGCGCAGCACTCAAATTCACATCAGTTGCTAAAATTTCACCATATTCTGAAAGTATTGCTGAAATTAATCCTTTACCGCAACCGATTTCACACATTAACCCTTGCACAGGTATTAAATGCTCGGCCCCTCGCAATAGAAATACTGTATCCTCGCTGGTTTCGTAAACCGCATTAGCGTTGCATTCATTCATTCTGTTCGCCTGAGCTGTGGGAAGCGGGAGGGTATATCGTGTCAAGCACTTCCGTAATTTTCGCTATTCGAGAGCTACCAAGTCCCTCAATTATTCGGAGCTCAGAGGGACTGGCTTTAAAGAACTTCCTCGGAGTTTTAAAGTACATTAGTATTCGATGCGCCGTTTTTCTGCTTACGCCTGGTAGGATAGAAAGGAGGTTTAGCTGTATTACTTCTAAACTCTCTGCTCTTTTCACCACATGAATTTTAGCCGGTGGAAGGTATTCTTTCCCAGAATCTTCAGCCTTACGTCTATACAAATAGTATATTGCGTATGCGGTTTCTTTAGGCGAGGAGGTGCGAAGTATACTAATGCCCATGTCAACCAATGCCGCTAGAGCACCGTAAATTTGTGGATAACCGACTTTCCTGTACTGGATGGTCCAATTCAGATCACCCTCCACAACTAGTATAGGTTTGCCGTAAATCCTGGCAATGTAGTGGATCTGCTCGAACAGTCGTTTATCTATTATAGAGGAAACTAAGTCATTACATGTTTTTCTCTCGACGCAGACTTCTGTCCCGATTATGTAATCTCCTACTTCTAGATGCTCAAGCCTAATGGGCGCTCCCAGTTTTTTCAACTCATCGATGACTCCGCTTTTTTCTTCCCGGTAATCAGCTATTATCATTGAATCTCCTCCTCTCTCCTCGATACTCTTGTTGAACGGATTTAAGAGTAGCCTCTATCAATTCTAAATTTAACGTAGACGATGCAGATATCCTAGCTGGGCCCTCACTAAGCAAAGCTCCTAAGTCGCTGAGCTTTTGAACAATGTTTTCAAACTCGTTAAAATTAATCTGCCTTACTCTGAACTGCTCGAGAAGCAAGTTAAATTCATCCCATAACTCACTAATTTTTACGTAGGGTTTAGAGGAGTGTTCTGTTAGTCTCAGCGTAGCGTAAAGCACTAGCTTCTCATGAACGTTTAAACGCTCTACCTCGGCTGGAGCTATGAAGGCTTCCATACCTCTTAGAGCTGTTATTACATGGTCCTTCGTAACTTTTCCATAATTCTCCTGCTCGGCTAAGATCCCCGCATAAAGAAGCGTGTCTAAGGCCCTTCGTACGTCACTGCACATATATAGGTGGGTATACTCTGCTAACCATTTTAATGTTTCATCATTGACCGCTCCAACCTTAAAAGCTTCAGACGCTCTATAGGATAGAATGTCATAAAGCTGCTCAGTGGAATAGGGTGAATAATGGATTACCAGGTTCCCTAATGTTGATCGTTCAGCTGGATCAAGTAACTTTAGCCATTCCAGGTTTCGGGATATAAAAAGGACAGCTATGGACAAGGATTGTTCAACTTCGTGTAGCCTTGTCAGCGTATATATAACTGTTCTAAGAGAGCTTCTAGCGTGGTGCTCGGCTTCATCTAACACAAGTAGTGTTGGTTTACCTCTCTTTTCTAAGGCTTTCAGTATTTCTCTTAGGATCTCCCCGGCCCCTAGACTCCGCGAAGCTGGCAGATTAGTAACTTTTTCATAGAAAGATGAAAAGAAAGTGAAAGGAGTTTCCCCGCAAAATCTCATATTCATATAGGCGAATATGTGTTCTGAGCATCTATCGCATAAAGAGCTGTGCAATAGTATGACACTAGATGTTTTCCCAGTTCCAACGGGACCTGTCAGCAAGGCAACACGAGAGGCAGCCATTCCGCCTATTACATCTATTACTATATTTTCAAGGATTCTGAGTTGCTGACCTCTGTGCGGTAACTTGGGTGGAACATACCTGCTGGAAAGCTTCTCTTTGTCTATGAATACTGTTGGCATGTCTGGAGCACATTACTGTAACCTAGGGAAAAAGGCACCTAGCTAATAGTAACTCGAAAGTTTTCATACTTGGCTTACCGAAGGAGTTTAATTTTTTGAACGAAAATATTTAAAGATTTATTAAATTTTCTAAGGAAGTATTAACAGAAATAATCATAATAGAATTTAGAGTAGATAACTTATCTAGAGAGACCTAGAGTGCATTTGGACTTAGAGGCGTAACCCTTTTAGCTTAGCTGTTTTCCTCTCTCGGGATGAAGAAGCCGTCCCAGGGGTGCGTGAGAGGTGATCGTCTCGCGACGAGCTGACCAATTTACGAGGTGGTTAAATGAGGTTTAGCGCCATAATAGTAATAACATTGCTATCACTGGCCTTGATCTTATACTGGGTTCCCATTAAACTGGGTTCCGGCGATGAAATGGTGATCTTAGGAGGTTATCCCTGGATAGCTCCTACAGAGCAAGCTAGAAGCACTTTTATCTCATTAGGCTTAGTGTTAACAGCAATATTCGCCGCGCTAATAATCTTTGAGATAAAAATTTCAAAAGATCTTGAAGGTAGTGAATCAGAGGAAGGTTTAGAGGAATACTAATTCTACGCGGTTGATATATATCCTAGGTACTAAATCTTTTACATATGAGTGGCAGTGAAATAGAATACGTTGAATTAGAGGAAGAACTGCTGCCGGCGTTAACGGTAGGTGTGAGAAGGTTAAGTGACGGTGTAAATGCTTTGAAAGTGTACCTAGAAAATATTAGCGAACATATATCGGCTTTACGGGATGAGAGTTCAAAGCTCAGAGAGCTATTAGAAGCCGATAGGAGAACTCTTGAGGAGGAGAGACGTAGGTTGCTTGAGCAATCTGAGGGTATTGTAAAGACGTTTGAGAACTTGCTTGATAGACTTGATAGGGATGTGAAGGCAATGCTGGATTTAGGGTTAGGCGGTATTGCAAGTAGGCTTAGTAGCCTAACTTCAAAAGTTGATTTAATCGATCAGGATATTCAAGCTTTTAAATTAGAAAATAAAAATAGGGTTAACGAGTTGATCAACCAAGTAGCCGTCATGAGAGAGGAAATCTACGGGCTGAAATCAAAGCTAGAGGAATTTAGTATTCTCATTTATGATTTGGAAATGCGGGTAAAGTGCTTAGAGGAAGGTATGGCGGCAAAGGTAAATGACTTGGGTGTATTACTGACAGATTTATCGCTAACACTGAAAAGTAGCAAGGAAGAGAGCAAGGATAAACAGGAATAAGCAACGATAGTATTAAAGCCTCTTTCCTAAATACTATATTCAGGTTAGAGGTATGCTAAGGAGAAGGGAAGATGCGTTAACCGAAATCCTCGGCAGACTAGAGGAACAGAGTAAAGCAATAGATGCAGCCCTTTCGAAACAGGCTGAACTAATAGGGTCTCGCCTTTCTGAACAGTTTAGAGTGTTACAAGCTCAATTGGTAGCTCTATTGGAGGAACAAAGGGCCATACTGGCTGACCTAGTTGACCTGTTGCAAAGGCAAAGAGGCGACATAGAAGGGTCTAGAGCTAAACTTGAAGATGCTGTTACAAGGTTTTCGAATATCAGTGCTCAACTGGAAGGTACTTTAGCCGGTTTAAGTGAAAGTTTAAAGATATTCTCTGAAAACCTAAATCAACTCGACACAAAGGTAAATCCGACCTTACAAGCGGTTAAAGATGCTATGGATAAGTTAATAGAATTGACTAAAAATTTAGAAGAAAAAAATGTATCCATCGGAGATACCCTTACCACCACAATGAAATCACTAGTGGAAGCCGCGGAGCGATACACTAAGGCTATTGACGAATATGCAAATTTAATAGTGAACATCCGTGAATTAGATAAGAAATCCAAAGAGTTAGAGAAAAAAGAAATTACAATCAAGGAATGGGAAGAGAGATTAAAAAGCTATGAAGAAATGCTGAAAGTAACTCTTAACAATGCAAGAAATATTGAACCATTACCGGAGTTAGCTCATACGTTAAAAGAAATGTATGATAATTTAATGCAAATTATTAAGGAATTCGATGAAAAGTCAAGAGAAATCTCGACGAAAGAGATAGAACTGGAGAAATTCAAAGCATCGCTTACTGTAGAAAGCGAGAAGGTATCAACAGCTAGAATTGAGCTTGAAAAACTTACACGCGAGCTCGGGGAGAAAGAAGCAAGACTGAGAGAGTTAGAGGAGCAGCTAAAAATTAGAGAAGATGGATTGAGGAGGAAGGATGATGAGTTAGCTGCACGCTGGAATAAAATGGTTGAATGGGAAAAAGAGCTTGTAGAGAGGGAATCCAGGTTAAATAGGTTACTTAATAGGTATGAAATTCTAAGAAAAGAGGTTGAAGATAAGGAAGTAAAGTTAAGAGAGTTTGAAGAACAAATTAAAAAAGACAAGGAAGGTCTTGAAGAAAAATTAAAACCGTTAAAAGATATCACTGAACGGGAAAATAAGCTTAAAGATTGGGAAAGGAGACTTTTAGATAAAGAAAAAGAATTAATTGGTTATCAACGTTCTCTTTTAACTAAAGAAAACTTATTGAATGAATTAAGAGAGAGAATCGAGGCTAAGGAAGCCGAACTTAAATCTAAGGAAGCTGAACTCGCATCAAAGCTGAAGACGTTAACAGTATTGGAAGCCAGAGTTAAAGAGCTTGAGAGTGAAAATAAAAGGCTTAAAGAAGAACTAGCTAAGAGAGAGGAGGAATTAAAGGCGTTGAGAAGTCTACTCGAGTAGCTAGGTAATAAAATAGGTGAAGACTATAATAGCGGAGAAGAGGGCAGCCAAGACTATGTAAACTAATGCTACCCCCTCTATTATTTTAAAAATGAAAGTCTCTTCCCATTCAGGTTCCTCATCCTTTGCTGTTCCGTATGCCAGCAATGCTATAACGGATGCTACTACAGCTAATGCTAAAGGAACTATTCTAGAGAAGAGGTGGGGCAAGGAAGGCTGTACTTTGAATCCCTCAGTTAAAAACCATATGAGAATCAGCAGAAGAGCTGGTATACTTACTAGGAATACAAGTACTTTACTGGGTTTCTCACTTTCTCTACTCATCACACACAATCTAAGGTGCTAACATTAAAGGGTTGCGGGTATTCCATCATATTTAGCAGCTTACACGCGTAATACCCCTGTCTTAGCTTTATTGAAAGTCTGTCACTAATACGATTCCCTTTACCTAAACTTGTTATGTGAGGGTTTACGTAGCCTTAGTAGTAATCCTAGTAGCGCTATCAGTTTGCCTTGCAATAGCTCAACCATTAAGGCTTTTTGTAGCTGAGGTCACTTATCTATTGGATAACGGTACCGTAAGCCGGGACTATTTCTTACTATTCTGGGATGATCACTGTAGGTTAGATGTGACACCCCCCAAAGATGCTTCCTGGATGGTATTAAGAGTCGATTCGACCACGCCTTTTAAACCCCACACGATCGCTATTGATGGGAAAATTGTATTTCCACGCTTAAATCAAGGTATAGCAATTATCGAGGATTTCGCTATGGTTAACTTAACTCGATTTGAGACTAAGCCGAAAATGGTGTCAATCTGGTTTCACGAATACGAGGCTAAGCCTCCAGTCTATACAGTAGCTGATAGCTTAAATGGAAAAAAATACTGGGGATGCCTTATTGAAGCTTTATTGAGGAACGTGGTTCACATCGATGATATACGCGTTAAAGCCACCATTATAGAAGAAAAAGAAATCCGTATATCCTCCGTTATAGGTGAAACAACTTTCCAAGAGCTGGTAATAATAGTATCTGGCGATGCCCCCGAGCCTTTAGTCAATAAGTTAAGAAATGATTCAGTAGAGCTAAGAGTTACTCCTCTCTACTATTCAGATTATAGCATTAACGGTTTGCGGCTTACATTTAACTATGTCAACATCCCCTCTACTTGTGGCGAGCATGATGAGTACAAAGTGACTCTAGGTATTATTGATGGTTTACTAAATTCTAGCCTACCTTGGCCAAAGACTTCTAATAGAACCAGCTTATCCTTCTCTTGCCCGGTTAAAGTGAGCGCTGAAGGTTGGTTTAATTACGTTATCCAAGGTTTAATTGTGAGTAAAGGGTCAAAAGTCTCCATATCAGTTTCAACTTCCACTGGTAAGCTTATCGCCCAAGCCTACAGGAATAGCGTGCTAGCGTATGACGCCGAAATATACGGATTTGCCCCTCTAATTAAGTTACCGGAGTTCGGGTTTAGGGTAGCGGTTAGTGCAGTAGATTACAAAGGAGAACCTGTAGAAAACTTAACAGCAGTCTTACATAGTGAGAGCAACGCGATTCATGACAGCGTACCTATAGTCAAGGGTAGCTGCGAATTTGATCATATTCCACCAGGGAAGTATACTGTAAGGGTTTTCTCAAATGGTATTGAGGTTGGGAGTGGCACAGTCACTGTTGAAAATAGCGATACTTATGTTTTCATAAAAACCAGCTTAGTCGATGTAAGTATAGCCGTGATTTATCCGAATGGGGAAAAGTTGAGAAACTACCAGCTTACGCTAAACGCCGGGGAGATTATAAGACACACATATGAAAGAGGGGGAGTCATTAGGTTTGAGGATTTGCCCCCCGGCGTTTACAATTGCACAGTTATTCGTGAGGGAGCATTACTCTACTCCGGGACTATTAAAGTGGAATGGGACAGGAACAGTTACGTGGTAGTAGCCAACCTAAGCAAAGTTTACATCAAGCTAGTAGATCTCCTGGGAAGACCTCTACCGAACATGAAGATTGACGTAAAAGGGCCTATCGAGTACTCGGTGATAACGGGGTCTGACGGGATAGCATACTTGGATTTGATACCCGGTAGGTACGTCTTAAGCGTAACTAACCTAGGACTTTCGCAAGAATTAAACATAAGGAGCGGGGGAGAGTACTTGACCCTCACTGTTGTGTCATCTGATATACTACTAGCGGGATGTGCTACAGTCCTATGCGTTGCAGCGTTAGCGATTACAAAATTGAGAAAGAGTAGAGGAAACAGCATAGAGGTCATAGACTTCGAGGAAGACGCATCACCCTAAAATAGAGGCTAGGATCCTTATCCCTCTATGGATTCGAGAGAGAGAATTTACAGTTTATTGCGCCTAGAGGAAGCGGATAGAGTCGGGCTTATAGATTTTCCTTGGCCTGAAACTATAGAAAGGTGGAGACAAGAAGGGCTGCCCCGCACAGTCTCTATTCACAAGTACTTCGGTTTCGACATTTACCATTTCGGCGTCGATGTTTCACCTAAATTTGATTCCATAGTAATTGAAGAGGGGAATGAATGGCTGATCTATCGCGATTCCTATGGTGTTATGGTTAAGTCGTGGAGGGAGAAAAGCGGGACGCCTCAGCCCGTGGAGCCAGCTATAAAAACGCTTGACGACTTTAAGGAATACATAGAACCTCTACTCGATCCGGAGCTTCCATTCCGAGCCAGCAGTAGAAATTATCCCTTCAGGGGAGATTTGGAGAAGGCCGTTGAAAAGCTTCAGCATGACTTTTTCGTCGTTGCAAGCATTTTAGGACCTTTCGAGTATGTAAGACATATTGTTGGGGAGAGCATAGATAGGATTCTAAAGTTACTTTATAGGGATCAGCGAATGCTAATTTATATGTTCGAGAGAATCGGGCGTTTCCTATCTAAAGTCGCAGAGACGCTTGAAGACATAGGGTTAGATAGTATATGGGTCTGGGATGATTTAGCATATAAGGGTGGTCCTTTCATTTCTCCCAACCATTACAAAGAACTTGTTATGCCGCAACATGCCCGAGTTATTAGCACTTTTCGAAGGGCGGGGAAGCCAGCAATTCTGCATACGGATGGCAACGTGAAACCGTTAATACCCTACTTCATCGAAGCAGGTTTCACGGCTCTCCAACCATTGGAAGTTAAGGCTAACATGGATGTGAGAGAGCTTAAAGAGCTCTATGGTGACAAACTGGCTTTTATAGGTAATATTGACGCGAGGGCGCTTGCAGCTGGTCCAGATAAAATAAGCGAAGAAGTAAATAGAAAGGTACCCATCGCAGCTAGGGGTGGAGGTTACATAGCTGGCTCTGACCATTCGGTACCTCCTGATGTATCATTAAGTAGCTATCGATTTTTCTCAGATCTGGTTAAAAAAGTGGGGTGTTATACACGTTCTTCCGTGTAACACAGTTCATGGAGGTAGAGTCTGAAGGCCTGCTCGTACAAGTTATAACTTATATACCCCTTTCAATTAAAGGGAAATGGCCTGCTCCCGGGATTCCGGGCGCGGGGACCAAGCCCCGCGTAGCTCAGCGGTAGAGCGGCCGGCTGTAGCTGGTTGCCCGCGGAGACTGCGCTGTGCGCTGAATGATACCGCGGTAGCCGGTCGACACCGGTAAAGGCCGGGTGTGAACCGGTAGGCCCCCGGTTCGAAGGGAGTGGGCCTTTCATCAATAGTTTTTTAGAATCAGTTCTTACAATTCCCTGATGGGTAAGCTACCGCCTGAGCTAATGGAGCAGTATGTGTTCAAGAAACTAGGAGTGAATGATCCACGTGTCCTAATAGGCCCGGCTTTAGGTGAAGATGCCGCAGTAATAGATATAGGTTGCGGAAAGGTTTTGGTTGTTCACAATGATGCAATTACCGGTGCTGTAGAGACCCTGGGTTGGTTAGCAGTTAACATTGTAGCTAATGACGTGGCCGTTACAGGTGCTCGGCCAAGCTGGTTCCTTATGACACTATTTCTCCCTAGAGAGGCTTCTGATGTGATTGAGAAGATAGCGACGCAGGTTGATAATGCTGCAAAGGAGTTGGGAATAGCAATTGTTGGCGGGCACACGGAGGTAACACCTGGAGTTGATAGGCCAATTGCTGGAACAACAGCTATAGGCATTGTAGATCGAGAGCTGATAGTTTCGACTCGCGGGGCGAAAGCCGGAGATTTTGTAATAATGACTAAAAGTGCAGCCATTGAAGGCACCGCTATACTCTGTACTGACTTTGCTGGTATCTTAAAGAGTAAGGGTGTACCCGAGCAAGTTTTAAAGGTTGGTATGGGCTTCTTAAAGGAAGTAAGTGTGGTAAAAGAGGCGCTGATCCTTGCTGAGAAAAGATTCGCTACAGCGATGCATGATCCGACAGAAGGTGGACTTTTAGGCGGTTTAGCCGAGGTAGCGTATTCTTCTGGTAAAACTATAATAATAGACGAAGTCGCTATACCAGTAGCGGAGGAGACTGCTACTGTAACAAGAGCCTTAAGCATTGATCCTCTACGGTTAATCAGTTCAGGCGCTCTCATCGCCACTGTTCCAGCGCACCTTGCCGACGAAGCGGTTGAAACTTTAAAAAAGGAGGGTATACCGGCTGGAATCATAGGAAGAGTAGAAAATTATAGGGGATGTTTAGTAGAGCTTCACAGAGTGGACGGCTGTGTAGAGAGATTGAAAAAAGTTTACGTAGCTGATGAGATCTATAAAGTATGGCAGCATGGAATTACATAGTATCACAGTGCCTTTTTAAGTATTCGAGTGGCTTCTTGCCGAGATGGAGAGGAAATCCAGTTATAGAAGGATAGTAAAGATAGGAAACAGCTCGTATGTATCTCTTCCCAAGAAATGGGTTGAGGATAGAGGGCTTGAACAGGGAGGTCTGCTTTCGGTAGAGCAACTTGATGAAGGACTGCTAATAAAGCCGGTTAGTGGCAAAGGGCAGGTACAGGTTAAGGCGAAGTCATTAGGTTCGGCTACGGCAAGAGATGTAATTTCCGCATACTTATCAGGTTACGAATTAATAGAAGTAACAAAGCCGACAAAAGACTTTACAGAATCGCTTCATAAACTCTTAAACCTATTAGTCGGGTTAGAAATAGTTGAAGAAAACAAAGAGCACATAATGCTTCAATGCTTTGTAAAAGAGGGGTACGATGTACGCAGTGTACTATATCGGATGGATGCGGTATCCAGAAGTATGTACCTGGATGCTGCCAAGGGTTTAGAGGAAGGAGATGCAGAATTATTAGAATCAGTACGGAGTCGAGATGATAGATTGGATCGACTTTATTTCTTAGCTGTGCGTTTAATAAGAAGTTTAGCGAGCTCGCCTTCTCTTAATAACCAGGAAAGGGTATTTTTGGTGGATGCTAGGCTGGTGGCTAAGATCCTCGAAGAGATAGGCGATGAAGCTGAACGTATGTCGCAGGCAAAGCCAGTGAAGGGTTTGCTTCCAACAGCCGAGGTGCTTGCCAAATGCCAAGAAGCCGCGCTATACAGCTTTCTAGAAACCCACCGAAATGTGCAATGCACCAACATATTACAATTTCTAAAAGTTCAAAAGTTAGGTAATGCATGGACTTCACTCAATAGAATAGCTAGGCTTGTTTTCGACATCACCGAGCTAACTTAGTTGATACACTAAAAGCCGCATACAAGTATAGCTTATGGTTCCTAATTCTACTGATAAAATTCCTGGAAATATTAAAAAGTTTATTTATTTTCAATATATTTTAAAACTTACCACTCTTCTTCTTCCTCCTCTTCCCACTCTTCTTCTTCCCATTCTTCTTCCTCTTCTTCTTCCTCCCACTCTTCTTCCAGTTCTTCTTCCCATTCTTCTTCCTCTTCTTCAAACTTGAAAGTTCTGCCTTTCATCTGTTCACCGATAAGGTATGCAAAAAAGGGGTTTAATAGCTTAGCGTGCTAACTAAATTCAGAGCTTTAATGAATCTTCTTGAAATTAGCTACTACTGGTAGAAGCATTAATTTAGTAGCCGTATCTACTTGCCTGATGTTTTGGAGAAAGTTAACTCCAGTAGAGTATAGGGTTCTCACAGCACTCCCTTATGCTTTGACATGCTCAGATGTAGCTAAAAAAGCTATGCTTTCACCCTCATATGTTAATTCTAAAGTTAAAAAAATATGCAAAGAAACTTGGATTAGATTTTTGGTAGATTATAAAGCTTTAGGACTTTCACCAATGTATTTAGTTGTACACTACGATAGAGAAGCGGATAAGCTTTTATCGAACTACGAGATTCCATATATCAAACGCGTTACAAAAATATGGGATTGGCATGGCTCTAAAATGTTGATCGAAGCGTGTCCTCCTTCAGGATTAGAGAAGAATTTCGCTTACATGTTACCGTTTAACCTAACCGATGTATGGGTTAAAGAGTGGGAGGTTAAGTATCTGCCTCAGGGTGAGGGTTTAACTAAATTTACTGGTAACGGCTTATCCGTAGAATGGGCGAGTTTACCATCTATACTAGGGAAAACTAGGTTGTTGTGGAGCACTAGCAAGCCGATGAAAGTGGATAAAGTGGATCTTCTCATAATAAGAGAGAAAGAAAAGTTTGTGTTCTCAAGCCTAAGCGGGATGGCAAAAAAACTTGGGCTTTCTCAGCAGCTTTTATCTTATCACTACCGGGTACATGTAAGACCTTTATGGAGAGGGAACTGTATAGAGCCAAAGATTACCAATGTGCCAGTGATTTATAGGGTGGAAACAGCAAACCCAGGAACTGCTTTATCGTTACTATGGTGTTTCTCTCAAATACCTTGGTTAATAGATGGCTTTGCTTTACAGGGTAATGAGAGGACAATATTCCTAGTTTTAGAAGCTTCGCTCGAAGATATAATGCGCATGCATTCATCTTTGCTTCAGATCGATGGAGTCGTACATTGCGAGCTATTAGCTTTCATGGAAGCTGAAAGCGAAGTATATCATGGTTTAACGGCTCACTTAGGCTTAGAAGAAGAGAGTTGGAGCCTAGAGCCAGTAGAGAAGGCACTAGAGAAGCTCAACAGTTTATCGATTTGATAAATAATATTCTCAGGATCAATACGAGTCATCCCGTTAGACTAACCAGTCAAGTTAGCTTAGGAGGAAAACTCTCAGTAAAGCTTGAAGTAGAGTAGTGACTGTTACTATGGGTTTAGTTTCTAGTGACTTTTTAGCAAGAGCAATAAGTGCTCCGCCATGAAAGTCCATATGACTCTTAGCTACCTCATCCACTATACCGCTCCTTTGGACGGTGTCCAGTAAATTCGAGATTTGAACGTCATCCATGCTATTAGCCAGGCGCCTGGCTAATAGCATGAACTTAACTTCACGCTGGATCACTTTATTATACCTAGCTTGAAAGAAGGAACCCACGTTATCCCAAGTATCAGCCAAAGCTGATACTTGGGCAAGTAACCTAGCCGCTATAGATGTGAAAGCTATTCCTCCGCCTGTCGTAGGTTTAGTATGACCCGCCGAGTCGCCTATTACTACTACTCTGCCAGAATAATATTTTCTCAAAGGGCCCCCCGTCAGTATGAGCCCGCTGTAAACCTGTAAACGCCGCGCCTGCGCTAAGTTAATATTGAATGGATCGAGCTTTTCAAAGAATTTTAAACGCTCTATGGGCTTGGAGGTTGCTCCAAGCCCGACTCTAACCTTGTACTCATTCAATGGAACGATCCAGGCGAAGAAGCCCGGAGCAACTCTTGAGTCAAAGTACACATGTACGTATCTAGAGTCTATAGCATGCTCAAGCTGGTATTCAGCGTTCACAGCCGGCAGAAGTCCCTTTGGTCGGTCTAGTCCAACTGATGTGTTTAAGGGGGCTGTCGCACCTGTAGCCAGGACTAAGATATCATAGTTGAACGTTTCACCCCCCCTCAGCATACCTTTCCTTCGACTAGGGTTTACGCTTTTTACCTGAGCATCGAGTTTGACCTTAACTCCTGAGTTTTCTACAGCTTTGCCCAAAAGTTCTTCGAAAAGCCTTCTATCCAGTACTGCAGCTATCGGTTTACCAATGTCTATATATAATTCCACACCGTGTCGGGTTTTAATATTAGCGCCTTCAATGAGGGTTTGAGATACTTTTTTCCAGAGTTTAGGGTATTCTCTTTGCAATGTGCTTAGGCTAACCAGTCCTGTACAATGAGGAGGGTAGCCAAGCTGTCGATGTTCTTCCAACAGAGTAATGTCGGCGTTAGCTCGAAATTCTATTAACCTTAGAGCATAAGTCAATCCAGCAGGTCCTGAACCAGCTACGACTATGGTCATTATTTTTCAAAACTCTTCTCGGTAAATCTTGAACAGTTTTTTCATATAATCTAACTCACTTGAATCGCAGAACGCCTCTAGTGGGCTTTCAAAATCGGATACCTTTGATCCGAGTTTATCCAATATTAGCTTTAACCCCTCTTTTAACCCCCTCCCATTATACGTCTTTTTCAAAGCCTCAAGCTCGCTTAACACGTCATCCCCCTTTCTTATCGCAGCTCCTCCAATGAACATGTATGAGCCACTTGCCTTTTCAGCCAGCCTAGATGCTTCTTCAACACCCAGCGGGGAGAGGCTATAGATTTCGATAAGTTTACTGCCTTCATACTTGTACTCTCTCTTAATCAAGCCTTCCTCTATGAGGTGTTCGATAGCTTGATGGATCTCCGGCGAAAACACCGATAGTAGTAGAGTTTTGAAAACAACTGGGGGGCACTGCATCATGAATAGTGTGGTATGGAAACTTTCTTCGCCTTTAATAGGGTTACGTCCACCCACGTGAAGTAAAAGTAACACCCAATCTCTAGGTCTCAAGTTTATAGGCGTCACCCCCATCTCCTTTAACATATCCAGCTTCCAGTTTATCTCCACAGTGACGCGTTTAATAACTCACCAATATGTGTTTTTTGGCGCTGGCTGACAATACTCCAGCTAAAAATAAGTCTTAGGTTATCGCTTACGATTACTTTAAAGTCTGATACATACCACTACCTACAGGGTGCGCTAAGTGCACAGCGGAAGAAGTTCTCTAAGCTTTAAAGTTAAAATCGGCGATGTCATTTTATCAAAAGATCTGCCATGGAAAGATGTCTCACGCTTGAAGGATTCAGTCAAGCAGTTTTGTAACTGGAAAGCAGATGAGAAATGCTGGGCCGCGCGGATCGAGGATATCATCAGGTACTCAAACTTAGCTAGAGCAATCCTAACAGATGCCTTTGGGCAATCAGGTAGGGAAATTATTGATCGACTGTTAGCTGAGGACAGAAGATGTAGAGCAATAGAAGCCCAAAGGGGAAAGCTTCTATTATTGCCCGGCAAATACATTAGAGATTACACAGCTTGGAGGATCCTGAAGGAATCCAGTGTAGTAAGTGCGAAGAATATTGCCGGGATGGACTTGCAGTACTACTTGATGGATCTAGGTAAAGCCTTTAGAATTCTACTTAAACAAGGAATCAGTCCAGAAGAACTTGTCGAAACCTTGCTTAACCTCCTTCAGGCAATAGATCCAGCGATCACAGATGAGCAGGTTGAAGCGGTCAAAAGAGCTTCCGCTCTACTAGTTAGTCCCACAGATTGCGTTACCATACGGGAAATCGGAGTTGATGGAGCAATAGTTCTATTGCCGCATTCACTTTCCCGCGAAGATGAAGTATTCCTCGAAAGCAAAGCTATGATCGAGTACTATAAGCCGAGGATCCTAGAGGGTAAGGTTGAATTATCGCAGTCCAAGCTAAACGTAATCAGGAAGCTTAACGATAAAGTTCTCCAGATACCTTATTTTGCTGTACCAACTCTGAAAGAGCTTCTCGAATCTATAGGACTTAAAGTGCTGGATGAGGTAAATTGGTGTACTAAGAATATAGAGGTTCTAGGTAACCCCCCTTCACTATACAAGTTCCAAGAAGAGGCACTTAATGCATGGTTAAAGGCTGGCATGCGAGGCACTATTGTTATGCCGACCGGTGCTGGTAAAACGTATGTAGCTATCGCAGCTATCTCGATACTTAGGGTTCCAACGCTCATATGTGTTACGACTGTAGAGTTAGCCAGACAATGGAGTAAGAGAATAAGGGAATGTTTGAATGTTAAAACTGGTTTTCTCACGGGTGGGGATAAAAGAATACTTGATATTACAGTAGCTACCTATCATAGCGCTGCTAAAAACATTTATGAAATTTTCGATAAATTCTGTTTTATAATTTACGATGAAGGGCATCATCTACCAGCAGAGACGTTTAAAGAAATAGCCTTTAAGTTAAAAGCTAAGTGTTCCATGGTGCTTTCAGCTACTCCAAATAGGGCTGATAAAAATGAGGTATTGATCTACAGAGCTGCTGGAGAACCTGTATACAAGACATCCTACTACCAACTAGTGCTTAAAGGGGTGCTTGCTCCTTTCCAAGTAGAAAAGATCTATGTAAAACTTGGCCACGACGAAGCAAAAGAATACATGCAACTTGCTGAAAAACTAAGTCCTCAGGATCTCAGAAAAGCCTCAGAACTTATAAAGATAGCATCTAAAGCTAAAGCCAAGCTAGAAGTCTTGAAGAAAATTATTGAGAGTGAAGGTGGAAAAACAATAGTTTTTTGCCAGTATTTAGACCAAGCCCAAGTTGCATTTGAGACTGTAAAGAGTGTAGAGCCTAGATGCGTGCTGATAACTGGGTCCACTCAAAAGGGGGAAAGGCTAAAAGCCTTTGAGGCCTTTAGAAAGGGTATCGCACGTGTTATAGTTACAACGACTGTATTGGATGAGGGAATCGATGTTCCAGATGCTGACGTTGCAGTAGTACTTTCAGGTTCAGGGCAGACTAGACAAATGGTGCAAAGGTTGGGTAGAGTTTTACGCTGGACGCCAGGAAAGATAGCCAAGGTTTACGAGGTTATTGCTGAAAATACGATAGAGGAAGCTCTTTCAAGGTCTAGATCCGTTTTTAAGTTATTCGATGTTAGGGAGGTTAAAGCCGCGCTTGAGATCGCATCTACAGTTTATGAGAAAATGTGCAACATAATCGAAAACTACAAGTCAGGATCTTACGAGAGTAGGGAAGAGTTCCTCGAAAAAGCTAGAGCAGAATACGTCAAATTATCCGTTGAGACAGCTAGAACCTACGGGCTTCAGTTTTCAAAGCCTTAGTATGCTCTGGCAATGTAAACCTGCTGCCTAGCTGGAGAGCCGCACCAGATACATTTTCCGTAATCTCCCTCTACATGGTCTAGCTCGGTACCTCTGACTCTAAGACCCTCCACCTGAGTCCTCATGTCCTCAGCGCATTCTTCTCGCCCGCAGAACGGAGCTACTGCAACCATACCGTTCCTTACAGCTCGAAGCAGGTTCTCTCTATCTGTTGTATTGACTATCCTAGAGTTAAAGAATTCTCTAGCTCTTTTCTTTAATTCTTCTAGGATCAAATACCTTAGTTCTTCTATCTTCTGGAGAAGCTCTTCCTCTTTAACGGGCACCCTTTTTCGAATATCTCTTCGGAACACGGTTAAAGAGCCGCTTTCAACTTCTTTTTTACCAATCTCAATCCTGAGAGGTACACCTTTAAGCTCCCAATCATTGAATTTCCAGCCAGGGGTTTTTTCTCTAAAGTCAACCAGCACCCTGTAACCGGCTCCAGCTAGTTTTTCTCTAGTTAACCTGCACTTGGTTACCACTTTCTCCTTCTCATCATCGCTGTAGAATATGGGGATTATTACTACCTGCACCGGGGCTACATCGAACGGTAGTACCAATCCTTTGTTGTCGCCGTGTATAGCTATTAAGGCCGCTATTATCCTCCAAACGCCGGGACCGTAGCAGGTCTGGTACACTTGCTTCCACTGACCGTCTTTATCTACGAAAGCTATGTTAAAAGCCTCAGAGAATCGCTTACCCAGATCATGCGTAGACGCTATCTGCAGTACCCTGCCATCCGGCATGAGAGTATCAGCCGCGTAAGTATCTTCAGCACCGGCAAATTTATCCCAAGGTGGTCTCCTTAGGAAAATGAACGGTATAGCAAGCCTATCCCACACAACTTTCCTCAGGTTTTCCATATCCTCTTTTACTTGATTTAAGGCTTCGTCTCGAGTCGCGAAAGCGCAGTGAGCCTCGATCCATAGAAATTCTCTACCCCTTATGAAAGGCCTAGTGGTTTTCTCGTACCTATAAACGCATACGCTCTGGTACAACTTCAACGGTAAGTCTCTCCAGCCTTGTATCCAAAGAGAGTACATCGAGTAAAAAGCCGTTTCTGAGGTAGGTCTCAATGCGAGCCTACGTTCAAGCTTTTCATCGCCCCCCTCGGTAACCCAGAAAACCTCGGGTTTAAATCCTTTAACATGCTCTTTCTCTCTCTCAAAATATTCCTCTGGTATAAGAAGTGGAAAGAGGACTGGCTCGTGGCCGCTTTTTTCAAGCTCTTCTTCAAACATTCGATATATTTCACGTATGATTCGCATCGCCCAAGGTTTATGAACGACGAAACCTTGAACCCCGTACCTCGTATCAACTAACTCAGCCTTTGTTAACACCTGTGTGAACCATTCTGAAAAATCCTCTCGCTTGCCTGCAGTAATACCTAGCTCGTAACCTTTTTCCTCCTTAGGGAAAGCTCATCCCTCGCCCCCCTCCTCTCACCCAAGCCGGTTTAAGTTTTTGACTGCTCACTTTTTAGAGAATTCCTCTAGGAGTTCCTTAGCCCTATCGAAACGAATGTTCCCCTCTTTAACCATAGCTTCAGCGATTTTGTCGACTAGTTCTCCAGTAGCGCCAGCCATTATAGCTAGGTTACGTGCATGCAGCTCCATGTGTCCTCTCTGAATACCTTCAGTCGCCAGCGCTCGAAGAGCTGCGAAGTTCTGCGCTAAGCCAACAGCTCCCATAACTTCAGCGAGTTCGTTGGCTGTTTTTACTCCGAGAATCTTTAAAGCTATTCTGGCTACCGGGTGTACCTTGGTTGCGCCCCCTATTATACCTACAGCCATTGGCATCTCAAGAGAGCCAACCAGGTTACCCTCCGGGTCCCTTTCCCAAACAGTGAGCGGCAAGTACTTTCCGGTTCTAGCTGCATAGGCATGTGCCCCCGCCTCGATCGCTCTGTGATCTTGAGCGGTAGCTAACGCCACCGCTATCACGCCGTTCATTATGCCCTTGTTATGCGTTGCTGCGCGGTACGGGTCGGCTGCAGCAAAAGCCCATGCATCGACTATTGCATCGACAATGTTTTCACCACCAAGGTCCTCCTTGTAAACCTTGACCCAAGAACGCACAAGTCTTCGATCAGCCAAATTGGAAATAATCCTAAGATGAGCTTTACCCCCGGTGATTCCCTCAATTAGTGGAGTCACCCTTTCCGCCATAGTGTTAACCGCATTTGCCCCCATTGCGTCGCACACGTCAACTAGTAAATGCACGATAAGCATCGGACCGGTAGGGCCTTCAGCAACTCTTGCTTCAACATCACGAGCTCCACCACCGTACTTCACTAGAACAGGGTCCGCTTCATTCGCTTTCTGTATAATTTCATCTTTGCGCTCGAGAACCTCCATGCGCTTGTACCAGGGATCCTTCAAACCAATGACCTGAATCTGTCCAATCATTACGGGTGCTGTAGCCATGGATTTAATCCCTTGATCCCTGCGCATTAAACGAGCCGCATTACTTGCCGCTGCCACTACGCTAGCTTCCTCTATAACCATCGGGACGACGTAGTCCTTACCGTTGATCAAGAAGTTCACAGCAACAGCTAGCGGGTAGCTCATTGCTCCTATCACGTTCTCGATCATCCTATCGGCAATGCTGGAATCAAGATTACCGAATTGTTTTAAAAGCTGAATTTCCTCGCCTGTAAGCCCCGCGAACTCCGCGACAGCCTTCAAACGCTCATCAATACTCAGTTTATAGAAACTGGGTATACGTGACGTTTTCATACAGCATTGTTTAAGCAGACGGTATTTAAGGGCTCCGTGTTATAAACGCGTATGAGTTTGAAAAGAATCCTAGCTGAAACTTTATGCGAAGACGTTAAGTACGTGCCATCGAGCTTCGATATTATAGGATCGAGAGAAAGGGCTATCGCCGTGGTTGAGTTTTCCCCTGAGGCACCTGAAACAGTCAAGAGAATAGTTGGGGAAACATTAATGAAACTTCATAGAAATGTAAAACTTGTTTTAGCCAAAACCTCGGGCAGGGAGGGAGCTTTTAGGTTAAGGGAATATGAGGTAATCGCTGGCGAGGGGGGCACAGAAGTTATACACGTAGAGCACGGGGTGAAGTTAAAGCTGGACATAACTAAGGTGTACTTTTCTCCAAGGGAGGCGACAGAGAGGCTTAGAATATCCAAACAGGTAAAGCCAGGTGAGCTCGTAATGGTGATGTTCGCGGGTGTTGGACCCTATGCCTTAATGATCGCTAGGAAACAACCCCTGGTGGAGAAAGTTGTGGCGATAGAGCTCAATCCAGAGGCCTTTAGGTACATGCAGGAGAATGTCAGGCTCAATAAGCTGGAGGATAAGGTTATACCAGTGCTTGGCGACGTCCGCTTAAAAGCAAGCTGCTGGTATAAATGCTGCGATAGGGTTGTTATGCCGCTTCCGAAAGGCGCTTACGAGTACCTTGACTGTGCATTCCAGTGCCTTAAGCCAGAGGGCGGTATGGTACACTTCTACTACTGGGCTCCTGAAAACGACCTCTTCACAGAGGCTTACTTCCTACTCGAGCATGAAGCAGCACTACGCGGCATGCGAGTAATAATCCATGGCGCACGAAAGGTATCAGAGTACGCACCGCGTGTTTACAAGGTGTGTATAGACGCTAATGTTTTGCCCATCGACCCCTGAATCATACTTCAAACCCATGGAAGCGTCATTATAAAAAAGGAAAGAGAGTTTGTGGAAAATGTACTGGAAAAGCAATAACGGGGCAGATGTTTTAAGGCCTAACGGCTTTAACGTTTACCCAGATGAGATTTACGGCCTATTCTTGAGCCCGATAGACTCTGACAGGCGGGTTATTGGTTTAGGCTGCGGCAATGGATTAATGCTTCGCTACCTTGTTACAAAAATATAAACCTACACCTTACGGTGTAGACTTTATTGAAGAGTCGATTAGGCAGGCAAAAGAGTTGGTATTGCCAGAATACGCTGAGAATTTCAAGGTTGGAAACATAGTGGACGTAGATTTAAGTCCAGTTTTCTTTAACTTCATAATTTTTCGATCCATATGATGTCCACCCAGATGATATGGAGCGTACGATCAACAAAATTTTAAAAGTATGCAAGCCTGAAGGAAAATAATATTCTACACTTATAGTGATATACTCAAAGCTTTAAAATTCATAAACATTTTTAGGCTAAAACTGGTGGAATAGATTGGTGACTTACTGCCCAAAGGAATAGCAAATAAACTTAAAAGGATAGATCATAAAGGAGTTTCTATTGGATTTTTGAAAAGGGAAGATAAAGATAGAACTTAACATATGGTTACATGATTTTTTGGTTAAAAGAAAATGAGGAGGAACGTGGACTCCTTTAGAGTTCCCACCACTTTTCTACTTCTTCAAACATAATATTCCTTCATCTCCAAAGAAATTGGGCTAGGCCTAAATTTTTATAAAAACAAATGAGGGTTAGGAAATGATGCTACCTAAAGGTATCGAAAATATATTCAGATTATACGATATTCGGGGCATCTACGGTCGAGAAATCACGCCTGATGTCGTGTCTCGAATCGGGCTAGCCGTCTCACATTACTTTCAGAGTAGCTACGCTGTAGGGATGGATCTTAGGGTTAGCTCACCCCTTCTCCGGTTAGCTCTACTTTCAGGCTTGCTATCAGGAGGCTCAGACGCTATCGATATAGGAGCTGTACCTATTGGAGCTGTAATATATATGTCAATCCACAGGGGTTACGCAGCCGCGTATATTTCAGCTTCTCATCTGCCAGCAGAATGGAATGGCGTCAAGCTATTTAGGCGTGGAGGGGATCCCATGGTGGGCGAAGATATTTTCAAAATTAAGCACCTTTTCTTTTCACAGTTAGAGTGTAGAAAACCGGGCTGGTATGCGAGACATGAAGTGCTTCCAGAGTATGAAGAGTTTCTCCTATCGAAAGCCCCCTTCTCAAATCTTAAAGTAGTGGTCGACTGCGGCAATGGAGCAGCCTCGCTCGTTGCGCCTCGCCTGCTAAGGGATGCTGGATTCGAAGTTTACGCGTTAAACGCGGATCCCGATCCACGCTTTCCGGGGAGAGGCTCGGAACCCACTCCAGAATGCTTAGCTGAGCTGAGAGAAGAAGTCGTTAAAAGGAAAGCTCATTTCGGCGTAGCACTAGACGGTGATGGTGATAGAGTAGTTTTCGTCGATGAGAAGGGGAGAGTGCTAAGCGCTGAGCAGGCTGCAGCAGTAATGCTTGAAGGTGTGGGGTTTGGCGACGTAGTAGCGAATGTTGATTGTTCAATGGTTATAGAGGAACTAGTGAGCATGAAAGGGTATAAGGTGTACAGGGTTCCTGTAGGGAGGACGTTCGTTGTACGGGAAGTGGTAAGCAAGGGTGCAATTTTAGGGGTTGAGAGCAGTGGACACTACGTAACTTGGAATGGCTGCAACCTGGATGATGGGCTACTCTCACTGCTTTATTTTGCTAAGGCGGTATCGCAGCTGGGTAGAGTATCCCAAGCGGTACCTCCCCTATATCCTACATACAGGGTTAAAGTTGAGGTTCCAGATGAACACAAAGAGAAGGTTATGAAAATCTTAAAGGAAGAGCTTATCTCAAGTTATACTGTTGAATTAATCGACGGTGTAAAAGTTAAGCTGGAGAAAGGGTGGGTGCTTGTGAGGCCTTCAAACACTGAGCCTGTTATCAGGGTTACTAGTGAAGCTGTGAAAATGGAAGACGCTAAAAATTTCGCAGAAAAATTCGCTGCAAAGGTTAAAAGTATCGCTTCAACCCTTATCCACCGCAGTTGAAATCCAGACGGATTCGCCAATCAGAAACATTGAGGAGGTCTATGAAGTGATATGCACACTCAGCGTAAATCACTAAAGTACTGTTAACTTCAATAAGAGGCCTACCACTGGAGGTTAGCGGTCCACTACCTCGCTCAAGTCTAAGTAAATACCTGCTGTTAACTACTCTGCTCTCTCCAACTAGGAGATTACTACTAGGCTTCATGGATGCGTTAAAGTCCTCGGGGTATGCGTACGCGTAAACACGCACAGAATCAATACCATGGGCTTTACCATAAATTTCAACTAGGCTTTTATTGCTGATTACCCTTAGCAAAGGCACTACTTGGTAATCATCTCTCTCCGGTATGAAAGCGTAGACCTCCATCCCCTCTCTCAAGTTATCGAAAAGAAGCGCTTCACCTTGGCCACCATTTTCCAGCACTAAGACAATTACAGTGTAGCTAGAGCTGAAGTATGTTCTCGTCTGGGAAAGTTTATATTGGCCTAGCCACACTAGAGCTTCCTCACCTTCAAGGAACAAATAGCTTGAGGTTAACACTGATACATTGACTCCTTCAAGAGGAGTATTATCTAAAATGAAAGCAACTGGAGTGAATGGCCCACCTCTCGCTTTTAATTCCTTAAACTCTGAGTTCTCAAATCTATAAGATGGGTATATGGTAGCCAATAGAAACCCTGCAGCCAGCGTAACTAGCACCAACACTGTCTGGAATCGCTTTGACATCAACTCGGAGTATATATCTACCTTAAAGCTGTTTCTACGCTTCTAGGTATTCGAGTGCTTTTTCCCCCAATTTTTCAAGCCAGTTTACGCTACCCGGTTTGCTCCCTTTTCGTTCCCTTATAATAGCCAACACTTCGTCAACCACTGATTCAACAGTTTTCTCTGTAGTGTCCACTTCGAAAACCTTGTCGACTCCGAAGTTTTCCACGGCTTCGATCAAACATGAGTCAAGGATTTCCGCTTGAACATTTTCAACCACCTTAGCCCATGGGTAACCGCGTTCTTTAAGCCGTTTTTCCAAAACCCGTGGATCTAATCTCAGGATCACCGCTACTTCAACTTGTTCGGAAGGTAAACCGCTAGCTATGTGTGCTTCCACAATCATTCTTCTTCCCTTAACCAAAGTCTCAAGCTTTCGTTTAACAGCTTCCATGTCAACTATGTACGCGCCTTTCTCTACGTCATAACCTGTGTAAAAACCCTCCTCTTGAACCAGCTCTCCGAGGCTTAGGAAACTGATTCCAATTTTTCTTGCTAGCTCCTTAGCGACAGTTGTTTTACCTACACCTGGTGTTCCACCGATGAAAATTATCGGCAAAGTACTCACCGCAAGTTTTGCTTTAGAGGTGAGAGATTTAAAGGGTATTAGTAATGACTCGGTGGGTAAACATTTGACTGAAAAGGACCCAGTCCCAGGTTTCGAAGTTTTAACTTGGAATGAATTCCTAAAAGACGTCATCAATTTGGCGTATAAGTTTCAAGAGATCGAATTCGATGCTATTATAGCAATAGCTAGAGGGGGGCTAGTAATCGCCAGACTACTTTCAGATCTAACTGCTGTGAAGAAGATCTACAGTTTGCATGTCGAGTACTACACTGGCCCTAACTCGCGTGGTTCTGAACCACATCTCAAAGAGGAATTTAGTCAACCGATAGGGGCAACGCAGGTTATCGTTGTAGACGATATTGTAGATACTGGGAAAACTATGCAGCTCGCGTTAAATTACCTTCGTAGAAGAGGGTTCAAGAAGCTGCTAACGTTATCAGTGTACTTAAAGCCGTGGAGCCAATTCACTCCAGACTATTATTCGAGAGTAGTTAATCGATGGGTTGTTTTCCCATATGAGCATTTTGAAACAGCAGTAGCTTTGTTTAAACAGGGGTATTCTATGGAAGATTTAATGAAAATTGGACTGGAGCCAGCTGTTCTGGAGCGCCTGGCTAGGATGGTAGCAGGACGGAAAGCTAATCTAGAGGATCTCGAAGGGTTTAGGGGGAGTCGATGGAGTCTCTTAGTTTAGAAGCGTTAGAAAGGAAACGAGAGGAGCTGATAAAGGAAACCGAAAAATTAAAAGAAGAAGAGAGAAAGTTAAAAGATCTCTATGAGAAAGCGAAAAAGCTTGAAGACGAAGCCTATGAGGCCATGAGGAAAGCGAAGAGCCAAGAGGAGCTTATGTCTCTCGAGCTGAAATATTACCAGATAAGCGGTAAAAGGAAAGCTATTGAGGAAAAACTTAAGGAAACTGAAATGAAGCTAAGAGGGGCAGAAAGGGAGTTAGAGGAAGTGAAGAGAAGGATTGAATACCTTAAGCCTAAGCCGGTTAAATGGGTTGAGGAAAAACTCAGCTAGCCGGGTTGCAGTAACTTTTCCCTTTCCCTCATCCAGTCGCCCACAATTCTTTTAGCTAGATCTGCTGCGTAATCCATATGGCTTATAGGGGCATGGCCCACCGGTTTTGAGTCAAGCTCTACTCTGTAAGCTTCAGCACCCGGATTCAACACGAACCGCAGCTCGCATTCCATAGTTATCTTTAAACCGCTCTCTGTAGTGCTAACATAGTTGAACTGGAACCTTTTAATTCTAGTTCCATCGGAGCGGATTTCCATTGGCAGATCCTGTAATCTTTCAACAGATTCCAGTTCTCCATAGCTCAGCTCAGTTAGCTTCGAATAAATGTAAGAGAACGCGGCTTCTGCCTCATCAGCTATAATCTCGCCGGGTATCGAGAAAGTTTTCGCAGCACCGGTTCTTAGATAAAACTCCTCTCGTTTAACTTTTTCTCTCCTCTCCGCGATTCTACGCCTCCTGATTTCCGTGGGCGCAAACGTGTAAGCTGCATCCATTGAAGGCTTAATTGCACCAATCACGGAGACGGCAACCGCTAGTGCGATAGCGATGTAGCTCCAATACCATTCAATCTTCTCCCTTACCATCAAGTTCTGCCCTTGGGCAAAAATACTGAGAGCCCTAAAGGTGGTGAGCCCAGCTACGTAACCAAAACCGCCGCTCAGGAGTCCGTAGATGATAGCTTCGGCGAGAAACACTAAGGCTATATGCCTTGGGTTAAAACCGACGGTCATGAAGATAAATATCTCTCTTTTACGTTCTCTAATGATGCTTAACATGCTCATTAGTACATTGATGATAACTATTACTAGCGGTACCAGGAAAGTTGCCTCTTTCTGGAAAATGCTTTCAACCCGAGTTCCATAATACACCCTTGAGCATTTACTTCCATAGCATGTAATAGCGATGTAATTTTCACCTCTCCTATCAACTACCTCATTGGCGAAGAGCCAGCCTTGTTCCTCGCCTAGAGGCTCCGCTGAGATCTGGTAAGGTAGAAATATGCTTGAGTATCCACCCTCGAATTGCGGCAGTAAACGCATAAGTAGAGAGTAGTGCGCTATTAAAAAGTCGGAGCTGTTTGCATAAACTGGTTTACCTTCTCGAATTATAAAGGGCTTTAAAGGTGAACCATCCGGGTTACTCCACTCGTTGATCAGTGATTCATCAAAGTAGCCAGCAGCCTTCAGCTGTAGCCTTTCCCCTTTGACTAATATGTAAACAGGTTCTCCGCCTTTTAAACCGAGAGAAGTCCAGATAGAGGATGGGAGGATCACGCTATTGTTATCGAAAGCCTTGTAAAGAGTAACCGCGTTAAGGAAGAGTGGATTAAGCCTAAACTCCTCTCTATCGACTCCTACAGCAAAGTGCACAATACGTTCAAGCCCAGCATAGGATACTATTATCTCCAGTCTTTCATCAGGCCTATTGTAAACTATAAAGTAGGGGTAAGCAATATCTTTACGCCCCTCAAAAAGCAATGCATCTAGGTCCGGGTTCAACGGTTGCGGAACACCGTTAACAGCTCTTTTAATCGTAAGTACGTTCTCAGGGTAGGTAGCAAAATCTTTCTCTTCAATCTTAGCATACACGGTACCGAAAGTGGCCAATACAGTAAATGCCCATATAAACGCAGCAATGCTGAAAATCATAATAACTGTTCGGAAGACCCTGATTTTCGAGTACCTTTTACCGAGGGTGAACGCAACGGCGATCAATCCACCCAGCGCGATTTCGCTCGGCAACTCTGGTTCTTTTATTATCCTAGGAAGCGCAAAAACAGCAATAACAAATAATGCGTAAGCTCCTCCAACCGTTAAGAGGAACAACGATCGATCTAGGGACCACAGTAACCTGAATCCCGGGTAAAGATATGCGAATGCTACAACGAAAAGCATGTAAACGATCGAGAAACCGATAACCTTAGCTCGCTCCCTATCGAAAAAGTAAAATGCTAAGACGGCCGCGAATACGGCTATGAAGCTGGGCATGATCACAGCTCCGGCTTTTGCTACATCGCGAATAAATCCAAGTTGCTTGGGAATCTGATCGTTAGCTAAAGCGCTACTGGCTTCCAGTAGAGGCAGGATCTCCTCAGGCCTACCTCCTCGAGCAAACCGCTCCTCCGCTGCCTGTACATATTCTTCTCCTCTTTTCAAAAGGTCATTCATCTCAGGAATATAGAAACCCAGGGTTTCGAACCCGTGAATCAGAGCCCTCGCAGAATCCAAATCCATTTTAACCGAACGGATTTGGCCTTCAAGGCTTGTCTTTAGCAGGTCAACAGTGAAAACATCCTGGCTCGAGCTAAGAACCAAAGGGTTTTCAAAAGAACCGAAATCTATGAATAAGTCTTTAAGCGTCGATTCGCGCAGCATAACTAAAAGGTAGTTAACCCTAGCTACAACGGGATAGTCGATTGGAATAAGGGCTTCAGTCTCTTTTAAAGGAGCGTAACCTAATCCTCTTTTAAGCGCAGTATAATCCAGAGTGGCTCCGTATAAATCAACTACAGTGGAGTTCATCTTAGTTATTTTACTATCATCCTGTACTACTACTTCGCCACCTTTCAGCGACTTAGAAAGAGGAACGCCATACTTGTCTAGGATTTGAACCCTCACCCTACCAGCATACGCCTCGCCTATATACACTATTCTACCGGTTACGTTAATACGTGCCGCAGGGTACAGCACTGCTCTGACTTCTAAGTTCTGCGCCCTAGGATAGCCAGTCAAATCCACCTTAACGGGTAAGTGAGTTAACCTGCCCTCCTCCACCTTAACTACATATAAAAGGTAGTATTCGCCAGATTGTACGAATCCCTCCAGCCTCCCAGAGGAATCGGTTCTACCCATATAAGCAGCTCCCAACGTTCTCGCGTTGATAAACACCACAATTGCTCCTTCAACCGGCTTCCCCAAAGAGTCGACAACCGCTACTTCGAAGCTTAACTCTAGAGGGGCTGAAACGGCTATTTGAGCCGCTAGCAGTAGCATTAAAATCGCGTAAACCTCCTTACGTCCCATGAATTAAGAGGTGCTCCTCTAACCCTATAAATTTCCTTTGCCTAACAGGTGCCCCGGCCGGGATTTGAACCCGGGTTTTCCGTGGGTTTCCCCTCTCCGGCTCGAGAGGCCGGCAATCAAGGCCGAAAAAGGCTTACTTGACCGGGCTATACGACCGGGGCGCCGTTCGGTTCTATCTATCACGGTTTAAATAACTTACGTTAGGAGCAAAGCCATCTTAGTATACGGTAATTTATCGCGCTCATTTCTAGAGAAACCATACGTAACGCTCTCTCAGATATAGAATCTCACCTTCTATGCTTAGCCATTATGAGTGCAATTAAAATAGCAACTAGTGGGAGTAGCGCCACGAGAAGAGGGATATTCCCCTCGATAACTTTCACAATGACTTCTAGAAATGGCTCCTTTTCCTCGAACTTACCAGCTACTATTTTTAAGTTTTTAACCGGTAAATCTACTTTCCCTATCGATGCTTTAAGTTCTCCCACAGTCAGGGGAATATTTCTCGAAACCAAGGACTGACCGCGTATGATATATTTATTGGTCAGATCTTCGCAGTGGTCTTCGAGATCATTTAACTCAAGTACATTGATGCATTCAATAGCAGCATAGCCTATCAATGATGCATTCAACGGTTTCAGCTCTTCATCGAGCGTTAAAATTAACAGTGAGTTTTCACTGTTAAAAACTGCAACTATATGGCCTTCGCGTTGACCGATAGCTAAAGGTACAAGGTCTCGGTCGCAGGTCACCGCAACAGCCTTGAGAGGTTTACTTTCTTTTACTAGAAGAATTACACCGATTTCTCGCTCCTTTGAGACAGTGTAGCCTAGAAGGTACAGCTTACCGTTAAAAGGTAGAAGGTCGATAAAGCCATCATAGCTGGGAGTTCCGAAAGCCACGACTCTAATGCTATCTTTACTCGTAACAGCGTAAAAACTATCACTGTAGCCTTTTGAGGAGCTTCTCGTCGATCCAACTAACACTATTGCTTCATTGAAGTCATGTAAAGCAGCTAATCCTTCATCCACATCGGCTCCACCCAAGGTTAAGGCATGGATTATTCTAGAACCATTAACGTATACTACTAGGACATCCGACATTGACACATTATAGCTCCATGTAGCGCCGACAAGTAGTAATCCCTCATTTACTACATATGCTTTCTCCACGAAGCTATGGTAGTAAGGTACGCCAAAAGAAGTTGCTTCGCTAACTTCACCGTTTCCTTTGAGGGTAATAACCGCCAGATCGCTTACACCGGTATCCGGGTTCTGGCTTAAACCAGCGATGACGCAGCCATTGCGTAAGAAAGCTACCGACTTAGCTATATCTCCGAAACCGGAGCTTAACTTCAACACACGAGTTATCTCATAGCTTGATTCATTACTGCGAAACTCAGCAAATAGCATTGAGCGGCTGAAGGGCGAATCCTGAAAATATCCAACAGAAACTATACTTAAGTTGTCTTCAACTGCATCCAGAAAAACCCCTTTTGTATCAAGTTCGAGATAAGCAGAGAACACCGTACCGCGACTAATGTCAATTAAAACTAAAAGAGGGTGAAGCATTCCATCTAACTCGGCTTGGCCGTATGCAAGCAATTGACCGTTAGCGGTTACCCTAGCTCCCTTAAAGCTCAATTGAGCAGGCTGGCTAACAGAGGTTGCTAGAAGCAATAGTATAATAATAATTAACGCCATGGTTCCGCGCACAGTGCCTGTCTCTACGACTCTTATTAATAAGTAGTTGGCTTTACATGTTAAACTCCTCAAGTTAAATAAAGTAAGAAATATAAAGCTCTTTTAAGAAAGGATTACGATGAGAAACAAAAAAACGAAAGCTTTAATGCTGGCTTTGATAATAATCGCAAGTACTTTCGCTTTTTTAATCCCTGTCTCGGCTGCTCCTGAGGCAGAAGTTCCCTATGGACCGTGGCTTGATGAAGTGGTCTGGGTTAAAGAAAGTGAGCCGGCGAAAGTCGTAGATATGATTAGTAAAGGTGATATTCATGCCTACTTTATCGATGTACGTGCCGATCCGAAGTTAGTTGAAAGAATAAAAACTGATCCAAACTTAGGCTACAAGTACGCGTTCGGCCTATACTTTGAAATAACTTTTAACCCTGTAGGTCCCGAGTTTAAAGACGGTAGTTTCAACCCGTTTTCTAATCCAAAGATCAGGGAAGCTATGAACTGGCTTATTGATAGGAAATATGTAACCGATGAAATAATGCTCGGCTTCGCTAAACCCAAGTGGCTACCTTTAGTTTCAGCTTTCCCCGACTATGCTAAACTCGCTGACGTCGTGAAAACGCTGGAAGCAACTTACTCCTATAACCCAGAGAGAGCTAAGACGGTTATATTCGAGGAACTTGTTAAAATGGGCTGTGAGTTTAGGGAAGGGAAATGGTATTATAAAGGTAAGCCGATTACTCTTAAAGCATTGATTAGGACTGAGGATCAGAGGAGGCAGATCGGCGACTACGTATCCGATCAATTGGAGAAGCTGGGCTTTACTGTTGAGCGCATGTATAAGACTTCGAGAGAGGCTTCCCCAATATGGCTTAGGGGTAATCTAGCTGACGGTCAATGGCATTTTTACACTGGAGGCTGGATTACCTCAGCCGTGAGCAGAGATGATGCTGATGTATGGGGTTATTTCTACACACCGCTTGGTAGACCCGAGCCCTTATGGCAGGCGTACAAGCCAGATCCGATATTTTATGAGGTAGCACAAAAGCTTTGGGAAAGGGGTTTCACTTCTATTGAAGAAAGGCAAGAGTTAATGGCAAAGGCTGCCGAGCTGGCTCTCAAAGATTCTGTTCGAATTTGGCTTGTTGACCAAATTGTACCTTATCTTTACAGGAAAGACGTTACCATAGCAGCCGACTTAAGTGGTGGTTTCTCTGCAGCTCTGTGGTCTAGGACCGCCAGGTTTATCGATAAGGTAGGAGGTACTTTTAGAGCTGGCAATAGAGAAGTCTTAGTTGATCCTTGGAACACGGTTGCAGGAACAAACTGGGCCTATGATAGTGTCCTTATAACGCCAACTGAATCCTATGCTTTTCTCATAAATCCATATACTGGTATGCCAATGCCGGAAAGACTAGTGAAGGCTGAACTATATGTTTCCAAAGATGTTTCCACTATAGCTTCCAGTGACTGGTTAAAACTAACTTTTGTCGATAAAATTGAAGTGCCAGCTGATGCTTGGTACGCTTATGATACAAAGGCTAAAAAAGTCGTTACTGCAGATGAGGCTGGAGCGAAGGCCGCTTTGGCTAGAATTATTTGTAATTATGGTGACATACTGGGTAAGATTAAGTATCACGATGGTACCACCTTAACTTTAGCGGATTGGGTCTGGAGTTGGCCTTTAACGTTCTACAGGGTTGATCCTGACAGCCCACTTTACGATGAATCCGCACTGCCTGGCTTTACTTCATGGAGGCAGTACTTCGTGGCTTGGAGGGTTGTAAGTACGTCACCATTTATAGTTGAGTATTATGTAAATTACACAAACCCTGAAGCAGAGTTTATTGTTTCCTCTTTTGCAGGCTGGCCAAATCACCCGTGGCATATAACGGCTATTGGTGTTAAAGCGGAAGAGAAAGGACTGTTAGCATTTAGCGCAGATAAGGCAGATAAAATGAAGGTTGAGTGGATGAACTACATAGGTGGGCCCTCGTTAGATATTTTATCTGAAATGTTAGAGGAAGCCATTACAACTGGGTACATACCATTCCCAGAGTTTAACTCTCAATACATAACACAGGATGAGGCAAAAGCAAGGTACCAAACATTAAAATCTTGGTACGAGGCCCATAAACACTTCTGGGTTGGCGATGGACCATTCTACCTAGATAGTGTCGACTACACGGCGCACACAGCTGTTCACAAAGCCTTTAGAAACTATCCAGACAAGGCCGATAGATGGGCTTGGCTAGCTGAACCCCCAATTCCAGAGGTGAAGGTAGAGGTTCCAGAGAACGTTGTGCCAGGCCTTGAGGCTACGATAACGTTTAGGGTTAGTTATAAGGGACAGCCCTACCCTGTTAACAAGATAGAATTTATTAAGTATATGGTACTAGATAGCGAAGGCAACGTAATAGCTAAAGGGGATGCTACTGCAAAAGCCGATGGTGTTTGGAGCGTCACGCTAGGCAGCTTAGAAACCGGGAAGTTGGCTCCAGGCACGTACCGTGTGCTAACATTCGCTTTAAGCAAAGATGTCGCCATGCCAGCTACGACTGAGGCCTCTTTCATAACTATCCCGCAATTAGCTTACCTGATGACAGTACTCGGACGTAGTGAAGCAAAAATCAATAGCCTAGAGCAAAGCGTCACATCCAGGCTCGAAAGCATTGAAAACCGGGTCGAATCACTGGAGTCTAATGCAAGTCTCCTTATGGCTTTAGCCGTCCTAGCCATAATTCTAGCTATCTCATCTCTTGCGTTACCGATGATCAGGAAACCAAAGACTTAAACAGTATTTTATTTTTGTTTTTCAAACTAATTTTTAATCTTCTGAAGTATTTCGATAATAAAAGTATAGTTCAACAGGATAGCATGTACTTTTCAGTCTGTTTGGCTTACATAACTTTAGTTAATTAAATAATTTTTAATGAATTACTGCAATAAATTAAAAAATATTTATTATATACAGATTAGACTGGCGTAGGCAGGTGCCAGCTGTGGTATGGCCTTATCCGGATAAAGGTTTTTATATTAGCCCTTAAAGAGGGCTAAGAATATATGGCTGTAAAGGGTTTAATGAAATATATAATCAAAAGAGGAGTAACGTTGTTCATTACTATGATTATAGCAACTTATTTGACTATCCTAGTTGCAAATATGGGCGGCAAAGTTGACGAATTGATTAAGGCTGATTTGCGAACCAGTATCCAAGATAGTATAAACAGGAACCCCGCATATAGGGTTCTATCCGGTGCTGAGAGAGATAAAATAGTAGAACAAGTTTATCAAAACGAAATAAAAAGACTTGGTTATGATCAACCTTTCTTAATTAGGAGTGTAGCTTACCTGCGTGATGCGTTAAGCCTAAATTTAGGACGGGCGCTTTTCATGACTAGCGATGCAGGTTCACGCCTAGTTAAAAACATAATCCTAGAAAGGCTGCCTGCAACAGTTATACTTTTCACGACTGTTACACTAATCAATTTCTTTCTACACCTTTTCTTGGGATTATACCTTTCCAGACATCATGGAAGCCGATTCGATAAGCTGGTTATATCGCTGGCACCAACGTCTGTTATTCCTGGCTGGTTTTACGGTATATTTCTCATATTGATATTTTATTCTTGGCTTTACCTTCTGCCACCCGGAGGGTTTGTAGATACCCCTCCCCCAAAGGATCCGATACTGTATGCATTCAGCGTGTTAAAACATATGGTTTTACCGATGCTTTCATGGATAATTTCTGGGTTTTTCCTTGGTGTATATAGTAACCGCACTTTTTTCTTGATTTTCTCGACCGAGGACTACGTTGAGGCTGCAAAAGCGAAGGGTCTCCCACCTAGGCTAATAGAGACCAGATATATACTTAGACCTTCATTGCCACCTATAGTGACAGGTTTAGCTTTAGGTCTTATTGGCTCGTGGGGTGGTGCGATAATTACAGAAACCGTTTTCGAGTGGCCAGGTTTAGGGCTAGTGACCATGAGGGCAATACAGTACTTTGACACACCTGTGATACTAGGTATAACCGTAATTTACGCTTATCTTCTAATGGCAACGGTCTTAATACTCGATCTAACATATGGTCTTCTTGATCCTAGGATAAAGGCTCAGTTTGGGTGAGAGTATGAGCTCTACCAGGGAGGGAAGGGGCAAGGGCATTATCAAGGAAGTCTTATCTTATAAATCAGGGGCAATAGGTATAGGGATACTTATATTCTTAGTTTTTTTATCCATATACACGATCCTAGTAATACCTTACGACAAGGCTATCAGGATGTGGAGAGGTCAGGAAGCTATGTGGATCGATAATCCACGCACAGCAGCACCGGAGTGGATCCAGTTTTTCTCCAGTAAAAGGCTCCCTAAAACTATCTTACTTGATTCACGTGTTCGTTCGCCTTATGTAAGTAAAGCTGAAATAGAGATACCAGGTCTAGATATGAAAAAAATAGTTTTAGAGTTCAGGTTTACATACGATTTTGACGAGCTGCCGAGCGAGTTCAATGTTTTCCTCTTTTCAAACTTTTCAGGGGTTGGAGCGCCTTTAGTGACAATCAATTGGATAAAACCTAGCGGTGACAGTATCACTATAGTGAAGTATGGTTTAGGGGCCCCCGATGATAAGCTATATATTTCAATAAGTAATAATATACTCAAGACTTTAACCAGCTTCTATAGTGAAAAATACTCGGTAAACACTAGTGAAAGGCTTACTGTACTTAAACTTCTTTTCGGAAAAGTTGATGAAACCTCGCTTGAAGGCGGCGAATTCGAAGTGGAGAAAGGGACTTATAAGTTAGTGATCGAGGCAGTGGTTTTCGGCGCGCAAACGGGCTTTGACGCTAGGGCGGTGGTCTACGGTACGGTTCACGGACCAGCTGGAACTGATCACCTTAGAAGGCCGCTAGAAATACCTTTACTTTGGGGGGCTCCAATCGCCTTAGCTTTTGGTTTAACAGCATCTCTACTTACAACGTTCATCCAGTTATTAATCGCGACGATAAGCGGCTGGTACGGTGGGTGGGTAGATTCTCTTATCCAGAGGATAACCGAGGTTTACATGGTGTTGCCGTTCCTGCCATTCCTCATAATGATTTCTGTTTTCTATAAATTAGATATTTGGGTTATTCTTGCGGTGGTAATAGTTTTAAGTATCTTCGGGGGTGGGATTAAGGGTACAAGAGCTCTCGTTATGCAGATAAAAGAGTACCCCTATATTGAAGCCGCTCAGGCCTATGGTGCCTCCGATTTTAGGATCATACTTTTCTACATAATTCCTAAAATCCTTCCGCCAGTAATACCCGGCTTAGTATCAGCTGTTCCTGGGTATGTTTTCCTCGAAGCTTCATTATCATTTCTTGGGCTTGGGGATCCATTCCTTCCAACATGGGGTAAAGTCCTAAATGATGCTAACACTAACGGTGCACTTTATCGAGGTCTATACTACTGGGTGCTCGAACCAGCTATAATGTTAATGATTACTTCATTTGCTTTTGCTTTCTTAGGGTTTGCCTTGGATAAGATAGTTAACCCGAGGCTAAGAGAGATGTAAGGGTGGTTGCATGCCTGAAACTATTTTAAGTATCAAAGATCTACGCCTCTACTATGCTACAAGAAAGGGGATAGTAAGAGCAGTCGATAAGGTTAGTTTTGATTTATACAGGGGTGAAAGCTTAGCGATAGTCGGCGAGTCCGGATGTGGAAAAACATCGCTGGCTAGGGCGATCATACGCTTACTTCCACGCAATATCCATACCTTTGACGGGCAGCTCTTCCTTAACGGTCAGGATCTCATGGAACTAGATGAAGAAGAGTTTCGTAAAGAAATTCGATGGAGAAAAATTTCTATTGTTTTTCAAGCCGCCCAGAATTCGTTAAACCCGGTTTTGAAAATTGGGTTCCAGATAGCTGAGCCCCTTATGATCCACAACGGTATATCCAAGGAGGAAGCTCTTTCAGAAGCTAAGAAGTACCTTAGGATGGTTGGCGTCCATGAAAGCTTTGCCGAGCGTTACCCGTTTGAGCTAAGCGGTGGTATGAAGCAGAGGGCTGTAATAGCTATGGCGCTTATAATGAAGCCCGATGTCATTATACTGGATGAACCTACCTCTGCTCTCGATGTAATAACTCAAGCGAATATAATGAACTTACTGAAGTCAGTTAAATCTGAAACCGGTGTAAATTACATCTTTATAACTCATGATGTAGCTCTCTCAAGCGAGTTAGCTGACAAGGTGGCTGTTATGTACGCCGGAGAGATTATAGAGTTTACGGAAAGCGAAGAGTTCTACACCAGTCCGAAGCATCCCTATGCTCAGAAGTTGATGGCTAGCGTGCCAACGCTTAGAGCCGATAAAAAGCTTGAGTTTATCCCTGGTACACCGCCTAGCTTGATTAATCCTCCTTCTGGTTGTCGTTTTCATCCTCGGTGTCCTTACGTTATGGATGTTTGTCGTAGTGAGGAGCCCCCCAGCGTTGAAGTGAAACCTGGACACTATGTTAAATGCTGGCTCTATGCGAAAAAGTAAGTATGTTTTCATGGCTGTGACTGGAATAGTATTCGTAACTATAGGGTTAATTATTTCGTTTTATACCTCATACTACGTTTCTCCTCATCAATTGAACGAGGAAAGCTTTAATCTCAGTTTAGAGGGCGAAAGGAGCGTTATTTTACAGCTACCGGGTGCGACTAGCGAGAGGGTATTCTATTTTTTAAACTTTTCATCAACCGGGCTTCTTAACGCTACGATAAAGTTTATGCGCGATAATAGCACGGTTGGCTTATTAAATGCTGGCACAGGAACCAGGTTACTTAAGGAAGGAAGTCTATTGCTAAGTGAAGCCCCAGAGAAGGCGCTACTGATATTGCAATGTGTTTCCTGTGAGGTGAACGGCGTTGTCTCTGTGAGATATTTCAGCGTAGATTACGATAGACTACTAATGCTTGACATAGCTACTTTAGTCTTATCACTTGCCGGGCTCATATCGCTCATGTACGGATCTTATGCGCTAATTTACCATATCCGGTCATCACCTCAGCGAAGCTTAGAGAGGGATTTCAAACCATAGTTCATTGCTTTTTAAACTGTGAGATAGAAGCCGAAAGTTCTACCATTATTTCAGAGCGACCATTATCATTGCTAAAGTAGGCCACGAAGCTGCTCAGCATAAACCAATCAATTAGAGAAGAAAGGATTACCGCCATCAGTTTTCTCTAACTTTGTGCTCAGGCTCCATCTACAAGTTCAACAAGGAATGGGACCTTAACTAAAGGCCAATGATATTAATTGATGGTTGAACCGAATAGTCAAGCCATGCTTTTACAACTCTAAAAGGCTAGTTCCTGCATAGAGTTTTTAACTGAGGATTTACTTTTATCCATGAAGGTACATAAGATTATATTAAAAGTATTCATAGAAGGTTCGCTAAAAGTTTATAATTCCTTTAAGTTTACCCCAGATTCTAGTTAAAGGTGCCTAGGATGTTGTTGGCTGTCGAGAACCTGAAGATGTACTACGGTGTTGATGGTGAGACTGTAAAAGCAGTTGATGGAGTTGACTTTTCATTGGGCGAAGCAGAGTCGTTAGGAATAGTTGGTGAGTCCGGTTGCGGAAAATCGAGCTTGGCGATGACCTTACTAAAGATCCTACCCTCAAACGCGCGGATTGTGAGTGGGAGAATAGTACTTGACGGCATGGATATAGTAGGTTTACCGGAGGATAAGCTGAGAAGAGAGATCCGCTGGAGAAAGGTATCGATGGTTTTCCAAGGTAGCATGAACGCGCTTAACCCTGTAATCAAGGTTGGAGAGCAAATAGCTGAAGCCATAATCGTTCATGTAGATGGGATTGCGAAGAAGGAAGCTCTGGAGAAGGCGGCTGACTTGCTGGAAATGGTGGGGTTAGATAGGTCGACCCTTAAGAGATACCCCTTTGAACTTAGCGGAGGGCAGCGCCAAAGAGCGGTTATAGCCATGGCCTTAGCTCTAAATCCTAGGGTTTTAATAGCAGATGAACCCACTACGGCACTTGATGTGATAGTTCAGGCTCAAATACTTAAGCTTCTAAAGGAGTTAAAGGAAAGACTAAGGCTCTCAATAGTGTTTATTTCCCACGATGTCTCGGTTATTTCGGAAGTAAGCAATAAAGTGGCTATCATGTATGCTGGCAAGTTCGTGGAAAGTGGTAGTACAGAGGCTGTTTTTTTAAACCCCAGTCACCCTTACACTCAAGCTTTAATTAGCGCCGTTCCCAGCATTAAAGAACCGAAGAAGACATTCAAGTACATAGTTGGGCAGCCGCCTAGCTTGATTAATCCTCCTTCTGGTTGTCGTTTTCATCCTCGGTGTCCTTACGTTATGGATGTTTGTCGTAGTGAGGAGCCCCCCAGCGTTGAAGTTGAGAAGGAGCATTTCGCAGCCTGCCACCTACTTGGTGAGTACGCATGAGTGAGCCACTAATTAAAGTTGTAAATATTAGGAAATGGTTTCCTATGAGACGCGGTTTAAGTGACATATTAAGTAGGAGAACACTAGTATACCTTAAGGCCGTCGATGGTATAAGCTTTGATGTTAAAGCTGGGGAGATATTTTGCCTAGCAGGTGAATCTGGTTGCGGTAAGACTACCACAGGCCGTCTGAGTATAAGGTTAGAGGAACCTGATAGCGGTAAAATACTCTTTGAGGGCAGAGACGTTACCACGGTTCAAGGTGTTGAACTAAAAGAATTTAGGAGGAAAGCACAGATAATTTTTCAAGACCCTTATGAATCTCTAAATCCCTTGATGCGAATCATAGATATCGTTGCCGAACCTCTAGCCATACATGGCAACCTTAACGGCAAGGAGGAGAAAGTCGAAATGGTCATCAAAGCTCTAGAAGAAGTGGCGTTAACTCCTCCTGAGAACTTTTTAAATAGGTACCCACATGAGCTTAGCGGTGGTCAGCGACAGAGAGTTGCTATCGCAAGAGCGATAATCCTCAGGCCGAATTTCATAGTAGCTGATGAACCGGTCTCTATGTTAGATATGTCAATTCGCGCCAGTATCTTGAAGTTATTACTGGACATACGGGAAAAACACAGGGTAGCTTACCTATTTATAACTCATGACTTAGCTTTAGCTAAACACATTAGCGATAGAATAGCGGTCATGTACCTCGGAAAGATTGTTGAAATAGGGGGCTCGCAGCAGGTGATAGATAGTCCAGCTCACCCCTACACAAAAGCCCTTATCACAGCAATTCCAACACCTGACCCCCGCGTTAAAATAGGAGAAATCCCTATAATAGGAGAAGTAGCGTCGCCAATTAATCCTCCTTCTGGTTGTCGTTTTCATCCTCGGTGTCCTTACGTTATGGATGTTTGTCGTAGTGAGGAGCCCCCCAGCGTTGAAGTTGAGAAGGAGCATTTCGCAGCCTGCCACTTGTTACGTTAACAAACCAGTTCAAAGAATTTAATGAAATAAGGTTTATATATAGGTTTTCTTTAAGGCTAGAGCAATGAAGAGAGGCAAAATTATCAAAAAAACTAGTTTAAATGACGGGAAACTCTTATCAACGCTGGTAATTATTTTGACACTTATTTCGGTAACAACTGTCTGCCCAGCGCCAATCCCTCCCGAGCAGGAGACATGGAGCTGGGAACCCTATGGTCCACGTGTCGATGAAACTTTAATGCCCGTGATTTTAGACTACGATGCTCGATTAATGGCTTTCAAGAAAGGCGACTTGGATACATGTTTTGTCCAGCCAGCAAGGATTTCAGAGGTTAAAGATGATCCAAACATATACCTATTATCATATCAAACCTTTAATCTACAATTTCTCGGAATAAACTGTCAGCAATATCCGTGGAACTATACAGCTGTTAGAAAGGCTGTAGCCCACCTTATTGATAGAGATTGGATTATCAGAAATGTTTTCAATGGTTTCGGCGTACCAGTGGAGGCCGCTATACCTCCAGCTTTCGGGGATTGGTCTAACCCGGATGTACCTAGTTATCCATTCAGCAGGGAATTATCTAAAAAGGTATTGCTAGACGCCGGTTTTATATTTGATGAAAAAACCGGTAAGTGGTATGAACCTAACGGTAGGGAGCTTGGAAAAATAATTATTCAGGTTCCTCCTCAAGAGCAAGCTCCATGGTTGTATCAAGAAGCTCAGCACATAATTGAAGAGGGTCGTAGCGTAGGTTTACCGATTGAAATAGAAGCCATAGAGTTTCAAGCTCTAGTAGCCCAGATATACTCCAAGACCTTCAAGTCGTTTATTTTATATTTAGGTTGGGATAGGGTTCCCACACTGGCATACGAGCTTTTCAGGACCGACGGTAGCTGGAATTTCTGGGGAATAAGTGATCCCGAGCTTGATAAATTACTGGAGCAGTTCTATTATACAGCGGATATATCCAAGGCTAAGCAAGCTCTCTGGAAAGTTCAAGAGAAGGTAGCTGACCTCCTCCCCTACATACCGATTTACATGGGTATCGCTAACGTAGGATTCCGAACTGATATAGCCGGAATTGTTCTTTCAAAACCTGTTGGGGGGCAATCCTACATCACCACATTAAATGTGCACCACACTAACATGTTATTTGGAGGAGCATATAAGACGCCGTTAGGCTCTGATCCACGGACTCTTAACCCGTTTACGGCGATCAGCGGAGATGAGTGGGCAGTTATGAACAACGTATTGGAGTCACTTTTCATAGCTCATCCCGATCAAGTTTCAGATAACTTGCCTTGGTTGGCTAAATCATGGAAAATGGAGGAAGTGGAGATTGGGGGTCATCCAAGTACTAAGATCACATTTTACTTAAACAATAATGTTACATGGCACGATGGCGTAAAATTCACAGCAAGAGACGTTAACTTCACTTGGTGGTTTATAAAGTTAAACAAACCGACTCAACAATATGCCAAGGTTTTCGAGGAGTTGATAGAAACCGAGCTACCCGATGACTATACAATTATTGCATACATAAATGGCACAAGCTGGACCTATCTTTATGACATTAACGTTGCACTAGTACCCGCACACATCTGGGGTAACGAATCGCTACTCGAGCAGTACGGCGGATGGGAGAAATGGGATCCAAGCAAAGTTCCACATCCTACAAAAAGTGGTTTGACGTGCTTGATAGGGACAGGGCCTTTCATATTTGCTGATAGGAAGCCTGGTGAGTATATCCTGCTAAAGTGGTATGCTGGCTACTGGAAGAAGCATCCTGCTAAAACTTTAACGTTAGAGTACACTCTACAGAAAACTACACTTTACGAGGGCGATTCCCTTCAAATTACCGTGAAGTTAACAGATTACACAGGTACCGCGTTAACAAATGCTACTGTATCTCTACAATTGATTAGTGATGACAACGTTGTGAAAAGTGTTTCAGCCGCCCATAAAGGAGGAGGAGTTTATGAAGCGTCTCTCGATACAGCTGGTCTTAGCGGAAGCTTCAAAGCACTCGTGCGCAGTTCAGCTGTAATAGCTGGAACTAGCTTTGAAAAAGAAGTACCGGTGTCGATTACTATCAGACCGGCTTGGGAACGCTACCTACCCTATATAGCGTTAGGAGCAATAGGCATTGCGGTAGTGATCATCGCCGTTCTCTACTTAACTAGAAGGAAAAAAAGCAAATCTAGCGGATAACCTTTTAGATTAATTGTTTACTTTTTGTGGAATTTTCTACTGGTGGTGTAGTTGGCTGGTTTAGCTAGGTATATGGCGAAAAGAGCCCTAGATAGAGCAATGGTCCTCTTCGTAGCCCTTGTGCTGCAATTCGCTCTTTTAAGGGTTTTACCTTATTATGTGTTAGGTATAGATCCATCGTTCTTTTTTATGAATCCTAATTTAACAAACGAGCAGAAAGAACTAATAAGAAAGGCGTTCGGTTTAGATGAGCCCTTACACGCGCAGTTCGTAAAGTACGTACTAGCCCTATTCACTGGTAACCTTGGCTACTCTTTCTACACTCGTAGGCCCGTTATAGCAGAATTAGTGGAGAGGTTGCCTAACACAGTTATACTGCTGGGAGCCTCAACAGTGTTGACAATAATCTTCGGTTTAGCTATTGGTCTAACGCTGGCTATGAAGAGAGGGACAAAAATAGATACAGCGTTCATTGGTACCAGCGTCCTTCTAAACTCGTTTCCAACGTTCTACCTTGGCCTCCTCTTACTCTTAGTGTTCGGATTTTATCTAAGGTTATTTCCACTAGCAGGAAGTGTCAGTAGACCACCTCCATTGGACCCTGTTCTATACATAGCCGATTTTCTGTGGCACATGACCTTGCCTCTCTTAACCCTGATCATAGTGGGGGTAGGAGGTTACGCACTTTTGATAAGAAGCTTGTTTATAACACAGCTTGGTGAGGACTACATTATCACCGCGAGGGCTAAGGGTCTCGATGAAAAAGAAATTATGGTGAAACACGTGTTAAAGAACGTGCTTCCCCCTGTCATTACAATTGTAGCGCTCGCGTTACCGGGTATAGTGTCAGGAGCCGTAATTACCGAGACTATTTTCTCATGGTATGGTGTAGGTAGGTGGTTGTTCGAGGCAAGTACGCAATTTGATTACCCTGTAGTTCAAGGTGTTCTGTTTATAAGTATTTTCTTAACAGTTGTATCCCTTTACATAGCTGATCTTTTGATAGCTCTTGCAGATCCAAGGGTGAGGCTGAGGTGAGCACCTCAAGTACTTTTCATAACATAATCGAAATTATAAAAAGTATTACTAGGTACAAGAAGGGTGTGCTTGGTCTTTTCCTGCTTTTGACGTTTATATTAATAAGCATATTCGCTGATTTTATAGCGACACACAAACCCGATGAAATAAACCTAGCGGAAGGTTACGCAGTTCCATTCTGGTTTAAAGCTTTCCCACAATATAGGGATTTACCTGAGAATATAGAGTTGAAAATTGTAGGTAGTAGATGGAAAGTTGAAGGAAATTGCTCTAGGTTAACCGTCGTAGACGATTGGATTTTATGCGAATTTACGCCGGAAAGTGATGAGCGAAGAGTAGAGCTCTCGTTAATTTATTCCTTCGAATACCCATACTCCCCACCCAAGGGTTTTTACGGTGAAATCGCTTATAACATAACCGTAGCTGGAGGGCTTGGTTCGACGGCGAGGATCAGGCTCTACTTAGATGTGCCTAACGGAAAGAGCTATCAAATATATGATAGCGGTGCAATATCATACAACTTAACTCGCATTGAACCATCTGCTCGTTTTGATGCCAGAGATGTACCGCTTAAGCTAGCCTTAGGTTTCTCGCCTTATGACGATCTAGGTGAGAAACTCTTTGCTGAAAAGGGACTATACAAGCTAAAGATTGTTATCTACTCGAGGATCAGGGAAGACAACTACGTGAAAATAGCCGTCAGTCCATTATACTTCAAGATACCGGGATTAGCCTACGGTGTTCTCGGGACTGATAACTTGGGAGGAGATCTTTTCTCGAATTTGATACATGGTACACGCGTCAGCTTAATTGTAGGTATACTAGCGTCAGTTGTATCAGTCCTACTAGGACTTGTTGTAGGAATTGTAGCAGGGTATAAAGGTGGCTTAGTTGACCAAATATTGATGTTTTTTACAGATACTTTGATGTTTCTACCTTTGATTCCCTTACTTATTGCTGTAAGCGTGTTCATAGGTAAAAGTTTATACATTACAATATTCCTGATCGCGCTGTTCAGCTGGATGGGATTTGCTAGGAATTGCAGAGCTTACGTAATGTCCTTAAGGGAGAGGCTTTTTGTAGAAGCAGCTCGAGCTTTAGGAGCAAGTGACGTATATATACTTTTTAAGCACATCTTACCCCAGTTAACGCCTATAGTCTACATCACGCTTGTTCTAAATGTACCCGGCGCTATCCTGCTTGAATCCTCACTCAGTTTCTTGAATTTAGGTGATCCGAGAGTTCCATCTTGGGGAAGGATGTTATACAATGCCCGCTATAGCGGAGCTTTTTCCAGGATGCTCTGGTGGTGGGTAGTACCGCCTGGTGTTATGATAACGTTGCTAGCTATGAGCTTTGTTCTTATTGGGCAGACCCTGGATGAGGTTTTCAACCCGAAACTGAGGGCAAGGCGTTTAACGTGAAATCTAAGGTAGTTCTATTAACTTTATCCTCGTTTTTCATTTATCTCTTGTCTTTTTTCCAGTCGGCTTTCACTGGGTTATCCACTCAGCCGGAGTACTTAATTCCGGTTATAGTTGCAAGTCTAATTATAGGCTGGGTTGCTGAAAATTTAACGAAGTCTTTTGCCATATACTTCGTAACGCAAGTCCTTTCCATAATTGTAGCCTTGATGTTAGCTAAACTGCCTATCGATATACTACTGGGAAGCGTTTCAGGCGACCTCGCAACGTTAGTAATCACTAAGAATGTAATTTTATTCAACTTGGTATATGCAGCACCTATTTCTGTAATAACTTTGGTAATGAGCAGCTATATCGCAGAAAGTAAGCCGAAGACGAAGAAACTAGTGTTTCAATTATCTACTATTCTCTTGCTGTTATCATTACCGGTTACGATTAATTCATGTCTAAACTGGTATTATGAAGTATATGCCGTAAAATCTTTCTCGGTGAAACTCATAGAAGTCAACTTTCTGAGGGATTCTAAATCATTTATTCATTTAAAGTTAAATCTTTACACGCAAAGTAAAAAAGGTTTAACAGCGTTTTTCACAAGATACTATGTGTATAAGGGGTCTAAGCTCATTAGATTTGTAGCTGATAACTACCCATCTGGATTGAAAATATTCCAAGACGGTGTAAATTTAACCAAAGCTATAGAACTACCAGGAGATACTACTTTCGAATGCTTTCTGGAGAACACATGCAGGATTCATCTCCAAGTAATGGTAGGAACTAGGTTTGGGTTAACTCCTATCGATTTCGTCCTCAGAATGTAAGCTGAGACCCCATACATAGCAGCCAGGTTTATTCCCTTTTTCTATGAAAGCTTTGAAGTGGCCACCGAGATGAGCTTCCCTATTTTTCACGTAGAGGTAAAATAAAGAATCTAAGATGCCTACTGCCGAAATAACTCCAAATAAAATTCCTAAGGCTAAAACAGAATTTATAAAAATAAATAAAAAGAATGGAGAAATAAATAACAGAATATTATAAAGTAATTCAATGCATCCACCTTTTTTCTCTTTTCGGTATTCACCTTTTAGTATAATCGTTTTATAAATTGTTAAGAAGTTTATAATTCTGTAAACAAGGCTAAACAATAAGAGAAAGGTGAAGGATACTAGGAATCCTATGTTAAAGAGGCTTTCGTTCGTTTGGAACGCTAAATACAGGTAGAGGCAGGAAACAACCGCGGATACGCAGAACCTTAGAGTAACTGATTTTGCGCTTAACGGGTAATCTAAGAGTATTCTCCCTTCTGGACTCATTTGTGACACATAAAAAATCTTTTCAAGCCCTTTAATGTTTATTTACGTAACCCGTTCTACAGATGTAACCAGATATATACGGGTGATATATTAGTATTGCATGATGAGACGCGGCAGTATACTGATACTTTGCGTTGGGAACCCACTACGAGGCGACGACGCTTTTGGTTTCCTAGTGTATAAAGAGCTCCAGATGAGGGGGGTTCCCGCGATCTACGCTGGCAGCGTTCCCGAAAACTTTGTTGGCAAAATAGGTAAGCTGAAGCCGGCGATCGTAATTGTAGTTGACGCCTTGCTGTGTAGGGGTTCAGGCGTGAAGGTTTTTAGGCTTTCCGAGACTGGGGAGGCGTTGCCAGCTACGACGCATGCTCTTTCACTCTCCATTCTCTTCGGTGCTGTTGGTTTCGATTTATCAAGAGTTTACATAGTGGGCATGCCTGTTGAGAACCTTGATCTAGGTAAACCGCCAAGCGAGCGGGTTGTCACCACTGCGAGGACTGTAGCGGAGGCTCTTTCGAAGCTTGCTAGGCTCAGCTCACCAACCGAGCTTGAGTTCATTGATGAAAGCTTTTTCATCTCTCGGAACGTCTAGTACTCTACATTTACCTAGCAGCTCCCACACTTTCTGCCTAGCCTCATTCGATACCATGTATAGCTCTGCGCCCGTTAGTGAACCGTTGCCTATGAACTCTACGATTACGCGGTCTACTTTAGGTAAGAGTCCTATTTCTATCGCGTTGCACGGATCTAGATGGTATCCAAAGTCGCCAGCCACTATAACTTTCTCTAGTTTACAAAGTTCTACACCTAGTTGCTCCATTGCAAATTTTGCCGTCAACTTCACGGCAGCTACGGCCAGCTGAAGTTTACGTACATCGGGTTGAGTTAACAAAATTCCATGTTCCTCGTCAACCAGGAATGCGGTAACCCCATTCACTTCTCTTACACCAGGCCCACTGAGTAAGCGCCCCTCTCGGGTGAGTAAACCCTTTCTTAAAAGTTCAGCTAAAAGATCCACGTAGCCTGACCCGCATATCCCCCGAGGCGGGCCCTCGCCTATAACCTCGTACGCGGTTTTACCATCGGGTTCTACCCCCACTTTTTCTATGGCCCCCTCTATGGCCATCATACCCGAGTAAAGACCTACACCTTCAAAAGCTGGACCGGCCGGAGTAGAGGCTGCAACATACTGGTCATTCTTTTTTATAACAACCTCACCGTTAGTTCCTACATCGATTAGCATAGCGGTTCTATACTCGAATAATTCTGCAGCCAAGACATCTCCGACCACGTCGCCCCCAACGTATCCTCCAAGAATAGGCAAAGACTCAACCTTAGCGCAAGGGTGTGCCTTAAGGCCTAGCTCACCAGCTCTTGCTATAAGCCCTCTCCTATAGACTGGTTTAAAGGGAAGAAAACCAAGTGTTTTCGGAGTTACTCCGTAAAAAAGGTGAAGCATTACCGAGTTTCCAGAGACAGTAACTTTGTAGACGCTGGTAGCTGGAACCCCTATTTCGTTTACAAGCTGGTTAACTGTGCTGATGACGCTTTCCTGAAGTTGCTTAACCCCGTTGTGGTGCACTAACGAATACTGTATTCTAGAGATTACGTCTGAACCGAACCGAATCTGAGAGTTTAGGGTAGCCCGTTCATCTATCAGCTCCCCACTGGTTAAGTCCACTAACGAAACTGCAATACTAGTTGTTCCTACGTCAACAGCTAGCCCATAACCTCTGCAATCCTCAGCAAGATCAAGCAATTCTTTCTCAGCTATAACAGCTACTTTACTAACCCCCTCCCTCGAAGCGGTTAAAGCCATCTTATTCAGAGCTAAAGTTGTAGAGCGGTTTACCTCAGCTCCTAGCTTCTGCAAGGTTGTGAACAGCTCTTCTTCAATGGATTCTCCCTCGTTAGATACGTTCACAGGGACTAGAAGCAGGGGGTTTGCGACCTTTACGCTAGGTCTGATCCTAAACTTAAATCCCTTTTTCTTGATCATTAATTCAACCGATGTGTCATCCATTACGTAAACTTGGCATGCCAATCTCCATCCATCGCGAAGCATATCCCCCAGCAACTTTTTCTCCCGTTCAGTGGGTTCGCTGAGCCTGCTGGATTTCACCTTAAGCTTGCATAACCCGCATAATCCAAGTCCTCCACAACCAGCTGCTATGGGGACCCCTTTCTCCCTTAAAATTTCAAGGAGGTTAGAACCCTCGCTGACGTTGAAGCTACCAAAGCCCTCAATCTCTAATCTAGGCACGGCTGAGCTCGTTGAGGATACCGTAAAAACCTTCCTTTCAGGATTTATGTTTTTATACCTAACAGCTCTTTGCAGATCTTAACTGCTTTTACGGCATCTTCACCGTAAGCGTCCGCTCCTATACTTTTAGCGTATTCCTCGGTTACAGCTGCCCCTCCCACAACGACTTTTACCTTATCCCTAATTCCAGCCTGCTTCAGCGCCTCTATTACATTTTTCATTTCGAGCATAGTTGTAGTAAGGAGAGCCGACATTCCAATGATGTTAGCCTTGTTTTGCACTGCGGCTTCGACAAATTTCTCGGGTGGTACATCTACCCCGAGGTCGATCACATTAAATCCTGCGGCTCTGAGCATAGTAGCCACTATGCTTTTCCCTATATCGTGCAAGTCCCCTCTAACGGTACCGATAACTACTGTACCCAAGGCACTTGTAGATCCTCCTCTTCTTTGAATTTCCGGAATCAGGATTTCATCCATAACTTCTTTGAAAAGATCTCCTGCAACTACAAGTTCTGCGAGGAAAAACTCGCCTTTCTCAAATCTCCCGCCCGCTTCTTCCATAGCAGGTCTTAGTGAACGTTCGATTACATCATTAGGAGACGCTCCATTATCTAGCGCCTCACGTACAAGCTTTTTTACGCTATCGAAGTCGAATTCTAGGAACTTACTTTTAATTGAGTTATATACCTTTTCTAATGTTTGCATCGGGCCAGCCTCTACGCCGGTCATATAAATCCTTATCAGCTCCGCACCAGCTGGGAGCCACGCACTTTAAACATTGTAACAATAAATTTCATAGAAGTAGGCAGAGAGTGCATATCCTTTTAACTTATCATACCTTGGACGGGTGCGGTAGAGGTGCTCAGCATCACGTTAAGGAAGGATTAGAAGCTAGAGCTGAGGGGAGGCCGTAGAGCTAGTAAACCTCCAGTGAGAGAGCCAGTGTTGACCTGATTCATTATTTTCACGAATTAGACTGCGGTAAGGGAAAATTTTCGACCCGAAAACTTGAACTGTGCCGGATAAAGATAGGGTGAGGGTAAATGTCATTCCATGGTTATTCGAATAAGAGTTCGCTTGTAATACTTTCGCTTCACTTTCCCTTTCTCTTATAACACTGATGTTAATTAGATTCTTCTAGGTTGAAATCATGTCGTTGAGCGAAGCTTTAGTTAAAAACAGAGCCGATATTCTGCGCGAGCTTGAAGAGGCTTACTTAAGGCGCGCGGATTGGGAGGTCAGAGAAAACGCCAATACTAATTTTAGCTACAGTAACTTCAGGAATTATCTTTTCGAAAAACTGGTTAAAAGCGGGAATGTGATAGCTTCCTACCTTCCCCCCGAGTCCGTTGGAATGCACTTCAACGGTGATATTCACATACACAAGCTACCTGATAGCCTTTGGATACCGTACTGTACTGGGTGGAGTTACCGAAAAGTCTTAGAATCTGGTTTAAGGACACCCGGTATAGTCAGCAGCCCCGCTAAGCATTTTGATACAGCGGTATCGCATCTCGTAAACTTCTTCTTTATGGGCGCTCAGGAATTTACAGGCGCGCAGGCGACTAGCGCCTTCGATTTATACACAGCGCCTTTCATCTCAAACGATAATCTGGAGCGCGCTAGGATTAAGCAAGCTCTCCAAAGCATGCTTTTCGAGCTTAATTACCCTGCTAGGGCCGGATATCAATCCCCCTTTACCAATATAACTTTAGTGCTGGATACAAGCCCCGGCTTCCTTGAGGGACCAGCGATCGTAAACGGGAAGAGATGTGGGTTATTAGGCGAATTCGTTAGTGAGGCTATTACAGTTGCTCGGTGCTTGTTTGAGCTGTACCTAGAGGGGGACGCCATCGGCCAGCCGTTCACGTTCCCTATTCCCACGTTAATGCTTACAAAAAGTTTTGATTGGAGTGGTGGTAGATGGGGAGAACTCACCGACTTAATTTTTGAAACATTAGCAAGGAGGGGGAGTGCTTACCTACTAAACGGTTACGCGAGCAACGTTGAAGCGTTATACGCAATGTGTTGCAGATTAACGATCGATGTTAATCACGCGTTAAATAACGGTGGCGGCTTAAAGCTTAGCTACGCGGACGCTGAAGATGTCTATGAGAGTTTCCTTAAAGCGAGGGAGGGGGGAAAAGCTTACGGGACTTGGGCTCTTCCCGACGCGACGGGTAGTATCGGTGTGGTTACGGTTAACTTGCCGAGGATAGCGGCTTTAAGTAAAGGAGAGTGGAGTGTGTTTGAAGAACTGCTACAGGAACGGCTTAAAAACGCAAGAGAAGTCTTAAAGACTTGGAGAGAAAGGTATGAACGAAGCCTTAAAGTAGGTCTTATGCCTGTATCGAAAGCTTATCTAGGTCACTTTAACCATCACTTCGCTACATTCGGTTTGATCGGTATGCCTGAAGCCGCGGCGAATTTTGTTCGAGATCCAAGTGCTTGGTTTAACGGCGATTTGCAGGGTCTAGTCGATATTGAGCGACGAATGGTAGAGCTCATCCGAAAGTACGCGCTGGAGTGCGAAGGTGTTGACGGTTGCCTGTACAACGTGGAGGAGGTTCCTGGTGAAAGTACGGGTTACCGTTTAGCAGTTTTAGATCGAGAGCTTTTCAAAGGTAGAAGTGATGTTTTGATTCCTGGTGGTGACTCGCCATTCTATAGCAACTCGATTGTCCCCTACTATGCTCCTGTGTCATTGTATGAGAGGGCCGCGCTAGAAGGTCGTGTGCAAGGGGAGTTCACTGGTGGCGTGATGATGCATCTTTTCCTCGAAGAGCAGCCTGACGTAGAAGCATTAAAGAAGTTGGTTCGCAGAATTATAGAGAATACAGGCATTGTCTATTTCTCCATTACACCAACGATTTCCGTTTGCAGATGGTGCGGTTGGAGTAGTGTAGGTACTCACTGGCAGTGTTTAAAGTGTGAAAGGGAAGCTGAAGTTTGGAGTAGGATCGTTGGATATTACAGGCCGGTAAAACAATGGAACCCAGGAAAGAAAACAGAATTCCGGTTAAGAAAACACTATACTGCAACCGAAATAGAAGGTTACTAATTTTAACCCTGGTGAAAGCTGACAGATGTTTTGGATACACTTGTATTTATGTACCTTTTAGGACAGTACTTTTGAGGGGATTAAAGGAGGAGGTAACTTGTGCCAATAGGAGTTGAAGAGAAGTATGTGATAGTAGGTGGATGGAAAGAAGTTAGCTTAGTTGATGTGCTCGGACATGTATCCTTTACTCTATGGTTAAGTGGATGTAATTTGAAGTGTCCTTGGTGTTCGAACTGTGACTTAGCCAAAGGATTGATAGGTAAGGAGGTAAGCATACCGGAAATTATTGAAAAAGTGAAAGAAGCAGAGACTTTTGTAGACTACTTTCACGTTACTGGGGGTGAACCAACATTGCAACTAGAAGCTGTGAAAGTTATGTTTTCGAAGCTTCGAGAGGAGAGCGAGCTCCTGCTGAGCTTTGATACTAATGGTACCATACCATTTGCAATAAGTGAGTTATTGAAGTATGCTCAACACATAGCTATAGATGTTAAAGCACCTCTAGGTAACCCTGCGTTATATGCTAGAGTAACCGGCGTCGAGGAGGACGCCGGTATCGAGTTAGTTAAAAGAGTTAAATCCAGTATTGAAATAGCAGCAGCTTATACACAATTTCTTGAGCTCAGGACTACGCTGGTTCCGGGACTCCTTTCATGTAAAGACGTAGTTCAGATAGCCAAAGAAGATTTAGCCTCGATCCCTAAAACAACAGGGCGCCGAGTTTATGTGCTCCAACAGTTTATACCATATAAAGGGGTTAAAGATGACTATGCTCATGCTTCGCCTACACCATATGATTATCTAGAAGAATGCGCTAAAGAAGTAGCATATTTCCTGCGGGGTTCTGGGTTTGAAGTGTATTTTAGGACTTTGGAAGCTGGTGCCAAGAGGGTAGCTTGATTTTTTAAACTCTACTGAATTTCTAAATAACTTCCTAGGTCTTTAATATATTTTGAGAATCTTGAATCTGCGAGAAAAACTATTGTTTCAGTGTTGGGTCTTCGCCAAGCACGGCCGATGCACTGGAGCGTTGCAATTAGCATTGGAATATCTACCGCAGCTTTTAAAGGAGCATGCATTCCAACCACTCTGTACATTTTTGCTAAGCGATCACTAACCTCGGGGGGAAGGAAAGGTGCACCAGCTATAACTACGGCGTCCGCGGGGAGGTCGACCCCCTCACTAAACCTTCCCCTAGCCTTTAATAATAATAATCCCTCCCAATTTGGAGGAGGCTCTGTTTCATAGTATGTAGCAAGCGAGAGTAATTCTTTTGCAACCCTTTCACTTGCTGCAAAAACTAAGACACGCTTGTAATCACTTGCTACACTAATCAGTAATCCCTTATAGCGCAGGACCATGTTCGTATCAAACTCATCAAACTTAGTTGTAACATCCTCCACTATTGTTGCCCTTAATTTTCTAGTCCAGGGAATCTTTATTTCTGCGTCAACTTGGAGAATATTTCCTCCGATTTCTGGTATAGTGGCACTGACCAATATGCAAGGTCTAAAATTGGGTAAACTCTCTGGTTTAAACACTAACACTTTTTCGCCCTCAATGTACGTGACTCCTCTACTGAGTTCTAAAAAGGAGCGCAGTCGAGGATCCCCCTCCTTTAATCTTTCGAGGTATAGCTCCTTTAACTCGTTTAACTCGTTTTCATTTAAGAAAAGATTAATTTCAAGAGCACCATCTTTAACTGTAATGTACCTTATCAGAGATTCAGCTGCATGCAACAATTTACTACTAACGCCAATTTCTCTTAGTACAGTTACTCCTTCGACGAGCTTGGAGAGGGGGATACGTGTTTCTCTAGGCATTAGTAGGTTATGCGCTTCATCAATGACGATACACTTAGTTTGAGCTGGTCTTTTGAAATAATTTTGAATGCAGATGTCAGCCTCTACAAAATCCTGAGCGTAATAAGGGCACCATCCTTCTCCCTTCCCTCTTGTTACCACTTCTATGTAAGAGAAAGCGATAAGGGGGAGAGAGTAGGATGGAGGGAATCTCGCATAAGGACACCGGTATCTCATGTATTTACAGAAATCATGCACTGCACCATTTAACTCATCAGCCAGCAGACAAGTTCTCTCCCTACCAGCTGAGACGAACGCCCTTAAGCTCCAAAGAGCTGCGTCATCGCCTACACGTTTTCCAAGCACTAAACTTCGCCCCATCCATACTGCTGGAAGGAGATCGGAGGCTTTTAATGCGGCGAGTACGGTCATTGTCTTCCCCCATCCTGTGGGTGCGCTGAAAAGGATTCTTTTTCCATCTAAAAGAAGTTCAGCAAGCTTACTAGCAACTTCTTCTTGACCCATTCTAGGTGGAATCGGCCACTCGATATGTGCTATACCCACGGAGAACATGAAACTTATAAATCGGTAACGATCCCACAAGTTAAAATTTAAAAAACCTTCTTTTACACGTAAGGGTGGCGAAGGTGGATGGAGCGCCAATTTTAGTCTTGAGTGAACGTCAGAAGAAAATCCTCGATTCCTGTGCAAGTGGTTCCCGGGAGCTTGACGAGTTAGCATCTGAGCTCAGATGTAGAAGAGAGGATTTGATGCGGGATATAGAAGAACTTAAGGCAAAGGGTTTAATAGAGATTGATAAGAGTCTCACGGAGAAAGTCGAGCTAACAAAAGAGGGACATCAATACGTTAATATCGGGCTTCCGGAGGAGAGAGTTGTTGGCCTTATAAGAGAGCTCGGCGAATTGGATCTCAGCTCACTCCCAAGATTACCCGGTTTTAGCGAAGATGATGTGCGTATAGGGGTAATGCACCTAGCTAAAGCTGGGGCGTTGAAGGTAGACGGGACTCGTGTGAAGATTGTAAATGAAGAAGCACTAACAAGTGCATTGATGCAAGCTTCTGAGCTCAGAAGAGCTTTAGAGGCAATAGCCGCAGGCGAGTCCCCGAAGAAAGAACTCATTGAAATACTTAAGCGTAGGAGAATGGTCTCTGCTAAAAGGGTATTCGAGCTAAGGGTAGTTCTTACGGATGATGCTAAGAACTTGTTGAGGAAAGGCATGATAACCGGTACAAGGTTAGTGACAGCGCTTACCCCGCAGTTAATCATAAGCGGCGAATGGAGGAGCGTTCAGTTTAAAAGCTACGACCTGTCGCTGAGACCACCCAGCCTTTATCCAGGCAGAAAACATCCATACTTGGAGTTTCTCGATTATATAAGAGAGTTACTTGTTGCTATGGGTTTTGAGGAGGTAAAAGGACCCCATGTTGAACTGGAATTATGGAACTTTGATGCACTTTTCCAGGCTCAAGATCATCCAGCCAGGGAGATACATGATACTTTCTTTGTGAAATACCCTGCTATGGGTAGGGTAAGTGATCAAGGCTTACTTAGGAGAATAGGGGAGGTACACGAGTTCGGCGGTGACGTAGGTTCAAAGGGATGGAGGTACAAGTGGGATCCTATTAAAGCACTGCATTTAGTTCTTAGAACTCAGACAACCGCTGTCTCTGCTCGTACATTATACAGGAGAGGTGATGGAGAGTACAGGTGTTTCGCTCTGGATAGGGTTTTCAGACCGGAGAATCTTGATGCGAAGCATAGCATGGAGTTCTATCAGTTGGAGGGGATAATCGTTAGCCGGCATGTAACGCTTAGACACTTAGTGGGCTTCTTTCATGAGCTAGCTAGAGAGCTAGGGCTTGGTCCAGTGAAAATAAAGCCAGGATATTTTCCCTTCACAGAACCTAGTGTGGAAGGGTTCGTTAAGCACGAAAAACTTGGGTGGATGGAAGTTTTTCCAGGCGGCATGTTCAGACCTGAGGTTTTACGATCATTAGGGATTAAAGAAAGCAATGTAGCCGCCTGGGGTATAGGAATTGACAGGATAGCCATGATTGCACTGAACGTAGACGATATACGGACTCTTTTTACTCAGGACTTGGATTTCTTAAGGAAGTGGTGTCCACCAATTAGGTGGTGAGTATGCCGGTATGCTATGTATCTATGGATGATCTCTCTGAGCTCTTAGGTAGAAAACTTGACGAAGATTTACTAACTGAGGCTCTTCCAAGGTTAAAGTGCGAACTTGAGAAAATAGAGGGTGGACTAGTGTACTACGAGGTTACTCATGATAGAGCGGATTTATTTTCAGCTGAAGGGTTGGCTAGGGCCCTCAAAGGACTACTCCACATTGAAGTTGGACTTAGGGAATTTAAAATCGAAGAGGCTTTAGATGCATATAATGAGGGGCCATTCTATAGACCTTACGCATTCTTCGCTACCGTTCACGGCATGAAGCTTAGCGATGAAGCGATACGCCAGATAATGCAACTACAGGAGAAACTGCATACAACCTACGGTAGAAATAGAGCTAAAGTTTCAATCGGAGTATATGACTTATCTAAAGTACACCCACCAATTAGGTACATAGAGGCTGACCCAAATACTGTAAGTTTCCAACCGCTGGACTATGAGAGCGAGCTAAACCTTAGGGAAATATTACAATTTCACCCCAAAGGCCAGCAATATGGACACTTAATAGCCAATAGAGAGAAGTACCCCTTGCTTATCGATTCAACCGGGAATGTCCTTTCATTACCCCCAATTGTTAACAGTGAAAACACTCGAGTAACTACAGGTACCAGGGATATTTTGATTGACGTAACTGCTACCGATTTTAGATCAGCAGTTGAGGTACTGACAATCGTAGCGACATCTTTAGCTGAAAGAGGTGAAAGAATAGGCTTGGTTAAAGTTATAGGGAAGAGCTCTGTGGAGGTTCCGGATTTTTCCCCCTCGCAGCATATTCTTAATGTAGAGCTCGTTGAAAGAATAGGTGGTTTAAAGGTCACGGTTGAAGAAGCGGTAAATAGTCTAAAAGCGATGAGATTTGGAGCTGAACCCATAAATCAGTCTATTAGAGTGTTGTGCCCAGCTTACAGGTTAGATATATTGCATCCGGTCGACCTCGTCGAGGAAGTATTAATGGGCTATGGATTTGACAAGCTAGAGCCTAAGATGATGCCACCCCAGCATCGTGGTAAGATGGATCCTCTTGAAGCATTCAGTAGAAAGATTCGAGAAATATTGGTTGGTTTCGGTTTTCAAGAGGTGAATAATTACATGATGACCAGTAAGGAAGTACTTTATAGTAAAATGTGCTTATCCGATTTCCCTACAGTTGAGGTTCTGAATCCTAGGCAAGAAGCGTATACATGCCTGAGGACGTGGTTAACTCCTCAGTTAATTCAAGTGCTATCAAAGAGTAAACATGCCGATTACCCGCAAAAGATCTTTGAGTGCGGCGACGTTATGATGGTTGATGAACATGAGGAGAACATGGTAAGAGGGGAGAGAAGATTAGCTTTAGCTTTCTCAGATAGCAAGGCAACTTTAACCGATCTTCACGCGGTAGTAAATGAGATTTTCAGATTATTAAACTTAAATTATGAGCTAGAAGAGAGTAAACATCCCAGTTTTATTGACGGTCGATTTGCTATGCTTAAAATCATAGGTCAATCACTAGGTTTCATCGGGGAAGTACATCCTCAGGTACTCATAAACTGGGGACTTGAGAAACCTGTGGTAGTAGCTGAAGTAAATATTAGCGAGATCTTTCGTTTTCAAAGGAATCAAACTCGATCAGTAGCTGGTGAACCGAGAGCTATTGGCTGTATTTAACAACACTAGCGGGACTTAGGATGAAACTACAACGCTGGAAGAGCTTTAGGGCCTGCAGAGTGCCGTGATGAAGTTGCTGGGAAGGTATATTAGGAGTGCTACTTTACGTGAATGGTTTAATTAAGCCTTCACGTGCAAGTTTCCAGTAATGGCGAGCAGCTAAACGCACGGATTCCTCACTCTTGTAGCGTGGAGACCATCCGAGGCCAATTAGTTTGCTTATATCTAAATGCATTTTCTTGACATCGCCAACCCATCCTCTTCCCTCAACTCCTCCAGTATACTCTACCTCTACATTATTTAATTCACCTTCCTCAATCACTATCTCCGCGACGCGCCTTACAGTTATTGCGTCAACGCCTCCAACGTTAAATACCTCAAACTCCTTGCCTGAATGCTTCCAGGCTGTTAGAGTAGCTGCGACGGCGTCTTCAATCCATATGTAGGATTTCGTCTGAGTTCCATCGCCTAATACTTTCAGTCGCTTAGGGTTTGCTAGCAGTTTTCGTACAAAGTCATAGGTAACTCCTTTCCTGTTTCTAGGACCAACAACATTAGCGTATCTAAGTGAAATGCCTCTGAAACTGTACGTATGTACATAAGAGGAGATTAAAGCCTCGCAAGCTAGCTTCGAAGCACCATAAACCGATATCGGTTTAAGCGGACCATAGCTCTCGGGCGTGGGAAGAATTTCTGCATCCCCGTAAACAGTGCTCGATGAAGCGAAAACTATATCTGTGACGTCCCTCTTTCTCATAGTCTCGAGAAGATTATAAGTTGCCTTAATATTATGTTCAAAATGCTCATTAGGATCACCTACCCTAACTTCGGGATTAGCTGCAAAGTGGAATACAGCTTGAACATCGCTCAACGATTCTATTAGTACACTCAGATCCCTCAGGTCACCTTTTATAACCTTTAGCTTTGGTGAAGCTATAGAATTACTTAGATTATCAAAGTAACCACTGCTGAAGTTATCTATTACTACTAACTCATAGTCTTCTGATAAGAGTTTGTCAACCAGATGACTACCTATGAAGCCGGCCCCCCCAGTTACTAATATTCTCACGGAGGCGCAGTGAGGTACACATTTATAGATTTAGCGGTAAGCTTAACATGTGAGGGGCAAATTCGCTACGCCAAGATCTAAGCTGGAAGTATTAGATGAAATCAGAAGAACATTTGGCAAACCTATCCGAGCAGCCTCTGCACCGGGTAGAGCAGATTTTCTTAATACCCATCAAGATTACAAAGGTCTACCAGTGGTCCCGGTTGCAGTAAACCTTAGGACCTATGCAGTAGCTATCGAAGAGCTCCCCGACAGGTTTGAAGTTATCAGCTTGAATATGAAACGGGAGGGACGTGCCCATACAGAAAGTTTTGCTCTTAATCCCAAGCTTGAAGGTAAAGGTGTTTTCGGAGATTACTTAAGAGCATGTGTGCTTGCTCTCAGAGGAAACGGTTTCAGCATAAAGTCCGGTTTAAAGATAGTAATAGACAGCGACGTGCCCGTGGGTGCTGGTTTAGGTAGTAGTGCGGCGCTAGAGGTCGCGTTCATAAAGTTGCTCGACACACACTACGGCTTAAAGTTAGGCAAGGATCAATTAGCTGAGCTTGCCTTTAAAGCCGAAAATGAGATTATGCGTATACCATGCGGTAGGCTTGACCAATATGGGTCTTCATACGGCGGCGCAATTTTACTTTACACAAAACTCCCTGTTCAGGTAGAAGAGTTGCCCCTTAGCAATGTAAACTTCGCTATCGCAGACTCTGGAATCAAACACAGAGTAGCTTCAATACATCCGGTGAGACAAGCCGAGATCGAGCTAGGGCTCTCCCAGCTTCTTGAGCTTGATGATTTGCCGGTTAAGATAAAAAGGCTTCTAGGAAGGAAATATTGGGAGCCAAAGTGGGAAGAACTTAGATTAGAGGAGCTAAACCCCTATTTAAATGAAATTGACGAGAAAGCTGCGAAGAGGATTCGGTTCACCCTTTTAATGCATCGTCTAACATTGCTGGCGCTCAAGCTGATTAAAACGAGAAGTCTCACCCTCAGCGAGCTCGAAGAAATAGGCTCCAAGGTTGATGCAACATTTTTAGAAATCCTAGGCGCTATAATAGATAAGCAGCATGAACTGCTTAGAGATCTATACGAGGTTAGTTTACCGGAGCTAGAGAATATCAGAGAAGCCATGTTGAACGCCGGTGCTTATGGCGCTAAAATAAGCGGAGCTGGGTTAGGAGGAGCCTTAATAGCCTTAGTAGATGAGCAAACCGGAAGGAAGGTTGCAGAGGAGGCCGTTAACGCTGGAGCGTATAGATCTTTCTTAGCTAGGGTTGATGAGGGGGCTAGGGAGGAAGGTCTTTGGTAAGAATCTCTCAAAATAGATTTTTAAATTAATTTTCTGTATTTTATATCAGAGTGATAGACGAAGAAATTGTTCGGGATGAGGCACGCGTGGAAGAGTATAAGGCAATTTACACAGGTGTGACTTTAAAGGCTCCAAGAACTGCTGAACTGAGAACCGGTATTATACCAGCAGCGCGTTTCGCCGATAAAATCCGGCGCGTAGCGTTAGCTACCTTTAAAGGTTATGTACCAAGGGATATTATCATTAGAGATGTTGCAGAATTTAACCGTAAACTTTACGATATAATAGTTAATGAAATGAAATGCGCAAAAAGCGATTTAGTGAGAGTGACAGTAGACGTGGTCTATGATGAAGAAAATAGGCGGCTAGTTTTTGGAGAGCCCATAATCGACAGGTTCATACCAGAGAAGGAAGTTAAGGTATACGAGGAACGGGTCAAGGCTATAGAGGCAGGATACAAGAAACGGATCGAGGAGTTAGAGGCTAAGGTGAGAGAACTGGAAAAAGAGAAGCAGGTCATAGAGGAATTCAAGCGGAAAGCGCTTGAAATAGCTAGGCAATTGGAGGAGCTAACAAGAAGATAAGCTTCGTCATAAACAATTAATCAGAAGAGCGCGGCTTCAGAATAATTAAATAAGGGGTGGAATTTCCTACCCCCGTGGATGGAGTAGTAGGGCTAGCTATGCTGTTAGCAGCTACTGGAGCTTTATTATTAGGAGCTTATGCATTACATAGACTTATAGCTCCCAGGCCACGCGAAGATAAACTGAAGCGCGCCCCTTACGCTTGCGGTGAGGAACTTCCGCCAGAGAGGATCCCAGTTAAACTTCTTCTTTTCAAATATGTTTGCCTTTTCCTTGTCGTCGATGTAACGGCTCTCCTCTTTGCTTTCGCAGCGGGTCCCTTACCACCCGCCGAGCAGTCTGTTGCCCGTTTCTTAATTACAGCATATGGTCTAGTGCTAATAATTGCCATATTAATGGCGAGTAGTCAATGAAGCCTCTAACTAGACTAGTCCATTGGAGTAGGTCTAGAAGCCTCTGGGTGTTATTAATTAACACAGGAGCCTGCAACGCATGCGACATAGAGGTAATAGCGGCTTTATCACCGAAGTACGATATCGAACGTTTTGGTGTTTTATTAAAGGGAAGTCCTAGACATGCTGATGTATTATTGATAACGGGAGCTGTCACTCGTCAGGTTAAGGATCGATTACTGAGGATTTACAGGCAGATACCTGAGCCAAAGTATGTAGTAGCCGTGGGCACGTGCGCCGTAAGCGGTGGAGTTTATAATCATTGCTATAACGTGTATAAAGGCGTTGATGAAGTGCTTCCAGTCCACGTCTATGTATCGGGTTGCCCTGTCAAACCGGAAGCTGTAATTGAGGCTATTAACGCGTTGAAAACAAGAATCGAAAATGGTGGGTTTAATGGATGAGGAGAAAGTAGTTGAGGAGCTGAAAGCTAGGTTGGGCACAGTCATACTAGAGGTCAAGGTTCTCCAAAGGAGAAGAGTATTCGTTACGGTTGATAGAGATCATTATAGGGCCGCGCTTGAAGTCTTACGGGAGGCCGGCTTTGATCACCTCATAGCCATAACGGGGGTAGATGCTGGCGATTACTTCGAAGTTATTGCACATGTTGGTAGAGAATTGGTGGTTTCAGTAAAGGCTATTATACCCAAGAGCGACGCGAGCATTTCCAGCTTAATTGACCTCTACAAAGGTGCTGAATTCTATGAGCGTGAAACTTGGGAGATGTTAGGGATCATTTTCGAAGGTAACCCCAGATTATCAAGAACATTCCTTCCAGAGAATTGGCCTGAAAACGTTTACCCACTTAGAAAGGATTACGAACCCAGCGATTCTAAATGAAAGGTGTGCATCATGAGTGTTTACATTCCAGTAGGGCCTCAGCATCCGATACACCCAGAAGCCGTTTTACTTAAACTGAAAGTTGAAGGAGAGCGGGTGGTAGACGCAGAGGTTGACTCAAGCTTTGTTCACAGGGGAATTGAAAAAGCCTTAGAGCACAAGACTTGGCTACAAGGTTTATACCTTGTTGAAAGGGTATGTGGAATATGCAATGTAGCTCATTCTACTTGCTACGTTTTAAATGTCGAAAAATTGCTAGGAATAGAGGCACCGACAAGGGCTCAGTACCTAAGACTAGTAATTGAGGAGCTTGCTAGGATTCATTCACATATGCTTTGGTTAGGCTTGTTAGCACATTTGATAGGTTTTCAATCCCTCTTCATGTTGATTTTCAGGGATAGGGAAAAAGTGTTAGATTTAATGGAAGAGTTAACCGGGAACAGGATAACCACTGCCTACAATGTTGTAGGAGGAGTTCGTAGAGATATTGACCCAGCTCTTGAGCAAAGGATTAGAAATGTTCTTGAGGGGCTTCGAGGTAGAATAAAACAGTATAGGAAGCTGCTCGAGGAGGATTCCTCGGTGAGGGCTAGAACTATAGATGTGGGAATACTGGAGCGCAGCGAAGCCGAAGAACTTCACGCAGTAGGCCCAGTTGCTAGGGCCTCTGGAGTTAAACATGATGTGAGAGTTGATGATCCGTACTTAGTTCATGATGAGGTTCCCTTCAATGTTGTTACGTTCGAAACTTGTGACGCGTGGGGGAGAGCCATGGTCAGAGTCGAGGAATTGCTTGAGTCTGTCGATATGATTATATATTCGCTTGACCATATGCCCTCGGGTTCAATTCGAGAGCGCGTGCCTCTGATTTTTAAGGTCTCCTCCGGGGAAAGCATAGCTAGAGTAGAGGCCCCGAGAGGTGAGCTTTTCCATTATGCAAGGTCTGATGGCTCAGAGAAGCCTTACAGGTATAGGATGAGAACTCCCACCTTAGCTAATCTAGCAGCTTTAATCCGTATGCTTAAAAGAAGTGATAGGGTGATCTACATGGCTGATGTTCCAGTAATCTTCGGTAGCATAGACCCCTGCATATGCTGTACAGCTCGTGTTTTCGTGCTAGAGGAAAGAAGTAGCAGGATTCTTCAGCTTAAAGACCTCAGAAAATCTAGGGGCGGGTAAGCGATGTGGCAGGTTGGGTATATAGTTCTTAGAGTCATTTTTATATCAGGTTTAGCTTTGCTATTTGAATGGCTTGATAGGAAGTTTGTTGCCAAACTACAAAACAGGATTGGTCCTAGGTACACGGGTCCGTTCGGTGCGCTTCAACCGTTTGCGGATTTCATAAAACTCCTCTCTAAGGAGGATGTAGTCCCCGAGGGTACTAAACTTTTTTTATTTAATATATGTCCGGTAGCCGCAGTTTTACTACTTTTTATAGCAAACTCTCTTGTACCGACTGTTCAAATGGAGGGAATACTTACGGCAGAGGGGGATCTAATCATAATCCTTGCGGTCATAACCTTGTACTTGCTTACAATTTATACTGCTGGCTCAGCGGCTTCAAGTAGGTACTCGTTAATGGGTGCTACTAGGGCAGCTATCATGCTGCTGGGTTTCGAGTTACCGCTCATGTTTTCATCGCTCAGCGTGGGGTTTGCTGCAGGGAGTTTTGAATTAAGTAAAATAGTTGCAAAGCAGTCTGAGAAACCTTTTATTGCAGGTCCTCACCTTATAGGGTTTATAATATTCCTAATTGCGGCTCAGGCAGAGCTTGAAAAGTTACCTTTCGACATACCAGAAGCAGAAACAGAAATAGTTTCTGGCTGGCTTGTCGAGTTCTCTAGTTGGAGATTAGCTTTTTTCAAGTTCTCAAGAGACTTGGAGCTTGTCCTCCTTTCGGGATTAGCAACAGCCCTTTACCTAGGAGGACCTACAGGTCCGGTTATTTCAGGATTAGAGGCTTTTCTCCATCTCTTGTATTTTTTCATAAAATCGATTTCAGTGCTCTTTCTTTTCTCTCTTCTAAGCACACTATTCGCTAGAATTAGACTGGATCAGTTCATAGGACTGTGCTGGCGTTATCTGATACCCTTAGCTTTAGCGTATTTCATTGCTATGATATGGGTGGTTTGAAATGGTGATCTTGAAAGATATGTTATGGAACTTATTCAAAAAAAGGGCTACTATAATGTACCCTGAAGAGCGAAGTGATCCTCCTGATAGTTTTAGAGGTAAGCTTGGTTTTAACAGAAATGAATGTATAGGATGCGGACTTTGTCGTAGAGTGTGCCCGGCTTCCGCAATTGAAATGGAGGATAATGGAAAGGGTGTGAGACCAATCTTTCACATTGAACGATGTATTTACTGCTACTTATGTATCGAAGTCTGTCCAACGAAAGCAATTAAACCCCGCAAAGAATATGCTGTAGTAGCTTTCAAAAAAAGCGATTTGGTGGTGAAGTAAATGCTACTCGAATTTACTTTGACTACAGCCGTGGTAGCGGCTCTTCTAGCAGTGGAGTTAAGGGATCTGGAGAAAGCCGTTATAGCCCTGGCTGCTATGAGCGCATTAGTCGCACTTGCGCATTATATAGCAGGCGCGCGGCTCTTAGCGGTATTTCAGCTCAGTGTTTACGCAGGAGCGGTTACTATGCTTACCTTATCAATCTTACACTTAGGTGGTGAACATGCCGAGTAGGTATCTAGTGGCCTTAGCGGCTTTTTTCATAGCTATCATTTTTTTAATCATCCTTAACGCTGAGCGTGAAATACAACCCTTATGGGCTAGTAGAAGCGGTTTTCCAGTAGCATATATGTGGATAGCTAGATGGTTGGATTTATTAGCACAATCCATGATGTTGCTCGCTATAATAGTTGCCATTTCACATTTGTTAAAAGAGGTGGTCGAGCGTTGGGAATCCTTAACGCCTACACGATAGCTGCGACAGTTCTCTTTGCAATTGGCCTATATTGTTTAGCATCTAAACGCAACTTGGTAAAATTAGTAATGGGTATAGAGATAGTAACAACTGCTGTAAACTTGAGTTTCATGGGTATGGGAATGAGGGAAAGCGGGCCCGATCCATTAGCTCAAGCTTACGTAGCCATAAACATGGCTATTGGTGCTGTGGTAATAGCGCTAGCCCTTAGCTTTTTAGTGATCGTATACAGACATTATGGTTCTCTTGATGCCTATAAGGTGAGTAGGCTACGCTGGTAATACTTCCTCAAGACCTTCTTTTAACTCTTTTTGGCTCAGCTATAGCTACACTTCTTTCGGATATTTTAGGAAGAAAATTTGGCATTAAATTGATTCCAGGCTATGTAGCATCGCTCAGCTTAATAGTGATTCTGATACTTTCACTAAGTTTAAAGCCCGGTAAATATATACCGCAAACTGTTACACCTATTCCTAAAGCTGAGTTGATAGTCGATGAGCTTTCGAAATTTCTAATGCAACTCTTCTTGGCTGTAGCGTTAACTGCGTCGATGCATTCCTTATCATATATGAAAGGAGATAAGGATCTTGGAGTTTATTTCACTCTACTATTACTGTTAGCCACAGGAGTTACAGGAGCGATTTTATCTAACGACCTCTTTACATTCTACTGTTTCTGGGAGTTAACTTCGGTCTCCGCTTACTCTTTAGTTGGTTTCAGATGGTGGCATTGGGAACCGGCCGAGGCTAGCCTCAAGTACTTGTTTATATGCACAACTGGAGCTCTTGTTACCCTTTACTCCATATCCTTCATCTATGGACTAGCCGGGACTACAAATTTTGATGAAGTTAAATTATCTCTAGCTAAACTAGAGGGAAGCTTTGTGATACAAGTTATTTCAGCACTTTTCTATATTGGGTTAGGTACTTCAGCGGCGCTTGTTCCATTTCATAGCTGGCTTCCAGACGCACACCCAGCAGCTCCCTCACCAGTTAGCGCCCTTCTCTCCGGCGTAGTTATCAACGTACCTTTATACCTTATGATGCGCTTATACCTACGGGTATTGCCAACCAATTTAAGCTTTAGCTATGCATTGATCGCTATGGGATTGCTTTCAAGTATTATAGGTAACATTGCTGCTCTAAGGCAGTTAGATGTTAAGCGGTTTTTAGCGTATTCAACAATTGCCAACGTTGGGTACATGCTAGTTGGTCTTGGTGCAGCCCATAGAGCGTTATCAGTTGGTTCATCAGATCAAGCTGTTGAAGCAGTTACTGGAATACTCATCCATATGGTAAACCATTCGATAGCAAAAAGTTTACTATTCTTATGCATAGGAAATGTAATCCATGAGATGGGAAGCCGCCTTTTTGAAAGCTTAGAAGGTTATGGAAGAAGAATGCGGTTAACCGGCGTTCTATCAGCAATTGGATTGTTAAACTTGACCGGTATACCCCCTCTAGCCGGCTATTGGGGGAAAATGTTTATAACAGCTGGTCTGGCGTTTAAATTACAAGATCCTAGCATCATGCTTGCATTAGTACTACTTGAAGCAAACTTTGCGTTAGCGGCAGGTGCATACGCTTACTTTATATTCAGAGGGTATAAAGGTTCAAAGCCCAAAATTAAGGAGGCTTCTCTGTATATGGTTCTTCCGGAAGTAGTCTTAGCTTTGGCTTGCGTTATCTTCTCAATTGACCCCGCTTTGATTGTAGAGACCGCGCATAGCTGTGCAGAAGCTCTTTTGGGTCAGTGAGTATGTACGAATGGATTAATCTTCTTTGGATAATGCCAACTTTATGTGCAGTTTCTATACCTTTACTTAGCAAGATAAGTAAACTTTTCAGGGACATCGCACCCTTGCTTGTATGCACTGCAACTGCCGTTACAGCAGCTTTGCTTCCGAAGACGCTAAGTAGAGCCCCAGTATTACTGAAATTCGATTGGGTATTTTTACCAGGTTTCGGCAAGGTACAGTTTGGCTTATACATTGATACTTGCAGCATTGTAATGTCAAACGTAGTTGCTTGGATTTCCCTGGCGGTTTTTATATATTCGTTAGGATACATGAAGGATGACTCAAGCCTTGATAGATACTGGTTTTTCATGTTGTTATTCCTTGGTGGAATGGAGCTACTGGTTATTTCTGAAAATTTAATTCAAATGTTATTTGGTTGGGAGATCGTAGGCATATGTAGTTTTGCCCTGATTAGTTATTGGTATAAGGATTTGAAAGAGGACAAGCGAGTAAAATGGGTAGGTGAACCCCCCGAAGAATACCCGCCCTCTCACTGCGGTCTGAAGGCTTTCCTAGTAACACGGCTCGGTGACACTTTTATCGTAGCCGGGATCATCACGCTATCCATCATAGCTAAGACTACATCTTTTGCAGAGCTCCTTACATTCGATATTAGGAGTAATCAACTACTGCATATAGCATTAGCGCTTTTATTCATAGGTGCTATGGGAAAAAGCGCACAGTTACCTTTAACAGAGTGGCTTCCGGATGCCATGGCTGGACCAACTAGCGCTAGCGCTCTTATTCACGCTGCCACTATGGTGAAGGCGGGTGTATTCTTAACAGCGCGCGTGGTTCAAATAGCTTTAGCATGGGGTCTGGAGACATACTCACCTTCACTATTTGAGTTCATCTTATGGATTGGAGTTTTAACTGCTTTCATTGCAGCGCTTCAAGCTACTGCAACTTCTGAGCTGAAAAAGACATTGGCATATTCAACCATAAGCCAAGTTGGTTACATGTTAGCGGGTCTGGGAACGGCCAGCTTAATCCGGGAACAATCTCTGGCATCAACTTTCTTTCACTTAATTAGCCACGCGGTTTTCAAATCGACACTTTTTCTATGCGCTGGTGTTATGATTCACATTGTAGGTTCACGTTTTTACGAGGATTTAAAAGGTGTTGGCAGGCACATGAAAATCTTATATGCTTTCTTCGCTATTGCCGCGTTTTCACTAATAGGAATACCACCGCTAATGGGTTTCTGGAGCAAAGAGGCTGTGCTAGCCGGCATCGTAAAAACTAATACTGTGGCAGCTTTACTGGCTATTACGACTGTAGGTATCACAGCTTTTTACACTGTAAGAATGCTGATTTTAATTTTTGGAGTCGGGGTAAAGCAAATTATTTACACTCATGAGGGTTTAAAGCTGGCTATGCTTGTGCCATGTGCCTCCCTAGCGACAGCTTGTTTAATTCTAGGGCTACTAGGACCAACATTCGAAGAGGTTTTATATTCAACATTTAATGTCACAGAGGCAGGTAGCTTAGCATATACCTATTTCACGTTAAGCGTAGCTGCAGCTGGGACGACACTTGCGGTTTTGTTTTATTTAAAGATATTTTGTTTTCCAAGCTTTCTAGAACCCTTCAGATATGCACTTAAACGTAGACTTTATCTAAATACTATATATTATTTAATCGCGGGAGGTATTACATCTACAGGAACATACGTGGGGTTTTTTGATAAACTTTACACAAGTTTTCTTCTCTCGAGTGTAGCAGGTGTTAATAAGCTTGGGGAAAAACTCAAAGTTCTTCAAACAGGAGTACTTAGTCATGAAGAGCTTCTATGGATAGTTGGGGGAGCGTTAATCCTAGCTTTATTAGTAATATTTAGGTGAGAAAATGCTACTGGCTTCCATAGTAGCGCCTCTGATAACGGCTCCTTTATTGCTTGCGACAAAGGACTGGAGAAAAGGAGGGTTTATAGCAGTGTCCTCTTTAATTTTAGCCATTTCTATTATGGTACCAGAGGCCATAAAGGCTTATGAGGGTTTTTCAAATCGGGAGGTTTACGATATTGAACCTACTCTATACCTGATAACTTTGGAGGGAGATGGTTTCAACGTGATTTATGCTTTGACAGTACTTATTATTTGCACATTTTCGGTGATTTACGCATCTAGCTATATGTATCATTTCGAGAATCCAAGCGTTTTCCTGGCGCTCTACTTAGTAGCATCTTCTTCGTTAGTAGGAGTGGTGCTCTCTGGGAGTTTAACCACGTTCTTCCTCTTCTATGAGTTTTTCCTCATACCTTCATGGCTTCTCCTCCTTTACTGGGGTGGAACTGAAGCAAAAAGTATCAGTTTTAAGTATCTTTTATTTACTGAAGCAGGTGCCCTCGTTACGATGGCTGGTATAGCGTTAATATATGATCAGTATCATACTCTAGCGTTTGTAGAATTAAAAGAAGTCTTAAAAAATGCGGTTCCCAGTGATGTAATCGCTCCTCTATCGCTTTTAATTGCGGGACCTCTAGTGAAGTCTGCTTTGTTTCCATTGCATGCATGGCTGCCCGATGCACACTCCGAAGCTCCAACACCTGTTTCGATACAATTAACGCTTGCAGTCGGAATAGGCAACTGGGCTTTAACTAAGATTCTCCTTTTTTCTGCACCGGATGCATTTGAAGTTTCTCCCCTAAGGACTACCTTAATGGTAATGGCCGCCGTGACGATGATTTATGGAAGTTTAGCGGCTTTATCTCAAAGAGATATAAAAAGAGTGCTAGCGTTCTCTAGTGTAAGCCAGAGCGGTTACGCGTTACTCGGTATAACCAGTGGAGCCGAAGTAGGCATAGCTAGTGCTGCATTTATGTTCATAGCACATTCTATAGCTAAGTCTTTGTTGTTCATGGTATCCGGGTGCATAGAGAGGGAAACGAATACTAGGCTAATTGATAAGCTAGGTGGTTTAGCGGATCGCATGCCTTTAGCAGCTATTTCTGCGTTTATCGGGTTCCTATGCCTTTCAGGAATACCGCCCACACTAGGATTCTGGGCAGAACTCGAGATATTTTTTGGAGTATTTACTACTAGCCTAAATAGCGGGTATTTCGGTTTTATAATGGGTATTGTATTACTGGTTTCGTCTACTCTTACCGCGGCATATGGGTTGTCGACTTTCAAAAAGGTATTTTATGGTACTACTAAGGGATTCGAAACTCATGAAAATAGGTTATCTATAATCCAGATTGCCCCGCTTGTTCTAGCGTTGCTTTTAATTGTTTTAGGTACTTACCCTAGCTTAATTGTAGACCTATGTTTCAGATATTAAATATGTGAGCTATACTAAATAGGAGTTAAGGTGGGTAACAACTGGTTTTTAAATTTCGGTTGGGCAACTTCTTCATGGCGTAACTTTACCAGAGTTTTCTCAGCTTCTTTTCCTTTCTTTTTCACGTAAGCTATAAAGAACTTCAAAAGGGTTTTAAGTGGCGCATAGTACACCCCTTTTAAGTACATGTTAGATAATATATCCTCCGCCCACTTTATCGAATGCCAAAGGCATTTCCTGAGGATTTCCACATGCTGATCGGTTAAATGATTCCTGAGGAACCAAGCTTTATCTTTAAGTGAGCCTAGTGGGACAAAGAACATTGGTACAATAATGCTTCGATAACCGCTTAACTCGTCAAGCAATTCCAGCGTAGCAGTAGTATCTTCTTCTTGTTCGTTGGGGAGCCCCAGAATTAGAGTGGCCGCCGGCACAATCTTGTGCTCGTGCATAATAGCGAAAGCATCTCTCACCACTTCTGGCCACTTGCTGACTGGATAGGGGGCAGCTTTAGCCGGCATTATTTCTCCAACAAGTCTCGAGGAGCCGGTTTCGATACCAACTTCTACTCCAATCCACTCTTGATTATCGTCGTACAGGATCTCAGTTAATCGGCTGATTAAGTTGTACTTCTCCTGAGAATACTTCACCAATGCTAGTGTAGCATGGCTCCACGTGACAATCTTACAGTATTTTTTAGCGAGTTTATGTAACTGAATAAGTAAATCTAGATTAGGCTCAATGCCTATAGAGCCGTACATAAGTACATCTTCTGAATGAAAGATACAGTTCTTCAATCCGGCATGTACATTAACCCGAATTTCTCTTTCAATTTTATCGAGCGGATAGTGGCGGAGCGGCCTTAACGTTACCGAGCAGAACCTGCATTTCCGGGGGCACCCCCTGGTAATCTCTATAAGTCCATTAACGCTTGCACCTTTAATATCTGGTATTTCATTCAATGAAGGCGAATCTCCTGGGCCAACATAAACGTAGAGCGGAAGATCTTCTCCGTTAAACACCTTATTTGCCAGCTCTACTATAACTTTATCAGCCTCGCCTTCTACGACTGTATCTACTCCAAATTCTCGCCAGTAATCAGTTCTCCATAACCATTGCCAAGCCGCAGGTCCTCCAACAATAATTTTGAGCCCATGCTTTTTCGCTTCTCTGATCTCCGGTTTACGCATAAACCTTTTGAAGCTTCTACTGTTGAGGGGTTCTGAACCGGTGATCAGCCACCACTCTATGCTTGGAGAACACATAGCGAAGAAGTCGTGATGCCCTACCATGAGAATTTTAGCGTGCTTGAGATATCTATTCAGGTAGTCGGGATCGATTACAGCTGCATTAATCCCAGCATTTATCAGTGAAGCTTCGATTTTTCTTAAGCCGTAAGGGGCCTCTAGTGGTCTCCCCATTTTATCTACCTTTGGTTTTGGTGCGCACATCCACATCCAGAGATGCTCTGGTAAACCAAGAGGAGGACCCGTAGCTATAAAGCCTAGGAACTCCTTACCGTGGTGATTGCTCATCATCGTCCTATCCGATGTTATAATTACGTCAAAATTCATCCCTCTCCACCTAAGTTACTGGCGTAAACTACGATCGTTTTGTCTATGTTAGATAGAAGGAAATCCCTGAGCTTCTCTATAGCGGAAGTTTTATCATCTGCTTCTACTACTATGATGATTCTCTGAGCTTCGGAGCTTACAGCTAAGAGATTGGTAGTTTCATCCGCGTTTTTTCGTAGGATTATCTTAGTTTCTTTCATTCAACTCACCAGCGAATTTATTGAGAAGTGAGTTAAGCTCATTTTCAATCGAAGCGAGATTAAGCTCGTGCAAAAGATTATTGTTTTTAAGTAAAATGGCTACATGCCTCCTAGCCCTTTCCAATATACTAGCATGTAGTTCAAGCAGGGCCTTCCCTAATGTTGTTTGAGGCTTGTAGGCGAATTCCCTTCCATGCTTGCATCTAGCAATCAAGCGTTTACTTTCAAGCATTCTGGTAGCGGCTGAAATTGCGGACTTACTATAGCCGGTAATCCGAATTAACTCTTTACTGCTGAGAGGTTGACTGAACAAATATAGCGCTGCTAACACAATAGCGCTACTTCGGGGTAATCCAGCTGAAATAAGCAAGTACGCTATAACCAGCAGGGCTTCAGTAGCTGCCCGCGCGTTCCTGTTAAAGCCAAGCATTTTAACCCCCTTTCCGTCCACAGGGAAATGAACTTTCAAATATAAAGTTTCCCCAACTTTACTTATTTAAAGCCGTGAGATCGGTTAAAAACCGAGTGTCACGTATGGATATTCCAGTAATATGCACAGGTGAAATACTAGTGGATTTAATACCAAGAGAAGTAGGCCGCTACCAAGAGGGAGAAGTCATTGAGGTACACTTTGGCGGTGCGCCAGCTAACGTTGCTATTGGTGTATCTAGGCTTGGCGTCAAAAGCGCGTTCTTGGGAGCCGTTGGAAATGATCCTCTTGGAGATATGTTGATTGAGTACCTGAGGATGGAAAAGGTTTTTGAAAGATGGGTAGCCAGAAAAAGTGCTAGGACAAGCCTTGCTTTTGTGACAGCTAAACCGGACGGGGAGAGGGAGTTCTTCTTTTATAGACCGCCTTGGGCGTTGACTGCGGACGCTTTATTATCCGTGGAAGACATTGATTGGAGCGCGGTTAAAAAATCACGTGTAATTCATGTATCCGGGGTAGCTTTATCCCAACCCCCGCTCCGCGATACTATACTTGAGGTTATAAAAGTCGCAGCTGAAGAGGGTATTCACGTGTCCTTAGACCCTAACTATAGGCCGGATATATGGTCAAACGCACAATGGGCCGCAAAGGAAGTCGTTAATAAGGCTTTAAATTACACGGATGTAGCGATGTTCGGTTACGACGAAATGCTTCCCCTCTTCGGAACAGAGGATCACGTACAGGCAGCTAGGTTTTTGTTTTCCTGTAACAGCCGGTTGGAGTACGTGGCAATAAGGTTAGGTTCAAAAGGAGCCTACGTCGCTAACAGAAACGGTGAAGAAGTCTTTTCCAAGGCTTTTAAGGTTCAAGTAGTTGATACAACGGGAGCGGGTGATGCATGGGCAGCTGGTTTCATAGTTTTCAAACTTATAGAGGAGAGAAGCCTTGAGGAGGCCACTATGCTGGCTAATGCCATAGCAGGCATTAAGTGCACTAAGCGTGGAGCAACGTCTGGAATGCCCCGAAGGAGCGAGTTAGAAGCTTTCTTACGAGAGCAAGGAATCAAAGTAGATATCTAATCACCTGCGTTTCCGGCTCCCTATTTTAGCTAACTCGGATTTTATTTTATTGAATTCATCACCGCTTATTGAATTTGCTACGCTCTGCCCCCATGCCGTCAGTTTTACTTCATACTCTCTAAGATCCAGAAGCCCCCATTCAGCAAGTTTTTGAACAGATTTTAAGAGTCTTTTGACGAGTTCTTCATATTCAGTTGTACCCTGCTGAGCGCCGGTTAACTCAGCTATGGCTCTGGCGACAAACTCATGCTGGCTCATACCACCTCTAGAAAACAGTATGCTGCCAAAGTATTCTTGTACGATACCTGCTAATACCATTTTATCGAACTGGTCGAACATTTCTTCTTCGGACATCAAGATGGGCAATTTGCAAGAGGTTTTTATGTGTTGTTTTTCTTTTCTGCTTACTCAACGGGTGAATGGTTTGTACCAAAACCGGGGTTTCAATATCAGTACGAGTAAAAAGAAGGTTTTAGCTGCTTTCATCGAGACACACGGCAATGCTGCTGAAGCCGCTAGAATCGCACGTGTTTCTAGGCAGTATGTCTACGAAGTGCTTAATAGCTTAAGGGGAAGAGGTTTTAGAATACGTGCGTTACCATCGTTCGCGGCACTGGGACGAGTGTTTTTTGTTTTCTCAGCTAAAGGTTCTCTTCCCTTAAACACCAACACTATAGCCAAGTTGTCGGTTTACATGTTAAATGGAACACGAGGAGAAGCAGCAGTTTACTTAGTTCCACGCGAGATGTTTAACGAGTTTAAAGTCTTACTGCCTCCTAATTCAAGTATATTTGAAGTTTTTGACGTAATCCCAGCAGCGCCGCAACTGAAGCTTGCAGAAATTAAGGTGGAAGGAGATTTTAAGCTACCTGAGCCACCTCGTACAAGAATTGATAAAGATGATATAGCAATTATAGAAGTTCTCAACGAAGATTTATCAAACTCCATTTCTAGAGCTTTGCCAGATGTTAGTAAAAGCAGGTTATCATATCATTATAGGAAGCATGTTAAACCTCTTCTGAGAATCTTTATAGATCCAGCTTTAGAAGGGTTTTACACCAAACCTTTATTGCTAGCCGAGATGAAAGCACATGACGAATCCACCGTAGCTATGTTTCTCAAAGTTGAGGAAGCATACATTGTAGTTCCTAAAGTGAACAGAGTTTCAGCTTTTGTTTTATTTGATGTAGATGACGTTTACGCTTTCTTGAAAACGCTTTTTGAAGTAAGAGAACGTAAGAATTTGAATATCGAAATCAGTTTAATAGGATTTGTTGACCCATTTGAAAGTACTAAGTTAATGATCCCCCACGTGCTAAGAGCCTTTTAGTCTGCTTAAACAGGTCTACGTACTCCATAAAAAGATATCATGGAGCGTTCAACATACATATAGGTTGAGAGCATCCTTTTCAATCCTCTAGCTAGCTCATCGACACTCTGAAAAAAGCCTGAGAGCACTAGGTAACCTTCCTCATCTACATCAAGCTTAACACCTGTGGGGTAGATATCCTTTGCAACTGTTTTGACGAACGCTACCGTTGAAGGAACATTATCGAAAAATGCTATCGGCTGAGTTTGGGCATGGAATCCAAAATCTTCGGCTGAAACTTCGATTCCAACTCGACTATTAGCACCCTCAACTAAAACCGCGATGTACTCATCCCCCTCCCACGTGTGAGATGCCGCTTTAAGACCCACCTCTCTTAGGTTTCTAGCGATCTCTCCATGTCTACCATAGTCGGTGTACTGATCAACCCTGACTTTTACATTATCTTCAACGGTAGCCAATAAATCAGGTACTCCTAAAAGAGCGCCGAGCTTGATGACAGGACTATAAGGCTGACTAAAGCCGTAAAATAGGCACAATGCTTTGCCAGGCGGCCAGTAAGCTATATCCCCCTTCTCTATGGTTCCAACCCCTTCCTTACCAATTTCAATAGGTACTTCAAAGAAAATTTCATGTTTCCACTTTCTAGCAATACTTTCCAAAGGTAAAACTGTTATCTCCTGATCGATCCAAGCCACCAGGTCCCCTTTACCTTCCTCGAAAAGTATCCTCAAGTACACATAAGTGAGAGTTGTACAGTCGTATTTAAAAGTGCGGCTGTTAAATGTAGGTTAACTCTAGATCATGTTTCTCAGCGACTCTTTCCGCAGCTTCCCTCCAAGCTTTACGAAGTTTCTCCTCGACAACAAGTTTTTTAGTTATTATAGAACTCCTCAAAACTGATAGCTCAATAATTTTCTCCACTAATGTGGGATTTTCGAGATCCCGTAACGCGTATTTTGCGATCATGTGGCCGTAGGCCTCGTTTGTAGATAATGCTCTTTCAGTGAAGAGCCCCGCATAATGATTCCCTCCAATTCCCACTGTCGGTTCACAGTAGGGTGGTTGCCTAACCAAAGTTTCAATTACTGCCTCCGCAACTACTTCATGTGCCTCCTTAAGCAACCATTCATTCTCGCTACTTCCGATTTCAATGAAGGTGACTGGTCGGCAAAGCGACGAGGGACCATGGTGAGTTACTTCATATGTTACTTTGAAATTTTTTAGCTTGTCTTTGCTAGCGAAAAGATTTAGAAGAAGTACTTTAGTATAATGAGGGTTAGATGGTGGAAGCTCTAGTGGTTGTCCTCCCGCTTTAGCCTCCTTTACTGGGTTACCGGGGTGGTGGACTGTAAGCGACTTTATGCCAGCTTCGCTACTATGTCTTGATAGAATTAGATGAAAGCTACACTCAGTAACCTTGTCCAAGAATTCAAAGTAGAGAACGTCTTCTGCAAACCCCGCTAGAAGCGCATTGAAGGCGGGTAGAAGCCAAGCTTCAACAGCATAGGGCGCCTGAATGGGTCTCGCCTCCGTAAGTTTTCTAAGCGCTTCTGCGATACCTTTTCCGGCTGGGTCATTAATACTGTACGCCAAGCTTACGTTGCATCTTACAAGCGAGCCACTCATTTCATTCATATAAAGACGAGGTATTTATCTACCAGTTAAAATATTTCCCTTGAGAACATGTTTTCAATCAACGTGCGAAAGGGACAGCTTGAAGCTTTCTGCAAATTTCCCTGGGATCTCAGCTTAGTAGTATTTATAGCGAATCCCCGTGTTACAAGCGGAGATCCTGCATCCGTTAAGGAGACCTTTGAACCGCTAGTGAAGGACAGTATCTTCAGAATGTTTGAGATTAACTTGATGGATGATAACTCCTGGGAAATTGCTTCCCGTTTAATCGAGACAGCTAATGTTGAAATAGTCGTCAGTCTACAACCGTTAGTTCTATCACAGGGAGTTAACCTTTGCTCGCTTAAAGAAGAAGAGCGAAAGAAATCTGTAGAGTTTATTTCGAAAGCTCTTCATGTCTCCTTTAAGCGAGGTGCTAGAAAGGTTGCTCTATGTAGTGGACAGGATCCAGGCATGGAAAATCGAGAAGCGGCGAAGGACGCTTTAGTCAAGAGCCTGAATGAGCTTACAGCCGAAGCTAGCAGGTTAGGGATTACTTTAATCCTTGAGACTTTTGATAGGGAATGGGACCGAAAACAGCTTATAGGCTCTCTCCATGATGCCGTAGAGGTTGCTTGCGAAGTAAAAGAATTCCATGAAAACTTCGGCTTGCTATGGGATTTAAGCCATGCTCCGATGCTTGATGAGAAGCCAGAAGACCTCAAAATTGCGCGCAACCACTTGGCTCACATCCATATCGGTTGCGCTAAGCGTTTACCTGACGGGCGGCTCGTAGATACACATCCGGGTTTTTATAGACCAGGCTCGGTGAACGGAGTCGAAGAGGTCGCAGATTTGCTTAGAGTACTCCTTGAAATTGGTTATAGCGGTTATATAGGTTTTGAAATTAAACCGGAGGATGGGCAAACCTGGAGAGAGCCGTTAGAAGCAGCTAAAGGAGTTCTACTGACAGCTTTCGCTCGATGCATAAGGTGACTTGGAAACCTTAATAATTAATAAAAAGGTAAAGTAATTTTTATTATTGTTTTACATTAGTACGGCTTTAGGCTTCCAGCCACCTCTCTGGACAAGTGGTATATAGTCCTCAACAAGTGTTGGGTCAAAGTTTAACTTCTGTCCTTTTTCCGCGCTTAAATAAGCTAGCATCATTAGTTGGACTATAAGTAGACCATCCCGCCAATTTTCGCCAGGCTGTTTTCCTCTAAGAAAACATTCGATCATATAGCGATCTTCCGCTTGATAACCGTATGTTACCGCCTCATCCGGAATAACTGGCATTAACCCCTGGTCAGAATTTTGTTTTTCGACAAATTCTTCACTCGGAGGGATTTTTACATGTCTACTGAAAAACGTGAAAAGTTCTGGTTGCAGGGTATTTATCGAGAGGGAGTACTCGGGTCCCAAGACTTCGAATGAAAGCCTTAGGCCGGCTCCAATAAACGACCAGGAAGTATGGGTCTCTGTAAGTGCGATACTCCCTTCTTCATCCTCATAGATTACAACTGCTGTAGCATAATCCTCAGCAGGCTCAGCATTGTAGTCTGCACCATAGATTTGTCTAAGTTGTTCAGCGTAATTTCTTCTAGTCCATTTAAGTGAAGCTATGTCACCCCAAATTTTCTTCGGCTTAATGCTATCCTTTCCACGTTCCGGGCTCCACATTACATATCTAGCAGCCTCAAGGCTATGACACATCATATCGAGCAGGACACCTCCCCCGGAAAGAGTTGGTTTCCAGAACCAGGAAGCGTGAGGTCCCCCATGCTCCTCCGCGGCTCTAGCCAGGTAAGGTCTCCCACTGTACTTGGCTCCAAATCTCCAAACTACTTCTTTACCCCGCATCACCGATGGCATGAAAACCTGGTTCTCCAAATAACCGTGAAGAAGACCAGCTTTCTCGACTAAATTCAGCATTTCACGTGCCTCTCTTACATTCCTTGCCAAAGGTTTTTCACAGGCAACACCTACTAAATTACCTTTACCCTGCCTGGCCTCCTCAGCTATAGCTCTCACCACTTCGAGCCTCGTGTAATTGGGCGATGTAACCCATACAGCATTGATTGTGGGATCCTGAAGCATGCTGTGGATATCGGTGTAAACCCTGGGTTTTCCAACACCTAATTGCTCGCAAAGAGCAGCGAGTTCTTTTGCATGCACCTCCGTCCTACTATATACGGCAGATATCTCAGAGTTTCGAACTCCGACCCACCCCTTGACATGGAATTTAGCTGCAAAACCGGAGCCAATTATTCCAACACCGATTTTTTCCATCGACTTTAACTGTAAGGGTTACTTAAAAAGCTAAACGGTAAATCTAAGTTAAGAGGTCCTCAATCTTCAGCCAGTTGAGGCTATCAGGCTGAGAACACACAATTTTTATTTGTTCTAAATGCCACTTCCTCATCCCGATCTCTGATAAGTTATGTGCATCAGAATTGGGCACTAACTTTACTTTCCTCTCCACAGCGGACTTCAGAAAACTTAAATGTGGATCCTTATGGTGAAAATTAATTTCAATAGCAACTTCAGCTTCTCTGGCCTCGTCTAAAACTTCGAGTACGTAATCCACAGGTGGAGCAATCTTCTTCCACCCTATGTCTGTGGGATGGCCTAAGACCTTCACATATCCTCCTTTGATAGCTTTAAGCAAACTTTTTCTCCAATATTCTATAATACCGACACCTACTGGCACCACGTGTATTGAAGCTACGATGATTTCAAGAGATTTTATTATTTCCCTACTAACCGCAAGCTTACCTCCCTCAATTATATCTACCTCCATCCCACTCAAAATAGTTAATTTATCTCCGAAAACCTCCTTAACGCGCTCAAGTTCCTTAAGGTATTTGTTGAGCCAAGCTGGGTGTCTAACAGTACCATGATCGGTGATAGCGACCAGTTGCAAGCCCTTTTCAACGGCTACTCTAGCGTCGTCTAACATAGTTACGTTCTCAGCGCATGGTGAGAACTGGCTATGTATGTGTAGATCTATCGACGGTAGCATAGCATGGCTGCTGCTCAAGGGGTGTAAAAACTATTCCTCTCATAATTCAAGGAATTGTGGTTCATCAGGTATGACTATGTTGCCAGTAAATTCGCTGGCAGCTACCTTAATGAATTTCTCCAGGAAACCTGGACCTCGGTAATAGAAATATGGAAGATGAAATAAAACTAAAGTTTTTGCTCCGGCGTCTTCGGCAACTCGTCCAGCATCGCGCGGGGTTGAATGACCTAGTACCTTGACTAGCTCCTCTTTCTCAGGAGGTAATGTGGACTCATGTATAATCACACTACACCCTCTGGAGAGCTCCAAAACTTCACTACACGGTGCCGTATCCCCAGTGTAAACTATCTTCTCGTTGCTAGCGAATATTTTATAGGCTAAAGCCTCGGTTGAATGGAGGGCTTTACAAGCTTTAACCGAACCTAGTGATTCATCGGCATGTATTTCATATATATTTAATTTTAGCTTACCTGCTACATGAAGCGAATTCAAAAAAGTAAGAAGTTTATCCTTACAACTTAGTGGAACAATAATAGAAACTTCATCCTTTATTCCGGATAGTGCATATAGCTGCAGCAATGTCGGAAGACCAGACACGTGATCCATATGCATATGGGTAAGAAAAACTCGCTCAACTTTATCTAAAAGATCGAGCTCCGCTAAGGCTCGGGTAACCCCCTCTCCGCAGTCGAATAGAGTGCCATCAATAAATACGCTTGGTAGGTTTTTATGCGCCCAAGGAGCACTCCCCGCACTACCCAAGATAGCTATTTGCGTCACAATTCTACGAAATGGTTATCTTAAATATTAGTAATGCTTGCACTTTTTATATATTAGTGTAATAAAGTTTTTATATAATTAAAATTTAATACATGATGGATGTCTGTTTCTGGATGAAAACACTTATAAAAGGATAACGAATGGGGTGCTCTAATGAGGACAAAGGTGTCAGTTAAGAAAATAGGAGCCTTCCCGGCTAAAGCTGCCGCGCTATTGATTATCTGCCTTGTGGCAGGTATTGCTGCCGGAATAGCTGTTGATCGCTTTGTATTACCAGCTCCTGCTCCAGCTGAGCAGGAAACAGTAACTATCGACATTGGAGCATTGCTCCCTTTAACAGGCGGGTTATCCTCATTTGGTAAACGTAATCAACGTTCCTTAGAAATAGCAATCGAAGATATTAATTCGTTTGCACAGTCTACAGGAAGCAAGTTTAGATTTAAGTTAAAAATCGAAGACACAGCTACAGATCCACAAACAGCTCGATCTAAGATCGAGGCTCTCGCAGCCCAAGGAGTTAAGGCGTTTATAGGTCCGATGGCTAGCAGGGAAGTTTCATCCGTTAAGCCCTTTGCCGATGATCGTAAATTAATAGTTATCAGCCAGTCATCAACCGCTCCTGCTTTATCGATAGCTGGCGATTTTGTATTCAGAGTTGTACCCCCAGACACATACCAGGGTAAAGCACTTGCTAGATTAATTTGGAACGATGGATTCCGAAAGGCCGCTGTCATATATTCGAACGACGCTTGGGGAGTGGGCTTATTCGAGAGCTTTAGAGATAGATTTAGAGGATTAGGTGGCACGGTTGAAGGGGTTCCCTACGATCCGAATTCAGCGGAATTCTCAAGTGAGGTGGCCAAATTAGCGGATGTTGCTGGTAAACTTGGATCAGATGTAGCGGTTCTAATAATATCATTTGAAGAGGGAATACCTATTATAAAACTAGCCGCACAGAACCCAATATTATCGAAATTGAAATGGTATGGAACTGACGGTCTTGCAAAGAACTCGAAGCTGATCGAGGAAGCCAGCTCTGAAACGATCGCGATTGGAGGTCTACCCTGTACGGTCTTCGTGCCCCCCGGTAACCCTCTACAAGACAACTTCATTTCTAGGTTCAAAAGCAGGTTTGGTGAAGAGCCAGATTCTTACTCGATGAACAGCTATGACGCGGCCTGGCTTATAGCTTTATCCGTCATGATATCCGGCGAGTACGATGGCGAAAAAATAGCACAGGTAATGCCCTTGGTCGCGACCAGGTATTACGGTATAACTGGTACAGTCGCATTAGACTCAAGCGGGGATAGAGCGGCAGGAGACTATGGTGTATACCAACTAGTCAGGACGACAACGGGTTTCGACTGGAAGCTTGTAGCCATTTACCACATAGATACGGATAGCGTAACGAGAGCGGAAGGATAGCCGGGTGAAGAATTATTGAATAGTCCTCCTCTTTTTCTCGCAGATAAATTAGGTAAGAGTTTTGGAGGAATTCGAGCTCTCGATGATGTTACTGTCGAGGTAAGCAGGTATTCTCTAACGCTACTCATAGGTCCTAATGGCAGTGGTAAAACTACGTTACTCAACATAGTTAGCGGAGTGCTTGAACCTGACGCGGGAAGGCTGCTTTTCAAGGGGGAAAATATAACCAAGCTGCCACCCTATCGCAGGTACGAGTTAGGCATAACTAGAACTTTTCAAATACCTCGTCTATTTTATTCGTTGAGCGTCCTAGAGAACGTTTTAATCCCATGGGAGAGCGGCATTGAAAATCCTATATTAATCCTCACGCGAAGAAGCTGGAGAAAAGCTGAGCATGTGCATATTGAGAAGGCATTTAAGCTATTAGAGCTCTTAAACTTAGACCATATGTGGGATTCCCCTGCTTACGAGTTAAGCGGGGGTCAAATGAAACTTCTTGAATTAGCACGTGCTCTTATGGGTAATCCCTCACTTCTACTTCTCGACGAACCCCTTGCAGGTGTAAACCCTTCTCTAGCCGAAGGGATCATGAAACATCTAGTGTACCTACGCAATGAATTAGGGGTTACCTTCCTCATGGTCGAGCACAGGTTAGATGTGGCGCTTCGATACGCTACCTATGTATATGTTCTTCATCACGGTCGTGTTATATCGGAGGGGCCGCCCGATAAAGTAGTGAAAGATCCAACAGTAATTGAAGCCTACCTGAGTGGTTAAAATGTCGCTCTTAGAAGTTAACGACCTCAGTGCCGGTTATGGAAAAGTTGAAATTATAAATGGGATCTCGTTCAGTTCTAATGAAAAAGAGATACTCGTTGTTGTTGGGCCAAACGGCAGCGGTAAAAGTACTCTCCTGAAAGCGCTTTTCGGGCTATGTAGGGTTTTCAAAGGTGAAGTTTTATTCCGCGGAGAGGATTTGACACGTTTACCACCTTATAGGCGCTCAATGAAAGGTGTGGCTTACCTTCCTCAAGTGAATAATGTTTTTGAGGGCTTGACCGTGCAAGAGAATTTAGCGTTAGCTGCTCACGATATCATGCAGGAAGAATTGAAAGATAGATTAGAGAATGTGCTTTCGTTTCTGCCTGAGCTTAAAGGTTTTATGCAGAAAAAAGTCAGGGTGCTCAGCGGAGGTGAGCGTCAAATGGTAGCTCTAGCTATGAGTCTTCTTCGTAATCCATCGCTTGTGATGTTCGATGAACCCACTACAGCTCTAGCCCCTCGTTTAGCTTCTCAAGTATTAAAAAAAGCCTTAGCTTTAAGGGATGATAGAGGGGTATCTGTATTGCTTGTAGAGCAGAACGCAAGAGCTGCACTTGAGATTGGCGATAAGGCATTGCTCATGGTGTCGGGTCGTATTAGGTTTCTCGGAAATGCCCAGGATTTACTTGAAAATAAAGAGCTTGCTAAAATGTATCTCGGTCTCTAGGTGTCAGATATGATTGATGTCCTTGTAGGAGCTCTAGTGTATAGTAACCTTTTAGCGCTATTAGCAGTAGGTCTAAGCATAGCTCTCCTTACATGCAAAGTCTCGAATTTCGCTCATGGGGACTTTGCAACTGTTGGAGTTTACGCTGCCTATACAGCCAGCGTTCTGCTTGGAATCACACCCTACTTTTGTATACCTGTTGCTTTCATTATCGGTGGTTTAATCTCCTTAGTAGCTTTTTTGATAGTGTTCGAACCCTTAAGGAGTAAAGCTGAGCTTACAACATTAATGGTAGTTTCAATGGCCGTCGACATGATTATCCGATATACACTCCATATATACGCAGATTTAATGCAAAGATCCTTGGGCGTTTATACAAGACAGTTCATGTTCAAAGACTTTCATTTCCAGGTTGCTGGTTATATCCTGCCGGGCGTGTTAATAATGTCAGCTTGCATTGCATCAGCTATGATGGTTGCGCTTTACTTTCTCCTTTACAAGACAAACCTTGGAGTAGCCATGCGGGCCGCCATAGAGAACCCCAGTCTAGCTGAAGCTTTAGGCGTTAACGTGAAAAAAGTGTTTGCTATAAGCTGGTTTCTTTCAGGAGCCCTCGCAGCTACTGCTGGAGTCTTCCTACCTTTCCGGATTCAGGTAACACCTGATACTGGTTGGTCATTACTCTTATCTATGTTTGCATCAGTAACCGTGGGGGGGCTTGGCAATTTAAGTGGCAGCATCGCGGGGGCCTACCTGATAGGTTTTTCCGAGACCCTTTTTTCGTACTCGTTATCATCCATTGGCTTAAGCACTGCATATAGACCTGCAGTATCCTTTACCGCCATTATAGTGACGCTGTTGTTGTCGCCAAGGGGGTTAACCGGTTTTCTAGGTAACCGGAAGAGGTGGTTCAAGTGGAGATCTTGATGTTCGCGCTTAGTATAGGTACCTTGTACTCGATATACTTGATACTAGCCACATCTATGGAGCTTGAATATGGTGAGCTGGGTTTACCCAACTTCGCGAAAGCCGCTTTCTTCGCTGTTGGCGCTTTTGCTGTTGGAGCTTCATCGGTTAGGTTAGGTGCTTTCTTAGCTGGGATAACTTGGGAAGGTGAATTTAAGTTGAAAAGTTACTACTATACCACATTAGTGTCTTCTAGTATAGCCAGGAATCCGCTCATAGGCTTAATTATATTTACTATCCCTATGCTCATAGCTTTAGTTACCGCTATGGCATTAGGTATTTTAGCCTCCTACCCTGCACTACGTTTGCCGGAGGACTACTTAGCAATAAGCCTTATCGCGTTTAGCGAGCTTGTAAGGATCATAACACGTAACTATGAGCCACTTGTTGGAGGGACTTTCGGAGCAGGTGTACCCGACTTCTTAGCTTGGTTGGATAGTCCTTGGCGTGAACTAGCTAAACTTTGTATATCATCTTTCATCGCAGCATGTGTTTGGGTAGGATACCGTAAACTCTCTACTTCGCCTTTCGGCCGGGCGCTTAGGGCTATAAGGGATGATGAAATAGCTGCTAAAGCTTTTGGCAAAGACGTTGCCAGGCTGAGAGCTTGGACTATGGCAATAGGATCCGGAATGGCAGCACTAGCTGGTGTTCTTTACGCTTTCTATATAGGTTCAGTAAACCCGGATGATTTTACAGTCTCTAAAACATTCCTGGTAGTGTTAATGGTAGTGCTTGGCGGACGCGGGAACCCCCTGGGGCCTCCCATAGGCGCTGCAGTATACATGCTTGTGGATAGGATAATTACATTTACGAAGCATTTAATACCTATGCCATTTGATGTAAATTATGTATCTTACATCATACTTGGAATAGTGTTAATAGTTATTATAATGAGGAGACCAGGTGGACTTGTCCCCGAAAAACCGCCGATTACAGTTAAGACTCCACCACTGAAGAGTTTACGTGAAACTACGTTGTCGACCAAATCCTTGCAAAGTGAATAACCAGTTAGTTAATTCGCACAAACTGTCTAAGTAGCTCCCAACTCTTCCTTACTCCCTCACGGTAATCCTCTTTACCCTCATACTCTAACGATATCCAACCTCTGAAGCTATACTTTTCGAGCATGTTAAATATACGGTTATAGTCGAGCTCAAGAGAGTACCATTCACCTTCACCGAAGTAAGTTTTCGCATGGACCATTACCGTGTAGGGGGCTATCATTTCAAGCTCTGTATAAGTGTCATGAACAAAGTTTCCTGTGTCCATTATAACGCCAAGCCACTTCGATTCAACCCTTTTAACTATTTCCAGCATCGTCTCAGCTTTCGTTGTTAATCCCCAATGGTTCTCGAGTCCGAGGATAATTCCCAAATCTTCAGCTTTATCGAGGCAACAATAAATAGAGTCCACAACCCATTCGATAGCATCCATCTCTGTGTAACCTTCAAGCGGGGGTTCAACTCCCTTCCTTGCCATTAACTCATCAAAGCTTTTAACCGTACCCCATCGACCCGAGTTAATCCTCACTATGCTGGCACCCAATACATGTGCTACATCCAACCAGTTTATCACATACTTAACTTGAGCTTCACGCTCTAACGGATCTGGCTTGAGGAAGTTATTATGAAGAGCTAAAGCGTAAATATCTAAACCGTAATTAAATGCTAAACGTTTTATCTCTTTTAAATAGCTTTTAGCTTTCGATTCGACATGGTTTACGAGTACCTCTACTCCATCGAAACCATCCTCGAAGGCCCACTTTATGTAGTTTTTCAGAGGGGATTTATATCCCCTAAAATGCCAATATGAATAGGTTGAAATTCCTAGTCTCATAAGCGTTAACCCTCAAGTGATATTAAAAGTCTTACTATCTTACGGAGGTGGATGCTTGTTTATAAATCTTAGTTATTTTTGCTTTTTATCAAATATTCTTTTATAAATTTTTCTAATTCTTTTATGAAATTTAAATCATTGGGCAAATTAATAAACTTATCAGCTAAATTTTCACAATTATCTGGAAGCCTTATATTAAGTGTAATATGTGGATATCCAAGCATTTCCTCAACAATTTCTTCTTCTTTTTTACATTTTTCCTTATACTTCTTAAATCTTTTTTCAATAAAGCTTTCCATGATGATCCTTAGGATAAGTTTACGCCAAGGAGTTATAAGTCCATCGTAATAAGCAATTGCGGGATGAAGAGCTTTATAAGAACACACTGAACAGCAAAAATATATAGAGTGCTGCTAAGCTTAACCAAATAAAAGTGAGAGGAATTCCAATCTTTGCGACTTCCCATGGATCGATGTGAATTCCCTCTTTCCTAAGAGCACCAATAGTCATGACAATAACAAAACTGCTTGTAGGTAAAGTTATGCCCGGGAGGTTTACGCCTAGCACAAGCGCCGACCACACCGGTCGTTTATCAAGCAATTGTAATCCGTTAACCACCGGGATAAACGTTAGTGCGACGACCAAGTTAGGTATTACAATACTTACTATAGCGCTTATGAACAAGGTAACCATTGAGTATCCAATCCACTCACTTGCAGATATTGTATGCAACAATTGACTTAGCCCTTGAAGTGCCTCGGCCTCACTGAGGACTTCAACTATAACGTTAAAAGCAGCTGTAAAGAAAACGGTATCCCAGTCCAGTTCTCGAAAAACTTCAGTTGTATCGTAGCCACAGATAGCTAATGCGAGAACGGCTGAAGCCAGCGCTGCAACGCTAGCGGGGGACCCTAAAAAGCTTGAGAAGACAAGGGTTGTCAGCATGAAAGCCAGAATGAAAGCACCTTTGACTACTTCTCTTATATCAACCTCCTCTCGTATATCTGGGAGAACGGCGATCTCCGAAGGCACCTTATCTTTGAATATGGCAAACAGGTAGGCTAACGTAACTCCGTACAACATGAACTCGCAGGGGAGTATATATGTTGCAAATTCAATAAAATCAAGCCCTGCGCGAAGCCCTATAGCCATGTTAGGTATGGAACCTATCAGCGTCCCTGTACCTCCTAAGTTAACCATAACAGCTGCCGAAAGCGCCACAGGCTTGGGATCAATTCCCAAGATTCTCGAAATACTTATGAGAATCGCAGCCGAGAGCAATAACGCAGCTTCATCGCTTACAAGTAAGGATACTATAGCTGCAAAAAGCGGTACTATTACCAATAAATGCTTAGGCTTACTTTGAGTTCTTTTAATTAATTTTATTGCTAGTAGTCTGAAAAGCCCACTTCTATCAATAACTTCAGCTACTATCATGACACCGATGAGCAATGTTATTAAGTCTAAGTCGATGAAAGTCAAAGCTTCCTCAAAAGTGAAAAGCCTATCGTTAACGCCGAATAAAACTGTAAGAGCAGCTCCAATGATTGCCGACAGCGATAGGGAGAACAGTCCGCTAAGCGACAGTGTTATCGTTAAAACATAGCTGAGTAGGTAGGGTCTCGGGTCAAGCATTTCACTAAGTAGGGAAAAATTTATTGATAAGTATTTCCACGTAATTTTTCACATACTGGTAAATGGTTCTGGAAATATCATAAAGAAGCACTATCAGCACTATGAAAGTGGCTAAACCCACTACTACCCTAAGGGCTATAGCTGCTGATCCGGCAAGCGTTGTTAGCGGGTTGATAGCGGTTACTAGTAAAACTACAAGCAAAATAAGCGCAAGGTCTCTGGCTATTCTTCTTACCGGCTTCACATCCCCGTGAATTCGTCTGGCAAGTACTTCGAAAAGAGGATCCACGGCTTTAAATACTTCATAAATGGCAGTAGTGGCGAATAATAGGTAGCTGACAAAGAGAGAAGCCCAAAGTAACCACTCTAGGTCCGAAAGCGGTGAAGGTAGACCAGGTATTTTTATCCCAGCAAATAGCCCGGGTAAGATCAGGCTTAAAACATAGAATCCCGTCGACACAAAAAGGTAAACAGCAGCGCTGACTAGTCTAGATGAGAGTTCTCGTTTAAGTTCTGTAACTCTCCAGCCTCTTTTATCATCTAGTCCAGCTCCATTCATCTCTGAACTTAACTAGCCTAATTTAAAAAAGATAACGTGTTTACAGTTTTATCATGATAGTTACGCTACTTTATTTTAACCATTTTATTAATAAATAGTAATGCTGGCTTTAACTCTGCTCAAAATACTTATCCTTTAACTGTTCTAAGGCAAGGTTTAGCATATAAATATGTTTAGTTCTTTCTTCAAGGTATTTTTCCGCTTTCTTGGACAGGTACTGTGTAAAGAAAATCCATTTAGAGTAAGGCAGATTGCGTATTTTTTTAAGGCTTTCCTCGTATTCTCTTCTAACATCGTCGAGTGTTACTGATGTTTTAAAACCGATGTAAGAGGAAAGCTCATCAGCGCCCAGGCTAACGTTGAAGATTTGTTTTACAGTATTAACTACATCTAGAAGCTTACTTTCGTTATTCAGCCCTGTCAGCATGGCCTTTAGCCCGGTGAGCCCCGCATCACTTAACTCTCTAAAGACTCGATCCGAGCTATACACGAGGATTTTATAACCTTTGTTGATGTAATCAGCTATCGTTTGGATGGCTTTAGCTGAGCTTGGATCTACGAGGTAAAACTCCTTAAGTAATTTAAAACTGTGTTCGGATTCCCCGTCATAAAGTGTTAAGTAGAGAAGAATTACATCGCCGTTTTCGGTAAGGGGCAAAGCTAGGGTGTCTAGAGCGAGTAGCTTAAGGGCCTTGGAGGGGCGTGGGACATGGATTTCCAAACCCCTGACGTTAACTCGCACTTTTTCCGAGGCTAGGATAGTGTCAAGTATTGCTAAAGCATAAACTTTAGCTAGATCCCAACGAAAACCCACTTCAACTAGTTTCGCGTACGATATATCATCCATAGATTCGATCAACACTTCGTCGAGCTCACTCGGCTCATATTGTTCTACTGCTTTTTTAACTTGCAACCAGTCAAGTCTTTCTATAAGGCCTGCAGCATCGTCTTCGAAAAGCACAAGAATTTTCCTGCCTCCTACGGCTGAGAGGTCATAGCTGATCCTTTTCAAGCCTATTGAGAAGACCTTGCGTAAGACTGTTTTAGTGAGGGCTAAACTGAGCCTTGCCAGCTCTAAATTCATTGAGGGATCTAGTTCGTAGAGTCGACCGTAACTGTAATCTTCGTACCTCCCCATAGTTGTTGACGGGACGTCGATAGCCCGCCTAGGTCGGTACACATGAGTTTTCTTATCAACGACTTTAGACCTAACTCTTTCCCCCTCGCTTATCCAGATCACCCTGTATGGTATCTCTAAGTATAGCCCAAAGCCTTCTGTAGGGGGATGTAAAGTGCAGATAACTTCTGAACGTAAAAGGCCTCTTAAATAATCTCTCCAGAAATTCCCCTCCTCGCCCCAACTGTTTTTGACTCTCCTATACTCCTCGTAAGCCATAGCGAGGAACTCATGCTTGTATATCGTATGCAAAGTTGGCCGCTCTTCTTCAATAAGAGTAACCCATCTCCCCTTTGATACTTTTAAATTAGTTACTAGGAAATCCGATGTGTAATCAAAGCAGCCAGGTTGCAGCTTTTCGACTACATCTACGTGGGATGCCTCCTGCAGGTATTCGTAACCGTTTTCTGTAATTTTTACACGCTTAACACCATATGGTGGTCCAAACTCGTAAAAGTTTAACCGTTGCCATGTACGTTTCCCCCTAGCTGTGAGTTCACCGCCCTTAGCGAGATTCAGATGACTCAGTAACCTTAATTCCTCTTCACTTACCCTTAATCCTAAGGTTCGATTAATGATTATTTTGAATAGGCCAGTGAAAAGCATCGTATACTTGTTATCCCTGTTAACCACAGTTTTCTCAAGGGGTAAGCTTAACCATTCTCTTAGAGCATTAAATCCTCTTTCAAGGAGTTCATGATCCCATCTAGTATAGGGTATAATCACGGTTTCAGAGAAGGGTATCTCTTTCCTTCTTCCTTTTCTCCCCTCTCGTTGCCAAAATTCTCTCACGTCATCCGGCAAACCTATGTGAACAACGCGTACAACCGTTCCAATATCTATACCTTGTACTAAAGTACGGGGTGTGAAAATAATCTTAGTAAGACCTTTGCGAGCACCCTCCTCAACTTTTACCCTTTCCTCTTTCGATATAAGATGGTGATGGGTTGCAATGGCAGCTCCGGCTTGGCCCACAGCTATTTTAAGTCTTCGCGCCACCTCTTCGGCAGCTCCTATGCTCTTTGTGAACGCCAAGGTAACTCCGTCGTCGTTTACATAGCCGGCGAGTATCTCTAAGGGATCCGTGTGAGGAGCCGCGACTTCTATACCGAGCGATCTAAGAGCCACCACCACTTTGAATGAGTTTTTTCGAAACTCCTCAGGATCTTGAAGCGCTTTTTTTATGTCCTGACCTACCTGGAGTTGCTCTGCGTCACCTATTTTTTCGAGTATTTGGGACCTTAAATGATCTAGGTTTTTACCGAGCACCACATATAATTTATTAGGGACCCTGAAAGGCGTTCCCCGAACTACCGCATATTTGTGGTTAGTAACTTCCTTAAGTACTTCTCCCATCTCTTCTGGGTTACTTAACGTGGCTGTTAGCACGGCTACCTGTGGTTTCCACCCTAACTCTGATAATACCCTTAACATTCCAATTATTAATGCTAGTTCCCTTGGGCTGTAAAAGTCCAGTTCGTCAAGCACTAGCAAACTGAATTTGTGAATCTCAGGTACGATGAAGCTTCTGGAAGAAGATGAGGCATATCTCTTTAGGTCCTGAAGAAGGAAAGCCGGATTGCTTACTACGATAAGGGCTCTACCTATTCTTTCTCTTAGTGCTCTTTTACTTGCGATTCCTAAAGTTTGAAGACTGGGAGCATCTATCTGAACCATCTCAGCGCCTAGGAGCGAGCAGTATAGGTTCAACCTTTGCATTTGATCGTTAGCTAGAGCTAAGGTAGGGTATATCGCGAGAGTCTTTGCATTTTTCCTTGAGGTATGCAGGAACCATGCCTCAGTTTTACCACTACCAGTTCCCGCAACCATTACTACATTGAACCCTTGATCTAGGGAGCTCAAAGCCTCTAGCTGATGCATATACAACCGTTCGCTACCCAGCCTGGTTTTAGACAAAGCTGGTAAAAGATCTGCAAAGGTTACATTAACTCTTTCTGGTTCTGCCCCTTCTTCCTCGTAACTATAGTAACTGTAGCCTAGAGTATCAAGGAGCGATTTAGTATCCAAAACCATAGGTATTGTATCTACTCATATATTAAGAGCTTATGGGTTATCAGGATAGATTTTCAGGAATGTCGCTAAAATCCCTCAGCTTACTAGTTCATTTATTACGTAAAGTATTACAACTAAGCTTTAAACCACTGAAGATATCTAGCTTGCCCTCTTGATCTTTAAGGCGATATCATTGATTAAATCGCCTATGTGGACTATAAGCTCGCCACCTGACACTGAAAGTTTTTCAACATTTACTATTGTACAGTTGTAAGTGTTCCAGTACTCCACCACATAATCACCGTCTTCAAATCCATGAAGAACCACTGTAACGTCTTTTAATGGCTCAATCTCTTCGTTATTTACGATTTTCCACCAGTTATACTCTGGGTTTTTAACCCAAAGTAGAGCGAAGGTCCCATTAGTTAATCCGTAAGTGCGAGCAGTAGCTTGCTTATATGCAGATTTCTCGAAATTAATGTAATCAATGCTGAACCAGTCGGCTCCAAGGTTGTCTAGAAAGATTTCATGGATTCCGGGCGGAACATCAACCTTCAACTCAGTTCCATACTCATTTGCAGATGCGTCGTTTTTCCCATCCTTATCCGGTAAATCTAATCTTTTTGCAAGCTTTCCATCAACATAAACTGCAGCTATAGCCCCACCGGTTGGTACGGAATTAATTCGAACCACTACTCGTCCCCCCTCGGGGAAGGTAACTTTAAAACGAGGGTTGTTTCTAAGCTCCGAGTGCCACATACCATGAATAAATGAGCTTAGCTGAGTTAAATCCCCCTCAACTCTTCCGTTTAATTGCACTACGAAGTAGTTGGACTGAGGCCTCGCCCAGCCGAGAGAGGGGTATAATACAACGTCGCATAATTCTCCCCCCTCCTTCGCAATAGGTTCCGATTCTAGGTACCTGAACTTCCTTGGATCGATATTTTTGATGAACTCTGATATAGCCTTAAAGTGGTGATGCAAACCATAAGGGTGGATGTAATTGTCCCACCACCATGACATCCCAGTGCTTGGTGAACCTGCCATGAGAGTAGCCCATAAGCCGTCATGAAGCCCAACGCCCTCTCTATCCTTATAGTAGTAAGGTTCCCCTTCCCACCTCCAGTCTACACCGAATTCTGCCAGTATTACCGGTTTACCGTATTCCTCTCTAGCTTTGCGTATCAGCTCATAGGAATTATCCGCTATGTTGCGGAAACCCTCAGGACCGTATTTATGTATTGTAACTAAGTCTATTTCTTCAAGCCGCCAGATAAGGGGATCAAGATTCGGGTTGGCAAAGCTCGTCGTCACTATGCGCTTGTAGGGATCTATGCTTTTCAAGTGTTTTGCTATCTCTTTATGCCATTGTGCTACCCTTTCTCTCATGTTCATGTAATTATCGGTAAGATCTACCTCGTTCCAGAGTTCCCAGGCAAGGATATTCGGCGAGTACCCCCATCTGGCTATTATATACCTTAACCTTTTCTTAAAAAGCTCAATAGCTTCCTCATTTATCCAAAATTCCTCCGGTTTAGATAGAGGCCCTTTCCGCCTTACATTATAGGGGTTATCGTCCCACTGAGGATTCGTAGTAGTGGAAAATTGTCCATGATTTATCAGACAAAATATAATATATATATTGTAACGTTCCGCTAGCTTAACAACGTAATCTAATCTCCAAGCTTCAGCCAAATCATATCTACCCAATTCCCTCCATTCAATACCAAAACGCCAAGGAGCCATCCAGATCCTGACAATATTTACTCCAGATTTAGCTAAAGCTGAAAACCATTCATCGTAATCATAAGTCCCCTTACTCCCACTCCAGCATACATTTAAACCTACGAAAAACACCGAAGAGCCGTTATCGAACTCTAGGGTTAAAGGGTTCTCGGAGCTAATTCTCACGAAACCTGGTAGTTGCGATGGAACTGCTTCAAAGCGGTAGGTTTCGCTTCTCGCAGTGTTCCCCCATTTATCCCGAACTTGAGCGTAAAGTGTATAATACCCGGGCACTGTGGGAGTGAACCGTGCTTTCCAGCAAGGTCTGCCCACAGGGTCAAGTCTCTCACCGTAACTGGATAGGGATCTATGGTACTCTTGGTAGTAAAAGGCTGGGATTTCGACAACCTCGCCGTTAGGTAAATTCAAAAAAACTGAAATGTTAACCTCGTTTGGGTCAAAAGGATTTTCGTAATCGGCTGTGACGTTAAAGTCTAACTCTACCGGGGAGAAAACCTCTACTCTTTCCTTGCTTATACCAGTAACCTTGATAAATGGTTTCATCCTCGCTACCTCAGAAGTTCTTGGCAAGTAGATGTATATGAAACCTGCTACTACAGTAATAAGCACCACAAGGGTTACGATAAACTTCCCCCTCATACTAGCATGCCTTGGAAGTTCTACTCAAAAATGAGTTACGCTAAGGTAACGCTTAAAACTCTCTCTTATCTAAAGGTTTGACCCTATGAAGATCGGTGCGGTGCTTTGCCGCATCATTAACTGAGGGTAGTGGGCCCGTGGCCTAGCTGGAAAGGCGTCGGCCTCCTAAGCCGGAGATCCCGGGTTCGAATCCCGGCGGGCCCGCCATATAATTTGCTAACTGAAGTGTACGGTGTAATGTTCCGCTCCATCGACTACTACTGCTTCACCAGTTCTCTTAGGTATCATGGGTAGCTGGATCCTAAATCGCATAGTAGAGTAAAGGGTCTCGTTGCTCATGTTTACAATCACCAGTACAGAGTTAAGGTACGATCTTCTGACGTATTGGTCAGTTAATATTAAACGTACTCCACGCACTGTCATCTCATCGATTAAGTCCCATACCCATACACTTTTTCTAAGTGCCCGTCCCACCTCCTCAACCACGAGTAGTTGTTTCTTAAGCGGTCGGTTGCTTAAGAGAAGGTGATGAGCGAAGGCTATCCACAGCTGTAGCATCACGCCTCTAACCAAAATAGGTATTTTTGATAGATCAACGTAAGCATGTGTTTGCATGTTTTCAATATCTGAAATGTATGCCAAAATGCTCTGGAATCTTAAATATGCAAGCTTTGACGCAGGGTTTACACTACTTTTAGTTAATAGGCTTGAAAGTGCTTGCTGCAAATTTGTCGCTTCAGAGACGCATTCAGTTATTACAGCCTCCAAAGTTGCAGAGCTTGATCGCAGATCTGGTGGCGTTGAAAGAGCACGATGGATGTATGGGCGGATAGCGGTGTAGGGTAGAGCGAAGCCTGCTGAGGGGAGGTTTAATCCAGCAAGGTTGCCGTACCAGTCAAGCACTAATATGTCATACTTACCGCTAAATGCTGCTTGAATAATCGAAGATAAGAAAGCAGCTCGCTCGGCTCCCGGTAATCCTATTATTGTGAGCTGCCTTCCATTGTCTAGCAATTCTAATAGAAACTCGACACCTTTGGCCAAGAAAACCACGCAGTTTAGTGAACGCTAAACTGCTCATGGCGTATTCGGGATAAAGCGCGTTCGAGAAGCTCGTTAACCGCTTCGTTGAAAGTTAATCCTTTAAGTTTTGCATACTCGCTAACATCGTCTATCACCTTTCTCCTCAGCAATACTATTCGCTCAACCATCTCTTCACCAGCTATCTCGTCCGCTAATCTGCTCAGTTCTTCCGGTTTTCTCACTAGCTCTGGCTTTTCGCGCAGCTTATGCGCCAGTATCTCAAGTTCACTTGTACTCAGCTTTTTTTCAGAAGCTATTTCAGCAAGTTTCCTGGTAACCTCCTCCGGCTTCTCCACCAATCCTTGTCTTTCCAGGTTTTCCACTACACGGACAACTTTCTCCATACCGGTTCTGCTTACCCTACGTCTCCTCGGTGAAGGTCTACCGGGCCTCGATTCTGCAGTGAATGGCGTAATTTCTCGAAGCCTCGCATAGAGCCTCACAAATCTCTTAATATCCTCTAAAGGTAGCTGCACTCTCCTTCTAATATCTTCCTCCTCAAGCCCTTGCTCGTAAAGTCTGGCTACTGCTCTACCAACTTCCTCAGGTGTTAGATTGTTCTGACGCAGGTTTTCACTGAGAGATAATTCGACAGCTTCTCTATCAGAAAGCTCTTTAACAAAACATGGAACCCCGTTTGAGAATAGTTTCGTAAAGATTTCAGGGCTTTCTTCATGCAGCAACTTTATTGCCTCGAACCTCATCCGCCCGCAGATTATCCCGTAAACTTTCCCCTCTGGCCTCACTACCAAAGGGTGGAGGAGTCCATTTACCGAGATATTCTCTGCTAAATCACGGACCCTTAGCTGGTCAACATATACTCGCACGTTAACTGATGAAGGCACTAACTTATCTAAAGGTATAAAGGTTACCTGTTCCATGAGTATTAAATACATAACGAACTTATTAAAACTTTCCCCTTAAGGGTTTGAAGATCGTTCAACATCCTCTATCAAATTATTTAATAGTTTAGAAACCTCCTCACCACATCTTGTCAAACTTAAAAATCTAAATTTTTTAACTTTTTTTTCGTTTAATAAACCTAAATTTTTTAAATCTTTAACTATTGATTCGGCATACCTATTGCTTGCAAGATATTTTCCACTCCCAAGCAAATACCTTAGGTCACTCATCATGATTTCATCTTTATTTTTATTTTTCTCCCTATAAAGAAGAACCAGAACTGCAATGTGCTGGTACATTCCCTCTTCAAGCAGTGAACGTGTAATTAAGCTTGGATCACACTCGCTCATTTCCCCTCTTTTTCCTATACTTGCTTATGAAGGTTTGCATCAATGCTGGGTCTTTAGACCCATTAATGGGTCTAAAGACCCAAATCTGGGTACATTCATCCCCTCACCTCTACTAGTACGGGCTGTGGAGAGTTATCGCTAGCGAGGAAGTACGTGTAACACCTATACTTGCTTTGAGGTTTAAAGTTATTTACATGTTCACACAGGATTATGTTAAGCGCGTAGTGGCATACAGTACCGTTGGAATAGTAAATGTAGACTTCCCACCCCTTCAAAGAAGCAAGATTAAGAGATTCTCCTTCAACCAGTTTTCTTGCAATATGCTTAGCTATATATTGAGCTATTCCATAACAGTTGTAGGCCTCAACTTGTAGTGAATTGTATTTAGAATAAGCAGTTAGAATTAACGTTACTGCTAATACAGCTGTGAAAATTGTTACAACGGCATCAACTTTCACCTAACCACCCACTAGCAATGGCGTAAGCGTAGAGGAGATAAGCCAGAAAAACCACACAATACCGGCGATTAGAGGGAGGTACATGGTAAGCAAATGGGGTCTTCCCTCGCGGGCACTCGCAGTGGCTACCGCTAATGTAAGTGCATTTAGAGAAAGTATCTGGTCAATATTTTCTCTTAGTTCTCTTAAACCCAATATACTGATCCCAGCTTTAATCATCCATTCTCCCCCTTCCGTAAACAGCGGTTCAATGCCGAGGATCACCGCGTAAATCGCTGCTACTATCGCGGCTTCAATAATCGCATACACTAGGAAGATTCTAGTCTTTGAGCGTAGCCGTTTAGTGAACTCTAGTACTTTAGAAACATAATCATCCAACTTCTGCAGGTTCTCGTAACCACCATGCAAGAGAACCTGCCATAGGCCCAGCGTAGCAGCTTTGCTGAAGCCTTTCCACTCCTGATTCAACAGCTCTTCCGGATCCTTTAAAAGTTTCTCTCTAGCGAGTGCTAAGTAAGGATTGCCTATAGCTCGTGCCGCCACGCGGATCAATTCCCTAGATTTATCCATTTTTTTGAGTTCACTTAATGTGTGGTGCAGGTGGAAAGCAGCGCTAGGCGCGGATCCAAGTGCAAGAGAAAGCAGAAAGGGATTGGGTATGCTGAAACAGTTAAAAAGAAGGTAAGAAGGCATGATCAGTAGTAGCAACGCGTAAGTCTGCAGCTTAGGTGTAGATATACCGAACTCCCAGGGGAAAGCCCAGAAGCCAACTAGCATAGCAATAATTAAACCAATGAATGCCATACTTAGAGCAGTTGCGGTTCCACCTCCACCGAGCAGAGCTTGCGTTGCTACTATAGTTACTGGGACTGTACTCGTAAACGTTGAAACAAGGCTGTAAAGGTTAGAGATGTTATGATCGGTTGTTTCAAGAGTTGTTGAAAGCTCAGCTAGTATATCCTTTAGTTTTTCCTCTAAAGAGTTACGATTACCGGAAAGCTGAGCTTTAATAGCGCCATCTAGAATTTTCTTCATTCTCTCGGATAGCCAGTTTAGTTTAGCGTAACCGGATATGAGTTCCTCAGGATCGGGTAAGTAATCAAAGCCAACTTTTTTCAACTCCCTTAAGGTGGTTAAAGGTAGTTGAGGTGAAGAAAGCATTATAAGAGCTAAAGGTATAGCATCAACTTCGGATCGGATCCATTTATTTAATTTCATTATGGTAAAAAAGAAATTACTTATATTAATTTATTACGCTAAATCAACGCTAAGGTACAACTACTCTGAAGCCTATAGTTATGCTGAAAGCTAAATTATTTTGTGTGGTTCCGGACAACGTGACGTAACCACTGTCACCATCACTTAAAGCTAATGAGCTACAAGAAGCAGATACTACTATACTACTTCCTTTAGCTAGTTGTTTATTTGCATTTTGTGCCACACAACTGATATCCCTAATGACTATTGAAGCATCTGTAATCGTAACGTCTACGGATCCAAGGTTCCTGATAGTTAGAGCCAGATTAGAGCCGCTCGCGTAAGCAGAGGTTACCTCTATTATCGGTTGGCTAGTCGCACTTCTAGTTGTAGTATACATGAAGTACGCAACAAGCGCCGCTGCCGCTATTGATGCAATAGTTATGATCACCGTCACGATTCCTGGCACTCCACCACTTCTTCTGGTCATAAAATAATTTTAAAATTCCAGTTTATAAGTTTTTCTATATATGGATTGTTCACTTAGTTCCAAAATTTTTATATAACTCTGATATTTATTTTTATTAATTGCATGTAAGGGTCTTAGACATGCCGGCTTATATTCCATGTTACTGGGGAGGGATGAAATATAAACGCATTAAGTTAGAAAAAAGTGTCAAAGTAGCATTAGCAGCAGTTGTAGTGATCATTGGAATAACTATATCTATATTCTTGTTAAGAGAGGAGGGATCTGTAGGGTTCTCGGAAAGTTCTGAAATTTCAAATGTTGAGAAGTCAACCCAATCGAGACCATTTTTCGTTTTTATAATTTCAGAGGGAGAAGGTAAAGTATTGGTGAATGGTAGCGAGATTACACTGGTAAACTCTACAGAACCTTTTTTACTGGAATTTCGAGCTCAGCCAAGGAGGTGCTGGGCTTTTAAGTGGTGGTTGGTGAATGGTACAATTTACGACACAATGCCAGAACTCCGGCTTTATGTAAGGGGTAATACTACTGTTGAAGCAGTTTTCGAAAAGTCCAGGTATAGGGTTGTTTTCAAGTCTAACGTTAAAGGGAGTTTGCTGATGGTGAACAAGTCCCTGTTTATACTGCCCGTGGAAGTTGAAGTTCCTGCCTGTAGCGTGTTGCAGATTAAACCTGTGCCACCTGAAGGCTGGGAGTGGCCTTGGGGTACTTTACTAGTGTTGGTTGAAGACAACAAGACAGAGTTATTTAATTTCGTTAAAGCGAAGGTTTTAGTTACATTGAAGAGGGTTCTCGTGCCGGTGAACATCACTATAACTACAAATGGGAACATGAGTAGAATCCCATGCACACAAGATGCATCTCTCCGTGTAAAGCTAAACGCTACTATATCGGTTGAGCCGTATGGATCTGATAGAAGGGGTTGTGTGTTTTTTAATGAAACTCACTTAGTTTGCCTTGTCTCCTGGCTCGTGAATAAAGGCGAGTGGCCAAGTCCAAGGCTTCATGTAACCGCAATGGAAGATTTAGAACTAGAGCAGGTGGTTGTCTACACGAAGCTAGTGTATCCAATCAAATACACAGAAATACTTACACCTAATGGAACAATGGTAAAAGCTCCGGTTATCCCCGGGGATAGGTGGATGATAGTCCCGTTCATCGGTGAGTATGAGTATCTAGGTAATGGAGTCCTAAAGCTTGAAGGCGGTAGGGTAAGTGTTTTTATCGAGCCACCAGAAGGCTGGAGAAAAATTAGAGTATATGCGAACCTCACGACCACGCCCAGTAAGATAGCCGACTCATACATTATGATGGTCATAAGAAACGTAGCGGATACCCTTGCATGTGGCCGTTACGTCCTCCCCACAGGTAACGTGTACGGAACAGGCTACGTAGTGGTGTTGTTTGATAGGGAAGCCTTGAAGGCTTGGAACGTGCCTGGCTACGACCCATTTTCCTCGCCAGAGTATAATAAATATATCAAATGCGAGTTTGGCTTAGAGAACGGGATACCTAGATCCTGTGGACAAGCACAGGGTGGACCATCATACAGGCTACTTGAAGGGATTAAGGAGGGTTGGCTTCTTATTACGTCCTATGGAACTATGTACGTTAAAATAGAAGTCGTGGAATGGGAAAGCTAAAAGTTTTTATTCTCTAAAATTTTTTTATTCTATGATGAAGTTACATAAGTTAGCCTTACTGGCTTTGATGCTTCTCTTGATCTATTATATGACTGTGAAGGAGGTTAGATCAACACCCTACTGCTCTAATACCAGTTTCTGTGGATACCCGGATTGGTGGGACGCTGATATCGCTTTGAGCAGTTGCTCTACAACCTACTGTTCCGTCCGGTATGACGGTGAAGTGGTAGAAGATGTCCACGGAATAGGTGTGCGGGGCACTATACCTAGGGACTACGATTCACAGAAAGGCCCGACAATAGCGGCTTTAAAGTACCGTTACGAAGGTAGCGTGCCATATAATGGTATGTGGCAACCTTACAATTACCTGAAAATGTACATCAAATGGTGGTATTGGCTATATCCGGATCATAGTTATGTAAATTCCCTCTGGAGCTGGAACGGTAATAAGAGTTGTGAGTGCACACTTAGCTGGGAAAGTGGAACTACTGGAGGCCATAATAACAATCCGACGATTAAACCACCTACACAGCCGGATACGGACAACACTGTATATTTATATCCACCTGAGTACCAGTACAGTTTCGCCGGGCCCTCAGCACAACTGAGCTCTGGTATCCCTGTCGTGGGCTGTGGATGGACAGGCGCTACCATGTACTATACTGTCTATTATGGGAAAGTTCAGGGATTCGTATACATGGGCGGAGGAATTAGAGAGGTGGGCTCAGGAGACGGTGATATAGGTTCCGCTATGTTTTGGGTAACCGGCGCCTATTATCCTAGAGTAAGTGAAAGTAGCCCACCGAGCAGATATCAACAGTTAATTGTACCTATAACGGGTATGTTTCATACTCGAGTAGTTGGTCCCTACTCTCTCTACTACCCTTATAATGTATCTCTTGCTTCTAGTTACTTGTACACGATCACTGTTAACCCGGATGCTAAGCCTTACGCCGCGCTAAATGTGGGGTGGACACACTCCTTCAACTCAGTTTACGGTAATGGAGGCTTAGCTGGCAACGTTTCCTTCGTTAAGACACGCAATTATCTGGGAACAGCGTCCATGAGCACGGCTAACCTGACGGGCATTTACAGGGTTTACTACAAGGCTGAAGGTATCGGCGACCTATGGGTCGAGAAAGGCACCCGCAACGGGTGGCTCCAGTTAACCTATCACCAGGGATCCATGGACTTAGAGGTTAAGAGCTTAGACATAGAGTTGAAAAATGAACCTATCCGTATAAGAGTGCGCAGCTGGTCTAGTACCGCTATGACAGCCTATGCCGCCATAGCGCAGCCCGCGCCGGGCTATAAGTTCGCAGGGTGGTGGACAGGTTACGCTCGACTATCATCTCCGAGCCAATGGTATTGGACAGGTTTTGTGGAGGATGCTACAGTTACCGGCGGTGTCACAGCAAACTATATTGTTGGAACCTTAGCTGCTTACAAATACGAGCCTAATATGTTGCTCCGAGCTCGCATCTTAACACCATTACCTGAGAACTCTTGGGTGAACGATATGGTGCAGTTGCAGGGCGTAGTGGACGACGTTTACGTGTCTCCTCTACTTTGCTTAAACGGTTCCAATACTCAAGGTTTCGTTGTAAGTAACAGGTACATGTTCACTGCTCCCCTACAGATAACTGCTACAGTGAGGATTCTAGAGGGGGTCTTAGACATCACGCTAGGAAGAGGGATTTATCGATGGAATCAGTATTTCTCTGGAACATACGACGTGACAGCCAGCGTGATAAAGATAGGATCCTCTTGGAATAACCCCGACATAGACGTTTATATATGCCCTTCTCCGGATGCACCGCTTTGGAGGTGTTCTGCCCTGATCACCGACTTAAGTAGCGGCTCAACTCGTTGGACTACAAAGACGGCATTGAATATAAATATTAATGGCTATATAACAATCTATAATAGTGGGAGTACAGGTAAGGTAAACCTGTCAGTGATTAAGCTGAATTCAACGAATTTCGTTTTAAAGTATTGGGACGTTAACGGTCAAGAGGTGAAGGGGAGTACAATATTTGGATTACGCCCCAGTAACGTAACTACTATTACCGCCTGTTACGCTCCCGAAGGTTATGTTTACCATTCACCTATGCTTCTGACAAATCGATCGATATTCCTACCAGGTGAAGGTTTACCAAATCCTTTACTGAATAGAATATGGGGATTATCTGGGCTGTGGATGGTAAATGTAACAATTTTCTACCCTGATAGAGTAACCGATAATAGTGCCAAAATTTATGTCATGTTAACTAATGGTTCAGAGGTTGTTTACGTTCCATTTTCTTGGTTGAAAGTAAACATGACCGTAGACTGGAGTAGAGTAGCGGATTCTTGTGAGACGTGTACTGGTTCGAAGTGCGTGGTTAAATGGAATGCAAGTAGCATAGGTATTTTCCCTCAAATAATAGACGGTAATATACCATCATTATACAAAAATTGGTATTTTCTGGCATTAGTTGCATGGAACCCAGAAGCTGTACTTAGCCAGGCAAGCTCAACCGTAGATGCGTCGCAGCTTTGGATTGGCAACGTAACTTACGCTGTATATAACTTAATTTTCCATCACTTAGACAGTGGGTTAAAGATCCGGCAGCCAGTTGTAGTTTCGCAACTTGAGATTGTAAATATAACACCATCATACCGTTTTGAAGAGTATTCTCCACAGCTAAGGCGTAGAACAACTATAGTATCGTTAAACGTTACACTAATGTGGAAGTACAAGCCGCCTAGCAGCGTTAATGCGACACTAGGCTTACCTACAGAAGAGCTAGGAGTATCACTCGAATCATATAAGGGGGAAATAGGCTTTTGGAGCTACCAGCCTACAAGCCTTAGAGAGGATAGTGTTACCTATAGCTTGAACCTGGGTGACAGTTTACTTTTCTACGAGAAGGTCTATCCCGCAGGCTTGAAAAACTCTACCGGAAGCTACATGCAGCCTTTCCAGATTTGGGTCAGATGGCAACACAACCTTGGTACCGCTTCAAGCGCTAGGTTGACTAAATATCAGCTTTCAGCTCCAGTAAACGTAACCCTTGTACCAGCAACTGTGGTATCAGTGAATTGGGAAGCGGATAGCTTGAGCATTGGCTGGCAATGTTTTACGAGTGGAAACGTAGGCGAAAGTTTTCTGGGAGAAGCACCTTGGCACGCAGATATAATCATCGAGATTGAAGAATGGGACATTAAAGAGGGATCAAGAAGACTCGTTAAAGTATTTTACTTTAAAGATAAGATTCCGAAAGATAAACTAAACATTGGAATAGGTATTAGGGAAAAGTGGATAGCAGCATATCTTAAGCCGGTGTCAGGTATATTTTCTAATTACAACAAGATTTATATAATAATTCCATTACCAATAAGATACCCCCCAAGACTCTAAATTCAGAGTCGCATTAAGCTGCAGTAAGCGTAAATATGCGTAAAGTTTAAATTATTATACTATTTTAATTATAGATTATGATAGTAGCCACGTTTAGCGGTAGCAAGGGGGGTACCGGTAAAACAACTTTAGCCTCTTTTCTTAGCTTAGTTTCTTCAACTGTAGTACCCACGCTTCTCATAGATGCTAGCGCGGACGGTGGAGCAACTTCTTACCTAGTTGGAGAAGTTTCAGGTCCTTACCTTTCCGAGAGTCCAAGTGAATCACTTAGGAGTGTAAACGTGAAGGACCTTAAGTTAACTATATCAGTAAATAGAGGACCTATAAGGAATGTAAATGAAGTAATTGAATTTGTAAAATCTCTAGGATTTAAAATTAAAATTATAGATCTTCCAGCGCTAACCGATGTAGATACTGTCGGCAGGTATATGCCCCTTATTGAAGTTACCGACACGATTCTTGTTGTTACGGAACCCAATCCGGCCTCAGTTAGCACGTCTCTTTATACATTTGGTGATAAACATGTGATAATAGCCTTAAATCAACCTAGACCTTATTACCAAACTATAGTGGAATACTACAGGAAAGTAATAGATAACTTTTGTAAGAAAACTGGTTGTCAGTACGTGGTTATACCATATGATTCCGCCGTAGCTAGGCTATCGCCTCAGACTCTAAAGAAAACCATTGATTTAACCTCTGAAGAATTCGATGCTTCTATCGTTAGATTACTAGAGCTCCTTATTGTAGGAAAAATGTGAGCCTATTACCTCGCTTTCAGAATAATCGGTAGGATCTAAAAGCTCTTCTGGAAGCAGAAATTCAAGTATTTCGCCCCACTTCTTTTTCTTGAACTTGGACTTCCGGGTAGCTTTCTCGATACCTTTCATCTTCTTTAGCGCTCTTTTAGCAAGCTTCCGGGCTTCCCTGATTTCAATCTCAAACTCATCTCCTTTCTTAAAAATGTTAAAAAGCCTCATGTCCTCGCACCTCTTGTAAGGGGATAGAATCTAAGTGTTCAAACCGCACATTACTTATTGTAGCGTCAAGAGCTTCTTTAATGCTGCTGTAAACATCAACCGAGTCGTATTCGTTATTAATTGATAACTGTAGCTCAGGAGGTAGCAATTCCAGAAATTCATCTTCTGGAAGATACCTCCCAGGCTTATAGATAGGCTGAAGCCCATTAGGCATGGTAGTATAAACCGCTAAAATGTCTCGCTTTACACTACCAATCGAATCTATGACTTTTCCACATATAACCCATACTCTGACAACATCAACTACGCTCGCTCCATGGATACCATTGGCTTGAATTAGCGAATCTAACCGTCTTAGAAGATCACTCAATGTAACGCTATGGGCTGTTGTAAAAACCGGTATACCACTACCTGCCGCCTCAAACCAGCTCGGTACTTCTTCACCCTTGAGCTCACCTACCACAAGGATATCGGGTCTGTCATACCTCCTTGTCGCACGTATATTATCTGTAACTTTACGGCCAGCGAAGGAGAAATAGGAAATCACGCATGGACCCTGTACCTGCACAGCAACTTCGGGTTCCTCTTCCACAATGCTAACCCTGAGGTGAGGCCACAATCTTACCATTTCTTTTAAGACTCTAATTAAAGTTGTAGTTTTTCCAGAGCCTGGTGGTCCCACAAAGGCGATAGATGAGGGCATAGCGGCTAAGGCCAACAGTCTAGCTAGGAGGAGTGGATTTTCTTTGAATGGTTCGACTCTAACTACCCTAACTGCTGCAATCTGCCACCCACCTGAAAGCTGTGGTAGGGAGATGTTAACCCTCCAACCACAGTATTCTCCCGAAGCCTGCGGCTCCCTTTCCGAGAGTCTCATACCGGACATAATGGCAATTCGTTGTGCGAGTCTTTCGGCGATAAGTTCTCGCGGTAGTTCTACGAAGAATCTTTTTCCAGAAATACTGGCAGTTATGTTGAGTAAACCGGATTTTTCAGTAATGAAAATTTCTTGGGTTTCGGGGTAATCGGCAAGGGGTTGCAGCGGCCCCCATGGGCCTTCACTAAAGCAATAAACTCTAACTTTTCCATCACCTAAAACTATATCTCCACTAGTTATATGTATGATTTTTCCGGACATTGGAGGCAAAGGTACCTCAACACCTTCTAGTTTTGAGGGTTCCTTTAGTTTTATTACAGGCATTCTGGGTTTACGAAGTCCTTCTTTCTTTTTACTTAATGTTTGTCCTAACTCTACTTTTGGCTGAAGATAGGTGGTAGTAAAAGAACCCAGCTGAAGTAGTGTGTTAAATGATGAAGTTGAATAGACGTTATCGTTTACTTGATTTTCGGTGGACTGTTTAGCACAGTCTTTCTCTTTAGCTAACAGCGTATTCTGTAGCTGCAAGGATCTTTCCTCAGGTATATTTTTGCCTTCTCTCGTTGGTACTATTTTCCGAATTTTTTGAGCAGTCTTTCCGATGGGCATAATGATTCACTTATAATTATAGTCCGAGTTTTCTCAGAATATCTCTAGCAGAACGAACTTTCTCTAAGATTCTTTGCTTATCTTGAATTTCCTTGAGCAGACGGCTTTCCTCCTCCTCCAACCTTTTAGCGTAATCCCTCAATGCTTCAAGGGGTTTTGTGTCAAAATTAAGTATTTTCAAACTTGCTACTAAGCTGTCGAGTGAAGTATACTTATCCGCCCGTTGCATTGGGATTTCTATTGCATCAGGAGTTGTCGTCTGTCCTTTATGGGCGTTCGAAGAAGTCATTCTTGCTTTAGTAGATTCATATTCTCTGAAGAAATCCTTGTTTTCACTCTCAACCTTTTCTTCCCTCTTGAAAGTCATATTTACCAGTTATAATTGTTAAATTAAGATATTATTATATTTTTTGGTCATTCAAGTTCTCTCAGTAAAAGTTGTGACATTAATTGGTCTCCTAGTTATTGTTTATTGGTAAATCTTCATGCTTGGGTTTATAGCAAGGAAAGCCGCAAGGAAGGGTTTAAGCTAACGTAACTTGTCACTCATCTCTAAGAGGTCTTTAGAACTTTGAGGAAGATTTTTATTTTAAGGAGTAACTTAAGAGTGTATGGTAGTGAATTACCTAGTATTGGCATTAACTATAATTGTTGTCTCCTTCATGATAATGTTCACAGTAATAGGAATAATGGCTTTCAAACCCAGTTACGATTATAAAGTGGCTTTTATTTTAAGGGATGCCCTAACGCGTGGTTATGCTAATATGCCAGAGGGATTATCGGTAACACTAGAAGAAAGAGACTTTATGATTGATTCATGTATAGATGGCGTTAACTATACTTTCCCATTAAAGAGAGTTTTAGTATTATATGAGGCAAGCGGCTCACCCGGCTCTCCTCAAAACCCCTTTGAAGAAGGTCTTCCTACATTATGGAAGGTATGGGGCAACAGCACACATGCAGGAGTCATCAGTTCTGTCGACGTAATTGAAAACGGGGTGCATCTAATCATAACGTACGTTGCAACAGATATTTCTCATAGTAACGGTTGCTTAGTGGTAACTCAGGCAGCCGATACATATGTAGGTCATTTATTCTCACGGAACTTTGGTTTAATTGCAGTTAATGGAAACGTTATCTATACCTGGAAAGGCTATCGCGAAGTTAGGTTACGAAAATTGAAGGTGGTATTCTGTGGCAGTTGATGAAACTCTAGTGGCGTTGGCTGAAGTTTTCCTTATGGTTGGATTATTCTCCTTAGCGTTAAGGCTTTGGAACTTAAAGTACGACTGCTACCCTGAATTAGTCGCAAAAGCCATAAATAGCTCTCCAACTGACGCTGAAATTATAATAATTCTTCCAAAACCCGTTGCATTCAAGGTTAGCGATCGAGGGGTACAGGTCTGCCAAGCAGGTGAATGTTATATCACGCGTTTGCATTATGCTAAAGGCAGCACACCTAGTTTTCCGGCTTGTATTAAAATCATGGGAGATTATTCGGAAGGCTGCGACACTTAGTTACACGTTAGGTAAGCTTCGATTGCGGAAAACTAGAAAGTCAATTTAGGTAAGTTTGAAAGTTCAGGTATTCATGTCCTCTACGACTCTAGTTACCGACTTAAAAGTTAAACCCTACTTTGATGAGACATCTAGAATCTCTTGCTATAGCAATGATTACAACTCTCGCACTAACCTACTTTACAGCGATTGTTGTAAAACAAATTACACCGGTTCATCAAGTTTCAGTTCAAAGAGCTTTAGCCTGGGTTCTTTTATGCTCCCAGGATACAGCTACGGCCGTTAACTTAACCATTACCACGCTAGGTGATCACTTAGTCGAGCTATGGGTAAATGAGGTTTCATTATCTTCTTCCAATACCATCCAGAAAAGCATCTGCTATGCTTTCGCAATCTTTGATGTATCTACTAACAACGTGGATGTCCTTAGGGCTTGCGTTAAGCCTTGAGGTGAGGTTAGATGAAACATACAGCACAGTTTGCCTTACTAGGCGTTACCGCTTTAGCTGTAATAATCATTGCAATAGTTTCAACGTTACCGGAGGAGCCTATCTACGTGTACGAGCGTGGGCATCTTCAGGCCGCAATGCTAGTTCACTTAGCAAGAGCTTGCCTAACTACAGAAAGCTGCAATAGCGAGGTTCTCCAGAGCTTACTTGAACAACTATATTCAATGAATGAAAGCTATAACTTACTACTATTTGAAGTTACAAACTTCAGCGTCTCTACACTTCGCTTCAGCTACGGTGAGACAACATACCTAATTAATGTAACCGATTTCGAAGTTAGAACCCTAACAGGAAACACTAAAGTGAAGATTCAGGTGGAGATAAGGGTAACCAAGGGACACACATACGTTAAAGCGATTTCGGGCGCAGTATGCAATATGGTCAGCTTTTCTGTGAGCTACATACACCGATACGTTAGTCCTTTCTTTAATATTACACTATGCCCCCTTATACACCCCGACCCGGAGAAAATAGCTGATATAAAACCAGATGGACCCTGCAAGTGGATAATCGGCGTCCCAGAGCGGATTAAGCTGAGAGATGAATTTGGTATTATTTTAAGAATACCTCCGTAAAGGTGGTTAAATGGAGAAAGCAATTCTATTTATTGTTTTCATGGTTTCAATGGTATGTATCACCATTAGCTCCATTAACGCGCTCAGCCTTAGATTAGACGATAAATGCATAGATATCAGGAGATTGTCAAGGGACCTTCTATACATTTCCATTAATAGAGGTACTATAACCGACGTGTACGATTTACCCAAGATAGATATATTGAAGGGGGATACAATCTTATTATATTCAGAAGAATGCGGGTTATCTATTAAGGTCTATCAGGCTTGCAAAGACACAGGTGTAAATACCTTACCGAAAGGTAGAGTGCGGTTGAGAATATTTTACAGCAACGAGAAGAACTGCGTGGAAATAATGCCTGTAGAACAATCGAAAAATTAAAATATAATACCTCTATTTAATTATTATGAAAGGCAATATAATTGCAGTTTTTGTTGTATTTGTTTTGTTTACTTTACCTCTTATTCAAGCCCAAGGTCCCATTGTAAATATTAACGCTTTACAAAGCTACGCAATTCTAACTATTAAATTAGCAATAACAATAACAGGTTTATTAGTTTTCCTAGCTTCACTAATACGAGCGGCGATAGCTGGACTTAAAAAGCAAGTCGGTGGCGTGTACTCGGGTAGTGCTCTCAGAGACCTTTACGAAACCCTAGAAGGTCCAATATTTTGGTTGCTTTCTCTAGCCTTAGTAGCCTGGCTACCTGACATACTAGTGTCAATAGGCCTATTACCTCAAGGAACTCCTTTCACTGTTAGTTGGAACGAAATATTCATGCAGCCGTGACGATAATTATAAATAATCTTTTAACTGTTTATAATTACGATTGCTATGGTAGTCAGCATAGATTTGACAGCATATGGTTTTACATTCGCCTTCATTGCAATAGAGGTACTCTATGGAGCATGGCTCTTGAGTAATCCTTCACCACAGATTAAAGCTAAAGGGTTTGTCACAATATACGATGCCTTTGAAAGTGCGGTTTTAGGCCTTATCCTGGCTGCTATTCTGCTTTCTTCACAGATAATACTTTCGGCTTTTGGTATATTTTCAGTATCCCCAGCTGAAGCTGAGCAACTTTGCCTTCAAACGAGGGATAGGTACACGACTTACGTAATGGATTTAGCTAATGTAGCCCGAGATATTACATTGACTGGTATATTGGCTCCTTTAGCTGCTACATGGCATGCAGCTTGCAGCCTAGCAAATTTTTTCGCTACATACCTAATGACGGTCAGCACAGCGCTCCTTGTTGCCTCGCGCCTCTGTTCTATCTATGGTTCACCGCTAGCTAGCCTAGGTATCGTATTAACAGGAATAAGTAGGTTTAAAAGGGTAGGCCCTACATTAGCGATTAGTATTGTTACTCTCCAGGTCTATGTAGGTGTAGCCGCGCCCTACTTGAATAGTGCAGCTGCTGAGTTAAGGTTCAAGTACATTGGAATCCCGATTGCAGGGATAGCGCAATATTTTGCAGGGGCGGTAGAAGAAGTAATAAACGATGCTAAAGCAATGGGAGATTGCGTAGCGTGGTTCACGCTTTCCACTACTGTAGCCGCGGCCTTAAGTATCGGAGCCGTTACCGCTGCTGGTGGCTTACCCGAGTCACTAATAGCTAGACTGAGGGTTTAACATGTGGAAAAACATACTAGGCTATGTACTTTTAGCGGAAGCAGCATTTATAGCCTGGAGATATAGAAAAGAGCAGGATCGTTTAACTGTTGCAGTAGGCTACTTTGTTTTAGCTGTAGTTTTAACAACTCTCAATATTGCAGAAATTGTTGCCAGTCTAGCTGGAGTTGATTTTTCTATTCTTTCCAGTGAATTGACAAGAAGGCTCGGTAGGGAAGCGGTACAATCATGCGAAGAAGCAATGTCTGTAAATATTCAAAGAGCACTGGCTTTTTCTACTCTTAATTCTATTATTTTATCTGTTGTTTTGATTTCATCTATAATGAGTGGGGGCACAATAGCTTTAATAGCTTCGCTATCATATGCAGGCATAAATACTATAAGTTCTATCCTTAACGCATCTTTATTCTCTTTACAAGTATTTAGATTCATCGGCCAGGTTTACATGGTAGTGGCCGATCTAGGAGATTTTTTATATCCACTCCTCATTACAACTGGTGGCGTTTTCCTAGTTTCCCGGACTACGAGAAGATTCGGAGCAACATTGGTGGCCCTCGGAGTAGGCTTTGGACTGCTGATACCTCTTGTGCTTAACTGTATCGCAATAGCCGTGAAGCCCAAGCCTGTAAAAGAAGTAGTAAAGGAAATTGGAATATTAAAATTTGAAGTCGAACTAACAGTACCAGTCGTGAGTTTAAGCACGACACTTAACGTTAAGGAGTTAAGTGTTAAAGCGCCACCGGGTTTTATCATAGTATATAGAAGCTCGAGCGGTCGTATAGCAGCGAGACAGGCGGGCGTGCCTTATATGGAGTATGTGGACCAGTACGAGGTAATCGGATTATATTATTCCGGGTTGAGCGTGCCATTTGAAGGTATCACTTTCCATGTGAAACCTTGTAATTTTCCTATTGAATTCTCAGCTCAGGCAATTGACACTGAGGAAGGAGCTTTACGATGGAGCAACTTCTGCTCATCATCTAAGAATTGCACGATAGTGTGCATAAAAGTCAGTAAAGGTATTGTAGCTTTTAGCGATAATGCTCAGCTTAACGGTAGCCCACCTAAGGGCTGGGGAGTATGGGTTGGCCGAGGCTTTTTCCTTTACGAAGGCTCAGAAAGGTACGGGCAATCGCTACCATGGTACCCCGTTGGAGGTTATTTGTTAAACCATGAAGTAGTGGGTGTAGCTGATCCACGAATAGGCCTAGTGAATATACTACAGAGTAACGTAGTCCTTGACGATTTTTCCCCAGAGAGTGAAAAAGGATCAGTTGATTCTCTTAATGTGACAGTTACAGATGTCACCATCTGGATCGAAGGTGATATTAACGCAGATGGTATATGCCAGGACGGTAAACCTACAATCATAGACGCTGGTGAAAGCGAAATAACAATTAACGGTTCAAAGCTAAAAGTTATACCAGCTTTCAGCTGTCAAGTGGAACGAAAATATTTTATCTTCTCCGACTCTAGAATCGAGGCAATTAAGTGGTTTGATCAATATGCTCGAGTGCTAAACGCCTCTCTACCTCTCTCAATGGTTAACCCGGAAACTAACCGGTGTCTATATGGTAACCAGTCCGGAATTCACGCTATTTTATGGAATAAACGTCTTCTCTATTCGCAAGGTCTATGGCCTAAAACAAATGTTGCTTCTGTGACTGTTAATGTCAGATATTTTGGAAACGTGACTCGACCAGCTATTGTTGGACCAATCACTACGGGGTCCAGTGCCTCAACCTTTACAGTGCCTCTTCCCTTGGTTAGCGGAATAGGCACATGCGAGCCTGAATTGGTTATAGCTAATTTTACAGTGCTCGATGAGTCCGTGGTTTCAGGGCTATTTTATGATACTTTACTGGAGGACATAATCCAGCCCTCATATGTAAATTTGATTAAAGAAGAAACCCTTGATATAATTAATGGAATCTCGCTCCTTGCTTTAATTGCTAGCGCGTTAATTGCATCATTTGTAGGTGTCGACATGCTAAGTTGGATTTTCGGCGGTACTGCAATAAAAGGAGTTATTCCTCTAATTCCACTGAGTAAATCAATTCATCTGCTTGAGGACTTTGGTAGGGCAGCACTGGGTTTTATCGAATCGTTAATTAATACAAAGAGGGGAAGAAGTTTATCCCGCATGGCTGTAGGCCCTCACCTTTACGAGTTATATGATCTAAGAAAAAGGTTAGAAGATAATATGCGTACGTTAAAGGAACTTCACAGAGCCACCCTCGCGACTATCAATTCTTCACCTAAAGGTAGGATCACGCATGTAGGGAAATCTATGTTGAGGTTTATGTGGAGACATAGGCAATCCTACCCCCTGCCTTTTATTCTATATATGGCTGGAGAGCTGTTGCGGAGAGCAGCATTCAAAGTTACGAATCCCTTGCTCCGGGACGAAGAGCGACTATTCGCGGCTTTGCTTCATCCAGTTGGTAGTAAATTGTTAGCGGCAAGCGACATGCTATACGCAGTAGCCTGGATGCTTAACATGAAGCCGTTTGCAACACCACTGTCTTCAAAATTTGTAAAAAGAACTTTACAGGAGGTGAAACTTGCATCAATGATCCCCACTAGGGTAGGCTTACTTAATAAGGGGGGCTGTAGGGGGATCGATTCTCTAAAGACTTATTCAGATATAATATCAAAAACGGTGCTTCAAGGAGGGAAACCGAAACCTAAGGATATACAAAGATTTTTTAGAGCTCTTACCACGATAACCGTACCCCCATCAGTAATGCGAGTTGCATTGGTTACAGAACCAGATAAGCTGGAGGTAGGGGAGCTTGTATGGAGAGTTGCGCTAGTTACATGTGCTATAGGCAACGCTAGCACTCTGACATTGAAATTGCTAAGCGAGAAACCCGAAATTGCTCTAAGAGTAGCCGACTCAGCTTCACTTGGAATATTCAGACCGGACGATGAAGTTAAAACAGCGTTGTTCTCAGGGCTTTCCAAGGTCAATGTAGATGAGAAATTACTCGAAACTTTAGGTACTGGATTTAGTCTCGCTGTTACCTGGCTTGCCTCGCTCGAAAAAGGAGAGAGTTGGCGCTACCTAGCTTTAAGATTAGTTCAAGAGACCATGAAGGGGCATAAACCTTGGTTTGTGGGCGAATTACCTCCCGGTACCGAGAAACTATTAAAAAGTTTTAGAATGGCTCTGGATCAAGTTAAACAGAGTGACCAATTGTATAGTATTCTAGAGACATTACAGCTCTTTATCAACGATGTAAATGAACTTTATTTATCTCGTGAAGAACTGAAAATTATTGAAGGTTTTTGGAAAACTTTCGAAAAAGCTGGTGTAGACGCAAAGAAAGCCGTGGAATTCTATATATTAAGTGGAGACCCTTACTGGCTTGGATATGCATCAGCAAAAGTATCTAAAGAAGGTGGAGGTCAATGGATAATCGAGCAGATATTTCGCCTAAGTTTAGAGAAGTCCTTTGACGAATTATACTCAGTTTTCGGCCGCTTTGTCGCTAGAGCCTGTCGAGAAGGCGTAGCGGCTGCTAAAAACCTTGGAGAGGCTATGAAATTTTTAAACTGTTATATGATTCCGCTTCAACCGTGGCACTCGCCGGCTCTTAGGGATTACGAACGTAGAGAAACAATGAAGGTCTACAAAACCGTGGAGGAAGCTGTTCGTATATCAAGAGAAGTTGAAGAGAAAGTCCGAGCTATTCGCATTGAGGCTTATGAATATAGGTCAAAGCTGCTATTCAGAGACCTCTACGACATGGTGAACATTATACAATCACTTGATGCCGTGCTCTTAAGTTTATGCGATAGCGCATGTAAACTTAGGGAGTTAGGTGAAAACCTCCTCCAAGAATTGCAACATGAGTTGACATAACCGGTAACTAAAGCTCAAGTGATTTTTATGTACTTGCCCGGCTTTGAAAAAATGCTCCTGTTTTTCGCTTTAATGCTAGCGATGCTCTTAGCCCTTGCCTCCGGTACGCCTGTTCCCTTAACCTTTTTAGCTACTTTATTTGGTTTTTATTTTATTTATGTGAACAGGGAAACATTAATAGAGATCCTCTACGGGGAGAGGGCTTTACTTTTATTAAATTTAGATAAACTTATTTTTAAGAAAAACTATGTAATAATATCATTTAAGAAAAGAAATTTCTGCATATTAAGTTCATTCTTAAAAGTTATAGATATAGATTTCCACGACAGCGATATCAAGCTCGGCGAAGAAGCTTCCAGAGTTATATCCGCTTTACATATTCCTAATACAACTTTCAACGTGATCGCGCTCCCTCGCCGGGAAAATTATAGTTACTACCTGAAAATAAATGCGATCTATAAAGAAGATTTAAACGCAATGATAAGTAGTTTTTCCCAGCTTGTATCCGAGATCAGGCGACGACTTACTGTTTACGGTGTATATACATCTCTAGTTAATCCCTCAGAAGTTCTCCCCGAGTTAGTTTCTTTAGAGGAGAGCAACTACGGGTTCACATTACCCTACGTTCTTCTCTCAAATCTCTTAACACTCATTTTACTCTACTTTCTAGCTCCCGGGCTTATCTTAATTATTTTAATTCCTATTCCAATAATCTTCGAAGAACTTAAGCTTGTCAAAGGCGGAAGAATAGTTTTACGTTTTATGCCACTGATTTCTCTAAGCTCCCTGACCAATGATATTCCTGAAGCTGGGAGCCTTGGGTCGAGCTTAAGGATTCTTCAGAGACTTTTCACACAATACGAGGAACCCATAGTAGCCTTAGTAATTCCTCAGGATCTTGCAGAGCTTCAAGCTAAAGCCTCTAAGGCTTTAGAAGTGTTGGAAGCTGGCCGAGCTGGAGCTAGCAAGCTAAGCGACGAATTTAAGGCGGTTGCAGTATTCAAGATTTACAGAGCAGTTGAAGAAGGACAGATGCCATTTAGGGTAGAATTTTTCTCAAAAGGACCTGTATGGAGGCTTGAATCGATTGGACTTAAGCAAAGCTTTCAGGTCAATTCTTTATTTGGTAGGAAGGCTGTTTTACAGTTGGCCAGGGCAATTTTAGGGTTGCCGGGAGGATCAAACTCCTCCCTTCAAGTTAGCAGCCAGCTTGCATGGCTGTCACCTTATGCCTTCGTTAGAGCGGCTACCCGTAGAACGCCTAGAGCTATCTATCTGGGTCGCGGTACACGTAAAAGCGAGAAAGTATATCTGGAAATTGACGCCTTGGAGAACGTTCATGGTTTAATCGTAGGACCTATGGGTTCAGGTAAAAGCACTACCGCACGCGCTTTGGCAGTTCGAGCTGTTGAACAGGGAATCGTGCCAGTTATAGTTGATCCCTCAGGCGAATACAGGGCTTTCGCAAACTACTACGGTTTCGAAATCGTGGATCTAGCTGATAGACCTATTGATCCGCTCGAGTGTAGGCTGGAGGATCTAGAGAAGTCCATAAGGTACATTTCTCCGCTTAACGACTACGAGGTAGAAATCCTACGAAGGTGCTTAGACAGCGGAGTGAGGGATCTCGTAAGCTTGATTCAAAATTCTAGAGACTCTAGTTTATCATGGAAGTTAAGACGTGTAGAACCCTACTACAGCAAACCTGTAACTAGCTTGCGCTACTTGCTTGAGGCGAACCGCCCTCTAGTGCTCTGCATGGGTAGCAGTGCTTTAGGTGAGTATAAGTCTATGCCTTTAGAAATACAGCAGTTCACATTTGGTTTGACGCTAGCCCAAATGCGCGACCACGCCTTAAAGCTTGGCCTTAGCGAACCAAGATGGCTCCTAATAGTAGATGAAGCTCATCTCTTCATGAGACCGCCTGAAGGTTACCTAGAACCAGAGGTGGTTACTACGGCAAGGATGCTAAGAAAATTCGGACTAGCCGTGATACTGCTTACTCATGACTGGGGGGATGTGCCGGAAAGCTTCAGAAGGACAGCTGGCTGGAAGCTTGCTCTAAGCCATAGCGATCCCGACTATGTGTCCATGACCCAAATCTACATGGCGCTGGGTTCAGGCGAGCTAGCCTGGTTCCGTCGAGGGATTCGCGGTCGGGCTGTGTTACGTAGAGGGTTGGAACCGCATAATATCTTAGTTGAAGTAGAGCCGTTAGTAATGTAAAGAGATATTTATTTTTTAAAAAGAAGGGAACCCTTTTCAGAAATTGTCAAGGCCGCTAAGGCTCCGTTTTAATCTCAATCCAAACATTAATCTAGCAGTATCAACGTAGGCGGTGTCGCCCTACCGCCGGCCCGCTTACTCATACGCGGCTTCACCGTGTCCCAGCGGGTGCGCGGGCAGGGCGGGTCAGTCTACCTATCGCTCCTCAGCGATCAGGCATGGGGAACGTGCCTCATTCCATTAAGTATCAATTTTTGGTCCATTTAAAGTGTACTTTAATCACGCCTCGTTAGCCGACGATACAGCTAGTTGAATAGATCAACTATTGGTAAGCTTTCTTGAAGGTAAGTCTCGTATACTTCATCAATGCCTCAGCTAATGCCACGATATTCTCCAGAGGCGTTGGGGGATGAACTTCAGCGTATAGCATAAGCCCCCCTTTCTCCGATCCAAGCAGATCGATAACCTTTCTTACATACATTTCGATATCAATCGGAGTCCCCAGCGGGATCAAGCGCTGCCTATCGATATCGAGCTCGACACACACCTTATTTCTCAACCGGACAACATTTTCAAGCCCATTTACCCGATCCTGTATGTTGAGTATATTTACTCCAGTTTCTAATAGCTGATCAAAGACTTCAACGACGTGTCCATCCGTGTGCAGTTTAACTCTAACATTCCTCGACCGAACTCTGGAGAATATTAAACGGTACGTAGGGAAAATAAACTCTCTGAACATTGAGGGGCTGATCGGCATGCGCGTTTGCGTACCTAAGTCATCGCCAAAGCTTACTACGTCTACTCCGGGGTACTTGAGAAGACGGTCAACCAGTTCCAAGTTATACTCTGCTAGCGTGTTAATTAACTCGTATATTTGCGGCGGCTTACGGACGAAGTCTTTCAATAGATTTGTAAAACCCCTTAAGTAGTACAGGCGTTGAAAAAAGAATCCATGCGGCATCCCCGCAACCACAGGCCCCCCTACCTCTCTCGCCTGATCCATGCTCTCGTAAACTTGCTCCCATGGAATTAATCCTCCCCCCTCTATGGGCAACCCTTTGTCCGGGTCTGGAAAACTGTAACTATTCCACGCGGACCAGTTCTCAAGAGGATGTCCAACCACTAGACCTTGGTATCCTCTTACATTAAAGAGCCATGTGCAACCAAAAGGATCTGTAAAAACTCTCTTCTCGTATATTACCCCTCTCTCTACCTCATAGGGTATCAAACCCTTATGGAAGCCGGGAAAGAGGCACTCATACTGCTCAGCTATTCTCTCTAGGCTTTCACGGTGAGTGTTCCACACTGGCCAGAAGACGCTGATAATTGCCGGAATTCTCTCTGGATACTTGAAATCTATTGCACGTAGGTAATTCTCTCGGCTATTCATTCAGGTTCACCTCTATACATTGGAACAGGTATCAGCCGGTGGTTTTGAGTAGTTATTCAATGTCTACAGGCTTACCAGTATCAGCGGACTTTACAGCAGCCAAAGTTAGCTCCAGGGTCTTCGCCCCTTCGATGATTGGGGTTCTCGTAGGCTGATCCTTGAGGATAGCATCGATAAAGTTCTTCTCCGACATCAACATGGGGTCTCGCCCCCGTTCTCGAAACGTCTCAACTCGGACTGGTTTGTCGGAGGTGTAGTAAACAGTCACTTCATCCGGGTTGTCTGATACTAAGGTTGCGTCTAAACCGACTATAGACCACTTGAACCACCATTGATCGGGTACTGCACCGGTTGTTGAGGACACTAAACCAATTGCGTTCGACTTGAACCGGATGAGAACGCCGCTTGCATCCTCTATGCTCATACCCTCGACATTCCAGAAAAGCCTGTCCATAAAAGCGTAGACGCTGCGCGCGTCACCGCACAGCCACCTTAAGGCATCGTAGAGGTGCGTGGCCTGCTCAACTATCTGCCCTCCGCTTTTAGAGCGGTCGATCCACCAGTCTGTGCGTATAAAGCGACACCAATAAGAGCCAGTTACCATGCCTATTCTACCAACCGCGCCGGAATCTATGATTGCTTTTGCCCGCTCAGCGGCGGGAGAAAAACGCATCTGGTACCCGACCTGGCTTTTTACACCGTATTTTTCGATTGCGCGAACCATGCTCCAAGCTTTAGCCATATCCAACGCTATAGGCTTCTCAATGTAAATGTGAATTCCCTTTTCAGCGGCAACTTCAATTTCATCTTCATGGGCGAAAGGGGGCAGGCATACGAAAACGGCGTCGAGTTGCTCCCGTTCAAGCATTTCGCGCCAACTCGGGTATGCCCTGCCTCCAAACCTAACGGCTAACCCTTTAGCTTTCTCCACTTGTACGTCGCTAAAAGCCGTAAGTTTAACGCTGTCAAGCAATGAAAGACGTTCGGCATGGGCCGAAGCAATGCCACCGCATCCGATGAAACCTATTTTCAGTCTCTGCACAAGGCCTATGGCTCCAGCTGTCTAAAAGGATTTACGGCACTATCTCGAGTATACTTTGAATTAAATTCGAAAAATGGGTAAGTAAGAGCATTGTAATGTTGTATTGTTTACTTAGCCTAATCAGCCTACGCTACGTCTCTGTTGAAATGATTTTCAAAACGTTTAAGCATAGTCAAGAACCTTAAGCCCGATAAAAAGTAATAGAGGAAATCCGTGACTCTGAAGCGCTTATGGAGGAAAATCAGCGTTAACATATACGTTAATTAAATATTATTTTTAGTAAACTTTTATATTAAAAATAAAAAGTATTTACTTTTAAACTACAGCCCTGACTCGACGTAATATATAGAGTAGGAAATGTTGACTGCCCTGCTAGCCTCATCTAGTAGCCTCCAGTCCTCCAGTTTTAGCCTCCACCCGACTGATCCAGCTAAGTCGTTGACTTGCTCAGGTGTTTTTGCACCTGGGATCGGCACTACGACGGGACTGGAACCAATAAGCCAATTCAACGCTACCTGGGTTTGTGTCTTATTATACTTCTCGCCGATATGCTTGAGCAGCTTTACGACTTCCCATACTTTGGGAAAGTTTGAAGAGTGAAAGACGGGGTCAGCTGCTCTAATATCAGTGAATTTTGGAAGCTTATCTGGCGTGTACTTACCCGTTAAAGCACCTTTAGCTATGGGGCTCCACGCCTGCACCGTTATCTGGCATCTTTCTGCGTACGGGATTACCTCCTCCTCAGCCCACCTTTCGATGAGGTTATAGCGGTGTTGGAAAACTTCGACGTCTACTCTTGAGAGGTTATTCCTAAAGCTTTCTGCCAGCTCCACGGGGAAGTTACTCAGGCCAAGGTAGCGCACGAGCCCCATGTTAACGAGTTTCTCAAGCGCTCTGGCGTATACGCGAGTAGGATAGTTATGCCAGACGGGAGGCCAGTGTACGAGCAGCGCGTCTATGTAACTGAGACCCAGCAGCTTGAGCGATTTCTCAACTGCTTTTGCTATGTCTAAAGGGTTTAGGAAATCTGCTGGTATCTTAGTCGTGACTAAGACCTCATCTCGTTTAACGCCGCTTTCCCTAAGCGCTTTGCCGAGCACGGCTTCGCTTAACCCGTTACCGTAAACCATCGCGGTATCGAAGAAGTTAATACCTAGCTCTACAGCCCTCCCCACTACAGCCTTCACCTTTTCATAATCGGTGACACCCCATGCATCGCTGAACTGCCAAGCACCTAGCCCAATCCTCGATACCTTCTCCCCCTTTCTCCCGAAAGTCGCGTACTCCATAAGAGGTAGTTTAATTACCTCTATTTAAAATTTTCCACTGTCATAATCAGCTTAAATAAAACCTTCCATGATTTTATCCGAATATTAGTCCTCGGTGGTTACCCGAAGCTGCTTAACAGTCCAGTCAGGTATCTTAACCATAGGGTTACCACGCATTTGCCCAAGTATCAACCGGGAGTATCTTCTCACTTAGCGCTTGACATGGCACCTGGTAGTAATCGCTACCGCATAGAGGTCTGTGTGCTACCGGGACCAGTGTGCGCTAAAGCGAAGAATGATAGTTTATCATAGATGCGAAGACTGAGAAAAGAGCATTAAAATCAAAGAGGCTCTGAAGTACATTGCGAAACTTTTCCTAGCTGCTCAAAAGAGGGCCGCACGCCAACGTAATCCTTAGCGTAATTACTGCGGGTTGCTTAACAACGCGGGGTATCTTAACCGAAAGAGTCTCCCCTGCCTCCCACTCAACTTTGCGCCAGGCAGTCCTTTCTTCGCTAAGGAGCTCAACTGACAGTATTTTCCTGCCAAACTTCCGTGCCCTTGCTATGGGCTCCTGCAGCTTCACATTGCCTTCAGAGGCTTTCAAGATCACTGCGTAGACAACTTCGCAATGAGGGTACAGCTCTCTACAGGTGTACCTTATATCGCCACGTTCAAATTCGAACTCCCGCTCGCCGAAGAAACCTCCCTTCAACTTAGTCGGCCCCTCGCTGTACGTCACCCACGGCTTGGAAGCGTAAACTGCTTCACCGTTTACGCGGAGCCAATCGCCGAGATTCTCCAAGAGTTTAACTTGCCCCTCGGGTATCGCGCCGTCCGGTCTCGGTCCGATGTTGAGGAGAAGATTACCGCCCTTGCTGACAACGTCAACGAAATGGCCGATTATCACTTCAAGCGGCTTGTACTCGTGGTCTCTAATGTACCCCCACGACTTGTAGCATACGGAAGTATCAGCCTGCCAGGGCTCACACTTAACGTTGTCAAGAGTTCCTCTCTCGATATCTGGGACGGCAGTGCCCTCCTTGAATGCTTCATGCTTGTAGTTGACCACGCCCTCTAGCCCCCAGCTCTCCATCCTATTGTAGTAGAAGGCTGCGAAAGCCAGCAAGTAAGGCTCAAAGGCCGGGTTAGCAATCCACCAGTCAAAGTAGAAGACCTGGGGCCTATATTTCTCGATCAGCTCGGCAGCCCTAAGCAGCCAATCTGTCAGAAAGGCATCATCAGGGTACTCGTTACTGGGGCCTGGTGGATCCCGTGGGTTAAGCGACGCTGGACGCGCAGGGCCGTACAGGTCCCTATAACGTGGATCGTTTACATCTGAGTCGATTCGGGTTCCTGGTTCGAAGAACCACCAGTGCTCTGCCCTGTGGTACGATATCCCAAAGATTAAACCTCTATCCCTGACGGCTTCCGCGAGCTCTCTTACGAGGTCCCTTCTTGGTCCTATGCGAGTGGCACACCAGCGCGTGTAACTGCAGTCCCAGAGAGCTAAACCGTCATGGTGCTCAGCTACAAGCACTACATACTTTGCACCAGCCCGTTCGAAGATCTTGCTCCATTCATCGGGGTCCCAGTTCTCTGCAGTGAAGTCAGGGATGAAGTCTTTATAACCAAACTCTGAATGGGGTCCAAAAGTCTTCAGATGAAACTCATACTCAGGGCTTCCTTTCACGTACATGTTGCGCGGATACCATTCGTTGCCGAAAGCGGGGACCGAGTAGGCACCCCAGTGGATAAAGATGCCAAGCTTAGCGTCAACGTACCACTTCGGCGTTCTATAATTCCTCAGCGATCCCCAGTCCGGCTCAAACCGACCGTTAGACGGGTAAGGGATATGCTTGAAGATTTCCCAAGGATTTCCCATAGGGAATAGTAAAGTATTCCGTTATAAATCGCTAACGAGTTTAGGTGGTAAAACCGCTTCTCCGTGGCTATAGTCTGCCTTTAAGCCTTTCGAGCGCCTTCTACGGCTCTCAAAGATCTCCTTGAGACTCAAAGACACTGATCGCTGGTGCGAGGTTGCCGGTAAAGCCTTTCCCCTGCCAGCTAGGGTGCATGCTCACAGTCAATATAGGCTGCAGGCCAATTCAAAGTATCTGAATCCTCCTAGTATTGAGGAAATATACCCTAGTAAGGTAGCTGAATAACCCTCGTTAAGCTTAATTGGATCTGCATCAGCCTGTACCCATGAGGTCTAAAAGGAGACTTAGGCTAACGTTACTGATATTAGCGGTCCTAGTCTGTTTATCCGCCTTAGGGTGGAACGTTATGAAAACCTATCAAAAGAGAGAAGCTGGTAATGTGTTTTCTTTCTACCTCCCTTGGGATGACTCGAGCGAAACCGCTACAAGCTTCAGCCGTTACCTACACAAGCCTGCAGGCAAGTACGGATACGTGTATATCGGATCCGATGGGCACCTGTACGTAAGTGATCAAAGGATAAAGTTCCTGGGGGTAAATATCTGCGGTAGCGCGGCTTTTCCAACGAGACCCGAAGCGGAAGGCATAGCAGCTAGGCTCGCGAAGTTTGGAGTGAACATAGTCCGATTCCACCACATGGATGCATCGTGGGAGAGCTTCAACATCTTCGAGAAACCGGGTACCCGGCGGCTAAATCCAGCGGCTTTAGAACGATTAGACTATTTTATCGCGAAGCTTAAAGAGAACGGAGTGTACGTGAACCTCAACCTCCTAGTATCTCGAAGGCTTTCAGCCGCCGATGGGCTTCCTTCAGAGATCGAGCAAGTAGATTGGAAAGACCAGCAAGTACTGGGCTTCTTCGTCGAGGAAGTACGCGAGCTCCAAAAGGAGTATGCACATCAGCTCTTACTCCACAGGAACCCCTTCACCAACCTAACGTACGCGGAGGATCCCGCAGTAGCTTTCGTTGAAATTGTGAACGAGCAGGGCCTTATACACTCTTGGCTGGACGGAGCGATCGACAGATTGCCTGAGGTTTTCAAAATTAAGCTTAAGGAGAGGTGGAACGAGTGGTTAAAAGCTAAGTACGGCACTACGGTGGAGCTAGTTGAAGCTTGGGGGGGCGAGACTCGATTAGGCAGTGAAGTGCTAGCTAATCCTCGTTTTGAGAGAGATTTGACAGGCTGGGTTGTCGAACGTCATGATGTAGCTCAGGCCACATACGGACTAGTGGAAGACCAAGGGCTAAGGGTTCTCCGAATACAAGTTGTAAGAAAGGGGAGGGCTGGCTGGCATGTTCAGTTAAACTATCCCCGCATTCAGGTTCACGAAGGCGAGGTATACTTGGTGACGTTTAAAGCTAGAGCCGAAGAGAATACACGTGTAACTGTTTGCCTGTTGCAGGCTCACGAACCCTGGCAGGCGTTGTCGCAGGTCGTAAGTGTGGAACTTACGCCGGAATGGAGGACTTACGAAGTCGTACTCGGCGTTTCGAAATCGGATGATAACGCTCGGCTCGATATTTCGAATCTAGGCTTACTCGAGACCACCTACTACTTTTCAGATTTTTCGATGAAGCTATACAGTGGAGCGGGGCTTAAAGATGGTGAGAATATCGAAGCGGGCACCGTGGAAGCCTTCACGCCCGGCGATTTCTTCGGACGATCGCCTCAGGCTAAGAGGGATTGGGCGGAGTTTCTCTGGGAGCTGGAGCGGAGCTATTTCTTAAATATGTACAGGTACTTGAAAGATGAGTTAAAGGTAAGGGCCCTCATAATAGGCACGATCGCCGGCTGCAGTACTCCAGTGATCCTATCGGAGCTGGATGTCGTGGACACACACGCCTACTGGCAGCATCCTGCGTTCCCAGGTACACCGTGGGACCCAAACAACTGGTACGTGGTGAATGAGCCGATGGTAAACCACCCGCTTGACGGAACGGTAACTTGGCTTGCATCTAGGAGGGTCTTGGGTAAACCGTTCACGGTCACGGAGTACAACCATCCAGCTCCAAACATGTACGACGCAGAAGCATACGTGATCCTAGCCACTTACGCAGCACTTCAGGACTGGGATGGGATATTCGCGTTTGACTACGGAAGCTCACCCAGAGACGCACGTAGGATAAGAAGCTACTTCGACGTTGATCAACATCCTGCAAAGATGGCTTCGCTTTTACTTGCTCACGCCATATTTGTCAGAAGCGACGTGTATCCGGCGGAAGAGCTGGTGACCATACCAATAGACCGCGAAGTAGAGCTCGACTTGCTGATTCGCGGGAAGCTCAGCGCTTGGAATATGCCGGGAGCTCACCATTTGAATTGGAATCCGGATACTCCCTTGATCCACCGGTTCGCTCTTCAAGTTGGTAAAGAGGCGCCAGCAGAAGCCGCCGTAGCGATGAGTGAACCCGCATATAAATCTGATAACAACATGGTTACGTGGGACTGCGGCGAGAAAAGCAGGTGCGTTATGATAGTGGATTCACCGAAGACCATAGCTATCGTTGGCTATGGGGCTAATAAAACCTTCAACTTCCGAAATATAACTGTAGAGCCTGGTTACACGCTGCTGGAGGGGTTCAGCGTGATTGGCCTTGTATCTCTAGACGAAAAGCCTCTAAGCGAGTCGGGTAGGATGCTGCTAATCGCGACTGGCTACGTAGGGAACGCCGGAATGGAGGTAAGAGAGTATGGGGCCAACAGAGTGGTAGTGAGGATCATCAAAAGCCCCAGCGGTTACAGGGTGGATGTAACACCATTCAATGGGATGATCACCTGCTCCAACACGTGGGGGTCAGCCCCAACAGTAGTAGAGGGCATTCACTCAAAAATCCATGTAAAAGCTTCCAGTAGCATTGAAGTATGGGCGCTAGATGAAACCGGAAACAGGAAAACTAAAGTTCCCGTGAAGGTCGAAGGAGATCAAGCGTTTTTCGAAATAGGGCCGGAGTACGGGACCATATGGTACGAAATCTCACGCGAATGATTTCTGCAATTCCAGCAAATCACTAAAGGCGATTGCATCAAGCAAAGCCTAGCCGCTAGAAGCAGAATGAGCTCTATTGTTACTAGGTTTATCTAAAGCAGGGAGGCACGCCTATCTCCTTTAAATTTATTTTTCTACTTGTACTCTATACTCGCAATACGGGTCTCCTTTCGCTATACACTTCCTCTCCCTAGCAATCATTTTATCGGGGTCTGTAATACCCCATCTACCAGCAAGCCAGCCAGCGGTTAAACCGCGAACAAAGTTGCCCCGTATTTCCCCTACCCCGCTGAACACCTCACATTCAAAGCTATCGTAAACCCTGAACTCGGCTTCCATACGCTTATCGTCAATTTTTAAAATCTCCAATCTGCCGAAGCCAAGCATCTGGAAATATGCTACAGCAAACTTAAGCTGTAAACCGGGATCACGAGTTAGAGTAGTTTGGCTTTCATAAGCAAGTTTTCCCGCCCCGAAGCCAGCTAGGTAGAGAAGTATAGCATAAGGGGTGCCGAAACGCTCCCATCCGATTTTAAGCATCCCCTCGTAAACTGCCTTCTCAAACAGAAGGGTTCGGTTACCAGCTATGAAAAGGGGGAAAGAGTATTGGTCAATAGCAACCCCCTCAAAAAGGGGAGGAGAATACTGAATGTCCTGCACATATGTTTTACCTTTGAATTGAGCAGCCAATTCTTCGGCTTGATGCTCTTTACCGGTTAAATCAACGGCGATAATTATTTTTAAAGCAGGGGCCATGCTTACTTTCAAGCTAAGTATCGGTATCTTCCGTTTAGCAAATACGCTAGTGATTTCTTCAAGAATTCCTGTAGCTGAAAGCGTGTTTTCCTTTAAAAGTAGGTGATAAAGGTAGGGTTTTTTCCCTGGAAGATAGATAAATCTGCCTACTTCGTAAGGTGTAAGCCTGTTGGTATTCATAATAACTGAGTAGATCGCGATTTTATAAGTGTTATCATAGTTTTTTTTTAAAAAAAATAAACAAGTTAGCTGAGTTAATCAGTGTTTATTAAACTGAATTCTTTGAAATTTAAATAATCCACGGTTCATTACCCAGATATTTTCTTAAAGTATTCCTTACTTCTCTATAAGTTACGAGCTCCCACCTCTTCTCAATCAGCTCCCTGATCTCCGGGTCTTTTAAAATCGTAAAGTCGCCTTCTCTGATATCAATGTCGGGTAAGTTTCCGGTCTCATCCGTTCTAAAGCAAGCGTGGTGAATTACATGGTACACGCCGGGTTCCGCCTCCAGTAGGAAATCCCTGAAAGCGCGTTTCCTGTCCTCTAGCCTCCACTGGATATACGGAATCCCGGCGAGCTTGAACCTGGGAAGCTTGGTTTTATCCAGGATAGCCTCCAACTGTTTTCTGAACTCGGATTGAATTTGAGGGTACTGGGTAACATCCGGGATAAGTGCTGGAACCTTGTAGTAGCATGCGAGTCTCACGTATATTTCTGCTAAATCGGGGCGCATAACGCTGCCCATGTGGGTATCTATATGCGTCACATCGATTCCTAGCTTGAGCACATGCTCGACTTGAGCTCTGAGCTCATCCTCAACTTCAACTGCTTTAACGTTCCTCCAAGCGTCCTCAGTGGTTCTCCATAAGTAACCTTGCGGATCCTTTAAGCTCCTACCACACGTTAGAGGTCTAATCCTGCAGTGCGTCCACTCGCTGTTCAAGGTGAGGTGAACTCCTAAATCCGCACTGGGTTTCGGGTTCACAACTAGGTCCGGGACCCATGTTGAAGGGGAGAGAATTGAACCGGTGGGGAAAGGCAGGTCTCTAAACGCGTCATTCTGGGCTTTAAACATGCCCAGATCATCGTGGTGTATAATCGCGGTCGGTTTTCTATTTAACCCCATGTACTCCCAGAACTCCTTCACGCGCAGACTTCACCTGACAGTTAAAAATGATTTTCCTTTGTGTTAAACATTTAAGTGTCAGTTGGAGGGTAGCGCGTGAGCTCCCTGCGTAAGGCCTACTTGTTCTTGAAAAGCCTTAACGGAAGGCTTGATAAAAGGTATAAAATCCTCTTACTGGCGACTGGGGTTTACAGCTGGGCTTTAAACCTCCCAGCCACTTACGCTCAACTTTACGCGACTATGTTAGGTGCCGATCCGATCGAATTGGGCCTCTTATCTAGCCTAGGTAGCGTGGCAAGCGCGTTTGCCGCCATCCCCGCCGGCTGGTTTATGGCGAGGTATGGGGCGAAGAAGGTGCTCATTTTAGGCTTCCTCGCTTTCGCGGCTTCAGCTGGCATGTACTTAGTAGCTGCGAACTGGCTTTTCCTCGTCCCAGCTTCGCTGCTATCCGCTTTAGCCCCCTCGTTCATCTATCCGCTTTCAGATATTATAATAGTTGAGGTTACACGCGAGGGATCTAGAGCCGCTGCAATGGGTTTTTCCCGTACCGTATGGAATGCATTTGCTTTATTTGCTCCTCCTGTAGCCACTATGCTGGTCGTAACCTTTGGAGGTTTAACTCTCGAGGCTATGCGCCCCCTATTCCTGGTACAGTTCACTGCCGCCGTAGGAGTTGCACTTGCTCTAGCTGCGGTTCTCGAAAACTCGGAAACACTTACCGCTAATGCTCCCAGCCTCGGTTTAATCGAAGTTCTAAATAACACTAGGCTATTGCTTATGAAAAAGGGCTCATTTGCGTGGATGCTAGCAATGTCAGCCCAGCGTTTCTCGACTGGTATAGCGATGGCATACCTACCACTATGGCTTGTGGGAGTTAGAGGAGCTGATCCTTACATTATAGGTGCTATGAATACAGCAGGTGTAATAGCCGTTCTTCTCCTTTCAGCGCCTGTGGGCGTTATAGCTGATAGGCTCGGGTGGCTTAAGGTTTTTCTAGTTACACGCACTTTTCTTTACCTGGGGACGCTTCTCATGTTACTGATTCCCGCCCCCTCGGCACTAGTACTAGCTGGGGCATTCGGGACTTTCGGTTTCATGTATGGAGTAGGAGGCGTAAGCTTCATACCGTTTATAACCGCTTTCTGGGAATCCCCTCAGCCGAACCACAGAGGTTCATGGTTGACGGCTTCGAATATGCTCGGAGGGTTAATAGGCGCGGTTGCTCCCCTAGTAGGCGGAATTGTATGGGATGCAGGCTACCGGGATCTCACGTTGCTTCTTCCGCTTTTCGTAGATCTAGCTTCCCTGTTTTTCGCGATTGAAGCAAAAAGATACTCTAACCAGTGGTAAATACTCCTAGCCTAGGTCTCGGTTGCTTCACGCCTACTGGTAATTTACACCTATAGTAAGGGGATAAAATAGGAAACTAAGGCGTCTTACCGCGCAATATTCTTAACTTGTGTTTTTCACAGCTGCGGGATGCTTAGGCGTAGACTGGCTAAAGCTATTTCTCTGTTAACCGCGCCGCAAGTATACGGGGGTTTGGTGGCCTCAGTAATATGGCTTAAGCTAGGCATCGGCGGCGTCGAGGCCTTACTAGTGCTTTTCACCACTCAAACAGTTATACCTTTACTGCCCATAGTAATCGATACTCGGAAAGGGGTGATAGATGTGTTTGTTACTGAACGCGAAAAGCGACCAAAGTACTACCTAGTTAGTATTTTATCATACACAATAGGCATCGCATACGCCATGCTGCGCAATTACCGGGTTTACGCAGTTTTAGCTTTATCCTACTTTGTCAGCGCTGCAGCGCTAGCTGTTGTGACGACGATCGCCCGCTGGAAGATCAGCGTTCACACAGCTGGAATCTCTGGGCCCACAACAGCCTTAGTGCTTACTTCAGGTCCTGACTACATTCTCCTCTACCTGCTGTTAATACCCGTAGTCTGGGCCCGCCTTGAAATGAAAGCTCACACTACTGCACAGCTTGTAGCAGGCGCCATGCTAGCGTTCGTAACTACGGTTTTAACTTTTAAAACATTTTACTTTGTACCAATATAGGGGGATTCGCGTGGAGTGGATCATAGGCTTTTTATCGAATTTCCTGGGAGAAAGCCCTTTGCTGGTCAGGGTTTTTATAATCGGTTTAATCCCTGCAGCGATGACGGCTCTAGGCTCAATACCGGTTTTGCTCGGCGCAAGTTTAAGCGAGAAAGTAAGGGATACTGGAATGGGGTTTGCCGCCGGCGTCATGACTGTAGCCTCATTCACTAGTCTCCTGCTCCCAGCTGTGGAGCTAGGAGGGCTTCCAGCTAGTATCGCCGGTCTTCTAGTCGGAGCCGGGTTGATTAAGGCTTTAGACGCGCTGCTACCACACATGCACTGGGTTAAAGGGTTCGAAGGTTTACGCCATCCGTTTGAGAAAGAGTTGCTGGTCGCTCTGGCGGTGGTGGTTCACAACATACCGGAGGGTATGGCAGTAGGCGTTGCAGCCACGAGGAGCTCAACAGAGGGGCTAGTGCTAGCGTTTGCTATAGGGTTACAGGATGTACCGGAGGGTTTAGCTGTAGCTCTTCCATTGGTTGCTAGCAGGGGAAAGTGGATAGCGTTTTCCATAGGAGTTGCTAGCGGAGTTGCAGAAGCGGTTTCAGCGTTTCTTCCCCCCATGGTAATAGAGCACATGGAATTAGCTTTGCCTTTCATGATGGCTTTAGCTGCGGGCGCAATGGTCTACGTCGTAGTTCACGAAGTAGTGCCAGAAATCTATGGCCACGAGCACGATGAACAGTCTACTATAGGCTTCTTCGCCGGCTTTGTAACGATGCTGCTATTAGATACTGCTCTAAGTTGAGGTTGCAAGAAGAACTTAATCTGTTTAGCTGCGCCCTAGCCTGCTAATAGTCTCTAAGGTACTAACTCGTTAAGCTCACTTTCTAAAAAGCCTGCAAGTAGCTTGGCAGCTGATTCGGCGTCTTTAACGCAACCTACTTCTGAAGGGGTATGCATGTAGCGTAATGGTAGGCTTACTAGACCTACCCGAATCCCCTCACCTACAAGCCTTACTGCATCTATATCCGTACCGGTTCTACCTCCCTCTGCCTCAAGCTGGTAGTCGAGCCCAAGAATCTCAGCCACACGGATTAAGGCATCCGAAACTTTCTTATCTAATGCGGTACCGCGTGAAACCACCGGTCCTCCGCCTATTTTAACTGGAGACTCTTTCTCGCTTAAAACTGGTGTATCACCCGCATGCGTTACATCAACAGCTACGGCTATGTCCGGACCTATTTTATAGGCAGCGGTTCTCGCCCCTTCTAGGCCGACCTCCTCCCTAGCGGAGAAGACTAGGTGAAGGTCTACGTTTGGTTTGCGGGTTCGCAGTTCTTCTGCGACGAGGAGGAGAGTTAAGCAGCCGAGCCTATCGTCAAGGGCTTTCGCGGTGACTATACCTTTGCTAAATTTGGAAAAAGATGGCTTAAAACAAACCGGGTCTCCTACTCTCACGGCCTTTTTCACCTCTTCAGCACTTAAACCTGTATCGAGGAAAAGCTCCTCGAGCTCCGGAGCCTTCTTTCTCTCTTCATCTTTCATGCGGTGGATCGGTTTCTCCCCTACCACTCCCTCCAGGGAACCGTTAACCGTTTTTACAAGTAGCCTGGCACCTGGTAAAACTCTAGGATTAACCCCCCCGACCGGCGTCAAGTAGATGAACCCTTTCTCATCGATGTACCGTACAACCATGCCGATTTCATCCATGTGGGCTACAAGCATGACTTTCGGGCCTTTCATAGGAAGCCTAGCTATAAGCGATCCAAGCTTATCTACAGTTATTTCATATCCTAACTCCTCCAAGTACCGGGTAATGTAATCTCTAACCTCACCCTCGAAACCGGCTACGCCGAAGCTGTTGGTCAGGTCCTGTAAAAGCATGATAGCGGTCTCCTCTAGCATCGCAGTCCTCCTGTGGGCGGGAGTATAAAGCTGTGATGCCTAAAATACTTCATTTAGTCCTTTTTTATACTTTAGATACTGTGCGAAAGGTGGGTTCCATTCCCCGGTAATCGGGGAACTAACCGTCTTATCGTATCTAGCATACTACATTCCCTGTCCAATAGGCCTAGATTAGCTGTAGTAATTTTCATGCTAGCGTACGCGGGTGTTCAGAATATCTACTCCACGCTTCTCTCTCTTAAGCTCCACTCACGCTATGTAGACTGGAAAGTTTCCTCTTGAACCCCTGTCACCTTGACTGTTTTACCGAGCTTAGACGCTATTAGTGAAGCTACTATCAGTGTCTTAAGAGGACTTGCCGTTGCTTCGTAGGCCGTTCTAGTGAAAACTTTTATTTTAACCGAACTGATAGTAAGCTCCTTTCCAGCTTCCAGATGTCTTTCTTCTTCCCCGTCTTCTTTAATCGTGGCTGCGCCAAACCCACCGGTGAGCTCGTAAACCTTTGAGCCAGCCGGTATAGTCATACTGGTAGCACCTCCCCCGATAAGGCTAACGACATCAGTGAAATCCTTAGGTAGAACGGCGAAGAAGTACGCTTTTGGCAGCTCGGCAGACCTAGTCCTCAACAGCATAAGCAGATCCAAAGCTTCTTCTAAAAGTTCGACGGGCTTCACAAGTTCCCCGTTAAACAGCTTTTCAATAGTCGGGTAGGAAACATCGAACTTCTTTCTTAGTAAACCGAGCAGGTATCTGAAATCTCTGGGGAAAAATATAGTGGAAACTTTATCTGTAAATTCGCCATCGCCGACGATGACGTAGATAGGCACGTACTTCAATATTTTCCTTTCTTAAGAACCTGCTTCCACGTTACTGTTTAGAAAGGTTACGTGTGTAAAGAAGCGTGGCTGCTGATAACAAGAGTATGGTCCAAAGCGTCACCTCAGGGAGCGCTAAATGGTCTAAAGATGAATAGTACCCAAACCCCCACCTGTAAACCTCCGCAGCGCGTGAGATAGGCGCGTGCGCTACTATTACTGCCAGAGGACCTGGGAAACGCAGCGAGATGATCTCCTTGGGGTAGAAAACATTAGAGAAAAAGAACAGGGTGTAGTAAATCAAGGCCCTAAAAGTCGATTGCAGGTTGAAGTCTCTTGTGCTTGACACCACTGCGATCGCGAGGGCTGACATTGAAAGGGAAAAAAGGAAGGATGTATAAGCAATGGCTAAAGACTGTGCAGGACTTGGGACGCCGACGATGAGTAAGTTTAACACGATAAACGCCAGCTGGTAAATTAAACCTCGAAGCGCGCCGCCGAGGAACCTACCTGCCGCAAGAGCGCCGCGGGAGGTGGGGAGGGAAAGCAGGTAATAATGTACCTCCCTCCTCATTTCGCCCCCTACTTCCCTCCCAATAGAGAACGCCGAGGCGAACGTAGCTATTGCCAGAATACCGGTTGACATGAACTTAATGTAGTCAGGGATGAAGTTCCTATTAACTATATTGTTAAATACAAGGGCGAAGATCAGTACATCGGCCAAGTTCATCGCAAGCTGTGCAGCTAGCCAATGTTTGAACTTCCAGAATCTTCTCAAATCCCTATAGGCTATGAGGAAACACGCCTTAATGGAATCGTTCATCTCCATCCACCACCCTCCAGCTTCCTCTCAACCACGTAAATAGCCGCGGAAACGAGGCCGGCTACAAAGCCTATGAGATACGATGCCATTACAACAGGGTCGGAGACTGCTAGCACCCGATACTCTTCGAAAAAGAAAAACGTCCTGAGCAGGTCCACGAAGTGCGACATGGGATTAGAGATGGCCGCGTAGTAGTACGGCGTTACTTTGCTGAGGACTATCGATGGGTAGAATATAGTGCTCAACCTGACTATTATAGCGTCAAGTACTCCGAAGAGTATATCAGTCGCGTCACCCGACTTAATGCTAAGAACCATGGAAAGGACTAACCCGACTACGCCAATAGAAAAGGCTAGGGCGGCTACTAGGGAGGTAGCTGTGGCCCAAGGGGAGGCACCGCCGATCAGTACCAGGACTATGGCGAACATCGGTAAAGTGAAGATAAAACCGGCTAACCCACCGCCGACGGCTCTACCCAGCGTTAGGATCTTCCTTTTAACCGGTAAAGACAGGTGATACTCGATAATTCCCTCTTCGAATTCCTCAGCTACCTCATAAGCGTTAGAAGTGCTTATCGAGAAGAGGATTGATGCGTAAACGCCTAGCAGGTAAAAGTGGTAGTAGTCCAAGCTCTGGGATACGTAACCCCTAAACCGCACCATGGCAGAAAGAGCCAGTGCGAAAAGGGTGACTTGAAGCGCAAACCAGATTACTCTCATAGCGATGAACATCGTCCTTCTCCTCATCCTTAGGAGATCCCAGTACACAAAAAGTGTCAGCGTTTTAAGGTCGCTCAGCGCGGTCATATAGCTGCACCTTGGTGAAACATGACATCCCGGTTTTCCTCCTCCTTTAAACGCGCACCCGTAAAGTAGAAGAAAACGTCATCAAGGGTAGGTTCCTGCACCATAATACGCTTAACCTTAACGCCCGCACTAGTTAGCTGGTTTACGATTTCTGCTGCTCTCTCCTCTCCCCTATTTAGGTACGCGATCAGCCTGTTATCCACAATAATATATCTACCAACGCTTGGGAGTTGGGATACTACCCGTTCAACCTCTTCCTTAGACCCCTCGTAGCCTATCTCCACTACATCCCCTCCGGGTATGCGGTCCTTCAGTTCTCTCACGGTACCTAAAGCGCCGAGCTTGCCCTTGTACATTATAGCTAAGCGCTCGCAGATTCTTTCCGCCTCAAACATATCGTTCGTGGCAACTATGATCGTGGAACCTTCCTGCCTCAGCTCCCTGATAACGTCCCATAGCGCATGCTTCGTAATAACGTCTACTTGAGCTGTAGGCTCATCGAAAATCGCGAGACGTGGCCGCTGAATTAGCACCTTCGCTATCTCCAGCTTTTTCCTAGTTCCACCGCTTAGCTGGTAGAACTGTTTCCTCCGATGTTCCCATAAATTCAGCTTCTCCATCACATCCTTCACGATGTTTTTTGCCTCGGTGGAGGAGTAACCGACTACGCGCGCATGCCATATAAGGAGCTCATAGGGAGTATCGACCCACATAGCCTTTGGTTCCTGAAAAGCAATCCCAACATACTTTCTCACTTCATCGCCTTCCTTAGTCACAGAGTGCCCGAAGACGTAAATATCCCCAGAGGTGGGTTTATAAACAGTTGTGATCGTCAGCAAGGTGGTGCTTTTTCCAGATCCGTTTGGGCCCAGCAATCCGAAGATTTCCTCCTCATAGATCTCAAGGTTTAAACAGTCAACGGCGACCGTACTGCCGAACTTTTTAATGAAATTGACGATTTTTACAGCCGCGCCCACGATGGGCACCGCAATGGCTCCACCTTGTTAGAATTTAACCGTAACGGTAAAGAGTAATTTAACGCTTTAAAAAATTTCATATTCAACTACCCATAAGAAGACAGTCGATTATATATTCAACCTCGGTGAAATGTATCTATGGAAGAAGAGTTAAATCGAGTTATAGGGGGGTTAAGGGAGCTCAGGTCGGCTATTGAAGCAACGAAGAACTCTATAGTCACCCTTCCGGTGTTCGCTAGAGGGTTTGCAGCTCAAGACTTCGAACAAAGCACGGGCATGGGATTTGATAAATGGTTAACCTCTCTGGATGATGCTATATTCAAGCTTGCGGCTATAAAAAGCTTAAAGGGAGAGGAAGTAGAAGGCTTAGTAGAGAATTTAAAGAAGCTTACGCAATACATGGAAAGGTACGCTCGCTACCTCGAAAGTCTACCAGATAAGGCGAGGATGGGCGCAGCTTTCGTCGGGGAGGAAGTAGTTAGAGGTGCATTAGAGGCCGCCAGGTACGCTGTACGAGTTAGAGAGCTGAAGAGCTCGATCGAGGAATTGCTGCCAAGAATCACCGGCTAAGCTATCCAAACCCTCCTGCATTTCTTCTAAACTAAAGATCTTTCCTTGGCAATAAACGTAAAAAGGAGCAGTTTTAGGATTCATGGTGAACTTTTCGGGGATCACGAGCGAGCGTGACGCGTTAAAAAGGCTAGAAGATCAGCTTAAAAGGATAGAGGACCGGTTATCGGAGTTAGAAAAAGTTCTGCTGAGTAGTGACCGGAGAAGCGTTCCCAGTGATGCCTTAGCTGCTGAAGCCCTAGCGATCGCTCTACGATTGCTGAAGCTAAGCGGATCGACCGTTGACTTAGCGGGCGCTGCCAGGCGCCTCGCAAACGCTCACCTGCTAGCTAGCAGGGTTCGAGACGATATTTCAAGAGCTATTATCGAGGTTGTAGCGCAGAAAGGACCGATTAACCTGTCGGCGTTAACCACGGAGCTGAAAAGGTATCGGGGTCGCGCATCTAGGAGGGTTGTAGCGGCTAAGGTGGATAAGCTAGCTGAAGAGGGATTGCTGAAAGTCGAGAAGAAGGGTAGGGAGAAAGTGGTCGATTTGCCGCCGAAAACTTGATGCGATTTGATCACTATTGACACCAAAAGCTTATCACTGTGGGCAACGCTACTATACTTGACTAGCATGACGGAGGAAACATGCAAGAGGGAAGTGAAGGTAGAGACTGGAGGAGACGTAGAAGAATTACGAGCTGTGCTGGGCGCTGTGAGCGAGTTTCTCAAGGATCTAACCCCAATGCTGAAGAATCTGCTAGAAACTTTGTTTAGCAGTTTGAAAGGGGAAGAACTCGGTAAAGAAACCGGCCTGTTCTATAAAAACTTAATAGATGCGGGTATAGATGTGAATACGGCTACCCGCTTAACTGAACAGTTCCTGAGAACAAAAATGGATCAGTTGGGCGCTATCGCTAATATGATGAAAGCGTTCTCGCAGGCTCCACCGATCAAGAAAGAAGTAGAAGTTGTAGAGAAAAAGGAGGAAGAGAAAAAGGAATGAACCTAGCTGAGTAAGAAAAAATCGTATGGGAAGCGTAAGGGAAGCAATACATTCATTTTTTAACATATTGGTGGTTTCAGCCTACATCTTTCTAATCTGTATACACCTTGTCTTCTTCGTTGTAGTTTTATTTTCATGGCTGAAGCTTAGACTGCTAGTAGATGGAACTAAGTTTAAGTTGGCCTGCCGTAAGTACGTTAAAGGGCATAGCTTGGAAAGGCTTTGCTTTGTCTACAACCAAGAGTTAAAGAAAGCCAGAAAAATGTTAAGTTTAGGGAATATAGTAGAAATAATTCATATAAATTTTAAACAATTTTTAAAATAATAATATTTTTTAACTAACAATAATATTTTATTTTAAAATGCCTCTTTTCAAGTGGAGGGCTTTCAAGTACCCGATACCTAAACCTACACCCAAAAGCTGGTCTCTCCACCCCTCGTACTCAACCGAGTAGAACCCGCTGAAACCCTCATCACTAAGTATTCTACAGATTTTCTCAAAGTCTATAATTCCTTCACCTGGGGAGCACATACGGCCTTTTTCATCCCTGTCTTTCGCATGAACATGAACGACCCACTTGGCTAGCTTCTCGGCAGCCGTTACTGGATCATCGCCCTCTAAAGTAAAGTTACCAGTGTCAAATACCAAGCGCAGTCGTTTGTCGGCTTTAAAAAGCCTCTCCATTACGTCAGCCCCACTAAAGTACCTGCCGTGATTTTCGACTGCAATCACTATACCTTCCCCTGCGGCGAAATCCGCGACTTCGGCAAGCGATTCGCTGACCCATTGCTCCGCTTCAACCGGGTTAACTCCCGGTTTTAGATCACCGGGGTGGACTCTGAGCATGGCCGCCTCCATCTCCTTAGCTTCAAGAATCGACTTCTTTGCTTTTTCAATTTCTGCTTTTCTCTCTTCGACCTTAGGCTTTGAAAAGTCGCTTGAGGTGATGTAGATGGCTAGTTCAAGCCCTGATTCACTCAGTTTCTTCTTCGCTTCTTTTCTCTCCTTTCGGCTTCTCCAATAGTAGCCTAAATCCACGCCTTCAGCTCCCATTTCCGCCACGAGTTCTATGAACTTTGGGACATCGAGTAACCCTCGCGCGAAGTAGTCTCTCAAACTGTAGACGGTAACCGAGGTTTTCATGTTTTCACCCCTATTCCAGCTTGCTCAAGTATTCGCTTTAGCCTTTCCATGCAGATGCCGGAAGCATACTCTCCCATAGCCGAGTATAGCTCACCGCCTGGGCGCTCTACTAGTTCAGGGGGTAGCTGCTGTGGGCGCCAGTGAGTCTCCAGCGATAAGTAGCCGCTATAGCCGTCCTGTAAGAAGGCTTTAACCTGCTTTAGCCAGTTCACCTCTCCTTCTCCCACAGGCATGAATTCATGACCTAGCTTTAGCCGTACACCATCCTTAACGTGTACATGTTCAAATAAGCCTCTAACAGCCTCATAACCATCTGGGAACGGTTTTTCCCCCTCCGGATCCCAGACATCGTTACCAGGATCCCACACTCCTCGGACGACACTGGGTTTAGACACAGTGTCTAGGAACTGGCGCAGCCTCCTACCGTTGTTCACATGAGTGGAGGGCTCGTTCTCAACGAGCAGCAGAACACCTTCGCTAACGGCTACATCGACGGCTGCTAAGAACTTCTCCAGGATAAGGCTTAAGTTTTCTTCTAAGGCTCCACGTCTCCAAAATGTAAACACTCTAATCAGCTGACAGTCCAAGGTTTTCGCTAAGCCTATGCATTTCTTCAGCATTTCCAGGTGATCTTTAAACTCTACTTCAGAAACTAAGTTGCTTTTAAACACCGGGGAGGCGATGCAACTTACGCTAAGACCAGCTAGCCCCAACTCCCGCTTGATCTCACCGGCCTTATCATGGAGATCGTAAGGTGGCTTATTCCACAAAGTCCTAATCTCAATACCATCCAGCTTGTATTTTAACGCGAACCCTATTACGCGCTTCAAATCTTGAGATACTTCATCCGTGATTACTGATAGCTTCATCACTAGTATGTAAACAGAGCACGTTAAAGCACTTAACGGTTAACTCGCGTTTGAGAAAAAAGTGTGAATAATGGTGTGTAGGTTAGCTAAGCTATCTATGCGAAGCCGCAGTACCTTCAATTCTATAGCCGCTCAGAGGCCTCCCGAGGAGAATTAGAGGAGGACTTCATGTGAAAAGAAGATGGTTTATTGAGAAGAGATGTAGAGGAAGATAAAAACCCTCTTGCTAAAAAGACAATTTCTAGGATGAGCCGTCCGACTACACAAAAGGCCTTTACGAACCCGATGAAGCGAAGTTTGATCTAGACCGAGGCGCGTAGATGCAAGGTATGCCGTTGAGGGGTTTGGAGTAGAGGTGTTATGGCAAACCTCCGACATTTGCTATAATTTTTCGCCTAATTCAGCACCCAGCGAATCGAGTGCCAACCACGTTTATCTGCACGGCTCTGTAAAGGTAAGGTTAAAAGCTGTACTAGGTTGAGTTGCATGGGCTGTGACGAGCTTACTGCCTACGACCGGTGAGTAAACTATGTGAGCCCCGCACCGAGCCGCGTGTTCTCTCCTCTCAGCTACTCAATCTCGATACCGTATAGCTTTAGCAAGTTCTCCACAAGCATTACGTTCGCTGCATCCTCGCTGATTAAGCCTTTGGCTATAAGCTTGGAGAATAGCCGGCCGATGCTCCAAGGGGCAACAACTGCCCCGGGTCGCTTGGGGTCGTCAAGGAAATCGCTTTCGATAACTACGTTGCGGCAAGTGACAGCCGCAGTAATTTCGCTCTCTTTCGCCGGTACCGACGGCGTGAGGCCAAGCTTCTCTGCCTGCGCAGCATAAACTCCCTCGGCGTGGTGCAGCACGGTTTTCCTCAAACCCCTAAACCGGTTAGCCATGTCCTCCACTGTGAGCAACCCCGCTCTCTCGGTATGGAGGTGGACGACGCAATTCAACTCTTTAGCGATATCCGCCACGTTCCCCATTACTTGGTTACAGGCCTCAACTATCTCCTGCGGGACCTGCCAGTGGGGTCTACCCACTTCGCCGAGTCCCTGAGCTTTCCCCGTTTCCACGTACTTGGCGGCTAGCCTGTAAGCTTCAGTCAAAAATTTAACCGCTTTCACCGGTTTAACGCCGCTTTCGATAAGTCTTGCAAGCTCAGCTGGGTGTGGACCGAGTATCACGGCCACGGTGAGTCCCTTGCTCCTTAAAACATACGCAGTATCCACGGTAAGCTCATAAACCCTGCGATAGTCTTCAGGGGAGTTCACCTGAACTCCGTAATTCCAAGACAAGAGATTCACCAACCCGATAAACCAGCCTCCGGATTCCTTGAACCTTTTAGCGAAAGCCTTAACTCCCATACCGTTAAGCGGGTTCAGGTGGCAGTGGTTATCTCCTACTTTCAGTCGCATAAACGGCCCCTTTCTTAGCTACTCGAGAGACAATAGGCTCGTAACCTTCAAGTACGCTGCTTAACGCTCTAATCACAGCTTCTTCCCGGCCTTCCTCGACTAGGGCGAAAACTGATGGCCCAGCCCCAGAAATATTGAAGGCAAGCGCGCCAGCTTGAACCGCGAGCGCCTTAGCCTCCCTATACCTCGGCACCAGCTTAGACCTAGCCTCCTCGACGGGCCCACCCATGCTGGCAAAGCATATGCAGCGTTTAACGCCTCTAGTTAACCCAACAGCCAGCATTGCAGCCGCGAAAGCCCACCGGCTTGCCTCTTGCAGGTCGATTCTCTCCGGCAGAATCGCCCTCATAGCCTGAGTTTTCGCTGGGGTGGGGGCTCGCCTAACGAATAAGACGATTCTCAACCACTCCGGTGGTTCAAGCGCTAAGTGGGAATAGGGATCCTTTGGATCGATTAGCACAACCCCGCCCAGCAAGGACGCAGCCACGTTGTCGTAATGGGGTGTGCCAGCCGCTAAGGTTTCGCCCGCGCCAGCCGCCTCGATCAAATCGCCTACTCCAGCTCCGATACCCAGTAGTTCATTAATTGCGGCAACCGTCGCAGCGGCAGTGGCGCCCGAAGAGCCTAGACCGGCGCCCACTGGCACACCTTTCTTCACAGTTATCCTTACGCCTCTACTCCTACCATATATTCTCTTTAGAAAGTGCACTGCAGCAGCATAGGCGACGTTCATCCTACCCCCCGGGACATTTCCCCAGGCTTTGACTTCAACGTCACCTGAAGCCTCTTCCACAGTAACTTCATCCGCAAAAGCTTCTATCGCCATCGCTGCTGCATCGAATAAGCACCCTATGTTAGCTACGCTGGCTGTCGCTACTGTTTTAACATACATCGGAATATAGGGCATTACACTACGAGTTTTTAACTCTTCTGGGTAGCTTGTACATGCATCGCACTCAAGTTTACTGTTACCGGCTGCTTTTCAACTCTGCGACTTTCTCTAGTAAATTTACGTCTTAAGAAGCTACTTATGACCCTAACACACTATCTTTACACTTTCCCCTATGCGCTAACTTTAAAGCGCGTGATTCTAGCAGCGGACTATGAGATTCTTAACAAAGCTGGTCCATGGTCATGGGTTCTTCGAAGAGGAAACTGGGACATCCATACCTCCGATTTACCAGGTCGCGATGTTCGAGCAGCCGGATAAAAGAACCGGGGAGACGAGGCTAACTGACCGGGGTACAGAGCTTAAGTATTCTAGGGAGGAGAATCCAACGGTAAGAGCTCTCGAGCGGGCTTTATCGGCAATCGAGGATGCAGAGGACTCGCTAGCTTTCTCAAGCGGAATGAGTGCTATATCTACACTATACGTAACGCTCCTCAAATCCGGGTCAAGGATTATAGTACCGATTGAAGCATACGGTACTACAATACAGCTGGCTCTGGATCTCTCAAAGTTCGGCGTTAAAGCTGTGAAGGTATGGCCTTCAGCAGAGGCCTTTATCGAAGCAATTAAGCCTGGGGATTTCGTAATACTTGAAACAGTTACTAACCCAACGCTTAAGGTGATCGACGCCCGCGAGGTAGCTAAGGCATGCAAAGAAGCTGGAGCTACGTTAATCGTGGATAATACATTCGCCTCTCCAGTAACGTATAAGCCTCAAATCGATGGGGCATCATATACAGTGGAGAGTTTAACTAAGTATATAGGAGGGCACAACGACGTCGTAGGTGGTTGTGTAGCGTCAACACGTGAAAAAATAGTAGAATTATGGGAGTGGAGGAGAAAGCTAGGCACTATCATGCACCCCTTTGAAGCCTTCTTGGTGCTTAGGGGGATAAAAACCCTCGGGGTTAGGTTTGAGAGACAGTCTCGGACAGCTTTAGAGATCGCGGAATACCTTAGCGATCACCCATGCGTGGAAGAAGTGTTATATCCCGGGTTGAATTCTAGCCCTTACAAAACCTTAGCTGACAAACTCTTTCTTACAAAACTATACGGCGGCGTTGTATCGTTTAAAGTGAAAGGGAACCGTAGCAAAGCCTTGAAAGTTTTATCCAAAGTGAAGGTGATCAGGGCTTCACCTAGCTTAGGGGGAACGGAGAGTCTACTTACCTACCCCGTTATCAGCGCGGCTAGGATGATACCTGAGGAGGAAAGATTGAAGCTTGGGATAACGGATAGTTTACTTAGGCTTTCAGTGGGACTTGAGGATCCCGAGGATTTAAAGGAAGATCTTTCAAATGCATTAATATAGATATATTTTTAAACTTTAAATTTTTACATTACTTTCGATGAAACCTGAAGAATATTTTGGTGTTAACGCGGGTAAAGTTTGGAAAGCATTAAAGGATGCTGGGAAGCCTTTAACAATTAAAGAAATTGCAACGAAAGCCGGTATTAAACTCACCGATGCTTACGGGGCTCTGGGTTGGCTTGGAAGAGAGGGGAAAGTGGAAATCGTTGAGGGAGCTAAGAAAAGAATAGCTTTCAAGTTAACCGAGTAGCGCGTGAAGCAAAGCATAAGTACAGTAGATAGGATTACATTTCGTGAGCGAAGTCGAGTGGGCTAAACTAACATATCAGGATTTAGCTTCTATAAACAAGGATAAAACGGTAGTTATACTACCCTTAGGTTCCCTCGAAGTCCATGGGCCGCACATGCCTCTAGGAACCGATACCCTGGTAGCTTACCGAATCGCAGTGGAGGCAGCTAGGAGGTCTCAACCCTGCGTTGTGTTACCCCCTCTTTTTTACGTGTATGTTCCGGAGAACCGGAACTTCCCTGGTACCATATCGATGAGCGGCTTAACTGTCATTAAAATGTTAGAAGAGATTTGCGACGAGGTGTACAGGAACGGGTTCAAGCGAATCCTGATCTTCAACGGACACGGCGGGAACAGCAAGCTTCTCTCCCTTTTCGTAAGAGAGATGCAGGAGAAGGGTAAACCCTACCTACTCTACGCATGGGTGGATCCGTGGAGCGGTTTACACGAGTTGATCGAAAAAGTTAGGGAGACAGGACAAATCGGGCATGCTTGTGAGATCGAGACCAGTTTCGGTCTTTATCTTTTTCCCGAGCTATGCAAGCTCGAGCGTGTTAGTCGGCCAGCTAATCTGGGCCTAGGAAGGGAGCAGTTAATAGAGCACTTGGAGACTATGGTGGACTGGGTGGTCTATGCAGTGGAAGGCTACGTTGGCGATCCAAGAGCGGCAAGTAAACAAAAAGGTGAAATGCTCTTTAATGAGCTCCTGAAAATGGTAACAGAAGTTATCAATAAGGTGAGGAACGATGAACTCTATGAAAAGATCCTCATGGACTTTTACTCCAGAGCGGGATATTAAAAACAGAGTTATTGTAATAGGCTCAAATAGGTTCACCTGTTTGTATAGTAAACTAGGAGCCGATACGTTAGAAATTACTGGGCAATGTATGAAGCATCTTTCGGAACTAAACACATCATTCATCATAATAGAAGAACCTGAGCCATGCGAGTTAAAGGAGTTTAAGCAGAATCACTCCATACCCATTGTGGTAAGTGCACCAGGCTGGCGAACCAATAGAAATAACTTTAATCGGTGTTCACATATAGAAATCTATGAATCGGATTGAAGTAGCGAAGGTACTGGATTACGCGGTTCTTAAGCCAACTAATACTTATCGGGATATTGAGGAAGCATGCAAACAAGTCCTCGAAAACCATATTGGTACTTTATGTGTTTTACCGCCTTTCGTGAAAAAATCTGCTGAGTTGCTTAAAGGCGGTAAAAGTAAAGTATGCGCTGTAATAGCTTTCCCCTTCGGTGCTAGTCTCACAGAAGTTAAAATTAGGGAAGCTGAGCTAGCAGTAAGCCATGGTGCGGAAGAAGTGGATTTTGTCATAAATATACCGCTTTTCAAGTCAGGTGCCTACGAAGCCGTTGAAAGAGACGTGGAGGAAGTTACAGAAGCGGCGAAGCGAGCGGGGGAGGCTAGGGGCGTGAATGTGGTAGTGAAGGTGATAATCGAAACTGGGTACTTAACTCCCGAGGAGATAGTTTCCGCGAGCAAGCTTGTCGAGGAAGCGGGAGCAGATTTCGTGAAAACTTGCACCGGGTTCGGTCCCAGAGGAGCCACCTTGGAGGACGTAAGGCTCATCACGAGTACAGTTAAGAAAGCTAAAGTGAAGGCAGCGGGCGGTATTTCCAGCTACTCCAGAGCAATCGAGTTCCTAAGAGCAGGTGCCTCTAGAATTGGAACATCGCATGCACTTCAGATACTCAGTGAAGCTCCTACCTAATCTGTGCAAGGGTAATTGAAAACCGTTTAATACCAGATACCTTACTAAGCTCTCCCGCGAATTCTCTTACTTTTTCCGCTGACCCTTTAACCACTGCAACCTCTAGGCATTCTTCGCCACTTGCGTGGATGTGAAGCGTGGACGCGACCACGTCAATATATTTATGCCCCAGTTCTCTAAGATTCTCCGAGGCGTGATGGCTTGCATAAAGGTATGTGATTACTCCCACGACTTTCCCCTCTGGTTCCCTCGAGAAATCTGCTGCCAGTCGCCTTATAGCCTCAGCCACAGCGTGGCTCCTACTCTTGAAAAATTTTAATGAAAGCCTGTTAAGTTCGTCCAGTAGCTCTCTTGGGATAGTAACTGTCACCCGGGCGCACTTACTCTCACTCATATTTTTCTAGTTAAAATCCGACAGAAAAATGTTTCAATCCCTGTCTATAAGGGCTTAACCGTGGAAGGCGGGTTCTTGAAAGCATACGTGTTAAGTTACAAAAGGGATTCCGGAATGCAGAACGAGAGGTACGTTATTTTAGAAGTAGAGGGTGTTGATAGCAAGGGCAGTGCGGCGAGGCTGATAGGCAAGAAAGTTGTGTGGATGGATCTGAACAAGAAGCTAGAAATAAGCGGAAAAATAGTGAGAGTTCACGGGAATAGGGGGAAAGTTATCGCAAAATTTGACAATCCTCTTCCGGGGCAAGCGATTGGCACTGCAGCCGCGGTATATTTATTATAAGGCTTCAGGCTCTTATTTACGGTTATTTGTTTTGGTTTTTTCTGAAGAACTTCGCAACTGGCGCTGATACTACGGTATACTTATTTTAACCCCTTTAACTATTTTAGACGAACCTTACATGAAGCCTGTTAGGGGGACGCTGATAGAAGTTGAGGTTGACCATTCCAAGTTATCTTATGCTAACTTTATTAGAATAGTAAATGAGCTTGGGGGCCGAGTTATGGTTAAAGACGGCTACTGGCCCTTGGCTAAATATAAGATAGCGATCCCCAAGAAGAATGCTGGCGAACTCCTCAAGCTTCTGGAGCAGGCATATATCGAAGCTGGATCTGTGACAAGCGGTCCATAACTCGTTTTACGAAGCTATCAACTTCTTTTGGGATTGCCCCTCTCTTCTCCGCCTCTCTTTTTACAAGCTCCTCAACGATCGCATACCGTTTATATTGTTCATTTAACTCCTTCCATGGTATACCGGTCAAAGCCTTAGCTAAACGCTCGTCAAATGGTAAAACTCCTTTAAGCATTAAGACAGCTATTATAGGATAGCCGATGTAACCTCTAAACTTTGTACCATTATCGTCACTGAATGCTACACCTTTTTCCATATTCACGTACACTGTATAGGCGCGTTCCCCTGTAGACGACTCAACACTAGCTCTATCCGAGTCAATTAACCTAACACGGCCGTCCGCTATAGATCCAAGCGCCTCTAGAACCTTTATTCTCGGTGGCTGAGTAAGGATTTTCCCCGAAATAGTCATACTATTAAAATAGGCGACCAAATATAACGCTTTCGAATAGTGAGATTCTGGCGCGTCATACTGAAGTTGGCGTTTCCGGAGCTCTTGATTCCAATATTCAACCATGTACTCAATGAATATTATACGAAATCCTGCCCTACTATTATTCACCTCTACAGAGTTTTCTAAAGGCTTTTTCAGTGTATTGGAAATTTAATATTAATAATTTTAAGAGATAAATACACTAGCGTGGTTGCTGCTATGAAGCTTAGTAAAATAATGGTCTTTGGAGCAGCATTGTTAACAGGTATAGCAATAATTCTCTTATACCGTTATTTACCCTTTAGCAGTTATATGGTTGACCGCACTGTAGCGAATCCGAAAGCTGGTGAATGCAGGTGCGACGGCGAATCAGTTATAATCTACGTGTCACAGTATGGCTCCGACTCATGGTCTGGGCTATACCCAGATCCCTTGCCGGATGGCAGCGATGGACCATTGGCTTCTCTGGCTGCGGCGAGGGATCAGTTAAGGAAGCTGAGAAAGGCTGGGAAAGGCCCTGCAACGGTGTTGATTAGGGGTGGTACCTATTATTTAGAATCTCCACTGGTTTTCACGCCGGAAGACTCTGGTTGTAAGGAGTGCCCAGTGGTGTGGCAGGCTTATCCGGGCGAAAGACCAGTTATCAGCGGTGGCAAAACTATAATCGGCTTCAGCACCATCAATGTCAATGGGAAAGCCGCTTGGGTGACAAGATTGCCAGAGGTAGCTAAGGGAGAGTGGATCTTTAAACAGCTTTTCGTGAATGGTAAACGCAGACCTAGAGCTAGGCTGCCGAAAGAAGGTTTCTTTAGGGTTGTCGAAGTGCCCGCGTACGCCGGTAGGAGGCTTTTAGAATTACAGCTCTTCGAAGGGGCTGATGAGTTTATATTCAACAGTAGCGATGTAAGGGCTTGGGGTAACCTTCTAGACACAGAGGTCGTTATCCTACACTTTTGGGTTGAGGAAAGGATACCGGTAGTGGAGGTTGTCCTTGATAGGAAGCTTGTAAAACTGGCCTCCAAAACAGTTTTTGCTATTAGAGATGGATTTGCTGAAAGGTACCCTAGGTATTATATCGAAAATATCTTTGAAGCGCTCTCCGAATCTAGTGAGTGGTACCTGGACAGATCGAGCGGCGAGCTACTTTACCTTCCGGAACCGGGCGAAGAGCCGGAAACAAGCTCGGTGATCGCGCCCAGATTAGTCTGGAGGCTTCTAGAACTTAAAGGTGATCCGGAGCGAGGGGAATTCGTGGAGAACATAGTTTTAAGGGGCTTAACTTTTGAGCACGCGGACTGGGTCCATACTTTATCGCCTCAAGCTGGGGTAAACGTGCCAGGTGCAATATACTTAGAGGGGGCGCGCAATATAGTGATTGAAAACTGCACGATCCATAGTGTCGGAGGATTTGCAGTGGAGGTTGGGCATGGATGCAGGGGGGTTAAGGTAGCGTACTGCGAGCTCTACGATCTCGGCGCTGGCGGTATTAAGGTAGGGACACAGTATGTGCCAAAACATGAGTGGGAGCGGACGGAGGTGATCGACATTTTAGGCAACCATATTCATGACTGTGGAAGAGTTTTCTACAGCGCTGTAGGGATCTGGGTGGGGCAGGCTAGGCTGGTCCGCGTGCTTGGTAACTGGATTCATGATCTTTATTATACTGGCATATCGGTGGGTTGGACTTGGGGCTACGGGGAAAGTTTCACCGGCTACAATTTAGTCGAGGGCAATCATATTCACGACATCGGCAAGGGATTGCTCAGTGATATGGGTGGTATCTATACCTTAGGTGCGCAGCCAGGTACGGTCATTCGCTGTAACATAATTCACGATATACAAGCGTACCAGTACGGTGGCTGGGGGATTTACCTTGACGAAGGTAGCAGCTATATTGTGGTTGAAGGCAATGTAGTTTACGATACAACGCACGGGTGCTTCCACCAACACTATGGTCGGAATAATACCGTGAGAGACAATATCTTCGCTCTTGGAGGAGAAGCCAACGTGGTGCTGAGTAGAGGTGAACCGGGGCAGTTAGCAGTAATCTTTGAGAGAAACATAATCTTATCCAATGGGTCGCCAGCATTCCTGGGTGGCTACGCTCAGGATTTCTTAACACGCAATGTGATAAGTGATCGCAACCTGTTTTGGGACCTAACGGGGAAGCTAATTATCTGCAAGGAGCAGCGCACGGGTAAAGTATACACACTAGACGAGTGGCATAATCTGGGTTATGATCTGTTATCGCTTGTAGCTGATCCCATGTTTGTTGATACTAACACTAGGAATTTTACCCTAATGGCAGAGTCCCCGGTTTTTAAGCTAGGCTTTAAGGTGCCTTGTAAGGGTAGCGCAGGAGCACTGAATTCAATTAACCCCTAAAAAATCATGTATTAGGAACACTTAAACATTTGATGCCGCTCCCGTGTAAGGCAGTCTACTTTCCCATTAAAGTTACCTTTAACCGTGTGACTTCACCTCAGCGTTAATCTTCGACACATGGATGTAGCCTTTAACACATACAGCACAGCATGCATTAACGCGCGCTAAGTCGAACTATTTTTTCTTGGCATCTTAATTTAAGCAATGGTTCAACCTCGAGGATTTCACCCCCCTCTACTTTTACCTCAGCAGCGGTTTTTGCAACCAATAACCCTCCTTCTCTTAACTTAAATACCGCCTCTTTATCATCAAATATGTGGGCGCACTCAATCCCACGTGGCGCTATATAAATATCCTTTAATCCTATAGGTGTTAGCCAAGGACTACAAGGAGCAATTATGAATAGTTTAACGCCCATGGGCTCAAGTTCAAACTCCATTCGCCCCTCCCTTAACTCTTCACTGAAATACTCGTATATCAAGTATCTCCCCTCAGGTAGCAAAGCATTTGATGGCTTTACCTCGCCTTTCACCGGCGCATCGTCTCGGTTTACATTGAATGCCGCGACTATGCCGTATACCCCTAAGCCCTCAACAGTTACCCTAGTGAAAATCTTCAGAGGTATCTGTTCATTGTAGGGGTCATGCATTATCACGTCTTCTGTTGGAAACGCTGGATGGTCTGGAAGCGGCAAGGAACCGTCGCTGAAAGCTAAGGGTTTAACTATACCGGCTATGGTTTTTCCAGGTTCATCGGTTAAATAAACAGGTCCACCACTGACAGCACGTGCAACCGCCTGCTGTAAAGCCCACGGGTCGTGGCTCTGAAACATATCCCAGTCAGGCCATACCACTTGTGACATAAACAGCGCATTATAAGCGTTGAAATAAAGATGTAACTTATTCCTCGATTTCCTGTGAGGTACGATGTAGTCAACACAGTTTCTCGATACTGTTGACCTAATCCAATTGAAAGTATTTTCAGGTTGCTGAGCCATGCAGTTAAGTACTTCGAGGGAGTTCAAGTAAGCTGCTGCCTCCAACCCCTCATGTAATCCCCGTGCCGCTTCTTCGAAACCCATACAACCCAGATAAGCGTAACCAACGAACATCTGGTTATCCACTTTCACGAAGTCGAGTCCGGCGCTTTTCAGTCTAGCATACCACTTCCTGAACATCTCAAACGATTTCGCCGGGTTAGGTACGATGTAGTTGTTGATCTCCATCAGGCAGTCGGCGAAGGTCCGGGCAAATTCACTTTCTTTGGCGATACCACCCCAGTGCACGTTAAGGGTGTGCCATAACCCGACGTATCGAGCACCCATACTTTTTAAGCGGTTCACGACACATGCAAAGCCGGCGGGGAACTTGTTCGGGTTCGGTTCCAGCCCGCGTATTCTGAATCCTGGCCAACCTGAGCCTTCTTCGTCTTGCCAGCCATCATCGATAAGGACGAAACCCGGTTTAATGCCGTTTTCTAAGAGAGACTTGTAGGCTGACAGTACTTTATCTGCCGTAGGCTCGCGCCAGCACGCGTTCCACGAGCACCAACCTAGGACGCGGAAAACCTCAGGCAGGGTCTTATTCTTTCTCAACTGGTTTACCCTACCCACAGCCGTAAAAGAAGCTTCATATGAACTTTCAATAGCTTCGTAGGGGCTGGGCGATACAGCCAGCGCGAATAAGTAAGCTTTGCTCCAGCTTCCTTTCACTCCTCTATTCAATACGATGCTAAACGAGTCGTCATCAAACGACATGATGTGGCCTCGGGCCCCCGCGTTAGAAATCGGGAGCAGGTAAGCGTAAGTTTCCCCGCCTTTCGCTAATAACTGCGAAACTTTCAAGTTCTTTGGAAGCCCCTTGTAGTCCTTCCTATGGATTGGAAAGCTCCATGCGCTTATCTCAACATCGCCGGCTTCTCGTAGTTGGGGGTAAGGATAGGGTTCCTCAGCTTCTCCAAAGTATTTATCCGGATCATACGTGTAGTGGAAAAGCAGTAGGTCCTCAAAGCCTTGAAGACGCGACTTCAGTTCAGCTAATATACCGTCCTCGCTTAACCCCTCAGCCTCTACCTCAACGACAAGCGTGTTAGACCCCCACTCTGTAAAACGGATAAAACCGCAGCCCCACTCATATTCCGCTAGGATGCCATTCTCAGTTTTCCTCAGAGAAAGCGGTTTAGCGAGTCTTCCACCCACCGCGATTCTTGGCTCGAAAGCCAGGAGGAAACCACCGTGCTCGATAACAACCTGAAGTCCTTCAACTGAAATTCTGAAAGTTCGCATCAGATCACGATGAAAGCTGCACTTTATTTAATGTGTCGGTTTATCCCACTCGAGCTTGTTAACCGACCAATCCGGCCGACTAAAAAGGGCTAGCAACTCAAAATAATTGTTAACTTTTCCAAAAAGGTTTGAAAATTTACAATACAAGCTGAGTAGTTAACTGCTCAGGTCCTTTAACATGATGACGTCATCCTCGTAGGCGTAGAGGGGAGCTTCTAAGTCCTCGAAAACTTTACTTCCCCTTTTATACAGGGCGTAGCCAAGGCTGGTGAAAAGCCCAATAGAGGCAGTGTTTTCCTTTTTTGTACTAGCAGCTGAGAATTTGCAACTCTTTGCTCGGAATACCTTCTCCGCCTCAAGGAGAAGCTCCCGCCCTACCCCCCTTCGCCTATACTCTTTTTCAACAGCTATGAACCCTATTACCCCCATATTTCCATACCCCTTTACCTTGGTAGCGTATATTTCCGCTGCACCTGCAACCTTGTCCTCGAGGGTGGCCACCAGCACGTCTAGGGTCTTTAGAAGCCTGAGGCTCCAGTACCTAGAGCTCCCTGAGAATGAGTTCTCGAATATTTTGGCAACATCGTCTAGATCCTTCGGAGTTGCGAGGCTCAGCCCTGTTGAGCTAAATGAGCTTACGCCAGCCGTTAGCCTAACAATATTTAGGCTTACAGGAACCATGGAGCTTTACCTTCAAAAGGCTGATGAAAATCGTAAGATCGCCTTTGAACCTATTGCCTATCCGCAGACATTCCTCATAGACTGGTTCAGGGTTGAGCATGTTTACATTGCAAACGTGGCTCAGCCTGGAAAAGAAGCTGTGATAATCGCCTGGAAAAGCTGAGGGTTAACGGTGCCGGGTCTCCTGTCTTATGGGGCTCCACTCCCCGCGCCTGCAGCTGCCCTTGAAGTGGTTAAGGAAGGCGTTTTAACAGCCGATGGCACGGAGCAGGAGTTAGTTGCAGCTGTGGGGCTGGCAGAATATTATGGCTTAATCAGCCTT
>JAWCCZ010000003.1:0-253443 GCA_038861545.1 Thermofilaceae archaeon | reverse complement strand
AAGTTCCTTCAGCGTCAATGTAGAGAGCTTTACCTGATAAACCACCCCGCTCACGGGGAAGCTGAACCATAACAGCAAGCTGATGACAAAGCTGAGTCTTACCAGCCCCAAACTCCCCTATAAGCTCCGTCACATAACCGGGTTCAAGGCCTCCACCGAGTAAGGAGTCAAGGCCGCGAACCCCAGTACTCAACAGCTCAATTTGTATTCTACGGGTGAGAACGTCTAAGCCGGTGGACACGGGTGGATTAGCCGTAACCCTCATCTTACCGATAAACCGCGCAAGATCAGGATCCAGTAGAGCGGCATCCAAGGCTCTGCGGGCACCGAGCTTCACCAGTTTAGAGCGAGCACCCCTGCTGAGGTAAACTTTCACATGATAAAATACACTGCAATAAAAATATGAGGGAAGGTAAAAAAAGTGGAATTTATTTTAAACTGCTTTAAGCTCCTTCAGCCTTCGCTGGTACAATGGCTTTAGCGATTCTCCTGCGTCTCCAGACAGCGTATTCGTGGGCGAGGATGAACAGCACGATCACTAGCACTGCGATGAGCAGTAGTAAGCCGGCGAACTCAGCGAAGCTCATCTCCCAGCCGGCGACAGTCATGAAGACGTCTACTCTCAGAGTAGCTTCAGCGGTCTGGCCACCGGTTACGGATGCGGTGGTCGATGCAGTTCTACCTCCCTTCTCGGCCTCTACTGTATAGCTACCTGAAGGTAGCTCGGCTGCAAACTTGCCTGCTGAATCCGTTGTACCTACGACGGCTGCTCCTGCTCCGGATATCTTCACCCTAGCACCTTCGAGGCCTTGGCCTCTAGCGCCAACGACTGTAACTACAAGCCTGCCAATAGTGTTGACGGTAAGGGCTCCAGCAGCAGCTCTCTCAGCCTTGAAGTTGATTGGTTGACCGTTCCAATTCTCGACGGTAACAGTAGCGACGCTTAGTGGGGCTTCAGGCACTGTTACTTTACCCTCGCTGTCAGCGGTTAGCTTCAGAGTTGTACCGTCAAGCCTGGCAGCCGTTACAGAGGCACCAGCCATGGGTGTACCGAACGGAGTTCTCAGCGTAAACGTTACATCAGCTACATCAATAGTTACGACCTCTCTGAACTCCGGCGTATCCATCTTAGCCCTCTGTATCCTGAACGTCTTCTCGCCTATCTTGCCGACACCCTCCCACTCAACAACAACGTTGTAGCTGCCCGGTGGAGATTGCGGGAACGCGGATTCTGGGCTGTAAGCCTTGCTGGCATCGAACGGCCAGCTCGTCACGGTATTCTTGTTTAAGAGTATTGGTACACTACCGTCGCTCTCCGGCTTGTGCTTCGTCTTAACCATGTCCGGCCAAGTTATCGTTACAGTTAACTTGCTGAGCGCTTCTGGGCTCAGCTGTTTACCATCCTTTGTCAACAACTGTAGTTGCCCAACGTACACGAACGTCTTAATTGTAGCGCCAGGCGATACAGTGAAGCCTGTAACTTCCATTACCTGGTGAGCGAACAACATCTTTGGCCACTCGTCAGCTATGCTATCGTAGATGTCGATGAAAGCGGGTATCTTGCCGGCTTTGAAGAGTAGGTAACTGTCGCGCCAGAAGACCTTCACCGAGTAAGCGCTCTCAGTGGATACTAGTAGTCTAGTAACTCCGCCATCGCCGCTAAACGCTAGAGTCGATATACCTCCTGCAACCTCCGGGTACATCTTGCTTGCAGCTACCATCATATTCTTCAGCGGCCTACCACTCCAGTCCTCAATTGTTAAGTAGACGGCCTCCCACGTCAGCTCAACGCACTCCTTGCCGGCGTTGTGGTCCTCGGTGAAACATACAGTTACGCTCTGAATCTCCGGGCAGAGCCCAGCTGTCTCCTCAGTTAAACCGTACGGCTTCAACAGTTCTTCGAAGTTCTGCTTAGTCTTAACAGTGTATTCAATTCTCGGGAAGTCTTCAGCGCCTTCAACGCAGAACTTGTAAGTGATTACAGGCGGAGCTTTGAAGGTAACCCTGCCAGTTGCATCTGTTACCCCGCTAGCGTACTTCTCAATTATAGCATCAGTAGCACCTACGACGTCAACCCAGACCAGTTGGTTCGCTAAGCCGGTTTTCTCGCCGCCTGGGCAAGGCGGTGGAGCCAGCACGTCAACGCAGAAGCCGTCCATTGCGAGAGTCCTCACGGTTTTATCGACGCCACACCAAGTGGTAATGTTCCACGGCTTGAAGAACTCCTCTGGATCAAAGGTTACCTTACCTGCTGTGTGGTTCCAGTTAACAATGTAGCCGTAGATACCGTAGGTTAAGTCAATTTCGGAGGCGTTAGTTATTGTTAAGTCGGTGGATTTCGGCGTGTCGGGTACGCCTGGGCTATTCCACTTCTTACCGGCTAAGACGTATACCCTGGTTATCTCGCTGCCGAACTTAATTTTATTCAGCCATGGGTCACTTAGAGTTGGCTGCCATACCGGTATTTGTATTGATATTACGCCCTTATCGTCGCCTACAGCGCTCCAGGCGTAGCCAGTCCACAGATCCTCCCACGCGGTTGGGTCTGTGAGCCCAGCGGTCAGCGTATCGTAATCGCCTGCGAGGGTCCAGTTGAGTGCGTCAGTCCTCACTAGAGTTAAGTTGAGCCTCGGCACCGCGTAGGTGGCGGCGTTGCTCATCGTAGTAACCTTGATATGCTGCACCCAAGTGATCAGCTTCAGCGCAGCTTGAGCCCTACCGCCGCCGGCTAGGTGGCTCGGGGCTCCAGTGAACTCAAAGATTGGGTGCACTATACCGCTCTCATTGACCGTTTCAGTAGTAGTCTCATCAGGCCTCGGCAGAGTGATCGTGTAGTTGTAGACGAGGACTCCACCGTGGAATACCGCGAACCAGTACTTGGCGCCGGCGATGAACATGTGCGGCTTAAAGCCCCACTCCTCGGCTTCAGGGTCGCTCTCGTAGTACTGCTGCGATATGTACTTGAACACCGCGTCCGGCGCGGCGGTGGTAGTCTTGTTGAAGATCCTGAAATCAACGGTCACCCATGCGAGCGGTAGATCGCACTCGCAGCAGCTCGGCCTCTCCTCGTAACTTCCATCGTTCAGTAGAACAGCTACCGGGTAAGTGCCCGCGCTTGTTCTCAAACTCCTTAACACGTTGCCTAAATGATCAGCAGCCATTAAAGTGAAGCTGTAGATCCAAGTAGGTAGAGTTAACTCGTTCTTGCATACAGGGACGCCTCCCTTCGCTAGCAGGCTCCAGCTAATAGTCGAGTTAGCTACGAGTAAGTTGCCGTCCACATCTCTCGTATATGGAGTCTCATGAGTGTAAGCTATGGCTCTTACCTCGTAGCGGGCCGGCTCAAGCGGCATCAATGGTACTCGCTCAAACGTGACCAAGCCATTACAGTCTGTTCTAGCCCACTTCTCTTTGAACGCAAGCTTACCATCTTTAAAGTATTGGAGCGTGACGTTAAGTCCCTCGATCGGGTAGTTAACGTCCCACATCGTCAACGTTAAATTCAGGTCGCCGATCGGGAACACGAGCGTCGGTGCGATAGCTACGTTCTTCTCAACAGCTATCACAGGCTCCGGCTGAGTCACGTTAGCCCTCATCAAGATACCCTTCCACGTTAACCGAACCTTTAGGTTTCCTCCGGGAACGTACTTCAGCGTAACAGTGCCGTCCGGACCCGGCGTTACGCCGCCGATCTCCGTATCATCGAGGAAGACGACAGCCATCGCTCCAGGGAAGGCGGACGGTGAAATATCTCTCCCGCATAGATCCTGCAGCTTCACCTTAGCCTCGAACACCTTAGCGTAAATCCCGAAGTCCTGGATCTCACACTGCTCGCCTGCCTCTAATAGCTCTGCGAAATTCAAGCTGATCGTCGAATTCTCAGGGTCAGTTACTTCAACCCACTTCATGCCTCCAGGTAGTCTCCAGAACACTCTAACCCTATACTCGAAAACTAAGTCGGTACTCCTCCTGTACTCGTACGGCACCGGCAGGTACCCATACTCTCCGTAGACTGGCCGTAGTACTAAGCCCCAGTAGGCTTCGCCGCCGCCGTTCGAGGTATCAGCAATCCCTATTATATCGAAAGGCGGCATTTGCACGTAACCATTATAGGCGGTCGCAGTGTAAATCGGGTCAGCAATAGCAGCCTCAATTATTATCCTAGCCCCGGCGAGGGGTTGAGGATTAGGCTGCAAATCAAATACCATTATTCTGACTGGCACCACTGAAACAGGTGCAGTAATACTAATTATACCGTCATCCGTCGTTACTTCACTGCCATCTACATAGGGGTCGAAGTCGTATTCAATATCCTCCAGGGCGGTAATGTTTAGGGAGAGAGTAAATACTGGCACATTATAGAATGTTACGATAATTGTAACATTCCTCCCGTAAACGCTTGAAATATCAGGTACGTAGAACAGCTCAGTTCCCCCATAATAATCCGGCTTCGCGCTCCTCAGTATAACTTTCTTACCGTCAAGGTCGGCCTGCACTGTAACAGCCCAAAACGTAGGATCCCCTAGCGTTAAATCGCCGCCGCACGGATCCACGATTGTTATACCAAGCATCCTCGTATACGCGTAGTTAGTGAGATCTGTTGGGTAATTAAATAGTGTAACTAGACCAGTGGAAGAACCGTCTATTAAGTCTGTCATATTATAGAAGGCCGTGTCACCCTCTGTCCTCCCTATTATTAGGAGGTCTTTGCCAACTTTTACTGGTACAATGTCATCCCTATTTTTAAGGAGGTTCCAGTAGACCTCCTTCGTTAACGTTACGTTGCTTTTACCGGAGATTAGTATCCAGCCTGTTCTCGGTATTTTGAAGGTAACCTCTGTGTCAGAGATATTGAATAACTCCTTAGCTACGCCATTCTCATCAGCCCAAATCTCGGTTAGCAGGGTTCCACCGAGGAATACTTTGAAGCTGGCGAACTCGCCGCCGTAAAAGCTCTCAGAGTACAATCCACTGCCGTAAAGGTAATCCTCGGCGTAAAATCTAAAGCTCCACCAGTGGTCAGCTAGTACTGTCTTGTTGAAAAAGAAGTTGAGGAGAACTGAAAACCCTAAATCGGTTCTCTGGTTGAGGAGGAACCATCTCCCGTACTTCTGTATAGCAATAGTTATGTTGTAGCTGGTACCTGAGTATCCGGGATCCATATCGGGTATGGGTGTTATCCCGGTTAAAGTCAGCTGAATACGGCCGTTCTCATCCGTTGTCCCGTCGAAATAGGCGAGTGGATAGCCTCCAGGGTACTTAGTTGAAGTTGTACTGTTCCATACAGCTACTCTAACTCTCTCGTTCGCGAAAGGTTTGCCATCCCAGTCCTTTAAGATCATATGGATTGCCTTATACTCGCCCGGTGCTGCTTGAGCGGGTGGCGCTAATAACGTTAAAGCAGTTAAAGCTATTAGGGTTCCTAAAGCTAGCGCTAATACCTTACTCCTATATGTTTCCCCCTTCATTTGGGGTCATTACCCTTCTCCGCGCGGGGTATATATGGGCAGTGTAGTTCTAGGTTTTAGAAATCGTTTTTAAGCTAACATTTAGTAGCTTAACGCCGTGAGCTTAAGCTACGACTTGATCGCGGAGCGCTACGATGAGCTTTACTCTAGCGAGCAGCTCGCGAAGCATCGGGTTGTTCTAAGCTTAGCGCCCCCCGTTGAACCGGTTTTAGACGCGGGATGCGGGACGGGGATGCTGTTGGAGGCGCTGGAGGTGTACGGGGTAGGGTTAGACTCCTCCAAGGGGATGCTGCAGGTAGCTAAGCGCAGGCTTACAGGCAGGCTCGTAGACCTTGTTCAAGCCGACGCGGAGAAAATGCCTTTCAGGAGCTGCTCGTTCGCGGCGGTGTACTCCGTTACAGTGCTGCACGAGGCTCCAGCCCTCCTGGGCGAAGCTTTAACAGTGCTGAAAACAGGGGGTTTACTCGCCGCTACTCTACTTAGGAAGAAGCTCGAGCTGCTGCCCCAGATCGCCGGCAAGCTGGAAAACGTCCAGGTCTTCGATTACCCCGAGCTGAAGGACCTAGCTATCCTATGCGGCAAACCGGCCATGTAGAGCCCCGCGGAAGCTACCTGGTGCGCGCCCATTCAAGCCTACTCATCCCCAAGCTATCCCAATTAACATTCATAAACCTCCTGGAAACTCCTTTTATGCTTTACGGGAAGTGTAGAAACGGAGTGGAGAAAAAGTGTAGAATTTCTACACTTTTTCTAGCGTGGAAACTCAAGGCAGCTAGGCTGCAAACACGTGTAAAAAATAGGCGTTTCCAATAATATCCGCAGCTTATGGTGGATAAACTTGTCTACGGCAGAGACGAGCGGGCGCCGGTAAAGGAGGCTGCGGAAAAGTTAAGCTCAGCGTACTGCATCGGCTTCAGCGAAAAGCTCGCCGCCGAAGTTTTCACACCTAAAATTTCTTCTACAGTAAGGGAAGCAGAAGCGCGTTGACAGTAAAGTTGAATAATAATGCAGTAATGAAAACGTTTACGGGAATGTAAAAATGTGTAAACGGTAATGTAGAGAAGAACATTGAATAACGTGTAAAAGAACCGTGCTTGCCTAGACGCTATCAACATGATACGTGAACCGCAGGAGACGCGAGTAAAAAGTCAGTGTGGAAGCGAACAGTTTTGCGGGGCTTTAGGGTCCGCGTGCAGGGAAGTATAGAAAAGGGCTAAACTACTTGTTACCGCTTTGGTCTTCTGCCCGTGAATCTCGCGTTTATTTCACGCGTTTTGCTAGATAAATAGCGTTGAAGTGCAGCGTAGTTCATCTACTTTACTGTACACGTATTTACCTTAAACGCGAGAGGACCTTTCACGCTGAGAGTTTTCGAGGAGCCCTGTGAACGCCAGTTAAAGCTAGCAGGCTGGAAAAGTCGAGGAGGGTTAACATGCATTGGTGCTAGGAAACGAGCGAAAAAGGACGTACGTATTTGTCGAGAGATATTCCCCCTAAACGCTTCCAGCTCGCTACGCGTAAACTCAAAGCTTTTCTAACGCAGGCTACGCTTAGCTGGGGCGAAAGGGTTAAAGGCGTGTCCATGGTAAGAGGGGGCGAGCCCGGTGGTGTAGCGGTCAAGCACGCGGGGCTCTGTTCCGGCATAGATTCGGAGAGCACGCCCCCGAGAACCGGGGTTCGAATCCCCGCCGGGCTACCATTTAAAATATCGGTTTATCGAGGGGAAGCATGCTGTCTCGGTTCTAGGCAGCATCGGTATGCAGGCTGTTCACGCCGTCTGCGCATTGAAAACCGCCAGCGCGTCGGCGATAGTAAACGGATAAGTCGGCTTCACGCAGTCTTAGCGGCGTTTACTGAGCTTTAACAAGCGCGCATAGGTTGACTCTAAGGATTACGGGCGCTTACCCAAGCATTGCTTGAGAACAGTGTTTTTAAAGAGAGTCGCGGGCTAGATCCCCCGTTCAGCGAGCAGAGATGGTTTTAAAGGCTCCGAATGCTCTTAGCTTGGGATGAGCGCTCGGTTGTCGACCGGTGTAGCGAAGCTGGATGAGCTGCTGGGCGGGGGTGTCCCGAAGGGGTTCCTCGTGGCGCTCGTCGGTATGCCGGGGACGGGGAAGACAGTTGCTTGCCTGCACTTCGCTTGGGCTGGGTTGAAGCAGGGGGAGAGCTGCATCTATGTGACCACAGAGGAGAGCAGGGAAAGTATAGTAAGGCAGGCTTCGCAGTTCAAAATGGATTTCCAGTCCATGGTTAGAGAGGATAGGCTGGTGGTCGTTGACGCTTTGATGAGGGAGAAAGAGGATGAGTGGAGCCTTAGGGATGTTACCATTGAGGAGATGCTGGATAAGGTGATCTCGGCGAAGAAAGCGCTGGGTAGAGGCTGCAAGCGGCTAGTCATCGACTCGATGAGCGCCTTCTGGCTGCGCGCACCCGTGCGGGCTAGGGAGCAGAGCTATACAGTAAAGAGAGTTCTAAACCGCTGGGGTTTCACTATATTCGCGACCAGCCAGTACGCTATAACCACCGGGTACGCTTTTGGATGGGGGGTTGAGCATGTAGCTGACGGCATCATTCACTTCAAGCGTGTAGTTGCAAACGGAATTTTAAAGAGGTACCTTCTTGTGGAGAAGATGAGGCAGACAGCTCATGATTTAAGAGCTTGGGAGCTAAATATACTTGATGGTCAGGGACTCGTTTTAAAGAAGCCTCTCGCTAGAAGAGTTGAAGATGAAACTTTACCTTCAGATGTTGTAGAAAGGATTCGCAAGTTCGCTTCAAAGGAGGGTTAATGCTGGTGTAACTCAGAAGTTTGCATGTTCACGGCATTCATTATATCTCTTTCTAAGAATCCCGAATATGTCCTTTGCATAATTTAATATGTCGTGGACATACTTCAGCTTTACGGTAGGTAATGCTCAGCAGGGGATGCTAGCTCCAATGCTCTGGGCACGTGAAGTATAGAGGCATAACTCTACCTTTAAGCCTAGTTCCTCTTCATTTTCTTGAGGTAAATTCTAGCTACTTTATTAAACGTGTTGAGGGGAGCTTTCTCCAGCCTTTCCGCTGCGCTTGCCCCCAGCCTTGCCCGTACAAATTCCCTTACGCTTTCGATGAACTCGATAAGCGTAAGGATGTTTTCCTCACAACCCTTCACATATAAGTACTCTCGGTAAAGGGAAAATAGCTCAGCGTACCTGCTCGCTTTTCCAAGCTGGGGGTTTAATCCAGCAGTCTCGTAGACTTGCTCCACTCCACCCGGGAAGAGGGAGTATAGAGTTCTGGTGGAAACTTTCAGGTTCTTGGCGATATCCCTTATACTGGGGGGTAACCCGTTCGCCGCGTAGTACTCTCTCACGTAGTTTAAAACCTCCTCTCTAAGCGTCATCCGAGGTTACGGGCTTCAGCTACAGTTAAACTTGTCGTATAACGGTTGAGTTTTAAGCTGAGAAAAACAGGTTACTTATGACCACGTTCGTATTCGAGCAGCCAGGTAAAATGGTGTTCGGGCGCGGTTCATTAAGCAAAGTCGGGGAAATTGTCGCTAAGCTGGGTAGCGGGGCTCTTTTAGTAACTGGTAGGAATTTCGCGACAGGCAGTGGCTACTTAAGTAAGCTGGTTAACTCACTGAAAGATGCCGGCTTAGCGGTCACGGTTTTCGCGGAGGTTGAGCCAGACCCCTCGATAAGCACCGTGGATAGGGGTTCCCGCTTAGCTGAAAAGGAGAACATCGACGTCGTGGTGGGGTTCGGGGGCGGGAGCGCTCTGGATGCGGCGAAGGCGATAGCTGCAGCAGCCAAGCTGGGAGGTTCAGCGGGGGACCACCTTTACCCGAAAACGGTTGAAGAAGCCTTGCCCATCGTAGCGGCGCCGACGACCACCGGTACTGGCAGCGAAGTCACGCAGTATTCGGTGCTCCTCGACCCCTTCATTGGGAGGAAGGTCGTTATGCAAGGCGCGGCAATAATCCCCAGGGTAGCCCTTCTCGACCCCGACGTCACAGATTACATGCCCGGCCGCTTGGTAGCCGGCACAGGGTTTGACGCGCTTTCCCACGCGCTGGAAGCCTTCCTAAGTAGGCGTGCATCACCCCTTTCTGACCTATTCGCAAGGGAGGCGGCTACCATAATCCTGCGCGAGCTGGGCAGCGCCGCGAGAGGAGACCGCGCCGCTAGGGAGGCGATGATGTATGCAAGCATGCTAGCTGGAGTTGCAATTAATCAAGCTGGGTCGACAATGGTGCACGGCCTCGGCTACTATTTAACTGCTAAGCATCGTGTACATCACGGCATGGCGAACGCCCTTCTCCTACCTTATGTCCTTGAGTACTACGCGGAGAAAAGCGGCAAAGTTGAAACGCTGGCTAACGCTCTAGGGTTTAGGGATTGGCACAGCTTAGTACTTGAAATCATCAAACTGGAGGAGGAAACAGGAATCCCGGACAGTTTAGCGGCAATCGGCGTTAGCCCCGACGAGCTGGATGAAATGGTCAATGATGCATTACAGTATCGTAGGAACTTGGAGAATGGACCGGTAGTACCGGAACCAGTGGAAGTGAAAAAGGTTTACGAGAAAAGCTTGGAAGGGAGGAAGGTATTTAGGAGCGAGCTGAAGCATAGCTAATCTTTACATTAAACCTAAGCATCAGATCCCGAGCGAAATCGAATAGCGTGTCGCCAGTCAGTGGAGGTAAAGTTTACTCAGCCCAGCGAGATAGAGTGTCGAGGCTTGTGAGGCTGCTATAGACGACGCTTGAAAACACTCTGTGAAGAAAGATTAAACGTTCAGCGCCCACAGAGATCACGCAGCAGCGAGATTGTGGAAAGAGCCGCTAAATAACTAGTCCTCGGGTTATCTGGATGCGGCACGTTTTCAACCTTGATGAGCAGAGTACTGGCTTTCGAATGAACCATTACTTCATGAATATTCCGCTCCGCGCGCGGATCGGCGATCACCTTAACGTGAACCGGCGCGTTCGAGACTAGGGCTAGAGCCGCCGCGACGTTTAAACTGTGAGGGAAAGCTTCAACGGCTTCGGTAGCGGTGCCCTCGAAGATCAAAGTAGGTTTTTCTAAGCTGTTTAAATCCAGCCCCCTGCTTTTCACGTAAGGTGTATCAGACAGTTTTGAAGGATGCTTGCGGGTTGTCAGCTCGATTCTATCCACCCCCACTAACGCTAACGCTTTAACTGCATCGAACCCTGCTAAAGCACCTGATGGTACATGAATGCGACTCCAATATTTATCCAACAAGGGCTTAATCTCGGTTTTTAGCAACGCACCGACACTGAGCACTACCAGTTCTTTTCCGGCCTTAAGCAACTGTTCAGCGTACCGGGTAACAGCCTCCTGGCTAGCAGCTTCAACCACGGTATCGATCCTAGGGTCTTCAGCTACTTCGATGACGCTCGACGCGACGCGTGGTTTCTGGCGGCGCAGACTGGCAACAAGACGCTCCGCCTTCTGGCAATCTACGTCGAAGAGGTATAATAGCTCAGCTTCAATAAGCCCGTCATCTACCGCTTTAGCGATGATCCCGCCAATGGCTCCGCAGCCAATGATCGCTAAACCCTTCATGGAGTTTTCACCTCTACAACTTCAAGCGAGATGTCGAGCGCGCGCGCTGAATGGGTGAGTGCTCCGATGCTTATTACATCGACCCCAGTTTTTGCGTACTCGGCCACGTTCTCCAAGGTTATACCTCCTGAAGCCTCCACCACCACTCTATCTCTAAGACCTTCCCTTCTCAGGTACCCTAGAGCTTTAACCACTTCCCCTACAGTGAAGTTGTCGAGCATAACCACATCGGCTCCCGCTTTAACTGCTTCAACGGCTTCTTCAGGGGAAGTTACTTCAACCTCTATTTTCCCCGAGAAACTGACCATTTTCCTTGCCATTTTAACAGCCTCGCTAACGGAGCTGAAGCATTTAAGATGGTTGTCCTTTATCATTATCATGTCGGAGAGAGATAACCTATGCGGGTCGCCGCCGCCCGCTACAACGGCTCGCTTTTCGAAATACCTTAACCCGGGTAAAGTTTTCCTAGTAGCCGCGACCCTCACCTTAGGGTTAACTTCTCTAACAGCCTCGACGAATTTTCTGGTGAGCGTGGCCACTCCGCACGCGTGCGCAAGGAGATTCAGGACAAGTCTCTCCACTTGAAGCAGCTTACTAAGATCCCCTCGTACTTCGAGCAGCGTAGAGCCGCGCTCGAAACTTTCCCCGCTGTAGACGTTCACCTTAACTCGGAAGCCCAACTTCTCTAGGAAGCAAGCTACTTCTTCTATGCATGCCGAAACTCCGGGCTCTTTAGCTAGTACGACTGCTAGGGCTTCGCAGCCAGGTGGTATAAGTTGTGAAGTAACATCCCAGAACGGGATATCCTCCTCCAGCCAATCCAGCATCCTCCGGTATATTATCTCTTCAACCATGGTATATCTACCCCCAAGATCTCGAACGATCTTTCGAGCGCGCCCCTGACGCGCTCCGCTACTTTAGGCTGTACCCGTACTATGCTCTTGCCCTCGAGCAGTGAGGCGGTAACCTTACCCAACGTTGTTTTCTTCATTTCCACACAAACCGCATAAGGACTCGCTGAGTAAGCAGCTATGCCCGTCTTGCGCATCCTATGGAGAAGTCCCACCTCTGTGGCTACTACGTACTCCCTCCCGCCTAGCTCCGAGACTGCCTTCACCATCTGGCCAGTACTACCGATGAAATCGGCTAACCGCCTCGCTTCTCGTGGACACTCCGGGTGAACCAGTATTTTCGCGTTCGGGTGCTCAGATTTATTGGCCAGTAGGCACTCAAGCGTTATTATTTCGTGTACAGGGCAATGACCATACTTAGGGACTGGCACAATGTTCTTTCCCGTAACTTCAGCAACATACCCAGCTAGGTTTTTATCTGGACCAAAAAGAATAATTTCCGAGTCGAGAGATGAAATTAGTTTAACTGCGTTCGCACTGGTCACCACGTAGTCAGCTAAAGCTTTAACGCGGGCAAGGGTATTAACGTAGACTATGAAAGGAGCCCGTGGATACCTCTTCCTGTATTTCTTCACTAGTTCGGGGGTCAGCATTGCGGCCATAGGACACTTCGCAGTTGGTTCAGGAGTGAGAACTGTTTTGTTGGGGCATAGCACAGCGGCTTGCTCTGCCATGAAGTCTACGCCAGCGAAAACTACGATGCTGGCCTTGGACTCGAGCGCCTTTAATGTTAATTCTAGGCTATCGCCCACGTAGTCAGCGGCATCTTGGACTTCTGGGCGCTGATAGTTGTGAGCTAGAAGTACCGCGTCCCTGCCCTCCAATAATTTTCTAACCTTCTCGATCGCCGTCATCGGTCAAGGGGTTTGCCACCAGAGTTAAAAAGTCCCTTTTACCGGCAATAACTGCATAGTCGAGTTGTGGAGGTGAGCAAGGATTGCAGCTTAAGGTCTACGTGCTGTTCGGTAAAGGGGTTATCCCTGCTGAGGAAGTAGAGGATACTTTAACCGCCCACGGCATGGGTAGATCTGAGAATTTGGACTCGGCTGACTTCGTAGTAGTGGTGGGCGACGATAGGGATGTGCTCGACGCTATCCAAGTCTTAGGAAAACGAAGTACACCTATACTCGGCGTGAGCTCCGGAGGAGCAAGCTACCTCACATCCACTACAGTTGATGACCTTGGCAGCGCGCTTGAGGCTCTCGAGAAGGGGGAATACGAGATAGCTGAATACACCAAACTAGAAGGTATAGTTGACGGGGAGACCCTGCTGCATGCTCTTAATGAGATAGCGGTCTTCCCTTCGAAAAGCGCTACCCTGATGAGCTATGAGCTCTACGTGGACGGGGATTTAGTATGGAGGGATAGGGCTGACGGTGTCTTAGCGGCAACCCCCATAGGCTCTACCGCGTATGCCCTCTCAGCTGGCGGAGCAGTGGTTTTCGAGGGGGCGCAGGTCCTAGAACTCCTGCCCGTGAACAGCATTGATCCATCCAAGAGGCCTTTGATAGTTCCCGATTCCTCCCTGATTGAAATTAGTGGTATATCGAGCAAGCATCCATGCGAGGCTATAGCTGATGGGGGTATGCGGGCTCGCGTTAAAAGCAACGTCGAAGTTAGGAAGGCTGATACACCCCTAAGGTTAGTCAGAATTTTTTCAACCCCTTCTGTAAAGGAAACACTCAAGGAGAAGTTCCCCTCCGATCTTCTTGAGATGCCGCCCAGTGCCAAGTTCGTGCTGAAAATACTTGAGATTAAAGGCCCGATGAGCGTTAAAGAGCTCGCGGATGAAACTATGCTACCCGAGAGGACGGTGAGATATGCTCTTTCAGAGCTATTGCGCAGGGGTTTAGTTAGAAAAGTGGTTACTCTGAGAAACGCTAGGCAAACTTTCTACGAGAGAAGCGAGTGAAATAAAGCTTCACGAGAAAACAGACGGTTAAACTCCATCGAAAGCCTTAAACCCACCACCATCTTTACGTTTTAGGCGCGGGGGTGCCCGAGCCTGGACAAAGGGGGCGGACCGGCGCGTCCGGGCCTAAACTTAAGGGCTCTATGCTGAGAAATCCGCTGGCGGAGGCCTGCCCGGGTTCGAATCCCGGCCCCCGCACCATTACTCCGGTAAGCATTTTTCCCCCTTAGAGAAGAGGAGTTGTGGAAGCATTTACTAAGCTGCTTGAAGTCTCAAAGTTTAAGGTTAATGATCTATGGCTTGATCTCGGTATCCCGTTCAGCCTGTTAGAGCCGTTAGGCGCCCATTTGATCGAGGAGATCCTCATAGCGGTTAAGTTAGCCGCATTCAGCGGATGCGACGTCGGCAAAGTTGTTTACACTACAGTTGCTCGTGAACTGGGAAAAACATCTCCGGAGCTCGCTACCTCGTCAAACAAGGTTGAGGAAGATTCGCTAGAAAACTGTTTAGCTAACCTAGCTCACGAGCTCGCAGTGGTTCTGCAAGCGAAGAGGTACGCTAGGATGGGCTTTAACGTGGAGCAGGTACTAAAAGAGCACGCTGCGAGAGCGCTCGCCGAGGCGGCTAAGGTTGGTAAGGCAGATGCCCTTCAAACTGTGCACGACGTTTTAACTGTCTAACGTCGATTAGAAAAACGCTTTTTACCCAAACCTTCCAAGGTATAGGGATTCGATGAGGTTAAACGAGGACGAGAAAAAGTTTGTAACTTATCTCGCCGAGCGCGGCGGCAGCGCGTATCTCTACGAGGTGCGGCGTGCGCTTAGCATGCCTCATACTTCCGCTTGGAGGATAGCGCGACGCTTACAGGAAATGGAAATTATCGGATCTGTTAAGGTGAAGAACGGTAAGAGAGAGCTACTAAGGATCTTCCTGAAGAGAAAGTTAAGATCTAGGTAAACGATAAACTTATATTTCCAATGTCATAAATTACCCGTATGTTAAAAAGCCCGTGCGAAAAACTTGCTAAGTACGTGTTACCGGCAATGCGGGGCGCGCTTATAACTCACATGTACAGAGAAAAGCGCATGAAGCAGCTAAATATCGCTAAGCTTGTAGGCGTTAGCCAAAGCGCGGTAAGCAGGTACGTCCACATGGAGCGCGGTCTCTATCGCTCGTTAGTTGAAAACGTCCCCGGTATAAAGGATCTTCTAGACGAAACCGTTGCGAAGCTCATAGAGGGGGGAACAGTTTCGATGTGCGAACTCTGTAATTCCCTCCAGGAAAAGGGGCTTCTGGGACAGGTACTGGACGTCGTGGAAAAGGCTGCTCGCTCAGGCGGTTGGCGAACATCCGCCTCCACTGTCTAACCTTTCGCCTTTGAGAAGCAGCTCAGCGTACGTTTCTTTCACGATCTCCCCCGCGCCCAGCTTCTCCAGGATATTGAAAGCCTTGCTTAAATCGTGTTCGCCGACCTCGATCTCCACGAACTCTCCTAAACCCTCGACTTTATCAAGCGCTACCTCGATATCATTTAGCATGTAAGTTTCACGAAGCTTCCTCACCTTAAGGGCCTCCTTGAAACCTAGGTTCGCGAGAAGGCTTAACATTTCAACTGCATCGCTCACCTTAACGGTAACCTCTATTCTGGCTTTCTCATTACCGGATTGGCGAGGGCCCTTGTAAGTAAGCTCTGCGCCCTCTTCCTTTAACCGCAACCTTAGAGCCTCATCTAGCTTCAGTAGATCCCTGCAAGGATGGTTGAAATATATATCCTCCTGGACTTCGATTTTCACTAGGTTAGCTCCCAGCGTTGATAACGCTCTCCTAGCGCGGTCTAAGTTTGCCTTCGCCTTAACTTCCACCTCTATTTTACCCACTTGAATCACCGCTCGAGGTTAATCTCCTTATCCACTCAAATACTCGCGCTTCATACTGGAAAACCCCCACGAGAGTGGCGACCGTAACCCCTAGAAGCGTCTCAAACCAGACTTCCACGAACCTAACTAGGAGCGTTACAGCCATTGCGCTCGGCCTGTCCACACCAAAAGCTATCAAGCCAAGTAGAGTCCCTGCTTCGGTAACTCCGACCGCTGCTGGTAAGCCGACCGGTAAAGCCGTCAAAAAACAGTGAAGGGGGAAAATTACCAGCGATACCCAGAAGCTAATACCCTGACCGATAGCAGTAAAGAGAACGCTGAACTCGAAAGCTCCTGCTATCCATTGGGCCAGCATAAGCATCGCTGCTAAAGACATATAGATTTTCCTTCCAGCCGCTTTTTTCACGGAGATTGAAAGCCCTTCTACCAACTCCTCTGCTTTAGCTGCTAAGTTAAGCTTTCTTTCGCTGAGAAAGCGCACCGCTATACGCTCAGCGAATGACCCGGTCGCGCGCGCAACTCCCTTTAAGGTTTCGGGTTTCAAAGTTAAGTAGGATGCAATTAAAGTGCTTATGATAGCCAGTATTACTAGAAAAATTAACATATGAGGGAGATCCCCTCTTAACACCAGATCCGTTGATGCGATGGCTAAAAGCGCTATAAAGGCTATGTTGTAAAGGAACCTGTGAATCATTATAGTGGCCAGAAGGTCTGTGTAGTTGACTTCGCTGTTCCTGCTCTTAATGTAAGCTAAACGTACAATTTCTCCAGAAGCTGAAGCGGAGGCTACGAGCTTGTCAGCGAAAAGCCCGAGTATCGAGGCAATTAAACCATCTGTTAAGTTGATGCCGACTTCAACCGCGCGCGCTGCTAAAACCCAAGCTAACGAGTAAAATATGATTGATGCAAAGTCGAAGATACATGCTAATGCAACGTATACAAGCTTCGCCTTGGCAATCCTCCAAGCAACAGTTGCGGGGTCGCTTAAGATAACTATGATGGCCAGTATAGCTATTCCGATAACTAAACCTAGCATATAGCCTGCTTTACCGCTTACCCTCGGCACTAAAGCGCACTACGTATCCCATGTATTTTAACGTTAATTAATGTAACACCCTTTTTCAGTAAAGTTTTTCCCGTGAAAATGAAGGAGATAATAGTGGAAAGGAAACCGCTCCTAGCTGATGGGAGTATAGTTGGCAGCTACAAGCCCCTTTACAGCTATTGGGAGCTTGCAAAAGAAAGAGGAATTGAGGAAGCGATCATAACCAGGGATGATATAGAATTTATCAAAGAGTTGGTTGAAAGCACCGGCAGACTTCGTCTACTGGAAGTCAGGGAAAAACTTGTAAAAAAGTTCATCCCCCGTGTGAACCCAGAGGTCGCAGAGGAAGCCTACAAGCGTTTAGGTTTCAACTTCACTAGACAAGAAGCCCAAAGAGGGATAGCCGAGATACTAGCTGGATGGTCCCTGGAAGCCGCAAGAAACCTGAATATAGTCTCGTTCAGAAGCTGACTTATTAGCCCTTGATTAAGGGTCTCCCGATACCTACGTAAGCTACACCAGGTGGCGGCTCTCTCCATCCTTTTAGAACTAACCGCCCGTCAACTACTCCAAGCTTCCCTGCCCCGGATAACTCTTTAAGCATGGCTAGCGTAAGGCTGGAATATTCAGGATGATCCGTTGCGATTACTAGTACGTCGGTGCCCTTTACTGCTTCTTCCATTTTCCTACTGAGTAGTATATTGAGAGAAGCTAGCGTTTCGTCCCGCTCAACGTAGGGGTCGTGAACTCGTTCAATAGAGTAGCCCTTCTTCAATAAGCTATCGATTAGATCGTACGTTGGCGAGAATCTTGTGTCGTCCACCCCGCCCCTGAAGGCTAGCCCCAAGATAACGATTTTAGGCTCCTTTAACCCTAACTCTTTTACTACTAAATCGACTAAGCCTGCTGTGTAACTCGGCATGGTTAAGTTGGTTTCCCTGGCTAGTTCTATTAAAGGCAAACCCACGTTCAGCTTTCTGCCGACGTACATGAGGAAGCGGGGATAGACTGGGATACAGTACCCGCCGACACCTACACCTGGCACGTGTAAGTGACAGTAGGGCTGACTGTTAGCTGCTTCCCTAACTTCCCGGTAATCAATGCCAAGCTTCGTGCAGAGCTTAGCTAACTCATTAGTTAAAGCAATGTTTACGTCGCGGTATACACCCTCCGCGAGTTTCTCCAGCTCCGCCGCGGTAGGGCTGCTGAGCTCAATCACCCCTCTTTTAGCGATTTTCAAGTAGAGATTTTTTGCAGCTTCAGTACTTCTAGGACCCACCCCCGCTACTATTTTCGGGTAACGCTCCTCGATATCCTGTACCGACCTTCCAATATAGATTCTCTCGGGGCTATAAGCTAAGAGTAGCTCCTCTTCAACGCGTAGACCACTGGCCTCCTCTAAAGCTGGTTTAATAACCTCCATTGTGGTACCGGGCGGTACAGATGACTCGACGATTACTAGATCGCCCTCTTCAGCCCCCATACCGATAGCTTCCGCGGCAGCTTTAAGCCTCGAAAAATCCGGTTCGTAGAGAGAAGTTAAGTAAACCGGTACTGTAACAAGCTTAACCCTGCATCGCCGTGAAGCGGCTACTCCATCCATAGTAACATCGAAAAGCCCGGCACGCAAACCCTGCAGTAAAGTCTCTCTTACATTTCCTTCAACATGCTTCACTATCCCCGCTTTAACCTCGCGGACCACGTTCTCCGAGGAATCAACTCCTATAACACTGAACCCAGCCCTCAACATTACTGATGCTATAGCCTTACCTACATAACCCAATCCGTACACGGCTAGCGAGTAGTCTCTACTCACCACAATCGCGTTAAGGTTAATCCGTATTTATAAGATGTGTTACCGGCCATGCTGGGTCGATGTGGCGTGAGCACATGCAATATCGTTTAGGGTATGGAGAAGGTAGAAGTTTAGAGAAGGTTTACGAATGCCTAAATGATAAAGCGTGAAACTCGGTTGAAAAAAGTTGGTAAGTCGCTATACTGTATAGACCCCTCTTTAGAACTTAACCACGTACTCCCTGCGCGGAACTGGAACTATGACCTTAGCTTTACCGCTCAACAATTCCTCAACCTGCTTAGCTTCCTCACCGCTACCATGGATTGGAACAACGTATCGGGCTTCCAAGTCTAATGCCATGCGTACAGAGGACTCAGGGCTAGCGAAGGGGGATCCCCCCGTTGGAAGGAAAGCTAACTGCGCCTTCAATTTCGAAAGTGGTACGTAACCCGTGTCTCCCGCGAAGAAAAGCGAAGGCCCCCAAGTTACGTAGTAGAGGTTAACAGGAACCTCGTGCTTCCCTTCAATAGCGAATACTCTAAGCGGACCGACTCTAACCCCTCTTCGCGGCAACAACTCTACAAGCTTGCTTGAGGGAACGAAATCCGCCACCTCTTTGCATACGTCACTTGTCCCTATAACTAAGGCACCTTTCATGCTAACCAGCTTCATCGTGGTTCTCGCGTGGAAATGATCGTCTAGAGACTGTGTAAACAGCACCGCGACAGCTCCGGAAAGCGTTGCAATTTCCTCGTCTGAAAGCAGGTCACCTGGGTCGAACACTAGCGTGCAACCCTGAGTTGAAACTATGACGCATGCCCCACCTCGATAGGAGAACACGACTTCGCTACCCGGCTCTGACGTCATTTCGACCAAACAACCCCCAGAATACTTTTCCAAGGGGAACGATTTTAGTTTAACGCAGCCGGCAAAGTTAATACGCCCTAGATCGTGTAGTTAGGCGAGGAGATTCCGGATGCGGAGCATACCGATAGCTAAACCCATTCTGGGCGAGGAGGAACTCAGAGCTGTAAAAAGGGTACTCGAAAGCGGTATGATCGCTCACGGCCCCGAGGTAGAGGAATTTGAGAGAGAGTTTGCGGAGTACCTAGGCGTTAACTACGCTGTTTCCGTGGCTAACGGCACGGCTGCGTTGGACCTCGTGCTTAAAGCCTATGGCATCTCCAGCGGGGATGAAGTAGTAACCACGCCGTTCACGTTCATAGCGACTGCTAACGCTGTACTCTACCAAGGCGCTAAACCCCTTTTTGCCGATATAGATCCTAGGACGTTCAACATAGACCCGAACAGCGTACTAGAGGCTATAACCCCCAAGACTAAAGCTATGATAGTTGTACACCTTTATGGCCAGCCTGCGGACATGAGAGCGTTAAAGGAGATCGCAGACGATCACAAGCTTGTATTAATTGAAGATGCTGCTCAAGCTCACGGCGCGGAGTTCATGGGCGTTAAAGCCGGCGCGCTTGGCGACGCTTCTGTATTCAGCTTCTACGCTACGAAAAATATGACGACCGGGGAAGGGGGTATAGTTGTAACAAACGATAGGAGGGTGGCGGAGCGAGTTAAGCTGCTCAGAGATCATGGACAGGCGGAGAAGTACCTTCACGTCGAGCTCGGGTACAACCTGCGGATGACCAGCATGCAGGCTGCGATCGGGCGCGTACAGCTGAAAAAGCTTGATCGGTTTAACGAGGCTAGGAGGGAGAACGCTAGGAAGCTGAGCGAGCAGTTATCCAAGGTACCTGGAATAGAAGTCCCCTACGAAGATTCCCGAGTAAAGCACGTCTACCACCAGTACGTAATACGCGTAAACGATGAATACCCCCTCACCAGGGATGAGCTCAAAGAGTATCTTAAAGGCAAAGGCGTCGGCACGGCTGTTCACTATCCCTTGACGGTTTTCCAGCAACCCTTGTACAGGAAACTGGGTTACCCCCAGGACATATGCCCTAATGCCGTTGAAGCCGGTAGGAGAGTTCTCAGCCTACCAGTTCACCCGGCTTTAACTCCAGAGGATCTACAATATATATCCAGTTGCGTAGCGCAGGCAGCCGAAGGGGCTCAGCGATAAGGTGGGAAAAGGTACACTACCATTCGAAATCTACTGCTAGGCTGGGAAAACGTTTTCCTCTTCACCTCCAGTATTTACCATGGGGATACTTTTAAGTACTCCTGCATCTTTGGATACAAGAGTACAGGTTTTATAATTTGGATAGCGTAATCCTAAAAACGTGCCGTGGTCAGCAACAGGCAGAGAGCTTAGCATAGCATATGTAACGGGATTTAACCCTTTTAGCTATAGGAGGCCGCTTTTCGCTAAAAAAGCTATTCCGTTTTTAAAAGTGTATGCTTCTCCAGACGCTCTAAAGCGTGTAAAAGCGCTGTACCCAATAGTAGTGTCTCCAGTATTTAAGCTTGCAAAAGTTGAAAGTATATTTTCCAAGAGAAGCAGAAGCGGCGGAGACTATTACATTACCGCTTTACTCCACGACGCGCTAAACTCCACGTACCTAGGGAGTGTTGCCGCAGATGCGGTAATAGCTTTGAACCCGTACTTGGGGTCAAAGCGCATATGGGATGACCATGCTGTGATTATTGATTGGATGGATGTATGGATGTGGCCGTGGGATGAGATTAACCCGCTTGACATTCGGGCCGTCGAAGAAGCTGAGGGGGTAATCTTCTGGAGCAGACCGATGATGGAGGTTATATCGCGAAGGATTAAAATTAGGCGTTCAGTTTACGTTCCGCATGGAATTGATTTCTCGAGCTTCAATCCATCAAAGTTTGGAAAACCGGATTATTTTAAAAGGAAAAATAGTCTTAACGGTCGCTTCATTTTCTTCTACAGCGGTGGTTTATGGAGGGTTGAGGGGATAGATTTACAGGGAACCGATAAGATGCTGAAAGCCTTCGCTTATGCTAATAATAAAGTACAGAAGGCCGTGCTTGTCCTCCAGATATCGAGGATAGATACGCAAACCTATAGGCTAATTCACAAGCTGAAGGTTCACGGCAAAATTAAATTGATTGGTGCTTTACCTTACGCTAGTTTTGAGAGACAAAGCGCTTTCGCTGCGGCTGACGTATTACTGGCACCTACCAGTAGGCACCCAGTCGCGTACTACGCTGAGCGAATAAAACTTTTTCAGTATATGGCTGCAAGCAAAGCGATAATCGCCGAGCGATCGCCAGGTGCTTTAAGCGCTCTCGGGGGTTCCGCATTATACGTAAACCTGGACGATGTAGAGGGATTAGCTGACTCCATGGTGGAGCTTTACTTTAATAAAGAATTAAGGGGTGAGTTGAGCGTTAGGGCCAGGGAGCGAGCTAAGCTTTTTGAGTGGGAAAAACTGGCGCCGGTCTACAGGGATTTCGTACTTTCCACGGTAAACAGATAAGTGTCCCCTTTCTGTGACCCTCTGGAAAGGCATGCGTACGGTAAGCGTCTTAATCTTGTCAAAGAACAACGGGGGAACTCTTGGACGAACTCTGCTTAGCATTCTCAAGTCAAGAATCCCGCCGGGTTGGTATAGAGAAATCGTCGTGGTGGATGCCCGCAGCAGCGACAATACCCCTGTAATTCTGTCGCGTTTCAAGGGGTACATTAAGGTGGTATACGACGAGGGTAAAGGGATTGGCATAGCTAGGAACCTTGGCGTAGTTTCAGCTAAGGGTGATGTGATCTGTTTTGTAGACGCTGACTGCGTTGTCGGTCCCGAGCACTTCGTGAAGGTTATTCAGGCGATTGAGGAGGGGGTAGACATAGTTGATGTTAAAGGGTGCAGCGGACCTTCAGAGACATTTTTAGAGGAATTGGAAAGCATCATATGGACTAAAGGGCGAGCCTATTCCGAAGAGTTGAAGAAAAATCGATGTTTCGCTGGAGGGGCTTTCATATCCTTTAGAAGGGAAGTGTTTGAAAGAGTAAAGGGTTTCTGGCTTCACCCACCCTACGGCGGCGATGATCTAGATTTCAGCTATAGAGCATACAGGGCTGGCTTTAAGATTAAAGTCGTCGACTCCCCAGGCACTTACAGTAGGTTCAGGAGAAGTATTAAGGAACTAGTAAAGCAGCAGATCGGTTGGGGGAAAGGTTATGCGCACGTAATCGCAAGGTATAGGAATGAGAAGTCCTTCTGGAAGTGCTACAGATGGAGCAGGAGCGTGTACCTGCTGTTCAACGACTTAGTATACCTGTATCCCATATTGGCAGCCATGTTAGCGCCGATCAAAGGGCTACTTCTAGCTTTCCGGCTAAGCAACTGGCAGTTACTACCTTACTGGGTACTACGCCGGTACGCCTTCCTCTTAGGCATGCTAACAGAATTACGGAGAGCATTCATATCTCAAAGCGACGCTGGCATTGGGAATAAAGCTTCGAACGCTACAAGCTTGCCTTAGGCCAGCATCAACTTCGATGCGATGAAAGAGGGGCGTTTTACCCTAACAGGTTACTCTACTAAGCGTAAAACCTAAGTTTTGGTTTACTGATGTGTGGTTTGACCGTACGCAGTCGCTATCTGAACAATATCGTTCGAGGCGTGCCCTTGCATTGCGGGGGAAAAACTTATGGACGCTTTAGAGGGAATAAGCCAATCATGGATATCTTAATGATAAGTCCTAAAGTCTCAGGTATAGGGGGCGTAGCTCGCCACGTCACGGCACTTATTAAAAGATTGAGAAAAAAGGGTTTCCTAGTCGATATCATTTCTACAGAAAATACACTGCATTTACCAGTGAAAGGGCTGTATAATCTCAGCTTCTCTGCTACATCAACTTTGAAAACTCTACGGTGGTGCCTTAGAGGTAAACACTACGATGTAGCCCACGGCCACAATCTCCCCACATGGCTGGGCGTTAAACTGGCTCCCGCTAGCGTAAAAATCCTCACGCAGCATGGCATTTACTCTGAAAGTATTCAGTTACTCTACGGCAACCTCGCCGGTAGTGTTGCTAAGCGCTTAGAGCTGGCCGCCGTCAAGAGAATGAACGCGTTAACCTGCGTCTCCGGTCCTGTATACAAGTATTACAAGGAAATGGGCGCCCGAGCACGCTTTATTCCCAATGCCATAGACTTTCAAGAGCTACCAGGTGAGAAGCTCAGGTTGTTTGAAAAGCAGGTAGTATACGCGGGAAGGCTAAGCTATGAGAAAGGGTTCGACATGCTTCTTGAAGCAGCCGAGTTTTTGGACCCGCGTGTTCACGTAGTTGTTCTAGGATCCGGGCTTAAAAAGCTGGAAGAGCGGGCGCATGTGTTGTCGGAAAAATTGCTGAACTTCCACTACCTCGGCTACAGGTCTCATGAGGAAACCCTTAAGATTATCGCCGGCAGCGACCTCCTAGTCCTTCCTTCAAGAGCCGAAGGGCTTCCAACAGTGATACTAGAAGCCATGGCACTGAAAGTTCCTATTCTAGCTAGTAGAATACCTGGGGTCACCGATGTTTTAGACGAGAGCTGCGCTGCTCTAGTAGAGCTGGGAGAGCCGGCCGCGTTAGCAAAGGCAATCAATAGGTTTGTCGAAGACTACCCTAGAGAAATGCTTGAAAGAGCGTATACCAGGGTTAAAGAAAAGTTTAACTGGGATGTGATAGCCGAAGAATACGTGAAACTGTACGAGGAATTGCTGACGGAAAAGACTAACCAGATATAATAGAAGTGTTGCTGAAAGAAAGTTACCCACTGCTTTTCCCTCCAATCCTCCGTGTTACATTGAATAGCGTTAACTACGTTCTAACAGCACAACCTAGCCCCTGATACTCCAAACGCTGGAGCGCTAAAGGCTTATACCTCCTGTTTCCCGGTCTCTCGGAGAGAATGTTCCAAGTAGATCTTATGTTGGTTGAGAAGTTTAAGAATGTTAGAGTGGCTGACGTCGTCGACGCGCTCGACCGCTATGGGTACCATGATAAAATCCTTATCTCGAGAGAAATACGACCTCTTTATTCCGGGATCAGAATAGCTGGCCACGCCTTAACCGTCCAAACTAGGAGAGTAAGGGAAGAGGTTCCATCAATGACTCAAGAGGAATGGGAGAAGTTCACCGGGGAATGGTACAGCAAGAAGGCTAACTACGAGCTTTTCATGAAGCATGCTGGCCCTGGAATCGTGATCGCGGTTAACGCAGCTGAATGCCCGGACGTCGGCTTCTGGGGTTCGAATGTGGGTTTACAGGCAAAAGCTAAGGGCGTTGAGGGGGTGGTGATAGACGGAGGGTGCAGGGATACCTGGGAGATCCAGCTGCTGAGGATACCGGTCTTCTGCAAGACTCGCGGCAGAACAGAAGTTGTCGGCCGGCTTGAAATACCTCCCGACGGCGTAAATATACCGGTGACGATAGGAGGGGTAACGGTTTACCCCGGCGACATTGTGGTAGGTGACGATGACGGGCTTGTTGTAGTACCGAGAAGCATCGCGGGCAAAGTAGCTGAGAGGGCGGAAAGGCAGCTTGAAGCCGATAGAGCATCGCAGAAACCCCTTTTAGAAAAACTGGGTTTACGGCTCACATAGGGTGTTTAAGATGGAGTACTTTAAGGTAAAAATTACTGGTAACGTATTGGTAGTAAGGTTGGATCCAGGGGATTTCATACTGGAAAGCCTACGGGAACTGGTCAGAAAAGAGGAGTTAAATGACGCGGTAGTGATCTCGGGTATCGGGACACTTGATAAATGTGTACTTCACATGGTGACGACTACGGGCTATCCGCCTAAAGAGTACTACAGAAGGTGGGATGGAGAGCCGCTGGAGCTGGTATCCCTATCGGGGATCATAGCGGACGGTGAACCACATCTCCACGCCGTGGTCTCGGATACCGAAAAAGCCTACGCGGGTCATCTGGAAGAGGGGTGCAGGGTACTCTACCTCGCAGAAATCGCCATAGCCGGGTTCGAGGCATCCGGGCTAACTCGAGCTGCAGACAAGAGAGGTATAAAGAAACTTAAGAGAAAAACAACCGAGACATGAAGCCTGTGCAGAAAATGTTAAAGAAAAATACCGAGAAGTAGCTGAAACTAAAGGCTAGAAGAGTTTTAGTAGCAAACCGGAGAGCAGCTTACCGAAATGTTTCCGATACGTTAGCAGCATCCACGTGGTAAACAATAGAGTGATAGTTTTACCCGGCGTTGACATAATCACTGTAAGCGGATCTACGTAGCTACGATTAATGTACGCTTCTAACACCCATCTCGAGTATACCGGGCGTACTGCAAACCAGGACGTCGTGTAACCCCTCTTGATGCTAAAATCTCCGATGTACATTCTTTTCCCTTCAAAGGACGCGTAAACCTTGAACTCTACTTCCTCCATTTTTAACTCCAACTTTTCAGCCCTCGAGGACCCGAGAACGCTGGCGTAACCTCGTGTTGACCTGAAGCTGTGGAGAGTTATGTTGCCTTTAATTTCCACTAATGGGTTTAAGAGAGTTGTCACGTTCAAGGGAGTTACCACCTCAACGTAACCGCCTTCTCTGGGGAGTAAAGCTCCGTTGACGACGTTGAGCAACGTTATCGTACTTTGCCCGTCTTTGATGCTAACACCCCCGTCAAAGTTTATACTAGAGACCACTACAAACTCCGTTAAGTTGTAAGTTAAACTCGATGAGATCAACTGGGATGAAGAAACAAGAACATACTTACCATTAAAGGAAACTACCTCGAGACCCTTAGTAACATTAATGAGAGTGGAGTTGGGGTGCAGCTCCTCCAATGGAACTAAAATGAAGGGGGTGGGAAGAACTCTCACGATAATGGCTAGCTCCTCCTTACTATTTATCTCGTTAAGAAGAGTACCCAGCGAGCCTGGGAACAAGGCTGCCCCGCTTGCGTAAACCAGCTGAGCGGATGGAGCTGCCCAGCTGTATATTGATGCTACGTACTCGTACGCGTAGGTTCGAGGCTGCTCGTAGATAACATTTATCAGTTCGCGATCTTCTTTAGTTAAACCCAAATGTACCAGCGGATTCCTAGCATCGTTCCACTTCCAGTGGCTTGCAGAAAGCACGTGATTCAAGGCTCCAAAAGCGAGGAATTCCATCAATAGAAAAACTAGTAGCAATCTTCTCCATTTACAGGGTGAATGCCCCCGAGGGGGCATTACGTGTGAAGCAATCAACGCGAGAAAAGGGCGGAAGAATATAGGTTCCATCGGATATGGTTCTATTAAGTAGAAAAAGTTGACGTTAAATATGTTTAGGAAAACAATAATAAAAATTTGAATAATTATAATATATATTGAAAATTCCAATCCGAGGGAAAGGCTTTCCTTACGTGCAAGGATACAGGCTAAGGCGGTGAACGCGCCTAAGCCTAAAAAACCCCATTCAATAGCTGGCGTGTACCATAGTGTAACGATGGGCGGATCCAGTTGAGGCCTATAAATGAAGAACGCCAGTAAAGCTAAACCGTATACATATAATATTAAGATCAGCAAAGCAGTACCTAAGCTCCGCGAACGGAGCCTAGTGTGAAAGGTTTTGCAGCTTAGCCTTCCAGTTACAGCCCGCAAAGCCACTGCAATAAAAGAAGCGAACGGGGGGAGCATGGTAGTTAATATCCAGAAAACATTGCGGAAGGAAGCAATAGAGAGAGGTAGATTAACGAGAAGGAGTAATATCCCTGTACGAGCTATTCTGCTCATGGGGTACTCTTTTAGAACTAACGCTAAGATGAAAGAGGCTTCAGCTACCACGAGAACTTCAACCACGTGGCCGAGCGATAGTTGAGCGGTCGCTAGGATTAACGCTACAGTATTTCCTCGAACGCCCCCATTACACATGTGCAACTTCAGTAGCAGCGTTAGAACTGCTAAAAGCAAGCCTAAAGCCCATAAGCGGGTTAGGGCGTGACCATCGGCGTATATTTGGGAGACTATAGCGCCGGAATAGAGTCCATAACGGCGGAAAATATCGCCGAGCACTTGCATCCACCCTTCATTAGATCGCAGTAAGCTTGGAGTTTTCGTAAGCAAAGACATCCAAGAGAACCCGGAGAGCAGCGTCCACATAACTACAGCTAGAGCCGCCCTCTTTGAATCCCCTAAGAAGACTTTAGCAGCAAGGTATAACGCTAAGATAAAATAGAATTGATTGAAAAATGCGATTACCACTAAACCGTTAACGTAGGGGAAAGGTAGCAACCTAATCGCGGAGAGCCAGGAGAGGCTGAAAGCTATGGGATAGCTTTCAGCGGGTGAGGAGAAATACGGGGATAACCCGTACTTGCTCAGGAAAGCTACTCTGTGCGCGTCGCTGTACATATCGCCTCTTAGAAATGCCTCCTCACCGCCTAGCGCTATGAAAAGGGTAGACACGTTAAAAGTAATTACTGTTAAAAGCACTAGCGAGTTTACAGCATCGATCTCCAGCATTTCTTGAGTATTCGGGAAAGTTTTTTTCGAAACCCAAGTTCCTGAGCATAAGTATAGTAGCGATAAAAAAAACATCAACAGAAGAACCACTCCACCTAAACCTTGGATTCCAGTAAGGTCACTAACCACTGCCAGGAAGCCCAGAACAGCTGAGCCGATCACCGGGTAGAAAACAAGCTTCTCCAAGAAAACCCATCGGCTTCTCAGGATAACTAAATCCAGTACGTAAGCCGGAGTATAAAGCGCGCATAGGTAAGCTAGCGCGAAGAATACGGGTAAACCTAAGGGTAACTCATACCACTCCACAAATGCTTTTTTACCGAGATTCGGGAAGTAAAGGCTTAAACACGTTATACAGCCTAAAATCGTCGAGAGGGATAGCACAGCTATAGCTTTCCATAAACGTAATGGTATTTTTAAAAAATAATCCTTATCCTCGACAACCAGGAAAAATACCGTCGTGATGCTCAAAGAAAGTAAAAAATTGAATAACCTTATATCAAACAAGCAAATTGATTCTATATTGCTTAGCATTGATATATATGAAGAGAAAAAGTAAATCAATGGTAAGAGGAGAAAAAACAGTGCACCCCTACACCCTTTGAGTATTACACTCCACCCATCATTAACCACCCCTCTCAAATACCCCCTTAAGCCGGTTAGTATAGCTCTCCTGATAGGCATGCCTTACCCCTTGTTTACCGGATGCTAGCCCCATCTGCTTAACTTTAACTATTACCCTTACGCCGGCCTTTTACACTCTGAAGAGGGCGATAACCCTGTGCCGGTCATGGAAGTTCAACCTGTTTAGCATAAGGGAAAATCTGGACTCGATTATTTTGGAAAACTAACCTTGTTTCACAATCTCTGCTACCTGTTTTAGCAACTCGTCGACCTTTGCTAAACCCGCGTGAACTTCCTCGGCCTTACCATTAACATAGGAGAAAACTTTAGTCAGCAACTCCCAAGGCTCGTCGTCTATTTTCACTAGCCCATAATTACTGTTTTCTCCGTCGAACCTACCCTCTTTAGGTTGATCTGTGTACTGGAACCAGTGGTACCCAACCGTGTAGGGTAGCTCTATAACTCTCAACACGTAACGAGCGGTAAAGTATGACCTCTCCTTTTGGGTTTTCACTGGCTCGCTAGCCCCTCTTGTGTTAGGTAAACCAGAGTCCATAGCCTTGTAGGAGAACTCGGTGACCATTAAGGGCTTACCGGTAAGCTCGTAAACACGCTTCAAAGCATCAATAGGTGGCTCATGGGACCCGTAAGTGTAGAAGTTGACCGTTACTATGTCGAAGTACTTTCCAGCGGCTTCGAGCACCTCCGATGGAGGTAGTCCGGCGAACCGAACTCCTAAAACCAAGTGATTCGGGTCATGCTTTTTCACGGAGTTAACAGCTACGCTAAAGTACCTCTCCGCGAAACGCTTAAGGAAAAGACTGCGCGCCTTATCGAAAACGCCACCCGTTGGAATCTCGCCGCTGAAGCGGAGTAGGTCGTCGAAGCTTTCTAGATTGATTCCTAACTCTTTGCCGAGCTCTGTAAGGCTTCCCCCGTAAGCCTCGACTAAGGCTTCAGCAGCAACCCGCTTCCCAGGAGCCTCGGCTGGGAGCCTTATGAAATCGTCTAGCAGGTGTTTTTGAGATCGCCAATCAGGTCCCCATCTCAACTCGTTATCGAGAAAGTAGCCTAAAAGCAGGGGATCGTGAGCCCTAGGTTCACACTTAGATGCGATGACGCTCTCAGCGTGCTCCTCGAACTTTGCGTCGAAAATATCAGGGACGCCTCCGGTAACCCAGTTAAAGCCGTAACTGGCCATTACGTCAAGGATAACCGTGTAGGGCATCTGAAGGAATAACTGCTCGTACGACCACGAACCGATAGTGTTAAAGCCCCAAGATCGAAGGCGCAGCACCGTTGCCTCAAGCCATGAATCAATGTTTTCATACTTAGCTTTAACCCATCTCTCGTAAGGCGAGTACCCGAGCGCGGGCGAGTAATCCCCGTACGGGCTTACATGGTTTACGCCTTTCGATATAAAAGCGCAACCCAGCGGATCTACCAGCCACCACACGCCCTCCCGTTCAGCTACGTAGAAGAAACCCTTAGCTTCAAACTGGCACATCCCTCTCCGCCCGCCGAAGAAGTTGTACTGGTCTAAACCTAGCTTCAACATAGCTTGAGTCTCACTACATTCCCGCTGACCTTTTAAACCGAAAACTAGCATAACAGATATCACTACTACAAGAGCGGTTACTAGGCTAAAGAGTTTACGCCTACTAAGTTGCACACAATTGAAAACATCTTATACTTTTAAAAACTATGATTCTTTATTTCCTAGCTACAGGTGATTACGTAACTACACTGTGAAGCATGCATGTGCTTACCTAAGAGAAGCTTTTATTTTAGCAGAATCAGGGCCGTTACGTATATTCCAACCAAAGTCTGGTGCACCCTTTGATTTGGGATACTTCCTCTAGCTTCTAGAACCAGTTTATCAGAAAATCAATCTATCAGCTTCTTTTAACTGCTTTTGTAGTTGGAGATGTCCCATCTTGCCTTAGGGCTAAGTTCACGCATTTATTCAGTTTACATCCTTCCAAGAGGAGGTTTAGGTGAGAGCGGTAACCTCTTAATGTGGACGAACGTCATGCAATGTTTGCCAAGGCAAACCTAAATAGCTTGGCAAAGAGATTTTTACTAGGCTGCATTAAATAAAATTTATAAAACCTTCGAGACAAAATATAGAATGTTATTCCATGGCGGCCTCTAAAGTTGATGTACTAATAGTTACGTACAATAGTGCCAGGACGCTGAATCGCTGCCTGCATTGCATCAAGCATGCACTGCCAATAAACAGAATTCTTGTAGGCGATGGAGGGAGCACAGATTCTACGCTTAAAATTGCAGAAAAGCATGGAGCGGAAACATACCTCTTTACAGGCAGAGACAACATGATCGGGAGGATTCGCTACAAATTAGCTGAGCTTGCCGAAACAGAGTGGATTGTGTACGTGGACAGCGACGTCTACCTATATCCCAATTGGTGGAATATAATGAAAAGGTTCGCAGTAAAAACTATCGGTATGGTGATGGCAGCATTAGACGGCCCACGGTATAGCGCATACGATGAGTGGAGAAATAAAAGATTCAGCTTCGCTGCGTTTAGCAATACTATTGTACCCAGAGATCTACTGCTCCAATGTAGGCAACTCCTCAGCACTCACGTGGGAGAAGATAAAGTCTATGCATGTTTCGTTAGGGAAAAGGGTTACTATGTGGTGCCCCTACTCGCGTATTTGGCCTACCATGACAGGTCTGAAAAATTTGACGCATTTAGGAGATGGGGAGCCGATATGCGGCGCAATCACGACATACGCTTTCTTCTTAGAGCTCAGTTACACCTCCGTAATATTCTGTGGTTCCTGCTAGAAAAGCACCGATTTAAGGAGCTCCCCGAATTACTTCAACAGTACATTGAAATGTATAAGGGATTCCTTCTGGGCTAGTATATAGAAGAGTTTCCATAAAATTATGTGTACTATATGCATGACTAATTTAACCCTCTAGATATCTTCTCTGTAGTAATGCCGGACATTCTTGTATATGAGTAGTGATTATACTTACATACGCTTGAAGTTTGTGACTCCTCTGCTTCCCATACTTAACAGTAGTTTATGGAAAAGAGCCTGAAGTAAAAAATCTTAAGAAAAATATTTTCGTTTTACTGCTACATTAAGTTAAAACCTTATTACTATACTCCATGTATTCCATCTTAACCAATTCTGTTATTGATTCCCTTGGATTCAATAACTTTTCAAGACCTAAAAACTCTTTAGCCTTTGAGATGCTCACCTTAAACAGTTTCTTTGAATCTTCGGTGAAAATCGGCGGAATACTCTGGTCAACAACCTGAATCTCCGGCTTAACTTTACCGTTACTGAGCTCTATAATGACTTCTCTAACTATTTGAGCCAGTTCCAGAATCGTTATCGGCTCGGGTAAAATAGGTTTATGACATGTGACAGGCTACTCTTCCCCTTTCCTACGTTGCCAGAGAGTATCTTCAGCGTATACCTATAGAAAGCTTCAGCAACATCCCTCACATCAACGTACAACATCGGCCTATACATGCTATGCTTAAATGGAGTGATCGGCTCACCCCTCAAGCCCTTCTCGATGAAAATATTAGCAGCTGTATTCTTCGGCATCCCCTTACCTAGGACTGTTCCAAGCCTAATCACACCAAAGACTTTATCAATCATTTCATCATAGTAACGAACTATGAGCTCCTGAGCGATTTTCGAGAGGACGTAGAGTCTAGCTCGATCCTCCACACGGTCTGGCCTATAACCAAACGCTTCATCAACTACTCCGCTTAAACCGGACTCTCCTATGACATGCCATGAGCCGGCTAGAATTAAGCCCTTTACATTTGGATCGCTGGCAATATACTCGCAGATGTTTTGAGTGCCCACAACGTTAACTTCGTAGCCTAACCTCCTTTCATCGTTAATCTTAGGGATCTGCACAATTGATGTATGGATTGCTATGTCGACTCCCTTAAGGGCTTTTACAACATCTTCCGAGAATCTCACATCAGCACAGCAGAACTCAACACCTTTGACCCTTGGTTCTGCGATATCCACAACCTTAACTCTGAACTCGTTCAGCATCCGGCGTGCTATCCATGATCCAATGAAAACGGCGCCACCAACAATAGCAACTGTAACCATAGCTTCTCACATATGTGCGAAAGAGTGAGTAAATATACGTTACTTGTTACCTTTTATGCTCAACTTGCGCTCTCAATGAATCTTTCTACTCCGGGTCAATCACAACCTAGCAAATTCTCTCGAAACCAGAGAAGAGCCCCTGTGAATTGAATAACGGATGCTGCTCTCTTCTTATCTAAGCTTCTATAAATTCTCACAAAAAGCTCTTTGAACCTCTCATCATCAATCCCTTTCAATAAGTTATTAAATTCTTCGATTAATAATTCTCCCAAGATAGTATTCAGTGGACTCTGGTTAAAACCTTCCTTAGGGGCGAACAATATACGGGCCGGCAAGTAATTATATTTGAGTGCTATCGCCTTCAGTATAAGTTTAGTGTTATTCCGGGTAACTTTATATTTGGATGGTATGTTCATGACGTATTTTACGAGGGGAATATACAAATAAGGAAACCTGATATTTACCCTGAGTCTTTCTGCCATGTTTTCAAGTGTCAACACATCAGTCTTAGTTAGAGACCTCAAAAGACCAACCGAAATATAGTTTACTAAGTCATCTCTCAGGCAGTTTTTCTCAGCGGAGACATCATTAATAGCTAAAAGAAACCTTGAATCAACTGAGAACCGCGCTGTTACAATGTTCTTCAGGTCGCCTCGCTTACAGAAGTACATCATAGCAAGGTAATTAGGAAGAGATCCCCTTAGAGCTAGACCCCCAAGAAATCGTAGTAGCTTGTTAGGTAACTTCAAGGGAGTCTTTAGTAGCGGCATTTCCATGAAAAACCAGTAGCGGGGCCAGTACCCACAGAAGATTTCATCAGCTCCATCACCGACAATGACAACTTTAGACCCCTTCCTCTTTAGAATTTCATTCAAAGCATTATATCTGAGTAGGAATGCCCCTTTCAAATTTGGCTCGTCTAGTAACTTAACAGCATTTGAAAAATCATTGATAATTGAACCATGATCTATTGCAGAGGTTAAGTCCATGATATTTAGTTTGCTCAAATTTATAAAGTTTTTTAATCCAATTATTTTCTCCACCTCCGAATAGGCATCATACCGTACAGTATATGCCTCTATATTTATCCCCTTCTTGGTGGACATTGAAGCCAGTAAACTGCTGTCGATGCCTCCACTAAGAAGGAAAGAAACCCTATCAACATTTTTCGTGTACCAATTTACTGCTTCATTCAGAAGCGAGTGGGTCTCTTCGATGACAGCAGCATACCTATTGGAAAAGGCGTGGCTACTTGCTCTATAATCAAGCTCGTCTGCGCGAGTAACTGCCACGCTACCACTCTTTCTAACCTTTACGAAAAAACCGGGAGAAATGGTAAAAATGTTCTTCATCAAAGTCCTTGGGAAATCGATGTAGCCGTTAGCTAGCAAAGCGTACAGATTCTTAGGGTCGAGAATGTCGGATGGTTTTATTCCTAGGAGATTCTTTAATGCCTTTGTTATTTGACTCAGGGAGGATGAAAATATGAAATTTCTAAAAATATTGGCGTAATAGATTTTCCTTATCCCGATAGGATCTGTTTTAATAAACACGCTATCTCTTACTTTATCAAAAATCACGACGGCGTAATCGCTATGCAGTGATGTAGCCATGTAGCCTAGAAGCCCTTCTTCTCCATCTGATGAGTATATTTTTAAAAAAATGCTCTAAACAATTATTATCTAATGCAATGCTACCATGGTAAATAAGCAGAGAGGAATTAGATTCTATAGATATGGTATTGCTCCCACCGTTGTAAAAATTTTGAAAACCAACGACTATCTTCCCGTTATTAAAAGTTATAACTCTATTGCCTCGGGTTGTATCAATTATTTCAGTAAAATCTTCGGCTAACCTACTGTTATTACAGATAGCCCCAAATACGCCAGGCACTATGCTTCACCTCTTAGCGCATCTAGGAAAATGCTTAAGTACATTTTCATAACGTTATCCATAGTCAGCATTCTAACACTGTTTCTTGCATTACAACTCATCTGTTGAGCCATTCCTTTATCCTTAAGTATTTTAGCTATTGCAATTGCAAAGGCTTTCTTATCATCAGGCGCACAGAGAAAGCCATTGTAACCGTCAACTATTATATCCCTATTGCCTGGAATGTCCGATGCCACGCAGGGCAAGCCCGCCGCCATAGCCTGCAGTAGCGCGTTAGATAACCCCTCAACGTATGAGGGGAGCACAAACACGGTGGCTTTTCTTAGAAAACCCGGGATCTTAACATAAGGTAGGAAGCCTGTAATGATTACTTTATCTACTAAATTGTACTCCTTGATTTTCTGCTCTACCACAGGTCTTAGAGGCCCGTCTCCTACCAAGATCAGGTTGGCCTCAGGAACTTCCTTCGTAACTTCATTGAAAGCTTCAATTAAGAGAAGGAGGTTCTTGTCATTTCTAAATGCCCCAACGTAAATAACTGTGTAGCCAGTTATATCGGGATTCGCTTGAAAAAATATATTATCTATTGGATTTGGTATCAAATAAGTATGCTTACTTATTTTACGTAAAACTTCGAAAACTTCTTTATTTAATGCTATTATATAGTAATTTTTAAGAATTTTTATAATTAATTTATTATAAATTCTTCTTGATAAATTGTATATCCTAATATCCTTGAAAGCTGCTGCAAATTCGCCCCCGGCCAGCCTGATAAAAGTTGGTTTACCAGTTAGCCTGGAGTATACTAGACAAGGTATTGAAGATTGCCCCATAATAGCCAGACATACATCAGGTTTAATTTTGAATAAAATTTTTATAATTTTTATAGTAAAAATAATTGTTCTCAACCTTTTTAGATTAATCCTTACAGCATGCCAGTGAAGATTTCCACTTCTAAAGCTTTTAAATTTACTTCCACCAAAGGCTACCACGTGAGCTTCAATTCCTTTCTTTGCGAAGGTATACGCCATCGTGTAAGTGAAGATTTCAGCTCCACCAACAACATCCGGGTACATTGGATTGGCCAGTACGAAAGCTATTCTTAACATCGCCTCACCTTCATCTACTCTAATCGCAAACCTGCTGTACTATAATATTCAATCTCCTATTAATGTTAAGCCTATATAACTTTTCCAAGTTTATAAAAAATTGTACCTATCCTAGACTAATTGAAATTTATAAGGAAAAAGCCTCTAGCTCCTTCTATTTAGACAAGGAGTTATTGATAATGCTGCTCGAGACCATAACTCCATTGATATTCACCTTTATGTTTTAAGCTTCTCAGCCTATCGAATATACTGCACCACTTATTCTTCAATTCTTTCGCCAGCCAGCAACCGTAGATACAGCTGCAGCACCCCTTTCCAGTTATTCTACAACTTCGAAGGCTAGTATAACGGTTCCAAGTTCTTATGCTACTTGCGTGCTTATCTTGACTGGGCGAGAACGCTATGCTGTTCACAATTATTTTCCTCAACTCATCTGAACTTCTATTAATCTCCTACACGCCAGGGAGATAGCTACGATAGCAAGTAGACTAATGAGAAAGATTAAAGCATGTCGAGTATCGAGTAGGCTCCTCCCAAAAGGCTCGGAGCTTTTAAGACTTACTATCTCAGAGAGCCGGCAGATATAGGGTGCTAGGACGGCATGAGTTATAGGATGATTCCTAGTGATCACTATTTCCTTTGCAGGGGTTATATTTACGAGAAAAGAGATGAACCAAGAGCTAAGTATTACTTGGCCCGGCTCGCTGCTATTCACACGGATCACGCAAGTTCCATTTGCCCCAAGCCCCGCCTCCAAGACTTCGATGTGTCCGCCGAGGGTTGAGCTTCCGTTGACCTTTCTGAACAAGATGTAGTGCGACCCAAGCCAGTCGAGTGCAGTGAGCTTCTCTAAGTGAAAAGAGGGGTTATAGGTGTACTCTTTCATATACTCAGTTCCAAACCGTATGAAATAGGGATCGTCGGTCAGCGCGATAAGGGAGCCTGATGGTATGGCGCTAATAAATGCCTTTAGCTCCTGTTCGCTCTGAGGCGCAGCTACGAGAGTGAACCTATCACCGAGGCGTATCTGCAGCCATAGGTGGAAATTTGACACTATTATTGTTGTTCTGCCGTCCAAGATGCTCTCAATAATCGAGGTAATCTCCGCAAGCGGGCTCCCATAGAAGAGAAGCCACGACTCTTCAACTATTAAGGAATTGTACATGATGATGAAGGGAAAGAGAGTCAGTACTACAATATGTGCCGAAAATTCCTCGACTAGGGTAGCTCTCTCTGCGTCAACCCTTAGCCTTACTCGTAAATGTCTCTGCATGAGGGAGGCAGGAAGCATCGCTGCCAGCAGCGCAAGGTACTCTAAAAATAGGATTACCACAGAAGCCTTATGCCTGGGGATGCCGTAATAAGGCTCAGTCGCCCCGTACTCCACTATAGACCAACTCTTTAGGAAGAGCGGACACGCGGAAAGCAAAAGGAATGTCATCGTCAGCTCGTGCCTCCATCCCATCTCGTCCAACCGATGAACCATATAAAAGGAGAGAGCCGCCGCAATCACGTAAAGAGAGATGCCATACCTATTCACTTCCATTAGAAGCCTAGAGGTTCTGAGTAAAAAGAAGTATGTCCAGAAGGAAAGAGAAACAGCCACTGCCAAGACCTTGATTTTCATTCTCTGAAGTTCATCCATACCCTTGAGCCAAGGTAAGAGCGGCAAGAATGCTGTGGGCAGTAGAGCGCTAGCTGGCAGGCCCACAGCTTCAGGTGTCAGCACGCACGTTAAGTCATAAATCCAGTTCTTTAGGGAATCGGGGGTAAAGGAAGGCTTAGGACTCCCAAGGTACTGCAGGAGAGGTTTCAGGAGGTATGCCGTTGTGGAGAATGGTAGAATCAGGAGGCCTCTGAAGAAGCTTGCCAGGTTATAGTCAGCTAAGGCTAAGGCGCTGTAGGAGTACATAAAATCTATCGCCATGTATGCCAAAGTGATCAGGATAGTGATCTTCGAGAGATGGAGAGCTATTCTTGCATTGTGGGTGAGCTTATACTTTTTTGAGCTCCAAATGAGCACCACTGCAGTGAGCAAGATAAGAAAAGCGTTGAACACCAAGTTGGGTTTGAGGGTTGCGCTCAGCAACAGAATCACCGTGGAGATGAAAGCCTTAGTTAGATCAAAGTCCAGTACTCCATTGCTTAGGTTGATTGAGTTGAGGAGAAAGACGGCGGAAGACAGGAAAAAGTAGGCCTGGGCAAGATCGAGAAACGCAGTTACACTCCAAGGTAGAGAAGCTGGTAGAAGTATGGTTAGAAGTACAGCGAGCAATACATAGCTGGCTTGGTGTATCCTAAGTACGTCGCTCAGCAACCCCTTGACAGCGTAGGCGAGAAAAGAAAGGAAGAGAAGCGATGATAGATGCAAGCTCGCGTGAGATACCCCGGAAAGAATTCTCACCGCGTAGAGAAAACTGGTCCAGAGAAACCTGCCCCAAAGGTACTTTTCAATGACGTCCACCAGCAAGGGCTGTGGAGTGCTGCGCGCTCCTATAATTGCCACCACCACGCCGTAGCTCTCAGTTAGTTGGACAGAGCGAATATAGAGAGTTTCGTCAGGGCTGTAAGTTCTTTCGATAGGAGCGTATGCAGTGAAAGCTATGAGCATTGCACACACTGCGAGTAAGAACATCATGTCCACAGGTGATCGCTCACTTTTCAAACCACAGAGAGCAGTTATAGCCAGCACAATTACAGTCATTGCGACAAAAGGTGCTAGCTCAGGTAGCGATAAAGCCTTGCATGCGAGTGGCACACTTGAGAAAACCAGCAGAAGTAGTGTAGAGGAAACTATGCTGGCTTCAGTAGCCTCCAGCCTAGCTGCCTTAGCTAGGGATTTCGCTAGGAGGTGAGACGGGAACAGCACGAAGCCAATGAAGGTCAGGGGTACGCTGTAAGGGCTACCTCTAGCGGTTAAAGCGATACAAATGAGTCCAACAGACAGCGCCAGTGATTTGCCTTTCTCAGCTAGAATACTCTGCATAAGCATTCACCCTTAAAAATATTCGAGGACATATACGGTGCCGGAGAGGCCATAGTATACGGATAGATCACGTCTAAAAAAATATCTGCGTGTGCTTAACTTAGCATGGACATAAACGTTTATGTCCATGCTAAGTTAAGCAACTGGAATGGGCAAAGAAAATGTAGTTGAGGTGGAAGTAGATCGACGCTTCCTCTTAGCTCTAACATTCCTTGTTATCTCGTTGTGCTGGTTGGTTCTCAGCCTCGACAGTGTAGTGATTAGCCTAGGGAAACTATTACGTGCCCCTCTTATCACAGTGAAGCCTGATACTGAGGAGTACGCGATAGGTAGCATCGCGATCTTGAATGTATGCAGGAACGAGTGGTTGGTACTTAAAAAAGTCAAGGTTGAGATTATCGCCCTGAGCGGAGAAACCCTCTCCATCTCTGCAATCACTCTGGAAGAGGAGTGCGCACAAGTAACATTCAATTTGAGTAACGCGGTACCTGGCTTATACCTGATTGCCGTTCAGTGGAGGGGCGATGTGATAGCAACCTCTAGTTTCAGGGTGGTAGAGGATTAACAGAGTCTCGATCTACTCCGCCCTCCAGCTTCAGCACCTTTACCCGAATGTAACGACGGGCACAAAGAGCAGTGAGCGCTGTAACAGCAACGGAGACCGTTAGCGGAGCTATTGAGGAAGGCAGCACTGTGAAATGCTCCAGCGGGCACCCTATATAGAGTTAACCGTCCACCTTTATCGGTAACACCAGCTGCTACTCGCTGAGTACCGTTGAATAACTCTACTAGCTCGCCGGCGACCGGGATTCCAAGGAAGCTATTTACGCTCACCTCAAGGTCATACACTTGCGTATTGATTACTAGATCACCTTCCCCCAGCATCAGCCTATTGCTGAACACTACTACTCCACGCCAGAAAACCCTCACGTCGTAGAAACCTGCCCTCGCTCTTACTAAAGCCGTGCCGTTCCAGGCTTTATAACTAGCATCTGCTACCTCCACGACAGAGCCAGGCAATAGTCTCTCCTTCGCGTCGAGTACCTTAAGGCGTACACTAACCCACTCGCGTAGAACTCTGATGCTTAGCGGTTTCGACTCGTCCACTTCAAAGATGCTAGTAGGCTCTGGAATGGCTCTAACCTTCTCTTCGCCGAGACTGTTGAACCGGAGAACTGCTAGCGCTATTCCGTCCTTCCGAGATCGCGTTTCTGCTATCACTGTGCCACGGGAGTCCACAAAATTTATCTTAACGGCTGGCGCTGGAGGGTCAAGTACTGCCCAAAGCGGAAAGCTTTCATTGATGCTGACTTCACTCGGTCCCATTAACGTCACGTTCAGTCTGGCCTTTACTAGCATGATCGTTGGTGTACCCAATGCTCCTCCGCTCGCCGGGTAGAGAAACCAAGGTCCAGGCACGTCCAATATCACCCGCGCGCCGCACGGGTATAGCCTATCGCCAATCGCAGTCCTAGCTACAACAGCGTCGCAGCCCTGGCATACTAAGAAGATTGCTTCTCCAAGCTGCTCCACTGGTGGAGCTTCAACCCTCCACTGGGATTGAATGCCAGTTACGCTGAACTGCGTAGTTGCTGATGCTGAATCGCACTCGGAAGTCTCATGAGTCATAACTCTAATCTCGTAGACACCCTCATTTAGCTGAGGGAGAGACACGACAAGCCAGCCAGTCTCGTTTGACGTGTACAAGCCCAGCAGCCTCCATTTATCTCCCAATGGTCTAATATACACGGAAACCTCAGTCTCCAATCCAGGATAGATGAAGCATAGGACCTCTGTCGACCTCCCAGCCTTTACTTGACCTGGTGGTGCTAAGAGAATTAAGGGAGCCACTCTTTCGACAACCTCGAAAGTAGCGCTGGCCATGGCTCTTGTATCGAACACATGGATCATGTATGTGCCAGTGAGCCACTTGAGACCTAGAGTGAACGTTAAAACAGCTCTGCCTTCAGAGTTGAGCGTTACCGGCCTGAAAGCGACTAATACACCTCCTGGACCTCTGAGCTCTAGTTGAAGCTCAGCATTAGGCGGCCCAATTATGGTCGCGGTGACTGTGTTGCCTAACTCGTATATGCCACGGTCTAGAGTAATAACGAGTTCGGGCTGCGTGAAAGTTGGTGGTACTACTATAATTGCTATAGGAATAGAGAAGAGTAACATTATTTTATTTATTTGCTCTAACCTTAGATTTCCTATGCTCTTATAACCCTCATTTTTGGTCCTCCTAGATTTCCTTGGCCTCTTTCCAACCAGTTTAAGCAAAAAAGTTGAGCCCCGGCTACATTTAGACCATGCTAGAACGTCGACTGTGCTGAAACCACAGTAGCTTGAATCTCTCCTGGCTACGGAATCGAAAGAATCTGTGAAGGCTACTCCCTCGTACATAGCGAAGTATCTTTTGAGCCTCCGAAGGGTTTCCTCATACCTAGCTACTGCCTCTGCTAATCTAGCTAGAGCTTCATCAAGCCTTTCGAAAACCTCGAACACTTCCTTGCAGACCCCAGCGATCTGTCTCTCCCGCCGATTCGTTTTCTTCAGAGTCCCCTCAAAGCCGAGTAAACCAGCTATCGTATACCGGGATTCCTCCTTACCCCTCAAAAGCTTTGGAAACTTCTTCTTCAAGCCCAAGCGCTCCTAAAGCTAGGAATTAAGATATTTAAACATTGACATCCGGACACTCGTATTAATACAGCCCGCTAGCAGCAAGAACCTCTATCGCACCGCATTCCATAGCTAGTTAACCAATCGATAGGTCTCGTTTATACTTGTCGAGTTTTGCGATACCTCAGCTTAAAAACTGTATATGATGAGTTGGGGAAAAGAGGAAAGCAATAAACTCCCATAAAACTAGGAAAATTAAATAGAAAATTTATCTTAGGAAAGCTTTGAAGCGCTCTACCACCTCCTTCACGCCCTTCTCAAGGGACCCTTTCGGCTGGTAGCCCAGCGCGCGGATCATGCTATCGTTGAGGCCGTACGATGTCTGCTGCTTATAAGGTGGTTCCACCACCTTCACTTTCACGTCTGGTATACATTTCCTGATAGCACCGATGACCTGTAAGAGACTAGCATTCTCGGTCGTAACGTTAAACACTCTGCCAACTGTTGCCGGGTTTACGGCAACGAGTAAGAATGCTTCGATAGCGTCGCCAACGTAGAGGTAAGGTCTCAGGGCCTCCTCAGCACCTCTCCAGACGGTGAACGGTTCACCGATGGCGGCGAGGAAAGCGAAACGGTTCACAACAGTGTCAAATCGCATCCCAGGAGCATAGCCGTAAACAGTCCCCAACCGTAGTATTGAAACCTTTAACCCACTTTCCTTCCACACTTGCAGGTAAACCTGTTCAGCCAGAAATTTCGACTTGGCATAGGGACTCTCCGGATTACAAGGGTGATCCTCGGCCACAATTCCATTCACATTCCCATAAACAGCAGCAGAGGATGCATAGATAATGCGCTCCACCCCTGTATCTGCAGCGACTTCAGCCAGCCTCTTCGCCCCCTCTACGTTTACCTTCATTGTCCGCTCCTCTAACCTGTACGAGAGGGGAACGCTCGTGATCCCGGCCAGATCGAAGACTATATCCGCGTTACTCAAGGCCCTTCTCAGATCCTCTTCCCTTCCAATGTCGCCCAGCAGGAACTCGTACCTAGCGTCAGGTAAGTCGAAGAGCGAGTAATACTTGTCGCCCGCCATGCTGTCGAAGATCCTCACCGTACAACCCTCAAAGCCACTTGAGAAGGGGAGCCTTCGAATGAGAAGAGAGCCTATATAACCCGAGCCACCGGTCACGACGACGCGCATTGATGCATCCCCTCCCACTCCTTCCTCAAGGTTTGCATTGCGAGCTGAGTATCGTAGAAGCGTGTCGAGAGAACCCTCTTCGTATTCTCGAAGGAGAGACTGGAGTCTTTCGGCCTCCTCGCGAGCCACTTAAATTCCTCCATCCCAGCAGTCCCGACTAGGTTCCTATCAAAACCGAGCGCCTCGGCTACCCTCAATGCAAACTCGTACCTGCTCATCCTTTCCCCCACTACGTGGTAAATACCGGTAGCCCGCTTCTCCAGAAGCTCTAACACGGAGCAGGCCAGTAAGCGGGCATGAGCAGGAGAAGTATATTGATCGATTAGCGCTTTAACAGGCTCACTCCTGCTCAGCCTCTCAGCTAGGAATTTAGCGAAATTGGCTCTACCGGGGCCCAGCCCGTAGATGCTGCTCGTCCTAACTATGCACCACTCGCTGCAAGCTGTCTTTACAGCAACCTCACCCGCCATCTTTGTTAAACCGTAGTAGTTAACCGGGTTAGGCGGATCACTCTCAGCGTACATCCCCCTTCCCCCATCAAAGACGTAATCAGTCGAGAGGTAAAGGAGATAAGCTCCAATACGCTCAGCCACCCTTGCCAGCTCGCTTGTCGCCTCAACGTTCACCTTCCAAGCTAGGGCGCGATTCCTCTCGCAGAGGTCAACATCGCCTAAAGCCGCCATGTGCACTACAGTGTTGGGCTTTTCCCTCAAGACTAGCTCACGCATAGCGGAGAAGTCGGTTAGATCGATTCGCATCTTCCTTAGCTGCTCATGCTCTAGCGGTACAGGGTTTGTGTGGTGAACTGCAACAACCTCGAACCTCCTTTCTAGTGCTTCCTCAACGGTGCGGAAGCCAGGAAGGCTGCTCGCTCCCGTGAGTAGTAGCTTCACGCTCTCACCGGTGCGGTGGGTAGAACCAGTCCCACGGCTTCCCGCAGCGTGGGTCATCCTTCCTTCCGTTAATAGCTAGGGGTACTACGGCCGGGTCGTTCCAAGGCCTTCTCTCTTCATCCGGGTTAGTATAATTGTAGAGTTTATTTACGAAGTACACGTGGATTGCCGACCCGTTTCCCACTACCTTGAAGCCGTGCCAATAGTGGCCTGGAACCCTTAGGATCTGAGGCCTCCTATCGGATAGAATTACTTCTACTAGCTGTTTTGTCTCATCGTCATAAGCGCAGACCTTTATTGAGCCAACGACAACGAGAAAGTAGTCCACTTGACCCCTCAAGTGCCGATGCCAAGCCCTCACCATGCCAGGGTATGTGAAGGAAAGGTTAGCCTGAACGATTTCGTCTTCGAACAACAGCCAATCCTTCCTGAAAATCTCGGCGAAAAAACCTCTTTCATCCGGCATAACCGCTAGATCCGCCAGCTTTACGCCTAAGAGCGACAGCTCCCGTGCGCTACCTAAGAGAGGCATACTCCTCTCTCAAACTTTAGTACTAAATACTTTATCTTAGTAACTAGCTACAAATATACTTCCGAGTAATCCCCTATGTTAAGTCTCAGCGCTCTCCCATCCTTACTCCTCTTCACTACCTTCGCGTGACGGCCGACAAGGCTCTCCTCCATCCTCTCCACGCTCTCAATCCAAGCTCCCTCTAACACGACGCAGTATTCGAGAGAGCTCTCGACGACTTTAACGCTCTTACTTAAGCTCGTGTAGGGACCAATGAACGAATGCTCGACGATTGTCCCCTCTCCAATGAAAGCGGGACCTCGGACTGTACTATCAACGATCCTTGCTCCCTTGCAGACGGTAACCCTACCCTCGACTCTCGAGTTGACCATCTCACCCTCGATCTTCCGCTCAGCCTTCCCGTCCAAGAGGAGATAGTTCGCCGTGAGGATGTCATCCTTCTTCCCCGTATCCAGCCACCAGCCCTCTATAATCCGGTAACCCACGTTGCAGCCCCAATCGATTAGCTTTTGGAGCGCGTCTGTGATCTCCAGCTCACTGCGCCAGCTCGGCTCGATCTCGTCGATAGCTTTGAAAATAATGGATTTAAAGAAGTAGACACCAACGAGCGCGAGGTTGCTTGGAGGAGACTTCGGTTTCTCCACTAGCCGTACCAAACGTCCCCTCTCGTCGAGCTGCGCAACGCCGAAGCGCGTTGGATCCTCCACCTCCTTCAAAAGCACTAGCGCATCGTAGCCACCCCCCACAAAGCTCCTCACGTACTCCTTGATACCGTGCTGGAGAAGGTTATCACCCAAGTAGACGACGAAGCTGTCGCTCCCCACGAAATCGCGGCAGAGACCGACAGCGTGCGCAATCCCTAGCGGCTTCCCCTGGTGCACGTAACTCACCCTCGCTCCGAAGCGCGACCCATCACCGTAGTACTGCACCACTAGCTCCGGAAATACATCGCCCAGCACGATAGCCACCTCCCGAACCCCAGCAGACACCAGATCCTCCAGCACCCACTGAGAAACAGGCTTCCCCGCCACCTCAATCAACTGCTTCGGACCCGAAAACGTCAAAGGCCTCAAACGAGTACCAGCACCCCCATGAAGAATAACACCCTTCATTGTAAAAGCAGAACCATGCACCTAGTATAAAATACTTTGGACGTTTTCTGTCACGTCACATTCACCACCTATAAACTGAGTAAGTCCTAGCAGCAATCTGATACTCGCTCTCACTATCTTCCAATAAAAGTGTGAGCCTGAGGCTCACTTCTTGTTAATGCTGTTTTTATACCTTATCACAATGCCGCCAAAAACGCTGACATGTCCCTGAATGACACATTACTGCCGTTATATTACCTGATTCTCCCATCCCTCTACCTCCACGTAAATGTAGAAGTAGATTGCTTTCTGTATGCATGAGACAAGTTAGTAGTAACTAATCGCAACGTTCTTTATACGCTATCTTCCGGAAAACGGAACATATTGTTGCATAAGAACGAAACAGCTCAGGAATCAGCAGGCCTCTCAATTCTGCACGCACAACCAAGCTGGGAACACTGACTACACTGCCGGCTTCACCCACCCTAACTAGTGGGCGCTCGTCGAATCAGCCCCTCGCAAATCACTATTCTAGAGCCGCGATCAGTCACTACAGCGCTTCTGAAATCAGCGTATCGTGCACGGGAAAAAGTAATGTATTCAGACACTTGAGAAAGCAACACTCGTAAAATTAGCATCTTCGCCCTTCTTCAACGATCTTAATAGCGTTGAAAGCTAGAATGTACGTCGAGAATCCTAAATGCTTGATTCTGTACCCTTTCTTCAATAGCAAGCCAATAATGTCTCTCATGTCTCGAGTAAGCTCGATAACAATGAAGTCGGTCTTCCTCAGTGCATTATCCGCTCCCTTAAGTACTTCGTACTCGGCTCCCTCTACATAAATCTTCATCAACCTGATCTCGGGGTAGCTGCAAAGCACACTGTCCAAATCAACACACTCGACCTCAACAGTAGCACTCTTACCCCTATTCAAGACGGCAGAGGCTAAACCAAAGAACTTGTCCCATGGAATAGCCAACTTCACATACCCCCTTGAGCTCACGCACACTTCCCAACGACAGTCACGAGATCCTCCAACCGGTTAAGCTGGAGGTTTATCCTGAGAACCGCCAGCGTCTGAGGCACTGGCTCCACAGCTATGACTTTGCAACCCTTCCTTGCAGCCAGCAACGTGTAGTAACCAACGTTAGCTCCTACATCTACAAACACGTCACCAGAGCGAAGCATGCGCCTGATCACTAGATCAACACTCCCTTCCCTCCCAGGAAGCAAATGGTACAAATCCTCCGTCCCACCTCTCGCATACACCGTTAACCCCTCAGAGGACAAGTACAAGCCGGATAGAAGCAGTAAGGGATTGCTCGGTTTTACAATTAAGGATGCAAGAATGTCTGCAAGCGCGCTTACAAAAAGATTTAACTGTGAGGTGAGCGTTAAACCGCGAAAGCTGCGAATAATCCTACGCCAGATAAAAGCCCTAGCGAGAGCACGCATTAAGCGCGACATTACGCCTTACCCGCCTTTACGCTCCGATAAAACCCTCTCGTACAATTGAATGATCTTACAGATTCTCTTTTCGATATTAAAACTCTCTTCAGCAAGCCGCCGACCATTCATGCCCATCCTCCTCGCCTCACTCGGGTTATCAATAAAGTACAAAATCCTCTCGGCGATAGCCTGAGAGTCGCGGGGAGGAACGAGAAAACCGTTAAAGCCATCTATTATCTGATCCTTAATACCACCCACGTTCGAACCGATCACCGGCTTCTCCGAAGCAAGGGCCTCCGTCACGACTAAACCCCAAGCTTCCTGAAGCGATGGCACAATTACAACATCGCAGGCAGCGTAGTAAAGGTGAAGAAAGGCCTGCGGTATAGCTCCAGTAAAAATAATTCGATCAGCAACACCTAACCCCTTAGCGAGCTCCTCGTGGTACCGTCTCTGCGGACCCTCACCACCTACCACAAAGAGGACGTCCTCCCTACGGCTGACAACGTAAGGGATGGCGCGGATCATGTACTCTATCCCGTATTTAGGTGCATGAGGCCTTACTGTAAAGACTAAGAAGTGATCTAAAAGTAAGCCGAGCCTCCTTCGAGCTTCGAGAAGATCTATATTGGGATTGAATCGTTTGAGATCAACACCATTGAATATCAGATGAACCTTATCTTTACTCTTCGCTATCCTTCTAACTTCCCTGTACAGCGCTCTACTATTGCAAATCACAGCGTCCGCCGCATTCAGCACTTTCCTGACGAGAAAATCATACCTTTTACTAAGCCTCACCCCGTATCCGATGGATGGCTCCGTCAAAATATCGTAGCCGTGCACCGTAATAATTAGCGGCTTGCCAACTTTAACCGCTGCCAAATAGCCCACCAACCCCTCAGGATAGGCGAAATGCGCGTGGACAAGATCCAGAGTCCGGAGTAACTCCGCGGCATGCATCGCGTAATAACTCTCCAGGTACATATTGGATAAATTCCTAAAAACCCCTAAAGGAAGGCTTCTCATTAAACTACAAATTAAAGTATCCATTACTCTAAGATTCATTTTTGGTTTTATACTGTGAAAATGAACACCATAAGATAGACAGTACCCACCGGACTTTTCAGGGTCTAACCTAACAACATGAACCTCTACCCCCCTCTTAGCTAGCCTCACCACTTCATCAAACACAAACGAGTATGGTATAGCTTCAGGAGACGTACCGACGCGAGCCGAAACTACCAATACTCCAAGATCAACCAGACCCATACTAAACGCTTCGGTTAGAACAACTTTAGTTCACGAGGACTCTTTTTCAAGCAGAATATTCATCTATGTCACGAACAACTTAACCATCTCCCGATTTGGAGAGCTTTTCCTTGCGCAATCGATAGAGAAGATAAAAATAATAAATTGTTGAAAATATCACTATGAGTAATATATATTTAAATGTTTTTGTTATAGCAGTAAAGTCATCATATACATTGGAAACTGAGGAGAGAATAACCCTTGAACCAGTAATTGAAACATTTAGAACATGAAAGTTACTACTACCTTGTAAGTACTTGATGTTTATAGTGCCTCCTTTCATAAGCATCTCTCCGGGTAAAAACGGTCCTGCAAGCCTTTGAGAGTAGGTATTGAGGACCGCTTCAGCCGAGGTAATTGAGAGGTCCCTCGCTAGCAGAGTTAGATTCCTTGCAAGCGATAGGGGCTTATCTAACCTAAGAGCATGCAAAACCCCTTCCTTTGAATAAATAAGGATCATGCTCTGCGGCAGTAAAGTGGCGTTCGCACACTTCGCCTCCACGTAGTAGCCGTAACCCCTCGTTATCGCGATGTAGTCAACTTTGAGGAGAGGGGTATCGCCTAACTGTAGAATCTGAACGAACCTGGCATCTGAAAAGCATGCATCGCCAATGCACAGCGGCGTCTCTTCACTCATGACAACTATAGATCTAGCGCTTAAAACCGCATCCCTTGCGGTTAAAGTCGTTGCACCAACATTACCGCTTCCTTCCCACCAACTCCACTGTGCTTGCACAAAACTCCTCAAATACTTCGAGAGCATAGCGTGAAGAGCGTTTAAAGTTGCGTTATCCCACAATATAGTATTGATCGAACTATTAATCTTTATGTAAACTATGCTTTTTCCGTTCATAGAACCCTCAAAGGCCTCAAGTTCAACTCTTGAAAAACTTCTCACAGCAGCGTCCGACTTCACAATATCGTAAAGGCAAGCATGAGGTCCTAAGTTAATCACGACCACTGAACGAGGATTAATAGCTACACCTCCCTTTAGAGCTTCTAGGATTAGCGGATCACACGTGTCGAAAGGCAATAACCAAGTGGAATAATTTTCAGCTAATGCATCAAAGATATTCGCAACCGTGTAATTGAGAGCAAGCCTGGAGAGAAGTAAAGCCGTATAGGCGAAATCCCTGACCGTACCCTCATCGGGCAAAGGCTTTAGAAGCACACTCTCGCTCTTCCTCATAATAGGTGACAAACGGGGTATATCATAGACCTCGAAATCCCCCACCTCAAAGAGCTTCTTGCCAGCGGCTTTTAGCAACTCGTTACTCCCTCCTTTACTTGTAACAAAGTAGGGTGCATCAAGATCATAAGCATTTAGCATCCAGAATAAGTACTCAGGTTGATGTATTTTATCAATAGGGAGTAGGATGTTAGTATTATATATAGGTGCTGCGTGAATAGTTACAGCACGGATTCTGGAACTGGAGGGAAGAACCCACCTTGCGGGATCCCGCCACAACGTATCCGCCATGTACTGCACTAAGACTCGTTCAGAATCGGTCATCAGCGTTCTGTACGAGAAAATCTCCCAGTAAGCCGAATAATTAAGGATATTCCCAAAAGATAACACTAAAATAATGGGAATGAGTAAATAGAGCAAAAATGTTCTTTTGCGATTCAAACCGTTAAATAAGTACTCCAGAGTGCGATCGATCAGCGATATCGAATATGGGAGTAGCGCTAAGTAGATGAAAACTAGGAACCTTTTCTCACCCCAATAGCCAGAATGTATGCTAAGGTTAATATACGAAGAAGACTTACCGATCAAAATAGCCGTAATTATTATCATTAAAGTTAAATTCCTTGATTTTTCATCAAGAGAACGATTGAGTAATAATTCGGTCAAACCTAAGGGTAGTGCAGGACCGATGATCAGAGAGTACGCAAACCAGGGAACTAAACCGACAACATTTCCCGGATCAGCCTTACTAACTGCAAATTCAGTCGAGTGATCAAATGCTGCAAGCAAACCAGCTAAGAAAAATATATAGATGAAAAATACTATTGCTTGATTTGACTCACTATTCAAAAGATTTGTAAATTTGAAATGCAGGCGTGATATGAAAATTCGCACGTATTTTATCTTATTAAGTAATAAAGCAATACATGGTAGAAGTATAATTAAATATACAATTACCCAATTTATTTGTATTTGAATAGATCTTAGTAGGATTATATCGAGAACAAGCATCAGGGAAACTCCAATCAAAGAGCCTAATACAAAACCTTTTATTAAACTTGACGAGTTCAAAAAAACTGACGACGCAAGGACGATGCAGAGGAAAATACTCTCGGGGAGATGTGTTGTCGATAACATAAACGATAACAATACCGTTATTATTCTTCCATAATTGTCAGATTTTATGATCATTGATAAAAATAATAGATATAAGGTTATCCCAAGACCAATGGGAGCCGGCCAGAAATAAGTTAGCTGACAATACATAGTGGTTCTATATATTTTTTCATTAGCTTGAATTAACACCTCAAACCATCTATCCGGAGTTGGAGGAGGATATACTATTAAGTAAGACCAACCCATTTGAGTGAAAATTAGCAAAGCTAAAGGAGTCAGTAAAACCGATCTAAAGTTGCTAGTTCTTAATACTGCTTGAATATACACAGTAGCAGCAACTACGAGTAACAGTTGCTGAAACATTGTGGAAATAATAAAATTATGGGCGAAATCAAAATTGTTTGATAGTATCATAGATGCCCCCAGGTATGCATGGTAAAGTGGATAATCACTAGAATAAACTTTGATAAGTAACAAAGGATTTCGAATTATATTAACGGCCATCCTAAAATGAATCGAAAAATCAGTTACAGCAAGAGCTAAAATCAAATATTTTAAAGGATAATATATAACAAAAAACCATAATGTCATAATCAGTGCGGCATACATAATCATCTTTTTCAATGAAATTCCCAGTTTAAATTCTACAATTAATTCGTTTTTAGTAACTCTTACCAAATGAAGATTTTGCAGTATAGCTACTGTAATAAGGAACATTCTGAAGATAGCGGTTGATGAAAAGTAATTCATAGGATAAAGCAAAGTCGATATAATCAAGACTAAAAGACCAAATTCCAAAGCCCCTAAAAAATAACTGATAATCAATTTTACAAGGAAATTGAAATGTTTTTTGCCTAATATATTAACAATAGATATCCCACTGATTAGGATAAGGATATGGGACAAAAATAAATTTATAAAGCTATTTATATTAAATAGTAATAATAAAAATATCATTAATAAAAATGTTACAGAAATATATTTTACATTTTTAATTAATAATTTAAGTTTATGGTAATTAGAACGCGAGTGTAGCAAGAAGAATAACGAGATCAATGAAATAGTGTTAGCTACGACGAACCTCATCGTATCGGGATACTTGATACGTATGGCAAGCAAGTATGAGAAAACAGCTGTCGTAATCAATGAAAGAAAAATTAAAAGTATACTAAGTTTGATTCTGAATAGAATACTCATAGATCTTATTCGTTTACTAACTTTCTGACTAAGAGAAACAGTCTTTCTGCTTCGCGACTTCTGTCTATTACGCTTCTCAGTCTAAGTATTTTTTCTCTCTTAAAGAAATGACCGCTGGTATTAAGTGCATCAAGTAAAGCATTCGCGATAGAGCTGACATCGTGCGGTTCTAAAGCGTAACCAACCCCCCAGCTGTTAACTATGTTCCACAGGGCCGAGCCTTTTCTTGTTAAAGCAAGTACAGGAATCCCGCAAGCTATATATTCGTAGAACTTTGCAGGAATCGCGAAATCGAGAAGAGGATCCTCGGTATAGGGTACTAGACCTATGTCAGCGGCTGACAGTATCTTAGTTAGTTTGTCAGCGTCCATCACTTTGCCCAGTATTTTCACGTTTTCATTCAAGCGCTTTTTCACTACATAGACTGCGAATTCTCGAGCGTAGTTAGGGTCGCTAAAACCACCGACAACCAGTAGTAATATCCTTCTCTTAAAATTATATGGAATTAGTTCAATGGCCTTAAGAAGAGGTTTAGCATCATAATATCCGCCCAAATAGCCATTCATAACCATGATAAACATGTTCTCAGCTAATCCAAGATGTCTTCTTGCATTCTCTTTCCTATAAGGTTTGAAGGCCCTAATATCCGCACCGTTTCTAATAACATGTGCATAAACTCCGTTGCGTGATAGAAACCTAGCTAACTCCGGAGTCACGGTGATTATAACGTGAGCATTTTTCATCAAAAAATAATTGAGTCTTGCAATTAGTATGAAAAGTTTTTTAGTTAAACCTTTGTTCCAAGAAACCCAATATTCCATCGGATCACGAACATCGATGACGATTTTAGCACCAGTAAGCCTAGCACCAAGAAAAGTTAAGGGGAGAAACTCAATGTATGGAATAGATATGACAACCACTTTAGGTTTAAGCAAAAGCAAAAGAATGATATTTGGAAACGATCCTATGATTGCATTGAAAATTTGGATTGGCCAAAAAGAAAAAGGTATCATAAGTTGAAAATTAAATACTTTAAAATAGTAATCTTTGGTTAATTTCTTAATTTGAGATATTATTTTTGCTATATCTCTTTCTAAAGTAATAGCCCCAATTATGTAGGTATCAAAACCTTTTTGCTTAAGATATTCTGAGAAATACCCTATACGTCTCCAAACTGCTCCAGGGATAGGTAATAGATACGGCGTGAAAAATATAATAGTTACTTTTTTATCTAACATTTACTATTAAAAACTAAAGTTTCTATTGGCCAGTGGATACACATGAACTATTTTTCTGTGATACATGTATCACTTTAACCATGAGGTAGCGCTTATTTTCAATGAACAATCGATTATAATATTGGTAATTTTTGATAATATTTTAAGGTAGTATCTTTTATGTGGCATGTACCTGATTCTTCTTAATTCATAGAGTATTGTATGGAGTAAGAGTAAATATTCTGATATTCTTACGATAAATGATATTAAAGATGAATAAAGAATTCTTCGAAGAGGGGCATCGAACTTCACAGATAAGTTTATCATGTGTTGTATAAAATGTATGGACTAACGATCCTTATGGAAAAAGAGGCATGACAATTCTTACAATTCTTAATGTAGAACAACCTTAAAGCCTAGCAGCCTTATGAACAATTATAGGTACGGATAACAGATATGCATACCATTTGATGCCGGGTTACAGAGTCAAGATGATCGTGAAGGAGGTTGAGTAACTGTGTTCTTGGCTATAAGCCTGGGAACGTGCTTGAAGCGAAGCGGAGGAGTTCTACATATGGGAGCACCAGCATAGGGTCTGTCTGTACTTGCTGATCGGTGTATCCACCATGCTAGTACCCTTCCTAAAGGGCATTTCAGCCCGCGACCTAGGGATAGGAAGGGGGAACGATGTGGGGTAAGTGCAGTGCCCAGACCCCGGGAAACCCCACACCAGTGGGGGAACAGTCGTGCTAGAGCTGAGAAAGGAGAGGGTAAGCTAGAGAACCTCTCTCTCAATGACGTTCACAATTTTCTCGGCCGCCCGGCCGTCACCGAACGGCGACCTCTCCGGGAGCTGCGGCGTAACCGAAACCAACCGTTCAAGCTCAGCTAACACCACGTTCGGGTTCAAACCGACAACCCTGGCGAAACCCGCGCTGACAGCTTCAGGCCTCTCCGTCGAATTCCTCAACACAAGCACCGGCTTTCTAACTCGAGGGTGAGTAGCCTCCTCCTGAACCCCTCCAGAATCCGTCAAGGCGAGCACTGCATTCTTTAAGAGGGCTATGAACTCGAAGTAGCCTTGTGGAGGTAGCAGCTGCACATGATCCAAACCGCTCAACTGCGTGAGAAGGCCCCACTCCTCAAGCCTCCTCCTCGTTCTCGGATGCACGGGGAAAACTATTGGGATAGGAGCCTTCCTCAGGATCTCGATGAAGCTCTTAAGATTCTTAGGATCATCAACGTTCTCAGCGCGGTGGAAAGTCACCAGCACGTACTCGCTAAACTTGACCTTGCTTAACACCTCGTCCTCCACTTCGGCGACTTTGCTGAAGTACATATCGAGCGCGTCAATCACAGTGTTCCCAGTCACGTACACCTGCCTCAGCACCTTCTCCTCCTCCAGGTTCCTCTTAGCTAACTCTGTTGGAGCAAACAGGTAGTCCGAGATGTGATCCACCATCCTCCTATTATGCTCCTCCGGCATCCTCCAATCGTAGCTCCTCAAACCCGCTTCCACGTGCCCGACCTTTATGTTCAACCTGAGTGCCGTTAACGCTGCGGCAAGCACGCTATTTGTATCGCCCTGAACCAGTGCGATCCCGAGCTTCTTCGCTGACCCAATCGCCCTCTCCACCTTAATCATTATTTCCCCGATCTGAGCGGCGGGCGAACTGTTCTCGAGCTTAAACTCGAAGTGCGGGTGCGGCAACTCCAGCTCTTCTATGAACCTTAGGCTCATCTCATAGTCGTAGTGCTGGCCCGTGTGCACGTAGAGGAAGTCAACACTCCGCCTCTCGAGCTCCTTAAGCACGGGAGCCATCTTTATGATCTCCGGCCTCGTCCCCGTGAAAACCAGCACGCTCATGCCTGCACCCTCCAGGGTATGCCGTAGCCAATCCCGTAGTACCGGAAACCGCTCGACAGGGCCTGCTGCGGCTCAAAAACCCTCCTCCCATCCACGATAATCTTCCCTCCTTACTAAAACCTCTAGGCGCTGCAAGTCGATCCCCCAAACTCCAGGTGATCAGTGACGATAGCCACCACGTCAGCATCCTTCACAGCCTCCTCCAGCGAATCAGAGTACATAACACCAAAAGACCCGCGCACGTAGGGATCGTAAACCACCACGCGAACACCCCTCTCCAGCAATTCGCTGACAACGACGCGCGCAGAAGTATCGCGTGCATCGTTAACCCCACCCTTGTACGCCACACCTAGAACCACCACCTTAGCCGAGCGCAGTTGGAAGCCCTCAAGATCCGCAACCCTTTCTATCAGCCCAACAATGTGGTGGGGCATGTACCCGTTAATCCTCCTCCCCAGCTTGATCAGTTCGACACCTCAGTGATCCATCAGTGACACGAGCATGTAGTGATCCTTCGCCAAGCAGAGCTCACCCACACCGGCGCCAGGCCAGTGCATAGCAACCATTCAGAGAGTCCTGATGGCATAAGCTAGCATACTTTCAAAACGAGGTATGATTACATTCCAGTCATAGTTCATTATTGTACGATTTCTAATAATCTTCTTAATATAAAAATAATAGGAAGGATTTTCTTTCCATAGTTTGTAAAATTTTTTTATAGCTCTGATAAATGCAGTAACATTGTTAGGTTTCACAAGACTACCTATTTTAGTTGTATGAAGGATTTCAATCACTCCCGGTATATTCGAACTTACAACAGGTAGCCCTGAAGCGGTTGCTTCTAATACTCTTATGGGCATTCCCTCAACACGAGATGTTACTAAGAATAAGTTAGATGTCGCGTAGCACTGCGGTAGCAGAGCATCTGGGACGAACCCTAAATATTTGACGTTGTTGTATTTTTTCGATAATTCTTTTATTTTCTTCTCATATTTTTTATCACCAGTACCACTAAACACAAATAACACTTCCTTCTTTTCTACTTCATGCGAGTAATGATCATTGAAAGCCCGTACGATGTCGATCGCAATATCCGCTCCCTTATCATATGTAAATCGGCCTGACCAATATACCGTGAAAACGTCCGCGTTATCTACGTAAAACTTTGATGTATTAATACCATTGGATATAAAGTAAACATTCGAAAAACCTAATGTTTCTAAATAATCATAGACATGTTGGTTTAAGACATGTATGACTTTATATTGTCTAAGACCCTGCAGAAATATAGGGAAATACAGCTTCCATTTCGCTCTCTCGATGAGAGTAGAAAAACTGAAGTGAATTCCAGCTATCGCGGTCATCTTAATAACTTTTGCTATGTAACCAAGTATGATTTCATTCGGTGGATATACCAAATGATATACCAAATCTATATTGTTTAAATTTAATGATTCTTGCAGTATTTTTATTACATTGTTTGGATCGATAACAACAGTTTCTACACCGGGTACTTTTAAATATCGGCAGTTATGAATTGTTGTGTTCTGAGTTGTAATCTTTTTGGGATCCAAGATACTTGTGGTGTGCGGTATCCATTTGGTCTGCAATATGCTAATCGAATTGCCCCTTGACCTTAAAAGTTGTGAAAGTTCTTTCAACCAACGTTCTACACCTCCAGGATAAGCTAAGTTGACTGGTGTAATAAAAAGTAAATTAAACTTCATCATTTTTATGACTTAATTAGACAAACTCTCATATATGTTGAATAACCTTTCTCGCATCTTATTCCATGAGAACAATTTCTCGTATATTTTCCGACCTTTGAGACCAAGTGAAAACGATAAAGTTGGATTATCTTTTAACATAAGAAGTGCCTTTCTAATCGCATCATCATCACCATAGGGTACTACTAAGCCGATTCCAAATTGTTTCACAATTTTTGCAGTTAAAGTACCATCATTAGTGATAATCGGCTTGCCCAACATCATAGCTTCGAAGAGTTTATTCGGACTAGCATACAGGTTATTTGGAGTACTAGGATCATAGAATGCGACTAAAACATCTGCAGCCAAGCTTCTTCTAAGTACTTCATCGTATGTAATATATTCTAAATATGTTATTTTTCTTTCAAACTTTTTAGCTACTCTAATGATAACATTTTCTAATTCTCCTCTTCCAGCAATTATAAATTTAGTATTATCAAGGGTCAATACTGCTTTAATTATTCGTATCAAATTCCTTTCTCTATGCAAATTACCAGCATAAAAAATTACGAAATCTTTGTCCTTTGTTATTTGTGCCGGTGTAGAAAATTGATGTGTACCTATTATATCAGGAGGAGTGTTGTAGATTATTCCTATTTTCCTAATAGGTGCACCTTTGATTTGAGAATACCTTGTAGGATCAACAATTATTACAACATCACAAAATCTTAGCAAAAATTTTTCCAATGAGGAAAAGAAACTTTTAATAAGTTTTAATACATATATTAAAGTATTAGCATAAAAATCTAAAATAGTATATACAAGTTTCTTTGATTTTGTTATTTTATAAAAAATTGCTGGAATAAGTGTATCAATATCAAATGAATGTACAATATCTGGTTTGATTCTCATTAACATAATATACTGATATATTAGCCAGAAAGGTATAAATATTATTACTTTAATATTATCATAAGGTGCTTTAAGATTTAATAAAAATAATTTGTATTTTAAGTTAGTTTTAATCTTCTCTAAGCTTCTGTTCCAAATGATCAGAGTTACATCATATCGTTCTGATAGTGCTTCTGCTATTTTAAAAACGCTCGAATCTGTTATACGAGAGCGAAGTAGAATAACTTTATCTTTCATATATGTTTTCCATTTAAATAACGTTTCATTTGTAATTAATTTTTATTTGTATTCCTTTATATAATCTGTTGAATTTAGCAATTGATTTAATATAGACAATTTTAGGTATGTTCCTAATAGCAATAGTTTCATCAATGAAATTTTTAACTCTTTTTACTGCTATTATATAACTTTTAACATAATTATTCATTGTTAAAATTGAAGCGAGTACTGATGAAGCTATGTATAAAGCCATGATAGGGTAGGAGAATCTTCTATAATTAACTGCGATGGCTAGCTCTGCAAATACTATTCCTTCAAACCATTTGGACCCTTTTATTGTTCTTCCATTACATGAGTAACTAGCTGATCCTAAATGATAAGCGACAATTATCGGTACATGTAACAACCTATAACCTTTACTCCAGAGGCGGAGGCCTAGGTGTTTGTCGTCGTAGTAGCTTTCGACGCGGTTGTCGAAGGGTTGGCCGAGTTCCGCTATAGCGTCGGCGCGATAAAGTGAACAAGCTCCGCTGAGGTAGCTTGGTGTGTATAACTCAGCGCAGTCAAACGGATATCCTCTGCAGACTGGGTATGTTAGCCCGTTTTGGTCTATCATGAAGCCACAGTTGTCAATGAGGCTGGGGTTATGCATTTGCATGATTGTGCCTTGGACGCCGGCAACTCTACCGATTTCCAAATACTTTGCTAACTTTGCGAGGTTTCGAGGTATTATGACAAGGTCATTATTGAGAAGAGCTAGGTACTTGAAGCTCCACTTTTTGCGGGCGTAGTGCCAGGCGATATTAACAGCTCGCGTGAAGCCAAAGTTTTTAGTTAATTTTACTGCCTCGACATCAGCCCCAGCTTTACGCGCGTGCTCGGCGGCTTCCTCGAAGCTACCATCGCTGCTAGCGTTGTCCACAAAGAGGAGTTTTGTGTTGAGGTATCTGGTTAGCTCGGCGATGCCCTCCATCAGTTTCTTGACTATACCGACAAAGGATTTCGAGTTATAGTTGATAACAATTACGAGGAGGTCGTAGTTAGCCATTCTGTCCGCACTGCTTAGCGCCGCTGCTCACTGACTGCTACTGAAATGAGATGTAGCGTGAAGGTCTGTACGATAGTTTGGAGGCCTAGTATAAAAAGTGTTGAGGCTACAACGTTCTCGCCTCTTAATGGTATGTATCGGTATCCGCTTTCCACCCAGGCGATGAAGATGTGGAGCAGGTAGGCTAGCCCAACAAGTGAGAGGAGCACCCCGAGAAGCATCGCTTTTTCAGAGCTGAAGTGCTTCAGGATGGCGGTAGTTATTGAGCTGGTCGGTCTGCCAAGAAGGTTGGTGAGATAGATATCAGTGACAAGCCCAAGAGTTACAAAGTTGAAGCCGAGTATCGTGAGCATGCTTCCTAGGATAGAGGAGTGGATGCCTGGTGAGTAGCCGAGGTGGACCCTGAGGAGAGCTGCTAGCATGAATGTCACCCCGGTTAGCATCATAGCTGCGCCGGGGATGTAGTAGAGGAACTTGGGGGCGAAGGTTAGCATCAGCTTTAGGTGGCGCCAGCCGTCCCTAAAGCTTCTGAGCTTCGACTTTCCACCTCTTCGGGGGTAGTAGGTTATGGGGACCTCCTTGATTCTGAGGCCCGCATACGCCGCCTTTATGATGAGCTCGCTGGCGAACTCCATACCAGCAGCAGTCGGCTCGATTTTCTCCAGCGCCTCCCTAGTGAAAGCTCTAAAGCCGGTATGGGCGTCGGAGACGCGCGTGCCGTAGAACCGGTTGAGAATATGAGTCAGGAGTGGGTTGCCGATGTACTTGTGCAGCCAGTGCATGGCTCCAGGCATTATTTTACCTTTGATCCTGGTGCCGAGGACTACATCGGCTTCTCCTTTAAGGAGGGGTTCAAGGTGTTTAGACATCTCGCTGAGGTCGTAGGTGCAGTCACCATCGGCCATGACGATGTACTTGCCTTTAGCATGGCGGAGAGCGTAAATATACGCGTAGCCGTATCCTAGCCTGTCGGGATGCACAACTATGGCTCCTTTCCCTCTCGCTATTTCTGGTGTGTCGTCGCTGGAGTTGTCTGAGACTATTATCTCGCCTGTGAGTTTCATCTCTTCGAGAGTCTTCCTAGCTTTTTCAACGCACTCAGCTATGCTTTCGCGCTCGTTTCTCGTTGGTATGATCACTGAGACGAAGGTATCCTCACTCAACACTTATCTCTGATGTGATTCGAGGGGATTCGTAGAGCCGCCTTTGTAAGCGCGCATAGCCCAGTTTTCACCTTTCATTTTCGCGCTTTACTTGATGCTTTCATCGAGTTTTGGCCTATAGAATACTGGTGTGTTCATGTAGGAGTAGCCTAGCTGTGGTATTAAGGTGGGAGCAGCTTTAAGGAGTGCTTGAGCCACGGTTTTAGCCCCGACTTTTAGGGCTGTGTTTACCTTGTGGGCTAGTACTTTAGCTCCAAGCTCGAAAGCTTGAAAGGCTTTAGCTTTTTCAGGCCATATTCTCCCGAGGATTCTGAGGATTGCCTCGAGGAGGGTTGGGCTTTTAATTGCTTTTAATTTCCTAGCTAGAAGGAGAATGGCGCGCTCCTCTGCGGGGAGCTTCCAGAAAGTGCCGTACCGTAGGGCTCGCTTGTAGGCGGCGGAGACCAGTGATGGGGTTACTTGCATCTGCGTAGTTGACGGAAGCCCCCCGAGAGAGGACAGATAATTTTCCGGCATTGTCTTATCCCCTTTATTGTTGACTAAATATTTTTGACGCTTTTACCACCCGGTTTAAAACCTGTGTGGAGGTTACAGCTGTATGCTTTTGGCTTTAACCTCTACTCCGAGACTTTGAACATCTTTATCGCGATCAGCTTTCCGTCACCTCTGACAGTGATTTTATACTCGCCTGGTGAAGCATTGCCGGGTAGGGTTACCGTAGCTAGGAGACACGTGTCTTCCGGTTTGGCGAGGATGAGGTGTGCAAGTCCTGATGGTTCTTCGATGGTTACGGTGAGGATCTTCTCGATTTTAGTTGAGAGGCATATTCTTAGTCTCACTGGGTCACCGGGTTTGTAGGATTGCTTATCCAAGCTTACTTCCGCCGCGGTTTCTCTGAAAATAGGGGTGGAGAGGCTTGCCGAAAGCTCTTTAACAGTGAGGTTGAGCTGCTGATATTGTGTAATTATCGCTGCGGCCGCCGCCAGTGCCGCCAGCGCCGTTAATACTCTCCAAGTCAGCGTTACCTCTACGGTTATCTCTTCCTCCACGCTATGAGCTGGATGCTGAGCTTTTAAAACCCTTGGTTGCTGCTTGCTCGCTGGTCGGCTGGCTCTTTTCCCTAATGATTTTTACTCCGGTTTTTTCTCCCGATGCGCGCCACTCTACGATTATTAGCGAGATCGCTGTAAGCAGGGTTAACGCTACAGCCGTTACAAACCAGGCTGGAAGCGGTAATTGTAGTGTTGCCTCGCGCTCGTCCGGCAGTTTAAGCGTGACCGCTATACCCCTCGCGCGCACGGTGTAGGTACCCGGCGGGAGCCTGGTGAACGCTACCTCTCCGTCTTCGTTGGTTGTCACCGCTGCTAGGAGAACGCTTCCATTGAGTAGCTCTACTTGCTCGAGTTGAGCCGGCTCCCCGATGAAGTCTATCACCTTGACTTTAATGCTGTATAACCATGTAGGTATTATTATGCTGAAGTTCTCAATAAGCTGCTCTCCCTTGTAAACCGTGAAGCCATGCCATAGCACTGTTAGGTTGTACTCCCCCGCTTTAAGTGGAACCCACGCTACGCCTTCTGTGGCTTCAACTGCTAGGCTGTCTACTGCTATAATTGCTCCGTGCAGTTTTTCCCCTTCAGCATCAGTTACAGTTATCCATACATGCATCTCCCTACCCCGAACAGTGATTAAGACTGGCTGACTGAAGCTCGCTTCGAACACGCCTGTGGGCTGAAGCTCTGCGTGGATACGGAGCTTGCCTATCCTCGTAAGGTTGAGCCTCATAATAGATACTCCATCTACTCTCGTACTCGCAGCTGCGAGTATTCGACCTTCTTCTCCGAGAACCTCTACTCTCAGCATTGGAGTTGGAGGTGATAAACGGACTTTCAGCGTAAAAGGTTTACCGGCCTCGACTTCTTCAGGGGTTTCAAGGTGCATGCTGATGCTCGACTTAACCAGTGTGAGCACCGGAGTTCCCAGCGCACCGTTGCATAGGGGGTAAATGAACCAAGGACCGGGGGTATCTAGCTTTACCGTTTCCCCCGGCTTGTACAGTCGATCCCCGCGTATAGTTCTAGCAATTATTGCCTCGCACTCCCTGCAGGCTAGCTTTGCGGTTTCGTTGAGCTGCTTGGTGCCTAATGGTTCCACCCGGCATCCAGGTGGTTTGGAAACCATAACAGTGAAGTTAGCTATGGTCATGACGGGCGCGAGCTCGGGCGAGCCCCTGTATCTGACTTTAACTTCATAGATACCCTCCGCGTCCGGCTTCACCGAGAACGTCAGCCAACCGCTAGCGTTAGATTGTATCTCTCCGAAATGGATCCACTCGCCGCCGGGGAGCTTAATATAAGCTTCGAGTGGTAAGCTTAACCCTGGGTATACAAAACCGATTACTGTCACCTCTTCACCGGTTTGAGCGCTGCCGGGGGGCGCTAGGACGAGAATGGGAGATGGTTTCCGCAGAACAGTGAACCTTGTTTGAACGGTGTACGTTAGGAAGCTGGCAGTGACTGTGTAAACACCTTCAGTGCACTCTTCGCTGAGCGGTAAGTTCACATTAACGGTTCTTTCCGGCCATATCACTACGTACTTGCTATCTATTAATTCGCCTAGCGGATCCCTGACCTCCAGCATGACTTCTGCTCCAATGGGGCCTTGAAGGGTGATTTCCACTACGTCGCCCTGCTCGTAGGTTTCAAATTCAGTGGTTACTGTAAGCCACGCTTGCGCTGTTGCGATTGATACTAACAATAGAGTTGAAAATACGAATAAGGTTAAGAGAAAAATGATGCGTATACCCACGTTCCCCCCGCTATCCCGTGCTCGCCGCAGCTTCCTTGCTTTCCCCCTCTTTCTTTGCTTCTTCCTCGAGTTTTTTGAGCTCTTCTTCGATTTCCTTTTCGATTTCTTCGATTGGTTTAGGAGGTGGGGTTGTAGCTAGTGTGTAGCCGATCCACGCGAGGATGCCTAGGACTCCCGCTACGGCGATGAAGGCAGTTAAATGAATGACTAAGGAGCTGTACGGGGTCGTAAGCAGCCAACCGTAGAGGGCGATGCCGGCGATTGATCCGACCATTAAACCGGCTCCGATAGCCTGATCCCGCGTCATTGGAAGTGCTTGCTGGAGAGGGATACAAATACTTTCCCCCAATGTCCGCTCTCTCAAAGACCCATTTAATCGTTCTCGTACCAGCTCTCACCTTCGCCTCTCCGATAACCGTCAAGTATCAGTCTGTTCCGCAGATATCTAACTCATACTTGGCGTCAAAGCTTGCAGGATCCGTGGATAATTGGTAACCTCTCTGCTTGAGGAGATACCAATAACCTCGTTCGCCTCTTCTTCAAGGCTTATCAAGTATTTGTCAAGGTTAGACTTAATCGAGCGGACATCTCCCTCGATCCTAGTAAGCCGCTCCTCATGTTTTGCACTCGCCTCCCTTAACACCTTTACAGCCTTCACAAGCCCTTTTACGGCGCTTTCAGGCGAGTCGAGTTTTTCACCATGGGTTCTCAGAGCTTTTTAAAGCGTTTCAACTTTTTCTCCTTGGTACTTTACAGCGCTTTAGAATAAGTTTATGCTCTCTGTTTGGCTTTTCAGCTGCCCGCTTTGCGCAGCGATAGACTTTCTGAGAGAGTGGCCTGCCCGTACTAGTCTATCGAGGACCGGTGTTAAGTCTTTGATGTCTAGGTACACTGCCACTGCTAGCCTGAACTCCTCGTTTTCTTTTAAAAGCCTTAGGAACTCCTCTTTGAGCGACACTATACTTTATGCATGTAGCCAGTTCATAAACTTCTTGCTTTCCTCAACGGTTTCAGGGAGTAGCAAGTTTAAACCGTCATTTGTTGGAAAACTGTGAGTGATCCAGTCGGCATAGACCGGCTAAAGTTCGCTGATCAACGCATAGTAAAAGCATTAAGAGCTTACGGGCTACATAGCTTGTGGGAGTTAGTGGAGTTAACAGTAACTGCTCAAGATAGAAGAACATTGGCTCGCAGTGTTGGAGTTAGCGAGGGAGAGCTCCTAAAGTTGGTGAGAATTGCAGATATGTGTCGCGTCGCTAGCCTTGAGCTAGCGGAGCTGTTAATAGAAGCTGGTATCCATACGCCCTTGGAGCTTGCACTCAGGCCACTGGATTACGTGCTGACCGTGGTTGCTAGGAGAGCATCGGAGTTAGGGGTCGAGCAACCTAGGCTGGAGGAAGTCGAAGAGGCTTGGAGAAAATCTAGGCTACTGCCGCCGCTCTTCAAGTATTAACAAAACTTTTTACTGGCTCCATGGGATAACTCTTATGGTTGAAGTTTCTTGGAGGTATGTGATTGAATGGATGCAAATGCCCTATGAGGGGCATTTGCATGGAGTTAAAAGGACTATTTACACTGGGAAGACTAAGTTCCAGCAAGTGGATATAGTAGACAGTTACTCGTTCGGTAAATGTCTGTTCCTTGACGGGAAGCTGCAAAGCAGCGAATATGACGAATGGGTATACCACGAATCACTAGTCCACCCGGCTATGGTGACACATCCCAACCCGAGAAAAGTGTTAATAATTGGGGGTGGGGAAGGGGCTACCGCTAGGGAGGTTCTGCGATACCCGAGCGTGGAGCAAGTAGTCATGGTTGATATCGACAGAGAGCTTGTAGAGTTGTGTAAGAGTTACATGCCTGAGTGGAGCCAAGGTGCATTTGAGGACCCTCGCTTCGAGCTCGTTATCGGCGATGGAAGAAAGTTCATTGAAGAAAGCGACGAGATGTTCGATGTTGTTATTCTAGACCTTACAGATCCGATACCAGGAACTCCTTCAGTTTTCTTGTATACTAAGGAGTTCTACGAGCTGGTTAAGCGCAGGTTAAGCAACAACGGTGTGATGGTGACGCAAGCTACCTCACTCCGCTTTTCCCTTGAAACTTTCGCGAAAATTCGAAACGCCGTAGCTGCTACGTTCCCAATAGTTAAACCCTACACTGCTCCAATGATAAGCTTTCTCAGCTTCTGGGGGTTCGTCCTAGGTAGCTTAGAGAGAGACCCACTCTCGTTTAACTCGGAGGATATTAGCGTTAGGCTGAGATTGCTGCGAGGAGAGCTCCAATTCTATGACGGGTATACACATAGGTTCCTGTTCCAGTTGCCGCGTAAGGTTAGGGAGACTTTAAACGCAGTGAAGGAAATACCTACTGATTCAAGCCCAGCCTTTATGCCACCTTAAAGCTTCAACACTTCAACTGCCCGTCCTACTACTTTCTGATTTCCACTCACTTTCAACGACAAGAGAAGGGCATCGAGGTAAGTTTCTGGAGTTCCTACGTCCACCCAATAAGTGTCTCCGACATCGTAAGCATAAATGTCAATCCCACGCTGGACTAGCTTTTGAATAGCATCTGTTATCTCAAGCTCGCCGCGCGGACTGAGCTCGCACTCCTTCAGTGAATCGAAGATCTCTGGTGGCAGCAGGTAAAGCGACGTGTTCGCGAGATTCGTAGGCGGTTTATCGGGTTTCTCAATTATTGCTTCGAGCTTCAGCACGCGCTCTGACAGGCTGCGGCCTACAATGACACCATACTTCCTCGCATCAGGAACTCGCTTAGCGGCCATTACAGCTGAATTAAACTTCCCGTGCAGTTCCAACAGTTTTTGCGCTACGTTATCGCCTAAGAAAAGGTTATCGCCAGCTGCAACAAAAAAGTAACCGTTCCCGGCGAAGTGTCTTGCCTGCATAACGGCGTCGCCGGTTCCCCTGGGAATTGGCTGGTTCACCCATATGATGTTCGAGCTCTCGATTCTCCTATAAAACTTCTCGAGTAGCTCGGCTTCCACTAGCTTACCTTTTCCTCTTAGGAACTCCACGTAATCCCAGTCTGGTGTAAAATGGTCTTCGACCGCTCTCTTACCCCTTCCCACCACGAAACAGAAATCGCGGACACCGGCTTCGTAAAGTTGCTCGAAGACTGCTTGAAGTATTGGCTTCAGCACCGGTTTATCGTCTTCAACTATAAGTATCGGGAGCATCTCCTTCGGCATCTCCTTGCTATAGGGTATAAGGCGAGAGCCCAAGCCCGCCGCTAGGATTACCGCCTTCAAGCGATCCCCTGTTCGCCTTGAATTAGACATCTATAAACCTTTACCAGCTAGTTCAAGCAGATATTCGGAAAGCTTTCTAAGGCCCTGCTCAAGCGAAAACCTAGGTGTGTATCCTAAGCATTCCCTTAACCTGCTAATTGAAGCTACTGAGTGTTTAACGTCTCCGGGCCTAGCGGGGGCGTATACCGGTTTTAGATTCGGTTTTCCAAGTACCTCCGCAACCGTTCTCGCCAGCTCTCCTATACTTACAGCTTTCCCGCTACCTACGTTATACACGCCGCATGCATGCCGATTCTTGATCGCCGCTACGAGGCACTCCACTACGTCGTCAACGTATATGAAATCCCTGGTTTGCTCACCGTCCCCGTAAATTATCGGAGGTTCATCCTTTAAAACTCTTTTCGTAAACTCGAGCACGACATCTGCATACGCTTTGCTCTGCTTCGGTCCGTAAACGTTAAAGATCCTTAGTATCACAGGGCGGAACCCGCGTATACGGGCGTATGCTTGCACCAATGCTTCTCCGGCTACCTTAGTTGCGCCGTATGGCGAAAGCGGGGCAAGCGGGTGTAGCTCTTCTATCGGTAGTGAAAGGGGTTCTCCATAGACAGCGGCACTGGATGCAAAGACAAAGACCTCCGCTTTCTTAGCGGCTTCGAGGACGTTTAGGGTTCCCGAAACGTTTACATCTACGTAGAGGCGGGGTTTCTTGATAGACTCGGCTACATCTATGAGCGCGGCTAGGTGTACTATAGCTTCCGCGCCATTAGCAGATTCTTCGACTACATCGGGGTTCCTTACATCGCCTTCCACGAAGTTCACTTTCTCTGAAAAACAGCTTAAGTTGCCTAAGTTACCCGAGGAAAGGTTATCTAATACAGTCACTTGAAAACCCTCAGCTGTTAACCTCCTTACTAAGTGGCTCCCAATGAAGCCCGCACCACCGGTTACGAGCACCTGCACGCTGTCCACCTAATTACTGTCTTAAGGGACAGGTTTAAAAAGTAGGTTAAGCGAACCCGCTGGGATGAAAAAAGGGCCCTTATGGGGTATAATTGGCGTCATCGTTGTAGTCTCTGTTTTACTTTTACTGTACGTTTGGTACCTGCAACCCATACAACGTGTCCCAACTCCAAAAGTGGTCGTTTACTCGTACTTAGATGTGGTAACCGGCGTTGATCCCTCGATCGAGGATGATACGGGAATCGTTGTCCTGGGCTCAGTATATGAACCTCTTCTCTACTACGACCCGGTTAAAGGAGAGCATATACCGGCGCTCGCTGAAAGCTGGGAAAGCAGTGAAGACGGTACAGTGTGGATATTTAGGCTGCGACAAGATGTTGTATTCCATGATGGCACCCCCTTTAATGCAAAGGCGGTGAAATTATCCATTGAGAGGGCTAGAGATGTCTACAGAGAGTTCGGCAGAGGTGCTGGCTATATCTGGGACGCTGTAGATGAAGTCGAAGTTATAGATGATTACTCGGTTAAGATTAAGCTGGCCTATCCGCAACGCGTTGACATGCTAGCCTCAGCTATTTATGCCGGCTACATCTTCAGCCCATCGGCGCTGGAGAAAGCTGGAGTAGAGAATCCCTTGGACCCGAATTTGGAGAGATGGTTTAACGCTGGTAATGATGCGGGAAGTGGTCCCTATATGATCGAGTCTTATAGTCCAGAATCGGAAGTGCGGCTAAGAAAATTTGAAAAATGGTGGGGATGGAACATGGTAAATAACCCAGAGGCGCCAGACGTCGTTATTATACGAATTAGAACGGACCCACTTGATCAATACAATGGGTTGCTTGCGGGCGAGATAGATATAGCCTCTAGTGTCCCGAGAGCAAATTTAGGTGACCTTAAAGCCAGAGGTTTCCAGATACTCAACGTGAGTGTTTTCCATAACTATATTCTTCAGTTTAACTGTAGACGATATCCGACTAACGTGGCTGCGTTCCGGCTGGCTGTGATGCACGCTATACCCTGGAGCGAGTTGATAGACGTAGTGCTTCAAGGCTTCGGGAGGTTAGGAGCTGGAGTGTTACCTTACAATTTCCCGGGCTACGATGGAAACCTGAAATACACTTACGATTTGGATCTCGCTAGTGAATACTTGAAAGAAAGTGGAGTAAAAATCCCCGTCACAGTTGAGTTTGTTTACCAAGCCGATTACGAGGAAAACGCGGCGTTCGCCCAGCTCCTGAAATCTAGGCTCGCCGACCTGGGAATCACTGTAGAGTTGAAACCGATGGCTTGGACAGCTGTAAAGGAAGCTGGCAAGGAGGTTTGGAGCAATCCCGATAACGCTCCCCACCTGATAATCAATGATTGGTGGCCCACGCTTCCGTCGCCCTACGATTACCTTTATGGCCTTTTCTATAGCGAGTCAACGGAGTGGAATTGGGCTGGCTACAGCAACCCAGAATTTGACGAGCTAGTTGATGCAGCTTACGAGATGGAGGGTAGTGATTACGGGGAAGCGATGCAATTATACAAAGTTGCACAAAGAATTATCTACGAGGAAGGGGCAGGAATAAGTTTATGGGAAGAAGTAAGGCCTTTCGTTGTCAGCTCTAGAGTCGAAGTACCCGAGAGAGCGTTGAACCCGTTATATATATACGTGGTTTTCTTCCAACACGTGAGAGTAAAGGGATAAATGCCGATTAGTTTAAATTATTTAATTAAACGGATCGCTTGGAGCATCACAATAATAGCTGGGGTTGTTACCTTTTCCTATCTTGTATTAATACTGTCTCCTGGAGATCCTGCGATTAAGTGGGCCGGTAATCCTCGTGGTCCAGGTGCAGCTAAAGCCATCGAGAACGCGAGAAAAGAACTAGGTCTCGACCAACCCCTTTACTTGCAAGTACTTAACTTCCTTCGGATGGTGTTTACCGGCGACCTAGGGCTTTCAATCGCTTATAAAAAACCGGTTTTCGAGATTCTCTGGCATGGTTTAGCGGCTACCCTGGAATTGCTCGTTTTAGCTTATATTATAGCCATCCCCCTAGGTGCGTTCATTGGCGTTACAACTTCCCTGCGCCGAGGCACGTGGCTGGACGGTTTTATACAGTCAGCAAGCCTTGCTCTAGCTAACACGCCAACCTTTTGGCTCGGTATAGCTATTTTTATGATCCTCAACGCCTCGGGTATCACCGCGTACGGTAGGGTGGATACCAGACTTGCACTGGCAACAGGCTTTAAAAGCATTACTGGCCTTTACCTTTTAGATGCGTTGCTGCAGTTTAACTTTCCAGTTTTCTTAGATGTTTTAACTAGGACACTTCCACCGGCGCTGGCGGTCTCCGCGTACCCTGTTGGCGTATGCACACGAGTAACTAGAGCTTTAATGGCAGACGCCCTTTTAGAAGGTTTTGTACAATCGGCGGTTGCTTGGGGCGTTTCTAAGCGTGCCATCGTATGGAGGTACGCTTTTAGAGCAGCACTAGCTGGCCTCGTTCAAGTTTCAGGCCTTGCATTCGCGTACAGTCTTGTGGATGCGATGGTTGTTGAGTATGTTTTTGGACGCGATGGTCTAGGCAGGTTTCTATTCGACTCTGTTAACACCGGTGACTTTAGGCTCTCCATCGGGTTAATGGTAGTGGTTGCTTTATTCTACGTACTCGCCAATACCCTGGCAGATATTGTACAAGCTATCGTGGATCCTAGGGTGAAATTATGATGAATGAAGGCCGTCATTCTAACTTAGGCGGACTTGAGGAATTAGCAAAGAGGGCTTGGGGCAGGAGCTTACGGTTTAGGGCCGGGATAGTTATAGTGGTAGCAATGGTCATGGTAGCGATTCTTGGACCATTCATTGCCCCCTACCCAAGCGATGGATGGGGAGTTGTACCCCCTAAGGCGGCGGAGCGGGCGGGAAAACCTCCGAGCTCGGAATTTTTGCTAGGCACCGACCACTTGGGAAGAGATATACTGTCTAGGATACTGGTCGGGGCGTGGCTGGCACTGGTTCAGTCGCTAGCAGTTATCTTGGTTGGCTTAGCACTGGGCTTACTGCTGGGAATCTGTGCTGCTTACTATAGGCAAGCTATCGAAACAATTGTTAACTATGTCGCCGAAGTTTTCCTAGCTTTACCTGCAATTGTCCTAGCTCTTGCACTCAGAATGGTCCTCGGGCAGGGGCTTCACGTGGTTATCGGAAGCTTGCTTCTGACATGGTGGCCCTGGTATGCCAGGGTCGCGTACGTGTACGCTCGAAGCATCACAGAGATGGATTATGTTACTCTGGCGAAGTTGGCGGGAGTACCAGCTAGGAAAGTGTTATTCAAGCATGTTGCAGTAAACGTGCTACCACCCGTACTGGTACAGGCCATTACCGACATGGGTAGCATATTACTCGAAGCTGCAGCTATAAACTTCCTTGGGCTTGGATTGCCTCCGGACGCCCCCGACTGGGGTATCATCGTCCAAAACGGCTTCAAGTACGTGATCTCTATGCCCTGGATAAGCCTATTCCCAGGACTCTTCATCCTGTTAACTGCTCTTGGCTTTAGCATGCTTGGGGATAGCCTGAGAGAAGAGCTCGACCCGAAAATGAGAAGGAGGTGGAGGCTATGGTTTTAGCCATAAAAGCCGAAAAATTAAGGATCGGTTACCTGGATGAGAGGGATGATGTTCTCTGGGCTGTGAAAGGAATCAGCTTCGAAGTAAGTGAGGGAGAAATTTACTGCATAGTGGGTGAAAGCGGATCCGGAAAATCAACAGTTGCACTTGCCGTATCTGGCATTTTACCCCCTCATGCGGTGACTGCAGGCGAACTTTACGTTTACGGTAATCTGGTTATAAAAGGGGAGGAAAGGAGTTACGAGAAAATTAGAGGAAAACTTGTAACCTATGTTCCTCAAAGTCCAGGTACTAGTCTCAACCCTTACCTCACGTTAGAGGATCAGTTCTACTACGTGTTGAAGAGCCTTCGAGGCAGTATTAGAAAGGAGGCAAAGGCTGAAGCCAAAAAGTACCTGGAGATGGCCGGGTTGGATCCAACATCTACTCTTGATAGGTACCCTCACGAACTTAGCGGAGGTATGCAGCAGCGAGCCGCTATTGCTCTCGCCCTTTCAACCGGTGCACGGGTTTTAGTAGCAGATGAACCAACTAGTTCGCTTGATGCTCACCTTAGACTCCAAATTATAAACCTTCTCCGCAGACTTCGCGATGAAGCTAGACTAACTGTAATTTTCATAACACATGACCTTCTCCTCGCTAGCAGAGTTAGTGATAAAGTAGCCGTAATGTACGCGGGCTCCTTGGCAGAAATCGGCGAGGTACGTGAAGTTCTGTTAAAGCCTCTTCACCCGTATACGTCGATGCTCGTAAACGTTATCCCCACGCTTGGCGTGAAAAAAGAGTTTAAATACTACTTTGGCGAGCCTCCGAAGCCAGGCAGTATTAATGAAGGCTGTCCCTTCTTTGAGAGATGTCCCTACAGGTTTTCAAAATGTGCCGCTGAGAAACCTGAGCTTTTAGTTGCTGAAGGTGATCGGTATGTGGCGTGCTGGCTCTACAACAACCGCGGGTAGCAGCGCGATAATCGAGCTTAGAAAAGTTACGGCGGGCTATTACATAGCTGAGGGCTTCAAAACCCTGAAAAAAATATTCAAACCTGTAATCATGGATATTGATTTGAGGGTGAATGATGGTGAACGCCTAGCGATTATCGGGGAAAGTGGATCCGGTAAAACTACATTGCTGAAAGTAATATTGGGACTTCTCCCTCCTCTTCAAGGTGATGTCATAGTCGTTGGAGAGCAGATCTATAGAATACCCGCTAGGTTGCGATGGCGGGTTACAAGGCAAATAGGATATGTTCCACAGGATCCAGCAAGGTCGCTGAATCCTAGGCTTAAAATAGCGGACGTTATGACTGAACCATTAGCTAGAGTTGATCTAAGCGAAAGGGAGAAGACAGAAAAAATAAAGGATGCTCTTCGGATAGTACAGCTCCACGAATCAATTCTAAGTTACTATCCTTCACAGTTAAGCGGTGGAATGATGCAGAGAGTTCTCATAGCCAGAGCTATTGTTCATGATCCAGAAATGCTTCTGCTAGATGAACCAACTTCGGCTCTGGACGTCTCAATCCAAGCGCAGATTATAGACCTTTTATGTAATATCCAGAAGAAGCTGGAATTAGCGATGGTGACTGTTACACATGATTTACCAGTTGCACAGTATTTGGCCGACCGAGCTGTTATACTCTATAAGGGAGTCATAGTTGAGGAAGGTCTATTGGGAGAAATTATAGCGCATCCAAGAAGCGACCATGCCCGCCTATTAATTACCAGCTACTTAAGCGGTTTGAATGGCCTAGACGGGCTAAACCAAACTAAGAATGTTTAGCATAGGCATTAGATATGAAACACCGCTTTAATACCGTGGAATTTCTGGAGAGCTGAACTTAGGCCGATATTCTAGGGTATTCCAAATTTTCTTGGGAATTAAGGTGATACATAAAGATGTTATCTTCGTTAACTCTCGATCCAATATTGCGATAGTGACTTTATGGACTCGAAAGGATATAATACTTCGCTATCTTGAGCAGAGAGGGTTAATCGGAAATGTACAGGCCGTTGGTACGCTTTACACGCCTTACGGAATCAACTATCTTTTACATACGCTAGCTGAGCACCCTGAAGTTAACACACTTGTAATCTTCGGTGCGGATCTTTCGGGAAGCGGTGAAGCGCTAATTAAATTTCTCCAAGAACGAAAACGTACCTTTGCACTTATGTGGCCACTTGAAATTGTTCAACCAGTCATAAACGACATTAAAGTAGTTGACCTCCGGGAGGCGTTTAGACAAGGTGACTGGAAATCCCTTGAAAATACTATTACTTCTCTGTATAATCCCTCACCTCCAAAGCGGGCGGTAGTGGAACTCGAACTCACCGAGATTGCTGTAGAGGGATGGCCATTACCGATAAGTGGTCAGCTTGTCCAGGACGACTCACTCTTCAGAGCCTGGGTTAAGGCTATGTACTCGGTAATGTTCTACGGTTCAGTTAAGAAAAGCGAGTATGGTGAACGCCAAAAACAGCTGCTTAATCTTATTGTTTCGCTTCATGCTTACGGTAAACAACTAAACTTGGAGAGAGAGTTCTCCAGATACATAGACCCCAGTGGTTTTGAAGCCCACCTGCGCGGCCTCTTTTCGCCACAAAAACCTGAAGGCGTTACCTACACTTACGGTGAAAGGTTACGGGCTCATTCTATTGCAGGCGACCAGCTTGAAACATTGATCAGAAAGCTTAAAGACTGCCCAGATACTCGTAGGGCCTTAGCTGTCCTTTGGGAACATAATGTGGATAAAAACAGTACAGAGCCTCCATGCATACTGGCGATACAAGGTGATGTAACGGAAGGCTTCTACAATCACACGGTCTTCGTTAGGAGCAACGATGTATACGGGGCATGGCCCTACAACGCCTGGGGACAATTAAAACTAGCTGAAAACATTGCTGAAAACCTGGGATTAAAACTAGGTGTCGTTACTCTGATCAGTTGTTCTGCTCACGTTTACGAGCACGACTGGGAGAAAGCCTGGAAATTAGTACACGACTACTATGAGATACTTTCGGCATTCGTCCCAGATCCGAGGGGTAATTTCTTGATCTCCATCAAAGACAAACAAATAGAGATCGAGCATAGAGCCCCTGATGGACGTCAACTTGTGACTCTAGAACCGATTTACCGGTCTATAAAGGCCCTCGCTTCTTCCCTATCGGCCGACCATGCTTTTTACTTAGGCTGGGAGGTAAGAAGGGCATTGGAAAAAACTACTAGAAGAGAGCGTTACGAACAGGATGAGGAACTTGACGACAGGTATGGTTAACCGATAAGCTGTACGCTCTTCTAGTTTGATAAATTAGGCCCGCCGTCTTCAGTTGGTTTGAGTGGATAAGCACAGTAAGGACAGTAAACAGCATCACGTGGAATTTCAGCGTAACAGTACGGACATTTAGCATGTTCTCTTTGCTTTAATATAATGTAAAGGGAAAACGCCACAGCCATGATAAGCGCTAAGGCTGCAACTATTGTTATGTTTGCAGGCGTTTTAGCTGGCCTTTCTATACTAAACCCCCATTCAGCGAATAGCGGATATAGATCCTCTTCTGCTGCCGAGCTAATAGCATCTACCAATTCTTGATTATTTTTTACGCCACCCCTCTTTTTAATCTCTCTGACTACTGCCTCTATGAAGTTCATTTCACCTCTCGACTTAGCCAGCTCGGAGACGATGTAGTATGAGGCCGTGTAGTAAGATGATTCATCTCCGGAGGGGGCCCATCTCTGAACGAAACCAGGTTTAACTAAACCTTGTTTAAACATCCAAATTGCATTCTCTAGAGATGATTCCTCATCACTGACGTCAAGACCTAGCTCTCTGCAGACCCTGAGTGAAACGTATTGCGCAACACCTTCATGAAACCAGCGAAGCTCTTGATTGGCCGGAATACCTGCGGCTCCAAGCGCTTTATGTACAAGCTCGTGCACTACTGTGGCTTCTAAGTAACCTTCTTTAAACCTTAACAAGGCTAAGTTCAGATGTATTGCCCCTTCTCCTCCTACATTGATATCTTCTCCGATCACGTAACCTAGAGCACTGAGACCCAGCTGCGCAGGCAAAAAGAACTCAAACTCAACCGCGTTTACCGCATATCCGAGATGTTGACTGAGCTTCGGTAACGCAAGACTGGTTACGTTAAAAATCGTGCCCGCGAACCCCCTATAGAGGGGGGGTGATCTCACTTTAGTGACTACCCCGTTAAAACTAAACTCGAAAACTTCATCTGCTATGGGTTCAGACAGTCTGTAATTTACTACAACTCGCCCACCAGTAGCTAAGCCCTGCGAGGAAGCATCTATCCAGATATTCTCGCCGCTACTCCTGTAGCGTACTAGCGCATCGTTTAGTGATACGTCCAAAATTTTTGCTAAACCGCTGATCTTTACTTGTATTTTCACATAAGCCTCGGGTGGTGCTCCTAATAAGGGAGACATGAACCAGCCTCTGTCTCCAATGCAAAGAGAAGCAAAGGGAAACATGTATGAAACATTCATACCGAATGAACCTGCTTCATTTGTTATATAGCTAAAACTTACATTTTTGTAAAAGTAATACTGTGTTTCCTTTTCGGTTATATTCAGCAGCTGCCCACTCCATACAGTATAGTTCCATTTCTCGAAACGTGGTAAGTATGTGTAAAAACGCGACCCCCTGCTATCTGTCACTACTAATGTTACGCTAGCATTACCGTTTCTTTGAACCTCTATGAAGTAGCTGAGATCCGGTGCTCCAGAGACTGTCCAAATGGTACAGGCTAGCAGTATAACAACTACTATGAGACCTAGACGTAGACCCACGCTTATACTGAAACCCTGGTCTTTTAAGTTCTCCTCGCTAAATCGCTGAGTTTTTATTGTATGTCGACAGCCACCTATAGGTGTGTAATGCTGGATGTGAACTATTACGTAACGGTCGTCGAGGATCCCATAGTACTTGTCTCAGATATCCACACCAATTTTAGCGATGAAAAGATGACTCTGATAACTCGCTTAACAGATGAGGTTGGTGCTAACTCGCTAGTAGTATTGGGTGACTTATTCGACGATATGCACCGTATAGTTACGAGAGACGAGCTGAGCAGAGCTTTTAGGGTTATTTTTAGGAGAAACGATGTAAATAAGTTAGAGGTCTATTATGTGACTAGCCTCTCTAGCCACGACCCGATACTAAGCAGAGATCTCCACCTGTATTTAGATAATACGAGAGTTCACTTATATCCTGGAGCACTAATCGCTCAGGCGGGAGGAATGAAAGCATTTCTAACTCATGGAGATATAATAGTGAAGAACGGTGCTCATGCGTTTATAGTTAACTTGTTAGCAGAAGCGTTTGGTAGGACTCTATACCTTGAGAGAAAACTTAGGAGATTATTACGGTTACCTGATAATTGGTGGCTGTTTATGGGACATACGCATCTATCCGGCTTGGACCCTGCCTCTAAAATAGGAAACACAGGTAGTTGGAGAAATGCGTGGATGCCAGGTGTTCCTTACTGGCGTCCACCATCCCACACAATGATATACCTGGGGGACAATAAAATAAAGCTTCTACACATAGGAGAAAGGCGAGTAAGAGATATTAAGGGAGTAGTGGACACCCGCACAAGGTGATTACTTGGCAACAGAAGAAGAAAGGGCAAAAGATGTAGCAAGGATTCAAGAGGAGCTTAAAGAAGTTGAACTATTGGTACCATTAGAACTTTACCTAGTGACTGGTATTAGAATAGGTACTAGAATGAAAAGTAGATTCATGAAACGCTTCATATACGGTATAAGGCCGGATGGACTTTACCTTTTAGACGTTCAAGAAATCGATCGTAGGATTAGAATCGCATCCCGCTTTATAGCTCGTTATGACCCAGCCCGTATCGTAGTTGTATCTGCTAGACAATATGGCTTTACCCCAGTTCAAAAATTCTGTGCGTTGACCGGCTGTATGTCCATTATCGGCCGTTTCCCCCCCGGCATACTAACGAATCCGCAATTTAGTAATTATATTGAAGCAGACCTTTTAATAGCTACCGACCCTAGAGTTGACTTTCAAGCAATAAGCGAAGCATCAACTATAGGTATACCAGTAGTAGCATTCTGTGACACTGATAGTTCAGTCGAGAACGTTGACGTGGTGATTCCAGCTAATAATCGTGGTAGAAAGTCTCTAGCTCTGCTCTACTGGCTACTGGCTAGGCAGGTGTTGCGGGAGAGGGGAGAACTGCCGCCAGGAGGAGAACTACCGATTCCTCCCGAGGAATTTGAAGCGAAAGTTATATTGACTAGTGAGGTTTAACCAAAAACAGACCTTATACTAAAGAAAGCTAAAAATAATGGGTTATTAAACAAGTCAAGCACTGGGGATTTATGAGGATCAGAAAGCCAGTAGTTGCAGGTTTATTTTACGAAGCTAATAGGGAGCGTTTGATCAAACAGCTTGAAGAAGCTTTTGCAAAAGGTCCAGGCGGTAAACCAGTTACTTCAAAAAAGTATGAAGAAAGGATTGCGGGTATCATCGCTCCTCACGCAGGTTATGTCTACTCCGGTTACATAGCTGCCTTTGGCTATGCAGAGCTAGCTAGAAGCGGGGTACCGGACACTATTGTGTTGCTTGGCCCTAATCATCATGGAATAGGAGTTCCTATGGCTGTTTCAGAGGCAGATGCATGGGAGACTCCACTAGGTTCGGTAGAAGTGGATAAAGATTCTGCAAAACAACTCATTGAGAAAAGCGGAATTTTAGCCTTTGATGAAAGCGCACATAAGTATGAACATTCATTAGAGGTACAATTACCTTTTCTGCAGTTTATTTTTGGCAATGATTTTAAGATAGTACCGGTAACCATGTACTTGCAGAACCTCGAAGTCTCAAGAATCCTTGGGCGCGCTTTAGCTAAACTCATCAATGAAAGCGGCTTAAAAGCTTATGTAGTGGCTAGTAGTGACTTTACTCATTACGAGGAAGCCGGGAAAGCTGCTGAGAAAGATAAAGCAGCGATAGATGCGATCATTAGGCTTAACGAGCGAGAGTTGTATGATATAATCATAGAGAGGGATGCTACTATCTGCGGCTATGGGGCTATAATGGCATTAATTTCTGCCTCTAAGGAGCTGGGAGTCCGAAATGCTCAATTGTTGAGGTATGCCAATTCTGGAGATATTACTGGTGATTACTCATCTGTCGTCGGTTACGCCAGCCTGGTGTTTTTAAGGTGCTAAGCGTGGAGAAGCATTTAGATGTTTACAATAGAAAAGATGACCATATCTATTACTCTTTGCTGCCTGCATCGCAACCCATTGTTAAAACGTCGTGGCTAGAGTATGCGGATCTCGTTCACGTCGCCACCCCAGAAATCAACCTTCATGATGTCAAGCTTACAACTCGCTTTCTAGGCTATGAGCTTAATGCACCGCTTCTGATCGCCGGAATGACCGGAGGCACTCATATTGCGGAGAAATTTAATGCAGTATTCGCTAAAGTGGCTGAGGAGCTTAAAATAGCAGTCGGAGTGGGAAGTCAACGTATAGCTTTAGAGAAGCCAGAAGTTCAAAAGACTTTTCGAATAGTTAGGGAATATGCTACCAGTGTTCCGGTGATCGCGAACATTGGAGCAAGCCAGGTGATTGAAAAACTGGGACCAACTGAATTAAAGAGACTCGTGGATATGATAGAGGCAGATGCACTGGCTATTCATTTAAACCCTTTGCAAGAAGCATTGCAGATAGAGGGTGACTCTCAATACTCCGGCTTTCTTAGAAAGCTTGAAAATATTGTGGGCGAAGCTCCAGTACCGATTATAGTTAAAGAAACAGGCGCCGGCATAAGCAAGGAAGTAGCAGAAAAAATAGCCTCTACAGGGGTACTAGGAGTAGACGTTAGCGGGGCGGGTGGTACTTCTTTCGCGAAAGTCGAGGGATTAAGAGCCCTCAGCGAGGGAAAAACATTGCTTTATGAATTAGCTGAAGACTTCGCTGAATGGGGGATACCTACTGCTGCAAGCGTGATTGAGGTACGAAACGCGTCTACTGACCTGCTTGTTATCGCCACAGGAGGTATAAGAAATGGAATCGATGTAGCTAAGGCAATTAGGCTAGGAGCAGACCTGTGCGGTTTAGCTTATCCTGTTATCCGTGCTGCAGCTGAGGGAGGATATACGCATGTGGTGAAGTACTTGGAGCGAGTTATAGAGGGGCTGAGGCGTGCCGCATTTTTGACAGGGTCAAAGAATCTAATAGAGTTAAAGCGAGCGACAATAGTTGTAAAAGGAGAATTGAAGGAATGGATTAAGGTGAGGGGTCTAAGGATACCTTAGCGTATAAAAATTACTCTTTCGCTACCCTCCTCGGTTCAATGTAGTCGTGCGGAGCTCTTTCGAAAAGCTCTAGGTATCTCCTTAAGACGAGGGGAATTCGTATCCTCCCATCTGGTTCTTGATGGTTCTCTAATATTGCCGTTATTGTCCTAGAAGTAGCTATCGCTGTTGAGTTTAGCGTATGGACGTATCCTTCAGCCGGAGCTCCTCGAGCTTTAGCGAATCTGATGCCAAGCCTATAGGATTGATAGTCCGTTGTGTTGCTGCACGATACCATTTCCCTATACTTGCCTTGTGCCGGCATCCAAGCTTCTAAGTCATACTTCTTAGCAGCAACTACACCAAGGTCTCCTGAGCATACATTGACGATCCTATATGGGATTTCGAGACCTTGAAATAATTCTTCGGCATTCCTAATCAATTTTTCATGAAATTCCCATGATTCTTCCGGTAAGCAGTAAACAAATTGTTCCACCTTCGTGAACTGATGGACTCTGAAAATACCTTTTGTATCCTTCCCGTGCGCTCCAGCTTCCTTCCTAAAGCAAGGGCTAACGCCTGCGTAGAGAAGTGGTAGCTCCTCCTTCGGGATTGTTTCATTCATATGCAAGGCAGCCAGCGAGTGCTCAGCCGTAGCGATCAGGTAGAGGTCCTCCCCCTCTATCTTGTATACTACATCTTCGAAATCTCCGAAGCTTATAACCCCCTCTAATGGCTTTCTTCTCAACATATAAGGTGGAACCACTATTGTGAAGCCATTTCTGGATAAGTTATCAAGCGCGTATAGTATAAGTGCTTGCTCGAGCCATACGAGGTCGTCAAACATGTAGTAGAACCTCGCTCCAGCAACCTTTCCCGCTCTAACTGTATCAACCCAGCCTTTCTCCTCGCTAACGTCGGCGTGACCTATAGGTTTCCAGTTTATAACTTCGTAGCGTACCTGGAAACCCTTTATCTGTGATGTAAAAGATTCGAGGAACCCTTCCCAGACCTTAGGTTTTCCCCAAAACTTAACTGGCTGGTTATCTTCCTCACTTTTACCGAGCGGAACAGTAGCATGCACGACGTTGGGTATCCTCAGCAACACGCTCTCTCTTTCAGCCTCAACCTGAGCCAGTTTTTTTTCCGCAGCCTCTATTTCCTCGCTCAGCTTTCTTGCTTCATTTATAAGGTTGATCCGCTCCTCCTGGCTTGCCTTGCTCACCTTAGCTGCTAGCTCATTCCTTATGTGTCTCAGCCTATCAATTTCCGCTCTGAGCTTTCTCCATTCTGCATCAAGTTCCAAAGCTTTATTTACTAAACCTATGTCGTCGCCACGGATTCTCTGGGACCACCTTAGTTTTTCAGGATCATTTCGAAGATAGTACAGTACACTCCACACATATCCCCTTTACTCCCGTGTATAAAAAAGTCAACGGGGTTAGATAATACTCTGGATTTTTAGATTGGTGGCGGCTCCCTTAACCCACTCTGATATTTTTCTAACCACTCTCGAAATCTAGTTGAGGGTGGTTTCTCCACGTAAAGTTGTCTCCGTCTAGCCTCAAGGCATTTTTCACTTAATCCCGCTATCCCAGCGTAGGTGTGAAAGTTAATAATGCCTACCTTCTCTAGTTTTTCCCTCCAGTTTAGCTCTCGGAGCATGTGATGTGAGATCACGACGCTAGTCACCTTAGCTAAAGTAGCTAAGTTCTCTAAACCCGCCTCCACAGATACTTGTTCTACACGATATCCTTCCAGATATGTTGGAGGACCTCCTATGACTAAAAGGGTTGGCTTAAGCGACGCAAGTATCTCTGTTGTTCTTCGATCAACGGGCCCTTGCACATCCGGAGCATACACAAGCTTTTGATCCCCATTTTCAATACAAAAAACCATCACGCATCCCATGAATTCTCCGCTTCCGTGAGGGAAGGGGCCTAACGCTGTTACCCTAGTCGATCCAATCGTTATGTTGGCGTTTTCGGCTTCCATCACTTTGCAACCAAGCTGTCCGAGTTGACCTAAGACCACCGCTGCCCTTCTCCGCTGGTTATAGCTAACTGTGTTGTCCGGTCTCTTAACTACCACAGTTTTACCGGCATACGTAGCCTCAAATACTTCTGGGTTTGCCCATTCATAGTAACTGATATAGCTTGGTGTATAATGATCCAAGTGGAAATGACTAATTGTAACTACTTCACAACTCTTAGCGAATTCTAATATACGCCTCCTGGCATCACGTGCAGCTGAGAATTCTTCTGGATGAGGCGGTAGTCTGTACCTTTTAGGGGCTAAGGACACACCAGCATCGAGCAATATCGTCGTATCTGGTGTTTCAACTCCTAGCGCCATTGATCTTACCCCTAAGCTCTCATCAGCTAGAGGGTAAACGGATACTTTACCGAATATAGCCGGTGTCAGCACCATGTTTCCTACTTTATGGTTTAAAAATTCTTAACCTTGGGATGTTATTTAAAAGTAGTGTACCCTGTTGTCACAGGTGGGGAATCCTTTGAAAGAGATTAATGTATTAAAAAAGAGGGTAAGCAGTCATGCACTCGGAGTCGCTATAGCCTACCCTTCGATCTACGAAGTCGCGACGAAGAGCCTTTCTTTTCAAATGCTGTACTTCTATATTAATTCCCTAGAAAATTTTTATGCCGAGAGATTTGTAGTACAGAGGTTGCATGGAAGTGAGCCTCCCGCGTTAAGCATTGAGAGTAAAAAGCCTTTGCGCGATTTCAGGCTAATACTTTTCTCGATACATTACGAGCCAGATTACGTTAACGTAATTAGGCTTCTCCAGAGCGGAGGAGTACATCCATTAGCATGCAAGAGGAGCCAGATAGTTGTTGTGGGAGGACCACCGGTAATAGCCAACCCTATAACACTAAGTGAGATCGCAGATGTAGTAGTCGTAGGTGAAATAGAGAAAACTGTACCAGTTATTCTGGAAGCCGTAGCTTCGCAAGCTGACGATAAACGCAGTATACTAGACTGCTTGCCCCCGGAGAAAGGGTTTTACATCGGCTCAAGAGGTGACGAACATGTAATATATAGTTACGTAGAAAATCTTCCATTAGAGTTCCATCCTATAAAACAAGTTCAACCCCTTAATGATAGGTGGAGGAAAACTACACTGATCGAAGTCTCTAGAGGATGTGTAAGAGGATGTAGGTTTTGCCTAGAGGGACATATTTTTTTGCCTAAAAGAGATAGACCTCTTTCAGATATCCTTTACATCGCGGAGAAAGGGTATAAATATAATTCAGCCGAACATGTCACATTAATTGCGCTTTCCCTATTTGACCATCCTCAAGCAGATGAAATAATAACGAAACTCCTTGAAATGGGCTGCAAGCTTTCGTTACCCTCTTTAAGGCTTGATACTTTACATAGAGAAAGATTGGAACTGATATCTAGGAGTGGACAAAGAACATTAACCATAGCACCGGAAACCGCCTCTACCAGTCTCTCAAGCGTTATAGGTAAACCCTCGTTAAGGGATAAGCTGTTAGAGATCGCCAAGGAGGCTGAGACGTTGGGTTTCAATGAAATCAAGCTGTACTTTATGGTGGGATTACCAGGCGAAAAGCATGATGATATAAGGGGGATAATTGATTTAGTTACAAAGATTGCTACTATATCTGATTTTAAAGGTCGGAGACGGCTGAAGCTCAGTTTAAGCGTTTTCGTACCCAAACCACAGACACCTATGCAATGGTTCGGGATGGAAGAATGGAAAAAATTAAGAAGAAAAATTTCAACAATAGCAAACGAATTAAAGGGGGTAGCTGAGGTAAGACCCTATAAACCGCTCTGGGCTTATGTACAATGTGTTCTTGGTAGGGCAGGAAGCGAAGCCACAGAATTGCTTTTAAGGTGGGCATTAGCAGGAGGGGGATTAGGTGGCTGGCGTAGGGCTGTGCGAGAAACTGGCTTCAAAGTGCCTAAGTATATAGACCCTCTGGATACTAACGAAAAAAACCCATGGGATGTAGTAAAAATGCCTGCGTCAAAGGTTCTTAAAAGGGGCTACGAGCTTTGCTTACAGCTCATTGAGCAGCGAGCTGAGACGGAGATTATTTAACTCTCTTGTAAATTTAGTAACGATGCGAAAGGCGTTTCTGACAGTAGCGCTCGCATTAATTATAGTGATGCCCGTACCTGTAAGCGCAGAATGGGTAACGTTTGTAGGAATAGTTATGGATAGCGAGGGACAGCCCTTGGATAACACCACAGTAGAGATATACAGGAAAGGCGCTTTCCTGACTTCAAGTACCACATTCTCAAATGGGTATTTTTCCATATATGTACCTAGTGGAGAAATCTACGATGTAATTATTTTTAAAAAAGGATATGAGAAAAAAAATTTTACGATTGATACTTCAAGGACTAGCACTATAAATTTAGGTAAAATCCAGCTGGAATATGCACTCAAAGCAATTGCGGAAGTCAGTCACGTTGTAGCATATCAGGGAAGCTATGTAATAGTACCTTTACGGATCACTAACATCGGAACGTACACTGTCATGGCTGAGTTGAATCTATCTGCGCCTACGGGATGGGAGACAGAAGTGGTGAGCGAGTACGGTTTAATAGCGCGAAGCATTATGCTAGAGCCCGGCGCCTCTAATAAATACTTCTTAAGGGCGCGTATACCGGCAACAGAAATTGGAACAAAGAATGTAACACTATATCTGAGCTATTATGGCGTGAAGCATTGTTTAACTGTCAATTTTGATGTAAAGCATAGAAATTGGAGGATTGTAGAATTTAAATTCCCAGAGGTTGCCGCATACCCCGGTAGTATTTTCAAGATACCTCTTCGAGTTTTTAACCCGCTAGAAGAAGTTTGTACTGTCGACTTATCCATTACAGCACCTTCATCGTGGACAGCCTGGTTTGAGGTAAACAGCCAATATGTGAATGCACTAACGCTGGACCCTGGCTCTTTTATGTGGCTTAACTTGACAGTAAGAGTGCCTGAAAACGCCGCTGCAGGTAATTACACTGTAACTGTAGAGGGGCGCAGTTTGGATGCACTATCGAAAGCTGCGTTGCAGGTGAGAATTGAAAGCAGATACGATACTATATCAATGGAGGTGGTTGCTCCTATCGTAGATGCTGAACCCGGCAATAGCGCGGTGATACCTCTGACTATAAGAAACGATGGAACAGGAGCTTCGCTAGTAACTTTTTATGCTGTAGGTCTACCAGTTGGTTATTTGTGGCATTTAAAGGATGAGCAAGGCAACATAATCTCTGCACTCCGGTTGTCGCCGCGCTCTTCTCAGAGAATGATGCTATTTGTTGAAATACCGGGAACCGCGCCCCCCACAGCTATCGGGTTCATCTTCAGAGCTGTAGGGCTGAATAGCAGTACATCTATAGAGCTTGGAATAAATGTTAAAGGGAAAGCCACGGTGGAGATTGAAGCGACGAATTGGGAAATTGAGACGATGCATGGGGCGCCGGCAAGGTTCACACTAATTGTCAGGAATAACGGACAAATACCTGTTAATGATCTTACAATTCAAGTGGGCGGTACTTCACCTGAAGGCCTGCATGTAGACGTAATACCCAGCATCGTAGAAAATCTTCCGCCTGGAAGCTCCACTTCATTTACCGTAACTGTAATCCCTGAGGAAAGAGCAGCCTATGGAAGGTATTATATCCCCTTAGTTATAGTTGGTAAAGGAGTTAGAGAAGAGAGAATCCTAGTTGTAAACATAAGGGTAGGCAGCCAACTCTTTTACCTGACAGTATCTATCGCGATTATAGTGCTGGCTGTTTTTACCCTTATCCGACAGCTAAAACGCCGGGGTAGCTAATAATGCCCCTAGGATACCTTACAATGTTCCTAGCCGGTTTATTTACGTCTCTATCCCCCTGTCTTTTCCCAGTTTTACCAGCTTACCTAATGTATCTAGCTAAAAGAGTTGGAAAATCTCTAACTGTAACTCTCTCCTTCGTCACAACATTATGTTTAGGCTTAGCTACGTATGCATTGACAGCATCAGTGTTAGGCCAAGAGTTGATAACTAAGTATAACTTAACCCCTTCCACTGCAGCTACTATACTTTCAACAATTTTCTTGATACTTGCTGTAGTCCAGCTAACACCGGCTAAGGAGATAGGCATATTAGCTTCTAGAGTAGCACTGAGACCCAAAAGAGCAGATGTTCTGGGTGCCGCTTTACTGGGTTTATCTTTTTCGTTGCTGGCGGCGCCGTGTGCATCGGGACCCATACTGGCATTAGCCGCTCAGGCAGCATTGGGAACAGGATCAATTACTCTCCTCATTGCATCTTTTTCCCTGGGAACATCACTTCCTTTCATACTTCTCGGAGTTACCGCTCAGGGAATAGGTCCTAAACTCCATAAATCGCTAGCTAGGAGCAGGATTATTAAATACGGAGGAGAACTCAACGCTTTGCTCCTTATGTTATATGGGGTAATTAGCCTACTAAGCACAGAAGATCCCGTGTATTTTATTGACTTTCAGATACATACCTTGAAGAAAATCGATGAAATACTTTGGACTATAGTTTTCATCATTTCAGGGTTATTAATGCTGTATGTCGAGATTAAAGCCAACGTAAACAGTAAAGTACGCATGCTTACCTGTTTATTGTTATCAGCGGGTGTTTTAAGGGCTATGAATCAATACCTTCTATCGGAGGGTAGATTAAGCGATACCCTCGAGATTCATGCAAATTTAACCTGGATACTTTTATGCATGGAAACATCTGTGTCATTACTAGCTTTTATAGGTTGGTTTTTAGCATTTGCTACAGGTAATGGCCGCTTCACAAGGTGGATTTCGTTATGCATGGCGATATCTATTCTTGAGAAACTAATCGTAATCATTCCTAGAGAGTACACTTTCATAACTATGCTTAGCTATACCGTCACAACTTTATCCATCGGTCTGTCATTCACTCCACTCGCGATGTTGTCCCCCATTTTAAGTATCGGTAAGTTTGTTGTTTATACAAAGTCCTGAAGAGTGCGCGTTTTAAAGATAGCCTGTTTCCAGCATCATTTTCTCAAGTGATTTAACTAAGGGATGCTCCAAGTTAATCATGTAACGCCTCGGTCTTCCATCAATTATATGTATTACTCCGATCTCTTCAAGCCTCTTTAACAACGACCTTGTATCGTAAACCAGAGCTTGACTCTCGATCGCGTACTTAGTCATTGGGGTTTTATACTGCAATAGTACTCGGATTACCCTCAAAGCTTTTCTACACCCCTTAAACAGCTCTTCTAGCTGTTGCCAATTTTCCATCATTAAAACCAAGACTCTAATGTAGATTGTTTTGTCAAGACTTTGCTTGCCTTCTCTATTCTTTCTAAAGCATTTTCTACTCTCTCTCGTGAGAATTGATGTTCATTGCATAAAAATTCTATTATCCCGTCCTTGTCAGGTGCTCTCCATTCTAACTGATAATCTTCAGTTACTTCAGGTTCTAGAAAAATCTTAGCTATCTCGTGAGGTTTTACCGGAAAACTCCACTCTATATTTTTTTCAATAACTGTAAAATTTGGAAATTCTTTAATTATTTTTAAGGCTTTTTTAGGACCAATTCCTCTCACGCCCCCTGGATTAAAATCTGTGCCTATCAATATTGCAACATAAACCAGTTGCTCCCTTGATAATTCGTAGCTTCTAAGTATTTTATCAAGTTCAATGAGCTCTGGCTTTACTTCAATATACTCGTCCTTTCTTGGAAGTTTCCTTCTTCCAGTTATAGTCAGGTTTCGAATTAACCTAGTAGACCCGTATAATAATGAGTCATAATCTTGGCTAGCTGTTGCCCAAGCATCGTTTCTCGTAGTCATAAAAGCCGCTTGGGCCTCACCGTCAGCAGGGGCTTGAACCCAAGGTATTCCCATGAGGTTTAGCAGCGTCTTTGCATCTTCAACCATAAGTGATGACAGACGCGATGCTTGTTGCGCGTATAATCGAGCTTCCTCTAAGTCTCCTTTCTCCAATGCTTCAGTGTACTTTCTTTCTGCTTCTTCTCGCCATTTGGTTCTTCTTTCAAGTTCAGCAGCTTTAAGTTCAGGGGGCTTGCCATCGAAGATGTATGCTATCTTTAACCCCTTTTCAAGAAGGTTTATGGTTCTGTAGAATAGCCCGTTAAGGTGGCTTGTAACTCTACCAAGAGCATCCATAAGTGGGGTTCCATCAGGTTGCCTGATAGTAGTCAGAAACTGATAAAGTGCATTGTATGCATCTAACACTATAACTTTACCTGCTAACTGCTCCAACTCAATTTCAATCTTTACGGGCGTTACTAGCTCTCTCAAGTTAACGCCCATCTCTGATCACCGGCTCAATTATAAAGAGTTAAGACTTAAAAGAGCTTCCCTATTTACTATTGGTCTTTGCTAGATGAACCATTCTGGAATCTCTTTTTATTCCCTCAACTCTTATGTAGCCTCTGAGCTCTAAAGTCATTAGCAATTTCGTGAAATCGTTTCTAGATATGTCGATCCCTACTGATTCTACTGCTTTTTTAACGTTTTCATAAAGTTCTCTATCGGTTGCTGATCCCTTTAATCTAGAAAGCTCGCTTAGCAGGATTATGGCAACCGGCGTCATAAATTACACGTAGAAACTTACTGGAGAAACCCTACCTTGAAGCATTTTCTTTGATCTTTCAGCCCAGGATTCATAGAATTTCAGCATATCTAAAGTTAAGCTTGGTTTTACTTTCTTTAACGCTTCATCGAAGTGTTTCATGCCAACCTTCTCAGCATCGATTTTTTCCCGCATCGCCAGCATACCAGCCTCCCTGACTAAAAGCGCTAAGTCTGATCCACTGAAACCCTCTGTTGCTTCTGCTAAGCGTTCTAGGTCGACGTCTTCTGCTAGTGGCATTCTCTTTGTATGGACTTTTAGTATTTCGAGTCTCGCTGTTTTATCGGGTGGAGGTACATAGACAAGTCGATCAAAACGACCCGGCCTTAATAGCGCTGGATCCAGTATATCCGGACGATTCGTCGCACCAACCACAACTACCCCCTCAAGCTTCTCAAGACCATCCATCTCAGTAAGAAGCTGACTGACTACTCTCTCGGTAACTCCAGAGTCGCTGTAACCCAGCCCTCTCATTGGTGCTAGGGAATCGATTTCATCGATGAAAACAACTGCTGGGGCTGCTTGCCTGGCTTTTCTAAATATTTCTCTAATTGCTCGCTCACTTTCCCCAACCCACTTGCTGAAAACCTCTGGTCCTTTAATGCTAAGGAAGTTTGCCTCACTTTCCGTCGCTACAGCTTTCGCTAGAAGGGTTTTACCGCACCCTGGAGGACCATAAAGCAAAACACCCTTCGGAGGCTCAATACCTATCCGCCTAAAGGAATCAGGGAATTTAAGCGGCCATTCAACAGCTTCCCGTAGCTGTTGCTTAACATCTTCTAAACCACCAATATCGCTCCAATGTATATTGGGTATCTCTATCTCGATTTCTCTTAGTGCGCTGGGTGTTATTTCCCTAAAGGCGCCGAAGAAATCTTCCATGGTTACTTCTAGGCTCTCGAGCACCTCCTGCGGTATCTCACCCTTCTCAAAATCGATCTTAGGAATAAACTTGCGGAGCGCTCTCATGGCGGCCTCTCTGCAAAGTGCGGCTATATCGGCGCCAGTAAAGCCATGAGTGATATCTGCTAACTTTTTCAGATCCACATCTTTGGCTAGCGGCATACTCCTAGTGTGAACCTGCAGTATCTCCAGCCTACCCTTCTTATCTGGAACAGAAATCTCTATCTCTCTATCGAAGCGGCCTGGTCTTCTGAGGGCTGGATCTATGGCATTCGGCCTGTTTGTTGCAGCTATAACTATGACATCTCCCCTAGCTTCTAAGCCGTCCATAAGGGCAAGTAACTGAGCTACAACCCTCTTTTCAACCTCTCCGGTTACCTCCTCACGTTTAGGAGCTATTGCGTCTATCTCATCTATGAAAATAATAGCTGGCGCGTGCTCCTTAGCTTCTTCGAATATTTCACGTAGCCTTTGCTCGCTCTCACCGTAGAATTTACTCATGATTTCCGGGCCATTTATGGCTATAAAATAAGCTTCAGTTTCATTCGCTACAGCTTTCGCTAGAAGGGTTTTACCGCACCCTGGAGGACCATAAAGCAAAACACCCTTCGGAGGCTCAATACCTAGTTTCTTGAAAAGCTGAGGATACTTCATCGGTAGCTCGACGAGCTCTCTGATCTTCTGTTTAGCTTCCTCTAAGTCCCCTATATCATCGTATGTAACCTTGGGTATGCGCCCAACCTCTACCGGCTTCTCGAGTATCACTAAGTGTGTTTGCTCGGCAATCAGTACAGCCCCGCCGGGTTTAGTCGCTACAACAGTAAATGGTATCATCTGTCCTATTACGAGCACTTGTACGATATCACCCTCCATTAGCGGTCTATCTATTAGGCGCTTCTTAACGTACGACACAAAGTTTTCATCAACTGTTAAACTCATTGAAGTAGGCGCTATCTTTACCATAACTGCCGTCTTAACTTCAGCTTTTCTAACCCTAACTTTCTCTCCTAAACTTACACCGGCGTTTTTCCTTGTCCAGCCGTCCATCCTTATTACCCATGTCCCTTTATCCTCGGCATAACCAGGCCAGACTACGGCAACGGTTTTCCGCCTACCTTCAATCTCAACCGCGTCGCCAGCGGTTAAACTGAGCTTATCCATAGCATCCTCGTCTATCCTTACTCTACCCCTTCCAGCTTCATTGTGCCTAAGCTCGCCCACTTTCAGTTCGAGTTCCTTAGCCTTTCCGCTTTGCAAACTACCACCCCAATTCAGGTAGTAAGTGAAAAGGACTCTTTAAAGGCTTTCATTCCGAGATACGCCCACTAGAGCACGCCTGGAACTCTGCGTTCTTCTCCACCCTGCGCTGAAAGGAGTGGGTTTAGTTTACCTTCCCTAACGAGTTTAGCTACGTAGTCTTTAAATTGTACTGTATGAATTATGTCTAGCTCTAAAAGCTGTTTGAATAGATCCCAAGTTTTCCTTTGAACATCTTCAAGCATTTCTCGCGGCATATGACCTATAATGAAGGGGTCTTGTAACCAACGATCGAAAGCTTCGAGAGTGCGTATCATGTGCCTAAAAGCCGTTCTGACCGCTAATACTAGCTCTAATCTATCTGCATCCCTTAGCTGGTCCTCAACCTTAGTTAGAGAGGACAATACAATTTTCTGCGTTTCAACCCAGTGCTCCAAGTTGGTGATGAACGATCTGGTAAACTGATTTTCAGCCATCACAATGTACCATCCTGGATAGACTTTGAAACTATATAAACCGCGCGGTTCAGCTTAACTGACACGTAAAGCCTTATAGCGCTCAATAGCTTGTTTAACTCTTTTAAGCGCCTCGCTTCTCCCGTACCAGCCCTCTACCTTAACCCATTTTCCAGGTTCAAGTTCCTTGTAATGTTCGAAGAAATGTTCAAGCTTCTTTTTTATAGCTTCAGGAAGCTTTGATACATCGTCTACGTCAGTGAACCTCGGATCAATTTTCGGTGAGGGAACAGCTACAATTTTAGCGTCAGGACCCTTTTCATCCTTCGTAATTAATACACCCACTGGTTTACCCCTAATTAGGGAACCGGGTAGCAAAGGCTCGTAACTTAGCAGTAGAACATCTACTGGATCTCTATCCTCTTCAAGAGTTCCGGGTATGAAACCGTAATTAAAGGGGTAAACCATTGAAGTATACAGTATCCTGTCAACGATTAGCACACCTGTTTCCTTATCCATTTCGTACTTAACGCCACCGCCCTGTGGTATCTCGATAACTATGTTTACTTCCTCAGGGGCTTTGTCGCCAGGCCCATATGCTTCTAAGTCCTTCATAGCATAGCCTCTTAAAATCTAAACCTTAAACATTACGCGTATAAATTTTATTCTTCCTAAATGAAGCTTGCCTGTGAAAAAATGTATTTTCTGCGCAATAGTAGCTGGAGAAGCACCTGCATACATTATCTACCGCACTACATATGCCATGGCTTTTCTCGATATATACCCGGTATCTAAGGGGCATACACTCATAGCCTCGAACTACCATTACAGGGATATATTGGAAACACCGGATGATGTATTAACAGAGCTTGTGCGTCTAGCAAAGGCTATAGCCAGAGCTCAGCGGGAAGCACTAGGAGCGGAGGGGGTAAGGTTGATTCAGAATAATGGATCTATAGCCGGACAAGAGATTTTCCATATACATTTTCATGTAATTCCATACTACCCGGGGACTGTACACAGCAGAAGATTAATAAGTATTGAAGAAGGCAACGAAATTTCGAAAAAACTATCTAAAAGCCTTCGTCTTGATTAGAAAAATTTTTGTACTAACAACTACCACTATTCGCGTCGTATATGGTTACTGCCGTCGTCTTAGCTGGGGGAAGGGGGACTCGGCTTCAGCCTTTTACACTGCATCGTCCGAAGCCATTAATGCCAATCGCTAATAAACCATTAATAGACTATGTTCTTGACCTGTTAGAGCTGAGTGGAGTTATAGACGAAGTCTATGTCCTTTGCGATTACATGGGAAATACCATCGCGGAGTACCTTCAAAACAATAAACGAGGTATTGAGGTTACACCATTAACGTATAGGTCGTTAGATACTGCTGATGCCGTGCGGCGCGCAAGTAACGTTATAGACGAAGACTTTTTGGTGATTATGGGCGACATAGTTACCAACTGTGATATCGGTTCGATGTGGAAGATGTTCGAAAGAAAGAAAAGCATTGCAATGATAGTATTGAAAGATGTTGACACGCCGAATCATTATGGTTTAGCTGTAACAGCTTCTGATGATAGAATCATAGGATTCCTGGAGAAACCAACTAGCTTCGAGCTATACTTGGCTAGTATCGCTATGAAAAGTATGAAATCCAAGTACTGTCATGCCAATCTAGCGAATACAGGCATTTATGCCCTATCGTATAGCGTGCTGGACGTGCTTGAGGACAACCCTCATCTTCTAGATTTCGGCAGGCATGTGTTCCCTTACCTTTTAGAAGAGGGTTATCCCATTTACAGCTGGTATATGGGTCCGTATTATTGGATTGACGCCGGCTTACCAAGTACGTATCTGAGAGCTAATATAGATCTATTGAATCATCAGGCAACTCCATTGAAGCCGAGAGGGTTATGTAGCGGAGGGATTTGGTTTAACTCCTACCGTATGATTCACGGCTCTGTTTTACCTCCTGCAGCTATAGGTGAGGTTGAAATAATTGAGGAAGAAGTCGTAGTGGGCCCATATGTGGTCTTAGGTGATGGTGTGCATATTTGCGATAAAGCCATAGTAGCTGAATCAGTTTTAATGGATAATGTAAAGGTAAGAAAAGGAGCTTCTATCGAAAATAGCATCATCGGGGCTAATGTTGAAATTGGTGAGAGAGCAGAGGTAAAGTACTCTATAGTTGAAGATGGAGCGGTTATCCCCGATAAAGCAAAAGTTTTTGGTGAGGTTGTTTCAGTTGAACCAAGAAAAGAAAGACCGGTGACCATGATTGAGTTGGGAGCTAGAATTTGAAGAGGGACTATTTTATGGTCCAGTAAACATCGCGCTTGTACCGGAGCTGGCAGCAGAACTAGGCAGCGCTCTCGGCACAATAGTCGGAGAAGGAGCTGTGGTAGTAACAGCTCGTGACAATTATCCACCTTCGAGAATGATTAAACGGGCTTTTGCCGCCGGTTTAATGTCAACAGGTATCACCGTGCTGGATTTCCACGCCGCAACAACCCCTGAACTGGTATTCGCGATTAAAAGACTCGGCGCAAAAGCCGGCGTCCAATTCACGGTCTCATCAGTCGAGAGAGAAAGCATAGCAGCAAAGCTATTTGATTCCCAAGGCTTAGTATTTCCCATAGATAAGCTTGAGGATATATACCAGCGAGCCAAATCTAAGAGGGTTGTCAGGGCTCTCCCCAATTTGATAGGTTGGGTTACCTATGCTGAATACGTCCACGATATATACTCGGCTGCCGTAGCCAGTTACATTGATATGAACTCCATTTCAAGTAAAAGATTCATGATTGTATGCGACGTGAATTTTGGCCCTTCCTCTGAAGTTCTTCCCATTCTGCTATCAGAAGCTGGTACCGAAAGTTTACTTCTAAACTCGCATCGACCCCCCGCTAGAGGAATAATAGCTCACATACCAAGTCCCGATTCCATCACCCTTCTCTCTAGGCTTGTTAGATCGGCGAATGCAGCACTTGGTGCTGCATTCTGCGCGGATGCAACACGCGTGCAACTTATAGATGATGAGGGAAGACCTCTTACAAGCGAGGAACTTGCGGGAGTAGTGCTTGAAACTGCCCCCTCTGGAGCCAGTATAGTGATTTCCGAGGCAATGTCTGACTCCGTTGAAGAGTTTGCTAAGAGGCGGGGAATAAGGCTAGTTAGGGTTCGGGGCTCTTTCTATGGAATGCAGAAATTTGCTAAAAGAATCGGAGCTTATGCGGCTGTAACGTGTGGTAACGAAGTAGCATTCCTGGATTTTTCACCAGCCCCAGATGGCTTACTTGCTACCCTAAAAACCCTCGAATTACTCGCTAGAACCGGGGATCAACTTTCAGGTTTACGGGAGAGATTGCCGACGCGCCCTGAAATCCGCACTTCAGTCAAGCTGAAAGGAGCGGATTACCTTAGAATCCTTAACGCTATACGCTCAAAACACAGGGACGCTGTAGTCGCTTTTAATGGAATTAGAGTTCGCGTTGACAGTGTATGGGTTGGTATTAACGCACTAAGCGAGACCCTGGAGATAGTAGCCGAAGAAAGTACTACCGCACAGGAAGCCGTAAACAAACTTGTCGAAGAGGTCGACCTATTAATTAGGGAGAAAGGTAAGTAATTCGCGTTCCAAGAAATGATGTCCACCTTTAAATCCCTGGGCGTTGATCTAGCCGGAAGCGAAAAGAGACCTACGGGGCTCTGTTTGCTAGACGATACAATGACGGCCAAGACCCAGGTACTTTATACCGATAATTCGTTGATCAGGTTTATTCAATCAGCATCGCCTGACGTAGTTGCAGTTGACGCCCCGCTCTCAATTCCTTATGGACGTAAAGGGATCAACGACGCTGGGGGCCCGCATCTGAGGGAATGCGATAAAACTATGCTCGCGATGGGTATCAGGTTCTTCCCGGTAACCTTAGGACCTATGAGAATTCTGACCATTAGAGGGATCAGACTTAAGAACGTTCTCGAAGCTTACGGGTTCATAGTAATCGAAGTTTATCCAGGTGGAGCTCAGGACTTGTTAGGAATTCCCCGGAAGGGTATGGGGTTAGAAAAACTAAAGAATGGCCTTGAGGCCCTAGGAATCAAAGGATTAACCGATACTCAAACTGGTGACGAGCTTGACGCCGTCACTGCAGCCTATGTTGGTCTGTTGTATTTGAAAGGCGAGGCGACTGTATTGGAGGGGGTAGACGGTGCTATAGTAATGCCTAAAATTTCACTCGAATATTTCAAGCAAAGTAGAAAGAACATAGCTCGGTTTAACTTTAGAAAGTGAAATCTCAGCCGGCTGCGTGACGCCGGTAGCAACTAGAGCTGAAGCTAAACGAGCCCTTCTAGCACCTTCAATGTCTGTGTCGAGACGATCGCCTATCACTAAGACCTCAGAGCTATCTAACTTCCACTCCTTCATAGCTTCAATAAATAGGTAGGGCGAAGGCTTGCCCACAAGAATGTCAACACTGCGACCTAACGCTGTTTCCAACGCGGCTACTATAGCCCCCGCTCCTGGCGTGAATCCATCTTCCATGGGAAGGGTTGGATCCTTATTCGTAGCGATAAACAGAGCCCCTTTTAAAATATGTCTAAACGCGTACTGTAACTTTCTATATGTTAAGCGTCTATCCAATCCGACTAAGACCCCTTCGGCTGTCTCGTCACTTTCAATATCTAGAACTCGCAAACCTACTTTCATCAGCTCTTCGATTAATCCTTTCTCTCCTAAGGGAAAAACATCCCTTAATCCTAAATTTTTCATTAGCATAGCTGCAACGTAACTACTACAATAAATTTCCTGGATTTTAGCCGTGAAACCGAGTTTCCTTACTTTGGCCAGGTAGCCCTTTCTTGATAAAGTGGAGTTATTAGTAGCGTAAAGCACTATTTTTCCAAGCTCTCGAAGCTTCTCTACGGCCTCTAGGGCACCGGGTATGGGATTCTCCCCAATCCATAGAGTTCCATCGCAATCAAAAATAAAAGCGTTAAACCTATTAAACTCAGGTTTTAACTTCATGGAAACTTATCCTACTTTCTAGTTTTGAGAGCTGACGCCCCTAAGAACTGAGCCTCGTTCCCAAGGTACTCTTCAATCCTTAGCAGCTCGTTGTACTTGGCTGTTCTCTCACCGCGAGCCGGAGCTCCAGTCTTAATTTGACCACACCTTAGAGCTACTGCCAAGTGCGAAATAGTCGCATCCTCCGTTTCTCCGCTTCTATGAGATACTATCACATTCCAGCCGTTTCGAAATGACATAAACGCTGCTTCCAGAGCCTCTGTTAGCGTGCCTATCTGGTTTACCTTAAGAAGCAGTGCATTTCCCGCACCAGCCTCGATACCTTTGGCAAGCCTTTTAACGTTGGTTACGAATATATCGTCACCTACAATTTGTATACCCTTTCTCTGGAGTTTATCGGTTATCAACCTATAACCTTCAAAGTCTTCTTCATGAAAAGGATCTTCGATGGAGATAATAGGATACTCTTCAACTAGCTGGCGGTAGTACTCAAGTAGCTCGTCCCGAGAAAGGCTTTTACCGTCTATACTATATTGTCCATTTGAGTAGAAGTTAGACGCGGCCGCGTCAAGGGCTAAGAGTACCTCACGGCCTGGTTCGTATCCGCTTTTCTTAATAGCATTGACAAGAGCGTTTAATGCCTCTCTGCTTTCTCTCATAGGTGGCGCGAAACCGCCTTCATCTCCAACGTTAATTGCATTTTTACCGTATTTCCCCTGCAATATATCTTTAAGGCAATAGTAAACTTCACAGGATATTCTTAAAGCATTAGAAAAACTATCTGCGCCCACTGGAACTATCATGAACTCCTGAATGCTTAATTCGTTACCTGCATGTTTACCACCGTTTATTACATTCATTAGCGGTGTTGGCAACACTCGAGCCATCTTGCCGCCCAGGTACTGAAAAAGTGGCATGCCATAGGTGCTTGCAGCAGCTTTAGCTACTGCGAGCGAAACAGCGAGTATAGCATTAGCACCTAACTTCGATTTATTCGATGTGCCATCCAATTCGATCATTGCCCTATCAATAGCCGCTTGGTCTCTGGCATCCATGCCAATGATCTTTTCGGAGATAACCTCGTTTACGTTTTTAACAGCCTTTGTTACGCCTTTACCCTGGAAAGCTTTGTCTCCATCCCTTAGTTCCAGTGCTTCATGCATTCCTCTAGAAGCTCCAGCTGGTACAATCGCTGTACCATATCCTCCTCCCGCTGTTTCAACATCTGCTTCAACCGTAGGGTTTCCTCTCGAATCTAAGACCCATCTACCTTTAACCGAAACTATTGTGAAATCATTTTCGCTATAATACAATTCGTCCACGCTCTTACCTATATAATTAAGCGATAAAAGTCTTCGCTTCAAAAATTTAGAATTCTCTGGTTACATTTTCGGAAAATGCGAGTTAATCAAGCTTGAGTTGTATATCCTTCCTGTGAACATGCAGACCAATAATTTAATTCTAAAGTTCCGTTCAAAGGCTTGAACAATTAGCTGTTAGGGGAAGCTTGCGAAAGACTAATTGGGAAGATCGAATTATCTAGGATGATGGGAGAGAAAGTTAAAGGAGTGGTTCTTTGTGGTGGAACCGGCTCTAGATTAAGACCTCTCACTTACTATTTTCAGAAAGCAATGATACCAGTGGGCTCTAAACAGAAACCTCTTCTCGAATATATAATTAGACTGCTTAAGTACCATGGAATTTCCGATATAACGCTACTTGTAAACTATAAAGCGGAACAGATAATTAATTACTTTGATGATGGAAGCCGCTTTGGAGTTAAGCTAGCTTATGTCAAAGATAACCCTAATTACAAGGGTAACGGAGGCGCAATATATAATGCTTACAGGCTAGGGATTTTCAACAACTATGAGCATATAGTGATTTACTACGGTGACATACTGACTAGCTTAGATTTGTCAGCGCTACTACGCAAGCACGTCGAAAACCGTGCAACGGCTACTTTAGCGCTTTCGACAAATTACTCGGTAAGTGTGGGTGTAGCCGAAGTTGAAGGTAACAGAATTGTAAAACTTGAGGAAAAACCGCGTCTTAATATTCCTGTAGTCATCGGTATAGCTGCAGTTAGGGTCAACGTTTTAAATTACCTAGAAAACTTGGTTGTAGAATTAAAAGAGGTTGATCTAATGCGTGACTTTATTCCCCTGCTCGTGAGCAGAGGCTACAACGTTGAAGCGTTTTTCACTGATGCATTCTGGTATGATCTAGGATCAACAGAGAGATACGAAAAACTTGAACCCCATACGGTAGATGAAATTTTAGACTTCTTATTCCTGTAGTTTTTAACTCCGGACTAAGTCGTCAGGGTTCCCTGGCGTATTTTTTAATGGTATACGGAGGGAAGATATTCTAAGCAAGAATATTCTGCGTATATTAGCGTTAAAAACCTTAAATTTTAGACCCTTCTACCTCTGCGGCCACCCGGCTTACGTATGGAGTCTGTCGGCAAAGGTGTTACGTCCTCAACTCGATCTACGATTAAACCGGCTCGTACGAGAGCTCGAATCGCAGGACCAGCACCAGGACCGGGAGTTTTAGGACCAGCTCCTCCAGGCGCTTTAACTTTCACGTGTACAACTCGGATACCTTTATCGATCGCTATCCTGGCTGCACGCATAGCAGCCTGCATAGCGGCCCAAGGGCTGGGCTTATCCCTATCGGCTTTCGCTATCATACCACCGGTTACGAAGGATATCGTCTCTGCTCCGCTTAAATCAGTTATATGGATAATCGTATTATTGTAACTAGCATATATCCATGCGATTCCTATATCACTCCTTGTAGTCATTGATTGATGTATTCTATCCACTTTTTCGCTTACTCCTCCCTCAGACATTGCGGAGGGTATAGTTTATCCATATTTAAGGCCTTTTCGCTGGGAAGTTACACCTAACTTTAAGAGGTAGGTGTATTAGAAGCTCCTATTAATGGCGATAGTCTATAAAAGCTCACGTGACCCTCTTCTTCGCGTGATACCAAATATCCGGGACTTGTAATTCTTCGACCCTTAATAGCAATATGCCCATGGGCAATCAGCTGACGAGCTTGGTAGTAGGATTTCGCAAGTCCTTTCTTATAGACTATCGTCTGAAGTCTTCTTTCGAGAATATCTTCGACCGTTAACCTGAGTACGTCGTCGAGAGAAGAGTCGAGGCTTGGTAATATCCCTACCAAGTACAACCTGTTAATCAAGGGCCTTCCCCTTAGTTCCCTCTCCTCCGGAGGCAAAGCAAGTAATTTCCTTGCCCTGGCTCTAATCCTTCTTAAATAAGTCCTAGCTATCCAAAGCTCTCTTTTATTGCGTAGTCCATACTTGCCGAGTAGTTCTAATTCTGCCTGTAGGGTTTCCCTCCTCCATGGATGCGGGGAGCCCTCCCATTTCTTTTTTGACTTCTTAGGATCGCCCATCGCTGGTCAGCTGGTACCACTACTATATTTATTTTACTTTGAAGACCTCTTTACACCTATAGTTAATCCAGTTCTACCTGTAGTTCTGGTACGCTGTCCCCTTACCTTTAAGCCGAGCATATGTCTGATACCTCTCCAACATTTAAGCTCTTTTAACAGCTCTATATCCCCCTTCACCGTAAGCACCAAATCTGCACCCACAAGATGTCTATCTGTTCCATAATAGCTATCCCTTCTCCTATTATACATCCATGCTGGTAAGCCAAGCTTTTGAAGCTCCCTTACAGCGCCATCAACTTGTTTAATTTCATCGTCGGTTAACGAGCCGAGCTTTCTGCGAGTACTTATACCTAGCTTACGGCATAAAGCGTAAGCAGTATTAACTCCTATGCCTTTGATTAAGGCCAAGGCATACACTATGTTTTTGTCTCCTGGGAGATCCCGATCAGCTATTCTAACTATGTACTTGAACTCGCCTTCACTCATTCCGAACCCGCCTCACTGGCAAGGGTTTATTAGTTTTGCTAAGCCAATATACTAACAAGGCGACAGCGCCGGGGCCGGGATTCGAACCCGGGCGTCCTGATGAGGACAGTGGCTCTCTAAAACCACTCCAGGCCACCCCCTTAGTCCACTCGGGCACCCCGGCTTTGACATCCTGTTGTCGAAGGACTTTATATTCCTACTTGTCAAGAAGCGCCTGAAAGAATTAGCTGATCGAGTAAGCTCATCATATGTAAAAATATAAATTCTCTACACGCGTCTCCTACTTGCCTTACCTATGCTTCTTCCATAAGCTAGGATAAACGCCAGGTTTCATTGTAACTGCCAGAGGCTTAACCGCTATTCCCTTCTTTGCTATGACCATTTCTTCGCTTCTCATCTCAGCCTTACCTATAGCTACTAGCTCGCCCTTCAACGTAAGTATGGCAACAATGTCCCCCACTTTTACACCTGCATCCACTCTAAGAACACCTGGAACAGCTAGTTGAGCGCCGTGAGCTACTGCATCTACTGCTGCATTCCTGATAATTACCCTAGGTAAATGCTGTACAGCTTGCTCTACTGGCTTAACGACCTTTCTGAGATAACTTTCGTTCCCGCTCTCCTTCCATATCGTGAATGCATCTACAACTTCTTGCATTGTAACAGCCTCCGCTTCAGTGAAGCATCCACTTCTAACTCTCCTCAACTCCTGCATGTGTGCTCCAACTCCCAGAATTAGTCCAGCGTCATAACAGAACTTCCTAACGTAGGTCCCGGCTTCACACCATATCCAAAAAAGGACATTCCTCCCAGAAACTTCAAGTACTTTTACATCGTGTATGCGTCTAACTCTAAGAGTTCTTTTAACTGCGGACCGGAGAGGTGGTTTCTGGTACACGGGTCCTCTAAACATTGCTAAAGTCCTCACAATTTCTTCTCCCGACACATCGCCATGCAACTTCATAACTCCAACGTATTCTTTATCCTCGTTGAGGAGAAAACGTACAACTTTTACGGCGCGGTTAAGTAGCACCGGTAGAATACCGGTGACTTTGGGGTCTAGCGTGCCACCATGAGCTATCCTACTGATTCCAATTATCCTAGAAAACCAAGCGACAACTTCGTGGCTGGAAGGGCCGGGGGGTTTGTCTAAATTTATGACGCCCAGTTCTAAAAGTTCCGAGATATCACGTTCCTCCGGACGTTTTCCAAACTCTGAAGGGGATTCATCATCCCTTACTAGGACTTCTCTGGTATGCTTAATAGATGCGGTCATGTCTTAACAAGTGGCTTAAGCGGTTGTTTCATCTCCTCGAGAAGCCCGGCTTTTTCGAGAGCAGTCATTATTTCTTCGTCGCTCGCACCCCTAGTTATGTCAATTCTTTGGTTTATTGGTTCTAGATGCTTTACATTAACCCTTCTCCTCTTTACTCCGGTAACAGCCTTGGGACCAGTTACAAGAACAAAATTATTATCTATGGTATCTACTATTACGCACTTCCTACCAGCCTCTCTTCCCGCTATTTTAACACATAACCTGCCTATGTCGAAAACTCTGGGCATATCCACCCTTCACTTAAGGGTAGTTTTAAAACTGTTTTCTCCAAATTTCAGCTAGTGTATAAAGAGAAACGCCGGAACCTCGTTAAAGCGCTAGAACTAGAGGGTGTTATCAAAAGTTCATCTTTAAAGATAGCCATGCTAAAGGTACCTAGAGAGGAATTTGTTCCGCCCGAATACAAGGATGAGGCATATGAAGATCGCCCTCTACCTATTCCAGAAAACCAAACAATATCCGCTCCACATATGTGTGCAATAATGTGTGAAGCAGCTGGCTTAACTAGAGGTGACACGCTGCTCGAAATAGGCACAGGTAGCGGATACCATGTCGCGCTCTGCACAGAGATAATTTCGCCTAGTGATGAAAGTATTGAGGGTATCATAGTGAGTATAGAGCTTATAAAACAACTAGCTTACTACGCCAGAGATAACTTGAAGAAAACCGGGTACTATGAACGAGTTCACCTATTGGTAGCCGATGGAAGCTTGGGGGCCCCAGTTAGAGAAGGATATCAGTTCAAGAAAATCATGGTTACGGCGGCTGCCCCCCGAATCCCCCCTCTTCTTATTAAACAATTAGCCGATAAGGGCGTAATGGTGATACCAGTAGGTCCCCGCTGGCATCAGACGTTATTAGCGGTGAATCGCGACGGTGATAAGGTAACTCACCGTCAAGTTACCTATTGTGTCTTCGTCTCGCTTAGAGGCAGGTATGGTCACCATGATAGTAGTAGAGAGAATAGAAGCTAGTGGCCACCCTGCTGTTAAAGCCCTACATAAAACTACTTTTGAAATTACTAGGGATTCCTTTGTTACACCCAGGGGTGATTGCATTATAGGAGTATCAGCAAATAAAGCTGCTGCACATTTATCCTCTCAGTTTAAAAGTGTCATCACTAGCAACGATGTATGTGTGATCATTCTTCTGAAGTGTGACTCAACAGTCGAAATTGTTAAAGGCTACGGGAGCCCTCAGTTAAGCTTCACTAGTAAAACTTCAATCGTAGTTCGTAAAAGTTTCTACATTGATGGACGCACCATAGCTGTAAACAGTGATAAAGCAGCTATCCACCTCAACCGAGAACTTGTAAGGGAGTTGCGGTTGGGAAAACCCTTAACGGTTTTACTAGCTGTATGCCAAAGGGAAGAGTTAACCGAAACTATGAAAGCGCTTGAAAATATAGCACAGAACCTTTAAAACTAGTCCAAATATACTTCCAATGAAAAATTTTACTAAAAACCTGTTAATCACTGGACACCCGGGCGTTGGCAAGACCACGGCCGTATTAAAAGTTACAGAAGAACTCAGAAAGCTGGGAATTCATGTAGGCGGATTTATTTCACGAGAAATTAGAGAATCCGGAGTTAGAACTGGTTTCGTAGTAGTAGATTTGTCCACAGGTGAAGAAGCGTACCTCGCCCGCGTGGGAAAGGGGTTACCTAGGATAGGGAAGTACGTTGTGCTTGTAGGTGAACTAGAGAGAGTTGGAGTTAAAGCCATTATCAAAGCTCTTGAAATCTCTGATGTTATAGTGATTGATGAAATAGGACCTATGGAGCTCTACTCTCCACTATTTAGGAAGGCTGTGGTGAAAGCCCTTAACTCCTCTAAACCGGTTATAGCAACTATACATTTCAGAGCACACGAGGATTCCTTTGGTCGTATGGTACTTTCAAGAAAGGATATAAGTGTGATATCGCTAACACTGCATAACCGGGATGAGGTTCCACACCTAATTGTTGAGCATATATTGATGAAGCTGAGGTGTAGTTGAATCTATGATGAAGCTTAATAAGCTGATATGCGGAAAAATACATGTAGGTTATTCACAGCATCCCTTATATTATCTGTGATTTTCTCTAAGCGGGTGTAACATACATGGATGCGCCATTCTCTAAGATACTAATAGCAAACAGAGGAGAAGTGGCTGTAAGAATTGCTCGGACGGCGAAAGCCCTAGGCATTAAAACCGTCACTATATACTCTGATGCTGACAGTAACGCCCTTCACACATTAGTTGCAGATGAAGCTTACAGAATTGGCGGGTCTGAGCCAACCGAAAACTATTTGAATATTGAAGCCATAGTGCAGGTGGCTAAACTTAGTAGCGCCGAAGCTGTGCACCCGGGCTACGGCTTTCTATCGCAGCGCGCAGATTTCATTGAGCGTTTGGAGGAGGAGGGAGTGATTTTTATAGGTCCTTCAGCACACACACAAAGACTAGTTGGCGATAAGCTTGGTGCTAGAAATTTTTTCCATAGAGTCGGAGTGCCCGTTATTCCTGGCACCTTTAACCCTATAGATGTGCGAGACGCTCCTAGCATAGCTGAAGAGCTAGAGTACCCAGTGATAATCAAACCAGCAGGTGGAGGTGGTGGAATTGGAATACAAGTTGTCTGGTCCGAGAAAGACTTGCTCAAAGCTATAAACACAGCAGCTCAGTTGGCCGGAAAGACTTTTGGTCAACTAGAAATCTACTTAGAGAAATACCTACCTAAAGCGAGGCATATTGAAGTCCAGATAATAGGGACCAATAAAGGCTTTGTGTATCATTTATATGAGCGAGAGTGTTCTGTGCAAAGGCGGTTTCAAAAGGTGATAGAAGAAGCTCCATCTCCAGCACTGAATACAGAACTCAGAAAAAAACTCTTGGATCTAGCTCTTAAAGCCGCTAAAGCCTGTAGCTATGAAAATGCGGGAACCTTTGAATTCCTATATGATCCTACTACGCAAGACTTCTATTTACTTGAGGTTAACTCGCGTCTACAGGTTGAACACCCTGTCACTGAAATGGTAACGGGCGTAGATATAGTTAGAGAACAAATCTTAGTCGCTGCTGGTGAGAACCCTACTTTCAAGCAAAATGAAATTAATATAAAGGGCCATGCTATAGAGGCAAGAGTTTACGCAGAAGATCCCCTTGCTTACTTTACTCCGTTTGCAGGACAGTTAACCAAGTACAGGGAACCTTCAGGGCCCTACGTTAGAGTTGACAGCGGTTATTACGCAGGGGCTCATGTTCCCATTTACTACGACCCTCTTATAATGAAAGTGATATGCTGGGGGTTAACACGTGATGAGGCAAGGAGAAGACTTATCACAGCTCTTGAGGAAACGATTATTGAAGGCGTAAAGACAAATATAGCATTCATGCATCTGTTGTTAAATGATCCGGCCTTTATGAGAGGAGATTATGATACACGTATAGTGGAAGAGCGGGGAATAATCGAGAAACTTAAAGAATATAGCTACACTCAGTTGCGGTTAGCAACCCTCAACTTGCGTAGAGAGGTTATGACGGTGTCAGCCCAGATAGATGCCTGGAAATTGGCCTCAAGGTTATTTCCTTAATTGTTCATAAGCTATGAGTTACACATTCGAGCTAGAAAAAAGAAAAGCTGCTTGGAACCTCTTACGAGAATTAGAAACTGGAAAAGTAGATCCGGATATAATTGAACTTTTATCAATTATAAATTACCATCCAGACTACTACACTACCAGCAGTTGTAGTGGTAGGATACAGGTTTCTGCCTCTGAAACACCTGGAGAGAAAGGAATAATGGTAGTAGTAGCTAAGTGGCATAGACCAATCGAAAAATATGAGCTTGATAAAGTTACACGGTATGCAAAATACCCTAGCTTATGGTTATCTGTTCAGGGCCCAATAATGCATATCGTATGCAGAACTTTAGATGCAGCTCAATTCCTACTAATTACCGCTAGAAACTCCGGCTTGAAGCACAGCGGGATCCAAGGTGTTGGGAAACGTGCAGTAGTTGAAATAGTCTCCTCCGATCGTATTGAAATGCCACTCAAGCTCTCAGGTGTGGATTGTATTAACCCACACGTTCTTGCATACTTGATTGATAAGGTTAACACAGTCCTCCTTCGGTCAAAGGCACGTTTATCTACCTTCTGTGTAAAATTGGCTCATCAAGCGAAAAGCGTATAACTATAATTTTTCATGGGTTCACGTGATTATACCGGTTAGATGCTTTACATGTGGTGCGCTAATAGGTGATAAGTGGCAGAGATTCTCTGAACGTGTAAAAAGAGGAGAGAACCCCAGCAAAATTCTCGACGAACTTAATATTAAACGCTATTGTTGTAGGAGAATGTTGCTTTCTCACGTGGAATTAATAGATGAAGTATTAAAATATGAAACTTATGGTTAAGAATTTATAATCATCTATAACTTTTTTGCCTCTTGGCCCTAGCAGATCTACCACCTGGCTTCTTTGGTTCTGTCTGCCTAGGATCTTCCACTAGCAAGCGTCTATCATACTTGCTGTAAAGTTCTTTAAGCACCTCTGATCCTGTCCACTCAACAAGTGCCTGAGCTATAGCGGTACGTATAGCGGAAGCTTGTCCCATAAGCCCACCCCCCTCGGTTTCGGCGAATATGTCAACCTTACTTATAACTTCGTTCCCAGCAAGGTACACAGGCTCATAGATTTTATATCGAATGATTTCCGGCTCCAATACTTCTAGCGGGATGCCATTAATTAATACTCGACCCTTGCCTTCCCTGACTATTACCCTGGATCTAGCGGTCTTCCTCCTAGCGGAAACCACTACTACTCTAACCAACCTTACCACCCACAGCCTTAGCAAGTTCCATTAAAGTAATGAAGTCTACAGTGGTATTTTGAAGCCTGGCTTCCTCAGGTATCCATTTGGTGATATCTGCTAACTCTGGTGGTGTACCAATGAATACTCGTAACCTTTTAAACGCCTCTCTACCCTTGGGCTTCTTGTATGGAAGCATGTTCCTTATCATTCTTTTCATAATTAAATCTGGCCTTTTAGGAATTTTAGGCCCCTTCTTTTCCGGGTTAAAGTGCGTCTTCCATTCCGATACTCTCTTCAAGTACCAATCCCTTATTCTCTCCCTTTTACCAGTTATTATAGCCTTTTCCGCATTTATTATGATCACACTCTCCCCTCTCAGCAATCTCTTAGCAACTATGCTAGCCAACCTACCAGCTATTAAACCGGTTGCATCAACTACTAGCACTTTATCCATTACTAGCCACCATGTAACTTTCAGTTGGCGCTATACACCGGTGTTTTTAATTTTACGGCTAGCACACTATACGCACACCTTTACCCCTTGGATTCTCTTTGATCAATTGTGGAATAGTTAATACTTTACCCCCAGCGTTTTCAATTTTTTCGCGAGCTTTTTTAGTAAATGAGAAAGCTGCTATAACAACTTGGTGTTTAAGTACTCCACTACCCAACACTTTACCAGGTACTACTACAATATCGCCGGGTGACGTGTACCTGTTGATTCTGCTAACATTTACCTCTGGCCTGATTCTAGCCGGTTTCTCTAAATTCTCGGCCACTGTATACCATATTGGAGCTTCATTCTCCCTTGCTTTCTTCCTTAGATACCCTATTAGCCTTCTTAAGTAAGCATTCGTTGGTCCTGTCCTTCTCATAACTCGCCCATCATTGATTCTATGATTAAAAATTTTCTTACCCTATGATTGAGTTTGAATGGTCTTCTCTAACTCCTCCATGAAGGAGTTCACTCTTCTAATCAGTCTCTTTAAAGCAGTTTCAATAACCTTAGCTAGTGGAATCATGCCTAAACCTTCAACTCTAAATATAAATTTACTGTCATCCCAGGAAATCTTGATTACTTCGGAACATGCTTCTTCGCAAGCTCTGCACATTGTGCATTCTTCCACTTTTTCAGAAATTACATCAAGTCTCCCGTTGCTCCACTTCAATATACCTCTTGGACATGCATCCGCACACTTTTTACCTTCCTCGCCACACTCTCTTTTAATTACTCTGATCTCAGGGTAGTATTTATACGCAGCAACGGATACAGGCTGCCATTTCGCATGCTCCTTACCTATACCAATTTTAGCGTAAGCCTCTAATACAAGCTTCTGTCCAGCTGCGAGCTTTACAATAGGCACTAAATCGGATACAGGTTTCACCTCTATAGGAGTCAATCGTGCAAACTCTCCTATAAAACCGGTGAAATTCAAGTGTCCTGAGTACACTGTCCCGGGCTTCTCAGCTTCCACTTCTAATGCTAGCGTGGCGACACAGTCATCTGCCCTACCTTCTTCATAGCATTCAAGCAAAACGTCATAGGTTTCGACGTCGACTTTTAAGGGGATTAACCCTAATCTATGGGCAATAATTTCGTCAAAAAGTACGGAAGAATTCTCAACAATTGCAACTTCGTCTATCGCCAATGTCGGCACATCCGATATTATGGTCCTTCTAATGGCGTTCGCTATCGCTGGGGTAATACCTTCCACTATAAATTCTGCATAATTTTCCTCCAGCCTTCGGAAACTCATTTCAATTCTACTCAAGGTAAAGCCCCCAATTAACGTACTGGCTTTTGTTTCTTCCCCCGAAGTATCTCTATCAATGAAACTCCGTTAACTTTAGTTACTTTAAATCTAACGCCAGGAAGATCGCCATAGGCCTTCCCCTCAGGTCCTCCTATCCTTTCTATAACTACTTCATCGTGTTCGTTCACAAAAAGTAATGACCCGTCACCTGGAAGAAATGCAGTTACAACCTTCCCATTCTTTATTAATTGAACTCTAACGCATTTACGAACCGCGCTATTCGGTTGCCTACTTTCAACTCCTACTTTTTCCAACACGATTCCTCTTGCCATGGGTGCACCTTCAAGGGGGTCGAAGCGCTTCCTAAGATTTAACATCCTAGTCTTATAGTTAGCATCGCTCCATCTGAACTTTTTTCTCTTTGAAACCAGCCTTCTAGCCGCGAACATTCCTTTGGGTGATTTCGAACCTGGCATAGCCTGCCCGGCAGAGACTTGCTAGGATAAAAATTTTAGCCTGGGTACGGTAATTAAAATTCCAAGCTGAACCCTTCTGACCACTAAATTAGTGACAGATAGATAAAATTAGTCAGGTTTTCTATTTAAGTACTAAGTTGTCGATGCCGAAGTATCTCTTAATAAGTAGTTTTGCCCTTCGCACATTCCTTCCACCCTTTCCTATCGCTAAGCCTTTCTGGTCGAAAGGTACCTCGACTAATATAGAACTTCTACCATTATTATCTTTTTTAACCTCAATTGATCTAATAGCAGCAGGGAAAAGGGCCGAAGAAACCAGCTCCTCCAGCGTTTCCCCTTTCTCTACTATATCAATTTCTCTGCGCAAGACTTGCCTGAGCGTTCTAACATTGGTTCCATTGCTGCCTATTGCTTTTCCAGCTGTTCCCTTGCGCACTACGAATATAACCCTATTATCATCTTCGTCCAATATGCAATCTAGTGCTTCTACTTGTGTTATCGCTTCAAATATCGATATATGTTGCAGCTCGTTTTCTGTCAATTTAACACCAGCCATTCACTGAGCACCTTTAGCTAGCTCAATGATACCGCTTGCGCCTGGATCTAGAACTGCCAATGTGGTTACCATGAAGGGTTTATTACATACTGCTCCGAGATCCCAGGAAGTTCCAGGGAACTCGTATATGGGTATACCTGATAATTTACAGAGTTTTGTAATATCCCTACGAATTTGCTCCGGCACATTTGATGAAATTACTGTCAGTTTCACTTGGTTATTGACGATGGATTTTAGCGTTTGCCTGTAACCGAATAATACTTTACCTGTTTTGATTGCCGCCTGTATTTCACGAACTATATCCATATTGACCACCAGAGCGCTGATTCAACCGTGTTCAACATACTTTTGCTGCAGAACCCCTACTAATTCATTAGCTATAAATTTACCGCGTCATCCCTTTATGACTCATTAGAAGATGCTTGCTGCATATTGGGGTAAGACATTAAGAGCTTGACTATCCCTGTACCCATTGGCACAACTTTGGATCCGACTATGACGTTCTCGATAGCTCCTTTTAGCTCTTCTGCCTCCCCTCTTATTGCTGCATCTACTAAGTGTTTAACAGTAATCTCGAAAGCTGCACGAGCTAGCACACTGGGCTTTTCTCCGGCTACGCCGTGCCTGCCAACCTGTTTCATTTTACCGGTGAGTGTCATAGCATCAGCAACAAGCAGTATGTGTCTAATGTCAACGTCTAGCCCCTGTTCCTCTAGAACACTTGTCATTTCCTTTACAATAGCCGCTCTAGCAGCCTCTATTCCAAGAACCTCGGCTATCTCATGTATGTTATTACTTACGGTTCTTCTATGATCTACTCCTTCGGTGCTTAAAGCTGCCACTAAATTAGACCCTTCAGTAATTATCTTGTATTCGCCTAATTCCTCGTCATACCTAACTATAGCTCTTTTAATTCCTTTGACACCTTTAACCCTTAAGCCTCGAACCCTGTCGTAAAGCTTTCTGAGCTTAATTGCATCATCTAAACCTGTTCTGAAGACTACTGTTAAGTTGTTTACTTCAATACTCCCTTTTTTACCTTTAACTCGATTTAGCACTTTTACTACATCTTCGGGGTTAACTCCTCGGTTTTCTAGCATTTCAGGGTCTAGTTCTATGATTATCGAATACTCGAAGTAATCCATGGTTATAGCTTTCGAAACATTTTCTATTGTCGTCAGCTCCAGCTCCCGAGCAACTTCTAGAGCCTTTTCCCTGCTCTTTGCATAATCATTGTTTAGGTATACTTCCATGATTGGCGTCGCAACTGTTTTCCTAGCATCTACAATTTCTATAAGCCTTGGTAGGCCCAGTGTCACGTTTAATTCTCTAACACCGGCGAAGTGGAACGTTCTTAAAGTCATCTGAGTACTGGGTTCTCCAATAGACTGAGCAGCAACCATACCAACTGCTTCCCCAGGCTCTACGAGTGTTTTTAAGTATTCTAACACAACTCTATCAATTACCTTCCTGACTTCTTCTTCAGTTAGGCCGCTTTCCACAACTTTTTTAACTACCTGGTCTGCTATACTTTTAGGCAATATATGTGCATAGGGCTCTAGCAAGGCTCTAGCCATTTCCTCTTTTAAGTGGCTTCCCACGTTAAGCGTTATAATCTACCACCTCTTTCCGACAAAACTTCCTTAATGATTTTATCTACATTAACAGGCTTTCCGTGATCGCTTTTAGCCGGATCTACGCCATCTTCGCCATACCTAAACTGTACTACGAAACCCTCGGAAGTTCTTACACTCCCGTCATATGCTATGTAAAAGTCTTGAAGCGCGCTAGCGAGTCTCCTGTACATATATCCACTCTGCGCGGTTCTAACAGCTGTATCCACTAGACCCTCACGCCCGGCCATAGCGTGGAAGAAAAACTCTGTTGGCTTAAGACCATTTTTAAAGCTGGAATACACAAAACCTCTAGCTTTAGATCCTAAATCTCCCCATTTATAATGAGGAAGAGTTCTGTTAGTAAAACCCCTCCTTATCCTTTCACCCCTGATTGATTGCTGTCCAAGTACAGCGACCATTTGTGTTATGTTCAACATGTTAGCTCGCGCTCCGGTTCTCGCCATAACATTGGCCTCCTTGAATAGACCAATATGTCTGCTAGCTATTTCACCCGCCTTATCTCTCGCTCTGGAAAGCACCTCTAGTATTCTTTGCTCTAGCGTTTCCTCTATTGTCCTGCCGGGTAACGGTTCAAGCTCACCTCTTCTAGCTCTTTCTATTAACCGAGAGACTTCCCGATCAGCCTTATCTAAAAGTTGATCCACCTCTTTCAGAGCCTCATCTGGTACATCTAAGCTATCTAAACCCATAGTAAACCCGTACCAATCAAGGTATTGGATGAATCCCTTATACAATCCATCTAATAGCCGCCTACCCTCGTCATTTCCATAACGTTTCACGTAATCGTGAAGCATTGTTGAGGGGATTTGAGATGAAACCGAGTTTTTATCAAGGCTACCGATTAAATGTTCCCCTTCTCGTATGATTACGTATGCATCATATGGACATAGTTCTTTCAAGCATGAAGGACATTTCCGGCAAATCGAAGCTTTACCCTCAAAATTGAAATCCTTCCTCAAGAAACTACTCACCACCTGTTTGCCAGTCCAATACGGACCCGGCTTCAGTATAGCTGGTTCAGGTAAAGCTCCTTCGAAATTCGCTTCGAAGAGTAAGATAGAAATCTTCTTTTTATCTAGAACCGAATCCTTTCGTGTTAAAAGGTAAGATCCCGTAACATAGTCATGTAAGCCTCCAATTATCGGTGCTCCATATCTCGGAGAAAGTATTTGTTCCTGAACCAGCATCAACGTAAGTGCCTCTGCTCGGGCTTCCTCATTCTGGGGCACGTGTAAGTTCATCTCATCACCGTCAAAGTCTGCATTGTAGGGCGGACATACTAGTAAGTTTAGTCTGAATGTCTTAAAGGGTAGGACTCTAACTTTGTGCGCCATTATGGACATGCGGTGTAGGGACGGTTGCCTGTTGAATAAAGTTATATCGCCGTTCTTCAAGTGTCTCTCCACAATATAGCCTGGTTTCAAGGTTTCAGCTATGGCCTCTCTATCTTTCACATATCTTAGGTCAATCCGTGCACCATCAGGCCTAACTATATAGTTTACCCCTGGATACTCGAAGGGGCCCTTCTTAACCAGTTCCCTCATTTCTTCAATGTTCCAAGGGGTAACTCTCTCAGGTACCACTAAAACCTTTGCTATTTCTATTGGAACACCCACTTCATTTATACTTAAGTTAGGATCTGGAGAGATTACTGTCCGAGCTGAGAAATCTACACGTTTGCCTGCCAAGCTTCCTCGGAAACGCCCCTCCTTTCCCTTAAGCCTTTGAGCAAGCGTTCGTAAAGGCCTACCAGATCTATGTCTTGCTGGTGGCGTGCCAGGTAACTCGTTATCGAAAAGAGTAGCTACGTGATACTGAAGAAGGCTCCATAAGTCATCGACTACTAGCTGAGGGGCTCCTTCTTCCATACTTTCCTTCAACCTTTGATTAATCCTTAGTAAATCGACGAGTTTATGGGTTAAATCATCCTCAGATCTCATACCGGTCTCTAAGGTTATAGTAGGTCTCACACTTATCGGCGGTACCGGTAAAACCGTTAGAACCATCCATTCGGGCCTAGCATTACGTGGATCCAATCCTAAGACCTCTAGGTCCTCATTCGGAATACGCTCAAGCCTTTCTCTTACTTCTATAGGTCTTAGAAGTACAGATCCGCCTTCCACTTCTTCGTATAAAGTATAGGGTTTCTCAAAGCGGATTTTATATTGCTGTGCATTACAATGGGGGCATGTAGTACTTTTAGCGGCTTTCTTTGCAATAGTTTCACCGTACTTATATTTAAGAAGTGGCCATCTTTTCTCAAGCCTATTTACACGTCTTCTAGCTTCTTCAATCTCTGAAGATGGGAGTAGCAGCCTACCACACTTCCTACATGTAGCCCGTAACAACAAGTGAATGGTTTTAGCAAAAAGTGGATGAATAACTGGCCTAGCGAGCTCTACATGACCAAAGTGTCCTGGACACAATGTAACATAGTTTCCACAGGTCTCGCATCTTACTCCAGGCTCAACCGTACCCAGCCTGCGATCCATTGGACCTCCTCTGATAGGCATACCCTCCTCATCGTATGTTTCTGGAACAACTATACGCGTTACCGAGAGAGCTCTGATTAGATCGGGAGATAATACTCCGAACATGATGGCTTTGATTGACTTAGTTTCCTCGAATCTTAATGCCATATTTACACCACCCCAACCTTATCTTCTAGAATTACCTTAGGTGCTATTCCCAAACTTAAGAGTTCTTGTAATAGAAGCTTAAAGGCATAGGAAACATAAACCGGGTTAAGTTCACCACGATCACCACATACTGGGCAAATGTACTCATTCCGCCTGGCATCATACCATCCTAAGAAACCACACCTATTACAGACAAAGATTAGAGTTTTATCTGACGATTCGAAAAGCCGTTCTCTCAACAGGATTGAGGCTCCGTGCCCAATTAAGCAATCTTTCTCCATCTCACCAAACCTTAATCCACCTTCTCTAGCCCTTCCCTCTGTCGGCTGTCTAGTAAGTATCTGAACGCGCCCCCTAGCTCTCGCATGGATTTTATCCGCAACCATATGATGGAGCTTCTGGTAGTAGGTTATTCCGATAAATACCTCGGCCTCTAGTCGCTCACCAGTAATTCCACTATAGAGTACTTCTTTACCATCGCTTCTAAACCCAAGCTTTTGAAGCATCTCTCGAAGCTGCTCCTCCGGAGTACCTTCAAAAGCAGTTGCATCAATGCTGGTATCAGTTAAAGACGCGACTTTTCCAGCTATCGATTCCAATAACTGTCCTACAGTCATTCGAGAAGGAATAGCGTGTGGATTTATCAAGACATCTGGAACAATGCCCTCCTCTGTAAACGGCATATCTTCTGCTGGCAAAATTAAACCCACTACTCCTTTCTGGCCGTGCCGTGATGCAAATTTATCGCCTAGCTCAGGAGGCCTAGGATCTCTAACCCTAACTTTCACTAATCGATTCCCATCAACGTCTTCTGCTATTGTGACCCTGTCGACAATGCCAGATTCGTTGAGCCTAATACTGACGGAGGTATCCCTTCTTTTTGTAGTTGCCCGGTAGTCAAAGAAACTGCTCATAAAGCGTGGTGGGCTTGTTTTACCTATGATAACCTCGCCGCCTTTTACTTCCGACTCGGGAAAAGCAATACCATCTCTCGGATCTAATTTCAAATATGAGTCTTTAGACCTATAACCCATTACATCTTCAGAGGGTACTTCAATTTTATCTTCCTGACCTCCGGGGTATTTAACTTCTACAGCCTCGTAGGTCCTGAAGAAAGTGGAACGCGCTAATCCTCTTTCTATCGAAGCCTTGTTCATCACTACGGCATCCTGAATGTTGTACCCACCACCGGTTAAGACCGCTACTATAACATTTTGTCCGAAGGGCCTATCATCCAAGTTAACTAAATCAAATACCTTGGTCCTCACCAACGGTTTCTGTGGATAGTGTAAAAAGTGCATACGAGGATCCATTCTATGAATAAAGTTGGCTGCAGGGAAACCAAGCGCTTGTTTCGCCATAGCAGCTTCATAACTATTGCGCGGTGACTGATTATACTCAGGATAAGGTATCACAGAGGCGATCACTCCTAATATAGCGGCAGGCGTTATTTCAGCATGGGTTATCTCTGGTGTTATAGAGTCGACATTTTCCGCGATAAGTGCATTTTCTTCCTCTTCTGAATCCAGGTATTCAACAATTCCTTTTCTGATTAAATCACTCCAGCCCCATTCTCCATTGCGTAGCTTCGCTAGATGTACAGGCTTTAATTTTAACTCGTCGTTTTCAACAACTAGTAGAGGTCTTCGTATTCTGCCACTATCGCAGTTAACGTAAACCTCGTCTATATGTTCGCTTCTGTAATGGGCTATATTAACTTCGTGGTGTAACTTGCCCTGCCTTCTTAGTTCCCTTAAAACCTTCACTAACTCAGCTCCATCTTCATGAATGCCTATAAGCCTCATGTTCAGAAATACCTTACTACCTTTAACGTCTCTCTCTCTGGCCTCCTTTATTGGAACAACTCCAAGCCTATATACAAGCAGCTCATATACATCTTTCTCATCAATTCCTATCGATATCATGGCAAGCAAAGCTAAATTCTTCACTAGACCACAGTTCTGTCCCTCAGGGCTCTCCACTGGACACAGCATGCCCCACTGAGTCGCGTGCAACTCTCTAGCTTCGAAATGGGGCTGCGTTCGGCTGAGGGGTGAAACAACTCGTCTGAGATGACTAATAGTAGACAAGTAGTTCGTTCGGTCCAAGATCTGACTAACGCCCGTACGTCCACCAGGCCAATTGCCTGTAGCCAACGCGTTTCGAAGCTTGTCTGTTATCACGTCAGCTCTTGCAAGCGTGTGTAGGTTAACTTCCCTGCTTTTGCTTCGATTTTTCTCGAGTTGATATTTTAAGTCTCTAACGAATTGCCTAAAAGCTTGACGAAAGACGGAAGCCATTAAATCTCCCGCTAGTTTGAACCTCTTATTCGCTAAGTGATCTTTATCATCTGGACCTCTTCTCCCGAGAGCTAATTCAATTAACTTTTCAACCATTTGACCTAAAAAGTACGCTTTATCCACTCTATTTTCCGGCTTTAAACCTATGTGAGGAAGGAAATACTGGTCTATTACTTGCTGCGCCCGTTCAACCCTCACCTCCTTAGGTTGACCAACGGCAACTCTGGCGCCTAGGTAATCTAATGCCTCGTCTACTGAGGGGGTGATCCTGCTTTGCTCGATAAGGGTTGGATACAACTCGTTTAAAATATCTGGGTCATCAGTAATTGCATTAACTATCTCCTTGTCACTTTCCAATCCAAGAGCACGCATCATCACCATTATCGGAATCCTTGTCGGAATTGCTGGGAAAGTCACGTATAATTGTCCATCCTTGGTTCTCTCAACAGTTATGGGTACTCTGTATGCAGCTGTCGACGAAAAAACCTTGGCGACATGAGTTACTGAGCTGCCGCTAGGTCCATAGTCTACCAGAACCTTGTTTACAGCCAAATCTTCTTGTACTATTAGGACCCTTTCTGATCCATTAATAATAAAATAGCCACCGGGATCCCGAGGATCCTCGCCAACTTTTACTTGCTCTTCCTCACTCATTTTAGATAGAGGGCATTTCACTGATTTGACCATAATCGGAAGATCGCCGATGTATACCTTTGCTCTATCTTTTTCTTCACCGTCTTCAATAAGAGTCATTTCTAGAAAAATGGGTGCAGCATAAGTCAAGTTCCTAATTCTTGTCTCCATCGGCATGATCGAGCTTTCAGATCCGTCCGCCTCCTTGACCCTGGGATTCTCCACCGATATCTTCTCTAAACCGATAACTAGCCCGGGAATGCCGGACTCTACGGGTCCCGCCTCATTTACTATTTCTTGTAAGGTTTTCTCTACAAATTTATTGTACGAATCCAGGTGCTGCCTTACTAAACCATGCTCCTTAATAAAAGCTTGAACTAACAACCAAGCATCATCCCTTGAATATCTCCAACTCATTCGAATCACCCTCTGGTCACGTATCTTAAAGCAACTGATACTCCTGCCGTCGGACTCTTTCTAATGATCATGACTACATCGCCCGGTTTTGCACCGATGGCTTTGGCCACAGGATCCGAGGCAAGGATCCATGGTAACTGCCGTCTGGACACACCTATTCTTTTCAAAATTTTAGAGGCCTCCTCTTCGCTGAGGAGGATATGCTGCGGTACAAGTTCATGTTCTAAAATATTAATTCTACGTGACATGCCTAAAGGCTGGAGTGGATATCATACATAAAGTTTGTGTTATTTTTAAAAGGGGTCTTTACCTGAGTTCAATTTAATCATTAGTAAAAACTGTCAGGGTTAGTAAAGTAATAAAAAAGATTAATGCTTATCGTTGCTATAGGTTTAATTCATCGACCCGGCGTGCCCAAACGTTCGGCAGACCTTTCTTAGGGCGTCTCATAGGCCAACCTAGATCGTCGTCACAGTGTTCAATACCAAGCAGTTTTTCAAGCATTATTCTGCGTTCAATAGAGGATACAAGCTCTCTAGTTCTAGCTACAACATCAGGGTTTACACTTACGCTATCGATCCCGCTTCGAACTAAGAACTCTGTGAATTCTGGATAAACGCTAGGCGCTTGGCCACAAATGCTCACTGTCCTATAGCCATACGGTGAATTGTGAGCTTTTTCGATTAACATAGCTACAGCAGTTCTAACCGCTGGATCGCGCTCGTCAAAGTATCGTGGATCAATTTTTGGTAGAATAGCGCTGTCCCTATCAGTACCTAAGGTAAGCTGTGTAAGGTCATTGCTACCTATACTGAATCCGTCAAAGTACCTAGAGAACTCTTCGGCTAAGAAAACTATGCTTGGGACCTCTGCCATCGCCCATATCTTGAAGTCTCGGCCACTCTCAAGCCCCTCTTCAGCTAAAAGCTTTACAAATTTTTCTGCTTCCCAGAGAGTTCGCACAAAGGGTGCCATTACCCATACATTGCCGAGCCCCATCTCCTCCCTAACCTTCTTTATCGCTTGAACTTCAAGCCTGAAAGCCTTCTCATACTGTGGGCTGATATACCTGCTTACTCCTCGCCAGCCCAGCATTGGATTATCTTCATGCGGTTCATACTTTTCACCTCCTTTTAACTGCCTATACTCGTTGGTCTTAAAGTCACTGAACCTAACGACAATGGGTCTAGGATATATTTCCCTAGCTACCATTGCAATACCCTCAGCCATCTTGTTAACTAAGGTGTCACCCCTTCCAATTTCAAGCAAATATAATGGGTGTTCGCCAACATAACTGGCCATTATGAATTCAACACGCATTAACCCAATGCCATCGAATGGCAAATTCTTATACTCTGTGATTTTTTCTGGTACTCCCAAGTTCATGTAGATCTTTGTAGCAGTAGCCGGTTTTACTACAAGCTCTAAGGGTGCCGTTATAGCCGCTGGTTTCTCTTCTTTCTTGCCTAAAAGATCCTCAACATACCCTTCGTAAATAACTCCAGCTCTGGCGTCGACTGTGTATTCATTCCCTGTTTGCATTAACTTAGTTGCCTCACGCGTGCCTACGATACACGGGATCCCAAGCTCTCTACTAACTATAGCCGCATGGGCAGTCATACCCCCCTCGTCGGTCACAATCGCTGCCGCCAGCCTCATGTACGGTACCCAGTCAGGATCGGTCATCCTGGTAACTAAGACATCCCCTTTCTGCATCAAGTTCTTTGCATCTTCGAGGGTTAAGCAAACTTTAGCTTTGCCAAATGCTACGCCGGGACTGGCAGCAAGACCTTTTATTACTGCTTTAGCCTCAGCTAATCTTACGCCTTTAGCCTCTGCTGGTTCAGCTTCAATACCCTTAGAACTCCATACGGTTTCCGGTCTCGCCTGGACAATAAACACGTTTTCAGGGAATTTTAAATCTCCATCGATGGCCCATTCTATATCCATTGGTCTGCCATAGTGCTTCTCGATTTTTACAGCGAGCTCTGCTAACTTACGTATCTCTTCATCGTTTAAAACCGGTTTTGTTCTTCGTTCCGGTTCAACCTCCCTTTCTAAGTTTCGGCCAGTCAACTTATCTCTTACTATCTCAAAATTTTTCTCAGCTACTCTCCTGTCGACTACGGTTAATGTATTTTTATCAACAACCCACTCATCGGGAGTGACTTTCCCAGATACGACGCTCTCGCCAAGCCCCCAGGACCCTTCGATTACTATTTTATCTTGCTCTCCGGTGACCGGATGTATTGTAAACATAACTCCTGCCGCACGGGAGTTGACCATCTTTTGTACAGCTACGCTTATCAAAACCTTCTCGTGCGAGAACCCTTTACTTTCCCTGTAAAATATGGCTCTAGGGGTGAATAGACTGGACCAGCATCTCCTAACCTTGTCAACAACGTCATCTTCTCCCTTCACGTTAAGATACGTTTCTTGCTGCCCTGCAAAACTTGCATCGGGTAAGTCTTCTGCTGTAGCGCTACTTCGTACAGCTACAAACTCTTCAGTTTTACTTACACGCTTGCTGAGCTCCTTATAAGCTCTCTTTATCTCATTTTCAATATCTTTAGGCATGGATGTGCTCTCTATCAATTTTCTAATTTCTTTGCTAGCTTCTATATAATCCTCTGGAGCGGAGGCGCCTGGTCTTACCCGTTCTCTCAAAATATCCTGTATCTTATCTTTGATACCAGTTTCCTCTATGAAACGTTTGTAAGCATAAGCACTAACGGCGAAACCTGGTGGGACAGGTATACCGGCTCTGCTCATTTCACCTAAATTAGCACATTTGCCACCAACTAGGGGGACATCTTCTTTTGTCAGCTCTTCGAACCATAATATTATCTTCGTTGCCTTATCCTTAGCCATGCCTCTCGGGAGGGGAGTACATGTGATGTTTTAAGGATTACCCTAGTATTTTTCACAATAGTCTGTAAAGTTGCGCTAAAAGTTTCAAGCGTGGAAACTATGGTGAAAATATAAATGTTTCACGTAGTTACCATTGATTGGGTTTACTGGTCTTAATAATCCTACCACTATAAATATTTTTAAAATAGTAATGTAAGTATAGAATTAGGGGATGACGAGCGTCCGTGAACTGATCTATGAAGTGTACCAAACCGTCAGACCCAAATATTTGATGCGTGAGCTCATTGGCGCTCTTCGCAGCATAGGGTTTGAGGAGTTCCCTGATAAATTAGTCAAATAATTTCGCACCTTCTATGATCATCTTATAGGTTGTCGGCCCAGGAGCTTAAGCTCCCTCAATACTCGATTCCTTACGAACTCATCAAAACGTTCTTCCCCCCCACCAAATTTAATTATTGTCGAAACAGCTATTACATGCGAACATACGCTCCTCTCTTTGAAGCCATCGCAAGTACATGAAAGCTCTTCATTATTCACCCTAACAATGTGCCTGTTTTTCCTCCCAACCACGTAGTACATTTTATCGCTTATCTTAATTATACGTCCCTCATGCATGAGCCATGCCGCTTTAGCTATTATTCGGTTCATGAGAACTTCAGCGTCGCTGGGTAATTCGTTCATCATCTATGTTTAACTATGGATGAATAAAGCCTTTACGCCTGCAATACCAAGTTAAAATGGTTTAACTGGAGTTAAAGCACCGCATGCCATACATTTTAACTGCATCAGTTTCCTTTCCTCTCTTCTTAGAATAGTATCCGGACTACCACATACTGAACAATACACGTAGCTTTTCAAGAACAAATTAATTAATTCCTTAATCATCTTAGAGGAAAATACTCCATATATAACTGCTACATCTTCTTCTCGGTTACCCGACGCTCCCAGCTCTTTCAGCAAGTACCTCAGAAGGATCTCTGGCTCTCTGTTCATGTCATCGCATATTTTCTTAAAGTTTAAGACAAAAGTTCTTTTTCCTGTAACCATCACTTCGGGTTCTTCTACTTCGAACCGCTCCCTCACTATGCTTTTCGAAGGTATCATTTTATAAGCTCGTTCTAGTAGTATGTTATACTCTAGACATTGTTCCACGCGACCATAGACACAAACCAGTATATAGGGTTGCCGTCAAGCCTTTTAGAAAGTTCAAACTAGCTTTTATGGATGACACCGTCTATCCAAAACAATAGTTCTGAAGATATCAGAAAATTTAACTACTTGCTCAAATATTGAACGGAAAAAGCTAAAGGTGATTACTAGATCCCCTTGGGTTAGCCATGAAGTATTGTCCAAAGTGCGGTAGCCTAATGTTACCGCAAAGGAGAAACGATAAAACAGTACTAAGATGCCAAAGGTGCGGATACGAATCCTTAGCTGATAACAAAGAGGCTTATAAAGTTAAGCGAACTGTACAGCGCAAACCAGATGATGTAATACTCGTCATTGATAGCAATGTCAAGGTGGAAGTCTTACCCAAAACGAAGATCGAATGCCCCCGCTGTAGGAGTGAAGAAGCTTATTATTGGGAAATGCAAACTAGAGCGGGTGACGAACCGGCTACTAGGTTTTTCAAGTGCGTCAAATGTGGTTATGTATGGCGTGAATATCAGTGAACGTAAGCAATTTCATAGAACACCGCTTATATAAAACATTATAACTAGATATATAATTTATCTAAAGATATTACTTTCAAATTTCTAACTCAACAGCCGATTAGATAAAGAGAAGAATGGACGACTAGTATAAATAGTACATCAAAGGAAACAATATTCCGAGGAATGTTATGCCCATTAGGTTTGAATTTCAGGATGCTAGGGACTGGAGGTATTTGATGGAAAGCCTAAATGCAATTGTCGATGAGGCGAGTTTCATAATGGATGGTGAGGCTCTAAAGCTACGTGCATTAGACCCCTCAAGAATAGCAATGGTTGATTTACATGTCCCCAGAGAGGCCTTTAGTATATATGATATAGGGGAAAGTCAAGTTAAGATAGGGGTCAATTTTGATGATCTTAATAAAGTTCTGAGAAGGGCTAAAGCCGAAGATAAAATAATCTTCGAGATTGAAGGAAGAAGGTTTAAGGTAATACTTGCCGGCAAAGCTGAGAGGAGTTTTTCGCTTCCTCTCATCGATGTTATGGGAGAGGAATTACCAACACCCAGGGTCACGTTTGATGTTGTTGCTAAAATGCTATCAGATACGTTTCGAGATTCGTTAAAAGATGCTGAAATGATAAGTGATACTGTTAAATTCATAGGGGAGGAAAACACGCTAAAAATTATCGCGAAAAGCGATAAAGGAGAATTAGAGGCTAAGTTTTCGCCGGAAAGCGGATCTCTTATAGAATATGAGGTGAGACAGCCATCTATTGCAAGCTATAGCCTAAATTACTTAGATGACATCGTCAGCAAAGCTTACAGGATAAGCGAACTAGTAACTGTTGAGTTCTCTTCAAACAAGCCTTTGTCGTTAAGTTTTGAAATCGTGGGAGGCGGAACTCTGAGGTATTATCTAGCCCCGAGGCTAGAGGCATAAGACGCCTTGAAGAGCGAACTATTAATAACCGATGATGACCTGCGTAAATACCCTTTTCTACCAATTGCAATAGAGCGAGTAAAAGAGTTGGGGTTAACACTGGCCGACATGGCTAGTGGTGCTTTAAAAAGTATAATTGAGAGAGCAAGTCAATATATTGAAGCCTCTATAAGAAACTCTGAGATATCTCCACCTGCTGGAGATTGCGACGAGGAGATAATTTCTTTTATGACAAGTTTACTAGTTTTAAAATTAATAGGTGATCGCTTACTCGTTAGACGGTTCGCTACAACCTTTGCTAGGAGAACCCGGTTTTTCTTGAGTGGAGAAGAGCTAGATAAACTACTATATCTTCTTAACAGTTTAGGGATTAAAGTTAGGTATGAGGGAAACGTTTTCGGTTATCCTTTATCTATCAGTGTTTTCGATTATTTAGACAGTATACCAGAAAGGAGAGGCTCATGGAAACTTGTTCACCGCGTAGTCGACAAAGGCTGGGTTTATGTTAATAGGGTAGAAACTATTAGGCTTGGAGAGGAACGGTTAAGAGCTCTAATTGAAAAAAGAGTAGAAGAAGTCGAAGTAGAAGAGCTACAAATTCCTGACTCCCTATACTCTTTAGCTGAAAGATTAAGCTCTGAATGGGGTACATATCTAAGGAATATTAAAGAAAACTGGGAGATAGTTGAAGTCGATAACTGGGAAAAGGCTCTACCTCCTTGTGTAAAAGCCATTATAGATAGTGTGAAGGCTGGAAAAAACATACCACATAGCGCAAGGTTTATGCTTGCGTCATTTATGTTAAACATAGGATTAAACGTAGAAGAAGTCCTTGAAGTCTTTAGAGTCGCGCCCGATTTTAAAGAACAAGTAACTAGATACCAAATTGAACACATAGCTGGAATGAGGGGTTCTAGGAAAAAGTACTCACCATACAAATGTGATAACATGAAAACCTTAGGTCTCTGCATAGCTGAATGTGGCGTTAAACATCCTCTTCAGTACTACTGGAAATCGCTGCGACCCCATATAGCCTCCAAGCGAGATAAAGTATGAACAGATGCTCCAAGCCTGCTACGATAGGAAAGATCCTTTTTCGAGATTATTATAGAAAACTTAACCCAGAAGATGTAAACATCAGTTCTTTCTCGATGCGTGAGTTCGCATTCTCCTACTTTGAAGGAGCCGGAATGCAAAGGCACGTTTCTTTTTATACCCCAGCAGATCTTATTGAGCAACTACGCTACTCCGTTCCGCGTCACGTCTACCATTCATCAGCCTACTACGCTAATCCCTCGGCTAAAGATATGGATTCAAAGGGTTGGCGGGGTGCGGACTTAGTTTTCGATATAGACGTAGATCATGTTGAAACTCCTTGTAAAGAGCTCCATGATCGATGGTCATGCAAGAAATGTGGAGCCACGGGGTGGGGTACATGCGAGAAATGTCCTAGGTGCGGTAGTGAAAGTATAGAGAGAGAGGTTTGGATTTGTGAGACATGCATTAATGTAGCTCGGGATGAAGTATTGAAGCTAAACGAATTTTTAGAGAATGATTTCGGCATATCTAAAAACGAAATGATTGTTACATTCTCAGGTCATAGGGGATTTCACGTACATGTTGAATCAGAGGCTGTTAAAAGCCTCGGGCAAGATGGCAGGCGCGAGATTGTTGATTATATTAGAGGGGTGGGGTTAGACTATAGGCAAGTACTCATTCGGGTTCCTGGGGGATACAAACTTAGATTTGATTCAAGTAGCCCTGGTTGGTATGGACGCATAGTTCGCTGGGCTATGTTGCATTCTTCTAGCAACGAGCTTGTAACGGATCTGAAAACTTGGCAGATCATTATCGAGAATTGCATTTCAAGCGAGAAAGCAGCTATTGATGAAAAGGTAACAGTGGATATACATAGACTAATAAGGCTAAAAAATAGCTTGCACGGCAGGACCGGGCTTAAAGCCGCTACTTTTAGCATTCAGGAATTAGAAAACCAAAACCCCCTCGATAAAGTTAAAGCCTTTAGAGGAGAAGCCTTCATCGAAGCGAAAAGAGTTCCACAAGTCATGCTTGATGTAAATCTAAAAGAGAATGAGGGAAAGATCCCTTTATACGCTGCATTATATTTATTGCTTAACGGAGCAGAAGTTGTTAACTTCCAAGTATTATAACTAAGAGAGTAAAAAAGCGTTAGCGAAGAGTCTATATAAGCCGTAAGGGATATGGTACTCGACCAAATGTCCGGTATAGGCGACGTGGAAAGCTACCTTCAAAATATACTTAAAAGAGAAATCGAAAGCAATGAAGTTTATCCTCTAGAGGTTGATTTCTATGTTAAAATAAAGACTCGCCTATCTGAGATACACAATGTCACAGTTAGCGGCGAAATTAGCAAGGAGCTACTAGAAGAATGGATTAAAAGGGTGCACAGTACAGTGCATAGTATACTACTCTTAAGGTTAACTAAGGAGCTACTATATGTTTGGTTTAAGGGAGAGAAACCCAATATTGTAGTGCCTAAAGAAGAATCGGAAATCCTAGATAAAATACTTGAAACGCTATCCAGTATTTCTAAATTAGAGGCTAGTTCATCTCAAAATAAAGGAAAAGTTTTAAAGCTATCCATAGTATCATTTTCTAAACCTTACTCAAAAGTGGTATTAAGTGACGGAAGAATTCTCGGTCCATTCTCTATGAACGATGTAGCTATTATTCCAAGTACAGATGCAGCAGAGCTCGAGAGAGCAGGCGTAGCGAAAAAAATTGTAGACTTAAATGACAGTTAGATAAAACGTGTGCAAAAGCGCGTAACGCTTAATACTGCATACCTATGCAAGGTTGGGGGTTAAAGCTTGAGATTTCCCAAGGAAGTTAGATCGTACTGTCCCCGTTGCAAAGCCTATACTAAACACCAAGTATCGGTATATAAAGCCGGTAAGAGAAGAACGCTTGCCGCTGGTCAACGTAGATACCTTCGTAAACAAGAAGGATATGGTTCAAAGAGAAAACCCGAACAAAAGGAATTCGCCAAAGTTACAAAAAAGCAGGTAATCAGGCTAAAATGCAGCGTTTGTGGCTATATGCGGCATAAATCCCTTGGTAGGTTAAGAAAGTTTGAGCTTGCTGAAAAGGTGTCATAAATGCCGCTCTTTGGTAAAATACTTGTACCATTTCCTCGTAGCAAATTTATCTTAGTACGGTGCCCTGACTGTGGTAACGAACAGATTATATTTACCCATGCGACGTACAATGTTTCGTGTCATATGTGTGGTCGTATTTTAGTTAAACCTACAGGCGGTAGAGCATCGATTGGGGGAGAAGTGCTTAAAACACTTGATTGAAATTAATGGCGGTGAGTTGTTTGTCAACACATGAGCTTCCAAAGCTCTTTGAACTAGTGGTCGGTACCGTAAAGAAAATAGAGGATCATGGAGCATTCATTACACTGGACGAGTATGGGGGTTTAGAAGCATATATACCGTTTAATGAAGTATCTCATTCTTGGTTTAAGAATATAAGAGAAGTTTTGAAAATTGGCCAAAAGAAAGTTTTTAAAGTTATTAGAATAGATCCTAAAAGAAAACATGTAGATGTATCGTTAAAACGCGTAGCTGAAAATGAAAGAAGAGCTAAGCTTCAAGAATGGAAGAGATCCCAGAGGGCTGCGAAATTACTCGAGCTTGCGGCCAGGAAACTGGGGGGATCACTAAGCGAAGCAACCCGTGAAGCAGAAAAGCTGGAGAAAACCTACGGAGAAATCTTCACAGGATTCGAAGCCGCTGTCAGGGAAGGGAGAAAAGCTCTCGAAAAAGCCGGTGTGAAAGAGCCCTGGTTATCAACTTTTTTGGAATTAGCAGAGAATTATGTTAGAGTACCTAAGGTTAAAGTTAGATGCATATTCACGGTTAGGTGCTCTAAAGGGGACGGTGTTAATAGGCTTCGAGCGATCCTTACAGCATGGAAAGAGGTAAAAGAAAAACATCCTGAGATTAAAGCCCGATTCTATGTTGAAGGGTCTCCTAAGTATAGATTAGAAGCTGAAGCTTTCGATCCCAAACACTTGGAGAATTTCATTAATGAATTAGAAAAAATTTTGTTACAGAAAGCATTGGAAGAGGGATGCCAAGCTAGTTTTGAAAAGCAGAGGGATTAGGCAACTATGAGTCGATGGTTGTTGAGAAAATGCTTAGATTGCGGTAGATATACGCTAAAAACCGATAAGTGCCCTCATTGTGGCGGTAATATTCGGATACCACATCCACCGAAATTTTCCCCAGAAGATAAGTATGGCAAGTACAGGAGAGCTATGAAGCTACTTAGGGAGTCTTCGGCTCAGGGTAAATGACCTTATATACTAATACCCACCTGTTAGGTGACGAAGCAAATACAAGTTCAAAGTGCTCGGGCTCTGGTATCGTCGGGCGGGGACCCTCGTAGCTTATCCAGTAAGATAGCTGTTGATCAAAAATGTAGAAGTACCTCCCAGTAGCCCTAGAGAAAAGTAGCCGATAAAGTGTAGCATTACGAGCTTCATCATTATCCTTCGGCACTATAATGGGGTAGCTGTCAACGTATCCGAACCCGAGGTACTTCTCTGTATCGGCCCCAATCCAACGGGCCATTTGGTAGCTCTTGGCTAAGTCTCCTCCGTATGCGCTTCCTGCTGGTGAATAATATACTGTAATGCCTAAGTTGGGTAAAGTTGCGGATAGGAAAGGTTCAAAAACCACTACGTATGTAACGTTTAACCCCTCAAAAATCCGAAGAGCTTCCTCCTCTGGTGATAGAAAAGCCTTAGCTATTTTCTGTATCTGGTTGGTATCGATTGTCGCGTTATCACAAGTAGTATTTCTCAGAGTATTAACAGAAATCCAGTAACCGTAGTCCCACCAAGTTGCGATAACGGATCCAGTAGGCACGTTCGCCTTAATCCACTCGAGTGCAGAAATCCAATCAGTATATTGGTAATTATAATCAACAACCGGGATTGAAGAGCTGAGTATTAACGCTGGTTGATGAGTTGCAGTTAAAGCCGTATAATTGAGTAGGGGGACTAAAAGTAAGGCTGAAACTAAAATGATGGTTAATGCTACTAGTTCATCGCTGATCCCGGCTCTTTTCCGAGCTTTTACATTGGTAATCCTAGCTGCTATTAGTTTGCCTATAAGTTCCGAGAATGCTGAAGCAGTTAGAAGAGCTACGGCTGGACCTAATAAGAGAGTTAACCTAGCCATAGAAGCAGCAGCATAGGCGGCCGAAGACCAGAGTAAAACTGCAAAAAGATCCTCAAAGCGTTTACGCATCCTGTAGCCGCTGAGTAGTGCACCGAAAGCAGAAAATGGTATAAGTAAGCTGTAATCGCCGTAGATAGAGGCCCATGTTGGTACGGCGTGTTCAGCTACTGTGGTTACACCTACTTCGCGTAGAATAGGCATGATAACCGCTATTATTCTACCAGGAAGCGAAACGAGAACACCGGTCCACCAGGCTAAAAAGAAAATCACGCCTATACAGGTTGCAATTATAACTGTGGTTTTCCTATCTACACTTCTTGTCCTGCCTAGGGTGGGTAAAAGGTGAGTATGCGTGAGGAGAGAGGCTCCGATCGTTAGTAAAGGTACAATTGCTGCAGGTGAAGCATAAGCCATCCGGGGGCCGAACCTTGGTAGTAGTGCTATGGCGATACTCGATAAAGTAAAGTATGGTATGTAAACCTTTGCGGTTCTGGTATCGCCAGGATTAATCAGTAACCAAATTAAAACAGTTAGAGCTAGTAGATTCCAAGGATAAAGGAAGCCACCCCAAGAGAAAACAACTAAACTCATAAGGATCCCTGATACTATTCCCCGCATAATAGACCCTCTTCTGTGGGCTTGAATAAAAAGCGTGAAAGAAGCTAACATTAAAGGTATAGCTAAACCCTCATGCTTAGCTCCTAAGTTGGTTCTATAAATAAATGGCCAACAACAGCTCATAAAAAGTGAGGATAGCACTCCAGCACTCGAATCCCATAACTCCTTGGCTAAAAAGTAAGCGAATATGCATGTAAACGCTGCTCCAACAGCCGGTATGAAGGCATGGACTGTGTAGAGATCAATGTCGAAGCCCAAACCCTTTAGTAGAGTATACGTCACAGCTGAAAATAGAGGAGCTCCTAACTGGCTAGAGGCCCTCGTATCTCTGCCTCCTGGAGCCCAGAACAGGGTATCCCGTTCACTTCGATCAAACCACCAGCTAAACCACCAGACAAGTCCTTTGAGAAGGTCGCCATTACCTTTCTGTAGGAGAGTCTCAGCTAAATAGTACTCGTAGTACGGATCGAATTCGTTTAAGTACACACCCCATCGTAGCGGAGCAAGCCGGATAAGCAGTGATAACAATACGCTGAATGAAACTACTGCAGCTGCTATGAATCGACTATCGGCTGGTAAGGCTAAAGCCCGAAAAATTCCTGATAGTAATTTATCCTTGACTACTTTAGTTCGACTGCTCATCCGATGAACCCTTGAAAAGCGATTAATAAATTTGTAGTTGATATGAGGCGGGAGCTTAGTAGTTCCTAACGGACCGTGCATGAGCGCGTATCTGCTTTGGTTTCAGAGAAAACTTGTGTAAACACCGAGGACATTTATCACCATACTTAACAAGAACCCTTAGCACATCAATTGGTTTCTCACCGGCATAAAGTACTAGAGAGCACTTGTTACAGGCAATTATGTACATGGCAACCTGTAGGTTCTCTACAAATGAAGCACTTAAATTTACCGGTTAAATTAGCAGTAGCTGTTTTAAAGTGGTTTTAGAGAATACCCTGTGGGCAAAGTATCTGCTTACTTCAAACTCACCCGGATTGAGCATGGCATTATAGCCTCAGTAGCTGCAGTAACTGGCTGTGCACTTGGAGCGGGAGGATGGATGTATACACCCCTTATACAAGCTGTACTAGCGATAGTGATTACAGTACTTGTGGAGGCTGGCCTCTTCATTTTCAATGATATTTACAATATTGATGAAGATAAAATAAATGCCCCGTACCGTCCATTAGTTACCGGCGAGATTAGCTTAAAGGAGGCAATCATGGCTGGCTATCTAACTTTATTACTCGGAACCGCGCTCTCTTTATTCCTTGGAATAATGCCACTAGTAGTAGTACTGGCAGCTATAACGAGCGGCATGGCATACAACGTTCGTTACAAGCGATTGGGGTTTATCGGTAACTTGGTCGTGAGTCTTGACACTTCCCTACCCTTCCTATTTGGAGCAACCGTTACTAGTGGTTACCAGATACCTTTATTAGCTATTATTTTCACACTCATAGCTTTTGTAGCTACTTTAGGTAGAGAAGTGTTAAAGGGTATAAGAGATCTCGAGGGCGACAAGCGGGTTGGAATTAAAACAATTGCTGTTGTTAAGGGTCGGCGTTTTGCGGCTTTTTTAGCAGCTGTCTTGTTCATATTCGCCATCTTGCTTAGCCTTATCGCACTTCCATTGATTCATGACCAAGGAAAACGCGCGATTTACACCGCTCTCGTGTCCGTCACTGATACGTTATTTTCGTTCACAGCAATATACATCCTACTAAAGCAGGACATAAGGCATGCTGAAAACAGTCGAAAAATTACACTTCTTGCAATGCTTCTAGGTACAATAGCCTTTTCTACAGCAGCTTAATGGAGAAAACGAAGACCCTATCGTAAAAGTCGGGAAAAGACCTAACAAAAAGTCATTGTAAACGAAAGTTTATATCTGTAAAAGAAATGAGGCCTATAATGTCTCAAATCCCGCGATTTATAACAAAAATTCTGGATCCAATTATCTTAGCTCCTTTAATCATTGCTGCCAGCTTATTCCTGCTATGTGGGGTTTTTAACATTTTATATACCATGATTCATAGCCCGGAAGAGTTCATAGCAGTGACATCTATCATAGGACCAGTAGCAAGTAGAAGTTACCAAAACTTCATAGAGCTGACAATATCCTTTGTAGGTTACCTTATGGTAGTAGCTGGCTATTACTTACTGTATACCGGGAGTGGAAAAATCCGCAGCGAAACGGCTAAGCTCTCGATTGCGACCGGTTTAGTTTTAATAATTGTCGGCTCACTGTTAGTTATAGTACTTTATGCGCAAAAAACCGGAGGCTGAACACTTACTCTACTTGTTAACACGGATTTTAGAGGAGAAAAAAGGATTAGTCATTTATGGGCCTCCGGGCTCATTAAGAACACGATTAGCCCTATTGATTGCCTATAACTCTAGGCCATTTCTATACATAGGTACCGGAAGACATGCACGTCTGAAAAAACTCCCAAAGGAGGCTAAAGTTTTTCAGACAATGTCTTTCTACAGCGAGTTACTCAAAGTGTTCGAGGTGCTTGGGGAAACGAGAGCAGGTGATTGTAGGACTATCGTGTTAGATGAGTTTTTGGCAAATATAATTCCTTACAGAGCAGTTCTTAAGGAAAGCTACATAATGCGTATGGCACTGACTGAAATCCAGATATTCACTAGCATAATTGAGAACTCAGGTAAAGTCATCACTGTATGCGGAGAAGACCAGAGAACCGGCGGACCGCTCGGCCTGCGGTATATTCGGCTTCTAAAGCCTTATCTATTAAGGCTGAAGGTTGTTAAGAAAGAGGTTATACTTGAGGAGCGTGAATTAGCGGACCCTAATATACTCCTTGACAGAAATAGGATAGAATTGAATAAAATGATTGAAGTATGCGAAGCTTGGAACAAGCCCTGAGAACGCGGCGTGTAGCTCTGTGCGCGCCGGATCTACGCTCTATTCACCTACTTTATCAAACGATAAGGGACCTTGGTTTAGAATCATTTATCGAGGTTAGTAACAATGGTAAAAAAGTACCTAAGGAAATACTACGTTCTAAGCACCAGGTTGCTTTATTCGCTTGCTGGCTAGCACATCAATTAGAAAGAAGTACTAAGATGACGGTAGGAATCGATGTAGGGGCAAGAAACATTGGTATGGTTATACTGATAAACGACATTATGGCTTACACTAGTATTGTAAGAGAAAACGACAAAACCATTGAACTAATATCCGAACTCATTAAACTAAAAAAAGACATTCAATGCAAAATAGGATATACTAAGGCGTGCTACAAATTGGCCGAAGAATTGGCTGGCTCGATTCGCAAGTTAAGAGTCTCTGCAAACCTTGTGCATGAGGAGGAGGCTAAAGCAAACGTTGTAATCGGCGACTTCACAAGACTTAAAAAATTGTCACGCCACGAACTGGATGCTCTCCGCATAGCGCTTAGCCCTACCGGCTGCACAATATAAGTTAGAAAATAGAGGGAAAATGAATATGTAAAATAGTGGGCCCGCCGGGATTCGAACCCGGGACCTCCCGCGTTCTTAGCCCTCGGCTACCGAGGCACGCTTGTAAGGCGGACATCCTAACCACTAGACTACGGGCCCTCCGCGGGTTGTCTATCCATCTATTTTTATCTCTTGCGCGGATATCGTTTTAAGATAAAACGTATAAAGCTGTAACTCTCAGCTCTCATATGAGTGAAGAAAATACAGTATTACACAGGCCTGAACAATGTATGTTCCTGATCAGGCTGGCACCAGGCACCTACTCATTCTTGCAATATGAAATTAAGGAGAAAAAATTTTACATTAATAAGACTTATACTCCTCCGGAGTACCGTGGGAAGGGGTTTGCCACAAAACTTTTGCAACATGCAGTTGCCTGGGCTAAGGAAAATGGACTAAAGATAGTTCCTGTGTGTAGTTTCGCTGCAGAGTATTTCCGGAGGCACCTGGAGCTCCAAGACGAGCTGGCTGAGAGCGCTTGAGGGCATTGAATATTTCATATAGTAAGGTTTAGGTAAGCTATTTCCAAAAATTTACCCGCTTTAGCTTTAACTAACGAGATTTTTTTCTACAATCAAAGACTCTTTGATGCTTTTACTTTCCTTAATAACATGTTGAACTTGCTCAATTAGATCTAAGGAAGGCTTCGCGCGAGTGTAAGCTATAGAAACATGAGGTTTGAATACCTCATACTTGTCGACAACTGAACTTTTTACGCAGTCCAGGATTCTCGTCCGTAAATCATAAAGCCGTTCAGTACTCGTCTTATCTGGCTTAGCTGCCAGGTACCTCGGCTTGGCCATGCTTGGGTAAGGCTCGATGCCCTGAAAGAATAGCTTAAACTTCCGTATAGGAGGAATATTATAAATGAAGAAATTTTTGGTATTGCCTAGATATTTGATATACCCCAAGTATATTAAGGTCAGATGACGGTGTTCAAGCGGAATCAGCTCATAGAGGCTCGGTATAAACTTATCAAAACATTTTAACGGTGTGAATATACCAATGAAATAGACGGTCATATAGAAGTCGATACCACTAGTGGAATTAGTTCTTCTTCTATTAATTTAAAAAATACTTCTTCATCGATTTTGGATAAACATACAACTGTTCCCGATACACTGATACCAACTATGAATCCCATCCATTCAAATAATACATAACTGACTTCGCATACGCTGATATATTCCCTAAAGGCATCAGTATCGGCTACTGAGCTTCCCGAGAGGGTTACTTTACGAAGTCCAGGAACTCTAACCATATCGAAAACAACTAATTTTATGGTCTTCCCCTCGTAAATCTTCCTGAGCTTGCTTTGCTGGATTACTATTGTGGAGACTTCTACGCCTAAAACGTCTGCTATAGACTTAGCGATTTTGCTGACAATTTTTTTACTGGCAAAAGCAAGCAGGTATGTGTGTCCTCTGAAGCTTATAATTCGGACTTTCAATATTTTTTCCAGTCGTTGATCACCAGCATATATTTTAAGAAATATGGTTAAGCGCCCTTCCCTCCTTTCCACCGAGATTATCCGGAAAACTTTATTTTCTACTTCATCTCCTAAAATTTGTACTGACCAACGAGTACGTTCAAGTTTTCCGGTAATTTCTTTAAGGCTTAACGGTTTGCTTAATTCGTAAATACAGCATGTAAGAGGCATTCTCAATCTTAAAACAACCTCTGAACTTAAATTCCTCGTTTAGAAATTCTGACTCTAGCTATTCTAGAAGGCCGCTGTGAGCTAGTCAGACATGCGGAAAATTTTTCCAGCCTTTTTCTAAGTATTCTTCAATGAATTCCGGTGTTAAGGTCATCAGAGAACCTGAAGTGGCAAAACTGCTCGCAGACGAAACCCGTAGGAGAATCCTGCAGTTATTGCGCTTTGCAGAAATGACACCGCAACAACTGGCCAAGGCTTTGGGAAAGAATGTCTCATCTATCGCGCATCACCTATCTATGCTTGAACAGGGTGGACTAGTAGCAGTTGTGAGGACGGAAATCCGACGAAATCTAGTCGTGAGATGGTATCGTGCGACTGCACATCGGTTTATTGTATCATATGAGCTTGCAGAGGGGTTAATACCGGGTAGTGAACAATATGCCACACTAATTGAAGAAAATGCTAGAAACGCTGCAGTGGCTCTAACCAAGATGGGTGCCAAATTAGGCGAAAACGAGCTGCTAGAGGCTGTGGAACTAATACGTAAGCTGTACCTATTAACTATAGAGGCCGCCGAGAAAACCCTAGTAAAATGCTACAGTGAGGGCAAGGCTTGCCCAAATGACTTGTTAATAAAAACCCTAGTAGCGGTTAACTTATATAAAAAAGAAGATTATAGAAGGACTATTGAAAGGTTGATGCAGTTTTTAGGTGATTTAGTTGAGTAGCGTGTGTGCAATAGCCCCGGGCAAAGTTATACTCGTTGGCGAGCATTTTGTTGTAGGTGGACAGCCTGCGATTGCCGCTGCCGTAGAAATTGAAGCACGGGTAAAAGCCGAATTTATTGATAAAGAGGGGGTTAACGTTAGCTCAATGGAGTACGGCGAAGCTTTTTTCAGTTTCGAAGATGAGAAAAATGGACCATTGTACCCGGTTTACGTTGCAGCTAAAGAAGTCCTCAAAATTACTGATAAGACCAAGGGTCTTAACTTAAAAATAGAGTCAAGTATTCCCCGAGCAGCTGGTATGGGTTCCTCAGCTGCCGTTGCTGTAGCTACGGTTGCTGCAACAGCTAAACTACTTGGATTAGAGCTCAGCCTAGAAAAAATATCTGAAATTGCTTACAGATCTGAAACAGTGGTCCACGGTAAACCCAGTGGGATAGACAACACGGTATCAACGTACGGCGGGCTTATATTTTATAAAAAGGGAATGCGTTTCCGGCAGTTAAGCTCTAATATAAGTTCTATAAGGTTGGTGTTAGCTGATTCAGGAATCGAACGGTCCACAGGCGCTATGGTGGCTAAAGTTTTAACACTGAGAGACCGCTACCCGCATGTACTCGAACATATATACAATGCGGCCGGCGAGCTTGCCTATTCAGCCAAGGATGCGCTGGAACAGGGTGACTTTTTCAGAGTAGGTCAACTGATGAACATAAACCATGGGTTACTTCACGCAATAGGAGTTTCTAACAATAAGCTTGACTTACTCGTAGACGCAGCTAGAGAGGCAGGAGCTCTAGGAGCGAAGTTGACTGGCGCTGGAGGCGGAGGATTTGTGGTAGCTTTATGCTGGAAAGAAGATGCTGGGCGCGTAGCTGATACATTGAAGAGTATGGCTAAACAGGTACTAGTTACAGGAATATCACGGTGGGGGGTAAGGTTAACGGAGCCTTCCCCATCTTTTCGATGACTTAACGTACATCAAACAGTAAATTAATCGTCAATCATCAGCTATCTAGAGATAGAGCATAAATTAGTGCCGGGGCCGGGATTCGAACCCGGGTTGACCGGATATCCTATCCCGAATTGATCTAGATTATGAGTCCGGCGCCCTCGACCAGGCTAGGCGACCCCGGCTGTATTTCACGTAAAGAAGAGGGAATATATTGTTTACTTTTACCACAATAAGTAGCTCAGAGTTAACTGCTTTAGGATGCGGCAAATATATATCACCCCATTAAATCCCCGGTGCTTGAAAATAGCGGCCGTAGTCTAGTTTGGTTAAGACGCCGGCCTGCCACGCCGGAGAACCCGGGTTCGAATCCCGGCGGCCGCATCAAGTAACAATTTGCCGATGTTGAAACTCTCATGTAAGTGAATACTATCAGCAAGCTAGCATTGTTTAACCCTTCAGCATGGGGCATACAGCACTGTCTTCGTAACAGGATAAGCCTAAAATCGTTCGCCGATACTGAAAAGCTTGGAACAAGGCTATGGAATTTTTAAGTAACAAGTAGATATTGGGCCTTATAATTCTACCTTCTGGATCTGGGTTAGTACACGTTTACGCAAGTTTTCTGGCAGTTCTCTCTCTATGAGTATTCTACCTACCTCCATTACCTTGGTTAATAACGGCTCAACAGGTCCACCACAACTTGGACATTTTTCCGCGTTATCCTCAGCAAGGGTCACCATGTCTTTAAGGCAATTCCAGCATCTATAGACCTGTTTACGACCACTGAATTTACCTCTCTTAGATATCGCAATCCATTCACCTTTAACCTTGACAGCCGTGATATCCATAGCATAATCTATGTAGGGAGCATTAGCTATGGCTGAGCCGACGCCGAATGCATCAGCACCAGCTTCAATTAGCTCTGGTATCACGTTCTCATCAAGCCCACCTGACACAACTACCCTTACATGATTATAGCCAGCAGTTCGTAACTTCCATTTCACCTCTCTCACAATAGCAGCTATATCTCCTCGTCTACTGCTAGGCGTATCAAGCCTGACACCCCATAGCCTTGTTCCAAGCTTTTCTGCCGCTTTTAGAGTCTCTTCTGTTTCATCCCAGAATGTATCAGCGAGTACTATTCTGGGCACTTCCGGCTCAACGTGTTTATCAAAAGCTATCCAAGCTTCAACGTGGTTACCCTTAACTGCTCTAAATATTATCATGAGGCTGTGGGGCATGGTGCCTGACGGTGCTATGTTAAGCAGTTCAGCTCCCTTAACACAGGAAACACCATCACAACCACCTATGTATGCATAATAATCTACAAACGGTGCTATTGCTGGGTGAGTGCGCCGCGCCCCAAAGGAAAGTACTGGGCGATTGCAAGCAGCTTTCTTAACCCTTGCCGCCTTAGTAGTAACTCCAGAGGCTGAAGCTAGAAAGCCGAGAAGCGCGGTTTCGAAGACAGCAAATTCCTCATAAGGACCCTCAACAGCCAGTACAGGCGTTTTTACTTTATTTACATCAACCGGATAGAACAACGTGCACTCTGGTATTGAGTAAACTGAAATGTTTCTACCCTCGAGAAGGGTTAACGCTTCTCTTAAACCTGCATAAATGACCCATTTATACCTGTGTGGTATTGCGCTCGCCGTTACTTCGGCATAAACCTCTGTTGAAGCTAAATTCTCTCTTTCGAGAACTTTTAAAGTTCGCTCAAAATATATATCAGTGGTCTTACCACTTTTTATCTCCTCTGAGCGCGCGAATAGGAACTCCACTCTGACCACCTCTCTCCGAGTGAATTAGCTATATATTCCTCGTTTAGGAATAGTTGTAAGCGATTTCCTTGCCTTTCCTCTCTAATGAGCCCCATGCGATACAGAATCGCTAAATGACCTGAAAGAGCGCCAACTCCGACTCCTAGATGACGTGCCAGCTGTCTTACACTGATTCCTGGATCGTCCATTAAGGTCGCTACTATACGTCTTCTCAGAGGATGACTTAAAGCCTCCTTAATACTCAGTATCTTGCCAGGCATTGAAATACACCGACCATTCATTTTGTTAACCTATTAAGTTTTAGCACCTATTCTAACTTCAATCCTTCAAGCTTACATATAATAATCCTAAGTTTATTTACAACTAGGCTATTATCAATTGCCTCTAGGTCAGACCCGCATTCAGGGCATCTAAACATGTAGTCTACGATGTCATCAAAGGAGTATCTAGCATTGCATCGCTGACAAATAAAATAGGATCCACTTTCTTCATGTTCTAACTTAAGCTTTAGGTTCTCGAGAACCCTCTTTTTCCTTTCTTCGACTACGCGGAATGGATCTTCGTCTGTTAATCTCCAATAGTATAAATACCAGCCTTGATCAACATCCCTAACCCTTCTATATCGAACAAGTCTCGACTCATATAACTCGTTAAGCAACCTCCTTATAAGACCAATTTCTATCCCCAACGCTTGTGAAAGCTGTTCATCTGTGGCTTCCCCTACCCTAGATAACCTTTCAGCTATCCTCCCGGCTATATCACCGTGGATCTTCCTCGCCAATATGAGTAGTACTTGATCTCTTTCGCTCATAATCGACTACCTCAATTACCTTTTTTCCTCGCAGTGAGGGTATGATTACTAATCTTCCACCCTTAAATTTCTTTAGTAGCTCTTTCCCTCCGTAAAGTCTATCTAGAAAAACTGCTAAAGCAGCTACTTCGCTGTGTGGTTGGTTACCAATAGCTACATTAAAGTCGGCTAACTTATACACGTCAGCTGGAACCTTCTCAGCTCCCACCACGACTAAAATGTCTTTGCCATAAGCTTTGATCTGTTCAAGTACATTGCTTCCTTCAATGTTCTCACCATACATAGTCAGGTGTACAACGACTCCACCTTTTCCTTTCCAATGAGTGATGACCTGTCTATACGAAGATGTTACTTCAATAGAAAAAGACCCACCCCATGTTTCTACAACTTTCCTTAAATTGTCTAGTAAAGATTTCTCAACATTGCCCACATAAATTATACCGTCTGCGCCGAACGCTCTAGCGACAAGGCCAACATGGGTAGATACTCTTTTATCTCTCCCAGGTCTATGCCCAATTCTTAAAACGAATATTTGCATAAACATCTAACCCAGGAAAAGGTTATCATTTCTTCGAGATTCTTTTTCGCAGAATACTTTCAATCCACTCTTTCCGACCTTCAACAATGGCGTCGATTTTCCCGTCTTTGATGTCAACCTCTCTTATAAAAGCACCCCTATGCAATTCATGTAATATATTAACTTTATCGATTTCAACCTTAACTACTGCATAGCCGGGTAACTTTTCCAGTATAGCTCTTTTGAGTTGTTCAATACCCTCACCTCTAAGAGCTGAAATCGGAATAGGCTCAAATCCTAACGATCGAGCAGGTGAAAGCTTCATCTCAAGGCTCTCTCCATCGAGCGCATCTACCTTGTTTGCCACTGCAATGATTTTAGTGGAACTCACACCTAAAGCCCTTAGAGTTGTATAGGCAGCGGAAAGCTTACGTTTAATCTCTTCTGAGTCTTCACTAATGTCGAACACCATGATAACTGCATCCGCCAAAGCTACTTCACCCAATGTTGTATAGAAAGCGTCTAAAAGCTGGGGGGGTAAACAGTCTATAAAGCCAACAGTATCGGAGATTACCATAGGTCTTCCTTCAATAGAAGTCCTACCCATTTTTGTATTCAGCGTAGCAAAAGGCTTCCCATCCACATACCCTTGGTAGCCAGTTAGAGCCCTAAACAATGTAGTCTTCCCAGCTCCAGTATAGCCTGTAAGTGCTACGTAATACAACCCACCTTCCCAGCTCCTTCTCATCCATCGGCTTTCCTTAAAAACCCTTAGTTTAGAAAGCTCCTCCTCTATTTTAACTATCCTCCTTCTAACGTGTTTGTAATAAGCATCGATGGCGTATTCCCCGCCTCCGAGGAAGCCATGCAATTCACCTAACTTTGCCAATCTTAACCATTCGCGGGCAAACGAAAGCTCTCTTTTCAGCTTAGCTAGTTCTATCTGAAGTTTAGCTTCCTTACTGCCAGCTCTGCTAGCGAAAATCTCCAGTATTAATTGAAAACGATCGATTACTTCAACTCCAAGCTTCTTGGTCAGATTGTAAGCTTGACGAGGCTTTAGGTCATTAAAGAAGATTACCTTGCATGCCTCCTTCTTTTTAATTAGTTCCTTTAATTCCTCTACCTTGCCTTCCCCTATTTGATAATTAGGATCTGGATGCCTAACTTGCGTTAAAATGCCTGCAACTTCATAGCCAGCGGCTGTGGCTAGCTCTTTTAATTCATGCATAAGGCTGCTTCTGCCTTCATCTAATCTTTCAACCAAAACAACACGCCTAGGTCTTACTCTTTGAACTCGGCTACATCTCCTAGCGTCTGCTCCCAAGTTTTTATACCACCCCCCTCAAGGTCACCCTCAGCAACATTCTCAATGAGTTGCACTTTGAGTATTTTTTCAAGTTTTCGCGCCATCTCTAGTGTTGGTTTGAGAGAACCTTCTTCTAGTCTTCTAACAACGGAAACTTTAGTACCAAGTAGTGCTGCTAAAGTATCTCTAGTGAAACCTGCTCGCTCTCTTGCCTCCCTTATTTTATCAGCAAAATCATCTACAACTTCTTCTTTTTCGCTCTCGATACGTATAGTACGTTGAGATGAAATAACAGCCTGAGAAACTTGTTTTTTGGCTCCCAATGGACCATAAACTTTGCTGGCCCTCTTTACACATTTATCACATAGGATAAGCTCCGCTCTATCAACTACTCCCAGGTAAGCTTTTCCACGGATCTCCTCCCCGCATAATTCGCATCGCACACAGTATTTATGCACTACTTTCATATACATTTTGCGTAAGAATACCGAACATAATGGAAAACGCTGAAAAACCTTTGACTAGGAGCATGCTTGAAATGCTTAAGGCAGTTTTAGCCTATCAACTAGGTAGAGAAGCCTCTACCCTTCTCGAAGAGGGGAAAGTTAAAGTTCGGCAGTCACCAGCTACAGGTAGAATAAGGGAAATTTACATAAGCGACGAGTTAATTGGTACAATAAGAGCTAGTGATGGGTTTTTTGTGCCTACCCTTAAAGGAGCTGTAAAGTTATTGAAAGTTCTACCTATTCCCAGATACAGAGTAATAGTAGAGAAGGAAGCGGCCTCCTTTATAGCTCAAGGCAGAACAGTGTTCTGCAGACATGTCGTAAATGCAGATTCAGAAATTAAACCGGGAGATGAGGTCATTGTTGTAGATACCGAGGGGACATTAGTTGCGGTCGGTAAAGCAATACTGAGTGGCATCGAAATGAAGTCAAAAAAAGTTGGCAAGGCAGTTAAAGTTAGAAAAGGAATAAGCGAAGATCTTAATAAAAACTGTTAAGAAAAACTTAGATCTTTGTAAAAATTACGTACCTGAACTGCCTTCTGTTCTCTATTTTCACATTAAAGTTATTTTTAAGAACTTTTTCCATTTCCCTATAAAAATATTGATTAGTAAGTTTAGACGGAGGCCTGACGCGTGGAACCAATCCTCGAATAGAGTTTAGATCGGTTGTTCTTCTCCTGTATGAAACATATGCATACTTTAGAAGAGTACGCAATTTAATTGATATCACACGGGATCGGGTATTATCGAGCAATTCTCTAGAAATGAGTACTACATGTTCAAGTAAACATTTTTCTTCAGAATCTGTCATATGACATATTCGAAAAAATGCTGCAAATAAATTTTTTCCTTGGCAAATATATAAAAGTTTAAAGATCCTTTAAGGAGGATGAATTTAAACCTAACTTCACCGCAAGTCCATTTATTCGCTCATCCATAGAAGTTAGTTTTGCCAGCCTGTCTGCGTAAAGCCTTCTCAATTCGTCTTCAGCCGAATATAAGGAAAATAGCTTATACTTTTTTCCTGAAATATCGCAGTCATAAACTTTCACAATTAATCCTTGTAAGTCAAAGTCTATAACACTGCATTCAAAATTACCTCGAATCGCGTCGGAAAATGTTAATTGAATGACTTCTCCAAATTCTAAGTCAAAGTCTAGGGCATCGTCCAGTGTAAAGGCTCGCTCTACTCCAGTTAATTTTAAGAGTTTATTGCCTTGTTTTAAGTAAGTCCTAGTTTCAACACATGCCTGAAGCTTTAATGGGTCTAGTAATTTGAGGGTGAAGTTAAAACTTTTTACACGCATGTTTTACTCACTCACAGGTATACCGAACCTCTTTGATGCAGTTACGTGTTCTTCGTAGGGTATTGAATCAACATCAATTATTCCTTCGTAAGCCTTTCTATATACTTCGCCGCTGAGTAGCTTCTTAATGTCGCGTACATAAATTTCCTCTGAAAGCCTTTTTCCAGTCAACTGTTCCCATTCATCTATCGTGTAAGAAAACGCTTTCTGCGCCCTATCTCTATAAAACTCTGGGAATACATTAAAAGTGCAGAAAGGTACTATGCGACCGTCAGGCATCACATAGTGAACTTCGCATCTCTGCACCCTACTCACATCGTAGTTATAAGGATCCTGGAAATGCATAAGCCCAAGAAAAAGTGCCTGATAGTGAAACTCGCCAAGTGCCAAGTAATTATGTTTTAAAAGTATATTATATACGTATCTAAGGAATTTCTTCTTACTTCTGAACCTTTTAGGAGCTCTGCTAGTATCGATAAATCTTCCGAGTCTATATAATGCGCCTAGAGTAACTATATACTTGTTAGATCCACCTTTAATTTCCTCAGCTGTTTCATCTAAAAAATGCATAAGCCCTTCTACATCGACGAACCTTGTTATTGGTACTATCTCGTTCCCATCTAAGAACACGTAGGTCGCTGCTCCGCAGATAAAATGCGTAGTAAGCTCAAACTGCGGCTTGCCGGTCAATGCTTCTACAACTCTGGAAACAGGTGCTACGCTTGGTACTGGGTACCAATCTTCCCTACTTATATTACCGTTCGTTTGTTTTTCAATCTCTATTATAACGTCTGGGATTGTAACTCTTAGCTTATCCCGTTCTTTCTTAGGAACTCTACCAACAATCGAAACTGGTTGCATGTTAACCCCCCTGACAATGTCGGAATGCTTCAGAGCGAACCTCACTATAGCTCCTACTTCATGTAAGTTGTAACCCTTTATTACCGTTGGGACTAGTACGGCACCCAAACCAGCATTTCTTAAGCCTTCAAGCGTATATGGAACTTCCCAATGGTTCTTCGGATTTGTGTGAGGAGTTACTCCGTCGAAGCTCATATAAATCACGTTGGCGCCTGCTTTTCGTAGCTTCACAGCTAGATCGGGTTCGTAAGCTATCCTAATACCCTCAGTGTTTATCTGTACATGGTGATAACCCTCTTCCCTAGCTATTTTTACGATATCCACTATATCATCTCGTAAAAGTGGTTCTCCACCAGTGAATTGTACAGCTACAGCCGGGTGCGGCAGCATTTTCCTAGCCTCCCTTAGCATGAATCTGATATGATTTAGCGATGGCTCATAGACGTAACCAGCTTTAACAGCAAAGAAGAAGCAGTACCAGCATCGTAAACCACACCTGTTTGTTACCGCTAAGTTCAGCAAGGCTGTGTGACTTTTATGTCTCGAACAGAGTCCGCAATTATACGGACATAAAGACGAAGTTTGTACGTTGGGTGTCCAAATACCTTTCCCATCGTGTTGCCACCTTCTATACCTTTCATATAGAGAATAATCCCCGAAGTAAAGCTCTTCAAACTCACCATGCTCTGGGCATTCCTTCCTTATGTAGACTTTCCCTTCCTTCTCAAATATGGTTGCTGCAAGAAGTGAGTAGCAATGAGGACATGTGGAAAGGGTATGGGTAACTAGCTTCTCTCCATCCCTCAGGTTGGGAGGAATAGTTAAGTTAACTCTATAATCTTCATTGACCTTGGGCATAAGTTTATACGTAAAAGTACGGCTAATTTCGCCTATTTTCTCAGGGGCTAAATCTTTAATTTCAGAATATTTAACGACCCCTACTTCCCCTGTGATAGCAGACTTTTCCATAATCTTCTCGGTCTTATCCCAAGGAGGCGTTTTAATGTTTTGTTATAACTGACAGCTAGGTAGGGCTCATCCCAGCCTTTGTCGCCATCCGGGTATAAACCACCCGTCGGAACCCGGTTTCCGCGTCATAGCCCATTCAAGTGTACCTGGTAATCATTTAACCTTTTTTAACCCGTATGGCAAAACCTTAAGAATCATCGTTACTTGAGTAAAAATAACTCTAATAGACAACCTAGTACAAGGTGGATTATGTAACCTGCAGCAAGCACCGCCACATATGGTATATGTGGTGTAACCCATACTTCTCCTCCTGAAAGCTGTACATCGTTGCTGCGAATTTTTAAAGAAAAAGAAATTTTCCTTTTATCGTTTTCTATAATTTCTGCAAGAGAGTAGAAATCCCTTTTACGCTTATATTCCTCGACCGGCACTTTGACCAAGGTAAAAAGACCTAAAACCTTCGCTAGCGAAGTGACTTCTACACTTTCAAATAACTTTTCTCCTCTAAATATAGCTCTCATGTTTTTCACCAGAATATATAACGGGTAAACTAGGGATACCAGCAGGGAATTCACCATTACAGATAGTGAGGGTAAAGCGGATATAGGGCCGTTAAACTCCGGTACTGTCACCAGCCCTATACATGCAAGGGCGAGGAAGTCCGCTCCTCCCATAATGTTAAACGAGGATAGAAACAAGCCCAGCGTGAAAGCTAAGTAAAATGAGAAAACATAATATAACAGACACCTAGGCTCTACTTTAATTAATTCATAAAATATGAGAGGAACCGATACGATACACATAGCAAGCCAAATAGTATCTTCTACTTCTCTCGTTTTTACATCCGAAAATGCCGCATAAACTAGTAGTGTGGAGCTTAAAATTTTATGAATTAATCCGAGTTCTAACATATCTTGAGTTACTACTAAGGTAGGAATTAAATTATATGCCCAGATACAATATTTAGCTCAAGCATTTAAATGCTCGAAGAATAACAGGAGGCGGTGTTTAATCAATGGAAGAATATAGGAAACAGTTACTGGTCTATGCTTTAGAAAATGCAATTAAGCATGGTGGCAAGGCTATGGTAAATTCTGTATTTTCTAAGCTACTGGGAAGTAGGCCAGATCTTCGTCCCATAGCTCGAGAGTTACTCAAATTGGCTGAAGAGGTTGTCTCTGAAGTAAATTTAATGAGCCTAAATGAGCAGAGAGAGTTACTTGCGCGCCTGAGCGAAACTCATGTTCTGGTTGAAGAAAAAGTGTCGAGTGAAAGGCGGCATTTGCCACCGCTGCCAAGCGCTGAGGAGAGAAAAGTAGTGACAAGGTTTGCGCCAAACCCGGATTTCGTCCTTCACCTAGGCAGCGCCAGACCCGCCATCCTCAATTATGAGTATTCTAGGGTTTATTCCGGGCGATTCATACTTAGATTTGAGGATACGGATCCCAAAACAAAAGCCCCTATGCCCGAAGCATATGATATAATCAGAGATGACTTGAAATGGCTAGGTATTAAATGGGATGAAGAATATATACAGTCGCTAAGGATGGAGATATACTACGATCATGCTAAACAACTTTTAAAGAAAGGTTGTGCTTATGTATGCAAGTGCCCTCGAGAAGCTGTCAGCAAATACAGAACTGCCGGTATTAGATGCTCTTGCGCCGCTCAACCAGAGGAATATCAGCTGGAACTATGGGAGAAAATGCTAAACGGAGATTTCGAAGAAGGGGAAGTCACTCTAAGAATTAAAACTGATGCTTCGCATCCTAATCCATCTGTTAGGGATTGGGTAGCGCTTAGAATAATAAACACTGAACAGCACCCCCATCCCTTGACAGGGAACAAATACCGGGTTTGGCCAACTTATAACTTCGCCTGCGCTATCGACGACCGATTAATGGGTGTAACGCATATCTTAAGAGGCGCTGAGCATGAAGTAAATACTCTGAAGCAAAAATACCTTTATGAACACTTTGGCTGGAAATATCCAGTTGCGGTCCACTTTGGCAGGCTAAGCATAGAGGGTGCTATTCTTAGCAAATCGAGAATGAGAGAAGGATTGCGTTCCGGGCTTTTTGATAGCCTTGACGATCCTAGGTTAGCTACTTTACGTGCATTAAGGAGGCGAGGGATCTTACCTGAATCTATTTGGGAATTAATAATTCAAGTCGGAATTAAACCTTCGTCAGCTAAGATTAGCTTGGAAAACCTTTACGCTACAAATAGGAAATACTTAGAACCCCGTGCTAATAGATACATGTTTGTACCGAACCCTGTTAAACTTAGGCTGAAAACTGGACTTAAAGAGCTTGTGGCTAAAATCCCACGTCATCCTTCATACCCGGAGAGAGGCATTCGAGAAATCAAATTAAAAGTATGCAACGGTATAGGTGAGGTTTACGTACCAGGTAATGAGGTTGAAAACATTACTCCGGGAAAAGAAATTAGGCTTCTAGGACTCGCAAATATAAGACTTCTTTCTGATGAAGAGGCAGAGGTGCTGGCTCTCGGCGTGGAATATGCTAAGTCTAAAAGCTTGCCTATAATACAATGGTGTCCTGTAATGGGAGCTTTAAACGCCACTATTATTGTCGCTAAAGGTAACAAGGTTGCCGTAGTGGAGGGGGTGGTTGAACCAGGGGTAAAAGAAGTGGAAGTCGGAATGCATGCACAATTCTATAGGTTTGGTTTTACTATTTTAGAAAACAAGGAAAAATTAACATTCATCTATACTCATGACTGAATAAAACTTTATCGGATGTCTGCTTAAGCTGGTACTAGAAGAATAGAATTACTCCTTACTGCATGTTTTTAAGTTCCAGGGTTTCCCATCTTCTATCAGATATTTAGGTAATTGATCTTTGAATTTTTGCAGAAAATCTAATTCTTCTTTCTTTTCTCTCATCTCATCCGGTAGGAGTATAGGTATTTCATCTATTATTGGAAACCATCGATTACATACACGACAAAATAAAACGCCTTCAGAAACTTCGTATTTTATACATTCATCACAATCAGGTTTACTATGCAATTCTTCAATTTTTTTGCCTTGAAAAGCGCAATAGAGTTCGCAGGCAGGTTTTTTCTTAAACGTTATTGTTCGTTCACTGTACTTGTTGATTTTTAATGTAAACAACTCTAATGGAAAACTCTTATCATATGGGCAGGCCAATAAATCCATCAAACGGTATTTCACATTCACCCCCCTGTGCTTTTCGATAGCTAAGCCTTAAGCTTGGCGGCGTATTATAAATACTCCAATACTTCACCCTATCCAGTAGTGGTTACTAGAAAAACGGTATAGGTTTGATGAACCTTCAGTAAAAGAGGCCTTTAGCATATTGTAAAAGCCGTGCTACATGAATGATAAACTTTTTAGAGACAACTCTATGAAATACAAATACAACTAGATGATCTACAACTCTTGAGGAAGTGTGTGTTACGTAATACGTGCGCGCTACCTATGAAATTCTCTTCCAGTGGAACTGTCCTCTCCTAAAATCCCTCCCTAGATTTAAAAGTGTGAAAAGAGTTAGGCTACTATACGCGCTTATGCTGGCTTTAACTGTTGCAGCAGCTTTTGCATCGCAATCTGCTACGGTTAGCCTTGGAGATGAATACGTTTACTACGCAAAAATTGATTATTTTTTAACGACTGGCTACAGCACGTCGCTTCTCCTCGATGAAGCTAAGATAAACGATGTTCAAGCACCTCCTCCGCCGCCTGGATATAGTTTATATTATCTACGCGTGTCTTTTCCGGGGGGTTTGCCGAAAGAAGTAATACCTGTGAAGTATTCTAAGTCAGAAATATTAGAGGGGAAAGTAATTGCACTTGTCTCTTACAGCGGTGTTGTAACATTAGCGGCTTCTTCTTCAAACGTTACAGTCGATACTTATGTAAGTATTTGTTATGTAAAAAGCGGATGGCTCAAGCTGCAGGAGGGGGAAGTTAGGTTCGCGGTCGAGGACCCTCCGCCTCCATTTACTAGAAATGACCTCACAGTTAAAATCACCATAGATAACCATGCTCCATTTGCAATTGTGAATGTAAAGGATCCTAACAGTGAAAGCCTGTTTGCAAATGAAAAGACACCTGCTGCTTTAAAGGTTGATTACAAACACTTGGAGCTGAATTTAACGTTTTTGGAAACAGGTGAGTATACTATCTGCTTAGCTAAAGATCGTGACTATGAGCTACCACCATCTTTTCTGGTAGCAGAAACCGATTTCCGCGAGGATGTTGTCAAAGCTGGTGAGACAAAGAAAATCGGGATCGGACAGAAAAGTGGTTGGAGAAGCCTTGGCGCAGTGGTGATTCTATACAGCATCGCACCCTTAACTGGAAGAACAAACGGTGAAGTTGATGTGTCAGGTACTTTAGTCGACTACGCTTATTACAAAGATGATACTGTAACCATTAGGGCTGCATCTTTCTTGATCCCTAATATAAACTTAAGAGTTTGGATTAAGGCTTATATAGTTTTCGGAACATGGTTTGAAGTACGCAATAACATGAGAGATAATGTTAACTTAATGTATACGACTATATTCATTAAAGATGCTGGAGTATGGACTCCTAAAGGAGTCGAATTCACAATAAAGGATGCAGATATAAAGGATGCAGCTTTTGCATACCTAGTTGTACAAGCTCCTAGCTATGCTACAATAACTAGCATACGAACCCCCTCCGGAATTGAAGTTGGTGGACGTTTTGAGGGTTTACTTCCATGGGGGAATGAGTATAGAGACATAAGAACTTACTCAAATGAGGCGTACGTCCAAGTAAAGGCATTTGATTCCATAGAAACCGGAAACTATATTTTTGAAATAGACTGGAAACCCATAAACTTCAAGCTCATCGACGACTGTGGTGAGACGATTATTGGAGCAAAAGTCGATGTGCGAGGACCTTTAAACCTAAGTAGCCTAAGTGATAGTGACGGAGTAGCTACTTTCAAGCTATATAAACCAGGCAATTATCTAATCGATGTACAGTTTAAAGGTGTAACAGTAGCTACGTTAGCGCTTGGATCAATAGTTAATCCAAACATAACAGTGAAGTGCGATGTTTACCGTGCGTCGTGGCTAGTAGTCGATGCTTGGGACAAACCCATACAAGGTGCTGAAGTTATCGTCAAGAATGGTGGCACAGTAATTGCGAGAACGGTAACCGGTGAGGAAGGTGGTACAGAGGTGATTCAAATACCTAAAGGTAAGTTCATCATAGAGAGTTCATACAAACGCATAGTCAGTACACGTCTCGAAGAAGTAAATAACAGCGGCCCAAGGAAACTAAAGTTAGATGTATTATTCGAGATACCTATACTAGGTGGAATCCCGTTAACAACTCTCGAAACAGCAGTGATGAGTGTAGCCATAGGAGGCGGAACTGCAGGCCTGAAATTGTTAAGGAAAGGAAAGGCACAGAGTATTGAGGAAATTTCTTTAGAAGAATAAAAAAACTATTGATTTTACTAAAATTAAACTCTTTTATTAATTCTTAATTTTTTATAGTCAGCTAATTTAATCCCTTAACCTTTTAAACCCTCTAGTCAACATACCGTTAATGTCCGGTCTACCCATCTTAGAGAAGGATCTACCTTATATAGACCTTAGTGATGATACTGTAAGAAAGAGATTCGAGAAGTTTCTTTTAAACGTTATAACCGAAAAATATGGTAGATATATGCGCAGTGCACTTAACGTAAGCTATGCAGGCTCCCCAGGTATGCTTTTTTATATAGATGATGAAAGCGGACCCTTATTTGAAATACTTATTTCATATTCAAGCAACTCCATTCAATACAGGGTAACCCTGCTCCGCCCTTTCACTAGTAGAATGGTGCTTGAGGGGGTAGCTAGGCTACTTGAAAGTGCACTAAACTTTTTCGCTGAAACTGGCGGTTTTGGCGCCGCTTACTTCGTTTTTGTTCCAGGAAGACGGCTAATCCCCCCAAGAGCTGAGTCAAAATCTAAGCGTACGCTTCAATCGTTATTCCTCGGGAACCTAGTCTTTATTTTCGCAATCTCAATACTAATTTCATATGCAGTGTTCATTGTATTCGGGAGCTACACACCAATAGTGTTAGTATTAATGCAGATACCTATAATGGTTATTTCCTATAAAATTACGCCCCTTATAATGGGGGATTGGAAACTGGACTCATCGCATAGACTAGTATATCTAATTGGATTGAAAATGCCGATAGAAAAATATCAAATAGTATTACAAAAAGTTCTATTACCTCACCGATTTGATGTCAAAAAGAAACTTTATGAGTCTAGCTTGGAAAGAGGAGAAGAACCTAATGAGGAATCAGTTAAGAAAGTTTTAACAGAACTTAATCTTCAACCCGAAGAATACGAAATTGAAATTAGAAAGGTTGATCTTTACAACATAGTTGAGCAAGTTGCAAAACGCTTTAAACTTAAAAATGTTCCATCAGTCTACCTTTCCAACATCATATATCCTAACGCTGCTGCCTCAGGTGTGTGCCCCTCTTTAGCATCAGTGCTAATTACAACAGGTCTTATCTCGCGTCTTGATGAGGCGGAGATTGAAGCTGTAATAGGGCACGAAATAAGCCACCTTAAAAGACGTGACGTGTTAACTTTTTTTGTGCTAAGCAGCATTGAGTATTTGAGTAGAGTTTACCTAACTCTACTGCTGTGGCCCTTACTCGCAACCCCCTTAGGCCTGTTTTACCTTAGTTTCTCACTCACGGTGTTCTTCGTAGTAGCTAAATTCGTTGAAATGAGGGCTGATATAGATTCGGCACTTTATGTTGGACGTCCAGAAAAGCTTGCATCAGCATTGCGTAAAATAGGTTTGAAGCATATATTTTTAGAGAGCAGCCCTTGGGGGCGACTTATGGCTTGGCTTAAGTGGGACCCTCACCCACCAGTCACTTATAGAATCGAACAACTTTCTAAAATGGCTTCTTCGGGAATTATCAGAGGACCTTGGAGGAAAGCGATATCCTGCAGCTTAGCTGACATTTCACGTTCCTTTCGTTTAATGTTATTCGCTCATTTATAACACATTCGCCCTCAAGGAGGCTTCCTCCGATATGAACCAGCGCATTACGTTAGTATTCCGTAAAAAGCCAGTTAAGCTGGTTAAGGCTTTGGATTACCTAATTTAAAGGGGTCGAAATGTCTTCGGTACATCTTCGAAACGCACTGAACATGTTGGAGGAACTATTGCGCAGAGATGATGTGAGTGGCGAGGCCAAGAAAACACTCATCCAAGTTAAGAGTGAAGTTATAGCCGCTCAAGATGAACTACTCTGGGCACGTGGTAGAGCTAAAGAAGCCTACCATGTACTGGAAGAACTCGCTGAATTACTCGGAGCTGAAGTTAAAAGTAGAAGGGTGAGCTTGATAAAAGATATCCACTTAAAACAATTAGAAGCTAGTCCACACCTAGAGGCTGTTGTTAGCGAGGACGGCAAAGTAAAAATCGCGCGTGTTGCTTTAGCTAAAAATCAGTAAAAACTTATTATACCCGGCAGCCGATCTTCATAGCGACCAGTGACTGTGGGTCCAAGCTCTGATCAGTGATGAATTTATATCACGGAGTTAAGGTAACACGTCGTGTTCAAGGAATTGGAAATCGTCGGGAAGAGAGCCCTAGGTAATTTAAAAAAATTCATGCTTATCTTAATCACAGCCTCAATTTTATTGGCTGTGATAATTGTTTTTTCGTCTTTTTTCTTAGTGCTATCCGATTCTAACCTAACACTCATTCTATCGCTCCTAGCTTTACTATCTGTTATACCAGTCATCGGTATACTCTTAGTCTTTTTAGCTATGAAAAAGCTCTTCGTAATATATGTCGGCATCATTATCCAGCGTTCGAGCGAATCATTACAAATAGTGGAAAGGCCTGAAGAGATAACACCTGAGACTAAGCTACCACGTCAAGCACTAGCAACATCCAGTAGTGCTCCACCCCAATACCAGAAAAAACCTCAGCATAGTAGAACTGCGGTGAATAGTGAAATTAAAGTAACCACTTCTGAGAGTTCTGTGGTCGAGAAAAAATGCCCTTACTGTGGTAGGACGCTTCCCTATGGTGATGTTCACGTTGCCTGTCCTTATTGCGGACGTCGCCTTAAGTAGAAACTCTGAAACGGAGGTTTGAGAGAATGTGTGCATTTAAATACTCATTTCAAAGCACTTTAAATCATGCTATCAGGTGACATTAAGCCGTATAATGAAAAGCAAAAACAATTACTTGCCGCGCTAGATAGCCAAGATGTAGATATAGTGGGGGTTTTCGGTCCCAGCGGGACCGGTAAAAGTTTTGTAACATGTCTATACGGTATTAAAGCAGTAAACGGAGGCAAATTTTCCCGCTTCGTAATAGTTAGACCCCTAGTTGATCTTAACACTGGGAGAAGATACAGCTCGATAGAGTTGGGTGGGCTCTTTTTTGACCTGGCATCTTCATATATTTTTGATCTTATATCCGATGTCATAGATAAAGAGAATTTAAAAAAACAACTCGAAAGCAGTAAGTTAATTGTAGCGGATCCTAGTTTCCTAGCTGGAAGGACCTTTGAGAAAACTCTTGTATTCCTTGATGATTCCCAGTATGCACCTTTAGAAGTAATTTATGAAGCTTTGCTACGCATAGGGAATAATTCAAAGCTAGTTATAGCTGGTGATCCAGTTTCTCAAGCTGGCTCGCCAGACAATAGTGCTGCTATTGCGAGAGAAGTTCTGATGGGTCAAGAGAAAGCGTTTGTTATTGATTTTGGTGTTCAGGATATTGTCAGACCGGGCGCAAAGCGAGCATTTAAACTGGCTCTAGAAATGAAACTAAGAAAAAGGGAAATGAATGAAGAGGAAAGGAAAATTCTAAGTTTAATCTATTCTCACTCGCCTGATGCGCAGATTATAACGGTGGTAGACCTGAGACTGCTTAAAGAAAAGTATGATATTAAGAATGCCCCGGACATGCTGATAGTTTCTAAGGATGGTTTTTTAGGCAGGTTGATCGGCAGGGGTGGTGATAGAATTAATCGCATTGAAAAAGACAGTGGTTTAAGTATTAGGGGAATAGAGCTGAACCTGGACTTTAAACAATTAGTTTGCTCTCTTCATCCGCTAGGGTGGATAAAGAAACATGTGGGAAATGCTGACCTAATTGGTGTAAACATTGAAGTCGAAATCGACAGCGAGAACTTAGGGGCCTTCGTGGGACAAAAAGGAATTTTCGTGAGATTCCTTAGTGAAGTCTTTAAGGAATTATTGGGAGTAGGTCTAAAGGTAGTTAATGTAACACTTAACGAGAAAGATAAAGCTAGAAAAAGATGATGTGGTTTGATGCCATCGTAGTCGCAGAAAAACCTGGGGTGGCCAGAGCATTTGCCGCTTATCTTTCGCAAGGTAGATACGCGTCCATTAATGTAGCTGGAGTGTCAGTACTAGTCTTCAAGTGTAAATGGGGTGAATGGGCTGCATTAGGTATCAGGGGTCATTTAATGAATTTTGATTTCCCGAAAAAGTACAGCGGCTGGAAAAATGTAGACCCGATTGAGCTTTTCCGAATTGCTCCGATCAGAATGATTAGGGAAGGAATGGTGAAGTATGTAAATGCCTTAAGTAAACTCGCGATCTCTACGGAACTCGTGATTCTGGCTCTTGACGCTGACATAGAGGGGGAAGCTATAGCATTCGAGGTAATGCATGTAATGAGAAAATCTAATCCACACTTAAAGTTCAGTAGAATATGGTTCTCAGCCGTGACCAAAGATGATATTTTGGATGCCTTATCTAAACCTCGTGATCCAGATCCTCGACTGGCCAACAAAGCTTTCGCACGAATGGTACTCGATTTGGTCATAGGAGCTTCTTTTACGCGAACCCTTACACTTATGGTTGAGAGGAATAACGGTAATCTACCGCGGGGAAAATTCCTTAGCTATGGTCCCTGCCAGACACCAGTACTCTACCTAGTCGTAAAAAGAGCTTTGGAGAGAGAAAATTTTAAGAAAAAGAAATATTATCAATTAATAGTTACATTAGAAACTTCAAATTATAAGTTTAAGGCAAAATATGAGAAAAATTTCGAACTAAAGGATGAAGCCGAAGCCTTAGCTGTGAAGCTTAGGAAAGCCGAAAAAGCCATGATTATCGAATTTGATAATAAAATAATATCACGTGAACCGCCTGAGCCTCTTGCTACAGTTGAACTTGAAAGAAGGGCAAGCCGCTTTTTGGATACCAGACCAAAAATCGCTATGGCGCTTGCAGAGGACCTGTATCAAGAGGGACTTATTTCCTACCCTAGAACCGATACAACAATATATCCTCCTACAATTAACCTCAGAGCTATCGCTTCGATGTTTTTACACCACGAAGAACTTGGTGAATATGTTAGTCAGAAAATTCTTTCACAATCTAAGCTTAGTGTTAGGCAGGGTAAGGATGACGATAAAGCCCATCCTCCAATTCATCCTCTAAAGCATGTAAATGCAGAGAAGATGGTTAAGCGGTTTGGAGTTGAAGGTTGGAAATTATATGACTTAGTTGTAAGGCATTTTCTTGCAACTTTAAGCCCACCGCTAAAAATGGAACGTCAGCTGGTTAAAGTAGAGATAGACAACTGTAGGTTTATAGCAGAAGGGGTGAAAATACTAGATTACGGCTATACATTAGTATATTATTATGAAAAGCCACAAGAAAAAGCTCTTCCAGAGCTTAGTATCGGCGAACAGTTAAAGGTCTTAAATATAGAGACAGTTGAGCGCGAGACCGAACCCCCTCCGTACTTAAGCGAGTCTGAACTACTTAGGCTGATGAGGTACTATGGGATAGGAACAGATGCTACGATGCAAGACCATATTCACACTAATATAGAGAGAAAATACTTCGAAATACAAAGAAAAAGTTGCATACCCACTCCGCTTGGTCGCGCCCTTATTAAGGCTTTAGATGAGGCAGTACCTGAGGCAATACTTCCCGAAATTAGAGGAAAAATGGAATCCAAGTTGAAAAGTATAGCTGATGGTAGTGCCAACCCTAACGAAATAATTAATTCGGTTAAGAAAGAATTCCTTGAATACCTTCTCCGCTTAAAATCTGCGGAAAACATTGTGGTAGAAACCCTTCTTGAGGGAGTAAACGCCGTTTACAGTAAGCGATCAAGTGGAAAGTCCCATAGATCTAAGTTTAGAACTGACAGAATTTAATAGACTAACAACTTCGGCAATAGACACTTCATCTTCTACTGCAATTTCTTCGATACTTTTCCCGACAGATAGCTCGGCCAGTATTTTCCTTTCTTTGCTACTCCAGTGGGGCCAGTATGCTAATGCAAGCTTGGCAATACGTGACTGATCTCTGTTTAATACTGACTTTGGTATGGGCTGTGAGTAGATCTTAGTGACTTCAAATTCTATAATGGTCATTTTATCTTTCTTCTTTAAAAAAGGATATATTCTTTTCAGATCAGCTATCATTTCATTCAAATTTTTAAATCCATCCCTTATTGCATCATCTTCGTTTAACTTTGATAACTCTACATAACGTAAATTCTTTATAATTGCTTCACCGTAGAGTTTACCTCTGCATTCAATAAAGACTCTATCATGAAGGGACTTGATGATACCTAGGCGAACAGTAGTTTTCTTAGTCCCCCTCAGTATATTTTTCATATACTTGCTCTTGAAAGTCAAGTATAGTCCCAAATTTTTTTCAGACACTTCGATAGCGCTCTTACGTTCTGTTTTTATAGTTTGCTGTTTTGAAGGTGCCTACTAGAGTGAGAGTAATGGATTACACGCGAGCCGTACTAGTAGCTCACGGTGACCTTGACGGTTTAGCTTCAGCTGCGATTATAATTGCCGCGTTAAGGAGAATGAAAGGGTTAAGAATCGAGCTACTTATAGCCCAACCGTATAACCTGTACATAAAGCTGGCAGAGCTGGCTGCTATGCCTCCTAATCTCCTCTTGATAACAGACCTTGGTATAGATGAAGCTACGTGGAGCTCGACGATAAACGCTACCACTAAGTTGATATCCGAGGGATGCCGAATCCTTTGGATCGATCATCATGTATCGACGTCCAGATTGGCGCTAGAACTTCTAATGAGAGGGGTCTCAATTTTATACACTAGCAATGGTTCTACATCAACGCTTACTAGAGAAGTCTTCGTGCCATTAACCGAAAATCCTGAGTTTTTCGCTAAGCTTGCTAAAATAGGGGAAATTGCAGATGGTGTGATTGCAGACGATGAATTAACAGTAGTAGCTGATAGAGTGGCGGCCGCTCTAAGTGCTCCCTCTGCTAAAGAGCAATTTAAACGTAAACTCGTTAAAATGTGGGTTGACGAGCAAAAGTTGATTGACGACGAAGTCGCCATTAAGGCCGAAGAGTTTGAAAAACTGCTCGCCCATAAGATGGCCCATGTTAAAGAGAAGATAGTAGTAGATTTAGAAAAAGGGTTAATAATCGATGCCAGAGAGATTAAACTTGGCGGCTTAGCTGGACATATTGCTTCCAGGATTGCCCGTGAAAAAAAGAAAGTTACAGTTGTAATATTTTCCCCTAATAACCGTGAGACAGTTGCTACGTGTCGTGTGCCGCATATGATTGAGTTTAATGCCCTACAAGAACTTTCTTCAGTGGTTTCTAAGCTGGGTGGCGGTGGTGGAGGTCTTAGCAAAGCAGCTGCGGTACGTGTTCCACGCGAGATGGGTGATTTGTTACTGCACAGTATATATGAACTTTTCAGAACAAAGCTCAATTGAACATAAAATTGTTTTGGTTCAAATAAGAACTTCTTCTGCTATTCAATTCCTATAGGAAAAACGACCTTATAGTGGGCCCGCCGGGATTTGAACCCGGGACCCCCCGGTTTCCAACTTACGATCTCCGGTTATCAGCCGGATGCCATGACCAGGCTAGGCCACGGGCCCTTATCATTTATGCCGGAATAGAGGGGATTATAATACTTATTGTATGCAGTGCGCTAAATCTTTATCCTGCTTACCATGTTTGTTACGTGATAACCGAGCTAGTATACCTTATGCTAACAGAAATCTTAAAACGAAAAACAGTGCATCTGGCCTATTTAGAAGGATGCACAGGACTCACAAGGGATCTACTGGTAGACCTTTTAAACGGCTTCCCGGTAAGGTTTAACGAGGATCAAGTTGTAGTAGTTGATGCTGCCGACCTTTTGCTTGCATGCTGGAAAAGAGGATTTGACCCAGTCAGGCTAGCTTTAAAAGCAGAGTGGAAGGACTTCGAGATCCTATGTGCCAAGGCACTAGCTGAGTATGGATTCAGAGCACTGACCCATGTTCGACTTAAAAGAGAGAAGAGGATTTTTGAAATTGATGTAGTGGCTTTCAATTACCCTCGTATACTAGCTGTTGAATGTAAGCGTTGGACTAGATTAAGGCTTGGCGGTTTAAAAACTGCGGCAAGGCAGCAGAAGTTAAAGTGTGAGATACTGGCGAAGAGATTAACATCGATTCATTCTCTTCGTGGGTTTACTGAGGGATGGGACAAAGCCAAAATTATTCCTGCTTTAGTTAACCTCCACGAAGGTGATGTAAAAATTTTTGAGGGGGTTGCACTTGTACCTTTATATAAATTAAAATGTTTTTTAAATGAACTACCTTCTTACGAGGAGGAGCTCTTCAATATTCATTTAACTTTGAGTGAACGAGTACGTTAAACTATAATGGTAGCCATTGTGGCTAACCTTGGCCAACGCTCAATAGCTTCTCTAGCTACAGGACCATGAATTTCGCTTCCTTTAGGATCTCCTTCAGGGGTTATAAGCACTATCGCATTATCTTCAAATGCTATCCAGGTACCATCGGGCCGCCTATAAGGGCGCCGCTGCCTAATCACAATTCCATGCATTATTTGTTTCCTGAGCTCCGGCTTCGCCTCCCTTATGGAGACAACTACCATGTCGCCGACAGCTGCTCCAGGTATTCTACGCCATGTTGTCCTAGTTTTTAAAACTCCAATCACCTTAGCTAACCTAGCGCCAGAGTTATCAGATACCTTAACTAGGCTCTCCATGAATATTCCCGGCGTTACATGAAACCTATATGAAACACCTGTAACCTTGGCACCACGTTTTGCCATAGCATTCCACCTCTAAATCTTGCTTAAAACTACAAAAGAAATAGATTTTGCTAGGGGTCTAGTTTCACCGATCACTACGCGGTCACCTGGTTTTATGTCAATGCACGGTGGCACTCGAACATGTTTCATCTTCCTTCTTTTCTCGTACCTCATGTATTTGGGGACATAGTAGGGGTACTCATGAACTACCACGGCCATTTTATGCGCTTTTACTTTCTCTACTTTAACCTCCATTAATACCCCGCGAACTGGTAACTCTCCATGCCAAGGACATAGTGGGTCACTACATACTTTCTCAGGGGGTTTTAGACCTGGAATACCTAGATCCCTATGCGCTGCCTTACTCATAGCTGAAAAACCTCTGTAACTAATATATTAAAACCTACCTATGGCTTTACCATGACTTTGTTCTTTTCTTTAACCTATCTTCAGGCCTTCCGATAAGCTCTCTTCCATTGACTGATAATTTTACACAGCCGGGAAGATAAAATAGGAAACTAGTACCCTCTTTTAAGACTCTCTTTCTTCCATTAAATGTTTCTAAAACCAGGGTCTTCATTGTCTCATCCACTACGATACCAGTTAAACCGACCTGACTGGGATTCCGGCTTCCAATAATTGAAACTTTAAGACCTATAAGCTCGTGATTAAGAATGTTACTAGGACTACGCCCCATGATTCTTTGTTTCCCGCTCTATCGTCAAAATCCTAGCTATAGCTTTTCTAATTTCTTTAATTCTAGCTGGGTTTTCAAGTGTACCTCTGGCAGCCTGCGCTCTAAGTCGCATAAGCTCGGCTCTTAATTCTTCCAGACGACGTTTTCTCTCCTCACCGTTCATACTCCTTATCTCATTAGGTGGAAGCAGTTTCATATTCACACCCCACTAAGCTTTAACAGTTATAGGAGCTTCGGGTGCCGCTATTCTGACTTTAACTCCGTATATCCCAGGTTTTAGGAGTACGTGTATTACCGCCTCATCGATAGATTCACCAGGCATTCCTGATTTGTACACTACCCCGGCAGTATATTTCTCAAACCTCGCTCTCTGGGAAGAAAGTTTACCACTGATTACAACTTCTATTCCTCTTGCGCCAGCCTCCATAACCCTTCTAATCGCCACTAAAGCTGCCCTCCTAAACTTGACTCCTCTGGCCATAGCCCTGGCAATACCGTATGCAACTATTTTGGCATTTAGATCAGGGTTAGCTACTTCAACCACATCTATCTGGGGGTTATCTATCCCAAATTTTTTCTGGAGGATTTCTTGCAATTCCTTAACGCTCGCTCCTCTTCTACCTATAACTACGGCAGGCCTTTCAGCTAACACAACAACTCTAGTCCCTATAGGTGTCTTGAATAATTGAACATCTACATAACCTGCATGAATTAACCTTCTAGCTAGGAAAACGCTCAGTTCCATGTACTGCAACCCTTTCTGAAGGAAGGACTTAGCTACGGTCATCGTTGATCACCGCTCTTCAAGGCCTATCTCTATATGCACCAACTGTTCGAACCATGGCGTGGCTCGCCCGAAAGCTCTAGGCATGTACCCTTTTATCTTCGACCCCTTGTGAGCAGCCGCATGCACCACCCACAGCCTAGCAGTATCAAGGCCTTTATACTCAGCGTTAGCCTCGGCATTTTTGAGTACCTTGAGTACAACATTAGCTGCCTTCACTGGAAAACGACCAGAACTAATAGCCCTCTTATGCCCTACTTTTTTATTGAATCGCCTATAGGGTAAAGGCTTCTTTGTATTTATTACATCGTTCAGTACTTTTTCTGCCTCCTCAAGCGTCTTTCCTCGAATCGCATTCAATACCTCTACGGTATCCTTATACGAGACTCTGAGGTCGCGTCCTGATGCTATAGCCGTCCTAGCGGGATCCAATAGCACTGAGTACCTCCAACGTGGCACGCAGGCTGAACAACCTCTGTATTTTTAAATTTACCGGGTATGTATACATGAAACGCTTAAAAGCCAGTTGAGTGAAAGAATAAACACACAGCCCCGGTAGCTTAGCCTGGTTAAAGCGCCGGCCTTGTAAGCCCGTAGTGCAAGCTGAGGCGAAGAGAGCCGGAGAACCCGGGTTCAAACCCCGGCCGGGGCTCTAGGTACGTCCTTTAACTATCAGAAAAAGTAATTATTTATTATAAACTACATATATTATGTAAAGATGATTTTATTTGAAAAGGGGGAAGACCCTTTGTCTTGAAGGTCGTGATGGGAGTTAGCGTAACAGTAAGGGATCTTCATAAAAAGTACGGACTTATAGGAGCATTAAATGGGGTGACCTTTGAGGTGCTAAGTAACGAGTATTTTGTTGTACTAGGCCCTATTGGCTCAGGTAGAAGTACGCTGTTGAAATGCTTAGCTGGTATTATAAAACCTGACAGCGGTGATATATTGTTTGACGGCAAGAGTGTAGTAGAAAGCTCACCGGAAGACCGAAATGTTGGTTACATGCCTCCAGGATACGCGCTTTTTCCTCACATGACTGTGTGGGATAATGTAGCCTATGGCCTATGGATTAAGGGTTACCCTCGAAGTGTTATAGAACCCAGGGTAAGGGAGGCATTAGAGCTTGTGGGATTACTGAGCAGGGCAGGTAGTTATCCCCATCAACTATCAGGGGGCCAAAGACAGAGAGTAGCTTTAGCTAGAGCTTTAGCATCTGGAGCTAGACTGTTGCTTTTGGATGAACCGCTTTCCGCTCTTGATGCCGTGTTAACTTTAGAGGTTAGAGGAGAAGTTAGGAGTCTGGCTAAAAGTTTAGGGTTAACAGTAATTCACGTAACACATAACCAAGAAGAGGCAATGGCCGTAGCAGATAAAGTAGCAGTAATGAGAAAAGGAAGAATCGAACAAGTAGGAACGCCTGAAGAAGTATACTTTAATCCTGTAAACCCCTATGTGGCGAGATTCGTTTCAAATGCAAACTTACTTCCTGGTCTTCTTATTAATGCAGAAGAGAATTCAGGTATAGCTGAAGTAGAGGGAATAGGGCACGTAAAGGTCTTTCATAAAGATTTGAGTCCTGGTACCAGGATCCTCGTAGCTATAAGACCTGAGGCTATCAAAATAAGCCGAGAAGGCGACGTTAAAGGGAGAATTAAGGAAATATCATATATGGGTTCAATACTTAGAGTATGGGTCGAGATAAATGATACTACCCTTATTGTGGATTCAGAACCGCGCTTAGATTTGCATGTCCACGATGAAGTTGGATTGGTTCTACCTAACTATATTCCTGTATTCGAGTATATTCCCTCGGAGTTGGGTGATACAATTGAGTGAAATTGCTGTAAAAGCTGTTAACATAAGTAAGAAATTCCAAAATATAGTAGCGCTTGATAAGGTTTCCCTCACTATAAACAAAGGAGAATATGCAGCCATAATTGGGCCAAGCGGTTCAGGTAAAAGCACTTTACTAAAGTGTATCATTGGATTAGAGACTCCTGACAGCGGTGATATCATCATCTTTAATAGGAAGGTCAATGATCTTCCGCCGGAAGAAAGAGGAGTGGGATTAATTTTCCAAGAAATCGCTCTTTTTCCACACATGAGCGTTCGGGGGAATGTTGCTTATGCTGCCTTTCTTAGACAGCCAGGTAACCTCGAGAAAATAATAAGAGAAACTCTCTCAGCCCTTAACATGGAGCTGAGGGCTAAGAGCCTCCCGCGTGAACTCAGTTTAGGTGAACAACAAAAGGTCGCTATAGCCAGGGCCCTAGCCTCGGGAGCTAGATTGCTGCTGATGGATGAACCTTACGGATCAATGGATCCGAAAACGGCGGCAACATTAAGACATGAAGTTAGGAGTCTGGCTAAAAGTTTAGGGTTAACAGTAATTCACGTAACACATAACCAAGAAGAGGCAATGGCCGTAGCAGATAAAGTAGCAGTAATGAGAAAAGGAAGAATCGAACAAGTAGGAACGCCTCTAGAACTATACCTCAAGCCTAAAACTCTTTTTGTAGCTAGGTTCGTTGGAGGTGAAAACAACTTCATAGAATGCAAAGCAGTTGGCCGGAACGGATCCAGTGTAATTCTAGAAGTAAACTCGGCGATTGTCAAAGCTGCTGGAGAAATCGAGCATGGAGATGTTATATTAGTGGTTAGACCCGAAAAATTGCGGTTTGACCGAGAAGGAATACTGTCAGGCATCGTTGAGACACGTGAATTTCTCGGCAAGCTTTACAAATATGTGATTAAGATGAAGCATGGTGGACGCCTGGTGGTAAAGGCACCAGAAAGGGTTGATATAGGTGTTACAGTAAGACTTTCGTTTAAGCCCGAAGATGCTATAGTTTTCCCAATGCCAGCTGAAGGTCTTGCTGAGGCGATAAAGTATGAGTAGTGTATCGGAATGGTTCGGTTTACGGAGAAGGGAAAGGGCCTTGCGATTGTTGGAACAACATATGGACGAAGTGCTCAGATGCGTAAAAGAGCTTAGAAAACTCTTAGAAGCTTGGATGAAAGAGAAAGACAACTTTGAAGCTGGATACAATAGCGTAAAAAGCTTCGAGAAAGCAGCTGACGTGATCAGGAGACAGACTGCCAGGTTATTGGCTGGTGGGGGGGAAATGGATGCAGTTGAACGTACCTTCCTGTTGCGATTAATGGGCCGGCTTGACCGTATTGCCGACTGGTCGCTTGAAGCCGCTAGGATACTATTAATTTTAGGACGATTCGATATTCCGATAGATGTCAGGAAATTATACATGAGTATGGGATTGAGGCTTGAGTCAATTACCGAAAAAACATTTGAAGCTGTAAGGCTCCTGCACACTACTCCATTGAAGGCTTTAGACACCGCTGATGAAGTTGAGAAACTGGAAGAAGAAATCGATGCAATATATGCTGAAGATAGAGAATACCTCTCCACTTCAACTCCCAGCTTACCTGCATCTATAGTTGTTCTACTTTATGAGGCTCTAAATGCGCTAGAAAACGCTGCAGACTCGTGCGAAGACTCGTGCGACATAGTTAGGGAAGTTGTGGTGAGACTTTCGTGGTAAAACGCGGTTATTTGTTACTTATAACTGGGCTTTTACTGGGACTCGGTTTAGCTAGTTTATTTGCTAGAACTTATGGATCACAAGCGACAACCTCCTCGATAACTAGGCCTGAGAGCATAGATTTGGTTTTCCTTTATACAAGCGAAAAAGAATGTTGGATAAATACGATTAAACCGTTATTTGAAGAATACTTCTATGAAAAATATGGTATTCGTTTAAACTTGGTTCCTTACGTGACTGGTTCGCATGAAAGCGTTAGTCTGATACTTAGCGGCAGTGTTAGACCCGATGTCTGGAGCCCGGCCTCAAGTATCTGGATACCTTACTTGGAAAGTAAATGGAAAGATATACACGGTGGTAGTATAGTCAGTAGCTGGTACCCAGTAGTACTTAGTCCGATTGTGATAGCTGGTTGGAGTCACTTAGTAGAAGAGTATAAAGTTAGCACCTTTCGAGACCTCTACACACTTGCTAAGCTTGGTGTTGATTTTAAATATGGTCACACGGATCCAATGCTATCAAATAGCGGTTTAATGGCTCTATTGCTAGAGTTCTGTGAAGCAGCAAATAAGACTCCGAGTCAGTTAACTATAGAAGATGTTCGTAATCCTATGGTGTTGGAATTCGTTAAAACCATTGAACAAAAAGCTGTATATTATGGTAAGTCCACTGGTTTCTTCGGCGATTGGGCTGCAGAAAACGGTCCATCGGCAATAACGTTTTTCGCGGCCTACGAGAATATAGTAATAAGTAGCTCAGCTAAATCCAGAGCTAAATGGAAAGTATCTTTAAGTGCAGTTTATACCCCTTATGGAACCCTGTACTCTGATCACCCGTTAGTTCTAATCGAGGCACCATGGGTTGATGACTGGAAACGCCTGGCTGCCAGAGAATTCCTGATATTCCTTTTACAATCTCAACCGCAGGAAAAAGCTCAAGAGTATGGATTCCGTCCAGTAAACCCTCTAGTACCTATTAATGCCCGTATCTTCAACCCCGGTAATGGCGTAATAGAGAAAATACCCTACCCCGCACTTAATCCTCCGAGGGGAGAAGTCTTAGAGGCGGTGCTAGACGCGTGGATCGAGGTGAGGAACCCGGGTGTATAGGGAAAAAACCATTATATTGAAAAACTTGCACCGAGAGATAAGGAAAAATATCCAAAAAATATATGTAATTAGTATAATAACGATTGTTAGCCTACTCGTACTAGCTCCTCCCCTCTACATAGTGTTTTATGTATTGATAGATTTGCAAGAAGTATGGGGGGAGACGTTTAACCAGTATATCGTAGGAGCAGGCTACTGGCGATTTATAACTCGATCCGTAGAGCTATCCCTTAGACTAGCAATAACAACTTTAATTGTAGATCTATTGATCGGGCTTCCGCTCAGCTATTTTCTAGCTAGGAAAAAGATTTTAGCTAGACGTTTTCTAGAGGATGTAGCTGTGTTACCTCTTGTGGTACCAACATCTGCATATGGTTTCGCTATTTTAATGACGTGGAGCAACCCTTCAGGGTTGGCTTCCTTTTTAGGTTTAAGCGAGGGTCTTATACCTCAGAATTCCACTATATCATTTCTTCAAGTACCGACTCTACTTCTTCTAACCCATATAGCTTTAACACTCCCTTACATTATACGACCGCTTACTGCCACGATCGAGACTTTGGGAGAAACCTACGAGCTAGTCTCGCGTTCATTGGGAGCTTCAGCGCTTACCACGTTTAGGAGGATTACCTTACCCATCATTCTGCCAAGCCTTCTGTCAAGCTCGGTATTAGTGTTGACTCGCTCACTCGGCGAGACTGGTGCTACAATTATAGTGGCCGGTGTTAACATTACCGCAAGTGTTGCTATTGTTAGGCTTGCAGGAGCTATGAAACTCGGTTTAGCTAGCTTACTAGCTAGTCTCCTCATAGCATCAACACTCGCATTAGTTCTGCCCACGGAATCAATATCGAAAAAGGTTGCAATAAGAAGAGAGGTTAAACCAAGCAGAGTAGAAAAAGTACTATTAAAGTTGGAGAGCAACCTTGCCACTAGAAAATACATAGCGTATACAACTAAGTCGGTTTTGACGATAATTTTAGCTTTGCTAACTCTGGCCCCCATAGCTGCTATAGTAAAGGTTCTAATCGAATATTGGGAACGAGACCCCTATACAGGTAAAATTGAGGGAGGAGTACTTTACCAGGTTTTCGGCCCCTCGGGGTATTGGACTAGGATACTCAGAGCCGCAGCTAACTCTTTTCTCGTAGCCTCACTTGCTACGTTAACTGCAGTTTATGTTTCGATACTTCTTTTCGCAGCTGTAAGACGTTCCAAGTTAGCTTCAATTACCAGGGGGATTATACGCATACCCCTTATAGTTCCAACGAGCGCTCAAGGACTCTCCTCACTCCTCTTATACGGTAGAGCTGGGTTAAACTTAGCGGAACCTAGCATCTGGCTAACAGTTTTAACTCATATTTCTTTTACAACCCCCGTTGTTTTTGAGACTTTAATGGCCACATACGAAACTGTAGACGTAGATGTTTTAGAGGATGTAGCTAGAACCTTAGGTGCTACGCCTTATGACGGCTTAGAAACGATCACGCTACCGGTGTTGAAAAAAGGTATAGTGGCTGGTTCAGTTCTAGCATTTCTAGGATCTTTAGGGGAAACTGGTGCTACTATGATGGTAATGGGTAGAGATGAAATGCTGACAGTTTTAGTAGTTAATATGGCCGAAGCCTTAGCCATACCTGCCGCTCTCTTTACATCCACACTTCTGCTAGTGTACGCGGTAGTAGCTTTATTCGCTGTAAGGTTCTTAACCCAGTAGCTGAACGAATAAAAATTAAAAAACCCGCGGAATTCGAGCAGTGGGGCCGGTAGCTCAGCCTGGACAGAGCGATGGGCGCAGCAAATGCTGCGGTCGAGGCTTTTAACTAGATGGAAGATACCCAGAGGACCCGGGTTCGAATCCCGGCCGGCCCGTCATCCGTTTTCTCTTAACGATCTTAAGCTTTAAATTTGATGAAAACTAACTAGCATTTATTTCAATTTAAAATTGTATCTAAGCGAGAGAATTTGCTCAGTATAGCTTAACTAGAGTTTTTAAAGTAAAGCTTAAACGGCTTTTGTTGCTTCTGCGGCAATGCGCATATGGCCTATTTGCGTTCCATGTATATATGCGGCAAGGGCAAGGGAAATACTGAACTCTGAACTAGATCCGGAAGAAAAAATCTATGCTTTAGCAAGACTTCACGAGTTACTTGAAAAAGTAAATTCTCACTCATCTACTATTAGATTAGCTAATGAAACATTTCGGTTAGTAAAGTTTTTAACATATAATAAAGATCCATACTTAATATTTAAAAGAGATAGTAATGAACTCGTTAAAAAAATACTTATTCCTAAACTTAAAGATCAAATAGTTTCACTTGAAAGTTATGAACTTTTCAAAAAGTTACTCATAGCATCGATAAATGCTAACTCATTAGATCCCGGTGTTCCAGGCTATGAGGCATTAAATGTATCATTCAATATAAAAATCGGTTTAGATGAAAGTAAAGAAGCATATGAATTAGTTATTAACTCTAAACATATTGTTTATACTTTGGATAATTCGGGGGAAGGACTTATTGACCTAGAAATAATTAAGCTGCTTAGCAGTATTGGGTTAAAGGTCACTGTCTTAGCAAAAAGTTTGCCTTACCAGAACGATGTAACTGTTGAAGAAGCAGTTGCATTAGGCTTCGCTGATTATGCTAACGTTATAGGAACCGGTACAGATTCTGCTGGTCCATTACCCGGAGAAATTTCAGATGAGGCTTTGAAAGCTTTGGAAAAGTGTGACCTAGTTATTGCTAAAGGGATGGCTGCGTTTGAATCCTTTGAGGAGTGGAGGTTCGACAAACCGGTTCTACATATTTTCAGAGCTAAGTGCTTGCCCGTGGCCAGTACGGTGGGTGTAAGTGTAGGAGAAGGCGTAATATTCATCCGAAGATAGGAACCCCTCCAACAGTATGCTTAAGCGATAGGGCTTTAACTTGACTTAGGCTAAAGTCCTATGCTTTCAGGCGAGGAGATAAAGAAGTTAATAGAAAAGGGGCATCTACGAATAGACCCCTTCAGCGCCGAACTTGTTAGAGAAAATGGAGTGGATCTCAGGATAGGTGATGAGGTGGCGGTTTTATTGAATAACCCCCTTCCAATAGACCCCGATAAACTGGCAGAGGCAGATCTAAGAGAATATTATAAGGTCTTAAAACTAGACTCGAGCTTTGTGCTCCAACCATACATGAAAATTCTAGTTTCGACTCTAGAATGTGTTAAGATGCCCTGCGACGTTGCTGGCCTTGTAGAGTTAAGAAGCACCTTTGCTAGATTGGGTCTCAGCATACCTCCAACGGTTATAGATAGTGGGTTTGAGGGAGAAATAACATTAGAGATTCACGGAGGAGCTTTTCCAGTAATTTTGAAAAGAGGGATAAGGTTTGCGCATATAGTTTTCTACAGGATTGAGGGAGAACCTGTACCATACCATGGTAGGTATCAGGGTCAAAGAGGGGTTACGCTCCCTCGCTAGAGGTAATAATGTATACTGTGCCGACTTGTCCATTTATAGCCTGTTATAGTTACTTTAGCTCCACATAATTTACATCTATTATCTCCCGGTGTTAAGTTCCATTCAGTTATATCGTATCCAACTCTCTTGATAACTGGTTTACCACAACTTGGGCAGTACGTGTATTCGCCGCTATGACCCGGCACGTTGCCTACGTATACATAATTTAACCCCTCATTTCTTGCACTTTTCCAAAAAAGCGTCAATGTTTCGACTGGTGTAGGCGATCTATCGATAAGCTTGTATGCTGGATAGAAGCGTGAAATATGAAGCGGTGTGTCGGGTCCTAGAATATCTAGATGCCATTTAACCATCCGAACAAACTCATCAATTCTATCGTTAACATTCGGCACTACTAAGTAAGTTGTTTCAATATGAACTCCCCTCTCTTTCATCAAACTAGTAGTGGTGAGAACAGCATCTAACTTACCTTTGATAATCTTTAAGTAGGTTTCACTATTGAAAGATTTAATATCAACATTAGCTGCATCAATATATTTAACTAGTTCCTCCAGCGGCTCCGCGTTAACATGACCGTTGGTTACAAGTACATTGAAACCTCCTTCCCTTTTCACTAACCTAGCAACGTCAAGAACATATTCATACCATATGAAAGGCTCATTATAGGTAAAAGCTAAAAATGGTACTTCATACCTTTTCATTATTTTAACAACTTTTTCAGGTTCTAAGTAGTCTAAAGTAGTCCTGCTAGGCTGTAATTGTGAAATACTCCAATTCTGACACCACGGGCACTTAAAATTGCAGCCTACTGTGCTTATACTTACTATCGGTGCCCCCGGGTAAAAATTATACAAAGGTTTCTTTTCGATTGGATCGATTGCTATTGAAGAGGCCAGCCCATATACTAAGGTGACAAGTTTTCCATTCCTATTTTCTCTTACACCACAGAATCCTATGCGTCCAGGCTCGAGTACACAAAACCAAGGGCAGAGCTTACACCTAACCCTCTCTATGCCCAATGCTTCATACCATTGAGCCTCCCTTAAACCCATTTCAGACATACTATGAAACCATTACCTACATCAATGTAAAGTTTCCTGCTCAAATTATCGATGTAATGACTCGTTATAATAACAAAACATAAAATGATAGCCCGGCGGGGATTCGAACCCCGGTCTCGGGGGCATACTCTTTCGAACCAATTGGTTCGAAATCAAAGCCCCGTATGCTTGCCGCTACACCACCGGGCTCAGCACCTTTAACTGAGAAAACCTAAAAACCTTATGGCATGAGAGAAAAAGTTCAGAGAACCTCGAAAGCGCCCTCTAAGTGCCGGTACACTTCTTTATACACCCGGCGTAACTCAGCATACTTATTACTTAGTACTGAATCAGGCATATACTCTTCGGCTATGTGAATCATTGAATCGATTGCTCGCTCAAAAGAGCCAAAGCAACCAGCACCGATTGCTGCTAGTACTGCTGCGCCTAAACTTGCTGCATCAGTAACTTTTGGGATCAGTAGTTTTAAACCTAAAGCTGCTGCTTTAATTTCATTCCATAACCTACCTCGAACCTCCCCACCAGTCATAGTGACTCGTCTAATCCTAATTCCTAGCTCCTGAAGAATTGCCATAGCGCCTGTATAGTGATAGGCTACGCCCTCTAGCACAGCTCGGATTAAATGAGCCCTAGTATGTGCATGAGTAAAACCAATAAATGCGCCTTTGGCATTAGGGTTGAAGTAAGGTACTTTTGCTCCCCAAAGGTAAGGATAGTATAACACGCCGTCAGCTCCAGGCGAAACGGTAGACGCTTCTTCAAGCATTAAGCTGTACACTGAAATGCCTTTTTTCTTAGCTTCTTCAGCCTCCCACCATCCTAACTGGTCCCTGAACCATCTTAACGACTCACCGGTTGCAGGTATGACGACTTCATACTCCCAAGTTTTAGGTACCACATGAACACATAAATCAATTCTGGCCTTTGCATCCGGCTTTGGTTGTGAAACAGGGGCTTCAAAACATGTACCTGTCCCCGTACCTATGTTAACTTCCCCTTCTCTAACTGTGCCGGAGCCGAGAGCTTCACAAGGACGGTCGCCGCCACCTGCAACAACAGGTGTTCCTTTTCGTAGACCAGTGAGCTCCGCAGCTTCAGCAGTAACTTCTCCAACAACCTCCCATGAGCTCTTAAGCGGAGGAAGGATATCTATTGATATATCTAGCATTTCGCAGAGCTCTGTTGACCACTCAAGCCGACAGATGTCAAGAAGCATTGTGCGTGACGCCATACTGTAGTCTGTGGCTGCGATTCCAGTAAACATGTAAATTATAAAATCCTTGGGAAAAAGCAAGGTACTTATCTTACTGTATTTTTGTGGCATTTCTTCTTTAAACCAAAGGAGCTTCACAGCAGAGAACATTTGGTCAACAGGTAATCCAGTAATCTCAAGTACACGTTGAACCCCTACTTTCTCTTTGATCCATCTCTCCTGTTTACTTGCCCTTTGATCAAGCCATATAATAGCGTTAGCTATTACTTGACCTCTTCTGTCAATTGGAGCGAATGCTTCCCTCTGCGAGGTGACACTCACCGATTCGATATTATCTGCTCCTATTTTATCCACCACTTCCCTCACAACTGTAAGGGTTATCCTCCACCAATCCAGAGGATCCTGTTCAGCCCATCCAACCCTGGGATGAAGGACCTTGTACTCTTTATAAGCGGAATACACCTGATTGCCTGCAAAATCATATGCAACAGCCTTACAGCCACCCGTACCCACATCTATGCCTAGAACCAGAGGAGTTTTCATTGTACGATAAAGCCCTGTGGGACATTAAAATTAATTACTTGGTAAAATTAACGATAGGTAAGGAAGATGATTAAGCTAAGAGAATTAGAGAGAATTATTTTAAGGAACGGCGTATTAATTCAAGGATTACCAGGCATAGGGCTAGTGGGGAAAATAGCAGTTGACTATATTATTCGCGAACTAAATCTACGTAAGATAGCTGAGCTAATCTCGGATGGGTTGCTCCTTCAACAAAACATTGCAGTCCTAGTGGATGATGAAGGAATACTTAAACTCCCCACATATGATTTTTATCACTATAGTACCGGGGGAAGGGATTTGTTGTTTCTAACAGCTCCGACACAACCTGTAACCTGGATGCAGTACGAAATAGCAGAGCGAGTGATCGATTATTTCCAGATGATTGGTGGAAGAGAGGTTGTCGGAGTATGTGGTACCACTATGGGCGAGAAAGAGAACGTGTATTTCGCGGCAACCAGAAGAGAAATAGGCGAAGAACTAACTAAACATGGTTTAAAACCCTCGCCGGGCGGTGTGATAACTGGCGCATGTGGTCTCTTACCAATTCTAGCTAGCATTCGAGGCCTGAAAGCCTACGTGCTTATGGGTTACACTGCTCAAATAGAGCCTGACCCACTCGCAGCTAAACGAGTAGTCCTAGCTTTAGCTAAGCTCTTTCAACTTGAAGTGAATACAAGTAATTTAGATAAACTGATAGAGGAGATAAAAGCAAGGGAAGCTGAAATGACAACTATGCTTAAGGAATCTGATAAAAGCCGAAGAGAAAGTATGCCACCATTCTATGTATAATGGCTTCCTTGAATGCTTTAGGGAGTCGAGCATTCTTTCACAAGCCTTGTTATTGCTTCCCTAACCACGTCTGATATAGAAGAGTAAATCCCTTCATCTACAAGGCTCTTTAGCGCCCTATACTGTTCACTGGGTATTCTAACTGATACTCGAACTGTTTGCCGCTCATCCTCTGTAATTTTGGTTATCCTCATTGCCTAACAGCTCAGCGCTCCAGACCTTCGTCACAGCTCATGTAACAATCGATTCAGGTTTTAATTTATTATGTGCTCTAAATGATTACGACATCGCAAATGCCTCGCAATCCCTGACGGAACCGCTCAGCATCCTGAGATCCCCCTACAATAGCGCCGTAATGCATCGGTATGGCAAGAGCTGGTCTTACCCGTTTAATAGCTTCTATTGCCTCTTCGACATCCATTACATATACTCCGCTTATCGGTACCAGTGCTACATCAACTTTACCGCTGAGATAATCCATTTCGGGAATCAAATCGGTATCTCCAGCATGGTAAACTCGCACTCCAGCTATTTCGATAACGACGCCAATACCTTTGTAATCCCTAGGATGGTAGCGTTTCTTAATATTATATGCTGGCACTGCGGTCACTATTACATGGTTAACAGTAAGTTGGTCATGAGGGTTCAATAATTTAATCTCATTTCTTAAAATTTTTAGTTTAGACTCACAATTTATGGATGCAATAATAACTCCATTCGGCTTAATGACCTTCTGAATATCTTCAATACTACAATGATCATAATGGTCGTGCGTGCATATAATTATGTTTCCGTCTTTAGGAGAGGATGTTAACTGAAAAGGATCAATATAAATTACTTTTCCACCGTTTTCAAGCTTAAAAGCTGCATGATTCAGGCGAGTAATTCTAACTCCACGGAACTCTATCTGGCCCATAGGTTACTTATTGTTACACTCCTTTAAAATTGTTAAGTTCCTCTGGTTATGCAAAGATGTAACGTAAAACATGCTCCCAAAAGTAGAGGCGATTGAATTTTTATAATAATTTTCTAATTTATTGTATGAACATAAACTTAGTGAATGGTCAAGACGAGTTGGCACGTAAGATAGCGATGACCTTGCTGTTAGAAGGTCTTAGAGCAGTTGACTCTAGACGCTTAGTTTTAGAAAAAGTTAAGCTGGTTGAGTGTAGCCTTATGGTAGATAATAGTTATGCGGTGAATGTTAAAGAGGGTTTCTATGTTATAGCTCTTGGTAAAGCTGCAAGTAGAATGGCTGAAGCTATTGAAGAACTTGCGGGTAATCTGGTGAAGAGCGGCGTAGCTACCCTGCCGCGAGGCGCACCAAAAACCAAGCTTACTAGAATAGAACAAATAGAGGCTGGGCATCCAAGTCCTGATGAAGGGAGCATCAAAGCTGGAATGCTAGCCCTGGAGCTGGCTCGTAAGGCAAAAGAAGAAAGAAGACCATTATTGATACTTATTTCGGGTGGTGGTTCAGCTTTAATGGAATTACCGGTCCCTGGACTCTCGTTAGAAGACCTGAGTACTGTAACCAATCTGCTTTTAAAATCAGGTGCAACAATCGCAGAAGTTAACACTGTTAGAAAACATTTATCACTGCTGAAGGGTGGACAACTAGCAGCTGCCGCAAACCCCTCTCCAGTGCTTTCATTAATAATTTCAGATGTCGTAGGAGATAGATTGGATGTAATTGCTTCAGGACCCACTGTTCCCGATTCTACCACTTTTATAGATGCGCGAATGGTGTTAGAACGCTATGAAATTCTGGATAAAGTACCCCCTAGGATTCGCGAGCTTATCGAAAATGGGATAAGCGGGAAGCTCCGCGAGACGCCGAAACCTGGTGATCCATGCTTTGAACAGGTATATAATGTACTAATAGGGAGTAACCTTATTGCGCTCCGAGCTATGGATATATATGCTAAACGCATGGGATTAAATTCGCTAATCCTTACTAGCATGTTACAGGGTGAAGCAAAGGAGGCAGCAAAATTCTTAACTGCAGTAGCGTTAGAAGTTAAACGCAGTTCTACCCCAATCCCTTCGCCGGCTGTCATTTTATGCGGAGGAGAAACAACGGTAATAGTTAAAGGGGAGGGTAAAGGTGGCAGAAACCAGGAATTTGCACTTTCTGCTGCAGTCCAGATAGCTGGCGAAAGAGGAGTAGCCATTGCCGCGATGGGAAGCGATGGAATTGATGGTCCAACGGAGGTCGCGGGTGCAGTAGTCGATGGGAGGACTGCAGAGAGAGCAGCTAAGCTAGGGCTTAGACCAACCAATTTCTTAGACAATAATAATAGCTACGAATTCTTTAAGTCTGTAGGTGGACACATAATTACAGGCCCGACGGGGACGAATGTAAACGACTTTTACTTGGCGGTAATTATTTCAGAAGAATATTCATGGTAAGTTAGTTTATATAAAAATATTGTTAAATTTAAAATTATATTAAAATTCTCCTCTAGGCCTACGGGAACGAAAGCTACCTCTTTGACTATACATCTTTTCAGACATATTTAATTCTTCATTAACATCAGTTATTTCTTCGTCTACTTCTTCAAGACTTCCAAATCTACCAAGCGCGAGCCGCATGGACCCGCGGAATAACACTATGTATCCATTTTTGACCGCTACTGTGGATCCGATAAGCCCTCTTACCTTATCAATATCGTTATCCCATAGAGTCAAGAGAATACTTCCTGTTTCATCTCCAACTAAAGCTTCTGCAACCCTATGTTGACTTCCATCCCTTGAGAATACATTTTTCTCATCCCCCATATTTAAGATTTTAACTTTAACTGTAAACCATTTAGAACTCGGTCTCAAATCTTTTACTTTCAATTCTACAGGTTCTCTTTTTTTCACATTTTTATCTCGCGCTTTTGCGCGTAAAAGCGCGCCTTCATGGCCTTAAAAATCTTCCGTTGGTTGTTAACAAAATACATGGATAAACATAGTTTTACTGAACTTTACAACTCCTTTCCGAATATAATACTGAAACTCTATAATTATATTCCTAAAAATTTAAAAAGATTTTCGTTAACGATAGTTACTAATTCTAGAACATCGAGTTCTCTAACTTTAGCGATCAGCTTTAAGGTCTCTGGTATCAAGCTGGGCTTCAAAGCCATCCCCCTGTACATATAAGGACCATCGCTTTCAAAAGTTAAAGTTTGTAAAGGAGCTTGCTTTGCTATTATCAAGTGTTTTTTACTAACTTTAACCGTTGGATTGATTGATATTATATATCCTTTAGCAGAGATTTCGGCTAATATCTCAGGAGGTCCACTATACCAGTGAAAAAGCACACGTTTAATGCCATAGGCAACAACCTCGTCTAGAACTTGCTTCCATGATTTTGCCGCGTGAAGATTTACCGCTAAATCATAGTCCTTCGCGAGTTGTAGCAGCCGTCTAAAAACTGTTAACTGCCTTTCTATAGTATGAGGAGTGAATGCTCTATCTAAACCTATCTCACCAAGACATATTATTTCCTTTCTGGCTATCAACTTCTCTAATCCGTGTAGTTGCTCTTCGACATTTATTTCTCCTAAAGACCAGGGGTGAATCCCTATGCTAGCTTTTATGAATTTAAATTTATCGGCTAAAGCAACTGTTCTCAGCGAAGACTTAAAATCATCAGATACAGCTACAATTACATCGAATTCATTCTGATAGGCCGTTAATTCATCCACCGGAAATTCGTGCGCATGACAGTGTGCATCAGTGTACCGCATTAAAGCTAACTTACCGCTCACTCGATAACACCGGTCACCTTTGCAAGTTTAAATGCGGCAGATTCACTTAAACCTCCTTCACCCAAGATAGTATATCGTTCTCTTACCCTATGGGCTATCATGAGTGCGTTTACTATGGCCTTCCAAGGAACATCGAGTTCCTCATTAGTAGTTGGTGCACCAACTATACGTAATAACTGCCTTACGCGTTTCCAGTTAATTCCATGAAGATACGCCATCATTACAGTTCCGATCCCCACCTGCTCGCCATGCAAACTAGTCTTTTCAGGATACACGATGTCAAGTGCATGACTAAATAAATGCTCACTACCTGAACATGGTCTGGAGCTACCCGCTATAGCCATTGCAACTCCACAACTTATCGCGGCTTCAACTAGAATACTTACACCTTCGGGATCCTGCATGGCTACCCGTTCCGCGTTCTCTGCTACCATCTGTGCACTCAATTTAGCTAACGCAAGACTATAATCCCCTATATATTCTCCTTTAATTTTTCTAGCCAGAACAGCATCTCGCACGCTAGTCAGCTTACCTATTATATCTCCAAAACCGCTTGCCAATAGCTTCTTAGGAGCTTGCGAAATCACGTCGATATCGGCAACCACCGCTACTGGTGGTCTAGCAAATCTACTTACAGGGAAACCTTCCACATCCTTTAGCGAGATAGCTGGACTAGCTATGCCGTCATGAGATACAGCTGTAGGGACGCTTACAAATCTTATACTATAAATATAGGATACATATTTGGCAACATCTATTACTTTACCACCCCCTACGGCGACTATAGCATCTGCCTCTACCTCTTTAGCAAATAACGCTGCCATTTCTGCCTCTGGTTTACTAGCCTCTTTAACAATGTGTGACTGACATTCAAACCCAGCTTTATTCAGCATGTTTTCGACTCTATAACTGAAAATCGTTTTTACATTAGGTCCAGTGAAGAGCGCTATCCTCTTATAACCAAAGTTTTCCAGAAGCCCTGGTAGCATCGATAACGCGCCGCTTCCAGTTATAACCTTAGCAGGTAATTCAATCTCATGGGGTCCCCTCGTCACATTGCTCATAGCATCGAATTTCAAACCTTAAAATTATTTGCTTGACTAGTTCATAAGTACATTTAGTATAGCCATACACTCATTAGTCTATGACTAGAGCTTAACTACTTCTGTTTCGAATTTTTCTGGGTCAAATATTACAGCTGTTGATATTCCCGATAAATACCCACATACTTCTCCAGGATTTATTATAAGTACTTTACCCATTCTCCTTACGTCTAACTCGTGGGTATGGCCATATACTATCACGTTGTAGTCACCACTTTTAGCTAAGGACTCCACGAACTTCCTTGTCTCGAGTATACCTCCTGCACCGTGTAGTATCACCATTTCAGCATTGCTAAATTCCAAAATTAAAGGTTGTTGAGAAATAAAAACACCATTCTTTTCTGCGATCTTAGATAAGGTTAATAGCTCACCGTCATTATTGCCGAATACTCCATTAAACTCGAAGTTTCTTTCAAGTATTCTTTTTAAGGTGAAAGGCGCTATTATATCTCCCGCATGAATTAAGCTCTTGACTCCGCGTTCCTCAAACTTATTTAAGAGATTATCAAGAGCCTGAAGATTATCGTGAGTATCAGAGATTATCCCTATTTTTGGCATAGAGTATCCTTTAAGAGCCTCCTTTAACTTTTACGTGTGGTTGGGAAATATTTTTCAATCTCGCTTAGCATATAATCAATACCAATTTTATAGAAAGCTGATATAAAAATTAAATTTTTAGCCTCCTCATCCAACATTTTTACTAGTTCAGAAGCTTGAGTAGGCGATGTTAAATCAACCTTATTTGAAACAATTACTATCGGAGTTTCCCCGAGCAAGCTCTTTACTTCATTATATACAGTCAGTTGATAATCTAGAGAGAACCCGCAAGTTATAGTTGGATCGAAAACAAAAACTACGATTCCGTTCAGGAATCTAAGAGCCGCTATAGTTCTTCTTTCTATGAGCCCTTTCTCTTCTAAAGGACGATCAAGCAAGCCCGGAGTATCGATTGCCTGCACTTTTGCTTCACCTAATTCTAGATGTCCAACGTACACGTTTTTTGTAGTAAACGGATAAGGTTTAACTTCGGGAGAGGCTTTGGAAATCGACCTAAGCAAGGATGACTTACCTACATTTGGTGCACCTGCTATAATGATTGATGGGATGGTTACATCGATTGTGGGTAGTTTTAGTATCTCTGCTTGCCAACTTCGGAGTGCCTTGAAACAATCATCTAAATCTTTAAGAAGCGAGCTTAGTCTTCCGAAGAAAGCCTTCCGATAATGACGAATTTCTCTGATATCTTCGCTGAGAAAAACTCTTTTTACATGTTCATACATTAGCTTATCTATAACTTTTGATATAGAATATATCCTTGACAGGCAAAGTCGGTATACATTTTCGTCTATAATTGTCTTGAGTAGTTCCCTGTAGAAAGGGTGAAGGGACTCTAGAAATGGGCTTGTAAGTGCAATATCTCTTAGAATTTTGGCTACATATGTGGACGCTGTTCTTATTCTAGCTTCTTCAAGTCTTTTCAACGTTCTAAACTGATTTCTTGACTTCTTCACTCCGACTTTGGCAGCTCTACGTTTGGCTGTTTCATAGAGTTCTCTCCAACTTGCAGGAGCTATTTGTATTCCAGTGAAGATCGATGTACACACAGTCCATCGCTTGCATACTTTTATGCATATACTTTTTAAAGAGCGCGTACGAATGGTATTAGGGGATTAAGTTGTCAGAATATTATCCCGGTGCAACGGCACTTGGGATAAAAGCTAAAGATGGAGTGGTCCTAGCTGCCGATAAGCGAGTAACTTATGGGTACACCTTAATGAGCAAAGCTGGAAAAAAGGTTTTCAAGGTTCTGGATCGAGCAGGTATCGCTAGTGCTGGATTTGTAGCAGACATGCAGACATTAGCCAGAATGCTCGAAGCTGAGATGAGACTTTACGAACTTGAAAGCAGTTTAAAGCCAAAGGTATACAACCTGGCTAAATTGCTCTCTCTAATTTTATACAATAGTAGCAGGGTAGCTCCCTACATAGTTGAAATGATCATAGGGGGAATTGACGAAGATGGGACACATGTTTACGTCCTAGACCCTCTAGGTGCAGCTATAGAAGACGAGTATGCAGCTGTGGGAACCGGGGCGCAGTTAGCGATAAGTGTTATTGAAAGCGAGTACAAAAAAGAAATCAATGTTAAAGAGGCTCGCTCTTTAGCTTTAAAATCCATTAAAGTTGCCTTCAGTAGAGACGCTATGAGTGGCGACGGTATAGATCTTTTAGTTATAACCAACAACGGTATATCAGAGGAATTCATCCCAGTCTAATTTCATTACTTTGTATGCTGTTAAAGTTCTTCGAGTAAAGTTAAGCGCTTTACAGTATCCGCGCTGAATTTAAAGGGTTAAAAAGATCATTGAAATGAGATGAGATTAGAGTTTTGGTTACTAGATGCTAGTTATGAGATGGTGGGAGGGGTTCCTGAGGTAAGATTATGGGGGATAGACCGCGAAGGCAAGCGAGTCGTAGTCTTAGATAGAAGCTTTAGGCCGTATGTGTACGTACTTCCAGTTGAAGGGAAAGAAAACCAAGTAGCTGAGAGAATATATGCGCTATCCAGTAAGTATAATATTTCTAACATTGAACTTCTCGAAAAGAAGTATTTTGGTAAAGAAGTTAAAGTTCTGAAAGTTACATTGACCTCACCAAGAGATGTTCCACAGCTTCGTGAAACGCTTCTGAAAATTGAAAGTATACATGATGTGCTTGAATCCGATATCCGATTTTACATGCGTTACATGATAGATAAGGGCGTATATCCTTGCAGCTGGCACGAGATTACGGTGAAAGAGATATCAAATGAAGATGGATGGCGTGTAGATTCCGTTTATTTAGCTGAAAATAGCCCCCAGTACATAGGTTTTGGAAACCCACCTCAACTACGAATCTATGCCTTTGACATTGAATGCTATAACCCATTTGGCGAACCGAATCCGGAAAGGGATCCGATAATTGTTATTTCAGTAGCTACTGGCCAAGAGGATGTAAGACTCTTTACTACTGACAGTAAAGATGATAAAACTTTACTTCAACAATTCGTGAAAGATCTATTGGAGTATGATCCTGATGTCATAGTAGGCTATAACAGTAATCGATTCGATTGGCCGTACATTCTGACTAGATGCAAGGCTCATAGAATAAAACTTAACATATCCAGAGGCGGTGGCGAGCCAACACTTAGCGCGTATGGTCATTATTCAATAGTGGGAAGAGCTAATGTTGACTTATACGATTATGCTGATGAAATTTCTGAAATAAAAATTAAGACTTTAGATAATGTAGCCGATTACTTGGGGGTCAAAGCTAAGAGCGATAGATTACTTATAGATGCATCTAAGGTTCACGAATACTGGGATGACTTAAATAAACGGCCTCTTTTCTTTCAATATGCTAAGGACGATGCAGATAGTACATTTGGTCTAGCTGAGAAGTTTCTTCCCTTTGCCGTACAGCTTTCTAGCCTAGTTGGCCTAACATTAGACCAAGTTGGAGCGGCCTCTGTTGGTTACAGAGTTGAATGGCACCTTATGCGAGCAGCTTTTGAGTTCGACGAATTAATTCCCAATAGAACCGAGAGACCTTATGAACCCTATAAGGGGGCTATCGTGCTTAAACCTAAACCTGGTGTTCATAAGAATGTGGCAGTCCTTGATTTTTCATCGATGTACCCGAATCTAATGATTAAATACAATATCTCTCCTGATACATTACTACTTCCTGAGGAGGAAAGGGATGAGAATAACATTAACATTGCACCGGAAGTTAAGCATGCATTTAGAAAAACACCGCCGGGATTCTACAAAAAAGTGCTCGAAAGACTGCTGAATGCTAGAAAGGAGGTAAGGGAAAGGATGAAAGGTTTAGATCCGGAGAGTTCCGAGTATCGAATACTCGAAGAGAGACAGAAAGCCATCAAAGTGATAGCGAACGCCACCTATGGGTACTGTGGCTGGGTGGGAGCTAGATGGTACAGAAGACAAGTGGCTGAGGCTACTACTGCATGGGGCAGAAAAACTATTAGTGAAACAATAAAACTGGCTCAGAATCTGGGATTAGTAGTAATATACGGTGACACAGATAGCGTTTTCGTTATATATGAGCCCGATAAGATTAGTAAATTGATTAATATTATTAATGAAAATCTTAATTTAGATATAAAAGTTGATAAACTTTATAAAAAGATTTTCTTTACAGAGGCTAAAAAACGGTACTGTGGATTACTAGAAAACGGTAGAATAGACGTCGTTGGACTGGAAGCAGTGAGGGGGGACTGGGCTGAACTGGCTAGAGAGGTACAGGAAAAAGTAATAGAAATAATTCTCAGGGAGGAAGACGTTGGCAAAGCTGTAAACTATGTCAGGGGAATTATAGAGAACTTGTATGCAGGTAAAATACCACTTGAAAAATTAATTGTATGGAAAACTCTTACAAAATCGCCTGAAGATTATGAAGTAGAAACAGCTCATGTGATCGCAGCTAAAAAGTTGATGGAAGCAGGCTATAAGGTTCCTAAAGGAGGTAAGATAGGCTTCATTATAAGCAAAGGTAAAGGCGGAGAAAAATTATCTGAAAAAGCAATTCCATATGTACTGGTTAGAAATGTAAATGAAATTGATGCCGATTATTATATAAGAAGACAAATATTGCCGGCTACGCTTAGAATTCTCGAGTATTTTGGTATTAAAGATGAACAATTATTAGAAAAAGGTCAACAAACCTTACTCGACTTCTTTGGTTAGAAATTTTAATCTTTGTTATAAATAATAGAATTCTTTGAAAAGTAATTTATTAAAAGATAAATCTAATATTTTAATATTTTATATACTGATACAATTACTACTGGTCGAACTCTTTCTTTATACTTGTCTCTAACACATAGCAAAATAAAAAGCAGAGGATAAAACTACATAGCTAGTAGTATCCAGCTTTATATCGATGTCGAGTCTAGGAACAATCTCAAGGGCCGTCATTCTAGATCGGAAAATAATTCTAGCCATTGAGAACTTTTATAGAGGAATCATATTATAGGAGTAACGACGAACTAAAATATTTAGTGGATGCACCGCTTTTGAAGCATTTAAGGAACATGCTCTAATCTATGCTCTGGGTATGGATCAAACCAGGCGATTAGAGTGAGCGTCAATTAGTACTGTATACAAGTTACGGAATTGAAAAAGGAGCGGTGGTGAATCATTTAACGAGAAGCCTAGAATCATTAGAGAAGCTGCGACTGCTGACTAAAAAGTTGAATAGTATAAGCCTTAGTATATACTTTTTATAAGACACGAAAGCTGAAAGGATATATATCCCATGGAAAGTCACCTTCACGCCGGGGTAGCTTAGCCCGGTAGTGCCGAAACCCAGTATTGGCCTCGAAAGCGCCCGGCTGTTAACCGGGAGGTCCCGGGTTCGAATCCCGGCCCCGGCGCCACATCTTCGACTTTGTTTCCATTACAAAGCTGTGGTCTTTAAAGTTCTATGAAGCTTTGAATATTTGTGCGGAGTTATCAGCTTTAGAACGTTTTCCTTATCTACAATGGAAATATTTAAGTCGTTGGTCGCGCAACCCTTGCGAGGGACAGATACATGAAGGTTACTGTCAGCCATATAAAGGCGGATATCGGTGGCTGGGTTGGACACAGCACGGTCCATCCTAAGTTAATAGAGTATGCCGAGAAAAAATTGAAAGAAGCTGAGGAAACAGGATTGATCATAGATTATCATGTTTTCAATTGTGGGGATGACCTGCAGCTCCTTATGACACATACTAGAGGGGATAACAACCCCGAAATTCATAAGCTGGCATGGGACACATTTGTTGAAGCTACAGAAAAAGTTAGCAAACCATTAAAACTCTACGGAGCTGGTCAAGATCTACTTAAGGATACATTTAGCGGTAACGTAAAAGGCATGGGTCCAGGAGTAGCTGAAATGAGCTTTGAAGAGAGAAAAAGCGAGCCACTAATAGTCTTCGCGGCTGATAAAACTGAACCCGGCGCATGGAATATGCCACTTTACAAGATGTTTGCTGACCCCTTCAACACAGCTGGCCTAGTAATAGATCCAAGCATGCACGATGGATTCAAGTTCGAAGTTTATGATGTAATTGAGCATAAATACGTTATTATGAATACTCCAGAGGAAGCATATGATCTTCTAGCATTAATCGGTACACCTGGTAGGTATGTGATCAGAAAAGTGTATAGGAAGTCTGATAATGAAATTGGTGCTGCAGCCAGTGTAACTAGGCTAAGCTTGATAGCTGGCCGCTACGTAGGTAAAGATGACCCTGTGCTTTTAGTTAGGACTCAGCATGGCTTCCCTGCTGTTGGTGAAGTACTTGAGGCCTTTGCTTTTCCACACATAGTAGCTGGCTGGATGAGAGGAAGCCATCATGGTCCACTAATGCCTGTAGCATTGAAAAATGCTAAGCCAACCAGGTTTGATGGTCCACCGAGGGTAGTAGCACTTGGTTTCCAGCTTCACAACGGGTACCTAGAAGGCCCCAACGACCTCTTCGACGATCCAGCTTTCGATTATACGAGGAGAATAGCCATGGAAATAGCCGATTACTTAAGGAGACATGGGCCCTTCATGCCTCATAGATTGGGACCTGATGAAATGGAATACACGACATTGCCTGCGGTTCTAGAGAAATTAAGGAATAGGCTTAAACCTGGCGAAGAGTAAAAATACTCAATTTTTATTTTGTTATTTTTAATTAATGATGGTAACCTATAGTATGTTTTTTCTCTACCCATTACACCTTTATTTTGGTCACATAAGCCACTTGAATTGTAAGTAATTCACTTTTCCGGAAGGGTCAACATAAGCTATAACAAATCTTTTCCTTACAGAATGGGAAAGTCTTCCTGCTCTGACGACTTCAATAGGGTCTAGCTTGCTATTATAAGGTAACACATGTACAAGGAAAGGTGCATGCTCAAGCCCAGGCCCTAGTCGATACACGACGAATGTCGCACCAAATTTCATCCCCGACTTTACAACTAGGTTCTTATCTCTTAGATCCTTATATACAATGTATACCTCGTTAAAGTTCTCGTATATTTTTTCTCCAATTTTCCTTAAATAATTAATTTCAACTTTACTACCTTCAGTATCTAGAATAGTTAACCTGTTTTTCTCTGTTAGATAAACTGCATCAAGAAGTGATAATTCAAGTTCTCTTTCAACATTTAGTGCCTTAGGTTTATTAATCATGAAGAACTTACCATAGAATCCCTCGTTAAAATATATGTTCCGACTTTTAACCCTGTCAAATAATACAATTCTCCCTCCTATTAAGCGTGCTTCCGCCCCAATCTTTAGCGAGCCCTCAATCACATTCCGTAACTTGTACATACCGCCTTAAAATCTTCCCTTTCGAAATGTGTCTAGAAAGATCAAAGTTAAACTGGGAAGATTCAGCGGTAATATTTATATCGAAGAAGGGCATGTAGTGATCCTCGGTCGATCAGGAGCTGGGAAGTCGAACACAGCAAAGGTTGTTATAAGGGAGTTAACCAAGAGGGGGTTACCTGTTCTCGTTATCGACTGGGCGGGTGAGTATGAATTAAGTAACTTCACATACGTTAGACCAGGTGATGATTTTTCGTTAAATGTTTTTGAGAATGCAAATATAAATGATGCTGAAAACATCGATGTCACCGTCGATCTTTTTGATGCAACTTTTCATTTAACTGCACCACAGATATACATACTAAGAGTAGCTGTAAAGAATGCGTGTGCAAAAGGGGCTAAAAACCTCGTCGATCTTCTTAAGGCAGTTGAAGAAACACCGACACGAAGTTTTTATGACTATGAAACAAAAATGGCCTTAGTACGCCGTCTATCTCCGCTCGCTGAAGGACGAGTAGGACGTGCACTGAGCGGAAGAGTAAATGTAGGTAATATTCTAACCGATAACATTGTTATTGACTTAAGCTTATTTAAGAGTGTCTATGCTAAAAGACTTTTCACACTTTTTCTTCTGAAACACATTTATGATAAGGCTATATCGAGAGGTGTTTCAAGTAGACCAATTCATGCAACTTTAATTGAAGAATTCTGGAATGTTGCCCCATACAGGCGATTAGACGCAGAACCTAGTGTTGGAGAACGGATGTTCTTTGAACTTCGGAAATACGGAGAAATTTTAATTGCTGTAACTCAGAATCCCTCTGAAGTAGCTTGGGGTGTAATTAGTAATGCGGAGGTTATTATAGTTCACGCTATGCTACCCAAAGAAGCTGAGGTTTTAGGACTGCACCGATTGGTTCCGGCGGAACAGAGGCAAGCTGACATTTGCCAGTTTGTAATGCGGTTAAGGAAGGGGGAAGCCATCGTTATCGAGAGAGATAGGATATTCCGAGTAAAAGTTGCGCACGCGAGAAACGATGGGCTATGCACACGCGTAAAACGTTTATATTTACATAGCTCAAGGGGTTCGGGGTTAGCTTGACGATAAAGGAACGCCGATTGCGTATTAGGAGGAAGGATACAGTACCGCAGCGACAGGCCAGGATGAACCCTAAAGCCATGGAATATTTAGGTATAAAAGATAAAATTGAAGTTGTTATTGGCGGAAAAAAACGTTTAATCTTTAATGTTTTAGCTTTCGATTCCGTGCCAGAGAGCGAGGTTTGGTGTAATAGCGATGAACTTAAGGATCTTGGGGTGGCTGATAACACAATAGCAGCTGTTCGAGCCCCAATGGCAATCGCTGGTGTGGAAGCATGAGTATCGAGCTTGCAAATAAGAAATCCGCAACCGCTGATGAAAAGCTGCTTAATATATTGAGGAACGAGCTATTAATAGCTAAAGAAATGTTAAAGGGTATATCAAATGCATTTAACGCTTTGGGGAAGGGAGAGTATGAGGCGGTTAGATGGCTGTTCGAAGAAGTGAGGAAAAGTAAGGAGAATGCTGTTTTACTTCAGCGAAGTTTTCTTGATTATTTCTCTGCAGTAGCGCCTTCGTTATACAGTAAGGAGGAGTGGCTCGGAGTGTCATCAAAAATGTTAGGTGTTTTGGATAAGCTCGGGGGTGTAACTTACCGTGTGGAATACCTTGTCTCGAGGTCTTGGAGTGTTCCAATGGATATTCAGACAGTGTTAGTAGATATGGTAGTAATGCTCATTTCAATGATGGATGAGTATATGGCTATGATTAACGCCCTGACACGTGGTAAAGCTACAGAGATACGGGGAAGAATATCGGTTATCGAGGCAAGCATCGATTCCAAATACAGAGAGGCTACATTCAAAATTCTTGAGGCGAATATCTCGGCATCATTAATGATTCTACTGCTAAGCATCGCTGAAATGTTGGAAGATGTCTCCGATTTGGTAGATTCTGCAGCCGACGATATTTATTTGCTGGCAGTTGTTTAAAAGATAAACAATATAAGTTATTAAGATTCTGACATAAATAGTAATGTAAACTTCTCTAGATTTCCGATATCTCCTTTAATATATTTATAACTAATCTATATTTTGTTAATTTTAAAAACTATATAGTTTAAGAAATTTATATAATCTATAACTAGATATCTCCTATAATACGAATAGAACTAGCCGGCCATTCATTCCCAGCAGTAAGACTAGTACTTCGCTGCCATAATGCATTAGATGCTGTTAACTTCTAAGAAAAGAACGGCTATATCTCCGGTTTTTGTCACAATACCCCTTCCTTCGGGTAAGCCCGGCAAGCATGTTTCATAGGGTTTACCCACCTCTCAACTCTTCTCCAGTAACCAGTTTATGTCGTTTGAGTGCGATTGAAAATAAATCCTGGTTGGTTGAGTGTAACGTTTTCGTCCTCCATAAAGTTAGACCTTATAAGGCAAGTTCATACACTCTCCTCTTATGCCGGAGAGAGATGATCAGAAAACTCCGAACCAGTCGCCAGAAAATATTGCAACATATGCTGTTTACTCAGATGAATCTGTAATTGAATGCCCGTTTTGTAATTCGAATATGATGGTTAGAGAAAGTATATATGATATGCCGGATGTGGGAAAAGTTCTACTGACCTCTAGAAAGTGCTCAAAGTGCGGTTACAGGTACTCTGATGTAATACCTTTAGAGTTGAAAAAACATGTTAGGCTATATTATAGAGTTGATTGCATAGATGATTTGTATGCACGCGTCATTCGTAGCAATACTGCCTCTATAGAGATTCCAGAGTTTGGTTTTGCATTAGATCCTGGTGTCGCAGCGCAGATGGTTATCACAAATATTGAAGGAATTTTACAGTTAGTTATGGATACCGCGAAATCTTTCGAGGCATTAGGCATGTACACGAGGAATTATAGAGAACTCATAGCAAAAGTCACCGAACGAGGTGATAGATTCACTTTGATAATAGATGACCCATTAGGTCTAAGCAATGTAAAACCACCTAAATTAATACCTGGAAAATTATTGATTGAAATAGTAGAGGGTGACTTACAGTGTACCCCATAAATTTAACTGAAAGTGGCAGCTTAACAGGTGCACAATAGTAATTAAAATAGGGAAAATCCATTGGTTAAAAGGCAGTGTAACATTAATTCTATCGAAAGTTTTATCACCTGCAGAACTTTCCCTAGTTGATGACCAGAGGTAAAAAGAAAGTACGAGCGCCGCAATCCGCTGCAGGTTTGCTTACCTATTTCGAGGAAGAGGTTGGAGGGGTTAAACTGCGTCCCGAAGCCATCGTTGCCTTAGCTGTAGGTTTGATGTTGTGTGTAATGATTGCTCACCTAATAGTACCAAACCCACCGTAACTGAAGATGGAGGAATTTAGGAAAGGTTTATCTAAAATAGTCTCGCTAATTAAGAGAGAACCAGTTATAGATAGGATAGCGGTTAAAAAAACTTTAAGAGAACTGGAAAGAGAATTGCTTAAAGCGGATGTAAGCCCAGACTTGGTTCTCGAGCTGGTCAAGAGAGTAGAGGACCGTGTGTTTAAGGAGGATGTACCTCCAGGATTTTCAAGACGGGAACTGCTTCTCCGTACACTTTATGAGGAATTAGTGAACGTGTTGGGTGGTGAAAATAAGCATGAACTTAAAGTTAGGAAAGGAGGAGTCCTGCTGCTTGTAGGTCTTCAGGGATCTGGAAAAACCACTACAGCCGCTAAGTTAGCTTTACATTATAAGGGGAAAGGATTTAAGGTTGGATTAATATGCGCTGACAATTATAGACCTGGAGCATATGAACAATTAAGTCAGCTAGCTAATTCCATTGGCGTTGAGTTTTATGGGTTAAAGGGCGCACCTCCGGTTGAAGTTGCTTTAAATGGAGTAAAGGCTTTAAGAAGCAAAGGTATTGAGCTTATAATAGTAGATACAGCTGGGCGGCATAAGGAAGAGAAAGATTTACTGAATGAGATGAAGGATATTGCAGAGTCATTGAAACCGGATGAAGTAGTACTTGTCCTTGATGCTACGATAGGTAAAAAGGCCGGGGCTCAAGCAGCAGCATTTCATAAGGTGGCTCCCTTGGGGTCAATAATACTTACTAAAATGGATGGCTCAGCTAGGGGAGGGGGAGCGCTTGCCGCCATTGCGAAGACCGGTGTAAGAGTGGCGTTCATAGGTGTAGGAGAGAAGTTAGAGGAGTTAGAACCCTTCGACCCGCCTTCTTTTGTAAGTAGGCTTCTTGGAATAGGAGACCTGAAATCCTTGGTGGATCGTATGCGTAAAGCTCAATTGACCGTACAGCCCGATGTGCTGCTCAGGGGTAAATTTACTTTATTTGAATTCAAACAACAACTTGAAGAGCTTTCAAAAATGGGGCCTTTGAGGAAAATTTTGGAAATACTTCCTGGATCGCATGAAATTACACCAGAATTAGAAAAAGCGAGCTCTGAAAATGTGAAAAAATGGATAGCTATAATAAACTCGATGACAGGAGATGAGTTAGCAAACCCTGATATTATAAACAGGTCTAGGATGATTAGAATTGCTAAGGGTTCCGGAACAAGCATAAAGGATGTAAAGAACTTGTTAACTACGTATAGGAGGACTCAGAAGCTTTTGAGACAACTGAGTAGAAGTCGAGGAGGACGCCTAATACCAGGTATCTAATGCGGCGGCGTTTTATTCTATTAGCTCAAAGCGAAAATGAATTTTCAGAGAATATGCCTTTAATGGCCCGTTGCATATCCGCCAGTATAATGCTTTCTCACGGACTACGTAAGGATGCCGACGTTGTTTTCCTTACGAATAAAGTAGCGATACATTTTGTTACTAGCCATTTGAAGAGTGTTAGGCCCGATGAGGGTTCATTGCTAGGCATCCTAAGGAAGGTTTTTCGTGTGATTAATGAAGGGCGCGGCGTGGCACACAGTGGTGTGATCATAAGTAAGCGGAACTTGGAATCATACTTGCTTAACTTTCCAGTAAAATACTTTTGCGCACCGTACGGGAAAGAACTTTTAGAAAATCCCCCTCGAACCCCAGTAGCTTTTATCATGCCTTTTATTCATAGGGGCCAAGCTTTCAAGACAACGGCAAACGTGGTGTATCTAAAATGTCCTGTAGATAGGCAATGGCCCGACCAGATAATACCTGTTTTAAATATCCTCCTAGATAGGTTATCATATGCAGATAATTGACATAGTTGCTGTAGCCAAACAGGTTGTCCAAAAATACCCGTTGTGTAATTCGTGTCTAGGAAGACTCTTCGGCATGATGGGTTACGGCTTGACGAACGCCGAGCGGGGTCACGCTTTAAAAACTATACTTCTAATGGAAGCTTATGATACAACTGTTAACGAATGGAATGAAAAGTTGCTTAAATCATTGGCACTTTCAGGCTTTAACGCGGCCCATTTAGTCTTAGCTAAAATTAAGGCTGAACCTATCAAAGAAGTTGAATGCTACATATGCAAAAATTTGATGGATAAAGTAAACGAGTTAGCAGTTATGTGTGTTGAGACCGGAAAGGAGTACGAGTATAAAACTTTCCAAGTTGGATGTTCAATACCCCATGAAATAATTGAACGTGAAGAGAGCCTTTGGCTAAATCTCGGGCTTGAAAGGTCAGAGTCAATTAAAAGCGAGTTAACCCGTGAAATTGGTAAGCAAATTCAATCTTTAACCGGAAAATCTTACTCGCTCGATAAGCCTGACTTAACTTTTATAGTTGATGCGAAAAAATGGAAAGTAATAGTACAACCAAGGCCGTTGTTCATATACGGTAGATACAAAAAGAAAGTAAGGGGACTACCGCAAAGCCCTTGGCTCCACCAGCCAGACTCGAGGATTAGCTACGATACATCCATAGAGGAACTAATCACTACACCACTTATTAAGTTATTCGAATCGACAAGTGCAAAACTCCATGCTGCTGGTAGAGAAGACATTGATGTGAGAACGCTTGGCAGTGGAAGACCGTTTGTTGTTGAAATTATATCGCCCAAGGTCCGAACAGTGGACCTGAGAATGGCTGAGCATTTAATAAATAACTTATCCAAAGGACTCATCGAAGTGGAGAAGTTAATATACGTCGATGGCAAACTGGTGCCTAAGCTTAAAGCTTTCTCAGAAATAGCGCGTAAAAAATACACCGCCAGGGTAAAACTTGATCAACCTATTAGTGATCAAGCACTTAAAGAGTTAGAAGCCAAGTTCAAAAATCTATTAATTAACCAACGGACACCTTTAAGGATATTAGGAAGAAAAAATGATAAAGTAAGAAAGAAGATGGTGTATGAGTTGAAAGCCATGGCTTTAGGAGAACAAGAGATTCTGCTTGAGATTACTTGTCAAGGTGGGCTTTACGTGAAAGAGTTAATACATGGGGATCAAGGACGAACGCGACCAAGCGTTGCTGAGGCGCTTGGAGTTGATGTTACGGTCGAAGAACTCGACATTTTGTGGATAGAAGAACCAGAGATATTAAGTAATTTCATGCTTGAGCCGAAACTTCCTGTCGCTTAATCGGCTTTAAATGATCCTTTGTGGTAATTATAATTTTATCCTTACCCCCTATCCTAACTTTTACCAAGTATGCCTTCCCCCTTACACCCACCACTGTTCCTACTTTCCCTTGGTACCTCTTATGTGGCGCGGTTCCCACATAATTAGGGCATATATCTATGCAAACCAAGTCGCCCTCCTTGTACTCATGCAATAATCTACTTAAGCCAGGTCTCCCCCTTTCACGTGGAGTCTTCCGAAGAAGTTTTCGCATCCTGTTTCTGTAACCCTTTGAATGCCTCATACATACCCGCAGATTTTTAATCTCTATAAATTTATCGAGTAATAGAGATGGTAACTAACTTAAACTTATATAATAGAGAAAAGCCACACTTAAAGAGGGGTGTCCTGCAGTGAAAATCATCAAGGAGAAACTACTTACATTGCCCGAAGTAGCTGAAATCTTACTCAATGAAAGTAACAAACACGAGTTAACCAGCGTTGAGGTACTAGTTTTAGATTACGCTAGAAAATTTAAAAAAATGAACTCCAGTAATGCGGTTAAATTAGTGAAGGAATTGCGAGAAGCAGGGTTGCCGGAAGAAATAGCTGTCCAGCTAGCTAATATCGCACCTGAATCAGAAGATGAAATAAGAACTATTTTAGCACCATCCTCAAGAATATTTTCAAGCGAAGATATTAAAAATATTCTTAATAAAATAAATGAGTTTAGGAGAGATCTATGAAATTCCAAGAAAGGAAACAAAAATTTTATGAAGAATATGTCTATATTCTAGATTTTTTACCTTATGGTCTAACGCTCAGTAGAGGTAAGAGAGAAGGCGTGAAAGGACCCATAGTACAAGCTATCGGAGATAGATTCTTTACGCTTTTAGAATTAGCACCTTTGCCTGGTTTAGAGCTGAAACCCGGTGAAAGAATCCCGCTATTAAGGGAACTTGAGGGGCAGTTGATCAAGGTTACTAGGAGACTCACATACGATGAACTCACAGCTAACGCAAAAGCTGAGCTTCAAGAAATTGTAAAGCAAATAGTTATCCAAAGGGAAAACGAATTTGTTAACTTCTTCAATAAGGCGGAACCGCTTACAACTAGAATGCATTCACTTGAACTCTTACCCGGCATAGGTAAAAGATTATTATGGAAAATCTTAGACGAGCGGAGACGGAAACCTTTTGAGTCCTTCAAGGACATATATGACCGTATAAGGATAGACCCCTTAAAATCTATTCAGGAAAGGATACTAGAGGAATTAAGGGGTGAACAAAGACACTACCTTTTTGTTAGTCCTCCTCCTCATACTCGCACACCTTACGGCGAGGAAGCTTGAAAGATTAAAAAGTTCCCAAACATTACCTGGTGATGGATCTAGAAGAGGTAATGAAGCTTATTCTAAGGGAACCAACCGAAGAGGTTCTCACGGTAGACCGCCTGAAAAGTTATTTAGAAGAGGGGCGTGAGTTAATACATTACATAGGTTTTGAAATATCAGGTCTTATTCACCTAGGAACTGGTTTGCTTTGTATGCAAAAAGTAGCAGATTTTCAGAAAGCCGGTATAAAGACCACGATTTTCCTTGCTGATTATCATTCATGGATAAATAAGAAATTAGGGGGTGACTTGGATACCATTAGACGGGTTGCTGGAGGCTACTTTAAGGAAGCCTTAAAGTACTCGTTAAAAATCGTAGGTGGCGATCCGGAGAAAACACACTTTATTATGGGCTCTGAGCTTTACGAGAAGCTTGGAATCGATTATCTAACTAATGTTATTAAGGTCTCTATGAACACGACCCTATCTCGGATTAGGAGATCTGTGACAATTATGGGTAGGAAGCTTGGTGAAAGTCTTAGCTTTGCTCAACTACTATATGTACCGATGCAAGTTGCTGATATATTTAGTTTAGGTGTTAGTTTAGCTCATGGCGGCATGGATCAGCGTAAAGCTCATGTAATTGCTATAGAGGCGGGCGAGGCGATAGGCGGATATAAGCCGGTGGCTATTCACCATCACCTACTAACTGGAATGAATATGGATGAGCAGACAAGAGAGTCTATGTTATTTGCTAAAGAACGCGGTGATAGAGATACATTTGAACAGCATATTTTAGAAGTAAAGATGTCTAAATCGAAACCGGAAAGTGCAATTTTTATACATGATTCCCCTAATGAAGTCTTTAAAAAACTTAGAAAAGCGTACTGCCCACCGAGAGAGGTCGAGTTAAATCCTGTGTTAGAACTTGCAAAATATATTCTATTCAGAGAGAGAAAACATTTCTTCCGAGTGCCCAGTAAAAAATCTGGAAATGTAAAGGAGTTTAATACATTTTATGAGCTTGCTGATGCCTACACGAAAGGAGAAATACATCCTCTTGATTTAAAGCTAGCTGTTGCTGAGGAACTCAGCGGTCTATTAGAACCGGTCTACAAGTATTTCAGAGAAGGGAGTGGATACAAATACCTTGAAGAATTAAGTGAAATTACTATTACTAGATAACAGAGCTCGCACTTAACACATAGGTGAGCCGGGGGTTACCCTGACTTTTCAGCCTGCAATGCTATCGGCTTCCATTGCAATGGACTGCTGCACATGACCGTTTACTTTTCTATTTTCTGGACTGCTGAGCTCGTATCGAGTTTATCGCACTTATATACTACTTATTTACAGATAAATTGTGAAGCTACTTTACAAGGAAGATTGGGAAGAAGCTAAGAATCTCCTTACAGCGTGGTGGGAGGGGGAAACTCGAAAACCAGTGATCCAAGTTACCGCTCCAAAGGATCCCGCAAAATGGTACTCTTACGATGGTTGGGATTTCTGCCGTTACCTAGATGATCCAATAGTTGTTGTCAAAAGGTTCGAAGAGTTTTGCTCAGCTACTTTCTTCGGTGGAGCGGCTTATCCGAATTTATGGATCAACTTTGGCGCGGGTGTGCTCTCAGCCTTTCTAGGCGTACAACCGGTGTTCCAAAGCCATACCATGTGGTTTGGAAATCAACAAAGTAGAGGCACTGTAAGCCTTAAAGAGATTGCCGAATCTAAGCTAGATAAGGAAAATATCTGGTGGCGCAGGGTTTACTTAGCAACTAAGACTGCTGTTGAGATGCACTTAGGGCGCTTTATAGTTGGAATGACAGATATTGGCGGAGTTCTTGATGTGATAGCTGCTCTTCGTGGAACAGTCGAGTTGCTCAAAGATGTTTATAGGAATCCCGATGCTTTGCTTAACACTATTTGTAATGTCACTGAGCTATGGCATGAATGTTATAATAGCCTGTATACGGTTATGTGTGAAGGAAAACATGAAGGCACATCTGCATGGATGGGGATCTGGTGCCCACAAAGATGGTATCCACTTCAATGTGATGTATCATACATGCTTTCACCGGCTACCTTCGAAAAATTCGTAAAACCGCACCTAGAAGAGCAATGTTTAAAGCTTGACTACTCTGCTTATCATCTCGACGGCCCCGAACAAATAAAGCATCTCAACGCGCTACTCAAAATACAGGAGTTACATGCAATACAATGGGTCCCTGGAGCTAAGGAAGATCTGAGTGGGAACGATTGCGGTTCCTCGAAGTGGTTCGGGCTCTATAAAAGGATTCTTGAAAGCGGAAAAGGACTTATAATTGCAGTACCTCCAGCACACGTTAGAAATATACTTGAGGTTTTCCCCGAAGGACGCATTATTATTCAGACGTGGGCTTTGAATGAAAAAGAGGCTCGAACGTTACTTAACCTCTGAAGACAGTACTAGGACTTGAAAATATTAACTGTCAAGTTCATCTATGCTTGCTTTTACCCTGAATCGTTACTGGATTGTTTATTCGGTTCTCGGGATTGATACCGCAGAGCCATAATAAATGCCTTAAAGAGATAACTTAACTCTTCTCTCAATAGTGCGAGCGTGACGAGTACAATTGCGAAGCCGATTCCGGCGCCCACCCCCCAAGCAACTGAGGAAAGCACCACAACGATCGGGCTCAAATCTACGCCCACGCTCGAGGCAGCCGCAGCAATAATTATGGCCAACAAAATAGCGTGGGTAACTCCCAACGCTATTGACGTTTCGTGATTGCCTTCCAGGACCCTACTGACAACTCCTATCACCTTTTCCACGACGAAGAGTCCGATTGTAAGTATGATTGCACCCAAGATGAGGCGTCCAACTAATTGGAGAAGAGCATCTGCAGCAGACGTGGCCTCTGGGACCTGTAATACTCGGAGAGCTAAGGCGATGGTGAGGATATAAACACTAGCTCTGGTTACTAGATCTAGCAAACTAGAAAGGGAATATCCAGCTTTGTTGAGGTAAACGCCAAGAGGTGTTCCATGCAGTGCATCATCAGCTTTACTAATTTTCACAAAAGCTGCTATCAATTTACCTGTCAGTCTACCTAGCAGCCACCCAGCTATCAGTATTAAAGCCATGCCCAGTATGCGCGGAAGTACGAATATTACGGTGGTTAAGTACTCTACTCCTATCTTTCTAAGCTCATTCAATAAAACATTAATGATATCTATGCTGTCACCCGGCATTTCTCCACCTATAGGGCTATTACCTTGAGTATTATAAATAGTCCGGCTAGTGCCGAGAGTACTAGTACTGTTAGCAAAGCAGCATAGAGTAATTTTAATGCCAGAATGAATTCCGCATAAGCATAAACCGCTAATGCGCGTGTAGTTAAAAAAATAGGATAAAGATTGCTGAGAACCTTTAGTTCCTCATATGCTAACCCTCTTGATGAGGAGGTCTGATACAGAACAGTTAATGCAAATATTCTTCCAACTCCAGAGATAAAAAATACCCAAACTGTTGCCCTATCATAGATTTGGACTCCTGTCAGTGTACCGAGGGCAGAAAACAATGAAGGAATTGTGTTATAAACTGCTATGTATAAATGTCGAGCTTCAGATCCATAGGACAGAGCATAATTGAACGCAGCCAAGTTAAATCCACTCCATACAAATGTAGAGTACATTTGTAACGCTGCTTGGCTGGCTAGGCTTGGTAAAAAGGGAAATAGAATGGGTACCGCAACTATTCCCAAACCAGATAGGATGAAAGTAGTTCTCGGACCAAACCTATCATAAAAAGATCCCCATGGAGGATTTGCTACTATACCTATTAGCCCGGCTACTAAGTTCAAAGTAGTAAACCAGATTTCGTCAGCTCCGTAGGCCACGTACATATGGTAATTCCATACTCCGCCTACCATGCTAACCGTAAAGTTCCAGAACGATAGGGAGAAAGAATCCTTGAGTACTTGCCTGTCTTTAAAGGCCGCTGCAACGCCTTTTAATCCTAAGCCAATACCTTTAGGCTTAACTTGATCCCCATAGAGGTAAAGTAAAGGCGTTGCAGCTAACATGAAAGAGGCCCCAAGTGTAATGGCTATCACATATCCTTGTGGATACATTAACCGATCATATATAGCTTTTGCAAAGATGAGACTCATTAAGTTAATGAGGCCAAGCAACGTATTCCTAATTGCGAATAAACGCCCTCTCTCCCTAGCCTCGACTAAGTCGGCCATTATATCCGTCCATGCTAAGCTAGATAAAACCCCTATGGCATTAGAAAGACCGAGTAAAGCTATGGCTGTCCAGAGATCTCCCCAAACACCTAAAATTGTTAATAGGACACCAAACCATAAGATTCTGCTAACTCCGGCGAAGGAAGTCATTATAAGAAGCCGGTGTTCACGAAACCTATCTAAGATTAAAGCAGCTAAAATTTGCATCAGAGGTGTAGTTGTAGAGACCAATGCGGTGTATAAACCAATGACGCCGGCATCTGCTCCCAGGCGTATCAGAAGCGGCGTTACCATGGGTCCGATTAACGAGGACCCGAAAACAGTCAATGCACCTTCTATTATACTGACTTTGAAGCCGCGCGGCGCGCTTCGTAGCTGTTTGAAGCCCTCCACCACGAGAATCCCCCTTCGATATTGTGTCTAAATGAGTTTTGAGTTAAATACTGATAAATAAAATTTTCCAATTTTTACCTATCTGTTAAGCAATTTAAATGGAATGCCAGATCCTTTTTCGCAACCCATAGGGCAAAGTTGCACTACTAACGTATGGGTAGGTGATTCTAAGAATTCTTGTATAGCTTCGGTAGATTCGCTTGGACCTTTAACTACTCTTAGGTTTGATCTAGAAGCGGGTTGAAAATCAAAATTAACTGCCGGCAGATCCTCTAAGACTAAGCCGCATCCTTTTGCCAAGATGGTTAACTCGTGCGCCGTTAAAGTTGGTGTATGCTCTTCCTTCCTGGAAGCACAAGCAGTGATTAGCAGAACGCCTTGAGCATTTAGTATTGGTCGTTGAAGAAGGTATTCGCTAGCCTGAGGATAGATAACTTTTATCCATCTTTCCTCAGCTACACTGAATGGCACTATGCCAACTTTATTCGTAACTAAATTTATTGGATCCACTACTTTAACGTTAGACGCTCCAAGTTGCTTAAGCAAAGATACCGTCTGCCCAGTCTCTACACCAAGAGCTTTAGCTGCCGCATCTAGAGCCGTGATCTCGGCTACTACACTAGCACCAGAGCGGATGGCTTTCAATGATGCCTCTATGTCACTTCTATAAGTCACAGCTCCTACTGGACAAATAGCTGCACAAAGCCCACAATGTATACAACCGGCTTCGAGGAAACTCAGTTGACCAGGAGTGCTCACGATCACTCGGAATCCCCGAAAGGCTTGCGTTAGTGCGTGCACATTTATCTGGGAACAAATCTCAACACATCTTCCGCAGACGATACACTTACCTGTATCTAATTTAAGGAACTCATCTTTTAACACGATGCTTGAGATTTTTTCAAACTCGAACCTTCTCTCATATCTAGGCAATGCACCGGAAGTAATTATCTCCCTCAGAACATTAGCTAGTTCTTCAATGCTGGCGGGACAACCTCTAACGTAGTTGTCAACGCCTATTACTCGCTGAAGTGGAATGGATTCTTTGTAACCCCTCTTAATGTATTCTTCAGCTTGAAAACCATACTTATACCCTAATGTAGTAATTCCGCCAAGGTATGCACAGCTTCCTAAAGCTATTACATACTTTGCCTTACTCCTGATTTCCTTGCATTTTTCCATATCGTGGGAGGTTAACGCGCCTTCCACCACAGCTATATCGTACTCATCTTCAGAAGCTAACCCGAGTAAGGGCTCCCTTACTATTTCAATACCATCTATACTGAGTATCCTAGAAAGCTCGTTCACCATCCTATACCTGCAACCTTCACATGCTCCGAATGAGAAAAATGCTACCTTCATACTCATCACCTAATGGACAGCACATGGTAGACATGGATCGTAAGCTCTTACAAGCGCGGCTACCATACTTTTTATGCTTTTTTCACTTTCACCACATTCCACAAGCCTTCGAACTAAAGCTTCACCGGCTACCTCCATATGTCTTGCATTAATAACTGTAGGAGTTATGATATTTGCGCTTTCTAGCTTACCTCCCTTTACGATATAATGGTGTATAAGGACACCTCTCGGAGCAGTCGCAGCTGCTACTCCCTCACCGCTTCCACTAGAGTATGCGACGTGAGAGGGGCTTATGCCTCCTCGGAATTCCTCGGCTAGATCAAAAGCCAAATCACCTAAGAAACTTGATAAATAAACTACTTCTATATATTGCGCTTTTACATTATCGAATGGATTGCTGGGATCTATACTCAACATTTTCGTTATCGCCGAGATCTCGCTGCCGATAATTTTTGAATATGCTTGAATCCTTGCCCTGGATCCACTATAAAAAGCCCCGTTTCTATAAAGGGTATAATGAGCGTTGGAGTAGGGGGATCTTAACTCCTCTATAACAGTACTATATTTCTCGACGGGGACTGTTACTCCGTCAGAAAACAATAAGCTCGGGCTAAATAGGGGGTACTCTTCATCGCTATTTAAAACACAGTAAGTAGGCGCCGGATCGCTAAATCCTTCCGCAAGAGGCCTCCATATTTCTGCCAAATCACTGACCATCTCTTCAAGCTCTTTAGCTACTGTATGAAGCAGTTTACCCGCTGACTCTAGCTCGTACTTGCTTACCGGCTTACTGTGCGCTGCAACACCTAGAGTTGGAGTGTGAACGAATCTCCCACAGATCCTTTTGTAAGCTTCTAGTGCTAGCCTATTAGTGTTCATCAACTTATTGAAAATGTTTTGGTAGCCTTTGGAAAAACTTACAACATCGTTGCAACCTGTGAAATCCGGCAAAGACATTAAAACATGTACTAAGTTGTTCTGGATTACCTCTAGGCCCTTAGCTAGCTTCCTAAGTTTGAGGATTTCTTCACTCGGTTCAACGCCGAGCGCTTTTTCTATAGCATCTATTGAACAAGTTAAGTGTACAATGCTGCAAACACCACATATACGTGACATTACGTACGGTACTTCCACGCTTGGTCGTCCTTTAAGAAAACGTTCGAAGAACCTGGGATCCTGAGTAACACTAAACTTAACTCGGACAACTGTTTCTTTACCCTCAACGTATACATCAACATGTCCAGCAACTGCTGGGATTTCTTCTATAACTAAGCTGCTATTCTGGCCATTCATTACACTCTCACCGTGTTAAACACCTTTTTCACCACTTCGAATTCGGGGAGCGAATTCCAGAAAATATCAGCTTTTCTCAAAATTGTGTCTGTATCTATCCCTAGCTCCCTATAGCGTAAAACTGCGTTTTCAATCACATCTGCTCTAGATACTGGGCCACGGCAGCCCCAACATGGTCCTCCACTCTCGGTACACTCTGCATTGCATCCGGATATTGTAATCGGTCCAAGACAGGACACGCCCTTAGTTAGCAGGCATTCTTCTGGAGAAAGAGGACACTCTGCACATACAGGGATTCCTTCGACTGCCAATTCCTTTGATAACTCGGTTAGCATGCAGTTACCTTTGCGTGGGCAAAGCCAGCACTCCATTCTATGGAACTTAAGAATAAATTCAAAATTTGCTTTTCTTGTCATCTTCAAATCTGGTGAATCGCTAATGAATTCCTCATCCCTGTATACATAGTAAGCACAGGCTGGAAAGAGACGTCCCGTCGGGGTTTTAACTAAGCATAGCCTACAGCTAGCACCTTCATAAATATCTTTGACTGCGCAAAGGTGGGGAATCCTTAAACCCGCTTTCTCAGCCGCAGCTAGTACTGAGGTCCCAGGTTCAACTTCGATAATTGTTCCATTAATTTTTACTTTAACCATTTCTACCACCTCCTGAACCGCTAGCTTTTTTCACAGCCCTTACTGGGCAAATTATATAGCAAGTTCCACATTTAATGCATGAATTTTGATTTATAGAGTACTTACCGCTTACAAGTTTTGATACAGCGTTTGTTGGACAATTCATTGCACATTGCCCGCAACCTATACATATATTTTCATCTATCGAGTAAGTAATCAGTGTAGCACATACATTTGCAGGACATATTTTTTCTTTGATATGTGCTTCATACTCATCCATAAAGTAGCGGAGCGTGGAAAGTACTGGGTTCGGTGCAGTCCCTCCTAGAGCACACAAACTTGTGGTTCGAACAGTCTCGGCGAGCTGTTTTAAGATCTCTAAATCACCTTCTTGACCTTTGCCATGCGTTATTTTATCTAGAATGCTCCACATTACTCGTAACCCCACTCGGCAAGGTATACATTTTCCGCAGGACTCTGCCGATGTGAATGTTAGGAAAAACTTGGCCGCATCAACCATGCAGTTCTCATCGCTAATGGCGACTACACCTCCGCTTCCCATTATAGCACCAGCGCTTTGTAGGGTTTCATAATCTACTTGTAAATCTAAGAGCGAAGCTGGTATGCAGCCACCCGATGGCCCTCCTATCTGTACTGCTTTAATCTTTGCCCCCTCTGGCGCGCCTCCCGCTAACTCTTCAACAAGGGTTCGGATAGTAACTCCTATTGGCACTTCATACGCACCCGTTCTTTTGACCGTCCCAGTAACACAGAACATTTTCGTACCCTTTGTTTTATCGCTACCTAAAGCAGAGAACTTCTCTGCACCTTCAGCCATAATCGTAGCCGCATGAGCTAGTGTCTCTACATTATTTATCACTGTAGGTTGGCCCCATAATCCTTTTTCAGCTGGATAGGGTGGCCGTTGCCGAGGCCAAGCCCTTTTACCTTCAATAGCGGCGATAAGCGCTGTTTCTTCACCACACACAAAAGCTCCAGCGCTGAGTATCACTTCTATATCGAAATTGAAGCCCGAGCTAAGAATATTCATACCCAGTAAGCCATACTTTCTGGCCTCTTCAACTGCTCTCTGTAATCTCCTAGCCATTAAAGGTTTTTCAGCCCGCACGAAAATGAAGCCCCTGCTAGCACCAACAGCATAGCCAGCTATTGTTAACCCCTCTACAATTCTGAAGGGATCAGACTCTGCTAGCAATCTATTCATAAACGCGCCTGGATCGCCCTCATCAGCATTAGCTATAGCATACTTCGGTGTAGCGCGTTGCTGTCTTGTTATTCTCCACTTTAAGCCTGTTGGAAAACCTGCGCCACCTCGCCCCCTCAATCCACTTTTCTGAATTTCATCTATAACGGCATCCGGCCCTATTTTTAGAGCTTTGCTAAGCCCTTTGTAGCCGCCTGAAGCTATGTATTCTTCAAGCGACTCTGGATTGACTATGCCACAGTTTCGAGAAACCCATTTGTACTGCTTCCTCCAGAAATCTAACTCGCTGAGCAAGGGTATCTGATCCTCGCCTTTAGTGTTGCCGGTTCGCTCTTTAAGCGCAAAAGCCCCGCTAACGTCTCGATTTACAAAGTACTTTTCTATGAGCTTCGGCACGCTGCTTTCTTTAACGTTAGCGTAGACGACTGTGGGCATATCCTTTGCTGTAAACTCAATCCAAGGATCGATAAAATCAAGACCATAGCAACCGGAGATTGACACGGTTATATCTAATCCTTTTTTTGAGATGTAGTCAACAACTACCTGGTAGATTGCCTCCGCACCCGTAGCAAGTGTGCAGCTTGTCCATGGTACTTTGATTTTAGCCCCCTTTTCTCCGTAATGCAGCTGCTCAATTCTAACCTTTCTTTTCTGAACACATTCTTCATTACTGTGACATAATGGACCATTTAACGAACACTCTATAACATCTGGACACGGGGTTTCTAGTGAATGTTTGCATTTTTCACAACATTTATCTAATAAACTCCATGACATTTAGTCCGCACCCCCTTCGAGCTTCCTGTATTTCGTTATAACTGCCCTTAGCGTTCGCGCGTTTGCCCTACCTACTATCTCGTTTTTACCGCCAGAATGTTGAACTACCACGACCGGGGCGAGCCCGCAGCAACCAAAGCAACGAGCTTCCTCTACCGAAAAAATACCGTCACTTGTAGTTTTCTGACCCGATTTTAATCCTAGCATAGTACGCAGAAATTCTATGTTTAAATTATTACCACGAAGATGACAAGCAGTACCCATGCACACAAGTATTCTGTACTTACCCACTGGCTCTAAGCTATATTGATGGTAAAATGTAGCGACACTATAAGCTTGAGCTAATGGGACTCCTACATACTCAGCAGCTTTCTTAATCCCCTCAAGCGGCAGGTACCCGTGACGAGCCTGCACCCTTCTAAGCGCTTCAAGCAAATTATGAGGTTCCCTTCTTAACCCCTGAAAAAGCTCGTCTATGCTGGTACAACCGACCTTGTTCTCCTTAACGCCTTCCATCAGGGACGCCTTAAGCAGACTCTTATTAAGGTGCAATATATAGAATTTATAAATTTTTTATATCATTAATAGTACACGAGAGAAGTGTACCCCTAATAAACGTATAGCATAAGCTAGCCACCTAAAACCTCGGTTTTATTCAAGTAACCTGCGATATCGTGCAATCTGCATTGTGATATCATTGTAGTCAGTGAAAGTATGGCAGTGTTATAATGATTGGCCAAGACTAGAGTTGTACCAGTACCACTTTCTGGAAACTTCTGATTCGCTCCGAAATATATTGGCCCACCCGTATAAACTGCGTCCAGTGTTCGCTGTTGAATGCCGTTCCACATGCTGTGTTCAGGTTTGCTGGAAATCAAAGAGGTTTTTAACAAGAGATCTCAGCACTCAAGATCCCGATCATTATTCAGCTAGCCTGGCTCATCACTTTAATTCTAGTAACAGTAATAGCGCATGCTAATAATAGTTTCGGTGCACATTAGCGTTTAAGAGTACGCGTTATTTTATAACGTCCCATTATTTCCCATACTTCTATTTCTCCACCCGGCTCAATTCTAGCTTTCAAATCGGGATCTTCAGGCATCGGAGCTTCGAATGTTGAGTAATCTTCTAAATTCATCACTTGTACTATGTTATCACCTATTACAGCCAGTACTTGACCTGCAAACTTACGAACTTCAGGTGACTCTACTTTAGAGTCTGCCGGTACTACCAGGGTTCTTTTAGCATTATCAAATAACCCCATCGCCACTACTCTAACTTTAGCCGACCCATGTTTGCCTGTCTTAGACCTTTCCACCTCTAACACTCTACATGGCTCGTTATCTACCACTATGAAGGACCCTGGTTTAAGAGAGCCAGCGTCAACGGGCCTTGTACTCAACTCTTTCACCAAGCCCATTTTAAGAGACTTAATTAAAAACATAGCGTAAATACTGTTACAAGCAGTACATTCTTAACTTAGCGAAAATTTATTACCTGGGTTGGTTAGCTAGGTTTAGCGGGGGTGCCCGAGCTAGGACAAAGGGGGCGGACTGACTAAGGTCAGGCCTATACTGAGGCTCCGCTGGCGGAGGCCTGCCCGGGTTCGAATCCCGGCCCCCGCACCACTTTGCGATTATTTGCCCCCTCAAGTGGTTATACGCTACATAGAGATTAATCTTAATTTTATGTGTTTGAAGCGATTTGGAACAATTAGCGTACCCTATTTGAGGGAAACATTGCATCGTAGTAAAGAATTGCAGCGATCCCATCGAAGCGTCTTAACATATCAGCCCCTTCTACGTAGGGTGGTATTACAACAATATCTCTCGCCACATCGGAAGCCGATCTGAGTATACCTATTATTTCTTCTCTCTTATCGCTTAAAAATATCTCGTCACTTACTAACAGCAACTTAACAGAATTACTTTGAAGAGCTTGTTTGACTTCTTCAATGCCCAAAGCTGCCCTAGCAGGGGATTTCATAATGGTTTCTATTAACTCGGATAAAGCTTCACGTGATACTGAAAAAATTAAATTTTCTATCATTTCTTTAAACCTATCATCTCTTAATAATTCATATATGCCTGCTAAACCACCTTCGGTGGTTTTGAGGAATTTAACCGGTATCTTGAGCCCGTGCAACTGTTCACCTAATACTTCTAAAACCAGTTGAGGAGCTACAGCTATTATTTGACCAACATTTTTCACTTCTAATTGTTTAATAATAGAATGTAAATGCTTCGACAATGAAATCTCCAGATGTTCTCTGATACTTCCCTCCTTACGCGCTCTAGGTAGGGCTATAACAGAGATTATTTCAAGCCCCTGAGGGCGGAGAATACCTGTTGCGAGTTCCTCGAAGTCAACGCTTAACACACCGGCGACCTTTGTACGTGTAACTGCTAATTCCAGGATTCTTTTATGATATTTTGTTATAAATTGCTTACAAAGTAAAACCTCGTCGCCCACCTTAAGACCTATTGTATGATACGACCCTTTAGCGTAAAGCCATTCGGGTGCCTCCTCAACTACTCCTAAAACCCTAAGTACATCAGAAAATCTTTGAAATTCAACTTTCTTTACACTCAATGTTAGTTTTACGCGTACTCTCTCGCCCCTCTCTTCTGAACCATCACCTCTCGATATCCTGACTTGACGAGTGGTCCATGCTGTAATAGTATCCTCTGGATCTATAATTAAAGATATAAAGTATAGATCCTCAAGAGTTTCCAACTGAAACTTGATTATTCTTCGGCTTTCATCGCACTCCAATATTCTCAAGTCTGTTGCACCGGAGTTTCTGACATTCGCCGCAACATGGTGCTTTCCAGCTTTAACGTAGTGACTTCATTTACATGCTTCTCAAGGTCTCGAGCGAATCGCTCGATTCTCTCTATGAAATCACTGGAATGCAGCAGGTGAAATGGTATATTGAGTATAATTGCATCACCTTCCACCTTTACTTCAACCCCCTCAACTACTCCTATGTATTTTTCCAATAAAGCCCTAGTTTTTTCCTCAACGTTCCTAACTACTTTAACTATTTTCACCTTGTAAAGCAAACTTTTTCCTGCTAGGGGATGGTTAAAATCCACAATAACTCTACCGCTGCCTACGCTCACGATAGTTCCTCTCTCACCCCTTATTTCTACCTCCTCTCCGGCTCTAGGTATAACACCTTGAGACGAAAATAGCCTGGCTGGTAGCACTCTCACCTTATCCGGGTCTCTTCTTCCAAAACCTTTTTCGGGTGGAACCTCTATCTCCTTTTCCTCATTTTCATTCATTCCAGTAATTGCTTCTTCTAGTCCCGCAGGAACTTCACCAGCACCAATTATTAGTAGAGTGGGCTTATATGTGGCTTTATCGCTGTAAATTCCCTGCTCTTTGGCAACCTCCTCTATGGTTGTTTCGAGAACCTTGTTCTCGTCTTTGAGCACTAGCGTATAGTGAAGTAGTACCACATCGCCTGATTTAACTGGTTCACTCATCGCGCAGCTGTATTTTAGCAGCTTTTAAATTTAAGCAGTTCCTTTTAAACCGATTCCCAATTAGGGTTATAGTTGTAGCCATAGCTTGATGCACGTAAATAATAAATGCTTATAGGAGTGCAGTGCATGTGAGTTTAAAAGATAAAGTAATAGAGGCGCTAAAAAAAGTCTATGATCCTGAAATCCCAGTCAATGTATATGACTTAGGTTTAATATACGACTTGGAGGTTAACAATTCCGAAGTCAAGGTAAAAATGACTTTGACGGCTCCAAGTTGCCCCCTTGGGAGTTACCTTCCTTCCCTTATAGAAGAAGTAATTAAACAAAATATAACAGGTGTGAAGAATATTAGTATTGAGCTTGTTTGGGATCCACCTTGGTCTCCGCTAAGAGTTACAGAGGATGGTAGAAGACGTTTAAAGGAAATCTATGGTGTAGATGTAGTCGAAGAATGGCTAAAACGCGCCAATAAAACACAGCAGTAATAAAAGCTTCTACAGTAAAGGGGGGTTGATGAGCTTGAAAGTAAATTATGATATAGTAATCTCAGGTGCAGGTGTTAGCGGCCTGTTCTTTGCTTATCATGCATCTAAAGCTGGTTTCTCTACTATTTTGGTTGAGACTAAAAGCGAGGATAGGGTTGGCGAGAAAGTCTGCGGAGACGCTGTCGGAGAACATCACTTTAAAGCTGTTGGATTAGAAAACCCTCGAGTTGGATTAGATGCGACAGGAACTATAAAAGGAGTTCGCGTTTTTTCTCCTAGCAGAAAGTATTATATCACCGCATGGGGAAATGGTTACGCTTTAGATAGGAAGGCTTTTGGTCAAAGACTCTTGAAAATGGCACTTGATGCAGGTGCAGAGCTCCTAGCAGACCATCAAGTGCAAAAACCAATAATTGAGAAAAAGCGTGTGAACGGGGTTTTAGTTACCGGTAAAAAAGGTTTAATAGAAGTAAAATCAAAAATTGTGGTTGATTCTACAGGTGCTACGGCAGCAGTACGAACAAAATTACCACCTGAGTGGTGGGTTTCATACAAAGCTCCCCTTGAAGACTTCAACGTAGCCTATCGAGTAATAGCATCAATAGAGGAAGAACAGGACCCCAGCTTAGCATACATAATATTGAATGCTGAAGTGGCTCCAGGAGGGTACTGGTGGTGGTTTCCAAAAGATAAATACACTGTAAACTTTGGACTGGGTGTCAAGGCAGGAAAAGGCGCTCCAAATCCCCGTATAATGTTTGAGAAACATTTGCTTAGTGAGTTGACACGCGTTAAAGGTAAAGTGCTACATGAGGGGGGTGGACTTGTTCCAACAAGACGGTTAGCACCATGTGTCATTTGGAACGGGTTCATAGCTGTCGGTGATGCTGCCTATACCGCTAACCCGCTCCATGGGGGCGGAATAGGGCCTGCGCTTGTTAGTAGTTATCATGCTGCTAAGGTTACTATAAGCGCTCTTGAAAATGGAAGAACCGACATGGAATACCTTTGGCCATATCAAAAAGCGTATTTGGATGCATATGGGATTAAACAGGCAATGCTGGATGTAGTAAGGATATACGTACAAGGATTAACTAACGATGACCTTGAGTTAATAGTTAAAAGTGGAGTGGTAAGTGATGATGAGTTATCCTCTCTCGGCTATAGAGGTGAGCTTGTAGCTGCTGTCATTACTAAGCTTGTGGGGGCTATCAGGTTACTTAGAAAACCGAGTCTCCTATCTCAAATAACTAAACTGAAGAACTATATGGATAAAGCGCGGAGTATTTATTCTGAATTTCCCCAGGAGCCCAAGGGTTTTGAAAAATGGTTTAAAGATGAGGAAGAGTTATATTACTTAGTTAAAGAAGAATTTTGGAAGTAGGAGTTATATATCATGGAAGTAAACAGAGAAGTCACTAGGGTTTTACAAAGTGTTGGACATGAAATAAGGATTCGCATACTTTTGCATTTAGCATCAAAAGGTTCGAGTAACTTCACCGATCTTATTCATGAATTAAATTTGACTGGCGGTAAACTAAACTTTCACATCAGAAAACTTAGAGATGCGGGGTTGATAAATGTAAATGAAAAAGGGTTGTATGAACTGACTAGCATCGGAAGATGGATTGTAACCAGGCTTCGTGAGCTGGGAGGATTGTATGGAGAATCGAAGAAGTCGACTTTAATTGATTATAGAGGAGTCCCGAAGAGCGTTTCTTTTTCAGAAATCGCTCGCAAATCGGGTGTCGGGTACAGTAATGAAAGCGAAGAAGTTATAGCAAGAATTTGGGAAAAACTTTCAAGTTCAGGTGAACCAGTTAGTGAAGAAATTCTAGGGCTTTTAGCGGAAATAGAACTTATAGGGAAAATAGGCGATTATATTTGTTTGCCTCCTGAAGTGAGCGAAGCCTTAGCCAGATCATACGCTAGTCGCGAATATTCTGGCTTTCGTGAAGAGTTATGTGAAAACATAATTAGTTTAAAAACACTGCGTAATATATCTCAAACACTTTACGATTATCAACTTAAAGGATTGGTTTTTGTAAGGAACCCCATTTACACATTGACGGGAGCTCAAACAGTTTTCTTACAGTTAAGGAATAGCATCACAAAAACAGTTGCACGTTTAATAGATTACGTTGATGAGATAGTCGTGTTAATAGATAAAGTAGATCAGGAGGAGTTAAAAACTATAGATAATTTAATTCCTCCTGGGAAAGTTACGGTAGTAATAGATCCAAATGAGCCACCTATAGATGGATTTAGGAGGTTGGGAGTCGTCATTCATGACTTTAACGAATGGAGCGAAAGCATACTTGACTGGCTGACCGTAATTAATAGCCCAGTCTGCTCTATAATAAGCAGAGGGGGTAGAATACCTAGTATATCGCTGGCCGAGGCTCCTGTGCCTGATGCGGAGAAAGCCTATATTTTGCCTATCCGAGTAGCAGTTCCTCTTACTACTTTATATGTTGAAGTTAAGCAGAGCGGTTTAGATGCTTACAATATCCTAGAACACGTAGCTCAGGAATGTTTAATGCTTAGCGCACACTTTAACACGGGCCGCATTGTGTCACGTTTAAAGGGTTTAGTTGAAAACTATGAAGTTTTGAGTCCACAGTTAGCACTCACTGGTTTCGAAGCTGCGATGAGAATGCATCATCGAGACTTGAGGTTAAGTAATTTAATTGAACTGGCTAACAGATTTTGGAAGTCAATTTCGCGTTCTATAAGTGACATTGATGTTTCAGCATCAATGCCTGACGAAAAACTTTATTCAAATGCTCGGACAAAGCTCTTTAATCCACTCAGTAGTTGTGTACTCTCAATAGAGAGAAGTTTTGAGGAATGGGCTTCGGTGGAAGGGGCAACTCAAGGAGTGCTTCAGGGAGGATCCGTATGGCCGGTAGCATCGAAATCACATTTATTCTCGGAAACTTTAATCAAAACTTTGTGTTTAGCTATGAATAGAGGGATATTTAGGGTTACTTTTCACTTGGAATTTACTGTTTGTGAGTTATGTGGTACAGTAGCTCAGGGATTAAGAGGTATCTGCAGCCTTTGCCTTTCAAATAATGTGACCCACCTTATAAGACCACTTACCATCTATAAACCTTCCAATCTAATACCTGACGAAGTTAAGGACGAGTATCGTACACGAATCAGCATTGAGGGCTTAAAAAAGAGATGAATGAATTCTCATGACTTCTATACCCGTCGTCTCGTAACCTATTATTGCGCCCTTACTGTTGGCAACTATTCCTCCTTTTACAAATACACTTCCTTTATTCACAGTACCGATTCCGCCCTTTAGTACTTTTAGTATCTCTAATACTTGTTCTACCTCATCGTCGGTCATCAAAGGGGATAGAAGAGCTCCTTTGTTCGTTGCTACCCCCATAGCTCCCACTAGGTTAGACCCACCAAAGTCCTTCTGGACAACTTCAACATCCAGTGCATCAGCAATCTTCTTCAGCATACTATGAGGTATTAACGGACTCACAATAGCTCCTCTATCATTTGTTAGAATTAAATTACCTATTGCATTCTCTTTTAGTTCTTCTAATATTTCTAATTTTAAATAATCTTTAAGTTTTTCTTTTAATATATTAATTTCACCTTCTCTAACCAAGCGTCCGAGCAAGATACCATGACTATTCATAACGCATAAAACTCCTAGAAGGGGGGAGCTATTGATAGTAACCCTGATAATTTCCACGCCTAAGTTTCTTTCAAGCACACGTTCTAGCTTCTCAGGGGCTTCAGGAGGCAACAAAGCAAAACGATCACTTGCTGATACGTAAACTCCGATGTTAGAGTTACCAAAGGCGTAGACTATCTCGACACTCAAGAACTACCGGCCCTCTCCAGAGGTTCAACTTCAGCTACCCTGACTCCCTCCTCGGTGGTTACTTTGACCTTCACTTGCAGCTTCCTTGGAGGCTTGGCTATTCCCCGTGACCATACAAGGTTGTTGACTGCAGGGGAAATGCGTATAATTTCAGCTTTAACATGTCGTTTTAGAAATTCCCTTATTATTCGTATAGCTACCTTAGCCCTTTTGGTAAGCGGTACCCTGTAGACATTTTTCAGAGGAATTACATATACTCTCTCAATTTCGCTCATTAGCTTTCACCTATAACTGCATCCTACTTCTTCTCCAATTCCTCCGTATTTTCCTGCCAACTCGGCGTCTGGTTTTCACCATTACCCAGATGGGGATCTGATAATTTCTCTTTATAGCGCTAGCTAGTCTCCTCTTCATCGCGCTCGGTTTGTTGCGAGCCATAGCTTTTCACCTCAGCGAACTTCCTCTAATATATTTTAACTTTAGCTCCTTCTGCGCATCGGTAATTTTCTTTAATAGTTCCTTTAATAAGTCATCTGTAACAGGTGTGGGCACTCTTCCGCTATAGGCCAGTTGGATCAATTGGTTTTCTATAGCTTCAGCTAGCTCTGGTTTAACCATCTTTAAGTTATTTAACCTTGCCCTAGCTTCTGGAGTAAGAATCTTTCTTAAGAACTCTTGTCTCTTTGCTTCCTCTAACTTTCGTTCCTCCTCAGACTGAGCAGCTTCAGCTAGTCTTCGTTGATACTCGAGCATTTTCCGCTTTTTAATTTCTTCAAGCTCCTCATCATATTCTTCCATACTACACACCCCTAATTTGATATTATGGAAAGCCTAGCTTATGTACTTTACCAACTCTGGTTTCTCAGCAGCCAACTGTTTAAATACATTATACGCCAGAGTATCAAGAAGCGCTTTACCTTTTGGTGTTAAGACACGCCCCTTTTTCTCTAATCTCATGACAAGACCTGCGGCCTCGAGTTGTTGCAAAGCTTTTCTTATGGCCGAGCCTCCAGCCTTCGAGAAATGCTCGCGTTTATGTCCAAGATTTTTCCTTCCGCCATATGAAACTCTTAGCCGTTCCAAGCCCACTGGGCCATGGACATAAAGCTTTCGTAGTAGTGAGGCACATCGTTTATACCACCAATCTGGATCGTCGGGCACTCGTTCCTTATAATTTCCAGTTTTAGCGTATAATGACCATTCCGGAGGCTGAACTTCCTTGACATTCTCTTTGAGGTACCTAGCTAGTTCTTCGATGAAGATACGCGGTGGAATATACTTGGCGTTAACCACAGTCCCTCTCAGTTTATAGCTTTTAAAAAAATTTCCCATGGAGCGGGGACCCTCCATTAACGCTCGTAAAGGAAGATGTAAGACTTGAGTCCACCTAAAGCGATCTGCCTACAGCTAATAAGTACTAAGCTGGGCGTTTTTTCAGCTAAATTTATGACTGTATTTTTTAATGGACTTAATAACGCTAACCTACCCCCTTCTTTGAGTAGTTCTCGAGCTCCATTGAAAAGCGATTCATAAACATTCTTTAATCCTCCAACGGCCTTTTCACGAATCCCATAAGGTGGGTTTGTAGCTATTACGTCCACAACTTGTCTGAGAGTACTACTGAGCATCCTTATATCCGCGACCCCGAACTCCGCATTTACACCTGCACGTCGCGCATTCAGTTTAGCCCCATTTATATGGTTTTTTCTTATATCTAATCCCAAGCCTAATGCCCGTGCTTCTAACAGGCCCTCTATGAGTATTGTTCCGCCGCCACACATAGGATCAAGAAGAAATTCTCCATCCCTGAGCCGCGCGATTCTACAAAGTGCACGTGCTACTATTGGATTCAGTGTCGAGGGATGCACGTATACCCTATAGCCTCTGTCTCTCAGGCTCACAAAGGGAGAAAGGTCTATTCCGAATCTGAATTTCCCTTCTACAACCTCTGCATAAAAGAGCATGTCTGGGTCGTCCAAAGATACGGGTGGATGAAAAATTATGTTTTGAATCATAGAACCCACCTCTCTTGCTAGGTCAATCGACGTAAAGTTGAACTCTCCAACTCTTTCTGCTTTAACCGCAAAGCTCGCTGAGGGATATAATAGTTCCTTCAGTGTATCCAAAATCCCTTCTATGGAGGCCTTAACGTCATTCAAGTCATCTACTAGAGTATCTACTAGTATTACATATGCTTTTTCGACGAGCGCTAATTGTGAAATTAAAAAGCTGAGCTCTTTTGTAGTTAATGCTTTTGTACAAGAAAAAAGTACTCGTCCCATTTCGATATCCGTCTTCCCAGCTAAGTATCTGGTAACTTCCTCAAGCAAAAGATCCTCGATGCCTGGCACTGTTGTTAAAAGCAACTTAGTAACCGTTTTTTGCATAGTGTACATTATTCAAAAAACCGTTGTGAAAGAAGCGTTAGAAAAAGCCAAAGGTCGGTTTTAGCAAGCTCGGTGACCTTATCAATATATAAATGGTCATTTTCAGCTAACAGACATAGCGAATAGTAACCGATGATTAATCGTTGAGCTAGTAGTGAAGGAACTTCTGTATGTTTAACAACTATTACACCATCGCCGATGAATACGTCGTCTGTTATTTTTACTAATTTTCTCTGATCAAGCTCTTTTATATTTCTAAGAAAAATTATAGCGTGAACAGAGGGCGTTACGAAACCCCGTGATGTAGCTAGAGCCTCGAGGATTTTAAGCCACGTATTAGCCTCCCCTTGTAATAATTTTCTTTCAAACGAGGACAACCCATCCACGTTTATTATAACTCTGCGGTAATTTTTAGCCTTTCTGTAGTGGTAGCTTATGCTGCAGATATTTACATAAACTTACGCTTAAGCCATTAACTCCATCCCCTACTGCACCTTTACCAATGATTCCAGAATTAATAGTTGCCCACCACTTTTAGCTATGACCCATAATGGGCTATCTTGCGTGATTGCATATTTAACGCCGTGGCTGGATTGGGATATTCTTTGAACAAAACCTTTAGCCTGCAGCTGTTCTACAACATCCTTTATTAGGGTAAGTACCACTGGATGCGTGGGGAGGCCTGCTACAACAGCTAGCTTTTTCGCATTAAAAGTTAGCATCGAGCCCTTTGTTGCTTTAATAAGTTTGAGAAGGGCCTCAAGAACCGCTTGTTGTAGCTCATCATAGTCCCTATATATATCAGGATTAAATCGATGATTAGCCATATAATTAGAATGGAGCTTCGCCTATAATGGGGAATCACCTTTTGAAGAATGTATGATGAGAATAAGCCGATGGTAACGCGTGCGTGTTACGTGCGTAAATAGCTTCGCATGCTATACTGGATGCTTGGCATAATAGGCAGGCGCAAGTATCGGAAAACTTAAAAAGATTTCAGTAGGGTCTGTCCTAAAATGTCTGATGAAGAGCTTTACATCGCTGATACTACCGTAATAGCCACTGGAGCTTTACGAAAAGCATTGCAAGAAGGGAGTATCACTGGTAGATTAATTCTTCATTCACTTGTTATTTCGTATTTTGAGAGATTAGCTCGGGAGGGGAGCCACAGGGGGTTCGTAGGATTAAGGGAACTAAGTCAGATCAGAGAGCTTATAATAGCTAAAAGAGACTCTATTAGTGTTGAATACGTCAGAGATCTTCCAGAAGGGCTAAGATGGTTAAGGGACCTTTCACCTGATGAAGTAATTAGAGAACTTGCAATGGAGCTTAGCGCCACTCTAATAACATCAGACCAGATTTGTGCGGAAGCTGCTAAAAGTTCTGGCATTCAAACGTTGCATCTCGAACCAACTAAAGGTGAGGGATTTGTGCTAGATCAGTTTTTCTCTAATGATACTATGTCTATCCATCTAAAAGAGGGGGTTCAGCCTCGTGCTAAAGTAGGTAAACCAGGTAAATGGCGTTTTGTGCAACTGAGTGAGGAATTAATGACCCGAGAGGAATTAGAAAATATTATAGAGGAAATTTTAGAGTATGCTAAAAGTAATCATTCAGCTTTCATCGAAAGCGATAAACCAGGATCCATAATATTACAGGTTGGCAGCTACCGGATAGTGATTACTAGACCCCCGTTATCGGATGGTTTGGAGGTGACTGCAGTAAGACCCCTAGTAAGGCTCAGCTTAGAGGATTATAGTCTTCCTCCCAGACTTATGCACCGGCTCGAAAAACAGGCAGAGGGTATACTTATTGCCGGTGCACCGGGTATGGGTAAAACCACGTTTGCCCAAGCGTTAGCAGAATACTACCGCAGGAAAGGTAAAATTGTGAAGACTATAGAATCGCCTCGTGACATGCAATTGCCTAGCGATGTAACTCAGTACTCTAAAAACTATGCCTCTTCTGAGGAGCTCCACGATATTCTTCTGCTCTCCAGGCCAGATTACACATTTTTTGATGAAATGAGGAACACAAGCGACTTCGAACTCTTTTCTGATTTAAGGCTAGCTGGTGTAGGAATGGTCGGGGTTGTGCACGCGACCAGTCCCATAGATGCTATACAGCGTTTTATAGGTAGAATTGAGTTAGGTATGATACCTTCTATAATTGACACGGTGATATTTATAGCTGAAGGCGAGGTAAAGAAGGTTTATGAGTTAGAGACTGTAGTAAAAGTCCCACATGGTCTTAGAGAAGCTGAGCTAGCTAGACCAGTAGTCGTGGTCAAGGATTACTTGTCGGGAGAACCAGAATATGAATTGTATGTCTTCGGAGATAGAACCTTCGTAGTTCCCATAAAGGGAAGAGGCGCCGTTCGCGGAGAAGAAGTTGTTAAGACCCGCTTAGCTGGTATCTTGAAAAAATATTTCCCTGAAGGTAATATTGAAATAGCTTCTATTGAAGGCAACAAAGTAATTGTACTGGTCGACGAAGAATATTATAATTACGTAGTAGGGAAACCTCGTAGGAAAATCGAGCGGGCCGCCAGAAGGCTTGGTGTTGAGATAGAAATCAGACCGAAGTTGTTGTTCTAAAAACGCTTCAGTAAACGTATGCCCTCATCTAACAGATAATTGATAAAAGAAATACAATGCTCGGTAAAGTACGGTTGAGGACTAAGGCTAAACCAACGTATTCCCAGGAACTTAATCCACGTTTCAGTTTTCCTATCGATGCCTTTATGATCACCGAGTAATACTGCTATTTTACCCTCTAAGCTTAGATTGGATATATCTTCGCCTGCTTCATGTAGGTAAATAACTTGTTTTGACCCAAACGAATTCACCAACTCCGAAACTAATTCCTTAAAACTCATCTCCCAAGCATCCACCCCTTCAATGTGATGACCCAAGAAAAGCCTTGACAGTAAATTTCCAATATCTTCTTCACTTCCTATCGGATGCTTAAGTTCCCAACCTCTAACTTCAATAGTTATCGGCGGGTGAGGTAATCCTTCGAGGGTAGCATAAAAAACTGTGTCTAACCTAGTACCAGCTCTTAAAGATAGAGCTGCTAGTATAGCCCTAGCTACTACATCCAGCCTGCCGTGTGAGGCTAGTGCCTTAGCGTTAATTTTTCCACCAGAGCAAGCGAGCGATGCCTTTACAGCAAAAACCCTTTTTATATCCGATGACCTAAGTGTTAGATCCATTTGCTTGGAATTCTAGCCTGATATTGTTTTTTTCTTCCGCTCATCTTCAGCCCTTACCTTTATTATCCCTCGGAAGATCGCGCAATTTATACAGAGATACTTAGTTACCTCGTATGTTGGAATTATAGAGCCCTTACTCCTCAACTCTTTAGCCAGCTGAGGGTCTATTGGAGAATACCGCCTGGTAATTTTAACGGCTTTCGATCTAGGTATGAGCGCGCCACATTCGTCACATTGTACTATATCTTCTTTGCCTTTTCCGCCTTTGTGCCGCCCTCTGCTCTTCCGCTTTTTCGGCATATTCGGTTCCTGCTGATATATGTAAGCAGGTATTTATCTTCTGCGTGTACACATATCATGCAGAGACGGATATCTAGTCTACATAGCTGAAAACTATTACAGCCGTTTAATAATTTTATGAAGAAGCTGGCCGAGAAAAAAATCAATAAGTATAAAGCGCTTAAACTTAAACACTTTTCCATTTCTAGTCAAGTATAGGCGTGATATCAGCGCGCTAATGTTTATAATGGGGGGCGAAGCCTCTTGCGCGCTGGTGATTTGAGTGGCTTACGTTCCAAAAATGTTGGTAATAGGTAGATGCATCCGCTGTGGTAAAAAACTGTATAGAGGAGATGAATTATACAAATGTTCAAAATGTGAAGTCCTATATTGTCCTACATGTCATAAGAAGGTATACGGTAAATGTCCTATTTGTCAATCCCCTCTTGAGGAACGTTAAATTTTAGATTTCGGAGTGTGTACTCGGCAACAGGGCACACATCGTTACATATGCCGCAATGGTTACAAAGTGATAAATCTGTATGAAGAACTCCTCCGCTGATGTTTACTGCGGAACGTGTGCACCAGAGCATACAAGAGCCGCAACCTACGCATAGTGAAGCCCTAATAACGGATTTAGCTAATCTCTCTCTTCCAAGCAATCCCATGGAATATACTTCTAACTCTTCGCCTTTGTTAACCATGGTAATTTTTATTCCATCGATAAATAATGTTGCGAAATCATGTATACGCACTTCACCTAGTGCGGTTAGTGTGTTACTAAGCATGTAAGCGTCAACCTGGTGCAAGGGATTTTTCACGGCAACGTATTCGGAATCGGGTCTAGAACATATTTTCACCCTACGAGCTCGCAGCACGTGTGTTAAAACGTTCTTAGCCAACCGGGAAATGTCCCCAGGTGGATGTACCCAACGCCATAAAGCTAAGCGTAACCAATCTTCAGGGATACCATGTTTCTCTGCATAGGATTTAAGTTTCTCCTCCCACATACTCCAAAGCTCAGGGTGACTGCGTTTGAGGTACTCAACCTCGCCAAGCTCTACAGCTGGGCACAGCCAACAACCGAGCCTATCGAATCCATTCGAGTATAGAGGGTTAACTTCTAATTTTTCCTTAAATATGTAAAGCCAAACTTCAAGCGCGCTCCAGTTTAAAATAGGTGCTGCAACTACTGTTTGGGGGAGCCATCTGTTTCTATATACTCGAGGACTCGCAGCGCGCGCTGCGGATTCTAGCCTTCGTTGTCCCACAAAACTTAGTACTCCTTGCTTAAAAAAGCTATTTATTGCACCGGCAGTTGGGACTAACTTACAAATCTTGCAGCACCATCGATAATCGCGGGCGGGTGGACCTAATACCGCTAGCCCACGCCAAAATGCGTTGTTAGCATTTGCGAAAATAATCTCCACCCCATGACTTTTAGCAAATTCCTTGACGTATTCTATGGTCTCTGGCAACTCTAAACCAGTATCGTTGAAAAGTATTGGAACTTTACCTAATGCTTTTTCAATTAAATGGTAAGTTACTAAGCTGTCCTTTCCTCCGCTAAAGGAAACTAAGGCCGGTAAACCCATCTCGTCACTTATCTTTCTAATGAAATCTACCGCATCTTGCTCTAAAATGACAAGCCTTGCTTCATTTGCTTCGACAACTTCCTGCCAATCGGGGTCTCTAGCCTTCCATCTGTAGTTTTTTCTCAACCAGCTTTTAAGTACACGTATTCGTCCGGGTCCTGTAACTACGCCGATGCCTTCATATCCTGAAGTTGTAGCTAGAACAACATAATGTTTTTCTCCTTGAGGAGGAAAACTAGCTTCTAATATTTTATCTTTATGAATCTCGTAATTTCTAGTTAATTTAGCTAAATTAACGATAGCGTAGTAGCCCGTCTTTTTTCTCAGAATATCAGAGGCGCCTACGTAGAGAGGCTTAAACCTCCATATCTTTTCTTCAAGATCATAGTAGCGGTGGCCTACAATGTAACCGTCAATCACTACCTCATCTGCCGCATCTGGATAGGAAACCTTGTTAAAGAGAACTACTTTGCGGCACGGGTAGGGATACTCGCCGTCTACCTCGGCTTCAACTGCCTTTCGAAAATCGGAGAGCTCTACCCCCAACGCTGGCCTAGCGTCTGCAGGCGATGTCAAGAAAACAATTCTACCTTCTTGATTACACTTTCCACAAATTCGTGTTAACAAAGGTACGTTACAAACGTCACACCAGTAAAGAGAAATGCTTACTTTTGTTAATATTTTAATGAATTTTCTAATGCGTTCTCTTTTTTGTTGATGTGTCATTTTAACTCGATTTATAAATATAGTATTAACAATAAGACACCATTATTTTAGCGCATTTTATTAAAATATTCATTAATTTCATTTTGTGATAATATTCTAAAAGTTTGATCTTTTACTGTAACTACAGCCATCTCCACCTTGGGGGGTGTTACTCCGCCTTCAATTGCCTTATCGAGTGCTTTTAGCGCTAATAATACTGTTTCTTCAAGATCTGCATTATCGCTGTGGGTCTGTTCTAGAAAGTCTTTTGCTGCTTGAGCTCCCGCACCTATGGCTTCAGCCTTATAGCTCATATAACTTCCACCAGGATCCGTCATTATTAAATGCGGTCCATGCCTATCTACGCCAGCTATCAAAAAAGATACACCAAAAGGTCTAACGCCTCCGTGCTGCGTGTAAACTTGCTTTATATCACATATCCTTTTAGCTAACAATTCTACTGGTATCCGTTCACCATATGTGAGTCTGTATATTTGCGCGTGGACTCTAGCGTCATCTATCAATACTCTAGCATCTCCGAATAAACCTGAAAAAGCTAGGCCTATGTGTTCATCAACCCTCTTGATTTTCTCCGCGCTTTCAGCCAGCCTAGAGGGTTGTCTTTTCTCAGCAGCTAGAACAACTCCCTCAGTCACTTTGATCCCTATAGTCGTTGACCCTTTTCTAACAGCCTCATGCGCGTACTCTACCTGAAAGAGTCTTCCATCAGGTGAAAATAATGCAACTGCTCTATCATAGCCCACTCCTGGAGGTGTAAACATCTCGTCCACCATAGAAGTACCGTATAGCATGCTTAAAAACTTGGTTTTTTGCTTATGTTTTCTGCAAACTTTAATGCCCTTTTATAAGACCCAGTTACTTTTAATATAATCGCCAGTTGTTTGCGGTATGCGGCAAGAGCGGCTTTAACTAAGTGAAGACCCCTCCTTTTCACGCGAAGGATTGCGATACTGTTTACTAAGTCCAGGTGAACCACTTCAGGCATCGTATCCGCTAATCCCTTAACACCCCATAACTCTAGTACTGCGTTATTGATTTCCGAAACTAGGTTACTGGCTTCTTGAATTCGAAGTACCATATAACGGTAAACCATACTATAAGCGAGCTAAAGGTGGTAGAAAAATCTTTTAAATATCACCTATGTCTTTCATATAGCAAATTGAATGTAACTATGTTCTAATTAATACTTGGTTATATTTTCGTCTTCTAATATTTTAACTCCCCTCGCCGGCACTAATCCTCTCAGCTTATCTCTGTTCTCATTTACAAGCCTTGCTGGATATGTTGAAATAATATTCAATGCTTCATCGTAACTCAAGCCTAGTGTATGGAGTATTGAAGCCATCATCCTAGGATCGCGTAACTCCCTTCGGTCTTGGGCTCCTGAAGAAAACAGAAGTATAGTAGACATTTTTTTCCTACAAAGTTTCCTTAATATGTCTTGATAATAAGCTAGAACCTTAGCTTTTCCATGGATATCCGCCTGCTGGAGCAATCTTAGTGTGATTTCAACCCTCTTATCATACATCCTAATATAATCGATATCGCCTCTGAATATTTTAGTGCCTAGTGAAAGAGTCAGAATATCGATCCTTGTATCCCTACAGGCAAAAGCGGTTATCCCTCTCCTTAAGGGTTGAATTGATATTATCTCAAATTTTTTTCTATATTTTCTTAAAATCTTCTTTATTAAATCCTCATCAAACGGCTTATCGATAGTTAACCTAGATGCTATATCCATATCTAACTCTAAACCTCTTCGTCTTAAAGACTCAATCAATTCCATTGAATGACCTGGTGATGACATTAACCGCCCTATACTAACCACCGCGCCAACGCCGCTAAATCCAAGTCCTTTTAAGCAATCGAGAACTCCATCTGTGATACAATCGGCGCTTACAAAAAGGTCGTAGAACTTTCTTTTTTTCATTCTAAAAAAACCCTTAACCCTCTCGATTTAAATTCCTGCCTCGCGAACGGCTTAAATCTTATTTTTATCTTAATTACATCATCACCTTTATTCAATTTAACCCGTCCAAGATAGGCTTGTTGCTTGTCAAACCTTAAGTATAGGTTACCACTCGAATCCTGATGTAAATCAATTGCCGTCTCCAAATTCAAAATATCTGAAGGGTCTAAATTCTTCATTAAATGCTTAATTATCAAAGTTGCATGGACAGAATTATCTATTTTAAGTTTAAGAAAAAATATCGGATTTCCGTAATGACCCTCAAGTAAAGTTACATCGATTAAACTTTCATATAAAGTTTTAATTGAAAAGGGTAACAAATTCATAATACTTCTTTTCACTTTTTCCGAATTCTCGGTAGCATGGCAAAGAGTAAATATCTCCAAGGAACTTATAAAGGGCTTCACAGGAATCTATCCGGTTCTCTTCTCTATTTTATCAAGAACTCTTTTTATTTTATTGGATTTATATTTAACTTTTTTACTTATCCCACTTACCCAATTTCTCTCGGTATCGCTTTTAATGCATGGATTTTCAGGATCAACCATGATTATTTCATACCATTCATATTTACCATCTTCACCGACCCAGTATGACCCAAGCAAAATTAAGTTAGGATATTTTTTGGCCACTCTTTCTTCAGCTATAAACTGTGAACTTTTATGAGGAGTATACTTGACTGCTCCCATTCTTTTAGGTCTTCTCCCCGAGCTGGGTCTAGGCCTATTTAAACCGCCTTTTCGAACCCTAACTCTAACAACAATGAAGCCTTGCTTAGCCTTATATCCTAAGGCTCGAGCCCGGTTTATACGTGTAGGTTTCTCAACTCTAACTATCGATTGCTGTCGTCTCCATTCAACTAATCTTTTCCTGTATAATTCAACCAACGGCTTATTTAACGAGCGCTTCCATAGCTGGGAAATGTACTTGTAATATCCCATAGTTATAGAGAGCAAAGGTCTCCCTTTAAAAATTGCACGCTAAGCTTCAGCGAACTCAGCAATTATTTTTTCGGCTAACTGCCTTACAATCCTTTCATTGGCCTCTTTAGTTTGTGCTCCTATATGTGGAGTTGCTATTACGCGTGGATGTCTTATAAGTTTCCACTCCCAATCTTCGCAGGGGGGTTCGTTGTAATGTACATCAATAGCTACTCCCTCTAGACGTCCATCGTTCAGAGCAGCTAATAGAGCTTTTCCCTCAATTATCCAAGCCCTAGATGTATTTATGAGGTAAGAAGTCCGGGTCATTAGTCGAATATTAGAATCGTTTATAAGATGATGAGTACTAGAGTCATAAGGTACGTGTAGAGTTACTAGCTCACTTCTGCTAAGTAGGTCTTCCAAGCTTTTGGCGGCTTCAATTCCAAGCCTCTCTGAATCCTTCTTCAGCTTATCCACGTTGCGCCTATAGGCGATTACATTTGCGCCGAGGGCTTTCATTTTCATTGCCACGAGGGTACCAATATTACCTAGGCCTACTATACCGACAGTTAACCCTGCTAACTCTCTTCCAATGAAGATTTTTTTATCCCATTTGCCGGATTTTAAACTCTTGATGGCTGAGGGCACTGACCTTATCAAAGAAAGCGTGAGACATAAAGTCAACTCCGCTACTGCATTTGATACAGCATCAGGCGTATTCACCACCTTTACTCCTTGCTCTAACGCTGCTCCTACGTCTATGTTGTCTACTCCAGCCCCCGCTCTTGCTACTAACCTTAGCCTCTTACCAGCCTTTATTACTTCGGCGGTTACCTTTGTCGCACTTCTAACGATTATTGCATCATAGTCAATAATTATTTGGCATAAAATATTTGGTGGGGGACTTTGAACCACGTCTACCTCGAAGCCCTTCTCTTTCAAATATTCGATGAATTTCTCCGGTAACGGATCACAAACAAGAACTTTAGGCACAGATCCTACATAATCTTCTGTAGTAAAAGTTTTATCCTAGAATTGCCCAAAATCGATAGCGAATACGATAATGAAAAATATATTTCTTCTTCCATCAAAAGTTAAATAAAATTCGGATGTATTTTAAACTGTTAACGAAAACTCATACTTAAGAGTGTTTTCCTAGTTCTTGCGCCTAAGGTATAACTCCAGTAAGCTTGGAGGTGAAACATGAGTAAATTCCAGTTAAATGTAAGATAACTACCATTAAGACAGCACAGCAGCTGAGAGTTAATACAAAGTAATCTCTTATCCTGAGTCGAAGTTCATAAAAAGGTTCAACCTTTTTGATGGCTCCAAAACCCCTAGCTTCTAAAGCTTCAGCAACCATAAGGCTTCTCTTTAGCTCATAGACTATTAATGGAACTAGAAGATATGTGTAATTCCTCAATCGTTCTTTTAAACCGCCACGATCTAACTCTAAACCCCTAGATCTGAGAGCATCAGATACTGTTTGTAGATCTCTAGCTAGTGATGGAACAAAACGCAATGACATTGTGAACATCATCGTGTATTCACGAGGAACTCCAGAAACTTCAAGCGCAGTAGATACTTCATCGGGGGTTGTTGTTAAAAAGAAAACCGAGAAAGCCGTTGCGAGGCTCAGAAACCTTAAAGACATCGCAACTGAGACATATAGCTTACTGAAAGGTAAAGTTAAGTAGTTTAGTATAAATATTAAAACCACCATAGAGGCTAGGCCTCTTAATGACTTAACCCATTCTGAAAGCGATTTTGCTATTTTAAGCAGTATGATTTCAACGGACAAGAGAACTGAAAGGCTAAATGGATCAGATAAAGCAAGAGAAGCGGCGCTAAGAGCTAGCAGAATTGTAAACTTTGCTCTGGGGTCAAGCGAATGCAAGAACGTATTTTTTTGTCTGAACCTGAAAATGTCGAGTACTCCACTCATAAGTTACCACCCTCTCCTCTCGAATTGAGTAGCTTTGTAAGCTCAGAGTAAAGCTCTCCGGGAAGTATAGGTATCCGTGACATAGTAAAACCCCTCTGCATCAAGAGCGCCGCCGTACACGTGATTTGTGGCGGTAGTAACCTAGCAACCTTTAAACTCTCTCTGTCAGTAAGTACATCTCTAGCTGACCCCACCTTCGCTATTCTCCCATCTGCCATCAAAGCCACTCTATCTGCTATTTGAGTAGCGAATTCCATATCATGTGTGACTACCACGATGCCCTTTCCCTTCATTTTCATCATATTAATTAGTCTAGCTAACTTGTTCTTATTGAAATAGTCTTGCCCAGCTGTTGGTTCATCTAAGACTAACACATCTGGGTCATAGCTCACAACAGTGGCTATCGCCAATCTTTTCCTTTCGCCAATACTCAACATGTAAGGTGATCGTTGCCCATACTTGTTTAAATCAAATAACCGGAGAATATATTCGCAGCGCTCCTTTACACGGTTTTCCGGGTATCCCATGTTCCTTAGAGTGAATAGTATTTCTTCTTCAACACTTTCTGAAAAAAGCTGATGATCCGGGTTTTGAAATACAAGACCGACCCATCTAGCTAATTGGGCAACGCTTGCCTCCCGGGTATCCGTACCAAAGACAAGCACTCTACCTTTTTGCGGTTTCAGCAAACCGTTAAACTGCTTTATTAGCGTGGTTTTTCCAGCTCCATTTCCTCCCATTAATGCTAGTACTTCTCCGGTCTTCACAGTTAGCGATACTCCTTTAAGAACTTCAAATCCATTATATGAGAAATATACGTTTTCGACTACGATTGCTTCCTCTTTGGCCATGCCTTGATCACCTCTTCAGCTAGTTCTTCAGGAGTTAAAGGGATGGTGTTTTCAGCTAAGCCTCTTCGCTTCATTAAATTATAGGTCATGACTACAGGAGGGTAACCAATCAAGCGATGAGCGCGAACAACACCATCGCGAGGATCCCCGTCAAACACCAACTGTCCATTATTCATTACAACTAAGCGTGATGTAAACCCAAGCGCAAGCTCCAATCGATGCTCTACCATTATCGTAAGTATTCCCTCATCCTTAACTAACACATTTACGAGTGAAAGTACTTCTAAAGCACTTAAGGGATCAAGATTCGCTGTAGGCTCATCCAGCACAAGTATCTCGGGTTCCATAGCCATAACTGAGGCTATAGCCACTTTTTGCTGCTGCCCGCCGCTTAGCTCATAAGGGGCTTTATACCGTAATTCCTTTAGTCCGAAAATCCTTAGAGTTTCCTCAACACGATTCTTAATTTCTGCTCTAGGTAATCCCATGTTCTCTAAGCCAAAGGCTATTTCCCTCTCTACACTTGAAAGGAAAAGCTGGTTTTCGGGATCTTGAAAAACCATCCCGACATGCTTGGCTAATATGTGAGTAGGTGTATTCCGTACATCTAAGCCAGCTACTACAGCCTGTCCCTCCAAATCACCTTCATAAAAATGAGGAATTAACCCATTAAGAAGGCGCAACAAGGTGCTCTTACCGCAACCAGAAGGTCCTACGAGGAGTACATACTCACCTCTGCTAGCAGAGAAGGATATGCCTTTTAATGAGTATTCATCACTACCTGCGTATCTGAAGTGAATGTCTTTTAGTTCGATGAGCGACACTCGCCCACACCCTCTGCTGCCGGACACTGTATGGATTTTTAAGAGTAATGGCCCGATTTAGCGTCCAGCTACAATTTTGACCACAGATCTATGTGCAAGAAACTCATTCGCACCCATTCTTTTACCAGATATAGCATCTATGGCAGTGATGAATTTCTCTCCAAAATCGCTGTGAATAACATATGCTAGATCACGGATAGTTGAACCTTTTCTAAGGAGATAAACATCAGGTAGCACTTGTTCTTGGTTATCAGAAAATTTATGCTCGTCTGCGACTGGAAAAACGGCTACGTAATCGAGCACGTCAAACACTAACGTATTTATAGTTTGCTGCACTCCGGTGGACCCCCATACTCTTAAAACCCTTTTCCGTATCAGCTCTAATGCTGTCTCTTGTTTCTCGTTAAGTCTCCCAATGATTTCGAAATCATTGTCGCCCGGCAAGTACCTTATAAGACCAGCCATCGCGGCTTTTCTGAGCACTAACTCGGCTTCGGCAGATGTCGGAATGATTATATATTTGCCCCTAAGCATTTCCTGCATTCTCTCGATATTTTGTTTAGCCGCTGGTTGATCAGCTTTATTAGCGGCTATAATCATAGGTTTTGCTCTGGCTCTTAGCTCTTTTACAAATTCAAGCAAGTTTTCCGTAGTCCAAGTAGTGGGTTTTCTAGACTGTAAACCAGCAGCCTCTATAGCATCTGAAATCGACTTTTCATCAACGCTGAGGCCGCTGAGCCTCTTGTAAAGCTCCTCATCTAATTTAGAGCCCGTGGCCTCTACAGTTGTGGCAAAACGCTTCCAGTCCTTTTCTAGCATGCCGAAAATCCACATGTCGAGCTCCCTTTCCAAAAACTCTACATCCGTCAGAGGATCATGAGAGCCTGGTTCCATAGGTCTGCCCTCAGAATCGGTTGAACCGGCTGCATCTATCACGTGTATTAGAGCATCCGCTCTTCGAAGGTGATCAAGGAACCTGTTACCTAATCCTCTACCTTTCCAGGCTTCGGGCACTAACCCTGCTACATCTATTAATTCGATTGGGGCAAACCTCCATCCTTCGATACATAGCGAATTACGGGGATTGTCTCTGACTCCGAGTTCTCTGCATATACATTTGAACCTGGCATATCCTATACCAATATTGGGATCTATTGTAGTAAATGGGTAGGGGGCAATTTTTACATCATGCAGCGTGGCTGCAGCAAAAAAAGTACTTTTACCTACATTAGGTTTTCCCACTACACCTATCTGCACATTACTGACACCAGGCATAGTCCACGTCAACTTTTATCTATCCATTTTAATATACTCTTTGAATTTAATGTATGAGTTCGAATGACTCTAGTCATCTTGGGTGATGATCTGAGCGCCTGTATAGTAGCTCATAACTATAGGAAGGTTTCAAGGAAAGACCAGGTGTTATTAGTGAAAACCAGCGAATGCCCTGGCTTCTCGTACTCTTTATTACCCTACTATGCTGTTGGTTTAACAGCTTCGCCTCAATTAATTAGCACCACTCTTTTAAGTTCAAGCGATTTAATTGAAGTGATAAACCCTCAAGACATTAAAGTAACTGGACCTGGCGAGTTCATAGTTGATGAGGAGGTTCACCGGGGTACCCTCTTGGTATCCATCTGGCCTGAACCCGATATCGGGGCTCGAAAATGTTTAAATTTAAAAAATCCAGAATCCGCTAAGCTGCTAAGGGAATGTTTACACACAGAGAAGCATGTGACTGTCATAGGTAGCATAGCGGCTTTACCCCTTATTGATGCGCTATTGAAAGCTGGTTTTAAACAATTATATTTTTATTTGGATAAGAGTGCAAAAATATTCGATAATGATATACAAGAACAAATTTTAAAGAATTTGACTGAGTGTGGAGTAAAATTAATAGATGGTTTAGATAAAATTGATGAAAAATCTCTGATCGTAAGTTATGCTTGGGGAAAAGCCCCGCAGCCCATATGGCTTAGTTTAAAGAGGGGCTCCCGCATAATAGTTGATCGTTTTTGTAACGTCATGGGAATTCCAGGAATTAAGGCAATTGGTTGTGCTACTAAGATCGTCGGACAAAAAGGGTATAAGTTTGATGTAACATGCGAGGGGGAATCAATGCTGCAAGCACAATCATGTTTCTTAGACCTAATAGGTTTGGAACCGGTGAACATAAAACGATGTTTTATCGCTCAGTTAGGAGACAAGCTTTTCGCTTCGCTTGGTATGCTACCAAGCGAAGCGGAGAGTTTGGGGAGACGTGTTTCTGTGACAAAGATTAGGGGTTGGGGGGCTTGGAGCGAAACAAGTTTGAAAATAGTGGCCTCGCAGAAAGGAAAACTACTCGGTATACAATTAATAACGAGTTTAGATAAGGCTATGCTAATAGGTTTCCTCTACTGCATAGTTAGGGCTGAAGAAAACCTTAGGAAACTTCTTTATGCATTGAATCCGTTAGCAGTATTCGAGCTATCCTTCGAGGATCCCTTCCATAGAGCGCTTCAAGCACTATTCCGGAAAATCGTTCTACGCGCGTTGGCCAAGCGTTCACAGATTCAATTATAACGTATTAAGTACGCGACCGAATTATCTCTAGCCATGGATTGTCTTTGATGAAAACAGGGAGCTCGTCAGAACCTTCTGTGGGCGATCTGGACTGAATGGAAAAAACTTCTTTCTCTGCTAACACGTTTAAGATTTTGTTTAGCGTGGAATTAAGGCAATCAATAGATTGTTTTAACTCATAAACGGCCTCAAGTAGCCCGTTAAGGTCACGGAATTCATCGTTGACCTGTAAGTTTAGGGCGGCGTCGAATCCAGATGGTTGGTTATAGGCCTCCTTGTACTCTTCGAATTCATTTTCTTGACGGAGTTTACGGTATTTGTATAGGGCCTTGTACACAGTTTTTACAGATACTCCCAGCTCGGCAGCTAAATCCTTGGCTTTTGGGGGAGGCTGTCTCGATAGATAAGCAGCCACTATGAGACTCTCCGTTTTAGTGAGCTTCTCGAACTGCTGCACATAGGAATTTGGGTGCCCGGGTATATCCTACCTATTATGTAGAGCGAAACTTCCGTCCTTTTATTTTAGCACTCAGTTCATGCTAGCTGGCTAGAGTTTTTCGAAAATGTGTAGAATGGGGAAAAGAGTGGATGATTCCACAGTTAAATGCGAAGATGTTATGACAAGTGGGGATAATGGATTGAAGGCTATAGCCAGCCCGGCAAGCCGTAGCATTGGTATGTCGACTTCGTTATCACCTATAACTATGGTTTCAGATAATTTTATTGAAAACCTATTACAAAAATCGGCTAGCAAGTCTCCTTTGTTACTATAAGTTACTCGAATGAACACTCGACCGGTTAAGGTATTATTAATAATTTCTAGCTCGTTTGACATTTGGTGGTCTATACCTAATTCTTCGACCACCTCATTGGTTATAAACCCAAGTCCAGCACTTATAGCTAGTGTATACAATCCCTTCTTCTTGGCTAAAATTATCAGTTCTCTAGCCCCTTCTCTTATCTCGATATCATGAAGAGCTTTTTGAAGCTCATCTAACTTTCTACCTTTCCATAAAGCTGCGTCAAGACGTGCCCAATCCTCATAAGTAATGCGACCTTGTTTAAAGGCCTCTGCGGTACTCACGGCTTTCTCCTTCGTACCGAATAAAGTATGTAAATATTGCCAAATCGAGCTAGTCTTAGTTAAAACGCCGTCTACATCTAGTACTAGCAACTTGTAGTGATGCATAAGTTTTCTAGAGAGGAGGAAGAATAAATGTTCCGTAGAATTTAAATGTTCTTCTCGTCTAATGCGAATTTGTGGTAGCCGTAGCTGCACTTAGCGATGTGCATGGAATTCGCTACCTAAGTTTAGTCAAGGCCTCGCTACCTCTACTTAAGAAAGCTGCCTTAACGCTTTTGGCAGGAGATTTGGCTGAGAAAGGTGATCCAAAGCAATGCAGGTTGGTTATAGATGCTCTGAGGGTAGTATACAAGGGGGAAATCATAGGCATTTTCGGCAATGAAGAATACGATGAACGAAAAAAGGAAATTAAAGATACTTGTAACGACGTTACTTGGCTGGATGATGAAATTACTTTCCAAGAAATACCAGGTTATTCGATAACTATTGTCGGCACCCGCGGGGTTTTAGATCGCCCAACCAGGTGGCAAGAGAAAAACATCCCCGGAATCAGTAAAGTTTACGAGGCTCGCCTTAATATAATTGAGAAACTGCTTACCGAAGCTAGGCAAAAGTCACATTACAATTTACTGCTGACCCACTATGCACCCATCTGTGGAACATTAGAGGGGGAAAACCCTAGAATTTGGGAGGAAATGGGATCTCGAAAGTTAACTTCAATTATCATGAGAACAAAAACTTGGGGGGTTTTCCATGGACACGCGCATAATAGCAGAAGAACGACAGTACATCTTGGCGGCACACGTGTATACAATGTGGCGGTTCCAGCAGTAAAGGGTATAACTTTAATCAATTTGACAAAAAATGGTATTGAAGCATACTTCTAATACATATAATGTCCAAGGAGTCCAATAAAGGGGATAACGGTTGAGGCGGGCTGAAAGCATTATTTTTAGGGATTTAAGGAAAGCCCCATAACCCATGAAGGAGAAGGGGTGTGCATGACGCTGGCCAACTCGTTAATACGTTTGCTTATTCATCAAGCCTTATGCTTAGCTTTTGCTTTCTTCTTTTTCTCTGTATCCCCTAACGACATTATTTGCTTTGGCAACACATTTTGTTCGGTGACCTCGATTATCGGTACTACAATACTTTTACTATCATTAGTGAATTCATTGTATAGGTAAACGTCTCCAGAGAAGCGATTCATCACAATGTATTTACCTTTTATAGCGTTATCTGTTTCATAATAGTATATTGTATGAGAATCGTATAGGGGAAAAGGAACATAATATATGTTCTTATCCCCTAGCTCGACCCGATGCACTATAGGGATCTGTACAGCTACCGCTACGTTTACTAGATCCCTAAGGTTCTTCACCCTTACGACAAACGGCCCTGCCAATGTCGCCACCTCGCAAATCTTTTAATGACTGCCCTGTATTGAGTATAGCCGGGATGAAATAAATAAGGATAACTTGCCCCCACCTAGATGGATGAGGAGACCGCGGCAGATGGACCGGCATTATAGGGCAAGTTGAGTTAGTACCAGCATAGTTACAATTAAGCCGGTTCTAATAATGGTTACAATAAACATACGTCTAGGTGTAACCGCCACCTTAGCGGCTAAGAACCGGGCATACCAAACAATTTGATTTCCATGGGGATTAAAGTAAAAACGGATCCATTCTAAATAGTACCGGGGGTTCACAGACCAAAAGTGCCACATCACATCATTTAGTAGCCATGTAATTAAAGAAAGCTCCGCTACTAACAAAAGTCGGTTAGAGTATAGGATCAAATAAGGAGCAATATAAAGGATTGATAACAATAAATGATAACCATCATTTTTAACTTCATGAGTAGTAAAAGGGAATGGGGGTTTAAGTTTCCAAGGCTTACCTACCCAGATGAGCGTTTCCATTATATTTATTGCTTGAGAGTAAAGTAAAGCTATCAGGTATTCCATCATTCTAGTCTTGACTAATTTAGCTTAGGTCCAGAATTTAAAATTATCAGGTGATTTTTGCATAGTGAAGCATGAATTAAATGGAAAATAATTGCTTGATACTTTTCTCGTAAGGGGGGTAAACTATTCCTCTTTCAGTTATGATGCCATTTATAAGCTTCGGTGGAGTTACATCAAAAGCATAATATATAGCCTCAACGCCTTCAGGTGTAATTCTTTTACCAAATACATAAATGACTTCTTCGCTTGGTCTTTCCTCAATGGGTATTTCTTCACCTGTTTCAATCGATAGGTCAAAAGTGCTCGTCGGGGCTGCTATGTAAAATGGAACTGAGTGTTCTTTCGCTAGTAACGCCAGTGGATAGGTCCCAACTTTATTCGCAACATAGGCTTTCCTAGTTATACGATCGGCTCCAGTAATAATAAGATCTACGTGATGCTTCTGCAGAACTATGCCAACCGCGTTATCAGTAATTACTTTAACGCTTATACCGGCCCTGCTTAGTTCCCAAGCGGTTAGCCGAGCTCCCTGTAGATAGGGACGAGTCTCAAGAGCTATCACGTTCACCATCTTACCTTTTTCATGAGCTAAATAAATCGGAGCGGTGGCGGTTCCATAGCAGCTGGTAGCCAGAGAACCTGCGTTGCAAATGGTCATCACTGTATCACCATCATTGATCAGTTTCTCGCCCAGTTCTCCAATCTTCCTATTAGCTTCCTCATCCATTTGCTGAATTTTCAGTGCGCTCTCTAGTGTCTTCTCTCCGAGTTCGTCAAGGCTAGTGGCCGTTTTTGCTGCGGCTAAAACCCTATCAATAGCCCAAGCCAAGTTAACCGCCGTAGGGCGCGTACCTTTGATTATCCCGGCGCATTTAACTAACTCATCAATAGCTTCATTTAGTGACTTAGCCTTTATATGTCGTGCGGCTAAAGCTATGGAGAAAGCCGCGGCTATGCCTATAGCTGGTGCACCTCTTATCTCCATTCTCCTTATAGCTTCGGCGAGTCTTAGCCAGTCATCAGTCTCTAGGTACTCAAATTTATATGGAAGCTTTAGTTGGTTTATAAACTTAACTTTTCCGTTAACCCATTCAATTGTACGGGGAATACTTAGCATATGCTACAATCTGCATGCCAAGCTATTTAATTTGCGTCAATTTTACCCGTTCGTTGGAGATAACGTAGACACGCTCTAGCCGTTAGATTTGCTATTCTTAATGGTTCGGGAACATGACCATGTGTTGTAAATGCATTTAGAATGGCTTCAACCTCTCGTCTAGAAAGCCCATAATACCTTGCAAAAACCCTAGTGCCAGTTCTTTTAATATATAATGCTTCACGAGACCCTAAGCTTCTATAGAGTTTCATTCTTTCCTCGTCCCCTCTAAAGTACCTTTCTATGTACCGTTCTAACCCTTCAGATTCCTCGTAAGTCAAGCTTATTAGCGGCGTATGCGTTTCATCATAAACACGTCTTAAATTCACAATATTGAACCAGGATATTATACAGCCGTTGAGCATAATGCAGTTTATGTCTTTGCGGTTCAATTCCCTATATATTTGAAGCACACCATCGGTCGCATCCAGACCCCCCACAGTAGCTGTTGAGAGAGCCATTCCATCAATAATGAGATCTCTTCGCATAACTATTCCGCATAAGATGGATTTAGATGTTGAACGTAAAAAACTCTCCGATATCCCTAAACATCTAAACCCTTGTTTGTAGGGGTTCACTCTCATCGCATTAAAGGGAAAATTCTTTAGGGAATGATGTAAGTAACTGAGGTCCTTCGTCAGTAACTAACACCATGTCTTCGATACGTATACCACCATAGCCCGGCAGATAAACCCCCGGCTCAACCGTTAAAACATCACCCCAAGCCAGAGGGGTAGTACTCTCTGAGTTTAGGTAAGGCTCCTCATGTACCTCAATCCCTACTCCATGACCTAAACCGTGGTTGAAATATTTTGATACCCCCTCTTCTTTGAAAACCTCATAGGCTTTTAAATGCACGTCGCTAGCTTTAACTCCCACGCTAATACACCCTAACGCCATTTCTTGAGCCTTTATAACAGCCCTGAAAAGTTTACGTTGTTGTTCGGACTCTTTTCCGAAAGCAAAAGTCCTAGTAATATCGGAACAATATCCTTCTGCTTTCGCACCTAAGTCGATCTTAATTATATCACCTGGTTGAAGCGTTCGAAGAGTTAGTTTAGCGTGGGGTTGTGCTGCATGTTCTCCGAAAGCAACTATAGGCTGGAACGCTGGTTGGGCTCCGTTACGCACTATGGAATTTAATATCTCAGCCGCAATATCCGACTCCGTAACCCCCCTTTCCAGAGCATCTATGGCTTTTCTCATAGCTTGCTCAGCTAGCCGGATAGCCTGTTTAATGGCATTTAACTCGGTTTCGTCTTTTGTCCGCCGTAATTTTATAAGTTCACTAGTTATATCAATGAATTTAACTCCTATTTTCTCCTCCCACTGTTGACGAGAATTCGCGGCGACGCCGGCTAACCCCACCTTTCCATCCTTGGAGAATGGTATAAGTAATTTAACCGCATCGTATAAATCTCCCTGCAAGACCCTTTCATGCTCAGCAAAATCACCTTGTCTAGCATACGCGTATAGCTCTCCTACACGGATTTCTGCTGACGCGCGCAAGTATTCAAGCCTTGTAGCAAGAGCCACTACACTTCCATCCTCATAAATAATAACAGCCGTTGGGGCATCAGAACCGGAAACGTAGAAAATGTTCGATGCTCCAGTTATTACCACAGCGTTAAGGGCATTCTCGGCAACTATTTTGCTAGAAACTTGTTTCGCATGTTTAGTGAAGTCTACCACATACCCTAATGTATCTTGGGAATAAAAAGCTCTTTCGTGCAACTAATGCAAGTTCATAAATCAGTTGTAAGAGGGGATAACAAGATGAATAGTCAGAATATAAAACTTTCAGGGTGGGTGAACTCGATCAGAGCTGTTGGAGGTATAGTTTTTCTAGAGGTAATTGATGGTAACTCACTTAATATTTACACTGTAGTCGCTAAAAAAAGCAAGAACCTCGATATCTGGCAGCAGGCATCAAAAGTTAAAATTGGATCTGCTATCACGATTAAAGGAACAATTCCTGAGACACAAGTCAGTAAAAGGGGGCTTGAGATACATGCTACAGAACTAAAAATTTTAACCGAACCAGTAGACTTGCTCCCACTAGATCCTGTTGGTACTACTCCGGCCTTGCTCGATACAGTAATAGAGCATCGGTACGTTGCTCTTAGAATAGCCAGGCAGCGTGCAGTTTTTAGGATTAGGGCAATCGTGGCGAGCGCGGCGCGTGAATACTTGGAATCTAATGGTTTTCTTGAAATACATACACCCAAGATCTGTGGAGCTGGCGCTGAGGGAGGGACTACTCTTTTTCAGCTTGATTACTTTGGGAGAAAAGCATTTCTCTCTCAAAGTCCTCAGCTTTACAAACAAATGCTAATGTGTGGAGTTTCACGAGTATACGAGTTGGCGCCCTACTTCAGAGCTGAGCCCCATAGCACAATAAGGCATCTCAACGAGAGCTGGGGCATTGACGTTGAAATGGGTTTTATAGATGGCGTAGAGGAAGTTATGGGCGTCTTAGAGGAGCTTATATCTCATATTTTTGCAAGAGTTAAAGAGATTGCATCTCACGAGTTGAGCATGTTAGGGGTGGAGCTAAGTGAACTAAAAAGGCCGTTTAAGCGTTTAGACTATAGCGAAGCACTTGAAATACTTAAAAGTCTAGGTTTCAAAGTAGAATGGGGGCAGGATTTAGGTAGTGTGGAAGAAAAAACAATAGGTGAACTTATGCTAAAAGAGGGGTATAACGCTTATTTTATAGTAAACTACCCTTGGGATGCTAAGCCGTTTTATATAATGAGAAAAGGAAAACTTGGTATAGCATTCGATTTAGATTATAAAGGATTGGAACTGGCTTCAGGGGGGCAGCGCGAGCATAGGTATAATGAATTAGTCGAAAACATTAGACTTAAAGGTCTTAACCCGGATGATTTTTCTTTCTATCTTAAAGCGTTCAAATACGGAATGCCTCCTCATGGAGGGTTTGGTTTGGGGCTTGACAGGCTAGTTATGGTAATTACCCAAGCTCAGAACATTAGAGAAGTCGTGCTGTTCCCCAGAGATCGGCAAAGACTAGTCCCATAGAATTTCAACGACAGTTTTTACGGGCACCTTATGTTAGTATCCTATGATATTGAGCAAGTCTAATATACTTAGACTTATAGAACAAAATCCTCCCTTAATATCCAGTTGGATAAATTTGGACTTTCAGCTACAGCCAGCGGGTTTCGATTTAACCCTTAGAGAAGTTAGGGAATTTAAAACACCCGGTCAAATCGATTTTGGTAATGTTAGGCGTAAAGTTTCAGAGACGGAACCATTACCTTTCGATGAAAATGGCCTGCTTCTTTTACCTCAAGGTGCATATTTAGTGATTTTTAACGAAGAACTATGTTTACCTCCTAATATAGCAGCAATAGCTAGACCTAGATCAAGCCTCTTACGCAGTGGTGCTACGGTGGAAACTGCTGTTTGGGATCCTGGCTACAGAGGTCGAAGTAGAGCGCTCTTAATAGTCTATAATAGAGCTGGCATTACACTTGAGAAAAATGCTCGTATTGTGCAACTGGTATTCATGGAGGTGGATAGTTCGCTAAAAGAAGGATATAGAGGAATCTACCAAGGCGAGCTTTAATGGCGCAGCGAAGAGCGTTAAAATTAGTATTAGAGAAAAAACTAATCAAGGTCACTATTGAAGATGCGAACTTTACTATTTATGCGACATACTCTAAGAGATTTGATGAAATCTATGTTATTATTCCTAGAAAATTTTGCAGTTGTCCTAGCTACCTTTTCGATGTATTTACGAGACAAATATCTGATTCATGTATACACCTTTTGGCAATGGAGCTCGCCGGCAACAGTATTCAGGAAATTAAGGTAAGCCTAGAAGAATTTATTAGTAAAATATTTCCTCTTATTTTTAGGGGGCTTATCGATTAGAATTCCTCGGTTTCTACAGCTATTTCAGCCCTTGTCTCAACTCTCTCAACTTTTCCATCTCTGAGATAAATAATTCTATCACTTACGTCAATCATTTTTAAATCGTGGGTAGCTGTAACTATTGTTGCCCCTCTTTCTTTGTTAAGCTGTCTCATCAGATTGATGATCTCAAGTCCTGTTTGAAGATCGAGGTTTCCAGTTGGTTCGTCTGCTAGGATGATTGCGGGGTCGTTGGCTAAAGCACGGGCTATAGCTACCCTCTGCTGCTGACCACCACTCAACTCTGTAGGCTTATGGTAGAGTCTATCACCTAAGCCAACACGTTCGAGCAACTCTCTGGCTCTCCTGATTCTTTCCTCTCTTCTAACTCCAGCAAAAATCATCGGTAACATAACGTTTTCAATAGCAGTCAGCACTGGTATTAAGTTAAATGTTTGAAATATATAACCAATTTTTCTAGCTCTTAACCATGCTAATTCGTATGCATCTAACTTGCTGATGTCAACTTCATCTATATACACCCGGCCTCGCGTTGGTCTGTCAAGTCCTCCAATCATATTAAACAGGGTAGTTTTTCCAGACCCTGATGGACCCATTATAGATACATATTCACCTCTTCTGATTTTAAGATTCACTCCATCAAGAGCCTTGACTATATATGCTCCGAGCTTATAATACTTAGCTAGATCCTCGGTTTCAACGGTATATTCATACCTTAAAGCCATAATCCCACCTCATACATATATTTGGAGAGTGTAATATAACTTTTTGGAGTAGTTTAAACTTCATACCTAAGCGCCTCAGCTGGATTCAGACGCGCAGCATAATAGGCCGGGTATAAGGTAGCTATGAGACTGAGCAGTACTGCGATACCAATACCTAAAAGAAATAAAGCTAAAGACACAGGTAGAGTCGAAGCCATAGGTATAGTGGGATTAGGCGACAATAATACTTGTACAGCATTGGATAAGCCGCCCACAGCTGGATTCACGAAAGCATATATGATAGCTGCTAAGAGACCTGCTAAATAGCCAGCTAATCCGCCTATACCTCCTACAAGCATAGCTTCAACCAGAAATAACATTAGAATGTGCCGATCTAGTGCTCCTAAACACTTGTAAGTTCCAATTTCTTTATATCTTTCGGCGACGGCGATTAGCATGCTGTTAGTTATTCCAACACCGCAAACCATTAGTGAGATGAATAGTAGCCAATACATGTAAGGCTGTATTCCACTTCCACCAGCTTGAGCTTGAAAAGAGGCCATCATCATAAGGGATACAAAGAATGCTATACCGAGCATTACTGATGCCGTAGTTATGGCAATTCTTGTGAAACGTCGTCTTATGTTCTGCAATGAAATATAGAAAGCTTCTGAGAGGGGAAACCGTATCTCCCCAATTTCTCCTACACTCATTTTGCTTCCCTGTGAGGCGTTGGTCATTATCCGGTTAATAAATATATTCTCGTTCAAAAATATACGCCGATAAAACATTTAAGGCAAACCGATTTCAAGTGTAAATGAGAAGAAAATATAATTTCAAAGTATACCTGGTATCCCTGCTGTGACTGAAGAACAAGGGACACGAGGAATTGCTTTTGAAAATATAGTTGATCGTATATTAAAGTTCAGAAATGATCTTACACGCGATAAGATTAAAGAGTTAGTAGATAAGAAAGTTAAGGAGTTAGAGGGATTAATCGACCATGATGCAGCGGCTCTACTCGTTGCCAAAGAATTGGGAATTCCACTACCCAGTTTTTACGCGATTCTCCCAAGTGGTAGATTAAAAATTCAGGATTTATTGCCAGGGTTGAAAAGTATAAAGTTGCTAGCTCGTATCATAAGGGTATCAAAACCGATGAGTTGGGGAGACTCAAAAAAAATCCTAAGGGTTTTACTCGCCGATGAAAGCGGAGTTATTGAGTTAATTGCTTGGAATGAACAAGCTGTTGAGTTTGATAGTAAACTTAAACCCGGAGATTGTGTATTAATAAGCGGTGCATATGTAAGGAAATACAAAGGCAAGATAGAGTTAGGACTTCTACCTGAGGCTCAAGTCGAGATCCTTGATTCACCACACGTGTGTGAGCTACCCTCTTTCAATGAATTGATTGAAAGATATGGAGTGAATACTTTTTTTATGAATGTTCAGGATGTAATCCAAGGAGAACATGGTTGCAGCGTATACGGTTTAAGGGATGGTATACCGGTGCAGTTGTTAATCCCAAGAGAACTAGGCATTTCAGATCCTCATCCGGGTGAAACTCTTGTTGTGCAAGATGCTAGAGCCCTCGAAGGCGATGTATTGAGATATAGAGTTACAAAGTTGACACGAATATATAAGAGGGGACAAATTAATGTTGAAAAGCCCTTCAAGGTATTAAGTGTAGATGAGGCTCAGCTTGAAGATAAAAAATTCTTAGTAGGAATACGGGGGATGTTTGCTGCATCACTACCTTTGAGAGGACAAGGTGTGAACATAATACTGGTAGGTGAACGGGTCAGTACAAATATATTATCGTTTTATGATTATGTAGCGGTTAAATTAAGTTCAATTAAGCCCACCACAATCGTCGAAATCAAGGGCTTGTACTGCTCCAAGCGAGGATTACGGTTGAATCCCTACGCTAGTGTAGAAATACTTGGAGAACTGAGTGAGGGGATTCAAGATGGGCAGCCTTACACAACCCTAGCGGTCAAGAACGGTTATGTAGAATGCAAAGCTACGATTACTTTTAGTCGTGCGAAATACAGGATTATGGACTCGGGTGATTTACTCCTTGGCTTCATGTTAAATATTGATGATGGAATAGATCTAGCCTATACTCCTATTAGCAACCGAGAACAAGTTTGTGAACTATTAAAAACCAGTTGGGATGAGGTAAGGGAACTAGCTGCTACGGGCATCCTACCTGCTGTACTATCGTATATGGAAGAATGGTTACAAGGGCTAGATGTAGAAGTAAAAGGATGGCTGAGCGAGGATCATACATTGGCAGCAGAGCAAATAAAACTTGTTTAATTTAAACTGTTGGAACTCCTCGCCGAATAATTATTTAAGTAGGTGTCACCGCGGAGAAAGCGTGGGCAGACGTAAAAGCAGGAGAAAAATTAGTACACGACCACGGAAAACTCTTCCAAAAGTATTTCAATGTCCTAGATGCGGCACTTTGAGCGTAAACGTTTCTATAAATAAGAAAGATAACAAAACGCGTGTAGTCTGCTCGTCATGTGGTCTCGTAGAGGAATTTGACTATAAGGAGTACTACCACTCAGTTGATTATTATGCCAAGTTTTTAGACTCGTATGAAAAAAACATACAGAGTTCCGCTGAAAGTGCTGCAGTCAGCAGGGTGTAGGTATGGGTAAGGTTGAACGATACCTGGCTGAGGCATTAGAGGAACAAGGAGCATTGCACATGGCATTAATTGATCCAGCCCGAACTGACGGTAAGGATGCTAAGAAGATTGCTTCAATCGCTGAAAGAATTGGCTCAGCTGCTATAATGGTGGGGGGTAGTGTAGGGGTATCTGAAGCTATGGTTGATGAAGTTGTACTATCAGTGAAAGAAGTAACGAATCTACCGGTTATCCTCTTCCCTGGTTCACCTACCAATCTAAGTAGACATGCCGATGCTGTGTGGTTTCTATCAGTGCTTAACTCAACAAATCCATATTTCATCATATTAGGTCAAATGCAAGGTGCTCCGGTGGTCAAACGATACGGTATCGAACCATTATCCTTAGCGTATTTAGTTTTCGGGAGTGGAGGAACAGTTGGTTTTGTAACTCAAGCTCGCTTAATACCTTTTGATAAGCCGGAGATAGCGGTCGCTTATGCTCTAGCAGCAGAATATTTGGGTTTTAGATATATTTACCTTGAAGGGGGATCTGGTGGCGAGCCGATACCACCCAATATTATCCGAGCAATTGATGCATATGTTGATTTACCCATAATCACCGGAGGGGGGATTCGCACTCCAGAACTGGCTAAAAAAGCTGTTGAGGCAGGTGCTGATATAATTGTTACAGGAACTCTGTTAGAAGATTCTAGCGACCTTGAGAAAAAGCTCCAAGATGTCATCCAAGCCATCAAAGAGGCAGTAAAGCCAAAACGTAGATAACCTAGCAGAGTTCTAGCTTCTAACTTAGGTATTAATGCATATGTTTGCCTCAGAAGAACTTACCTCAGATAAAATTCAAATGAAATCCCTGTATGCACCTCTAATTACGATCCCTTTACCTGTCTCAATATCGAAAATCAACTTAACCGGCTTAGCGGGAGTCCACCGAGCCTTTCTTACATACATAACTCTTCTTACATCTCCCTTAATTTCCTCTAACCCTAAAACTATAATGCCGGATGCCAGGAACTCTTCGACTCCGAACCTGCTAAGTTGCTTGCTTCCAGTAGGTACTTCGCTCGTCATTACCGTGGTTAAAGTTCCGATCCTTTCAAGAGCGAAAACCATTTCCCTTAAAAATTCTCGCACGTATAGTACATCGTCTGGAGACCCCCCATATATTAGAGGAGCTATAGGATCTATAACCAAACGCTTAGCTTTAGCCTTTTTAACCACATTGAGTATCGACTCGATAATGAATTTAGGTTCTATTTTCTTCCTTTCATCTTTAAGGTAAATTTTACTAAAATGTGTTCGCATATCAAGAAATCTTAGAAGCCCGGCCTTAATCAGCGGTTCTATATCCCAACCAAATCTTTTCAAACCTTTAAGCAACTGATCAGTGGGCTCATCAATCGCGACGTAAACACCGGATTCACCATACTGAATCGCACCTGTCAAAAGAAACTGAATAGAAAAAATAGTTTTTCCCGCACCAGTTTCTCCTGCGATAAGATACGTTTTACCCCGTATGAACCCTCCACCGAGAAATTCGTCCAACACCTCAATACCGGTGGGAACATAATCAAAACTTTTTATGAGTGGCAACGGTTGTTCTATCGAAAGTTCTTCTTCTACCGCATTGCCTGGGAGGGATTCTGGAACTGCTTGCATAGCAAGTTGTGTTGGACCCGCTGAAATCTCTGCGCTTGCTACTTGCTGTACAGGTGTTACTGACGATGTAGCGGTTTTTACTCCTTCAATAGCTACTTCACCGCTCGAGGTTGGGTTATTCGAGTTCCCATCGCTGCTTTGCTTTACGCAAAGTGGTTTTGTAGGATCTTCTATCTTTTTACCTAATAATACACAGTATCTTGTCTTAGATAGGAAATAAATGCAGCCATTGCACGCTTTGTTCATAGCGGCACCTACTTTCTAATTTTTAGAAATTACCATGTTTTTAAGGGTTTCCTTTTTTATTATAGTAAGGTATATAAGGCACCAAGCCGGCACCGGGGTTTCCCAAGGCCGCAGACCTCAGTACTCCCACCGGCGAGCAGCCACTTAACTTCCGGGATCTGACGAGACCGGGTGTTTCCAGCTGCTCTATGGCCGGCTCGGTGCCGATAGAACCTTTCCATCAAACCGGATATAAAGTTTTTCTAGGTAAGTTATTCGTGCTTAAACATATAGTTAGACATAAACCTATAAAGTAAAAAACAATCTATAAATGTGCACTGGTCACCCGACAAATTACGTTTTGGCCCTGCAGGTATTCCACTAAGAGTTAAAGCAAGAAGTACAAAACAAGGAATTATAGAAGTTAAAACCCTAGGTTTAAATGCGATGGAGATTGAATTCGTTAGAAGGATCAGTCTTGATATAGAATCTGCAGGCGAGATAAAAGAGATAGCGCGGAAATTAGATGTAATTCTTACTGTTCACGCACCTTACTATGTAAATTTAGCCTCACCAGATAGCAGTAAAGCTGAAGCTAGCGCTCATCGTGTTTACGAGTCGGCAGCGGTAGGTTATGCAGCAGGGGCTTGGAGCGTTTGTTTCCACGCCGCCTACTATATGGGTAGGCATAGTGAAGTAGTTTACTCGGTAGTTAAAGAGACTCTTAAAAGTGTAGTTAAAAAGTTGCAGGATGAAAGTATTGAAATATGGTTAAGGCCGGAAACCACGGGCGGCCTTTCCGAGTTCGGGACTCTTCCCGAGCTTCTTAGGCTTAGTAGTGAAATAGAAATGGTCCTCCCTGTAATTGATTTCGCTCATATACACGCCCGTGAGGTTGGCTCACTTCGCAGCTATGAAGACTTCAGTCATATACTATCCGAGGTGGAAAGAGTTTTGGGTAAGTATGCGCTCTCTAATATGCACATACACGTGTCTGGCATCGAATACGGAGAAAAAGGAGAAATTAAACATTTAAACTTAAATGAATCTGATTTTAAATATAGGGAACTCATCAGAGCCCTAAAAGACTATCAGGTTAAAGGAGTTTTGATCTGTGAAAGTCCTAATCTCGAAGAAGATGCATTACTTTTAAAACAAATCTATACGAGCTTTTCTAAAACGCGTAAACCGAGAGACGCGGCTCATAGGCGTCAAGGCCTTTCCTAATTACCTTGAGATATTCGGCTAAATTTACTACGGGACCCGGGAAAATATCTGGATCGTCGGTGACCAATCTCGGACAAGCAGAATTTATGTAAAAATCTGCAGTATTATAGTCTCGAAGTGCCTCGCCCCTTATATCGTCAAAAACTATGACCCTAAGCTGTAAACTCGCTTTTTTCTTTAGATATACCAGTAATTTCTCAACTTTCCTTCGACTCAGTTTTTGACCCGGCTTGTTTGAGAGAATAAACAATGCATTCCTAGAATCCAAAGCTGTAGAGAGATGGAAAAGTCTTAGAGCTACGATGCGACGTGCCTCTTGCTCGATCTTCAGCGCGTGTCCTGTGTAGGGATCTGCGGCAACAGTAAAGGACCCCGTGGCCAATGTAACACCTAACGCGTGGAAAATCCCACCAGCTACTACCAGAAAACCCTCCACCTTACCCCTAAGTTTTTCGGCAGCTCTTACGTCACAACCTATCACCATCCCCTCTAGCATCGCAGGATCCGGACTCTTAGCTGTCAATGATTTGATGCCGTAATCTGCTAACAGATTTTTTACTTTGCATAACTCAGTAATATGTTGAACAGTAGTCAATATTCCTACCTTCCGAATACCTTCGCTATCAAGTAAAGTAGCCGCTCTTTCAACAGCCTTAGTAGTATCTACTCTTGAATAACCGGGCACAAATAGAGCATTGTCGGGTGCTCTAAATCGAACGGAACTGTAGTGACCTATGTGTACAATCGCATCGAAATTCACTCCTTTTAGCTCATTTAATGCTAAGTCGCATCCGCCCCATGCATGACTAGCTGAGAGTGCTACCTCAAATCCCCTACTCTCCAGACACTCCAATAGAGGTCGAATACATCGTTTAATGCCGTCTGGTGCCTGTATTAACAGTCGTCTATAACCAAGGTTATGAGCCCAACTTACTATTTGATCCTCGTTAAAAGTATACAAGCATTCCCTTGGCTTGCTTGAAGAATTCATAATTCCGACCACTATGAAACGGGTCTCCAACAGATTCCTAGCTTATCCGCGAAGCCATAAACTTCTTCAAGTTCACTAGCACTGGGTCTACGTGCGATCTCATGATATTTTTCAGCATAAAGAGCTACGAGGTGCTCTGGTCTATATTGATCCATTATATTTGTAAGGGTTCTGGGACAGTTTTCACTGATCCACCTTAAAACAGGCTTTGTACAGCATTCTACATGCCCCGGCAGCACTAAATGTCTAATGATCATATCTCCGTATTTGTAAACTATTTTATGGTTCCTTGAAATGATTTCAAAATACTTAGGTACCTTGGAGAGCCTCAAGGCGCATTCATCATTACCGTACTTGAAATCAGGGAGCCAGATATCTATGATATCGGCTAGCAATTCGAGAGCTTCCAAGCTCATATACATGTTACTGTTCCATAAAAGTGGGACATTAACATCCATGTACTTAAGTGAAGCCAGTATCAAATGTAACTGTTGATCTGGGTTCCCTCCAACATAGTTTATGTTCCTAGCCCCTTCCTTATATAATCGGATAGCAATAGAGGCCAACTCCTGAGGGCTGACAGCTACACCGTTTAAAGGATTCGTCGATAAGTCCCAATTTTGGCAAAACACACACTTAAAGTTACATCCAGTGAAGAATATGGTGCCCGAAGGTACGAGGGGTGCTTCTTCTCCCATATGTAAGAACGCGGACGCTACTCTAACTTCAGCACCTAAACCACAAACTCCTTTTGTACCCTCCAATCGGTTAACACCGCATCTCCACTCGCAAATTTTACATGTCTCTAATAGTCTACGTGCTATTTCAGCCTTTAAGTCTAAGTAGCTGTAGCTTGGAAGTGGTAGCTTAACTAAAGCCTGGAGTTCATAGGCTAATTCACTATATTCCTCAGCAAACTCCTTGGCTTTTTCTTTATGAATCTTTAACAGCTCTTCAATACTAAGCCCTCTTTCTACTTCTACAGGGATCCGCTTGGCAACTCTGAACTTCGCAATCTTAACACCCTTCGTTACACCGTAATAGTGGCTTAACCTTTCCCTTACGTCAATATTGTCCCAGATAGTACTTGCATTGGGCCTTATTACGCGCCACATATATTTGACCAGTGAATCAAGCTTTTTAAGCTCAACGAAAACTGAAAGAAGATTTAAGTATGGATAAACCTTGGCTTTAGCTGTGCAAGGCATGAGAATAGATTTTCCCCTAGTGTTAATAAACTTCAAAGCCTATAAAGAAGCCAGTGGGAAAAATGGATTAGAGTTAGCTAAGAAAGCCGAAAAAATAAGTAAAGAAAACGGGGTTACAATAGCTATCGCACCACAGCTTACTGACTTGACTTTCATAGCCCAGAGTGTAGAAATTCCAGTTTTTTCTCAGCATGTAGATGAGGTTAACCCTGGAAGCTTTACTGGACACGTGACACTAGAAGCAATTAAAGACGCGGGTGCTATAGGCACAGTAATTAATCACTCAGAGCGCAGGGTGCGGGCCGATCAAGTGGACATTATAGTTAAGCGTGCAAGACAGCTCGGCCTACTGACAGTGGTTTGCACGAATACTCCGGAAGTTACTGCAGCGATGGCGGCATTAGGGCCTGACATGGTGGCCATAGAACCCCCTGAGCTCATAGGTACTGGTATACCTGTATCTAAAGCGAAGCCCGAAATAGTTATGAACTCTGTGAACTTGGTAAAAAAAGTTAACTCACAGGTTAAAGTATTATGTGGGGCTGGTATAACTACAGGTGAAGACGTGGTAGCGGCGATTAGGCTCGGTACAGTTGGCGTACTACTGGCTTCAGGGGTTGTTAAAGCAAAAGATCAGGAGAAGGCTATTATGGACCTCATATCATCTATAGTTAAAGAAAATCTAATTCATTAAATAAAGAAATAAAGGGTTATAACCCTCAACTCTCTTTATTTAAGGGCCCGTGGCCTAGCTTGGAAAGGCGTCGACCCGTTAACGGGGCGCAAGCCTCCGGAGCCGGAGAACCCGGGTTCAAGTCCCGGCGGGCCCGCCATCCATGTTGTAATAACACTACTTGATTTCATGCATATTTTCAAAGCATGTGTACCAATGGTTTAAAACACTAGGTTTTTAATAAAGCTGTGTTCTAACGTATATGCTACATGAGCGTGAAAACGACCTACCAAAATGAGTTCTCTGTTGAGGCGGTCGTTCGCTTAGCTAAACTTTATGGGTTATTAAGAGCTAAAAGTATAATTGAAAATCTAAAGACTCCCGGAATGAAATATTACCTTAGGGTTAACACTTTGAGAAGCACATCTGAGGAGGTTGTGCATTTATTAAGAGAAGAAAATGTAGAGGCTTACAAACTTAACAGGCTAAGCGACGTCATATACCTTCTGGTGAAAGGGCCATATATACTCGCTAAACTCGACAAGTTTGTCGTCGCGAAAAAAGAGGCTGCAGAGGCTGTGTATATGGGAGCCAACCTCTATGGACCTGGAGTAATTTCAGCTAAACGTGTTTTAGAGGGAGACTATGTAAATGTCGTAAACCCGCACGGTTATGTTGTTGCAGAGGGTATAGCAATAATGGATGGCGATGAGATGGTAGCCCGGAGAAAAGGACTCGCAGTTAAAGTAATCCGATCAACCTACAAGGTACCTAGTGTAAGAGAACTAGAAGTTTATCGTGAGGGATTCATATACGATCAGTGCTTACCCTCTATAATTGCTGGACACGTACTCAATCCTAAACCCGGATGGTTGGTAGTAGATATGTGTGCAGCACCGGGAGGTAAGGCCACTCATGCTGCTCAACTAATGGAAGGAGAGGGCGTTGTTATAGCTATTGATAGATCAGAAAACAAATGCCGGCGAATCATCGAAAACGCTCAACGTTTAGGTTTAAAGAATATTAATGTTAGGATTTCTGATTCACGGTATTTAGATCTCGTCATTGAAGATTTGAGAGGCTCAGTCGATGCAATTATCTTGGACCCACCGTGTAGTGCGTTGGGTATCCGCCCAACTTTGTTCTATGAAAGAAGAGAAAATGATTTTCTAGCTTTAAGTACTTATCAATGGCAATTCTTGAAAGTCGCTGCAAGACTGCTGCGAAAATATGGAGTTCTTCTATATACTACTTGTACACTAACATTGGAGGAAAACGAGTTACTCATAGAGAGAGCAGTTAAAGAGTTGGGATTAAAGCTTAAGAGACAAAATCTCTTCTATGGATCCAGGGGTTTTCTTGGAATGGGTGATATGGTGCAGCGTTTTGAACCGGATCTTCACGATACGCCGGGCTTTTTTATAGCACTTCTCGAGAAAGTCTGAGATCAAGTAGCCTGCGTTTGAGCTTGTTGTAAACGTGCTCACTTAAAGGCAATCTTATGAGTTTAAAACCCTTCGGAGAATAACTGATTTCTATCACATTGGACTCCAACTCGAAGCTTAACAGGCCATCAACTATTACTTTTATTAGTTCATCAGACTCAACATTTATGCTCCTAGACGCGGATACAACTATAGCCTTCTGAAGCACTGAAAAAGGTGCTAAAGGTACTATAACAAAAGCTTGAAGGAGCGGATCTACAACCGGTCCTCCGGCTGACATAGCATACGCTGTTGAGCCGGTAGGGGTAGATATTATTAATCCATCCGCCCGTCCTTTCTGTATCAACCGTCCATCGATATTTACCTTTATTGGAATAAGTTTACCTCTTTCCGAGCCTATGATCACTATTTCATTTAGGAATGGTATAGTTCTTTCACCTAATTTAACTATACCTGATAATCTCTCTTCAACAGTATAATTTCCTAAAGTTATCAAGTTAGCCGCTTTATCTACTTGGTTTACTGAAATCTCCATTAGGTAACCTATACTGCCTGCGTTAACTCCTAAAAAGGGCTTACATCCACCTATATCATGAAATGCTCTTAGCAAAGTACCATCTCCGCCTACAACCACTATAAGATCAGCCCATTCACACACCTTATCACACGACATTCTTGGGAGATCAGTCGAACGAGTTTGAGAATTAATCGCTACTTCGAAGCCGTGCCTGATAAACGACTCTGAAACTCTATTCAGTAACTGTGGTTGTATATCGCTTCCCGTATAAAACCACACGCGAAGCACAGTATTAGGTACTATATTCTAAAAATAAGTTGTTTACGTGTAACGCCTTCGTTTACCATCTAGAGCCGGTCGGTTTTTATCTTCTGTACACTAATATAGATTCACGTCAGCGCAACAAGAATATCTCAGAGATAGTTCAACCAGCTTTTCTAAAGACTGTTTTTCCCTTATTTCTCTGCTTACCTCATTTGCTACATCTATATAATGATTTGAAGCCTTTTCCGAAAAAAGGCCTTTACTAGTAGCTTCTCTCAAATTCTTTTCATTAATTATTTCTGCACCTTTCTCCCCGCTCCAAACCACATCGACGAGTGCATCGATATACCAGATAGCGTCCGGCGGGCAGGGTTCTATTGGTGAGTTTATATTAATGTAGATTCCTTTAAGCTCCCCTTTTTGGTTAAAGTAAAGATGAGGTAGCAAGTAGGAGAAAGGTACGACAATACTTGTAGCATAGTCCCCTTCCTCTTTTTTAATTCTGATGCCGTTGTAAACTCCTCCACTTCTCATCTCTCTATCGATCCTCAATACTAGGGGTTCCCTTGAGAAAATACTGGTTCTACCTTTAATCTTTACTATACTCCCATCGGGCTTTTCGTGGAATATTTTCAGTGATGTTGTATGGAATTCACTCAATATATTTCTTAACACCATTTCAGAAAGGCAAGAATTCTCGCAGCATTTTACACATCCTTCAAGGCAATCAATTAAATTAGAGAATTTTTCTCCACAGGCTTTAGCTAAGTGGTGAAATTTAAGAGTGGGGATCTGCTTAGATCTTAAATAGTCAAGAGATAATTTATCTTCGGTAGAGAACGCTGTAAAAGCAAGAGTCTCCCCATCGGTTAACTTAACCGGAGTATCTAGATTCTCTGCTATATCCTTAACTTGATTAGCTTTTCTCTTCAGCGATTGGAGCTCTTCGAGTAAGTCACTCACGTTAACCCATTTTGCCGAGCTTCGCCACTGTACTCCCCAGTTCGTAAGCCCAGCTTTATCGGCTAGAGAAAGTAACATAGTCCGCATAGGACCTTGTATGTAATTGCTAACGAAGTTCAGACCTCTTTCGAATAACCTTGCGTATTCTCCCACTATAGCTATTCCTTCTCTAAGTATGGGTACTCCTTCTCTGAAACCAACAACATGTGCTATGAATAACCCACTATTTACTTCTGCATTTCCTTCTAGTATACCCGTAAACCCATAGGGTAACTCAACAGTTGTACCGCTTAGTTTCCTGCATACATATGTTGCATAAAGCTCTACTGGCATTACCCTAATCAATGAAAAAACTAATCTTTGTTTAAGAATATCAATAACTCGAGCGGAAAGGACAGGGTTGCCTACTACTATTACACCCCTTTTATCATAGCGGTCCTTTATGGTTACTATTGCAACCCCTTTTTCGTTAACCTCTTTATCGAAACGAGCTTTTAGTTGGTAACTAGCATCAACTATCGGAACACCATTATCTATAAGGAGCCTAGCTAGAGCGGTAGAATATATTCCCCTTAATCGCACGCCTCTTGGAATTCCTTGCCGTCTCGGAACGTGATCGTCTGTGCTCATTCCTACCCCCTAAACCCTGAAGCTTAACTAATTCAACCTGAAAGTACTGCTTTTATAGTCTTCCATAGACCCTGGTGGGGGGGTGGCATGAACCAGCAACCGGTACAATTAAAACAAGCCGTTGACCTATTAAGAAAACTTGCTGATGACAAGGGAGTGCCTAGGAATATTAGACGTTTAGCTACTGAGTCTATCAGTATGTTAAACGATGAAAAACTTTCACTAGGTCTTCGCGCTGCTAACGTTATATCTAAATTAGATGAGGTATCAATAGATCCTAATGCGCCACTCTATGCAAGAACGCTAATATGGCAGGTAATAGCCCTTCTAGAACAATTGAGAGATTAATCATTAGAGAGGCAAAGGTAGATGATTTAGACACAATACATAGCATAGAGCTTAAATGCTTTGGACAAGATGCATATGGTCTGGCTCTTCTTCAAATTTATCAGGTAATATCGTTAAACACGTTTCTAGTAGCTGAGTATGAGGGAGCTGTGGTCGGTTACGTGATTGGAACATTGGAAGCTCGTGGTGAAGGACACGTTGTATCGATAGGTGTTCATCCAAATTACCGGAGGAAAGGTGTAGCTACGGCCCTGCTAAACGAGGTCATCAACAGATTTAACGCGAGAGGTGTAAGAATAGTTAAACTCGAGGTGAGAGTAAGTAATTTTCCTGCTATTAATTTGTATAGAAAGTTGGGCTTCGAAATTACTGGCATAGTTGAAAAATACTACTCAGACGGTGAGGATGCTTACATGATGGTGAAATCTCTATGAAAATGTTAAAAACTTTATATTCTGGGAATATTGTTTATGGAAATTTACCAACTGGTTGTAAACTATGTTTAAGAGGCTTAAAAAGTGTTATTTTTATAACTGGAATATGTTCAGCAGATTGTTTCTATTGCCCTATTAGTTTAGAGAAAAGAGGTAAAGATATTTTTCTTACCAACGAACGAGAAGTAAAGGAATTGAATGAAGTCATAGCTGAAGTTATAACCAGTGGATCTAGGGGGGCAGGAATAACCGGTGGTGACCCTCTGGCAAAGCCTAAGAGAACGGAGGAAGTACTAACTAAGCTTAAAGAGGTATTTGGTAACAGTTTCCACGTCCATATTTACACGAGTGGTAAACTACTTTCAACCCAACTACTCTTAAAACTTGAAAAACTCGAACTTGACGAATTAAGGCTTCATACAGATTTAATGAATTTGAACCATACTCTTGAAATTCTACGTGTTGCACCCCTCTCCTTTGACATAGGCTTTGAAATTCCAGTTATACCGGGGGAAACTAATACAATTCTGAAATTCATTAATGTTATTAGTAATTATAATTTTATTTCATTTATTAACCTAAATGAATTAGAATTTTCAGAAAGTAATAGTTTGAAACTTAGGGAAAAGGGATATGAATTATCTCACGATGGAAGAACTGCTACTATGAGTTACGAAACGGCACTCGAAGTTCTAAACTTAGTTGAGACCCTTGGATCGTCTTTGAATATTCATTTTTGCCCAGCTAGTAGCAAGGATAATTATCAGACTAGGCTTAGGTTCTACCGCCGAGGTGTTATGTGCGCAAAACCGCACGAACTTCCCAGTGATGAAGGTACGCTACTAAAGGCTCTCGTACCTGAAACCTGTAGAAACTTCCCCTATCAGATGATGTTCAGAGGTCGCCTGGGGCTAGAAAGCCCATTAGTTCTGGCTGAAGCATTGGGAGCTGAGTATACAATTCTTGAGGAACTGCCCGACTACCCCAGAACGCTCTTAAACGTGTTGTAAGGTTGTTTGTATTTTTATTCTAAAAATCGGTATGAGGCGTAAATTTTATAAAAATATATTTTATTTTTTATCTGAGCAGATGCGTAATTATGCATTTATATCATTCTCGAATTGTATTATTATAATTAGTATATGTCCGGCATGTAGATAGAGTATAGCTTTCAGTAATGCAAAGCCCTTATATACCGCCTGTTTTATATAAAGTACCAGGGAAAAACATGGTAGAGTGGCAGGCATTTGATGTAAAAGCAAGGAAAAAAGTGAAAATTAATAACCCACAGTTCTTGCAGCTGAAGAACGGGCGCTGGGCTGTAACCGGTACTAGTGCTGAGACAGGCATTAAAGTCTTCAGGTTCCTAAGCAAAGAGGAAGTAGAAAAGTTCGTCTCAAAGAAGAAATAAAGTAAATAAAATTTTTTGTTTTTTATTTCGTATCACGTAATGTTTATTTCCTGACCCTATAATATCGGTGGAGTGTTATGAGTGAAGAGGAGCTATTAAAGAAGAAAATTATGATAAAGATGCAGCGTAAATTACTTAGCTTAGAAGCTAAACGTGAAACCAAGCAGGATGACTTCCAACAAGTATTCCTAAGCCACCTAAGCGAAGACGGTAAAGAGATGTATGAAAAAGCATTGGCTCAATACCCTTCTGTAGCGCCTAAAATTGCTGAAGAAATTGGCAGATTATTTGTGTTGGGTAGGTTAACGGGAACTTTTGATGCAGAAACTGTATATGGAATATTCCAAGAATTAGGATACCCGATAAAGTTGGAAACACGTTTAGTGTACAAGAAGAAAGGGGAAACTAAGAGTATAAGTGAACTTCTGAAGGAGAAACGGTAAGCGAAAAGATATTAGCTTGATATAGCATCCCTTGACCATGACCAAGAAATTGATTATGGTAACAACCGATTGGGCGCCTTTCTCCGATAAACTAGCTAAAATATGTGAGGAAGAGGCTTCAAAAATTGGTATTAAGTTTGAATCACGTAAGGAGGACTGGGTTTACCTAACACGTTATGGAGAAGTAGATGAATTGGGAGGCGCCGACGTGCCACAGATATTTGTCGAAAAAGAGGGAAAAGTTATACATGTACTCACTAAGGTGCCGATAGATAGTAGAGGGATGCCAGACTTTGAAGCAGCTAGACAAAGAATAGCCAAGGCCCTGTCTGATTAGCCTAAGAGGCATCACATAAGTTGACTGCCTGTAACTATTTCATTGAATGATGTACCTAGCGACTCTAAAATTTGTTCAAGAGCAGCTCTAAGATGTTCAATATACTTTTCCGGGTCCACTTCATCTATCCTTGCTAACTGTACGACTTTAACACCATCTCCTCCTCTCACTTTAACAAAACTTATGATATCACCTACCTCTACCCTTAGTCCAAATCGCTGAAGTTGTCTAGCGGCTTTAACGTGTTGGGGTGTATTTTTTACATAACTAGCAAGCGGTTTCGTCAATGCGACTCTAAACACTAACTCGTCAAGCGGTATTGTTTTTTCCTTCAATGCTTCATAATAGCTGAGTGTGGTCTTCTTTAACTCATCGATTGTCCTCTCAAGAAGTAATATATCATCAGCTTTTCCAAGCAGGTCTATTGTCTCCATTACAAACCTTTGAATGAATTCGGGCGTATTCCGTTTCTTTCCAATAATGCCCTTGGCGTCAATGCCACCTTCTTCATAAATTCCAACATAGTTCTTCTTCCTGCTACTAAAAGCTACCCACTTGTATCGCTTATCAATATCTAAATCCACTTGAAGCTCTTTAGAGGCCCAACTAGTTAATCCATCAATTTTCTCCTTTAATGGGTTCCAAATAAAGAGAGAATCAGTGTCCCCATACAAAACTGGAAGTCCAAGCTCCAATGCTTTTTTAATCGTCCGCACCATCATGAAACGTCCCAAGGCTGTTGTTGCCTCGGCTACTGGTGGACAGTAAAGTGGAAAAGTTTCAGCTCCGAAAACGCCATAGCTGGCATTTATAAATACTTTAAGCGCACTCTGGACGACGTTATACTGGCTTCGCTTTGCTGGATCTCTTTCGTTTTTTGCTAGCTTTTTATATATATGAACTCTAAAATCCCTCAGTAAACCTGTAACTTCAGACATTAATCCTCTGCGTTGTTTACACACCCAGTGAGTTAACCCGGGAACATTGTTAGAGCGACATTCCTCATGCGGGCACCTTACTGTTTCGTATGATAGATTCCATTGCTTTATCACCGAAGGATATAACGAGGCAAAGTCCACGACTACAACATTAAAAAACACGCCGGGTAATGGATCCATAACTACTGCACCCATATACTTTTTACCCTTGATTATTGCTCTAGTATCAGCTTGCCCCTTGATCCTTCTGAGCTCTTCCTCATTGGGTATAAGATATCTTCTGCGTCGATGTTCATAGTAGAGTAAGCTACGGATCCAGCTTGAAATATTATGGCGAGTTAAATCTTCTATACCAAGCTTTGAAATTCTCATCATGAGTATGATTAGTTTCATAACCAGATCATTGTCAAACGAAGTAAGTTTATAGGTGAGTTCTGCATCTTGGAGGCTATAATTTACTAGTTCTCTATAGCTGAGCTCCGCAATTGGCTTGCCGACCTTAACTTTCCCTTCACCTAGAAGTGTTTTAGACACTTCCTCTAGGGAACGCCCTTCCCTATACTTTCCTCCAAAAGCATAAACTTTCATGGAACGATTAGTAAAGAATCTATACAAATCTACATGAACGCTTCTTTTTAACTTTGCATACTCTGCACCCGGTCTCCAATCCACTGGGATATCCTCCTCACGCATCCCTAGCTTTAGTGCACGGTTTCTCAGGTAGGGAAAATCAAACGAATCGCCATTAAAACTTAGAATTATAGGGTATTCAATTAATATTTCAAATGCTCTCTTCAACAGTTCAATTTCACTGGAAAAAAATTCAACTCCCTCTAGGTTGACAGGAGGTTCACCTAAATCTGGCCGTTTTAGCAAAAGAATCTTTATTAGACCATCCGAGCCTCTAAAAGACATCGCTATAATGGGGTAAGGTGCTTCGCTAGCCTTAGGCACTCTATTTGGTTCAGGGGAGTATACCTCTATATCTATCGCCAACCTTTTTAATGATGGTACTTCGGCATGAAACAATTTTGCCCATTCAATAGCACTAGATAATAGTGATTCATCATTGCCATATATTTTTTTCAAATCTTCGATCACGCTCTCAGGTACTTCAACGGGTGCGAGTTGTAATTTACCATTATCTAGTAAGAAGGGCATGCCAGGTATTAGACTAGTATCGTAAATATAGCAATGATGATACTTTATTTTAGCTTCCCAAGCATGTCCGTATAGGATCTCTCTAATAGCCTTTCTTGTCCCGCCAATAGAGAGAGGGTCTTTCGCAACAACCTTTGACATTTTAACTTTTTGATCACTCACGGCGTTATACTTTTCAACTACTTCTATGTGGTCGAATCCTTTATGTTTTATAACTTGAGGATATTTTCGGAGGATTTCCTCAGGTGGCAAATCTGTTAATAAATAGGGTTTATGCCCTGTAAAGTCGGGTAACTCGATTAGTTTATGTTCTGTTTCATCATAGAACTTCATAACGGCTTTCCCGAGATTACCATCATAGATTACCTCTAGCAAGTATAGTCGTTTCACGTAGCTCAACCATGTTAGAATACCGTTCATCATGATAAAGCCATCGCTTCCTTCAATACTGTTTGCTATTCCCTAATATGGATGCTGAAAATAAATTAATCTATTCGAACTAAAGTGATAATTAAGAATTAGGGCCCGGGCCGGGATTTGAACCCGGGTTCACCGGCTATCTATGCATATGCCTCCCTAGGATGCTCCACAGGCCGGCGTGTTGGGACCAGGCTACACCACCCGGGCTCAGCATGGATGTTATCAGAGTGATTTAAAGGCTTTTGCTCTAAGTGCTTTAAGAGCTCCGGGGATCGGCTTACGGCTTATATATTAGCAAGTTACAAATGATTGTAATGGAAAAAACATTTGGTATGCCTGTACCTGTTAGGGAGGATCGATTGGGAATCTTAATTGGTAAAGATGGTAAAACAAAGAAGGTAATGGAGGATGTGTTTAACGTTAGAATTACTATAGACTCTAAATCCTCAACTATTTACATATCAACCACGGAAAATGGAACGCCTATTGATGTAATACGTGCCAAACAGGCGATTGAGGCGATCTCTCTAGGGTTCAATCCAGAAGATGCTCTACTCTTGAGCGATGATAACTATACCTTTGAAAGCATGGATCTGAGCGATATAGCTAGGAATCCTAATGATTTAAAAAGGATAAAATCTAGATTGATAGGTGAGAATGGTAAAGTTAAAAAGACTATTGAAAATCAAACTGGTGCTAAAATCTTAATTGGAGAGAAAAGTGTTGGTATACTAGGTGAATATAACAATGTTGAGGTGGCTAGAAAGGCCATTAACATGCTAATCGAGGGGCGCACTCATACAACTGTCTATAATTTTTTGAGAAGTGCAAGCTATGAGCTTAAGAAACAAAAAATAAAGCTATGGAAAGAGCCGTGGGAAGCTGGACGATAAAAGAATAAGATTTAAACCGCACATTCTGACATTCAACACCGCGGGGGTGCCCGAGCCAGGTTAAAGGGGGCGGTTCGACGTTAGTCGAGTCCAAACTCAAGTGTGTGAGAAATCCGCTGGCGGAGGCCTGCCCGGGTTCGAATCCCGGCCCCCGCACCATTTAACTATGGAATTCCTCTCGTATCTATATAATCTACCAGAGACCTTAGCAATTTGAGAAATATTTCACTGGCTTGAATTAATGCCCCGGCCGGGATTCGAACCCGGGTTTTCCGTGGACCACCCCTCTCCGGCTCGAAAGGCCGGCATACTTGGCCGGGCTATACGACCGGGGCTCGCAACCACTCAGTGAACTGTTATTGATAAAAGTTTCCATGCCGCCTTCATGCTGGTTATTGGGGCTGCTCAACGCTCTGGGCTTCAAACTTTATTTTCATTAGACGAGTTATATACCCAGCTACCCTATTTCTGACTTTTTTACTCGTCTTTAGTATTTCAGATACTGCTTTCTTGTTATGTTCAAAGTCTATAGTAAACTTGTCTGGGTATTTTTCCACTAATATTCTTCCTGTATTTTTTATGTATGCTGGACGTACCTTACCCATACCCCTCCAAATTCTATAAAACATTAAACTTTTTCTATGAATGCGCGATCTCACTTTGATGAAGAGAGAAGAAGTAAAAAGGAGTGAAATGCCTTTAGCGCCTTTTGAGAGGATCTTGCGTCAAGCTGGTGGACAGAGAGTAAGCGACGAAGCTGTGGAAGAGCTTAGAAAAATTGTAGAGAGCTTTGCTAGAGATATTGCAAAAACCGCAGTTGAAATGTCTAAGCATGCTAAACGTATTACAATAAAAAGTGCAGACATCGATTTGGCCTTAAAGGTGACAATTAGCAAGTGGACTGCTGCTGAATCAATTATGGAAAAGTATAAATAGAAGTGAAAATACACCAGCTTTGACATGAGTATGTCGGCCCAACTTGCTCAAGTAGGTGGCGTACCGGTTTTAGTACTGAAGGAGGGTACCAGTAGAAAAACTGGAAAAGAGGCCATGAGTGTAAACTTCATGGTTGCTAAGGCAATTGCAGAGACTGTTAAAACAACTTTAGGACCGCGAGGAATGGATAAAATGTTGATTGATAGCCTCGGCGATATAACGATAACTAATGATGGTTCAACGGTTCTTGACGAAATGGATGTACAACATCCAGTGGCTAAATTATTAGTTGAAATTTCAAAGGCACAAGATGATGAAGTGGGAGATGGAACAACTACGACTGTTGTCCTTGTAGGAGAGATGATTAAAGAGGCTGAAAAACTTCTTGAGAAGAACATACACCCAACAGTTATAGTTGCTGGTTACAAGAAAGCTCTCGAAAAAGCTGAGGAAATTCTCCGAAAAATAGCTGTTAAAGTTGATCTGAATGATATAAAGACCTTAGAGAAGGTGGCAGTTACTTCGATGAGGGGTAAAGCAGTTGCCGCGTTTAGAGATCACCTTGCTGATATTGCTGTGAAAGCCGTTAAACAAATTGCTGAAAAACGCGATGAGAAAATCACCGCCGATTTAGACTTCGTTCAGCTGGTTAAGAAAAAAGGTGGTTCCTTCCTCGACACCCAACTCGTGTATGGAATAATTGTTGATAAAGAAGTCGTTCATCCAGATATGCCGAAAAGGGTTGAGAAAGCGAAGATCGCGTTAATCGATGCCCCCCTCGAGGTTGAGAAGACAGAGATCGATGCAGAAATTAGGATAAATAGCCCAGAGCAAATGCAAATGTTCCTAGAGGAAGAGGCCAGGCTTTTAAAAGACATGGTTGAGAAGATTAAGGCTTCTGGTGCTAGTGTGGTGTTTTGTCAGAAGGGTATTGATGATTTGGCGCAGTATTACTTGGCGAAGGCTGGGATTTTAGCTGTTCGTAGGGTGAAGAAGAGCGATA
>JAWCCZ010000002.1:0-270433 GCA_038861545.1 Thermofilaceae archaeon | reverse complement strand
ATCGGCACGACGACGGTGCTCCACTTGAGAAGATCCCTTAGCAGGTCGATCATGGCATCCGTATTCCTTTCCCCCGCTAATATAGCATCGAGATTGATATTTGAAGGTACGATTTGAATTCTTTGCAGGTAAAGCAGGATTGCTTTAAGCATCAATTCGTAACCGATTTTATCACTCTTGCTGTAAAAGAAGCTCAGAGCCGGCACTAAGCCTACTTCCTCTATCAGCTCGGGGGCGTCTCTCGCACGTGCACGCAGATCGCGACCAAAATCAGTTTTTTCCTTTTCACTTTTAGCTCTTCGCTCGAGCTCACCCCTTATTGTCATAAAAATGTCTAGTGCAGCTCTCACCGGATCCCTAAGCTCTTCAGCGCTCATGCGCTAACCACCTGAAGCCTTACGATACCCTTACCGATCGTCTCGTGACCGCCGAGCACAACGTATCCCTTCAGATGGTTGGCAAGAAGCTCCTTCACCCGGTCTCTCACGCTGCTGGCGAGATGCGCGGCAGCACCCGCTAGATCGTTCCTCTGCAGAGCTTCCTCTACCCCCTTTCTGGTCGAGTCGTTCAGCAGGCCGAGCTTCACGAGGGCTTCGAGGTATGCCGCATCATCGACTCGCTGCTGGCCCTGTTCGCCCTCACCCTGCCTACCCAGAAGGCTCGTCACGAACTTCTCAGTGAGGGGCGGTTTCTTGAAGAGGAACACCGTGGCGAACCTCGTTTTAGCCGGAACGTACTCCTCGCTCCAGAGGCCCCTCTCCTCCACAGTCTTCGTATCCCTCCTCAATCTGACCCTCGTGAGCCTCAGAAGCCCCCGGTCGATCGCGTGCCTGGCTTCATCGTCGTGGAGCACCAGCAGGGGCTTGTCCAGGCCTAGGGCCTTGCTGAGCTCGCCGCCGCTTTGAGCCGGCTCAGGATTGAGCCACAACTCCTCCAGCAGGATAATCTTGTTGTGCAGCTCGCTCTTGCTTTCCAGCTCGCTCACGACTAGCTGATCCTTGTTCCCCACGCAGAGGCAGGAACCTCTATTCACCTTCTCCGCTTCTTTCAGGAGCGGCTCAACGTCACCTACTACCGCGCCGTAGAGGCGAGAGTACTCGAGGAAGCTCCTGAGGAGCACCGGTGAGGTCACGTAGGCGTACACGCCCCTGAGGCTGCGCACGGGCATCGCTACGAGCCGCGCATCGAGCACTGCGACGCTGGACTCGAAGCTCTCCTCGGGCTCAGGCTCCGGCCCCAGCAGAGCCTCGACGGCCCTCCTCGCGAACGTCAAATCGTTCTTCTCCTTCACGAGAGCCCAGAGCAGCGCAGTCTTTAGAGCACCCTTCAAGCTGCTAGCGTAAATACAAGGGTAACCGTACTCGTCCCTCTGCACGGGGAGATCGACGACGCCGCCGGCGCGCCCCACACCAGCGTGAACGTGCGTTACAGCCTCAATGAAAACCAGATCAGCCAGCTGATAGGTGGACGGAGCCCTGATCAAGTGCTGAGAAGATTGGGCCATCGATTAAAGGAAACCTTTGTCGTATTTATGGTTTATCCGCTCTTTTAACAGGATCCACCGACAAACTGAACATTCTACAGAGAGCGGAGGGGTTGAAAACAGCTTCGCTACTCGATCCCGAAGTTCGTGGACACGAAGTACCCCGGCTGGTAAGACTACGGAGGGTCGACCAGCAAGCATGGGGCTACATAGTTCGCAAATGGGACTACCTTGAACACCTCGGTGAGTAAAACTACTTCACTCATCTGCAGCCTGCTCGCCGACCCCCCGGCGGGTAAAGCTTCTCCCAAGCGTTCACAGCCTCTTAAGCCGCTAGGCTGAGCCGGACGTCTGCAGCCAGAGGCTTAGGGGTACCCTTCCTAACTTAGGGCTGAAAATCGGGCTGGAGGCGAAGAGATCCATCACCCTCCCTCTCTGTTGCCGCGCATAGACGGGTTACCCCCTCGCTGATACAGGCCAGCTTTTCGGCCAAACCACTAGCCCTCGCCTCGAGCCCCTCAGCTCCCTGTACGCCCCAGGTAGGTAGCGCGAGTCTATATGAGCATCCTTAGGCCTTGTGAACGAGCTCTCTCCTCCCAGACAAAATCGTCGAAGCAAGAATCACTCGTTAGGTTCCTGAGCGTGGATGGCAGCCGCCCGACGGCATTGGTGCGGCGTACCTCGCCCGCCAGCGCGAGTAACAGCCTTCAAGAGCAGCTGGACGGCATGCTCGGCCACGGAGGCGCAATGTCATTGCAGCTTTACGACCTCCCTCACGTACACATCCTCACCCGGAAAAGCCCTCGGGCGATCCAAATAAGCCTGGTGGTTTGCGACCTCGAGGACTTTCACGACATCACTGCTTAACCTTTCTCTGACTCGCCTGCGCACCCCCTCGCGCTGCCGACAACTATTCCATGATCGGTTTCACCCTTCAGCTCGCGGCCTCCGGACGGCAGTTTCTGCAGAGCATAGCTGACTCTCACCGCGGCTGAAGCGCAAGCGCTCCGCTTTCCCCGCGCCTACGCTAAGTTCACCAGTTACTGGGGGACAAGCTTGGAAGTCACTAGAGGCTGAAATGAACTTGAAATATGTAGCTAGGCTACCACTTGAAAAGTGAGGGAGCTATCCCTTTGCTTTTTTTGCAAAAGGGCTTAAGGTTGATCCTAAATAGGAATCAGGTAATAAGCTAAGCCCGTTAAGCGAAGGAAGTAAGCTAGGATAAAGGTATTTGTTATTGAGACGATGAAGCTTTTAGCGTAATCTAGCTTCCAATTCTTCTGGATAAAGAGTGTGTTGTAAGCAATATAAACCGCAACTAGAGCCCCAGACGTCAGAGATACAGATTGGGGAGGGGCGGAAACCTGCTTTAATATAAATTCCATCACTGGTACTAGGCAAAGAGGGGATAGCGTAGCCGGGTACCCTTTTATGAAATTCCTTAAGTTACTTGGAGCTGCTCCATAAACCACTAAGGCTATAGCTGACGTAATTATTGCCGGTGCGAGAGTAACGGTGGCAGCTGCGTAAAAGTTACTGGTCACTATGTATTCCACGAGGAAAAGTATGATGGCAGGGATAGCTGCATACACTCCATATACATCGGGCTCGGCGAAAACACGCTGAGGACAGATAAAAACATCCTTTAAAACAGAAAAAGTATTGATACCTGTTGGTTGCACATCGTCTACGCCAGTTTCAAAATATCGGAGGACTTTGTAAGCTACGAGCCCGTTTCTTGTAAGTGTATACTTTCCATCTTCAGTCTTTTCAACAAGCCCTTTCAGCTTCCCAAGATGGTAGTTTAATACCCCTGTTTCTACGCCAGCAATTTCCAGTAACTCCTTGTAGGTAAGAACCTTGCTTTCACCTAAGGACTTTATAATCTTCCTCCTTATCTCGTGTACAAGGCCTTCAAATACCTCGTCTACGCTCAAGCTTTATCCCTGGGTTACCTCGATTTTCCCTGTAGTCACCTCAGCTTTAAAAATGATCTTCACCTTCGCGCTGTCGAAGTCAGGGTTTTTCGCAGTTACGGACTTCGGGCCAAAAACGCTTTCAACCGACGTAATCCAGCTTTTAGGGTACTCGATATCGCCCAGCGTGCTAATAGCTTCCAGCTGTACGCCAATACCTGTTTTCTCGGGTACACTTATAGAAATTTTTCCAGTAGTAGCCATTAGAATGTACTCGCCAGTAAACGTACCGGTTACGCTTAATTCTATCTTTCCTGTCGTTGTTGAAATTCGAGCTATTTTAGTATCTACAACTGCCTCAATTGTGCCGGTTGTAGTCTTAGCGTTAAGCGAGTTCGCCTTTACATTACTAATAATTACTTGCCCAGTAGTAGCTTCAATATTAGCCTCCGAGACGAATATATCTCTAAGTTTAACTGAACCCACGCTAGTTTGCAAAGAAAGCTCAGCTGAAACCTCTTGAGGTAAAGTAACTCGCACATCGTAAGTCATAAAGACGGGGGGCTTAAATTGACTTGGCTGAACTTTAATCATAGTTTTATTCCCTATATGTTCAATAGTTACAATAGGCTTAAAGCTCTCGGCTGCCTGCTCAGCAGCTTTTTGCGAAAGTGCTTGCACATTTAAGGTTACCTCAACCAAGTACTCGCTCTGTTTCCAGCTTCCTACGACTATATTCCCTATCGGGTTCTGAATCTCTAAATGTACCTTGTTACCCTCTACAGGCCCCGCATCCCTGTAGCTGAAAGTGTAAGGCCCTTTCATTAACCCGGTAAAGAAGAGTATAGGTACTCCTAAGACCCCCAGTAGGATCACTACGGTGCCGGTTATGTATAGAGCCGAGGATAGGACTTTGAGGACGAAAAGCCCTTTCTCAGAAACTGCAAACATTAAAATTCCTAGTGCGATGATGGAGATACCGATGCAGGCCACGGTCATTGGGTACAGCTCTCGCTGGGCCAGAAGCTCTGGAGCCAGGAGCAAAACTAACCCTATAGCGATCAGCGCGGCTCCAGCTTCAACCAGCTCTTTTCTCACCATACCTGCTCACCACAAGCCCCCTGAGCACGAGGAAGAATCCAATGGCTACTAGAAGGGCTGCAAACGCTTTGCCAAAGTCTAAAGCTCCTTCTATGATCAAGTACCACAGGACACCGATAACTAGCAGAGTGTAGCCTCGACCAATAACGTTAACCGCTTCCTCCTTTACCATTTTTTCCACCGGTATATCCGAGTGCAATTAAGAGGGCTCCGACAAGTACCAGGCTTGCTTGCCAGGGAACATTTACAAATGTTCCAAGTGAGGCGTATAACCCCCAAGCTATAAGCACTAAACCGATAGCCGTTAACCAGGAGTTATCCTTTAATTCGGGGGGTTCCTTGCCCCTGGTCTTTCGGTAGTATAGCAAAGCTAGAAAACATGTGGCAGCTAGCGTGTCAATCGGGGTAGGCCAAAAAGCCCATAGTAAAACACCCACTAGAATGGCGATTCCCGGCTCTGTAAGCCTTTTCTCAATCTCGTAGCCCAAGCCTGCTAAAATTTCTAAAAACCTTTCTTCTTCCGACGTTTTAGCCACCGCAATAGTCTTAAAACATCCCGTATTATCTCTTCTTGGATAAAATCCTCTTCAAGAGCTGTCTAGACTTGCTGTTATAGGAGATGATGGAAACCTTCGGATGGGCGAAATCGCTAATTTGATTTCCGGAAATGCTTAAGATTTTAGTAGTAATAAACTTATTTCAGGGAAGCATGCTAAGCAAGTCACAAGTAGCGGCAGTAGTTACGCATACCTGGGAGAGCTTATGCCTGTTCAGGGGAATTTAAGCGTTCTTCCAATGTTATGCACTAGGCTTACCATAGCGGTTTTACTAGCCTCGGTTTTGCTACCGGTTACAGAGCTTCAGAAAGTTCAGAGTTGGGCTATACGGATTAAGCCTGATGGGAGCGTTGAACCGCTAGGCGCGCCGATAGCAAGGGAGGGTAACGTTTACACTCTACTTGCTGACCTTAATGTTGCAGGGGACGGTGTAATCGTAGAGAAAAGCGGTGTGGTTTTAAACGGTAATGGGCACCTGCTAAAGGGTAACGGCACCGGTACTGGAATACACTTGAAAGGCGTAACTAGCGTTGTAGTTAAGGATTTAAGGGTGGATGGCTTCCGCTATGGGTTATCGATTAACAAATCTGTCGGCATATCTTTAGTGAATGTATCGGCGACGTTGAGCCGGGTGGGAGTAGGCATAATCAATTCTTCAGATATCCTAGTGGAAGCAAGTATATTCCAAAACTGTATGGTGGGAGTTTTTGTAGAGGAATCGTTTCGATGTAGGTTACTTAACAACTTTTTCAAGGAATGTGGCCTCTACGTTCGCAGTTCATTCGGTAACGTAGTTGAAGGCAATGTTGTGAATGGCAAGCCACTGGTCTACCTGGAAGGGGCTCAGGGGGGTAATGTAAGCGGCGAAGTTGGACAGGTGGTCCTTGTCCAGTGTAGGAACATTACGGTTTCTGCGGAAGTATCGGCGGCGACTGTAGGCGTCCTTGTATCTGAGTGTGAACAAAGCAAAATTATAGGCTTAAACGTCACAAGCTGCGTAATTGGGGTTGACTTATGGCGAACTTCAAGCTGCGTTATTGATGCTGGGAGTTTCAAGGGGAACGAAGTTGGATTGCGCCTAGTCGAGTCTAGAAACAACCTCGTGGCAAACAGCCAATTCACTGGCAATGCGCACGGTGTGTACGCGGAAAGGAGTAACGGCAACGTAGTGCGAGATTGCTTGGTAGGTGACAGCACTATAGCTGGCATACGCTTGGTCAACTCGAGCGGTAATCGTATAGAAGGCTGCATTTTCTGGCGTAACGAGAGAGGGCTTTACCTTAATGTTTATTCAACCAGTAACGAGTTTCTCTACAATGATTTTATAGAAAACAGTGCTCACGCGCTTGTCGAGGGTTGCGGTTTTAACTTATGGGATGACGGTAGACGTGGGAATTTCTGGGATGATTATACCGTCAGGTACAGCGATGCTAGCCGCGAGGGGGATGCATGGAGTGATCCGTACACGCTAGGGGAAGGGAACGCGGATATGCATCCCTCTGCGTTACCTTACAGGGTGGTTCGAGTAGATGCTAGCTCGCCTTACGGCGAAGTAAGGGGTTCAGGCTGGTACCCGAAGGGGTTTACAGTTCTGATTACAGTGTGGCCGACGAGGCACGCGATAATGGTTTTCGACCACTGGGAGCATAACGGCGGGATCCTATCTAAGGATCCTTGCTTGGTTCTAACTATTGAGGAGCACGTAGAGTTGAGGGCCGTTTGGAGAGTGGATTTAGCATCGATTATCATTATCACGGCAGTGCTGCTATCCTTCGCGTTGATTCCATTTATGCTGGGGAAACTGAAGAGGCGAAGGCGTGCCAGCTGAAATTTTACCTGAAACTTGGAATGGGAACTAATAGGAATTTACCAAAAGGAAAAAACTAAATTAGCTTCGCTTTGATAAGCTTTCCCTTGTAGTTCAACGTTAAGTCGGGTTCGCTTTCCTCTATTCCAACCCCCCTTCCCTTTCGCACAACAACCAGTTTGAAATTCAGTTCAGGGATTTCATACCCTCCCAGTTTTTCGTTTAAGATTAGCTCCTGGTCATAATCGTTCCACATAACCGGTATCAACGCGTAAGCTCCTTTCTCATAATTATACGTTTCACCATCGTCGTCGTATAGCGCGAAATAACCATCTGCACCTGGATACACGCGCAGTTCGATCTCATTGATTTTCTCCGCTGTGCTTTTGATATTGGATGGTGCTAGGGGTAGAATAGCTCCAGCCTTTACAAACAGTGGTATTGTATCGAGGGGTGAATGAGCTCTCACGCAGCGTCCACCGCAGTATAGCTTCCCAGTCCAGAAATCATACCACAGCCCGCGGGGTAGGTAGACTTCTCTTTCCCACGTAGATGGCGTGGTTACGGGCGCTACAAGTACGTGGGGACCAAACATAAACTCGTCGTCCACTTCTAGCGCTTCCTTATCGTCGGGAAAGTCCATCGCTAAATGCCTCATCATCGTGTAGCCTTCGCTGTGGACCTTCCAAGCAAGAGAGTATATGTAAGGTAGTAGCCTGTAACGGAGCCGGATATACTTGGCTAAGATTTCCTCTGTTTGTGGACCAAATCTCCACGGCTCCTTCGGAAAGTACGTTCCATGAACCCTGAATATCGGGCAGAAAACCCCCCACTGAAACCATCGGATGAAAAGCTCTCTGAAGCTCTCGGTGTCCGGGTTGCCGCTGAAAAATCCGCCTATATCGGTAGTCCAGTAGGGTGGACCGGATAAGCAGTAGTTTAAGCCGGCCCATATTTGCGACCTAAAGGTAGTCCAGTCACCTGTGATATCACCGGACCAGTTAACGACGCCGTAACGCTGAATGCCCGAAAAGCCGGATCGCGTCAAAATCAATACTCTCTTGTTACTGTCCCGTCGTTGTCCCTCATACACGGCTTTCGCTTCGAGCAGCGGATATGCGTTTAGGTGCTTGAGCATGCGGTCATCATCTATTTTTAGTTCCCGCTGCCATGTAGTGTATATCAGTAGAGGCTTTATCTCCGGCTCTGTAGCATCTAACCACCAAGCGTCAACACCGATGTCGAAGAAAACCTCTTTAATCCTTTCCCAGAACCATTTCCCCGCTTCTTCTTTGAAGAAATTGACCAGCCCAGTTTCTGGGATATTGTACCCTAGTTCGATCGCTTTCTGGTAAATCTCTGTTTCCTCACCGAACATAGGCCAGATGGATATTGCCAGCTTAACGCCGAGGTCGTGCAGGTCTTTCACCATTTTCGCTGGATCAGGGTAGTACTCCTCATCGAACTTGAAAGCGTTCCAGCCGTACTTACCCCAGTATCTCCAGTCTTGCACTATGATGTCGATCGGAATGCCCTTATTTTTAAACTCCTTAACAACGGATACTATTTCCTCCTGTGATGCGTACCTCTCCTTCGACTGCCAGTAGCCGAAGGCGCTTTTAGGAAGCATAGGAGCGTCTCCCGTAAGCCACCTGTATCCGGCTATCACTCTATCCAGCGAGGGGCCGAAAATGAAGTAAAAGTCTATGGCGTCGCTCGATTCAAACCACACCTTTAGGCTGTTGCCGCGGAATTCGAAAACACCCATGGAAGTAATATCCCACAGTATACCGTATCCCCGGCTGGAGACCATGAACGGGATAGCGATATCGGTGTTCCTCTGAGCTAGGTAAACGACTCTGTTTCGGTAGTTTAAACCAGTGTGAGCCGAATAGCCGGCGTGCTGGCCTAACCCGAAAACCGCTTCTCCCTCAACCAGCTCTAGCTTCTGAACTATGCTGTACGTCTCTTTTCCGAGGGCCGTAGTTCTCTTAATTTCCCGTTCGAGTTCTCTCAACGAGCCGTTACCCCAGCTGATTTCCAGAACACCGCTCTCGCTATCAACAGTAACTTCGAGTTCGCTTGTCGATACTGTGGTTCTTTTCCCCTCTTCTCTAACGTTGTAGATAACCTCTCCAGGCTCTCTTACAACCACATAACTTTTGAAGGGCTCTACGAAGGGGGGAGAATGCGTAATACGGATGATGTTTGATGAGTAAACCGTTACCCGGGTCCGTAAAGCTCCAAGCTTAATGTCAACTAAGTGGGTCACACGTTTTTCTCTCGCTTCGACATTAAAATACTTTAGCACTAAGCCGGGAATAGTTTAACCTGACATATTGTAGAGTGCTTGAAAATATGAGTGTAGGCAATTTTCCGTTTGCAAGCGAAGGAGTCCACAAGCGTCTATTTTACCGGACACGCCGTTCGGAAATGCAATTTTTTCACCCCCTAAGTGGAGTAGTCCTGATGAAAGGGAAAATCTGGGTCTTAATGGTGATAGCCTTAGTACCGGCTACGCTTGCTTGCATAAGCCAAGCCGACTTTTACGCCGTCGAAGTTGTGTTAAACAAGCCCGGGATTATATATAACCTCTCAAAGCTTGAAAACGCTATCGAGGTTTACTATGAGGGCCAGGCATACGCGTATAGGAGCCATTACGATGAGAGGCTTATAGTACTTGTATCAGAGCAGCAGCTCGTCCCCGAAGGAGAGAAGTACCTATCTGTTAGGCTACAAGCGCCTTTGAAATTCGAGAAGGTGACTGTACATTACTGCACGTTAAACGTACAATGCTTTGATCCTGAAGGATTAACGCAGGAAAAAGTCCTGCTGAAAGCCGGAAAGGGGAGCAGCACTGTAGCTTTGGGAACGCTAAAAGTGAAGAGCAGATGCGCGCTTCAGTTCAAACCCACGCTTGTTCCCCAGGTTTTCGATGAAGATGTTAACTTAACTGTAAGCGGAGTTCTCCTTTTGAGCGGAGCGTCGGAGTACCGGGTAACCATGCCCTGTCTGTTAAGCCTTGGCGAACCATGTTTCAGGGTTCTAATGCTGATACCAGGCTACGATGCACCTATGGATATTGAACCTGGGGAGTACAACGTTACGCTCGAGCTTAGCTGGACGAGCTCAAAGGATACCGTGATATACGTATCAATCGAGCCGATGCAGGGTTTCCCGTTCTACGTTAACGTTGGTAGACTTGGTTGGAATATTGAGTCTTACCAGGGCGGCTTTACAGCTACTAAAAGCGTGGGGGACACGGATATACGGGTGGATGTCGGTTTATACTCTTATACCATTACGGTAACCGGCAACCTTAGCGAGCGAATACTGAAAGAGATCGATTCCCTCTTAAGTGGAATAGGCCCTGATAAAAACTTGGTCGAAGTATGCAATTTCAGCGCTTACAGCGAGACTAGGCTAGTTCCAACCTTTAAGATCTCCGACCCAATAATGAAGAATGCCCTTGAGGCTGAGCTTGAATGGTTAATGGAGATCGACGTAATTTCAAACTTCGAGAAGGCTGATATTGAGGCTATCGCTCAAGCGGCTAAACTCGGCTACGCCGGATGGAATAGCAGGCTCGTTTGGGATGACGGCATATGGGTTCCATACAGTTCAGTTGAGGGGGCTTTGCTCGTCCGCTGTATAGCTGCGCCTCCAAGGTTTTTCGAAGCGGAAAGCCCCGAATACAATCGGTTAAGCAGAGGAGGCTACTCCGCTGTCGGTGGCGCTGAAGCGAGCCAGGGTAACCGGATCCCTCAGCAGGCGATAACCGGTCTCGCGTTAGCTGCTTTCATGGCCTTAGTAGTGGCTGGGGCCGCCTACTATATTATTAGGAGGCGGTTCCCAGTAGAGGGGTAAGAGATGGCCTTACAGCATAAGAGGCGTTCGACGGTGGCTATCGACGGTAGGCTAGCTAGAGTTTACTTCGTACTACTGAGGAGTGGAAAACCCTTGGGGGTTCGGGAAGTTCAACGGTTAGCCGCTTTAGGCAGCCCCGGAGCAGCTAAGCATTACCTAGATAGGCTGGTCGAGCTGGGGTTCGCCGAGAAAAGCACTGGAGAGTACGTGGCTAAAGTCAATAACGATTCAGTTATGTCAGTGTACGTCGGCTTGCTAGGAAACGTGGTTCCAAGGCTAATACCGTACGCGGTTTTCTGCACGGTTCTCTTAACTGCTTTTTACCTGCTTTCTAAACCACCGCTTGAAGCAATAATAGTCGCGGCGATACCCACGGCTTTACTCTGGCTGGAGGGTCTAAGGCTGGTCAGATTAGCGAAAAAAGTATCTTGGGAACGGCAAGAGTGAAATCCGGCTTAGTACCACAAGTTATGTAAATCTAAAAATTATTTTTCAGTTTCAACATGTCTCTAACTTAACCTTCCTTGCTTTTTACGATAAACTCGGCTAAATTCCTTATGAACCGGTAATTATCCTCAACGTAGCAGAATGGTTCACTGAAGATCGTGATATCGCCTAAAGCAATAATCTCTCCTTTCCCGTACCTATCACGTGCAATGATTGCATATCTCCCGACTTTCTCGGCAGATGAGGAGAAAGTCGAGTTAGAGGTCCAAGCAATACCGCTTCCCGATCTTATATGGGTTGCCGTAAACAGCGTTATAGTGTGAACATCCTTAAAAAGCTCATCCTCGGCAAACTCGCTAACGTAAATGTTTCTGTAAATGCCAAGGTGCTCTTTCTCGTTGTATAGAAACCCGTAAGCGAAAGTTAAACCGAATCTTTCGGCTAATGTGTTTATTGGAGCCGTTATGTACGCTGAAATTCCTTCAAGACCTACGTACTCAATAGAGGGGTCGAATAGTAGGATAAGCACCCCGCCATTTTTCACGAAATGTTCTACCTTCTCGATTTCTTTACCCATATAGGGAAGTGTGGGCGCTGCCACGATTAGGCATGTCGAGTTATTGAGCAAAGTTTCCAGCTCGTACCAAGTCTTCACGAAGTTTACAGTGGAGTTAATCTCGGCTAGCTCAGCTATAAGCGCATCAAGGTTCCACCAGGATACTCTGTTACCGTGCGAGAGGTCTACAAGCACCTGCGCCGGTGTTCCTGTTGCTACGGGAACCTGAGCCGCCGGTTGACCGCTGTCCACTAACCCCCTAGCTCCGAGGTATATGTAGTAGAGTGCAGGCGGTGGCTGCAGCTCTTCCAGTAGACTTGCCGTAACATTGCTCCAAGTATAGTAGCCGGATCCCTGGGCAATTCTGCCAGTTACTTCTACTACCTCATAGCTGAGAAGTCCAGCCCTGCGCGCCGCCTCGCTTAGGGCTTGCTCTAGAGAGCCGATTTGGTCAGCCAAGCCTATCGCGACAGCCTCCTTGCCTAGGTATACTAGCCCTTTGCTAAGCTCTTCCCTAGAGGCTCTTAAGCGGCTACCTCTTCCCTCTTCGATAGCTCCTATAAACGCATCCAACGCTCTGCTGAGATTATAGTAGAACAGCAGCCTCGAGAAGCCCGTGTGCTTGTAAGCGCCTGTCTCCAGGGTTTGCTCCGAGGGTACTAGGAGTGGCGGTGCTGTTGATACTACACCCACGGAGCCTATGAAAGAAGTCGGATGAACGAAAACGTAGTCAGCTGCTGCAGCGATGTAGTAACCGCCGGATAGCGCGTTAACAGCTAAGGCTACAACCGGCTTCTTCCCTCTCAGTCCCTTTAAGTTTAAGTATATTTGCTCAACGTAGTTCGCCGAACCTCCAAAGGAGTCTATAACAACGACAACGGCTTTAATACTCGAGTTTGTTGATGCTTTCATAATAGCACTCGTAACTGAGTCGGCGCTTTCCGAGGATAGCACGTAACCTTTGACGTGGATCACGCCTACGTAACCGCTTTTCTCTCGGAGAACAAGGTACGAGGCAATTGAGAGTAGCACAAATAAAGTTGCTACGAGTAAAGCCGAGTGTGCATTCTTCAAATCCTCACCTTGAGTCCCTTAAAATAAGGGTGTTAAAAGTACTTCGGCTCTCAGCGCGAACCTTATTACCCGTTAAAAATCCCCAGGCTGTGGGCAGTTACAAACTGTTAGCGCTGGATTTGGACAAAACTATTTGGGATCACGAGGATGTTTCTTCAACAGAGCCACCTTACGACAGACTTAACAGGGATACGATATCCGATTCTAAGGGTATTTTCATCAAGCTTAGAACTGGGGTTAGGGAAGTTCTTGAAACTCTTAAGGATCGTGAGATCGCTTTAGCCGTCGTAAGCTGGAACCTTTATAGCAAGGCAGTGGCCGCTTTAGAAGCGTTTGACTTACTCCGTCTTTTTGACTTGGTAATTGTTGAACCACATCCACGTAAAGATTTAATGTTCAGCAAGCTTTTAGAATGGAGTACATTCCACGGGATTAAGCCAAGTGAAATTGTATTCGTAGATGACAACCCGGAAATGGTGGAGAAAGTAAAACGTGCGTGGCCGCAAGTTACTGTAGCCATGTTCGGTGCAGACGTAAAAAGCTTCGATGAGGTGCTTAGACTTGTGCTTGATCCTTAACCGGTTTTTGCACCAACTGCCGATACTAGGTCTGCAATATCCTCTTCAAACGCCTGTACAACGTCGGGAATCTCGCTCTTAGCTTTTCCTAGATCCCCGCTCCACTCCTCCTCAAAGTTTCCCTTTTTGAACGCGAGGATTCTGAAGGTTACTTCATCAGTGTTGCACTCAAATAATCTATTCATTGCACGTTTCACTGGGACTATTGCTACAACTGTCTTCTCCTTCGCAAACCTGCCGGGTTTATATGTATAGGTGATTACGAACTCGTAAGTACTCCCCATCTCATCGAGCTTCCGCAGGTCGCTGCCTCCTCTGCTGACAGTTTTACTTTCACCCTTACTGCTTACAATACCGCTGTAAGCAGTAACAAGTTTTTCAGGGTTGTCAACTTTAAGGTGCTGCATAATGCCGTGTTCTCAGACTACTATTTAAACTTTTAATCTAATATGATGCAAGTTTAAAAGTTCACTTTAATATCTAAGGTTTAATTACAAAAAATATCGTGTAGACGGCTGCCAAAATCGTAGAAATGGCTACTACTACGAAATCCGCTTTTCTGAATTTCAACGCTCGGAACCATGTGTGGCATTCGACTTCACCGAAACCGCGCAGCTCCATAGCGTCAGCTATATCGTAAATCGAAAGTGTAGCTGAAATGGTGACTGGAACCACGAGAGGCGTCAAAGCCACTATTCTAGCTATCAAGTTGCCACCACCCTTAGGCTTATAGCCGCGCGCCATCTGCGCCTCTAACGTCCTCTTCATCTCCTCTATGAACTCCGGGATGTAACGCAACCCCAGTTGTACTACGTAGGCTGCCTTGTAGTTAAGCCCTATCTGGCCTAAAGCGGGTGCGTAAAGGTATGGGGGCGTCGTATATACAAACGTTATCGTTGCTGCAGCTAAGGCAAGGAGCTTAACAATAGGGGTGAACACTCCAGTAAGGATCTCAGGCTTCAATAGCATCTCGGGACCTAAGGGTTGGCGTAGGGGACGGAAAAGTACAACTACAAAAAGGTAGTTGAGTAAGGAGAGAAAAACTATGATAAAAAGTATAAATCTCCAAGTATTTTTAGTTTTACTCCACGGCAACCTGGCTAGTGAGTAAACTGTTAAGGAGAATGCGAGAATAGGAAGAGCTAGAGCGAGGTTGTACGCTAGCGTTGCGCACACAGCAACAGAAAAAACTAGTGTTAGTTTCGACCTCGGGTCTAGCTTGTGTACCGCGCTTTTACCTTCAACGTACCTGATGACCTTGCTAGCCATTTCAAACTCTCCTTGCCCTGCCCCTCACTGCTGAAGCGTACGCTGAAACCAGTATCGGCGTTAGGATAGCACCGTTAACCGCGTCGGTCACCGCAGCAGGTAAAAACAGCGCGTAAATAGCTTCCTCAATTGTTGATATCCCATAGCCGAACAAGTAGTCAGTGAATGCCGCGAAACCCATCCCTATAACCGAGGCCACTATTGCCAATATTGCGCAGACGATTAACCCCTTCTGCTTGTATACATCCTCTTTCGAAAGAAAATAAGCTGCGAATCCGGGTATCAGCCCGAGTAGGCCGTTGCCGACATCCCAGTTCCACCAGAAGCCACCCCAGCTTATCGCGTCGCTAATCACGTTGCCTAGGAAACCGGAAACGAACCCCACGATAGGGCCGAAAACATAGCCGAAGAACATCGGTATACTGACGCTCGGCCTAAGCGCAACTAGCTGAGCGCCGGGTAGCTGAAGCACGTTGAAGAAAACATTAAACGCGGCATAGAGCGCTGTCCCCACACCCATGGCGACGATACCTGTGGTTGATATCACGGGCCTTTTAGCGGACTGTCCTTGGCCCACGGGGAAGCTATCATGCGAATAGTTAAATCCTTAACGGTAGCGTGGTCACAAGTTGCCGGAGAGCAGCTCGCCTAGTCTAAGTACTTCCGCTCCACCCGTCAGCTCTCTGCTAACTCTAATAAGGCTTGTTTCACGGATCTTTCCACGAAGAAGCACGTTTGAATCAGCTAGGAGCCTGCGTGTAGGGCCTTCTGCCACGATTTCTCCATTAGCGAGTACTACTGTCCTATCAGTATACTCTACAGCCAGGTCTGTATCATGGGTTATTAGGATAAGGGTCCTCACTATACCGTCGCTAATCAACCTATTGATGAATTCCATAAAGGAAGTACAGCTGGCATAGTCCTGCCCCGCCGTGGGCTCGTCCAATATAAGTATTTTCGGCTTCATCGCAAGTATCGAGCCCACACATATTCTCTTTTTTTCGCCGTGGCTTGAGGCGAAAGGCGAATACTCTAGCAGGGGTTCGATCCTGCAGCTAGCAGCTGCCTGTTTAACTCGAGCCGGGATCTCGTCTGCAGGGACTCTCAAGTTAAGCGGACCAAATGAAAGCTCTTCTCTAACGGTTCGCGCGAACAGCATGTTAAAAGGGTCTTGGAAAACTAGGCCGACTATGGGGGCGAGGTCATACACATCTTTTCTTCTCGTATCCATTCCGTAAACACGTACTTCTCCACTGGTCGGCTTTAGAATTCCGATTATAAGCTTAGCTATCGTGCTTTTCCCCGCCCCGTTGTTGCCTAGCAGAGCAACACGCTCCCCCTCTCTTATCACCAGGTTGATGTTACGGAGCACTGGTCTATCATCGTAGCTAAAGCTGACGTTTCTAAACTCCACGGCGACTTTACCTGCTGTTTGCCCAGCTAACTCTTTAACTGCTACGGTTTTCCCACTCCTAGCAAATATGCTCGCTGGAAGTTTGAGCGTGCCTGCGAACTCGGCTAGCTCCTGCGCGTCCTCTACCTCTTTAACTAGCATCCCCTGCTCCATGATAAATACTCTATCAACACCAGCGTCAAGCACCTCCTCAACTCTATGCTCTGCGACGAGCAAGGTTCTCTTTTCCGCTTTTAGCTCCCTTATCAACTGTTGAGTTAGCCTCACGCCTTCACTATCAAGGTTGGCCAGGGGTTCGTCCATCAGTACAATAGAGGGGTTCATCGCTAAGACACCCGCTATGGCTACCCTCTGCTTTTCTCCCCCGCTCAGCTCGTTTACGTCTCTGTTTCTCAGATGAGCGATACCAAGCCGGGAAAGGGCTTCTTCTACTTTATTTTCTATAGTTTCGCGATCCAGGCATAAATTGCATAAACCGAAGGCGACGTCGTCTATCACCGTCGGTAGCACAAGCTGCTTGCCCACCTCCTGCATAATTGTCCCGACGACCTTAGATATTTGGGAGAGCTTAGCTTCCGGTACGGATAACCCGTCTACCTTAACCTCGCCCTCATACACTCCCTCGTAACGATGCGGGATCAACCCGTTTACACATTTAATTAGTGTGGATTTACCGCTTCCGCTCCTCCCCGCGAGTAAAACCACTTCGCCCCGCTTGACTTCGAGGGTTATGTTCTTTAAAGCCGGCTCGCTTTTCCCCAAGTATCTGAAGGATAGGTTCTTCACCTCAATAGCAGCAAGGGCATCACCCAATCCATTGTCCGGAGCGGGCTTTAAGTGAAACATCGCGGAGTTCACTAACCCGGCTAAACTATCCGTTAGTTTAATCCTTTTCCAAGAAGAGCTCGGGAAAGTTGTTATGGACTTGAAGGGCGCCAATCGCCGATCCGAACTCTTTTCTCCAAGGCTACGGCTAGGGCCGTACCGAGTACGCCGATCGCCACAACGGAACCGGGTACAACGCCCAAAATACTAATCGCTAAGGGTATATTTATCCCAAAAGCCCATAGCATGAGGTACTTGATGTAAGTACCCACGATGAAGGAGACGATCACTATCTCCGCTACAGCTGCTGCCAGCTTCTCACTTAGCCCGCGTCCGTAGGCCAGCATGTAACCAGCATAGCTAGCCAGGAAGTTAGCTAAGCTGCCCAGCGCCGCGTCAAGCAGTATTAACCCGATGGATCCCCACGGCGCGGATAAGTTACCTATGAAACAGCCGACGGTAACTCCGATTATGGCGGGCCAGCCTAAAACCGTGCTCAGCATAAGTAACGAGTCAGCCAACCTGACCTGCCACATGAGGAACGAGACCATTGGAAGCGCAGCCACAAGCACAGCGTACATGGCAGCGATCAACGCCGATAGGGCAGGGGCTTTAGCATCCATGCAGGTTCCAGCAGCCTGAATTTAAAGAATTAACGGCCATGCATCCACGGCTTGCTGCGTAACCCATTTTTACTTGCGCACGGTAGGTTAAACCGTGAAAGTAGACAAAAACATACTATCCAAGCTGGAAAGTGAGTACGCAGGGTACCTTGAAGGCGAAAGGCTTAACAGGTTCTTCGAGGAATTCAACATTAAGTTCGCGGCGGGCCACTGGGCTGCCGGCGATTTCCTGGATAGGTTCGCTACGCAAGGTTATTGGCCGGAACTCGACAGCAGTATAAAAGCCCAGATGGAGAGGGTGGCGAAAGCCGGTATAAAGGGAATCGAGTTCCACGATGTTCTATTCCTCGATGGGAAGCTGAAGGTTGTGGAGGATAGAATCACCGAAGTTAAAGGGCTTCTCGAAAAACTGGGTCTAAAGGCTACAACGATGAACGTGAACATGTTCACTGATCCTAGGTGGAAGCTCGGCAGTGTAACTCACCCGAAGAAGGAGGTTCGAGAAAAAGCGCTCGAGGTGCTTCTGCAAGCAGCCGACATCGCCAAAGCCGTGGGATGCGAGGCTTTCAGCTTCTGGCCGGGTCAGGACGGATGGGACTACAACTTCGAAGTTAATTACGGTAAGCACTTTGAATGGTTTATTGAAGCGTGTCATCAAGCGGCTAAAAGGGCTAAGGAACTGGGTTTAAGGTTCGGGGTTGAAGCGAAGCTGAAAGAGCCCAAAGAGGGCAATATGACCATCCCGACTACACACTTAGCGGGCTGGATAGCTTATACTATCAACCGAGAACTGGGAGGTAAGTACATGGGCGTAACAATCGATTACGGTCACGAGCAAATGTATGCAGTTGAACCTGCTTTCACTGTTTACGTTTTGCATAAAATGGGTGTACCCATAGCGAACTTCCACGTTAATACTGCTAAACTTCATAGCAACGATGAGGACCGGGTATTTGGAACAGGAGATGTATGGCGCTTCGTGGATTACTTGTACGCAGCTATCGACACTGGCTATGAGGGTTGGTTTGGCGAAGACCAATTCACATACAGAATGGACCCCACGAAGGCGATGGCGCTTAGCAGAGAAATCTTCGGTAACCTTATGAAAAAAGCCCTCTTAATATATGCTAAAAAGGAGGAATTAGAGGAAGCTCGCAGTAAAGGTGACCAGTTCGAAGTCCTAAACGCCGTCAAAAAAGCGGTACTGACTGGTTAGCTTACCCCAAAGTATTAAACGTATTTTTTTTCTTTAGTCCTTTATCAAGTAACCTACTCCACACTAGCTCAAATGTAAGCATATAGATTAAGCTAAACTTTGGATCACTTCACGGAATGCTTGAAGGAATTTTTCACTTATCTGTTTAGGCGCGACAGTAACACGTATACAATTCTCGCATAAAGGTTTCATACTAATGTCCTTGATAGCGAATCCCCGTTTCAACAGTTCTTCTCTTATTTTATCACTGCGGAAGGGAAGCCGAATCATTACGAAGTTTGCATCAGAGTGGTATGGTTTAGCGATGTGAGCTATCTCCCCGATCAACCAATCTCTTACTAGCTTGGCCTCCTCTACAGCTTTGCTTACCTCATGCCAGTGATCCAGCATAAGCTCTGCGGCCTTCAGTGAAAGGATTGAAGTTGCGAAAACTCTCCCCTTTTCCTTAAGTTTCTTCGCGAGCTCTGCATTCGTAACAGCGTAACCTACTCGCAAACCGGCAAGCCCCCACGCTTTACTAAATGTCCTAACCACGACAAGGTTATTCAAGCTTGGAGCCTCATGGATTAATGTGTATCGTCCATACTCTGCATACGCCTCGTCCACTACGATTATACTCTCCACTGAGTCGGCAACCTCTTCTACAGCAGCTTTATCATATTGGTTCCCAGTAGGGTTGTTAGGCGAAGCCATGTACACTATCCGACCTGAAGCTTGTCTAATCCGACTAGGGATTAAACTGAAGTCTTCGCCTAATAGGATTTTAGTTACTGGCGCTCCGAAGAGGCACGCTGCCCGCTCGTACTCCTCAAAGGTCGGTTCAACTATTACGACCCCCTCTCTCCCTAGCGAGGCTAAAAGGTAAATTATATAGTCGGCTCCAGGGCCAACAATAATTTCTCTCATATCTACGTCATGAAACTCTGCAAGCTTCTCCGCTAATCCCTCGCCGTAAACGTCGGCGTAAAGCCTTGGATCGATCAACTCGAGTGCTCTTCGGGTAATGGATAGGATTAACTCCTTGGGGAGGAAGAGATTTTCATTCAAAGATAAGCGGTGAACACCTGATGGCGGCTCAAGATGCACACCCCCCTCTATAACACGGCTTTTTCAATCCGCCGCTACCGTTACCAGAGAGGCTTATTTGAAAACGCCTTTCTAAATCAGCTCAAAATAATCGATGCTAATGTTCTCTTCTATAATTAATTTCAAACAGAGGAAGTGAAGAAATACCTACAGGAGCTAACGCGAAAAAGTGAGCTAAGCAGGTAGCGGTGTATATTATCGAAATAGTGAACGAGTTGAAGGATACAGATGGGCAACCCTTCATCGCTTTATAGAGACCTTTTCTCAAAGGAAAACCTGAGCGTTGAAGGGGTGGATGACTATACATACTCGAGAGCGCTGTACTAGCTGCTATGGAAGGCGTCAACTTCAACGATGCATCAGTATATCATTTCGAAAATCAATGCAGAAGTACCGTAGAGCAGAAGGCTTAGTGATGCGAGTTAACTTTCTAAAACTAAGCTTGGGATCCCATATTCGCTGGGCATAGCTGAATGTAGTCACAGTACTTGCAGAGGAACCCGGGCTCCGGTTGCGGCGGGGCACTCGCTTGGAGGTGGCTACTGTACTCAACAGCCCTTTTCAGCAGTTCTTCGATACGCTTTTCGTCCCGTTGCACTCGGAATGCTTTTACTTCACCAGTATTCTTTGAAACATAGACGATGAAAGCATGATCTTTTCCTGTTAACCACATATAAAGTTGGGCTTGATCCACATGGTATGGTCTGGGACTCTCAGGTATAGTGGTGGTGCTCTTAAACTCTACAAGGCATGAGGGGAGTTCACGGTCTAATCGTCCTCTTATTATAACCCCCTCCACAGTTTTCTCAAAGGTCTTCTCTCCGGTCCCGATCGGGAAGTACTCTCCAGCTACATCGTGTAGCTTTTCGCCGAGTAGGAAGAGAACTAACCGCTCAGGGGGTGGCGGTTCAGCGACTGTCCGCTCATACCAGCTTTTACGCAAGCACTGGTTCAGCTCGGTTGGGTACACCACGTTTGTAGGCGCGCTCTTAACTACTTCGCGCTCTGAAAAGTAGGCATCACGTAGAGCTCTCTTGGTTAGCTCTTCGACCTCTCTTTCTGACAAACTCACAGATCATAATACTCTACCAAATTATATGACTCTTTCGGATAGCAGAAAGTAAAAACATAGCTGTCAGCGTTTTCAGTTGAGTGTACCTGTTCAGAAGTTTACCAGTTAACTATATATTGTTTTAAGGGAAACGCGCGCTTATAGCTAGTCTGAAGTATGGAAGTCGAAGCAACCACCACCTACCCCAAGGGGGTTTACAACAGGCTCTGCGAAGAGGATCAAGTAGCCGAAAAACACGGGTTAAAGGTGCGCACCCGGATTATTTACAGCTCCAGTATGCTTCTCCTGCTCGCACGTGGATGGAAGCACACATATATAAACTAATTCTAAGGCGGTAAAGGACAATGAAGGTAACGATTTCCGAATCTGGGGATCATTTTCTAAGGGGTGGGAAAAAGTTCTTTTACTTAGCTGATACCTGCTGGAGCGCTTTTACGAATGCCTCGCTGGACGATTGGAAGTACTACCTTGAATATAGGAGAATGCAGGGGTTTAACGCTCTCCAGATCAACGTGCTACCCCAGCACGATAGAAGCGAGCTGAACGCTTTCCCTGAACCATTTAAACAGGCCTCTAGCGGAGTGTGGGACTTCAGCAAGGTTAACGAAGAGTACTTTGACCGTGCCGAGAAAATGGTTGGAATGGCTGTTGAGGCTGGTTTCACGCTGGCGCTCGTGGTTCTCTGGTGCAATTACGTGCCCGGCACTTGGGGGTCGAGGCTTATTAAACCGACTAGAGTTATCCCGAGGGAGAACCTTGAATCCTACGTGGAGTACGTGGCTGAGAAATTTGGGAAGTACGATCCAGTGTTCGTGATCAGCGGGGATACGAACTTCGAGAACGAGGAGGCGGTGGAGTACTACACTACCGCCTTAAAGGTGGTTAAGAGTAGGGGTTACTCCTGCCTTACAACGATGCACTTAATGGGCGGGCTTTGGGAGCTACCTGAAGCTGTATGGAAATCTCCGTACTACGATTTCTACATGTACCAGTCGGGCCACGATAGGGATAGCCAGCGGCTGGCCTACGAGCTGGCTGAGAAATTCTATAGGATGCCGGTGAAGAGGCCGGTCGTCAACGGGGAACCTTGCTACGAGGGGATAGCCGGCGGTAAGTACAACAGGTTCACCAGGGCTGACGTTAGGCGAGCCGTTTGGTGGAGCCTTCTATCCGGCGCGAAGGCCGGTGTAGCTTACGGCGCGCTCGGTATCTGGAACTGGCATAAGCTGGAAAGGGTTTTCTACGGCGAAGGGTACTCGGGTCCATCTTACGATTGGAGGTCTGCTTTAGGGTTTAAAGGCGCTTTCGACGTAGCTTTTGCGAAATGGCTGTTCGAAAAGCATGATTTATTCGATATAAAGCCGGCTAACGAGGTTCTGTCCCCTATGAACCAGGATATCAGAGTGGCGCAAGGGAAGGGTAAGCTGGTGGTTTACGCCCCGTATAACTGGGATGTTAAGCTGAGGGTTGACTCAGCATCGTATGAGTGGGAGGGTTTCGCGCTTGAGACCCGTAGCTTCATAAAGCCCGTGGTCGAGGAGTCGGGGGACTGCACACTGATTCGAATGCCTGAGCTGAATAGCGATATCCTACTAATAGGGGTAGGAGATTAACGTTCCCCCAACTATCATCCGGCCCCTCACATTGTCTTCTTTAAAATGGTACGAGGCAGCGCACAGGAAGCGCCGTAGCCAGGTGTTTCCCCACTCCAATGGAAACGTTGGCACCAGTTAGACTTGCCGGACTTGTGGAAGGTTCTCAATAACTATGGAAAATAATTGAGCTGATGTGCGGACACAGATAGGGGTGCACGCTAGAGAGGCTCCCGGGCCGTTCAACGCACTACCCTGGAAGGTTTTTCCAGCGAGCTTGGGAAAGTTATCACGAGTACTATGTAAACGTTAACCAACCTGTGGAGCCCGAGCGGGCGGTAGAAGCCCGGTTCACGAAGTTCTTAAGGAAAAATTGGGGTGTAGGAGAGAATTGGTCAGTAAGAACGTGCCAGTCCCTTAATTTAGACTCGCAGTTTAAGCGTAAAGCCTTCTCTCAGAAGAAAACTTTGTCGCAACCGATTCAACCGTGCAATGCTGATAGTAATCCCATCGGCATCCTTCACAGCTGAATGATTTGCTGTCAATGCCATCAGCTTAGCCAGTAAAGCTCAAAATCCTATCCATACCACTTTATCTACTCCCTTGAAGTGCTCGTCTCCAGTAATCAGTTCTGCGTCGCGTGTTCTTGCGGTAGCCAGTATTATGGCGTCGAAGAGGCTTGGGGCCTTTAATTTCTCCCGCCTAGCTTTTTCCACGAGCTCCGCGTAACATTTTGCAGCTTCAAGGGCTATACACCTATCTATGGGGACGATCTCGGAAGTTTCCTCTATCACTTTTAAGCGCTCGATAATTTCCCACCCCTCCACTCCCTCCTTCAAGTATTTACGGGCTATTTCAGCTAACACTACGTCCGGCGTGTACACTTCTTCGGATCCCTCGATAATCTCCTTCACTTTTTCACTGTTTCTACCTCCAATAAATACCTCAATCCACGCGTAGGTGTCAACTACGATCCTCACCGCGATCCTCCTCTGAAAAGGGTTTCACCCTCCCCTTATCCACGCCGAAAACCTCCTCAAGTCTCCTTTTACGTTGCTGAACGATGAGCAGCCGTATAGTCTCATCGAGCGTGGAAGCATTCAGCCTTCTACGCATGTTCTCAAGCATCCTAAGCGTCCCCTTTGAAACCCTGACGGTCGTAGCTTCACTCATAGCGTCGACCTGCTATACTTGCATAATATACAAGTATATAAGCATATCCAAACCAGCACAGCATACCTAAGGCTTTTCGCTATCTACGGGTCTTAGAAAAGCAACACTAAGTTTTTCATTTGTTATAACGAGCTTTTTCTCTAAGTTTACACAGCGGGTATTTCGCGATCTTACCAAGAGCTTCGGGAGGTTCAGATGTGCCGTCAGCGTCTCCACACCGCCGGGTCTAGTAAGCACTTAGCTTAAACCATCAGGATTGGAAAAGATAGAACCGGGGGCGGGTGCTAAGGATAGGATGACCCAATCCACACGTTGTATGCGAAGCATGAGGCATGGACTGGGCAGTTCGGTTTTAATATAAACCAACAATAATTATTATTAATCTTAGGTTATCGGCAGTTTGATGGAAGATCAGAGTACGCTAGCTGACGCTGCCTCGGGAAGCGTGGTCAGCGTTTTCTCGCTATTCGGAGGGCAAGTTCTAGCTACACTGGTAGCTGGTTTTTCCTCGATATTTTTAGCTAGGATTCTCGGCCCAGAGGAGTACGGGAAGTACTCGCTTTCGATAACGATACCCGGTTTTCTCATGTTGACCACGGATTTCGGGTTATCAGCAGCTCTAGCTAGAGAAATGTCCAGGTTATCGGCTAAGGGGGATTTAAGTTCAGCCTCCCCGCTCGCTGGCCTTGCTCTCAGATTCGTTTTATCCACATCCCTATGTTCTATGGTTCTCGGTTTCATGTTCTCCGAGGAGTTATCTGCAATACTCTTAAACAGGCCTGAGTTAGCGCCAGTTGCGCGTATCGCGTTGCCACTAGTAGTTTTTAACTCTTTGTTGAATTTATCTCACTCAGCTTTACTGGGTTTAGGCGATGCCAAAGCTCTCGGTTTACTCCCAATTGTACGAGATACTTTTCGCAGCATCGCTTCTCTAACGTTATCCCTTTACTGGGGGTGTAGCGGTGCAGTACTGGGCTTCGTAACTGGCCATGCTCTTGCAGCTATCGTCGGCTTGTTGCTACTTCGAAGAAGGATTGAGGCTTTTGGACCAGCCGAATGGGGGAAGCTGCGGGTATTTCTTGAGTATGGGTTACCCATTTATGGGTCAACTGCTCTCGGCACGGCTCTTAGTGTGTACCAGAACTCAATTATTGCATGGTTTGCGACAGACGAGGAAGTAGGGAACCTTAAAGTAGCCGCGAATTTTCTCGCTCTTCTCCAGCTTTTCTCCGCCCCCATCGCTACTACCCTTTTCCCGACTTTCTCTAAGCTAGAGAAAACCGACGCTAAAAGAGCCTTCCGCTACGCGGCTAAGTACTCAGCCCTTATGCTCGCACCCCTGGGTGCTTACGTTCTCATTGGGTCTTGGGATCTAGTTCGGTTAGTGTACGGAGAAGCTTACCGTTTAGCTCCAATTTACCTGTCCCTTCAAGCTGTAAGCTTCCTATGGACTGGCCTTGGAACAGTCGCGCTTGGCAGCTTCTTTCAAGGGATCGGTGAAACCCGTGTAAACTTTAAAGCTATGGTATTTTATGCCTTTATTTTCTTTCCCTTGTCAACTGCACTAGCGCCCTTTGCCAGCATTCACGGTGTGATCGCTGCAACACTCGTATCCAGTCTCGCATCAAGCCTTTACAGCTTAAGAGAAGCCATCGAGCGGGGTGCCGATGTGGATTGGAGGACCGCGGTTCGCTTAAGCGTTGCAGCGCTTTTAGCAGCTGTGCCGGCAGCGCTAATCATGTTAACTGGAGTGCACTACCTCATACGGCTTGCTAGCTCAGTACCTGTGTACTTACTAGCCTACGGAGTACTAACGCCTATTCTGGGCTGTCTCGACCACAGTGACTTGGATGCTTTGGGAGTTATGCTTGACCGTGTTCCCCTGCGCTCGATAATTAAACCGATCCTGCAGCTCGAAGGGACTATAATCGGATTGGTGAGATCTAGAACGAAATGAAGTTTTAGCGCACAAGTTGGTCTAAAGTCTTTTACGCATTGCCGCCTAGCAATTATGTATTTAAGCCTTATTTAAGGAGAAGCACCCACTAACGCTTGACAAACCCTGTTTATGTTTCGTCAACCAAGTTAGCACAATTAGTTGCCCGAAGGAGGCCGATAAAGCGAGTAGCCAGATGCTTACCGGGTGGATACTGTAGAGTAGCCCCACAAGCATGGGAGCCGGAACCGTTACAATGCTGCTGAGCGTATACAGCAAGGATATTGCGTGCCCCTTAGCTACGGCGTCGGATCCCTTCAAGAGATCCACGAAATAAGCTCTCGATACAGAGAACTCAGCTCCTCTTAAACCTGAGGCTAAGGCGGCTGCGAAGGCTAGAGCAGGCCTTGTGGACGAAAGAGCGTACAGGATGTAAGCTGTCACGCCGGCCGCAGCAGCTGTAGTCAGGTAGCTGACTCTGTTTAAATGGGACATTGCTGTCACGAACGTGAGAGTGGCTAGCGAGACGGTAGAGGAGAAGCTGGGTATAAGACTGGCATTCTCAACAGTCATCCTTGGTCCTCTATCGTCACAGAGGTACAACGACTGGTACCCGAATACCGCGTATATCACGGAAGAGAAAACCGAGAAAAGCAGAAGGGCGCGCATCCTACCGTCTGAGATTATAAGCTTAATAGCCTCGCGAAGCCCATCTTTCTCCCTTTCTCTCTCGAGCTTGGACCCAGGCTCTTTAAGAGTTACAACTAGGATCGCTGTTTTAGCTAGGAATGATGAAAGAGCTGTTAGAACCACCAACTTGTAGCCCTCGACTAGGCTGAATTTATTCAACACTATTCCTGCTAAAGGTGTTAGCAAGTTTCCTATTAGGTAAATGATCCCAGGCACTGAATACGCCGCCACGAGAGCTTCCGAGCCTGTTCCTTCAACTAGAAGTACCTCCCAGAGTATTGCGGAGGAAGGTGCTAACCCAGAGAAAATAAAAGCTAAGGCGACGGGCTCCCTTTTTCCAACTGCGAGTGGAAGAAGCATGCCCACGTTGCTTATTGTGTCGAGGACCAGGAAAGCGCGCTTAAGACCCAGTTTCGCTGCGACCGGCATAGCGAACAACGGGGCTGCAATCGATAAACCCCTGGACAAGCTTGAGAGAGCTCCATATTCGATTTCGCCAACCCCCACCATCACTAGGTATAGCGGCATATAGTAGAAGACCCAGGGCATCGGTATCGACCATCCAGGTTCAGTTGCAATTAACCACTTAGCGTTTCCACTGAGCCTTTTTTTCCACTGAAGCACAACCCCTACTCAATAGGGGCTTTATAAGCTGGAACTCTATTCCTCTTTAAGGCTATTCAATGAGCTTGCTGTCAGGTGCTTTGACGTAGCGTGAGGTTCATGTCCCTTGAATACGAGTAGCTGTGCCGAACAGTGTAAATTTACACACGTAGTTAGGAATTCAATAAAGAATTGGAATATGAAGAAGAGTTTAAAGTGAAATGCTCAATTAGTAGCTCACCCTGGTTTAAGGGGTACAGGACCCGGTTTCCGCGCATGTGGCGGCACGTAAGTCCTCAGCTTGAAATCCCTGATTTTCCCTCTCCATTCAATGTCAAACTCCTCCTCAACTCTTTTCTGCTTCTCGATCAGCTTCAAGTTCCACTCCCATGTTTCCTCGTCCCTTACTAGCATGACTACGCGGCTTTTCTCGTCAGTGAGCTTCAGCTGGTAGTCAGCCGAGTCGGCGATTTTTTTCGCAAACTCCTCCAGTTCTTGAATGGTGGGCATCGCTGCAATGGGGAGTCGTTTCTGGCTTTCTCCCACCCAAGTGTAACCCTTCAATTCGACGAAACGTGGCTGTGATCGCTCGATTAGTTTTGAATAGCCCTCGGGGTCCACCATGTTAACCCCTTTAACCATAGTTAACCTCATTACAGTCCTACAACTGAACTTTGGTACTAGATCGAGGCTCTCCATTACAAGCTCCCAAACCTTAGACATGAGCGGTTTAGCGGTCTTAGCGAAAACTTCAACGTTGGGTCCATAAATGCTGAAGTAGAGGTTTGTCGGCTCGGCTTTTCTCCTGAGCAGTTCTTCAAGCCTATGAGGCAAGGATGCGTTAGTAACTAGAAACGCAGTCATCCCTCTTGTCTTTACCTCATTGATTAAATCCGCCAGCTTAGGATAGAGGATAGGCTCTCCATCTAGGCTTATCGCCACATGACGGGGGAACATCGCTTCAAGGAAGCGTTCCCTAACGGTTTTTGGGTTACCCTTGTAGCCGACAAGCAGCTTTCTCTGGGCATGAATCACACCATTCACTATTTCCCGGGGCTCATCCCAGTACCACCCCTCGGGTATTGTGAAACGGCCTTCAAGGTGGGGTCTCCAGCAGAAGATACAGGCGAAGTTGCAGAAATTCAGCGCAGGTGTCATCTGAATGCAACGGTGGCTATTAATGCCGTACCAGCGCTTATAACACATGCGCTCGCCCTTTAAGGCGCTTTTTGTCCACCTACACACCTCTACAGCTGAATGCTTTCCCACGAGCATGTAACCTGCCCTCAAGTACCTTCTTATGACGTGTTCGTTGAATCTTTCCGCAGCGCTCAACTAAGCCACCTAACTGTAACGCTCTGAGGGAGTCTTAAGTGTATCCCATCTCTGGATCGAAAAGTTTTAGTATGACACTGTCGAGAAATTTTCGGTAGGTATGGGATTGTTGAGTCTACATGACAAGCTGTTTAAAGGTATTTTCACGGAGGAAGATGGAGTTTACAAGTTCAAAACGTACGCAGCCGGCGAGTGGCTTGAAGGTGAAGCGTTTACAGAAGTTAAAAGCCCGATTGACTTGAGCGTAATCGCTAAGGTTCCGAGGTTAAGCTGGCGGGAAGTCGATAAAGTTCTAGAAACCGTATACAAGGTTGGCCGCTGGAGGATCAGAGACACGCCGGGCCACAGGAGGCTGGAGGTACTGGATAGGATTGCAGACCTTATAGAGGAGCACAAAAACACATTCGTGGATTCGCTTATAGTGAACAGTGGGAAGACTAAGAGCCAAGCAGTGGGTGAGGTGAACGCGAGTATCGACAGGCTAAGGAGAGCGGATTTAGACGCTAGAAAGGTTTTCGGGGAATATGCACCCGGCGACTGGGATCCCACGACAGCGGAAACAGAAGCCATTATCCGAAGGGAACCCTACGGGCTGGTCCTAGCGATAATCCCCTTTAATTACCCGCTATTCGATACCGTATCCAAGTTCGCATATAGCATCGTGCCTGGCAACGCGGTTGTAGTGAAACCGCCTTCCATGGATCCTCTACCAGTACTCATGTTCGCCAAGCTTGTGGAGGAAGCCGGTTTCCCAGGTGAGGCTTTCGCTGTGCTTACCATCCCGGGAAGGGAAAGTGAGCGATTAATAGAGGATGAGAGGATAAGCGTCATTAGCCTTACAGGCAGCAGCTCGACTGGCAGGAAGGTGCTAGCCACAGCTGGTATCAAGCAATTCGTTATGGAGCTAGGTGGCGGAGACCCCGCCTTAGTGCTAGCAGATTCTGACATCGACTTTGCAGCAGAGAGGGTTGCAGCTGGCGTCTACAGTTACGCTGGTCAGCGGTGTGACGCCATTAAGCTGATCCTCGTGGAGAGCTTCATCTACGAGGAGTTCGCCAAAAGACTCGTGGATGAGCTTTCGAAGGTCAAAGTGGGCGATCCCCGCGACGCTCACACCGCGATGGGGCCGGTGATAGATTCTACCACTGTAGATGAGATGCTATCAGCTGTGGAGGAAGCTGTAAAGCATGGAGGCAAAGTCCTCTATGGTGGGAAGCGGCTTGGAGCAACTTATGTTGAACCCACTTTAGTTGAAGTGCTTGACAAGGGCGCTTTAAAAGAACTTAAACTATACAGGGAGGAAATCTTCGCTCCAGTAGCCGTGGTGACAACTTTTGAGAACGATAACGAGGCTATTGAGCTTGCAAACGGTAGAAGGTATGGTCTTGATGCATCAATTTTCGGGCATGATATAAACCGAATAAGGAAGCTTGCGAGATTCCTTGAGTTCGGAGCCATATACGTGAACGACATGCCTAGACATGGAGTCGGCTATTATCCGTTCGGAGGTAGAAAGGATTCAGGTATAGGAAGGGAGGGAATCGGTTACTCGGTTGAATACGTCACCGCTTATAAAACAATAGTATATAATTACAGAGGAGTGGGTATCTGGAAGTACTTGTAAAAGAAGAACTGTTTTATCCAGCTTTTTTAAGCTTCTCAGCTCGCTGCTTTAGTGTTTCCCTTAACTTTTTCACGTCTCTTGGAATCACAAAGGCTAGCACTGAAAAGAAGACGAAACAAAGCATCCATGTCCAAAAGCTGATCCACATTATCGAGCTTCCCAGCCCCCACTTCTCTGCTAAAAAGCCAACTATCGCTGGAGCTGCACTGCTACCTGCGTTCTCGAAGAAAGCCTGGAAAGCAGCAGCGCTCGATCGGAGCTCTGGTTCAACTATATCACCCCACATAGCAGATACTTGAGGACCTGCTTGGGGTATCACAAATGCAGTAAGCAACCCATAGGCGAAGAATTCTTCGAATGTCATAGCTCTAATAGTCATATATATCAGCACAGCTGAGAGGAACACTATAACCGCACCATAAGCTGCTCTTCCCCTGATACTTTTTCTGTAAATGTAGTCGCCTGCGTAACCGGCTACCACGTTACCTATGCTCATTGCTAAGAGCCAAAGGACCATTATATACATGACTGTATCAGGAGGAATCCCGCGCTCAACTTGCATGTAAGTTATAATCCAGTAGTTTATTGCAGCCCATGGAAATACGCCCCAAAATCCTTGGAGGAATAGAAAAGCTAAAGATAAATTTTTCAATAGTTTTGGGAGGTCCGAGAGTTTTGCTCTATATACTTCATGAGTGAGCAGCCCTTTAAGCTCAGGCTCAGAGCTTCCTCTAGGCACATCCCTAACCAGTAGGTAGGTTAAAACACCGGAGAGTACTCCGATGGAGCCAGTAATGTAGAAGGCTGTCCTCCAAGAGTGGCCAGCAGCTACTAGGCTTAACGATAACACAGAGCCAACTATAGCTCCCAAGGGGCCTGTGGTATTTAAAATACCTATGGCTCTCGCTCTCTTATCCGGCTCATAGTAGTCAAGTACGAGGCTGGACATGCCAGGAGGCGCTGCATCATCCACTGCTGTAGAAATTCTCGTGGCGAAGAATTCACTGAAGGTTTTAGATAAAGCGTTGATAAGGGAGGTAACCCCCCAGATCACAGCCGCTAAGCTGACTAGAAGCCTTCTCGAATAGCGGTCGTAGAGGTAGCCCCACACAGGGTAAAGTGCGGCAGCAACGAAACCAGTTAGAGAGAATACGAGCCCAAGCTCGCTGTAACCAACTTTGAAGTCTTCCATAACCTGCGGAGCTACAGCCGATATGATGAATCGATCGGCGTTATGGAACAATAAGAAGCTGAAGAATATCAGCAGAACCACCAGCCTGATTCTCTCCATATTTGGAAATCCTTCAAGTAGCTTAAATAAGTAACCATCAAAGGAAAATATTCATATTTGTAGTCCTAAAAAAAATTAAACCTTTTATAAAAAGTTTAAATTTTAAAGAGCTTAAGCTATCCACCGGGAGTTCCATGCCAAGGGCTGTCTCTCCATACTGCATCCCAGAACTCTTCCTCGGTAAATGTTTGAATTTTCGCTATTTTATCCTTAACATCTACGAGGAGCTTATGGTGTTTTACTTCATCTTCATATATAGCTGCTAACAGCAACCTGATACGGGAGTCCTCAATCTTATCGAGAAGTTTCCTACTTTCCTCGATCATCTTCTTTTCGGTTTCGATATGCCTGTCGATTGCATCGCTTACGAGTTTCAAGTCTTCTTCGAAGAGTCGCGGTTGAGCGGTTTCGCCCATGATTTTAAGCAAAGACTCGTATAACTCTGCATGCTTTTCTGAATCCTTTGATAAGGCGGTGAAAATGGCTGATAAAGCAGCGGTGTACCGTATCGAAGACGCAAGTTTTCTTAGCTCCTCAGCGTAATTGCTTTCAGCTTCAGATAACCTGCCTAAAATAACCGGTATTTCACTCGTATGTTTCACCCACGTTGCTCTTCATAGTTTATTAAAAACTAACCATATAAACCTACCGATGCAGTAAATATGTTAAGAAATCAAGCTAAATTGGATGGAAAAAATCAACTTTCATCGGGAACTTATTATGTTAAGTCAAGGGACATTCGCTAGAGGGAAATTGCTCAGTGTGGAAGTAGTGTAGGAGAGTTACGCGATACGGCGTGTGAGGTATAGGTCATGAAGGCGTTTTGGTAAACAAAGCACCTAATCGGAACTAAGTTATCTATAAATGTAGAGGAGCCAGGTAATGAAAAAAGAAATATAGTGTCGCTGGGTATAGACACATTTATGGAGATGCTCAGAAAAGCCTTGGAGCTGCTGCCTGTGCCCCAGGGTTTTTCCCTTATCGTCGACGAAAAACCTGGTAGGTTTAGAGAAGAAGTTAACATTGAGCTGCATCTTCAACGTTGCAATGATCGAGTAAGGCTGCTCGTCGCCAAATGCTTTCGAGGGAGACCCCCACACTACGGACGCTGGGTTGAAGTATTCGCTGTCATGGAGCATGCGGAGCTGTGTGGACATCGATTCCGCTTCGCCGGCTCAAACCTAGAGCGGGAACTACTGAAGAGCTTAGCCGAAACCTTGGGTAGCGGAGATCTACTGTATATCGAGTACTTATACGATCTTGAGACAACCAGAGCTCTAAGGCTGGGAATCCCCCCAGCTTTAACTAGATTAGGATTCGAGCTTTTTCTGATGGGTTTCATTCGTTTAAAAGACTGGTATTACCCTGAGGGATTCATGGAAGGCGGGCCAAAGCTTCAGGGTGAGAAAATGGTCGACGAAGTTTTAAAGAAAAAACACCTATCCAGTATCTGTGAGGAAACTAGCGGCTCTATAGCCTTCCTTGAAAGGCTCTCCAAGGAACCAGAGTTGCAGGAACTGGCTGAAGCGTGCTTGAAGAGGGCTAGGATAATTAGAGAGAGTTGCTGAAAATGATGTACTCCAACTTCTTCTCTCGGTATGTTATAGAGCCCTCGCAACACTAGTAACAGTACAGCTGCTTTTACTCTACATCATAAAACACCATATATCCTTTAGATTTTTCAACTCTTAAGATGTGCACTTTACCTACTTCCTTCGTGTTCAAAACGTGTGTCCCTGTGCAAGGCATCGCGTTAACGCCAGGGATTTCAACTATCCTGTACTTACTAGCCTCAGGTAGCCTTAAAAGGTTAGGAGCGTTATACACATGTTTATCCAGTTCCTCCGCAGGGATTATATGCACCACGACGTAGAGAGCTCGTGACACGATCTCATTGGCCAGCCGTTCAAGTTCCCTGGTGTTTGGCTCCACCTCAACATTATACTCAAGATACGATTCTGGTGGACCATGGTATGCATTAAGCGTCTCTACGAGCTCACCGTAAAGTTGGAGCATAGCGTAGTCAAGTATATGCCCAGCCGTATGTAAGCGCATAACTTTGTACCTCTTCTCCCAATTGATTTCACAGATTACTTTATCACCTACGCTTAAAGCACCGCTGGTTAACGAGCCCCAGTGCCTGATAGTCGAACCAGATCTTATCACTTTTTTCACTTCGAAAACGCCTGAGTTATTGGAGATTACCCCTTCATCCGAAGGCTGGCCTCCGCTGAGCGGGTGAAAGATGGTTCTATCTAATGTAATATAAGCGCGCTTACCTTTTACTCTCTCTATATCAATGATGCAAGCTTCACATTTCCTAGAGTAGGGGTCAATAAGGTAAAGCTCTTCCGCAAGCACGCCCGAAGAGCGAATACACGCTAATAAATTTCGCTTCAATGCAGCAGCTGCGTGAACGCACAGATAAATACCGTATCCCTACTTGGAGGGGAGGGCGGGTGAAATGGACATTTTCGAGTTGAATAAAAGGTTGGGGAGGGGTGTAAACATTCTAGGCTATGACCCTGTTTGGAAATCTAAAAGTGAAGCCCGGATGAAAGATGAACATTTTACGCTGATAAGAGAAACCGGTTTCAGCAGTGTGAGGATATGTCTACACCCCTTCCGGGACAAAGGGATGGACGATAATGGAAACCTCGCAAGCTACTGGCTCAGCGTGCTGGATTGGGCTATTGAACAAGCTCTCGATAACCGATTGTTAGCGGTTCTAGACTTCCACGAGTTCATCGCAATGGGTAAGGCCCCATTGGAACTCAAGGATAGGTTCCTGTCCTTCTGGAAGCAGGTAAGCGAGAGGTATAGTGACTATCCGGAGGAAATTTTATTCGAGCTTTTAAACGAGCCAAATAACCAACTGACGCCAGAGCTCTGGAATATTTTCCTCAAAGAGGCCTTGCAAGTGGTGAGGAAAACCAACCCGGATAGAGGCGTGATTATAGGACCGGCTTTCTGGAACAGCATTAGTTACCTTGACAAGCTTGAGCTGCCCGAAGAAGACCGGAAAATAATTGTAACCGTGCACTACTACGAGCCTTTCCAGTTCACCCATCAAGGCGCTAAATGGGCTGGACTGGAGGGTAAAGTTGGCATCGAGTGGAAGGGAAGCGAAGAAGAGAGGAACGCGATCGTAGAAGCTTTCAGCAAAGCTCAGTCATGGGCAAAGTCTCGTGATAGGCCGGTTTTCCTGGGGGAATTTGGGGTTTATGATAAAGCCCCGATGGATTCACGTGTTCGTTACCTGAGTTTCGTAGCTAGGTCAGCGGAAAGCCTAGGGTGGAGCTGGGCTTACTGGCAGTTCGACAGCGATTTTATACTATACGATATATCGAACAACCGATGGATAGAACCTGTGCTGAAAGCTCTGATACCCCTCAATTCCCCTTGAGCTTTCAGGCTCTCTTCAAGTAATAGGCTTTCACACGCTACCACAAGTATTGACCGTTGTAGAACACATGTTGATACTGCTGCTAGTGCTTAGCTTCCTAACAGCAGACATCCTCTTCAATAACCTTGAAACCTAGTAGGCGGGCTACTATTTTGAATAATTTTCTATAATCGCCTACAACGGAAACCCTATGCCATCCAAAGTGTGCATCTCGATTCCAGCTATCCAGTATACTTTCAACTTTGGCGGTGGAAGCAACTTTAGTCCTGCAGGCTTTTTCCTCCTCCACGTTACCGCAGATAATGCCGCTGTGAATTGCTATAGCTCTCTCTTCTAGGTTGAGCTTAACTGTAGTGACCGGCTCTCCAGGAGGCCAGTAGACCTGTACCGCGGCTCCAGCTCTATCCTCTGCATGTGATCGTATCTTGTACGGCACTTCTGGCCCTGAGCCACCGTAAACTTTAGTCGGTGCGAGACAATGTGCGTAGATTATTTGTTTTGCTCCCACGTCGATCACGGGATCGGATATAAAGCCAGGTCTCCCAGTAGCGAACTGTATCAACAGTTGAGTGAGAGCCGAGTCGATGTCTGCCTCGCATGCCCCCACTATACCTTGATTAAGGAGTTCAACAAAGCCTAAGCACGGATAAGCCGGCAGTTTACCGGCGTAGAATAAACCGAGGCAATCGATGGTAATACCCTGCGCACTATACTTCTCTACAAGTCTCTTCATAGCTATATACATCCTTGCCGACTTTATAATCTCCGCTTTTTGAGGCTCAACAACAGCCAGCGCCCTGGTTATCCAACGCTCGGCTAAACGCTCTGCCTCGGGTTCATTGGTTTTTTCATACTCGACCATTAGCTCTTCAGGCTTAACTAGGATTAGTTCGGCGCCGATTCTCTCCTTGACAACCAGGCGAATCTTATCAAAGGCTTCATGCTCCATATATTTTACGATAAGTAACTTGGATCTAGATACTTCGCTAACAGCTGTTAAAGCCCATAAAGCCGTTTTAATGTCCTGAGGATTCGAGGAAGCTACACCAGCTACTTTTAACCTTTCCCTTCCAGCCCAAGCGAGCGTCTCTAAAAACTCACCTGAACCACCGTAGAGGTCATCAATAAGTAATGTAGGCTTCCCAGTTTGAGCGATGCGTGCCGGAACACCGTTCCAGATCCCTACAAGCACTACTGCGTAAGCGCTAATGGATGGGTTATCTTTAAACTCACTCGGGTTTTTTATAATCTGTTCTTCGAATTCCACGCCAGGTAAACTTTCGCGGATCATATTAGAAAGGTAGGAGACCCTTGCCTCATAGTCGAAACCCGTATACGGCCATGTAGCAGTAGCCTTAGGCATTACAGAGAAAATCAATCCTATCTTAAGCATGCATGCTTTCCACATAGAGTTTTTAATAAGATTGGCGGTTAACAGCTAACAGCGTCGCCGAGGCTCTACTAGATATGCTACTATGTAATGAGTTACTAGTTAGGGGTAAAATCCTTTTTTCCAGTAAAGGTACAGACCTATGTTTAAAGTTACATAGGTAAAAGCATAAATCAAATCAGCCAGTGTTGATTCATAGGCACCAGCCATCATGTAAAGGAAATCGCTTACTGCGAACATTGCAAAGCTAGCGCAGATGAGCGTTAGCGGGAATGCGTAATACCCAGGGTAAAATACCGTCACTGTACTTAAAGCTAAGGTTAAAAGCGCAAGGTCTAAGACAACGTACAAAGTCATGATGATCTCTAAAACACCTTTTTCCAAGATGATTGGACTCCGCACAGCTAGGATCATGAATATGAATGCAATTACCAATATATGGACAAATAATTTAACTCGTTTCCCATTTTTAAGTCCAGCTTGTCTTAATAACCTAGAAATCGGACTAGCTATCCCTGAGATTCCATGGAAAAGGAACGGGTAACCTATAAGCCAAAGGAAATCCGCTAAAGAAAGAAGTGGAGCTTCCCCTAGTAAAACAAGGTGAGTTGAAAAGGTGAGTTCAGCGGATGTCCATAAAGCTAAGCCAGCTGTAATGAAGATCCAGGGTCTTATTAAGCTAGAGGAGCTTTGGTGTAATGTTTCTAGTATTCTGAAGCAGTGTAACACTGCTATGAGAGCAGTAACTGTAGTGTAGAGGTTAACATATACAGTAAAGCTGTCTGGTTGTGGAGACAGTAATATGGTTGGAAAAACCAGCGCCATAATGGCTATAAGTAGATACGCGACAACTGTATTTCTTGCAGTTGTTGACATTACGAGATTACTGTACCGGTGGGTATTATTAAATATTTTATTATTATTTTTTTAAGAATCTTTAAGAGTAATGCTGATTATACATTCTAAGATGATGATAGTGTAGCAAGAAAATGTTATGTTAAGAGAGTATTAGCTAGAACGGCTATTTAACTCTTCAAGCATTTTAGAAACTAGCTTTACCCTTTCCAGGTCGGCTGGAGGTGGAAGCTCATCAGAGATACCTAAGATTAATTGACTTCTAAATAATTCTACAATCCTGTATACGAATTTTTTCAATAGTTCCAAGTCAAGGTGAGGTAGGAACAGAAGGTAAGGTATTCCATCTAGCACCACCATATCACCGATTCGATCTTTAGCTTCCTCTAAAGTAAAATCACCAACCGGTTTTGGTGTTAAAGCCTCTACTCCATCAAGCCCGGTCTCTCCCAGCAGCGCAAGCAGCTGCTTGGCATAACCATCAACATGGATATGAACATATTTGTTATAACCATGTAAGTAATCAGCAACTTCTGCGTAAATGGGTAAACAGTACCTTCTAAAAAGCTCGGGGGAGGTTATTCTTACATCAATGTTCTCCCCCAAGTTGAGGATTTTCATAGGTGACCGGGCTAGTTCCCTGTAAAACACCCAGTTGTGCTCGTGGATAGCTTCCATAAGCTCTTCGACTCTTTTTCTTTCCAGCCTAAGTAACCTCACAGTAGTTGGAATACCGGCCCAGTCAAGGAACAATGCCTGTAAAGGGCTGTGTGGGAAAAAGTATGTGATAAAGCCCTGTGAACCTGCCCGTAGTTTAAGCTTCTCATACGCGGCGTGGTCAAACTTAACTTTAATGCTCCCTAACACGTATTCGAGTGCTCTAAAATCATTGACACTTTTAACGGGGAATTCTAAGGTTTGAGCCGATAACCCGTACTGATCATATGCGAGCACTCTTCTTAGCTCGCCAAAAGGGGTTAAGACGGAGGTAATAGTCCTGTTGTCAATTACCTCGGTTTTGAAAACGATATTTTCGTACCCTACTTTCACGCAACTTTCAACATAGTAGCCACTGTAGCATCTCCAGGTAGCGTTCCATAATTTGCAAATGTCCGGTAGGTCGAGCCTCTCATACTCGTACGGTAAAGTTTTTGCTGCCCTGTTAACATGGTACCAGTACTCGTGGCGAATATTGAAGGGTATGGCCTCCGTTGCCCCCTCGAAAACGTCTAATACAAGATTTTCAACCGGATTTTCCACAGCTGTAGCACCTGCGGTAGCTAAAATATCCGCGCTTAGTTCACTGTTCCATTCACATGCTTAAAGTCAATCTTTTTTTCATCTATTGGAAAAATCATTCATTCCTTCAGCTATGGTAATCAAATGATTTGTAGAAACTGTAAAAAGTTTAGAGTGTTTACAGATGAACTCTGTTTTCTTTTTATAAGTTTTATAAGTGTGTTATTGAGAGTTACTTTATGAGGTTCTATAGTAGCTTGGTAGAGCTTATCGGTAATACTCCGTTGGTAAAGCTACAAAAGATTCCGCCTGGAAAGGCACATATCTACGTGAAGCTAGAGTACATGAACCCCACTGGAAGCCATAAAGATAGGATTGCCCTCTATATGATAAGGGAAGCCGAGAGGAAGGGGTTGCTAAAGCAAGGAGGTACAATAGTTGAAGCCTCGAGCGGGAACACTGCTATCTCAGTAGCTTGGCTTGCATCACAGTTGGGCTATAATGCGATAATAGTAGTTGAAGAGGGGATTTCTCCAGCTAAGGTTTCAATAATTAAAGCCCTCGGAGCTAAAGTAGTTTTTGCACCTAGAGTCCCTCTTGATCACCCAGAGCACTCGGTAAAAGTCGCAAAAAGGCTCGCCGCCGAGTGGGGTTGTGTTTTTCTTAACCAGTTTGAAAACGAAGCTAATGTGAAAGCCCACTACGAGACGACGGCCGCCGAGCTTTACTCGCAACTAGGGGGTGAGCCTGATGCCTTCGTAATGGGAATCGGTACAGCGGGAACGATAGCCGGTGTCGCTCAATTTTTTAGAGAAAAGGGGATGAGAACTAAAATCGTAGGGGTTGTGCCTAAAGGGTCCCCCATAGTTACTGGTTGTCCAACGCTCGGCGAACCAATTGAGGGGCTCGCTACAAGTACAGTATCCTTTATTTACGAAAAATACTCGGGGCTGATAGACTTATTGGTAGAAGTAGATTACCGAAAGGCTTACGAAACGATGCTGAGGTTAGCTAAAGAAGAAGGAGTGCTGGGTGGATTATCTACTGGCGCTAACGTCGTAGGCGCTCTTAAAGTCGCAGAGGAAACTGGAAGCAAGGTTATAGCAACGCTTGCACCTGATTCAATGTTCCGATACGCCCACTTGTTGATAGACTGACACTAACTTAAAGGGCATAAATCGTTTCTGGATAACTATTCGCCTCCTTTATTTTCAAATTTGTTGTTGTTCGCTAGACCGGCGTCAGAGAATTCGAGTAGAGTTCAACTCCTCCAGTAAAGTTGCTACCCCTTATGCTGTAAACTGCAACATAAATCCATACGCTGACTTCGCTGCCTGTTACTGAATCTCTAGTATTATCTACTCTTTTTCTCGGTTAGTATCATCATGTCTCTCAAGCCTTAGTTAACGTGTAATTTACCCCTACTCTGCATGAAAGTAGGCGAGCCCGGTTGTAAACATTGCCGCTTTTTCTAATGTGGATAGTAGTGCCCTTAACCGGTTCATCAACTCATTCTACTCTAAGTACTGAATCAATTTATATAATGAAGGTCAATAGTTCTAGCTTGTAAACAGGAAGTTCAGGAAATTGATTGTTAACAGGTTTGAAGTCAGCCTACTAATCCAGGCTGATAGTGTTAAACTACCGCAGGTTTTAAAGGTAAGTGTTGGGTATTAAAGCCCCACTTGGTTCAGATGGAGTGTGGAATTATTAACTAAACCTACAGTGAGTGAAGCTTGTATAAGTCTGAAAACAGCTATAGCTGAAGGTCGCTCATGTATTGTAGTGGCACGCTGTAGTGTGAAGTATAGGGGACGTGCATCTTCCATCCTAGGGTCCGGAGAGCGTATAATACTTTTAAAACAGGATGGGAGTATTCTCGTGCATCGGCCTACCGGGTATGAGCCAGTAAATTGGCAACCAGCTGGCTCAATGATCTCGAGCGAGATTGTAAGAGGCAAGCTTCTTTTAAGGTGTGTTCGCCTTAAGCCTTGGGAGGAGCTTCTAATAGAGTTTGATGAAGTGTTCTTCTTAGCTTATGGTAAGCTGCGCGATGAAGAGGAGCTACAAATGCACGGCTCTGAGCGAGAGGTTCGTGATCATTTGATAAAGAACCCCCAGTTCATCGAGGAGGGGTTACAGCCAGCTGGAGTTGAACGGAGGACTGGAAGCGGGTTCATTGATGCATTATTCGTGGATTCCCAGGGGCGCTTAGTAGTAGTAGAGGTAAAGCGTGGGGTAGCTGGAGTCGAAGCAGCTATTCAATTGAAGAGATATGTTGAAACGTTGAGAAGGGAGCTGGGCAGGGAGGTTAGAGGGATTCTCGTGGCTGAGAAGCTGGCAAAAGGGGTTCAAGCAGTCCTCGTAAAAGAGGGGCTAGAGTTTAAGCGGATAGACCTCAAGCTTCTCCGCCGGTTGGCGGCTACGCAGCATGGAACCGGTAGGCTTAATTCTACCCCATTCCCATAGCTTCGAGAGATGGTTTAAATGAGTAACTTAAGGGAGAAAACTAGTTCTATACGAGGCGATGTTCCTGTCGATGATCAATCCTTTGAAGCTTTCCTTGATCTCTTAGAAATGCAGGACAGGTTGAAAGATGAGTATTCTAATACACTCAATAGGTTAGATATGCAAGCCGCTAAAGAAGCGGTGGAGTCAGGTACTCCGGCTTCCATGGCAGTGGGGTTGTGGTTAAGCGAAGAAGAAGTAGGTTCTTCGGTAAAGGCTATTGCGGAGCTCGTTGTTAACAGGATTCCAAGTGAAGCTGCGAATGTTCAGATGATAGTTGACGCGTGGAACAATGGGCGGCTCAGGCTAGCTGAAGTTGCTAAGCGTATGTTGGCTGGCGAGGTAAGCGAAGCTGACAGCTTGGCAGGTGAAGCTGGAGTAGACTCGGCGGCTATGAAGACGCTAGTCGCGTGGTCCATACAGCCAGCTTACACTGCTCTCTCTGAACGCCTTGTCAGCGAAGTTGACCTGTCAGCTTGGCACGCTGGGCGATGCCCCGTATGCGGGAGTTTTGCCAGGCTCGGTTTCGTGGATAGGGACGGAGCTTTCAACTTGAAGTGCCAGTTCTGTGGCACCGAGTGGGGCTATCAACAGGATAAATGCCCATTCTGCGGGAACGACGACGCGCAACTTGTTACAACAGTTGATGCCGGTAAAGGTAAACCCTTCAAGCTAAGTGTGTGTCATGTGTGTACCGGCTACTGGAAGATTGTTGATGAAAGAATGATGGAAGGCGAAGTGCCCAGGGCTTTCTATGATATCTGGACATTAATGTTAGATATTGTGGCGGACCGCTTGCTTGGTTAACGGTCTTCTATAATCTTTTCATTCAATTTTCTTCGAGCATCTTGACTTAAAAGAGTTAGCCCTAACCGGGGGTAAGGTTAACCATTTTAAGTATGTCTAGTGGAGGAAGCGTGTCCACTAAAGAGTGGATGAGCCGCAGGGAACGCGTTATTGCTGCACTACGTCATGAGGAGCCCGATAGAGTACCAATCGACTTAGGTGCAATGGCTTCAACCGGTATCCACGCAGTAGCCTACGCGGGGTTAAGGAGATACCTCAACTTTAAAGGCGGTGTAATCCGTGTGTACGATACAGGACAACAGCTCGCTGAACCAGAAAAAAGTATACTCGAGCTCTTCCACGTCGACGTGCTGGATGTTACGAGGAGCCTAGACCCATGCGGTCCTGACGGGCGGAGATGGAAACCGTGGGTTTTACCTGATGGTACTCCATGCGAAATCCCTGAGTGGTTTAACCCGGAGCCGGATGGAGAAGGCGGCTGGGTTATCAGAAACGCAAGTAGCAAAATTGTGTCAAGGATGCCAAGAGGGAGCTACTACTTCGGCGGTGTCAATAGCTGGCAAAGCGATCATCCTTTAGCTGGGGTAAAGAGCCCTGAGGAGGTTGACAGCTACAACTGGGACATGTATAAGGTTAGCGATGCCCAAGTTGAATGGGTGAGGAGGAAGGCTGAGCACCTTTACAGGACCACCGACTACGCCCTTATGTACTCCACGTACTCGGGTTTCCACGAGTGGGGTCAAGGGTTGCGTGGTTGGAGTACGTGGCTGGTAGACTTAACCTTTAGAAAAAGCCTAGCTTCGAAGATTCTCGACTACATGCTTGAGGTGAACCTACACAACGTGAAAAAGTACGTGGAAGCTTTAAAGGATTTCATCCATGTAATCGAGTTCGGCGACGATTTAGGAACTCAAGCGGGTCCACAGATCCCGCCGAAAGTTTACAGGGAAATGCTGAAACCGTACCACGAAGAGCTGTACCAGTACGTGAAGAAGCATTCAAAAATGTTCGTTTTCCTTCACTCATGCGGGTCCGTGTATGAGCTAATACCGGACCTTATCGACGCTGGCGTGGATGCATTGAACCCGGTTCAAATTTCTGCTAGGAACATGGAACCAGAACGGTTGAAGAAGGAGTTCGGCGAGCAGCTAGCGTTTTGGGGAGGCGGTGCCGACACACAGCATGTGCTTCCTTTCGCTCAAGTTGACGATGTGGTTGCACATGTAAAGGCTAGCGTCGAGGTATTTAAGAGGGGTGGGGGGTACGTTTTCTGCCAAGTACATAACATTCAGCCTCGTACACCGCCTCGGAACGTAGTCGCTATGCTCGAGACCGCGTACGGTAGCAGCTTTTACCCGTAGGATGTCCGCTTTTACGGACGGAGTGTCCGCAAGGATAAGTCTAATTGCCTCTAAAAGTATAGCATTGGTGAATAGGGATGAATAAACAAGTGAAATTAGTTGCCGCGTGCACAGCGCTACTTTTTTCCGGCATCATAATCGGCTTTTTCCTTTCGATTAGCTTCCAGCCGATCTACGAGACTTTAACAGGATCCCCCTTTGGACTCATTGGAAGAGGAGGGATCCCTAGCTTTGCTTCAAGTCCAGGTTTGGAGTCAACCTATAGCAAAGCGGGGCCCGCGACAAGCGTTACAACTACAGGGCCCGGAGGTGGTAGCGGCATGTCGTACAGCCTGCCGGAAGGCAGGAAAGTGATAATGGAGGGTTACGTGAGGTTGCGCGTAGGGGGCATTGAGGATGTGTCCCGCGTTGCGGAGAGAGCGTCGAGGCTTGCTGATGCGTTTGGAGGCTATGTTGGTGAAATGTATGTTGGTGAGGATTACGCCGTAGTGCTTCTCAAGGTGCCGCAGGAGAAGTTCAACAAGACACTGGAGGAGCTGAAAAAGCTGGCGAGCGTGATAGAGGTTTCGACAACGGCAAGGGATGTGACTGAGCAGTACATCGACCTGGAGGCAAGGTTAAAAGCTCTGAGAGCTCAGGAGGAGAGGTTGCTCCAGCTTCTCTCCCAGGCGAAAACTGTGGAGGAGTTGCTGAAAGTTGAAGATTACCTTACAAGGGTGAGATCCAACATCGAGTGGTACGAAGCTCAGCTTAAAAACTTGGAGAGAAGTGTCCAGTTCTCAAGCATAAGGGTTCATATTGAGGCTCCGCCGAAAGAGATTAAACCTATTGTAACCTTCCCAAGTTTCGACCCTATGCCGGCTCTCGCCTCCGCTCTAGGCCTGCTCTACTCCGTAATCTACGGGACAATTATACTCCTCATCGGGTTTTCGCCATTGATGCTAGCCGGTGTTTTCGGCTACCTAGCTTATACCAAGTTTGTAAAAACTCGCGTAAAAATGAAGCAGGCTTAACTGCAAGTTTACCCTTTAATTTATTTATACCAGTTTTTATTTCTGTTTCCTGTGTCCCAGTCCCCAGTTATTTCAGTACTTAGAGATGCCCGCCTTCCTAGATCATATATGATGCGTGCCCTGCTTAACAGAGAAGTTAGAGAAAGTATTTCCGCGATGCGGGAAGCGCGAAAATACGTTCCATGGAAGATTAGGCGAGTTTTAGAGGAATCCGGCGTGGATAAGGAACTGGCCTCACTACCATTTTTCGATTTCCCTAACCCAGATTTAGCGAAACTGGTAGGTGATATAATGGAGGCCGAGGGTTATGCTGAGTGGGTTCAAGGCAGGCTTCGCTGGATTCGCTTCTCCGGCTCACCGCCCGCGATAGAAACAATGTTTTTTGCAGAGTATAAGCAAGTTGTAGACCGAACGCTTGAAACGCTCCCGGAAGCCCTGCTAAGGGGTGTTAGGCCTCTAGCCCAGTTAGCGGCGCGGGAGGAATCAATGGAAATTTACCAGAAAGCCATAGCCAACAGGTCGCAGGAGTGGATTTACCAATTAATGGTTGCCTGGGCGGGTCTTAACCGCCTTTCATCGAATACCGTAATCGTGGACATCAGTTCCGCACGCGGTTTCATCGCTACAATCCTCCTAAGGTTTACGGGTTGCAAGGTAATCTTCGTGGATCCCTTCCTGTCAAACCTGCGGGAAGCTGAGAAACTGGCTGAAGCTTACAGTGTTAGAGATAGGCTGGAGACGCGCCTAGGTCGGCCCGAGGAGCTGCATAAAGTAGTCCCAAGCGCTGACTTAGTCGTCGCGTTCGGAGTTCTTCAGCAGGTTATGGATCCTGTGGTCACGCTCAGAAGTATGCGCAATACCGCTCCGGCGGCTTTACTCAGCCAACCTCTCCAAGACAATAAGATGTTTAGGACGCTTAGCTTAATAGGGTACCTACTGGGCCAGGAGATATACCCTACATACAGCCAGCTAAGGGAATGGATCAGCATAGCTGGTTGGCGGGTGATCAGGCAGATGAAGTCTCCATCATACGTAGGTATACTGGAAGCAGCCTAGAGAGTTTTAAAACAATGTGCTACATCTCTGTATGCGCCTAAAAATTTACAGGAATGAGGACGTAAAGCGTATCGTAGTTTTCATACCCGAAGGACATGTTCATGCGCGGTTAATCTTGGAGCTGGACGATCAAACAATCATCCTCCAAGAGGCTACGGCAGCAGCGATTGTGAGGGCCTATGCGTCAGTGGCTATACACCCGACCAGGCGAGCTGTAGAACTGATCGGGTCGAGGCTAAAGGAGGGGAAGCCTAGCTATGCAGAGTATCAAGTACTGGAAAGCAGTAGGAGCGAAGAAGAGGTTTTAAGAGAAGCAGAGGAGATGTGGTTAACCGCTAAGCCGCACAAGGCGGAATGAGAAGTACTCTTTTGTACCTGAGTTTTCAAGGCAGTCGCATGTCCAGCCGCAGAGCGTCGCTCGCAAAGTTAACCCCGCCATTAATGGCTTTCACGCTCTACTTCGCTGTTCGAGGCCTATACATACCTTTTCTTCCGGTTTACATCGAGGCTATCACGGGCTCCTACGCTACTGTTGGCGCAGCGTCGGCGGCTTCGACTCTAGCGGGAATGGTATCCCAGTACGCGTGGGGTGTGGCGTCGGATGTGATCGGAAGGGCTCCTGTAGCGTTCATCGGTTTCGCTCTGCAGGCAGTATTTTTCTTGGCGCTACCCTATATGGGGAACTCCCTTCACGCTATCGGGTTAAGGGCTTTAGAGGGCATAGCTTCAGCCGCTGTTTACACCAGCATACCGGCGGCGGTCAGCGGTCAAGCAGCAACGCTGGGCTTAAGCGTAGGCTTAGCCACTGGTATCGCTAGAATGATGGGGTCGATAGGCTTCGCCGTAGCAGCGATTGCTACCTCCGCTATTTTGGGAGAGCGTACTCTGGTTTTCGCCTTTTCAGCTGTGTTAAGCGTTTTCTCACTACCTTTGGCGGTTTTTCTCAAAGATAAGGAAAGCCAACCCACTCGACGCGAAAGCTTAAATGTCAAAAGGTTTTCGCATTTCTTAGTTATATTGGTACTATGGTCTTTCTCGTTTATGGCTGTGACAAGTGTATGGCCTAATTACGTCGCGAGCTTGGGCTATAACCTGGGGGATGCCTACGTACTATGGGCTGTAGCGGCTTTTGGGGAAGTACCATTTATGGTGATAAGCGGTAGGCTCGTCGATAGGGGATTGATGAAGGAAACTGTAGTATTTTCCAGCCTGACTTTGATGTTAACATACATGATCTACGTGGCTACTTCCTCTTGGAATTACTTGATTGTAGCGCAAATAACGAGAGCCATTGCTTACGCGTTTTTCGAAGCTTCAACTCTAGCTTATGTTTCACGAATAGCCGCTGCCTCAACTAGAGGAGCTTTAATCGGTCTCAGAAACACCGCTATGAATGTCGGCTGGATACTAGGCGCGCTTATAGGCGGCGTTATAGCAGACCGATTTGGACTAAAAACTACGATCTTGGCCAATGCCGTAATTCTAATTATACCCACAATTATAACCCTGCTTTACCAAACTAAATGTAAGGAGGGTTACGAGTAACTAAAGTTGTACTGAAAACGTTTGTAAGTATGCTTGACTAAATGCTAGGATACTTATCTTGGGCCGTTTTGGGGGATGTAATTAAATAGGAATCGCGAAAAATCGCGGCAGCCTCTTCAATGCTTTTAGCTATTATAATTCCTTGGTTTTCTAGGAAGTGTCTAATTTTTTGATCCACATTTTGTGTTATAACAGCTAAGCTTACCAGAGAATCAAACTCCATCACTAAAAGTATTATAACTTTCCTCCACACTATTGGGTCAATGAAAACTATTCCCAGGCTATTTCCCATATACCTGATCAAGGCATCAAATCGATGGTTAAATCCTGACCGCCCCTCAAGGTCTACATTATATTGTACCGTGTAGGGGGTTCTTTGGTGAAATTCTTCCTCTGTTAAATAGATCATTCCAATAAGATTAATCTTTCAAGTTAATATGATTTTCGGTTAGAATAGTTAGTTAAAATATTTATTTTTAAAGTATTATTTCTAAGCTTTTAAATAGAGAGAAGATGTTTAGATAATTTTATAAATTTGAAATTAAACATCATCATAAAGATGAATATTATAAGCTAAAAATTTAAGTTTAATATTAATTAAGTAGGCAATTATACAGCTAGGGAATTATTAAATAAAAATATCCGTTAATTTTTAGCATAATGATCAGTAATAGTTTTTCTTAATTAGGTTATTCAAACCTTTTTCAAAAAATATAGAGATATTTAGACCAACCTGACTTAAATCTATTTAAAAAAATTATGGAAAATTATATAAACGGATAATTCTTATTTAGTAATCGATGAGCACAGAAGGTGTTCAAATCACCTCTGGAGCCACAGTTGAGGTGAGGCCTAAAGGATTAACATTGAGAGCTCTTCTAATAGGTTTGGTGGCTGGAATTCTTTTCATTCTACCTTTATACTGGTGGCCGCGATTATCGGTTAGGCGGACTCTTAGAGTAATGGTATTCTTTGGCACTCAGTACTTCGTCTTTCTCTTGACCTTAGTTATCACGAGTCTACTAAGTTCATTAATACTTAGAAAGCGGCTCTCTGCACAGGAAAACACCATAGTTTATGCTATTATCTGGAGTATGGTGCCAGTGCCTTTCTGTGTAGGATTAGCTACATTTTCGTATCTTTTCGGCATCCTTCAGTCTGATTTCGTGTTAAGCTGGGATGCTGTTCCCGGTTTCTGGGTACCAAAAGGTCTTAAAGACCAGCTCTGGGACGGAGGAGCTCCAATAAGCGCGCTTTTCCCTACAGTTATACTTTTCACTTTCATACAATTAATGCTTTTCGCGTTATCATATGGTATCGCGTTACTTTACAAGGAGCAGTTCCTCGAAGTTGAAAGGCTTGAATATCCACTAGCAAGAGTTGCTGAATGGCTTGCAATTCAAAGTACAACTGTAAAGGAGGGAGGTAGGATACCAAATCTATGGAAATCTATTTTCTTCTGGGTCGCCTTCGCAATTGGGCTTTTAATAAATGTGCAAGGGCCACCTGGTGTCGAATTAGTACCTGCTATTCAACAATCTATACCCTCATACATAGGTTACGATGTGTCTTATGTTGGACAATTACCAACTCCTTTCACTAATGCTCTGATAGCATGGAGTATAGATATCTTAGGTTTAAGCTACTATCTTTTGTTCCCACTTGACATACTGTTAACAGGTATAGTCGCCTTCATTGTATTCTGGATAATATGGCCGATAATAGCGGTTGCTGGAGGCTTTAGAGAGCCGATGTTTGGATCATCAGAATGGCCGGTCTTCTACACTATGGGTATGGATACTCCACCAATAATGCCTGAGGTTATACTTGATCACAGTGTGTGGATAGGCATTGGTATTTTAACCATATGGATGGCGAGACACCACTTAACTAGAACGTTGAAGGCTTTGTCTAGGGGCGGCAAGGGTAATGTACCGCTGTCCTACAGAACTATATGGGTAATGATAATTGGTTCAACTGCGCTGTTATTTGCTTTCATGTCTGTATCTGGTGCACATCCCCTGTTAGCATTCTATGCAGTTTTTGTTCTAGCATTCTCGTTGTTCACCCAGATTAGAATAAGAGGAGACGTCTGGCCCGGTTTTATGGCAGGGAATTGGGGACCGTGGACAGGAGGCAGCGATATCTTGTCAAACGGTTTCTATCATCTAGCTGTAGCTGTAGGTGCAGCTCCTGGCTTCTATACTCCGTTAACTGGTGAACAAGCATTACACCTTTACGTGACAAGGAATTTCGTAGAGGGGCCAGGTCAGAAATGGTATGCACAGTGGAACTATGGTATTGCTGGTATTGAAGCTATGAGCATAGCCGAGTCCACGAAAACCGACCTTAAAGAAGTCTTTATAGCACAATTAATAGCAACGTTAGTTGCTGTACCCTTGACTTTCACGCTGTTAGCTCAGGTTATCTCGAACGTTGGTGTGAAAAACTATGTAGCGGATTGGTGGGCTGGTCAGCAGCTGGTATGGCCCGCTACGGTTGACGGTTTAATGAAGGGAGGTTTCGGACCCTATGGAGGAGATAAAGCTCCGTACTTCTACTTGAATGTTTTACTCGGTGTACTATTAGTGCTCGCTATGGGTTTTGCTAGGATGCGTTTCGCCTGGTTCCCACTTAACCCTGTTGGATTAATGCTATTCTCCGTGAGTTTCTACGCGTTCCTCTATGGTTTAGTAGCATACGTAATTAAGTTCTTAATACTTAAGATCTTTGGATCTAAGTTCTATGAAGAGAAAGCTTTTCCAGCGTTCCTCGGCCTATTCATAGGTGCTTTCATCGGTTACCTGCCAGCTAGGGGTATAGTGTTCGCTATACAAGGCAGGTAGAATGTTTTAAAATCTTAGAATCTTTTTTACTTTTGATGGTGATTTACCTATGTATAAGTGGTTGAAGTTTGCTTTGGTGCTCGTATTAATTTTATCGGCTTTACCGTATCCTGCAGGTTTATTTAGAGGAGTTCTAGCTGAGTTCTCTGAAACTGATAACATTATACAGACTACCCTGCTGACGATTAATCGTAGTAAAATTATCGAACACTTAAGGTATATAGCTTCTCGGAGTAGGTACACCGGTTATCCTGGAAGCATTGAGGTAGCAAACTACATATTCGACTACTTTAACAGCACGCTGGGCTTAGAAACTTTTGTAGAAGAATACAACGTAACTATACCAATGGATTGGGGCTCAAAGATCGTTATTCTTGACCCCACTTACAGGGAGATTAAAGCTTATGCCCTTTTACCCAATAACGTTCAAACATGCAGCGGGGTTTTTGAAGGTCCACTAGTGTACGTTGGTGAGGGGTCGCTTGAGGAGTTGAATGGATTGCCTATTAACGGTAGCATTGCGTTAATGGAGTTCAACTCTAGAGATAATTGGCTTAACGCTATGAGACTTGGTGCTAAAGCTGTAGTATTCATTGAACCGGTATTTACCTTAAGAGGTGAAGCTGAGCATAAAAGCTTGGATATCCCCGTGAAATTCCCAAGAATTTACATAAGCAGTGGTGATGCCGGTTATTTGAGGGAACTTATCAGAAACTACGGCGTTGGGAAAGTTAAGGCGCGTGTTGTAGTCAATATGACGTGGGAAAGAGTTACCGCTAAAAACATAGTCGCGGTTATAAAGGGGACCGATCCTGCAGAGTGGCGAAATGCAGTTGTCGTAGTAGCATACTATGATTCCAACTCTATAGTACCGGCACTGGCTCCAGGTGCGAACGAAGCCGGAGGAATCACAGCTTTACTAGAATTTGCGAGGATTCTAAAAGAGTATCCACCTAAGAGGTCTGTTTGGCTCGTAGCTCTATCAGGCCACGCTCAAGCTATGGCAGGTGCTAGGAATTTTGTTTGGCATCGACGAGATATCCAGAATTCTAGCTTCATTTGGCATTACAGCCACATAGGTAGCAACGACGCCTCTTCCTTGACCTCATACACACTATGGTTCGCCGTTGGCTTTGATTTCTCAACCGAATCGAGAGCTATTGCCGCTGTCGCGGGAAGCACTTTTTACGGTGTACAGGTATGGTATTCTTGGTACGGTTATAACGACCTTTACTCACTCTTTTTCACACGGGGTAGGTATGGCAGGTATAATGAGAGCTCTGGAACATACTACTTGGGTAGCGACGAGCTTAGGGAAAAACTCAAAGAACGCCTTGGGAACCTTACGTATACTGCTTTTGGCTTACAGCTTGACCGCCGTTATCTGCAAACTCCAGGACATTTTGATGCAGCTGTTATAGCTCAAGTGGGTATTTGGGGGATAACTTTTACAACAGCATTAACTGCACGGCCGCTTTACGGAACTCCCCTCGACACATTAGATAAATTAAACTTTGAGAACCTATGGCCTCAGGTAGAACTTTCATTTGTCTTAGCTAGGGCGATAATAGATGATATATCTTGGATTAGTTATGACAAAGCGTCAATTATGGGAAGGGCTATTCCAACGCATACGCACTTTGAAACAGGAGGTCTTGGGTTTACCGTTGTGAAAGGTAGGGTTGGAAGATGGGATATTAAGCATGGCTGGTACAACTACAGCTGGCATGACTATCTGAGAGAGGAAAGGTATCAAATGGTCCTACACGTAAAGATTCTTGAGAGAAACGATCTTCTTGGGCATGAATGGGTAGAGCTTGCTGATAGGGACGGGACTTTTACTTTGAAAGGATTGACGCCAAGTGTCGGATGGGCAGTGCCGGTGGCTAAGTACCAGGTTTTACCCTTTATCATTGATAAGTTAACCGGCGATATAGTTTTTGCTCCAGATTATGGTGTTTACGGTACGAGATCTTGGCCCTACGGTTACACCTTCTTTACCTCTGAAACAGAATTAATTGATGGAAGCGGTAGAAAGTTAGTCAACTTGGCAGTCTTTAGGTCGGCGACATTAGCGCTGCATGAGTTCTTTGATCCACGTTCCCTCTTGACCCCTCCAGTTGGGGGTATACAAATACTTGACAGGTCAGGTATAGGGTTAACAAGTTACAGCTATGTTGTATCAGAGCCACCCATTTTTGAAAAACCAGAAGGGAGATTCACGTTAACTGATCCAACCTCAGGTTACGAAGCTGTGGTATTTGTTCCAAAGGATATCTGCATTAAGATGGTTCTCACCAGTGGGGGGAATCCGATTGGGTTACTCATAAACGACGAGGAAGGAGTGCCGGTGTCCTTTAACTATTTAGATACGGCTCCCACGATACTCAGAGTCACAAGAGATCTGCTAGCTGTCGTGAAAAGAAGGGTTGAAGCTCTCACTGGCGCAGGTCTTATGGGGGCCACAGCAGCAGATTTAGATGAGTTCTATAGAAAAGCTCTTAGAAATCTCGAGCTCGCTGAAAGTGCTCTGATGGAATACCGCTATAGCGATTACTATGCCTACACCGTACAAGCTTGGTACTACGCACTTTATGCTTATGAGAAAAGCAAGTCAATGGTGATTGATACGGGAGTTGCAATGGTTTTCTTTTTCTTGCTTAATTTACCATTCGTCTTTATGTTCGAAAGATTGGTGCTACACTATGAGGGAAAGAAACGGTTAATAGCGTTGGTTTCGATAATGTTAACGCTGACTGTAATTCAGTATTTACTTCATCCTGGATTTAAAGTGGCGAGTTACTCTTTCCTAACGGCTCTCGGCGCTACTTCGCTAATACTAGTTATCCCTGTGATGATATTAATGTTTGACGAATTCAGCAATATAGTGAGAGAAATACGTAGCAGGTTTATGGGACCTATGTTCGTTACCGTTGACAGGTTATCGTTGACCATGACTGCTATCAGTATAGGAGTGGAGAACCTGAGGCGAAGACATATGAGGACTGTACTTACAATTATTGGCGTAACGTTAGTGACGTTCTCGACAGTATCATTTGTCGCTCTCTCTTCCACATGGGTTACAGTTACTTTACCTCCACCAGGACAGCCAGCTGTAACTTGGAGCCCACGTTACACGGGAGTTTTAGTTACACGTAGAGAAGCTTTTCAGCCAATCAACCCTATTTTCCTTGATTACTTGACAACGGTTTACGGTGAAAAAATGAAAATTGTCCCAAGGGTTTGGATTCCAGCTCAGAGAATATATTTGTTTAACATTGCAGGCCAGTCGGTGCTAATAAGCGGAATAATCGGCTTATCTAAGGCTGAGGCTGAAGCTTTAGAACTCCAGAATGTAATTATAGAGGCATTAAGTCCATGGTTCACGCTTGATGATGAGTTTCAATGCTATGTAACTGATGATATAGCCAGAACTTTGAATCTAGAGCCAGGTGACAGGGTATACCTTTACGGCATGGAGCTTACTGTAATGGGAATTATAGACAGCAGACTGCTTAGAACGATATATGACTTAGACGGTCAGCCAATCGTACCTTTTGACCCCCTTAAAACGGGGCCAATCAAGGAGCGGGCATATTGGGGGGTTGTTTACATACCATATAAGCTTGCCATGCGCTTAGGTGGGTATCCCTTTTCTGTAGCTTTACTGTCGAACGATAAGGATCTAATAAGGCAAGTTGCCAATGAATTAAGTGAGTATATAGGGTTCTATTCCCATAATGTATATGCAGCTACGGAAGAAGCTCCAGGCTCCAGTTTCCTTTATCTACGAAGAGAAGTAGCTTACTTAGGTGGAGGATGGCAGTTTGTACTTGTGCCTATGGTGATAAGTTTCCTAATGTTAGTGTCAGTGGTTCTAGGAACTTTATATGAAAGGATGCGGGACATGCAGGTTTACGCTACTGTGGGTGCTAGCCCGAGAGATGCGGCTGGTGTTTTCTTCGGAGAAGTTCTCACATATGCTTTTCTTAGTGCACCGCTAGGGTATACTTTAGGTCTTGCTTTAGGACCTGTTGCAGCTGGTCCATTACTTAACTATGCATCTCTAGCTGTGGTGACGAGTATCTTGGTGTCGATTTTAGCTGTGGTTACAGCATCTGTCTACCCCGCCTACATGGCATCGAAAATCGTTGTACCTTCCCTTGAGCGAAAGTGGAGGCCATCCTCTGGACCTAGAGGAAGTAGATGGGATATTTCGCTACCTTTCACCGTTAGGAATGAAGCTGAGTCGAGAGGATTACTAGCTTTCATTGGAGAATCCCTTCGCGCCTACGGTAGCGAAGCCCAGCCATTTATGGTGACTGGGCTTTCATACTCTAAGAGCGTGTCAGGAAGGGAGACAGCCTACATATCAGATATGAGGGTTCGACTAAGGCCATACGAGTTAGGAGTTGAAGAGCGCATTCAGCTAATTGCTAGGAAAGGCCCACGCGAACTAAGATTTCGCCTTATCCTGACTAGTGAACACCTTTCAGGCCCTCGCCAGCTCTGGATTGCTAATCACCTGAGATTTGTAGATGAGGTCAGGAAACGGCTGCTAGTTTGGCGTTCTCTAAAAGAAGAAGATAGAAAACTGTATATCGAAAAAGCTGGGGGGTGGTTTGCATGAGCATACAAGAATCCCAATTGGTGAGCGGTATAACCTTCCGCGTTGTACTGGCTGCTATTTTTGCGTCGCTCGCATTGATGCCAGTAGCTATATGGATGAACTTAATAGGGGGAGCCGCGGGAGGACTTGCATTTACAACTATTCTATTGTTTAACTTTGTGCTCAGGAGTTTTGGAGGCCGTTTCCTTTCATCACAGGAGATATACTTGATGAATCTGGCAATAAGCCTCTCCGCCTATAATGTGTTCTTTTTCCAGTTCATATACAGGGTTTACTTTGCTAACAGCCCTGAAGCAATGGCTTTCGGCGTAACTGAATACCTACCAGAATGGTGGGTTCCCAGTAACCCTCTGATCAGACAACAGGTAATCAGAACTTTCCTTCACCCGGAGTGGTTCATTCCAATTCTTGTTTCAATTGTCTTAGGGGTTATTTTACCGCTTGTGATAGAACTCCCCTTGGGATACCTTGCTTATCAAATGTACGTAATAGAGGAGAAACTTCCTTTCCCCTTCGCTAGGGTGGATGCAGAGATTGCTGTTACGCTGGGCGAAAGAGAGCATGAGAAAATGCGAGCTATGGTTCTTGGTTTTATAGCGGCTTTTGTCTACGCACTGCTTGTTTATACACCGTATATACTGGGCTCTACGATGGGAGGCAGAGTGGTAACGCTAATACCGGTACCTTTTATTGACCTATCAGTAGGGGCCGAATCTTTGCTGGGCTTACCCGGCACTCTGCTAGGAATCGCTACAGACTTATTCACATTCTTTGCAGGATTGATTCTTCCGACATTTAACGTTGTACTTATGCTAATCGGCTCTATCACCATATGGATAATCGGTAACTCCTTACTGTTATCCTACTTCAGGGATTTGGTTCCTGAGTGGACACCAGGATTCAATATAACGCTGAACTGGCAGTTCACGTACCTACATGTTTGGAGCAGCGCGTTCGTGGGCTTAACTTTCGCGATAATGGTTGTTGAGCTAACACGCATAGGCAGGTTCCTTAAAAGTGCTTTCTCAACACTTGGAGGTAGCGCGAGGGGTAATGCACCAGTCGGATTCTCGTATTGGAAGTTGTTAGCGATTTATTTTCTAGGCGTTGCTGCTTGGACGGCGAGTTTAGCGTTGCTCCTTCCATCATTTCCAATACTTCCTTTAACTATTCTGACGGTGTTTTGGCCGTTATTCTCTACTCTAATTAACGCGAGGGGTGTCGGAGAAACCGGTTACTCGGTGGCTCAAATACCGCTGAGGGAGATAGTTCTGATAACTACGCAGACTTCAGGTAATATACCGGTTCACAGCCAGCTTGGAGTCAGTGCTTGGCTGGCCCCCATGCCGGGTGATGGAGTTACTTGGTGTACACGCTTCTACGTGGCTCGCTACATAGGATTAAAACTTAGGGATGTTGTGCTCACAGTGGCCGCTATCGCGATACCTCTTTCGCTGATAATGAGTTTCATCCACACGAGTATCATTTGGTTGTTCGGTCCGATTCCATCTCAAGCATATCCTTGGGCTCAAGCTAGCTGGCCCATAAACGTGATCCAAAGCTGCTTATGGATTACGAGAGGCACTGCTTTTCAATCGATTTTGCTAAACCCGGGTCAAAGCTACCCTATTCTCGAAGCAGCATTCATACTAGGAGTTCTTCTACACTTTGTCACGAAGGTTTTACGCATCCCATTCTCGCTCGTGATATTTACTGTGGGAGCTTCAACTATACCTCCGTACGCGATATCGATAGCTATCGGTCACGTAATTTATAGGATTCTAATTCGCTTCAAGCGTGAAACAGTAGAGAGGCTTAAATGGTCTGTGTACGCTGGTGCAGTCGTTGGATATGGTGTAGCAACTTCGCTGTTAATATCTTTTGCCATAATGGTAAAGTCTACGTGGCTGGCTCCATACTAATTTTCTTATTTAAGAGATTTTTACTTTATTCTCTGGCATTATATCTGAATTCTTGTTAATTACTTTTAAAACCTTAGAGGTAATCAGATTTGAACCATTCTATTTCAATACATTAAACGGAACCATATAATATTTTAAGAAGTGGGAGTTTTTCTATTGTCTCTGCGTTCACGACATCCCAGATAATGCCTGAGGGTTTCTTATAACCGTCTTGAATTTTTAAGAATAGTGTAGGTGTAATTATATAGTCGACTGGTAAGTCATGGTAAAGCATTGGCACCCTGGAAACTATTTGGAGGTCATGAATAGCTGTAACCACTGGAGTTTGGTCGCTGATCAACTTTAGCTCCCGCAGAACAGCGTATTCTATATCCTGCTGACCGTCCCCCCTTCCGAGGCGACCGCCGAGCCTATCCACAGCCACGCTGCCCACGAGTATTAGATCCACTTTAACGTTTTCAGGTACCTTAACTCTTTGGCCGAATGTTAAAGCCCCTCTCGGTGTAGCGGCAATCGTGATCCTATAGTTTGGGATACTGCCCCCATCTACAATAACGAATCCACTAAGGTTGGGGGTTATCATTACGAGCGTTTTACCGGTTTTTAGCGTTTCTTCTCGAATTGGCTGTAACGAAGAGTCTGGAGTGGAGAAAACCACTTCAGCTCCTTTGAATAGATCTCTTTTAACTAACTTTAGGGCTGCGGTTCGAGCACCAGCGAAGGTAGGTATTTTACCTTTACTGGGTCTAGGCGAAGCTACTCTGTTAACGTCGAGAGTGTTCCAAACTTCTTCTCTTATCTTCGTTTTTAGAGCGTTGATAGTGCTCATACTGTCAGCACCGGCGATTCATGCGTATTTATTGTTGACCTCCATGCTAAAGTACAGTATTACCCGCGTACTATTATTTTAATTCGATCATACAAGGGTATAAATCATGCAAGTATCAGCTTAAAATACCTGCCCACCACATATTATGATGATGAGCAACAAAGAGGAACTCAGAAAACCGCCTTTAGTGATAGGCTCTAAAACTTATATCGTAAGCTTCCATATACCGAGGGCTCTTCTGGACGCGCTCGATCAACTCGTGGATATGGGTGTATTCAACAATAGGAGTGAGGCGATTCGGACTGCGCTTTTCAACCTGTTAAAAGAGCACCGCGATTTCCTTGAACGCAGGCAGATGATGCTGGGCTATAGGTAAGCAGGCTAACCTGTCCCTTTCCCTTTTCTTTCTTAATTCCTTTTAAAGTAAATTTAATTAGCTGGCAATGTAGTCCTACTGTGCGTGTCTTAACCAGCCTAGATTTATCGATCTTTGATGATAACTCCGAGTACTTAGGCGTCAGCCGCCTCCAGCTGATGGAGAACGCAGGCGCTGCCGTAGCCAGGCACGTGAAGTCGAGGCTGAAGGGGGAGAAGATTTTAATCCTCTGCGGCCCCGGGAACAACGGCGGTGACGGCATGGTTGCTGCCCGTCACCTAGCCCCCTTCGCCCGTGTAACAGTAGCCCTTCTCGCGCGAGCCGAGGCTATCAGGACTAGGGAGGCGAGGGCCAACTTTGAGGCACTGCGCTCGATGGCATCGACGGTGGAGTTAGTCGTGGACCCCTGTGCCGAGCGCGCACCTGCGCTGCTGGAGTCGGCCGACGTTATCATCGACGCGATATTTGGTACAGGGCTTAAAAGCGAGGTTCGGGGCCCCTACAGGAGGGCCATTGAGGCGGTGAACAACTCGGGCTCCATGCTCAAGGTTGCGGTTGACGTCCCCTCGGGCTTGGACGCGGACACTGGGGAGGTATTGGGCGTCGCTGTTGAAGCGGATCTCACGGTTACCTTCCACACTGCCAAGCCAGGCCTGCTGAGGGAAGAGGCTAAGAGGTACGTGGGTGAGCTTGTCGTCGAGCAGGCAGGCGTTCCGCTTGAGGCTGAGCTTATCTGTGGCCCCGGGGACTCGATAGCCGCCACGAAGTCTCGAAGGCCTTGGAGCAAGAAAGGTGATTTCGGAAGGGTATTGATTATCGGCGGCTCGGAAACCTACACGGGCGCTCCAGCTCTTACGGCTTTGGCCAGCTTAAGAATGGGGGCCGACTTAGTCGCGGTCGCGGTCCCCGAACAGGCAGCAGGCCCAGTAAGGGCCTTCTCACCGAACTTGATAGTAGTCCCCTATGAGGGGAAACGTTTAACGCCGAAGCTTCTGAATGAACTTTTAAAAGTAGCAGAGAAATTTGATGTAGTAGCCATAGGCCCGGGTTTGGGTCTCGCCGAAGAGACCTTAGAAGCTTCTCTACGCTTAATGACCGAGTTCTCTTCCAGCAAATTAATGGTGATCGACGCAGACGCGCTTAAAGCATTGGCAACTGACATTTATTCAGTTAAAGGGGGCAAGGTGGTACTAACCCCCCATGCCGGTGAGCTGAAAGCGATAACGGGCTGGAGCGTCGGTGAAAATGTTGAGGAAAGGGTAGAAGCGGCTAAGCGTTTGTCCTCTATGACGGGTTGCACTGTACTCTTGAAGGGACACATTGACATTGTAAGCGACGGCGAGCGGGTGAAATTGAATAAAACCGGTAATCCTGGAATGACGGTTGGAGGCACAGGGGATGTGCTCACAGGCGTTACCGCTACGTTTCTCGCGTGGACAAAGGATCCCTTCAGGGCCGCGTGTGCTGCCGCGTTCGTTAACGGACTTGCCGGAGATTTAGTAGCTATGGAGAGAGGATACCACATTCTAGCAACCGACTTGCTGGACGCTCTTCCTAAAGCACATTTGCTTTCACTGAACCCGGAGGAGTGCAAGCGGGTTAGACCACCTTTCGATGACTGGGAACCTATACCTCGCATAATGTTGCAAAGCTAGCGGTATCCTTCTGTATAACCCATGGAGATATTTTTACTAATCTTATAAGTGAAACTTTTTATGGAACTCGCTCTAAGGCTGATCAGAAAAACAATTTACTTCGATACACACGCTAATGGGTATTAATGAGTTTTCAGCAAACTTTGTGTTTAGATTTAGCATCTTAATCGAGCACTTATTAGCGTGAAGTTTTTTTACTACTTTGAACTCTCGCTCCGACACGAAATGTGGCACTCAGTTAGCGTTAATGAAGCGCTTGCGAAACTGGGTACTTCGCTAAAGGGGCTTACCGAGCAAGAGGCAGAGGAAAGAATTCGAAAATATGGTTTCAACGAGCTTGCAGGTAAACGCGTTAACCCTATTCTAATGTTTCTGAGCCAGTTTAAGAGCTTTCTTGTGTATATCCTATTAGCGGCAACTCTCCTGTCCTTCGCACTTGGAGAGGTTTTAGATTCAGTATTAATCGTGGGCATCATCATCCTAATGGCGGTAGCTGGTTTCCTGCAAGAGTACAAGGCGGAAAAAGCTGTTCAAACTCTTAAGGAAATGGCTGCACCCAAAGCTAAAGTTATCAGGGATGGTCAAGTTAAATTAATTGAAGCTAAATTTATTGTACCCGGTGATATCGTAATTCTCAGCGAAGGAGATAGAGTTCCAGCGGATTTAAGGTTGATAGAAGCTGAGAACATAGAAGTCGATGAATCACCTTTAACTGGGGAAAGCATTCCGGTAGAAAAGGATCCAAGTCAAGTGCTGCCGGAGGATGCCCAAGTTTACGAGCGATCCAACATAGTCTTTACAGGAACTTATGTCGTCAAAGGCGCAGGTAAAGGCGTCGTAGTAGCTACAGGCATGTCGACTGAGCTAGGTAAGATAGCGGCTAGCTTGGAACAGGTCGAGGCTCAGAAGACTCTTTTAGAAGTTGAACTTGATCGTTTCGGGAAATGGATTGGCGGTCTCTTATTGGCTCTTTGCGCCCTTGTTTTCCTGTTAGAGCTAGCCATAGGAGAGGGATTAGCCGATGCAATGCTAACAGCTGCAGCACTTGCCGTAGCCGCTGTTCCCGAGGGCTTGCCAGCAATAGCAACTGCCATACTGGCGATTGGGGCGCTTCGAATGGCTAAGGTTAACGCGATAGTGAGGAAGTTAGCTGCTATTGAAACCTTAGGGGCTTGCAACGTGATCTGCAGCGATAAAACCGGTACTATAACTAAAGGGGAGATGGAGGTTAGAAGGATCTTCATCGACTTAAAGGACTTGGATGTAAACTCTACGGTAAGTATGAACAGTAGTTTACCTGAAAGCAAAGGGGTCGAGCGGCTCCTCTACATGTGCGCTATTTATAACGATGTCGCCGTCGAAAAATCCGGTAGTAAAATAATCCTTAGAGGTCAACCCACAGAGGTTGCATTGAAAGATCTTTCCCTAAGGAAGGGGTTTGACATAGCGGATAAGTATCCAAGGCTGAGAACTCTTCATTTCGATAGAGTTAGAAAGCGGAAGAGCACTCTTCACAGTTTACCCAACGGTAGAGTGTTTGTAGCAACCTTCGGCGCCCCAGAGCTCTTACTTAAACGCTGTTCGCAGATCGAAGTTAATGGGGAGCAGCAACCTTTAACACAAGAGCTTGAAAAAGCCCTTTTAGATGCAATTGAAGCTTATGCATCCAAGGGTTACAGGACTTTAGGCGCGGCTTACAGGATAGGTGATGCATGGCTGGTGGATGCTGATGTAGATGATATTGAAAAAGATATGGTGTTCCTAGCAGTGCTCGCGATATGGGATCCACCCCGCGAAGGCGTTAAAGAGGCTGTCGATTTAGCTGAGCATGCTGGTGTACGAACAATCATAGTTACGGGTGATCACGAGTTAACAGCTAGCGCCATAGCTAAGGAAGTCGGCATAGATACCGGTGCTGCTCTGAAGGGAAGCCAGGTTGATCGGATGAGTGATGAGGAGCTTGAAAAAGCGCTTGAAACTGTAAGCGTATTCGCGCGTGTAACTCCAACCCATAAGTTACGTATAGTAAGAGCCCTGAAGCGGAAAGGGTATGTAGTCGCTATGACTGGGGATGGCGTAAACGATGCTCCAGCATTGAAAGCTGCTGACGTGGGTGTAGCCATGGGCATTAAGGGTACTGATGTAGCGAAAGAGGTTGCAGACTTGGTACTCGCGGATGACAATTATTCAACTATAGTTGAGGCTGTGAAGCAGGGTAGGATTATATACGAGAACGTGAAGAAGCCAATAGATTTTCTGTTATCCTGCAACCTTGGCGAAGTGTTTGCTGTATTGAGCGCCGAGCTTCTAGGTCTACCGGTGCCATTGTCCGCTTCCCAGCTATTATGGATAAACCTGGTTACAGATTCATTACCAGCATTAGCTTTGGGTTTGGAGCCTGAGGAACCCGGTGTAATGGAGCGGCCACCACGTGGGATAGGTGAACGGCTCATATCTCTTAGGAGGATCGCGGCTTACACCGGTATTGGAGCGCTGACGGCTAGCTTAACGATTTTTATGCTTTTAGTCTTTCTCCCAATAGGGATAATTAAGGCTAGAACTGCCGCTTTCGCTTTCTTCTGTCTTGGAGAAACTATAAGCTCTTATGCGTTCAGGAGTGAAAAACTTCCCTTCTTTAAACTGAAGACTGTAAACAAGCTGCTTTTTCTAAGTATACTGGCTGGAATTGCACTGTCGCTTATTCCAATTTACACGCCGCTATCCACAGTATTTGAATTAACCCCACTTACCTTTAATGAGCTACTGGAAATTGTCCCGTATATAACAATTCCATTTGTGTCTATCGAAGCATATAAACTAGTAGTCAACTTTAATAGTAAACGGAAATAGTCAGCCTGTGATGAAGGTTGGAAGCAGCGAGCTAAGCTATGAGCGGATCCAGGCTCCTGATATTAAAGCTCGTAGTAACTATATGGGCCGTTAACAGAGTTTCTTAGCAAAATCCGAGCCTCCGGGCCCAGAATCCTTTCAGCAATCTTCATCACGTTTTCGAGTGTAGGATTCTTCCTAGCTTTCACGACTATGTTTTTCAACTCTGGATGTTCGTGTATAAGCATCCTAGCCATCTCCTCGAAAATCTTCCTCCCCTCTGAGTTAAGCAGATCGTAAGAGAAGTAGACCATGTAGCCTGCTACCAGCTTTCTAGCTAGCCGCTCAACATCAGGACCGAAACTGAGCATACATTGAATTCATGTCTAAATATTAAAAAGCAATGCTCCGTTTTCGAGCTTCATCAATACTTAATAGTCGCTTGATAGTCTTCAGTGCATAACCATCCAAAAATAAATGTAAGAGTTTTATCTTACGCATGCTTACTCGGTTGATGATAAGATTTTGTTTAGTGGGAACCGGTGTTGGAGGGGATTTTGTAGCCAAGGCATTACAACTGTTAAAAAGGGAAGGTTCGGCAGAACTCGTAGCCGTAGCGGGAAGGAAAGCGATAAAAACTGAGGAGTTCGCCAGAAAGTATGGAGTAAAGCGATGGTACACAAGCTTCGAACAAATGCTTAACGAAGGGGGTTTCGATGTCGTAACTATTTCGACACCTCATTACTTGCATTTTCCTCAAGCTTTAGCGGCGATCGAAGCTGGTTTCCATGTGCTAGTCGATAAACCGATGGCCGTTAGCCTTAGGGAAGCGGATGAGATGATTCGAAGGGCTGAAAAGAAAGGAGTGAAGCTAGGCGTGATTTTTGAGTATCGGTTCGACCCCATTATAGAAAAGTTGAAGGGCTTGATCGAGGAAGAGAAGCTAGGCAGGTTAATAATGGGCGAAGCGGTTGTCGAATGGTTTAGACCTCAAGAATACTATGAGCGGAGCGACTGGAGAGGCAGGTGGGCGACGGAGGGGGGCGGGGCTTTAATCAACCAAGCTATACATACGATCGATCTACTTCTTTGGTTTATGGGAGACGTGGAGGAACTTTGGGGGTTAACTGGTACATTCGCTCATAACATTGAGGTGGAGGACCTCGCTGTAGCTGCACTGAAGTTTAAAAACGGAGCTTTTGGCGTTGTGCAGGGAGCAACAGCCATTTACCCTGGCTTACCAACTAGACTTGAAATTCATGGGACAGAAGGTACAGCGGTTATCGAGGGAGCTGAGTTAAAAATGTTAGTCATGAGAGGTGAAGAAACTCGCGAAGAGAGACGTAGGGAATCTGGGCTGGCCTCATGGTCTAGACCCGAGGCAGTTCCAGTAGATAACCATACAAAGCTCATAAAGGATTTCGCTCAATCTGTAGCGTTGGACGGTAAACCCCGAGTAGACGGTATTGAAGGCAGAAGGAGTTTGGAGCTGATAAAGGCGGTTTATCAATCTGGCAGAACAGGTCAAGTAGTGAAGTTACCTCTTGGGGAATCTGAGCATCCACAGGAAAATTAAAGTGTATCTTGCAGGTGGGTTAACATGTGAGGTACCTAACTGAGCGGGAACGGATAGTAACTGTTTTCAGGCTTATGGAAGAGAAAAATCTTAACTACGGCTACAGTGGAAACGTAAGCGTTAGAGTTTCTGAAAACGAGTACCTGATATCGCCTACAGGGGCTAGGAAAGCGTCCATGAAGCCTGAGGATGTGCTGCTAGTTAATGAAGAGGGAGAGGTTTTAGAGGGGACTGGTCAACCATCCGTCGAGCTGCCATTACATGTAACAGTTTACAAGAATAGGCAGGACGTGAGGGCGATCATCCATGCTCATCCAATATATGCAACTGTTCTCGGCGTTTTACGTGTAGATCTTGAACCAGTTGTAGAGGAGCTTGCAATATATGTGGGCGGCGGAGTGAAAGTTGCAGATTACGCTATCTTCGGTTCTCAAGAGCTTGCCAATAATGTGGTAGGAGCATTAGGCGATCGAAGCGCCGTGATCATGGCTAACCACGGTATACTCACTTGTGGTAGGGATATAATGGAAGCTTTTGATATCCTAGTTTGTGTGGAGAGAGCCGCTCAGGTCTACGTGCTAGCTAGAGCTGCTGGAATACCTAACAAGCTGCCGTCGGAGACCATTAAGGCCGAGGTAGCTCTCTATAAGCTTAGGAAAAGCAGAAGCTCATAGTAATTTTTCAGAAAGATTGTTTCTCTGCCTTTAAGAACCGGTGGGGAATGCTATGAAAGCAGTAATCACGGGAGCGTCGTCAGGCATAGGTAAAGCCTTGTGTATCGAGGTCTGTAGTCGTTTTAGCAGCCCAAAGGTTCTAGGTATAGCTAGAAGGGAGGAACCTCTAAAGGATCTCAGTAACATGTTTGGAGAGCGCTTCGATTACATAGTTGCAGATCTCTCAAAACCTGAAAGCTTAAACATGGTTTTCCGTAAAGCTCAAGCCAGTCTAGGTAAGGTTGATCTACTGGTTAACAACGCCGGTTTTGGTCTTTACAGAGAGTTGTTAGAGCACAGCGATGAGGAGTTGATTTCAATGACGATAGTGAACTTTATTGCGCCTATTAATCTGACGAAGAAGCTGCTTCCACTTCTCCATAATAACTCGGCTGTTGTCAACGTTTTAACCACTGGGCTACACTTTCTCATGTTAAAGCTTCCAGCTTACGGAGCAACGAAAATAGCGTTACACTATGCTACGGAGGTTCTCCGTAGAGAGTTAAAGTCGAAAGGGATTAGAGTAGTTTCAGTTTACCCGGGTGTAATTGATACAGAATTCCACCGAAGGGCTGGTAGCCCCCCGCCAAGCTGGGTGAAACCTATAAAACCCGAGCAAGTAGCTAAGGCAATACTTGATGCAATTGTCAAAGGGAGGGAAAAGGTATATGTTCCCCAGTACACTTCGCTTGCTAGGATATTTGGTCCCTTTTTACCTATGATTTATTAACTCAAGTTTTATTACCGAGGGTTCACGATCACCTAGAATATGGAGGAGGTTGAAGTTAAAGTTGAGGTTATACGCTTAGGTGAGAAGTCCTTAAAGATTAAGGTGGGGGAAACTGTTGAAAGCGTAGTCAAACGTATAGGGCTGAATCCCTCCGAGTACGTAGCCGTGCTCAACGGGAGGGTCGTGCCTGACGACAAGGCTATTGAGAATCCCTCACATTTAAAGCTTATACCAGTCGTTTCGGGAGGCTAATTTATTCAAAGTATAAGTGTTTAACTTGTATTAAGAGGAAAAATTTTAAAATAAAAATTTCAATTTAATTAACCTGATTTCGGTTTCCTGAATGATAACGCTAAAGCTACTATAGCTAGAATCAAAGCAATAGCGGCTAAACCTAAAGCCAAGTTTAGGGTAGAGGAAACTCCAGCTATAGCTGAATCAACCCTATTTGTGAGATCTCTGCTTAGAGTCTCTACCCTTGAGCTAATTTCCTTACTCAGTGTCTCTACTCTTGTTAAAATCTCTTCAGGTAGCTTAGCCAACTTTTCATATTCTTTTAATTCGCCCATGTAGCCTGTTGCCCAGAGTATCACGTTTCGAACAAATCGTGGACCACTTATTCTAATTCCATAGTAACTCCAGGTAGCTCCCGGCTGGTAGCCACCGTAAGGAGTTTCTCCTGAAAGAATAACTATGTTAGAAGCGTTTTTCACCGGTATGTATTCCGCCGCCATCAGCACGAAAGAGCCTCTATCCCCTGGCTTGTACACTTTTGCTGTAGTTCCTTGAGGCTCCGCTTGATTTTCAACTATCTCAGACTCAGAGCTTGTCGATGCAATTATAAAAGTATTCTTAGGTTTTTCAGTTGGCAATAATTTATGCCACTTGCCTGCGTCATCCACCCAGGCTACCGGACCTGGGCCGTGGAAGAGCACACGATCACAACCATACCTGAGAACGGGTATTTCACTAACGTTGACAAAGGCTAAAACCCTGTACGTAGCGCCACCGGCGTTACTGAGAGAATCGTAAGCAGCAGTGTAATCCATCCTAAGGTGAGCGCCTACAGCTTCTAGGATAGCATTAGCAACGTGCTGAGATTGTTCACCACCCTGAGCTGGATAGTCGCTATCGGCTGAAACCCAGAGCGTTCTTCCAGAGTCTGTAAGGAACCACTTCGCTAAAGCGGTAATTTCTTCTGGCTTTAAAGTGGTCTGAGGTTGACCGAAAATAACCATTACTATCCCGAGTTTCTCTAGGTCGACAGTAGAGAAATCACCTACCAGAACCACAGAGTTTTCTTTAATTGTAGCGGGAAGAGCATCCGCCGCATCTTTACTGCTAACTAAAACATACCATTGTGCTTCAGGTACCATTTTGATAATTACGTCAACACCCATCGAGGGTTGCTTATGGCTCAGGTCTATCAAAATTGGAATGCCAACTGGTGCTGAAAGGGATAATGGGGAAGCGGTTAAAGCGATCACGAAGCTCGTTATCATAATTATTGCTAATGTTTTGTTTCCCACGGAGAGTTTACCGCGTCACAGTATAAAAGTTTATCGTTTTCTTGGTAATCGTGAGGTTTATTTGCCCCTTATGTAATTAGTCACGATGAAAGGTATTAGCAAAACCATAGCGATTGCACTAATAGCAGTATTAGCAGTTGGATTAATTATCATGATTTTGTTATTTCAGAAACCACCCACTCCAAGCCAGCCCACTGAAACCCCTCCAGGCGATCAACTATCAAAAAGTGTACAGCTGGTTGTAATAAGTAGGCATCCAACTGAAATACTTGTGAAGGCACGTCGAATGTTCCTATCCAGTGACGTGGCTAAAAAATACAATATTACGGATTTAAAAACAGTTGGATTACCACCCGGCTTGTGGGAAAGTTACATTACCGGTGAGAAAGCTGATGTAGCATGGGGCGGAGGGCCAACACTTTTCGATTCACTATTTCAGAGAGGATTATTAGCGCCTTTAACATCTAAAGCTGCTATAGAGGCGGCTACTCAAGTGCCTGATGAAATTATGGGTGTACCTATGAAGCGCATGAAGAACGGTGAAATATACTGGGTAGCAGCCGCTATCTCCAGCTTTGGTTTCACAGTTAACCATGTAAGATTAAGGGATTATAATCTCCCCGTTCCACGTAGCTGGTCAGACTTGGCTTCCCCTACGCTGGGTAAAACTCTTGTGGAGTTTAATGAACCGGCTCTTGCTATAGCTGACCCTACTCAAAGCACAAGCCATACTCGAATGTATGAAATCATCCTTCAACGCTATGGGTGGAACGAGGGTTGGAGGCTTTTAACTCTGATGGCCGCGAACGCGGAAATTTACCCTGGTAGCGGTGATGCTCGAGACGCGGTGATTCAAGGTGATGCCGCAGCTGCAATAACGATCGATTTCTATGGCTATACTGCCAAGTATATTAACCCGGACTGTGAATATATAGTACCAGAAGGTGAAAGTATAGTTAACGGTGACCCGATAGCTCTCGTCATCGGGAGTGAAAACCCGGAGGCTGCGCAGGCTTTTATTGCATGGGTCTTAACAGAGGGGCAGAAAATATGGTTGGACCCCGAGATAAATAGATTACCAGCGAATCCACGGGTTTTTGAGACTCCTGAAGGTTCGAGTAGAGTTGACTTGAAAGAAGCTTATGAAAGAGCCTTAGAAACCCCTTCAATCGAGTTTAACGATACGCTGGCATTGTCTTACGAGCCGGTTATGCAGTGGTACTTTAGAGCCACGCTTGTGGAGGTGAAGGATTACTTGAGAGCCGTTTGGAAAGCCTTACTTGCCAATTATTTCTCCGGTAAGCTTTCGGAGAGTGAGTATCAAAAGTATGTGGACGCGATTACTGCTCCACTCAATTTTACAGATCCTTTAACATCTGAAAACGTTACATTTACTCAGGACTATGCAATATCCATATGTGAAAAGTTTCAATCCGATGCAGCTTTTAAAGATGTATTGATTACTATGTGGAAGCGCGCAGCGATTGACCGCTATTCTACCGTTCTAAAATCCTTAGGCGGCTAAAAGTTGGGTGCAAAGTGTGTTCCGTAAACCAGATAGATTATTTTTCTACTTTGATCCTTTTCTAGTCATCCTGATAGTTTTACCAGTTTTAATGTTTATGTTTCTCTTAGTAGCCCCTTTAGCGTCGGTTATTTATGCAGCTTCTCTTTACAATCCGGCTTACCTACTAAATGATCCAACTTACTTCGACCTTAAACCGAAAAGCAATCTTTTAACAGCCAGTAGTGTGGTGTTCCGAGGTCGACAGGTTACTGTTTTCAAGATTACAGGCATTAGTTTCAGTGCAGTCGTTAACTCTATTTTAAACGGCCTGGTAGTAACCTTCGCCGCCAGTGTTATCGGTGTCATCGTTGCATTTATCTTCGCGCGGTACGATTTTAAGGGTAAGCAAGCACTGAGAATCTTAGCCACTGTACCTCTTCTTCAAACACCTTTTATAAACTCATTTGTAATAAGGAAGCTATTTGACTGGAGGGACGGCATCGTATCATGGCTTATCTGCGACGTGTTAGGTTTACCCATTAGATTGGGGATTACGGAATTAGCAGGAGTCGCTGTAGCGCAAATTATGACTTTCTATCCCTTAGTTTACCTCAACGTTTACGCTAGCATGGTTAACATTGATCCGAGTTTAGAAGAACAAGCCGAGAACCTTGGAGCTAAGAGTTTAAGACTATTCAGAACAGTAACCTTACCCTTATCCTTACCTGGCCTCGCCGCTGGTGCTGCACTGGTTTTCATATTCTCGTTAGAGGATGTAGCTGCGCCAATAGTATTTAACGAGCATAGGCTAATATCCTATCAGGTTTTTAACCGATTTATCGAGGCTACAACCGGTCAGCTTTCACCGGCTGCCGCTCAGCTGGCCGTGATTTTACTAATGCTTGCCTTAGTTATATTCACTATTATCAGGAAGTACGTGACTTTGAAGCAGTACGCTATGCTAAGTAGGGGTGGTAGGTGGAAGCCAAGGGTAACTAGGCTGGGTTTAAAAGGTAAACTGGCAGTATATACAGCATTAACACCCCTACTAGTGTTCTCTGCTTTCCCACAGCTAGCAGTCTTCGCCTATGCGTTCGCTGAGCGGTGGACAGGCCCTCTACCTGAAGGATTTACACTTGAGCATTTAGGTTCTATGGTTTCAGACCCCCTAGTGTCTAGAGCTATACTTAACAGTTTAACCTACTCGCTTTTCGCTTTACTCCTAATAGCTTTCATCGGGGTCTCAGCCCCCTACGTTATCGCTCGTTTTCGAGGACTCGAGCTGCTGGATCTCCTAGTAACTTCTCCGGTTGCGATACCAGGTCTGGTGCTAGCTGTTGGGTATTTTTACTTTTTTTCTTCATTTTTCCGGGGATCAATCTTGGATCCTATCTCGAGCGGGCCATCGGCGCTATTAGTCTTAGCTTACGCTATAAGGAGGTTGCCATTTACAGCTAGGGCTGTTTTTGCAGGTCTTCAACAAATCCACATAGCATTGGAAGAAGCTTCCTTGAACCTGGGAGCAGGAAGGTTTAAGACTCTAATAAATATAGTTCTTCCATTAATCGGTTTAAGTCTGCTAAGCGGCGTCATGGTAAGCTTTGTATACTGTATGAGTGAAACAAGCACCAGTGTAACGCTTGGGGGTTTAGGCGGGATGGGGGAGAGGCATAGCGCTCCAATCACCTACATTATGATGGATTACCTTGAGAGAGTTGGTGGACCTTATATTGTAGCTTCTCTGGGTGTGTTACTAATAACTACTCAGCTGTTTGTGATTACTCTGGTAAACGTAGTGTTTAAGCAGCGGTATGCTTACATCGGGGTGTAGGTATGACGAGAGTAGACCTTAAAGGAGTTTCAAAGAAGTTTGAGAACATAATAGCTGCTGACAATGTGACGCTGAGTATAGAACACAGCGAGCTATTTACTCTGCTTGGGCCTTCGGGTTGCGGGAAAACGACTACGCTGAGAATTATAGCCGGTTTTGAGCTACCTGACAGTGGCTACGTAACTTTTGATGGGGAGGATGTAACCTTCAAGAAACCGTCTGAAAGGGGCTGCGCTATGGTGTTCCAGAACTATGCTCTATGGCCGCATATGACTGTTTTCGAAAATGTTGCTTATGGTTTAAAGGTAAGGGGCGCAGCCTCGAGCGAGATCAGAAGAAGGGTAAATGAAGTTTTAAAACTGGTAGGCCTTGAAGGGCTTGAAAACCGCTACCCGTTGCAGCTTAGCGGTGGTCAACAACAGCGTGTAGCTTTAGCCAGAGCCCTGGTAGTTGAACCGAAGGTTCTATTAATGGACGAGCCACTAAGCAACTTAGACGCTAAGCTCAGGCTTAGGATGAGGGAGGAGCTTAAAAGACTCCAAAAGCGTTTGGGGATAACCACAATTTACGTGACTCATGATCAAGAGGAAGCGATGAGCATCTCAGATAGAGTAGCTGTAATGAATAAAGGCCGCATATTGCAAGTTGGCACTCCCATCGAGGTTTACTCTAAACCATTAAATCTTTTTATAGCTACTTTCATAGGACGTGGCAGTTTACTAAAAGGCCGGGTTGATGGTAAACAATTGGATCGGGTTAAGCTAGTTACGAGCAACGGATTGCAACTGGAGGGTATAACCGTTGGAGAGGTAGGGGACGAGGCTATAGCTGTCCTCAGGCCGGAAGATTTCTCCCTGACCCCTATTTCAGGTGCTAATCAAATAGAGGGTAGGGTCGAGTTAGTTATGTTTTTAGGTACTTACAAGCAGCTTAGAGTTAATGCTAATGGGGATCGGGTGATAGCTTATATCGATCCAGAGGAGAAAGTCGACGAGGGAGCTCCAATAAAGTTATACATAAGGAGTGAAGACGTTAAAGTTTACCCTGCCCGGGGCTGGGAGGAGCTGGAGTTCGAGTAGTTAACATTATTCTGATAAAATAGTTTTAAATCCTAGGAGATTTTTTACCTGATAAAAATGGGGAGTAGGGAAATTTATGTTAAATCGCTTACCGCGGTTTTCTACGTTATTCTTCTATACCTTACAACATCTTATGTTTTAGCTAGCCCTGAAGTGAGGGTAATAGACCCAAGGTACTCGATGCCAATTGTGGTTTTTCCCGGACAAAACTTTAATGTAACGCTTTTAAGTTCGAGCAGGGTCACTGGAGCGTGGATAAAGGCTCCGGGAGTAAATTATACTTTAAGGCTGATCAGCTCAGGCTCTACCGGTGATACTTTTACTTTAATATTCGAAGCTCCTGTTCAAGCAGAGCCGAATCTTTACGACCTTTACTTAAATGTATCCGGCGAACTCGTTATGGAGCCTAAAAGTATATGGCTACTGGAGAAGGAACCAAATAAGCTCTCCATAGCTCATCTCTCTGACCTACATGTAGAGGTAATAGTTGGGGGTGTTCGAAGCACAGTGTACGTTGAGTCAGCCTTCAACTTGGTTAATACTCTTCAAGTAGATTTAGTAGCTATTACTGGGGACTGCGTAGATATAGGCTCAGATATTAATGCATTTAAAACCCTGTATGAGTTGGCTAATCGCATCAGGAAACCCATGTTTTTCATACCAGGTAATCATGATCACTCGCAAACGGATGCCAAGAGCTTCTCTGAGAAATACTACGGTCGTTATGTGGGTCCCGCCAACTGGTACAGGGTAATAGGGCCTTTCCTGATAGCGAGCTTAGATACTGGTATGACTGGCTATGCTGACATGCAACAGCTTGAATGGCTTGATAAAATCATGGCAGCTAATCTAAATAAGGTTAAGATCGTTTTAATGCATCACCCAATTTTCCGCTATAACCTTTTCGCATCTGTGGAGGGATCGTGGAGAGAGTCTGATAAACTGAGCAGCTACATTTACAGTAGCTGGGCTGAGCGCACCGAGGAACTTCAACGTTTTTTGAGGATTGTAGAGGAGCGGGGGGTGAGCTTAGTGCTCTCCGGACACGTTCACGGGGATGGGCTTGTAGTATATAATAACAAAACTTGGTTCGTTACTACCACTACGACAGGTGGCAGCGCGGATTGGAGGGGCTTCAAAATAGTTTCTATTGACGCGCAAGGCCGCGTCGAAGTTATAGGGCAGGCAGGGAAGAACCCGTTAAGTGAACCTTCCTCGTTTACGTTGGATGGTACAGTATTTCGTATCTTATATGATGCAAGCCGCGAGGCTGCTACTGTACTCGCTAAGCTGGATCCTAGACTAGGGTTACCCATTAAAGAGATCGAGGCGTCGCTATACCTTAACGGGTCTATCCCCATGCATTCTTACAGCTTGTTCGGCAATAAAACTCTAGTTAAAGAGTTAAATTCAAAAGCGTACGCTCCATGGCATTTAACGCACTTAACCTTAAGCGTCCAGCCTGCCACGTCCCTTGTAACCGTAGCCAGCTACGCGGATAACGAACGCCCCTCTATCAATTTTGCGCTTTACACGCCTAGGAGGCCGGTTGCACAGCAAGATCGCGTAACCTTATATCTTCGGGTATCCGACTCAGGTTGGGGGGTTTGGAAAGTTCTAGTTAAGTACTCAACAGGCAGTGAATCAGGGGAGCTAGAAGCTCGAGAGATTGGCGTGAACAGTTACCAGGTTGAGCTGCCGGTGCTTAATGCGACGACCCTACGAGTGGAAGCCATAGCATGGGACCTTGCAGGTAATGTAGGCCAAACTTACGAGGAGATAAACTATATTCAACCTGAAAAACGGGAGGAAACGCCAGCAGCACCTCCAGAGCAGCCTCCTGCGGAGGAACCGGGACAAGAAATCCCTGAAGGAAAAGAAGTACAAGCGCCTATCCCTGTTGAGATAATAATTACAGCCACATTAGTTATAATTGCCTTAATGATTGGATTTCTCCTTATGAGGAGGAAGCGGAGTTAATTGTTAATTTTTCTAGTATTTTTTTTAGAAGCTCAATTACCTCAGGCCTAGATATCAGTCTCCTTAAAGGGGGCCCTGAGTCTTCTCCCAGTAAGGAGCGGTAGAAAACCTTGTACACATAGAGTCTTTCCTCCCTACCAGTAAGCCCAAACTTTTCAGCGGCTTTTCTCACGCTCTCGTTAACATCAGTATAACGGTTTTCCACGATCTCGCTTGCAGCTTTAACGAATGCTTGAACAACCCTTGGTTCGAGAGCCTTAACGGTCTCAAGTGCTTTAATGGGGTCCTGCAGTACAACACCATATCCGACGATTTTAAGCCACTCCCAAGCCATTCCAAGCCTTTTCTTAACATCTACTAGTTCCCAATCCTCTAACCCTTGTAATTTACCCTGCCTTTCAAGCATTTTCAATCCATCTTCAAGGTTCTCCATCCAGGCAGCTACGCGGGCAAGCTGGTAGTAGGATACACGTTTTGGGGCGCGAGCCGGGGTTTCGTTAGGCATCACTAACTTGTAAGTTTGCTGGAAAAGTGGATTCGGATCATTGAATACATGTTCTTCAAACCTGTCAAACTCCTCTACATAACTCGGTATTTGCTCGAACTCGAAATCCCAGTGGCTGAGTGCTTCGCCGAAGATATTTGAAGAATCTTTCTTCAGGAACTGGAAGCGGAGGACTTCAGGAGGGGCGTAGCGAAGCCATTCATCGATTCCTAAGCCCACTCCCTTTCTCTTACTGAATTTTGAGTAAATTTTAACAGAGTTTTCTCGTTTTATGAAGTAGACGAAATCGTAGAAAATAGGTATCGGGGGATCGCGGTTAAAGATTTTTTTAGCTAAAGCACAGCCTGTATCATAACCGCTTCCGCTTGCCATATGATCTTTACCGAGCGGCTCGAAATGCACGTTAAGCGTAAGCCAACGGAGCGGCCAGTCAACCCTCCATGGCGGTTTTCCCTCTGCTTTCGAAGGATCGGCTTCCCCCTCATAGCCGCAATGGGAGCACCTATATTTTACCTTCAAGCATTCCGTTAATTCAAGCGGCTTAACAGCCTCGTCGATCCTCCCGCATGAAGCGCAAAGAGGGCGGTAAGGTATCCAACCTTTAGGGTATAGCTTAGCGTGTCCAGCCTCCTTTTTCACTTCGTTTAAAACCTCCACGACTTGGGCAGCTCTTTTCAATACTTCTAGTAGGTAGTTTACGTAGCCTCTACTCCTATGCAGCCCACTCGCCCACTTTACCTGTAACCCTACACCGTAAGCTTCAAAACTTTTCTCAACCGGCTCCACGAAGTGCTGAGCGTAACTTTTGTGGCAGTTCCACGGATCCGGAATCTTCTCAAAAGGTTTACCTACGTACTGATCAGCTTCCCTCTGAAACTCTTCAGGCGCAAAAGTGGGGGATTGCCTAAATGGATCCATGCTATCGACAGCTAAGTAACCTTCAGCCTCAACCCCCGTACTTTTGAGCGCACGCATTACTGAGTCCGCTAGCACAATGTCTATGAAGTTGCCTAAGTGAATTTTACCGCTAGGGGTTACTCCAGCTTCGACTGTGTACAGTTTCTCATTCGGGAATCTACGTAGGACTTCTTCAGCCGCCTTGTAAGCGAAGTGGCGTGGAGCAGCTCCCACGCGATCACCTTAACCGCCCGGGACGGAGATGAGCGGTGCGACGCCGCTGGGTGAAACTACGACGACAGCCTTCTGGCTAGCAGCTAATTCTTTGATCGTCTGTAGGTAGAAGTAATAGCTAAGAATTTTCTCAGCGGGAACGCCTGTCAAGTTAGCGATAAGTTTTACCGACTCTGCCTGGGCTTGAGAAATAGTCAATAAAGCTTTCGCTTGCCCCTCTGCTTGTATAAGAGCAGATTGCGCGCTAGCGTTAGCCTGTATGAGGGCGGCTTGCCGGTCATACTCGGCTTTAAGGGCTCTCTGCTGGGCAGCTACTTTCTCGTTAATCGCATTAATCACTGCATCCGGGAGCCTAATATTCCTCATGTTTACACCTAAAAGCTCGAGACATACTCCTATAACGGGATCAGCCTTAATTCGTCTAGAGAGTTCGCTCTCGATAGCTCGCGCTACAACATCCCTTTTCTCAATAGTGTCTGTCATAGAATAATTTGCAAGTACTTCCCTAACGACTTGCCTAGCCGTGGCCACTAGAAAGTCTTCTTCATAGTTAAGCCTAGGATACTGTCTCACAAGGATATCGAACCTCTCCGGGATTAACTTATACCTGATTGTAATATCCACTTCAGCCATTACACCGTCTCTCGTCAGCGCTATTACAGCGGGGTAGTCGCGCGGTGGTTCGAAGAACATGTCAACTGCCTCAACTCCGACGTAGCCTGTGACAACGTAAGCCCATGGGGCTTTAAACGCTAAAGATGGACCGAGAACAGGTTTGCTAACCGCCCCCGTTATCGGGTCAACGGTAATCGCCACCTCACCCAAGGCGACAGAGTAAACACATATTACCAAGAGCGCTATAACCAGTAGTGATAGAAACGCCGCAATCGGCACTAGGATTTCAATACGTCTCCTTCCCCTAACTCTGAATGGAACTTCCTCCATCATCACTATCTGTATCACCTATTTATATTAGCTTCGCGTTAAGCATATCCTTCAGCTACTAGCAACTCAGCTAGAAGGAGCGATGAGCCAGCTGCACCGCGCACAAGGTTATGACCTAAAGTTACAAAAAGGATAGAGTGATCAGTGTCTCTTCCCCTAACTCGTCCTACGACCACACTCATTCCGTTTACATCACCGCGTAAACGGTCCAAACGCGGCTGAGGCCGGTCGCAATCCTCTAGCACGATAATCGGTTGCCTCGGCGCCGTGGGAAGCCCGAGCTCCTGCGGTTTACCCCGGAATTCCCTTAAAATCTCCATCGCATCTTGTGCCTTAGCTGGGTACTCTGTTTCCAGGAACACACTAGCCAGGTGCCCCTCTAGCACCGGAACCCTTGTACAGGTTAAACTCGTTTCGAAGCTAGCTTTCTCTATGCTTCCGTTTGAGACCTTACCCATAAGCATTAAAAGTTCGTTAGTAGTCCTCTCTTCCTCTCCCGGGATATAGGGCACAACGTTGTCTATCAACTCTAGGGAGGGCACTCCGGGGTAACCGGCTCCAGAGGCCGCCTGCAGCGTACTAGCAACGACTTTTTTAACCTTAAACGTATCATGCAGGGGTTTTAAAGGAAGGGCTAATATAGTTGTAGTGCAGTTCGGATCCGCCACCACTACACCGCTCCACAACTCCTGCTGGTGCTCAAGCAGAGCTAAATGTTCAGGGTTAACTTCGGGGACTATTACAGGAACTTTTCCGCTATAACGGTACGGCGCCGCTCTGCTGATCACAGCAAAGCCGGCTTTCGCAAACTCCGGCTCAAGTTTTAAGGCAACTTCTCCTGGAAGTAGAGAAAAAACGATATCCGCGTCCAGCTTTTTCGGATCGCTTTCAGCTAGCTCCAGGTTCGCCGCGTATTCGGGCGGCTCACTCCCCGCCAACCACTTTACTGCTTCAAAGTACCTTTTACCAATAGCCTCGCTTGACGTTAACGCGCTCAACTCAAACCAGGGGTGATTTTCGAGCAGCCTGACAAGCCATTGGGCTGCCAAGCTTCTGGCCCCCAGGATAGCCACTTTACGTCTTCTAAACGGCATGCAAGTCAACACCCGTTCTCATTTAAGAAACTACCGTGTACCAGCTTCTCTGGCGGGAAACCCAGAGCATTGACGGCGATTTCCTTTAACAGTTCAGCGACGTGCTCCGAGTTAGCAACCAGCACATGAAGCCGTTCTCTTAAGGACAGTGAAGGTGGGTTAGTTAGGCTACCTTTAACACTGACGTAAGCGCCAGCCTCAGCAGCTAAGAGGAGTGCCGCAGCCACATCGACTACTCGTACGGCGAACCAGGGATCAATGTAAGCGCTAAGCCAACCTGTGGCGACTCCCGCTATCTCTAAACTTGCTGCCCCTAGGGCACGGATTACCACTCCTTTAATCGATAGAGCTAAAGTTAGCATATGTGGAAGGAAGTAAGCTTTCGGAGTAGTGTTCACAGCCACCACCATTTCACTGTCCTGGGCCATGCGCACTTTTCGGCCATTAAGGTATGCACCCTTTCCCTTTCCAGCGTAAAATTCTAAGCCCAACATTGGTGCATAAATAGCTCCTGCTAACACATCTTTAAGGCTCGGCCCCTTCGCGGCCGCTACAGAAGTTGCAAAGAAGGGCAGTCCTCTTTTATAGTTTCTGCTTCCATCCAGAGGATCTACGATGAAGTAAAGCTCACATTGTCCATAATTTTTTTCACCAGCTTCTTCTGAGACGAGCTTGAATGATTCCACTTCCCGTTTTAAAGTTTCTATAATAGTCTCTTCGGCGATTAAATCGCCTTTGAGAGCTACATCGCCGCCGCTGCCTCGGCCAACCTCCTCTACTCCCTCCTCTTCTCGCAACCTAGCGGCGGCTAAACCGCCAGCCTTAGCCGCCGCTCTTACTATTGCTAGTAAATCACGCATGCTCGCGCTTGCAAAGCTTATTCAAAGGCTTTACGCCTTAAAGGATGTATGCACGTCAATAGCCGTTTAGGGGACTAAGTAACTTTAATTAACCGAAAGGGTTTCAATGAAGGATGAATAAAGGAGAAGTTACTGGCGTTGCATGGCTGACTGCATGTCTAGTTTTCGCGGCGTTAGCCAACTTCTATTCTTCGGAAATAGCGTACTTAACCCTGATTTTGTTTTCGGTAGCTCTTATAGTAAGCAAGAAACAGGATCCACCTGCTATTAGGAAACCGGACCTGCTGATAGCTCTTATCGCACCCCTAGTGGCGCAGATACCTTTCCATCCTCTTATTATGCGTTCAGCCCCCTCAGCTATGTTAAGTGTGTTCATGATCGCTGCAGCTTTGGTAGAGGAGCTTTTCTACCGTGGTGTATTGCTCCTGGATTTAGGCAATGTAATGCAAGCTTTTGTTTTCGCTTTATGCCATATGAGGCTCGGCGACCCTGCTTCGCTAGTGGGTTCAGCCCTGCTGGTGCCTCACTACCTTCTTCTTGGTTTTACCTTGGGTTTGCTAGCTGAGCGCGGCGGATGGCCGTTATCCTTTGTTGCCCACAGCGTATACAATTTTTCCTCGCTGCATTACGTTCTACCATTCGAAATAGGCGCCATAGCCGGTTTAGTTTTAGGGGATGGCATAATGACGGCTTTGACAGCGTTCTACTTTTGGGCGATAAACTCTTACACTTCAGTGAATGTCCCGCGGTTGCTTAAGGAATAGAGAAATCGATCAGCACGAAGTTATCCTTTAACAGCTTTTATATCTCAACCCAATTGATTATAATTGTTTTTAGCTTATCCGGCGATAAGGATAAATAAAGGTTTTAGGATAGTACTCTGGGAGTTAAAAATGGCTACATGGGGTTCCGCTTTTGCGACCGCTTTCAAGATTCTACTGCTAAGCCTAATCTGGTGGATTATCGGCTTTATCCTTATAATCGCCGGCGCCGCAGCGATTGGCTCACCCATAATATCAGCATTGCAGTCTATGGGTGCAGGTCCTACTGCTCCCTATGGCCCTCCGCAAGGGTTGTTTGACTTCGGAAGTATAATTCTGGGGCTTGTGCTTATAGTTATAGGCTACTTAGTAGTCGTTCTGGGAACCATGGCTTCCTTCTTGAAATACTCTGCCGAGTACTATGCTAGAGAATTTGCGAAAACCACACCTCCACCGCCCACGGCTCCAACATATTAGCTGAGCCCAATCAGTACCTTTCTATACGGCTCCCGCAGCTATAACGTTATTTCCATCAAATTTTCTCCCGCCGAACCGTTCCATCTCGTCAGCGTAATTTTCCTATCCTTAATCTTCACAAAAGTGCAACAAAACCCTTCTTCATCCTCTATCCAGCTCCCTGTGTTAGCAACTATGCGCCCTTTCTCAACTTCATGCAAGCCAGGAACATGGGTGTGCCCAAATATTACGAAATCGGTGTTCCCCAGCCCGCTCTCCTCTACTAGGCTGAGGAGATTCCTAAGCGCTTTGCTTACAGGCTCTGATTTCAAAGCCTTTCCACGCAGTCTGCTTTTGAACATTTGGTAAGTTAAGGGTTGTACTAGGCCGTACCAGAACTTATCCTGGATTTTCCTCCAGGATAGTATGATGAAAGGCGCTGTCAGGAGGAGAGCTGAGGCTACAGCCACAAACCTCAAGGAAAGGGGTGCTCTACTCGTAATGGAGATGAAAGACAAGAAGAGCAACGCGTAGCCCACTGCAAGTATCCATTCAGTGGACCACGGTAAAGCTGAAAGGGATTCGGAGAGAAGGTAGATGTAAGGCTCTGTCCGCCAAAGCCACTTAAATCTGATGAACTTCCAGTCAAGCTGATGACCGTGGAAAAGCAAGCCTTTAAGACCGGAGCTTTCTAAAACGATGTATTCCGGCGAAATGAGGAGATTGTCGTTTTCGAAGAAACTCATGCGATCCAAATGGGCTACAACGTGGTCATGGTTTCCCGCAACGTATATCATTTTACAGTCCAGCTTAGCTAATTCCCTCAACGAGGCGTAAGCCGTTGCAAAAACATCTTTGGCTTTAGCGCTCCATAGCTCGAAAACGTCGCCGAGCAAAATAAGTAAGGAGGGTGGTTTACCAGCTAGATGCCTTAAAAAGTTTTCAAACTCCTTAAACTTGGTAAGGAATCTCCCTTTATATCTTAACCCGAAGTGTAAATCCGAGACTATAACGGCTTCGTCACCCTCTTCAAGCTTAACGAGGGGGACTTTACGGCTGTCTAAAGTAACTATTTCGATTTTCACGTCTATCACCGCTGGGTTGTACCTTTTATGGCAGAGGTATCCTGTCTACGTCTTAATTAATTTAAAGGTCGGTTCTTAGACTTACTTTATGCCCTACGCATACGCTGACCGCGAAGTTGTTCGAAGATTAAATGCTAAGGCCCTTTTCTGGTACCCCTTCGCTCGTTTGGATCACAGAGACAAACCGGACTGGAGTTATCTAGTGGACTGCTTTGCATCCAGCTTGCTAGGTTCGAAAACCCTGCGCCTCTTACTATCCCGTAAAGTCTCTTCCCGAATTTTAACTTCTGAGGAGATGGCTATAGAGGCACCTGTAGTTGAGCCTTTAAGGTGTTCTGAAGAGGTTCTCAATGAGTTCTTGCAATTGGCAGACGGCTCGAAAGAGGAGCTTCCCCAACCCGTTTTCTTTTTCGATCAAGCGGATTATACTGCTGTTAGGCTGGTCGGAGCGAAGGGTGCAGCTAGGAAAATCGAGGAAACTTTTAGAAATTATGCGGTTTTTTCTCTCTCTAGAAAGTTTGCCCAGGAGATTAAGCCCGGGTTGTTAGAGTATCGAGGAGTTATACACATACTCATGGTAGTTAATGCGAAGAGGCAAATATTCACGGTTCTCGGGGATGAGGTGATGCGGTCAAGGCTTCATGAGAAGTACCTTCTAGGTGAGTCCATAGTAAAAATAGAGCTCGAGAAAGCCTGCGGGTCAAGCTTTTGAGTAAAGCCAGCAGGCTACTTGGTGATCGTTTTCGACTTCAACTAGCTGGGGTTCTTCTCTCCTGCACTTCTCGGTTACGTGGGGGCATCTAGGGTGGAAACGGCAACCGAGAGGTACTTCTATCGGGGAAGGCGGCTCTCCTTGCAGCACGGCTTTTTTCCTATTCCGCGAGTAGCGTGGATCAGGAATGGGTACAGAGGCCAGTAAATAGCTAGTGTAGGGATGCAAAGCTTTTTCAAAAATCACTTCGGAGGGTGAGATTTCAGCTATTTTGCCCAAGTACATAACCGCGATTCTATGGCTCATATACTTCACCACCCCTATATCGTGAGAGATGAATAGATAGGAGATCCCCATTTTCGACTGTATCTCTTTGAGCATGTTGAGAATCTGCGCTTGCACGGAAACGTCAAGTGAGGATGTGGGTTCATCTAACACAATAAAGGATGGTTTAAGTAGAAGCGCTCGGAGAATCGCAACCCTCTGTTTCTGTCCTCCGCTAAGCTCATGTGGATACCTGTAAAGGTGATCTTCCCTCAGACCAACGCTCTCAAGCTGTTCGACGAGGTATTCCTCTATACTATTAGCGACTAGCCGGTGTTCTAGCAGAGGCTCGGCTAGTATTTCGAGCACAGTCATCCTTGGATCAAGGCTTGTATTCGGGTCTTGGAAAACTATCTGGGCTTGTCTCCTGAAGACCTTTAGACTCTCCCCTTTAAGTTTCGTTACATCTTCACCCATAAACAGGATTTCCCCGGAGGTCGGCTCAAGTAGCTTGATCACAACTCTACCGAGCGTTGATTTACCACACCCGCTTTCACCTACAAGCCCGAGAGTTTCCCCTCTCGTAACAGTGAAGCTGACACCATCTACCGCCTTTAGTGTCTTGAACAAAGAGCCGCGGACTCTAAAGTACTTCTTCACTAGGTTCACTTTGAGGAGTTCACTCACTGGCACCACCTTTCTCTAAAAGCCAGCAATGCACCACGTGGCCTTTCCCTAAATTAACCTGTGGGGGAGTTTTTTCGGAGCATACCGGAAGAGCCTGGGGGCACCGCGGGGCGAACGGGCATCCGGGCTTCATGTCAATTAAATCCGGTACGGTGCCTGGTATCGACTCAAGTTTCTCTACTTTTATCAGAGGGTTGGGGACGGAGCGTAAAAGTAGCTTCGTATAAGGGTGTTGAGGGGCTTCAAATATCGAGAAAACGTCTCCGTTTTCCACTACCATACCGCCGTACATTATGTAGACACGCTCAGCTATTTCGGCTACTATTCCAAGGTTATGCGTGATCAGGATAAGGCCCATCCCATACTTCTCTTTGAGGCTTTCAATCAGTTCTAAGATTTGAGCTTGGACGGTAACGTCTAAATTCGTAGTGGGTTCATCGGCGATTAATAGCCTAGGTTGATTAGCAATCGCCGCGGCTATAACAATTCTTTGCCTCATTCCTCCACTGAGTTCGTGCGGGTAATTTTTCACACGTAGTTCAGGATTTGGAATCAAGACGTTTCTAAGTAGTTCGATAGCCTTACTATTAGCTTCAGACTTGTCAATTGAATAGTGCTCCCTGAGGGTCTCGGTGATGTGGTAACCTGCAGTGTACAGGGGATCAAGGGCGCTTGAGGGATCCTGGAAAACATAGGATATCTCATCCCCCCTTATCTGTCTAAGGGCTTCGCGACCAAGCTTTAGCAAGTCAATAACTTCTCCGCCTCTTCTTCTAAAGAGGGCTGTCCCAGACTCTATCTTACCCGGCGGCTCTATGAGGCCGGTAATAGCCCTGGTGAAAATTGTTTTTCCACAGCCGGTTTCTCCAACTATCGCGATGCTTTCCCCCTCGTAGATATCTATGTAGGCGTCGGTAACCGCGTGAACCACCCCTGCGTATGTGTAAAACCTTACTGTTAAGTTCCTCACTTTTAGTACTTGCTTATCATCCATAGCTCTGCTCACGCTCCCACCTTCAGTTTAGCCTTCAACTCAATTGACCTTCTAGTTCGAGGATCGAACACGTCTCTCAGCGCGTCGCCAACTAGGTTCCAGCCGAGCGATATAAGTAGTAAAGCTACGCCAGCTTCGAGGACTATCCACCAGCTTCTTTCGGGGAAGTACTGTCCAGCCTGCGATATTATAAGACCTAAGTCGGGAATCGGCGGTTGAGGGCCTAGTCCTAAGAATGATAGAGCCGCCGAAGAGAGCGTTGCTGTGGCTAAGTCGAAGGTCAACATCACCATAAGGGGAGAAGCAATATTCGGTAATACGTGTCTGAAAAGCACCTTTCTAGTCGAAAGTCCTAATGCTCTAGCAGCCTCAACGAATCCTTGATCTCTAACTGTAAGCACAGAGCCTCGAACAACCCGTGTGTAAGGCGGCCACCAGACGAGTATTAAGGCAAAGAACACGGAAAGCATGTTGGCTAGATTAGGAGCATCGCTCGGATCTAAGGCGAAGATAGCAGCCACAAAACCAGTGAACGTCGGGTTTGACATCATAAAGTTTCGCAGGGATAGCCTCAGCGTAAGGCTGAACGCGATTGCCAATACAAGCCCCGGGAAAGCTAGCATCATATCAGTAAATCTCATGATAATTTCGTCGAGGATACCCCCGAAGTAGCCTGAGATAAGCCCCAGCACAATGCCAAGTATGGCACTAAAGGCGACTATTGTAACGCTCATAACTAGCGATATTCTGAAACCCCTAATAGTTAACGATAGGACGTCTCGCCCGTAGTGATCCGTTCCCCATAAAGGAAGTCCATCGCACTGGCCGACGCATGGCGGGTATGGCAGCTTGCCAGCTAGCTCCGGCCGCAGGAGTAGCGGGTAACGCTCATAAGGCTCCCAAGCTATGAAGGGGCCAAAGATCGCTAAAAATAGCGTAACAGAAATGAGGATTATCCCCGTGACCCCTACCTTCGAGGAAGTGAAAACGAAGAGTGAAAGCTTAGTTTCAAGTAACTTGGATCTGTTTTTCTCCAGCCAGCCTGAGCTCACTTCGTCGCGTAGTTTAGCGTAGTAATCTACTATGCGACTGAACAGGTTATAGAGAACACTCATACAGTTCACCGGTTAGTATCTCACCCTCGGATCCACCAACGCGTAAACAAGATCCACTATTAGATTCATGACTATGTACACTATGGCATAAAGGAATGTTCCTGCGATGATAACCGGGAAGTTGAGCCTGCTGATTCCTTGGTACATGTACCTACCTACCCCTGGTATATTGAACACATTCTCGGCAATAATTGCACCAGTAAGAAGGCCGGCGAAGTTTAGCCCTAAGATAGTGGTTATCGGCGCGAATGCATTTTTAAGAGCATGACGCCATATTCTACCCTCTCTCAACCCTCTCGCTTTAGCAAACAAAATGGAATCAGAGCTGAGAGCATCCAGCAAACTGTTTCTTACCACTCTGGCTATAAACCCGCCTGAAAGGAGGCCTAGAGCGAGTCCTGGAAGCCACATACGTATAAAAGTGCTCGATAGAATGTTGAATTCACCGCAAATAGATCCACCGAACATGGGTACTTGCCCGATAGACCAGATAAGCAAACCGAGCACGGGTATTGCATCCTTAATACCGTTTAATTCCGCTATACACGCTGAGCTTACAGTCGGTACTCCAGCCATAAGTGACGCTCGAGCATAAACGTAAAAAGTAAGTATTAAGAAGTAGTATAGCACGAAAGATGGGATTGAACCCCCAAAAAGGGCAAATACCCTAACAAACAGGTCGACTAAACTATCCTTCTTAGCTGCTGCTACTATACCTAGGGGTATACCAATGGCTATGGTGAATATGAATCCGAAAATAGCCAACTCTACTGTGATCGGGAACTTTTCTGAAACCTGCTGAACAACAGGGACGCCCTTAGTGGGGTCGATTAGTGTACCGGTGAAAAGTTTCTGAATCAAGAAAGCGAACTGCTCATACCATGGGGCATTGAACTTATACTCGTTCTTCAACCTCTCCAGGGTTGAGGGGTCCATTAGTTTCTCTCCAACCCATGCTCTTACGGGATCCGTCGGTATAACGTAAGCTATGAGGTAAGTTATCAGAAGAGCACCTATAATGCTAGGTACTAGGGTTAGCATCCTTCTAACTAGGTAACTTACTAGCCCCAAAAACAAACACCTCAAAAAAAGGAATTGAGAATTATGGTTTGAAACTGTATAGCTCTTGCCATAAGGTTGTGTTCCAGTAGTAGGGGTTGAACTTTAGAAGCACGTAGCTATCCTCTTTATAGTCAGCCACGTAGTAGGGTCCAGTCGACACAGGTTTCGTCGATAATAATAGGAACACCGGATCCTCCTGCCCGGGTTGAATGTAATTTGCCCATGCAGCCGGTATCTTACCATTATTCGAATCTCCAAGCGCTGCTTGGTATTGGTCTCCCAGTGCATACTCCATTGGAAAAACCGAGCCCACGCCTGTAACGAATATTTGAAGGATCGGTGCATAGGGGAACCACATTTTGAATTTTACTACTCCAGCTGTTTTACCGGAGTAGCCGAAGAAGTTCAAAAGCTCAGAAAAGCTTTTCACTTCAGCTGTCTTACCTTTAAATTCCGCTATTAAGCCTTCAGTTTTAGCTATCGAGTCGAGTTCGTTCTCTGTTAGTACGGACGATGAGTTAACGTCGATGAAACTGTCAATCATCCACTGAGGTCCGCCGGGTAAGTTTGCCCTTACCGCTCGCCAAACGCTGAAGAGGGCGTCAACCGCGGTAATTGGATACGTTTTACCATTCCATGGGTCGTATGCCAGTACATCACCCCGCATAACGAAGTACAAATCAGTCCCGTCTTTGCTGAAAGCCCAGGCAACTGCTAACTCAGGTATAGGTTCAGTATCTTCCTTCCACAGTGTTACAAGCCGCCCGTAAACATGCCAGAAAATCTCCCAGCCAAATGATTCATATGACTTAGCAGGATCAAATGTATCAGGCCAACCAATAGTGCCTATAACCATTGTTTCAGGGTCATTTTTAACATCCAACACACCAGTATCGATTACAGGCGCGCTTGCGTTTTCCCATACAAGATCATAGCGAGCAAAAGTTGATAACGGGTAATACATACCGTAGACCCATGTACCGAAGTTTTCTCCTATTATGTTTTGCCCCATTAAAATCATTGATACCGCCCGGTTAAACGTAATCACAGCAGCCTGGATAACGGCTTTCCTCACACTGCTTTCAATAATCCTCTGCGAAGCCCTGCACAAGGCGCTTAACGTTATATCTTTTAACCCACCAGCGCCCAGCGTAACCATACTAATCGGATTTTTCCAGTTTGCATTAGTAGTATCCCAGTCCACTACATAGTTTATTATAATTAACGGCTTAGCTGTGGGTCCGGTGTAGCTAGCACCAGTACCTTTCGGGCCAACAATTACTGTGTAGTCTTCCACCTCTATTATACTTTCTATCGAAGATACATAGTTGCCTACATCTTCTGCCGCCACGTTAGCGTGGTATTCGATTTCACTGAATTCGGCACCACCGTATACGAAGGGCATCAGGTAGTTGTCAGCGTCGAGGTAATCGGGTATCCATCCGAGTAACGCTACATCGTACTGGAAGTGATCAAAAAGGTCAAGGTATTTCGGCCAAGAGTAGGCTTCAACATTTACTTTGAAGCCGAGTTGGCCCCATGATTGTTGAAGCAGGCTAGCGATTTGCTGACGCGCGGTATTACCCTCATTATAGATGATTGTAATCACGTACTTGCTTGGATCAAAGCCGGTCTCAGCTTTCAGCTTAGCAATTATCTCGCTTGCCTTCGTAACATTATACTCAAACTTTTCGATCCCAAATTCGGTGTACCCTGGAACGCCCTTAGGAACTATTGTGTGCAATTGAGTGTACAGCTTGTTGAAAACTTGATTCAGAATTATCTCGTAAGGCGTCGCATATGCCAGTGCACGCCTTACGTTCACGTTGTTTAATGGTTCTCGTTCTGGGTTGAGACAAATATACTGTATGGTAAGCCCAGGCCTATCTGGTCTACGTACAAGTCTAAGTGAAAATTCGTTAACCGGAGTATTATTAACATCAGGCCATCGTGCAGGCGTTACAACTCCAATATCGAACACGCCTGTTTTATACATGTTTATTCTCGTGCCTTCATCATTTACAATTATGTAGAGAACTTGCTTATGGAAAGTTTTCGAAGGGGCAGATGGTTCAGTTGGAGGTTTCTCCTCCGAGGGCTGTTCTCTTGGTGGTGCACTTAAGAACCAGAACATTAAAGCTCCTACTACGATAATTGCTACAACAGCAATTAATAGGTAGAGAGTTTTCCCTTTTCCGCTTTTCGAACCAGAGGCTTGCTTATTTTGCATCGACCCTTTGAGCACTATTTACTTATAAACTTTTTCTAAGCCACTTGGTGTGTCCTTTAAAATGATTTTCATTAAAAAGTACTTATAATGAATGTTTAGCATATTTATAATTAAGCTTTTTCAGGTAGTTTTAAGTTAATGCCTGAGCATAAAAATTTCGATCATTTTACTGTAGAACAGTTGCTAAAAGGCTGAATTGTTTTTCCCAGGTTTTATATACGCATTACTAGATGTTTTCAAGATCCTAAATAGAAAAATATTAAAATAAGTTACTATATTAGGTAAGTGAGGGAACAGTATGAAAATTACCCCGGCTATTACAAGGGTTGGAGTTTTATGCGTTTTAATTAATTTTTTCAGCGGTATAGGAAACCTTATTAGAGGTACATTTGTGACGCTACACGGTGGTGTAGCATGAGCTCGAGAAACGGAAGGAGACTGTTATCGTACGCGGGTAGACAGTGGAAGCTAGCTGTCCTTGCGGTTGCGTTTTCCCTGACTGGTTCCTTCACAGGAATGTATACGCCAACCTTAGCCGGTGAAGTTATAAACGCATTAATCTACGGGCAACCTGGAAATATCTTTTTGTTAGCCTTACCAATCATCGCGTTAATCTTAGTTCAAGGTTTCCTTAACTATGCAACTAACTTAAGCGCCCAGTATCTTTCTCAGAAGATTGCTTTCGACTTAAGGAATGATGTTTACAGACGTCTCCAAGAGTTAACTCTAGGTTTCTACAAACGAGTGGATACTGGACAGCTTGTTGCGCGAGCCACAGGAGATATTGACGTAGTTACGGGTTTCATTCGTATGGCTTTTACCGGCTTAACTGGTGCCCTTTTCACGCTTGCAGCAGCACTATACTTCATGGTGACTATTAGCCCAACCTTAACATTCTACTCGATTATTCCTTTGCCGGTGATATTTCTACTTGTAAGACGTTTTGCAAGACAAATTAGGCCTATCTTTGATTCATCGAGAGAGCTTTATGGGAAAATGACATCACACGTCACCGAGGTGGCAAGTGGATTAAAGGTTGTACGAGCATTGAATGCTTTTCCCCTGCTATGGGAGCGTTTCATAACGTTAAGCGATCAACACCTTCAGCTTTCGCTTAAAGGGGCGAAGTTAAGGGCTTCTACTTGGCCTTTCGTTGGCTTTATTGCAAGCCTCAGCGGATTAATTGTTTTCTGGATTGGTGGAGGCATGGTTGCGTCCAATTCTTTAACCGTCGGAAATCTTGTTGCAATGGCTATGTATGCTAGCATGGTTATATGGCCATTTATCGCATTGGGGTTTTTCACCGTGAATTACGCGTACGGTTTATCGGCCGCCTCTAGGGTTTTCGAAATATTGGACATTGAGCCAGAGGTTAGGGAGGCGGAAGACGCTATACCTTTGGAAGTTACAAGGGGTGAAGTTGAGCTTAAGGATGTCTGGTTTAGCTATGATAATGAGAAATGGGTGCTGAAAGGAGTGAGCCTCAGGGTGAAACCGGGCGAAGTTGTCGCAATTGTTGGTCCAGCTGGAAGTGGAAAGAGCACGCTTGTGCAACTAATTCCAAGGTTTTATGATCCACAGAAGGGATCTATCCTAATAGATGGAATTAATATAAAGAAGGTGAAATTGGATTCACTTCGGAGGCAAATTGGGATTGTCCACCAAGACATATACGTGTTTCCGGACACTATAAGGAATAATATTGCGTATGGAAAACCGGATGCGACACAAGAGGATATTGTTAGAGCGGCTAAGTTAGCGAAGCTCCACGATTTTGTCGCTGGTCTTCCTCAAGGTTATGATACCCCTATTGGGGAGAGGGGGGTGACTGTTTCCGGTGGGCAAAGGCAGAGGCTCGCTATTGCCCGTACGTTGCTTATAGACCCTAAAATAATTATTTTGGATGACTCGATGTCTAGTGTAGACGCAGAAACTGAAAAAGCGATTTACGAAGCCATTACAGAGCACTTTAAGGGTAAGACTATAGTTTTGATTACTCAGAGACCTAGTACGATGAGGCTCGCCGACCGAATAATAGTTTTAGATGATGGCAAAGTTGTTGAGGAGGGGACTCATGATGAGCTGATGCGGAGGGGAGGCATTTACGCTAAACTGGTCGGCGTGCTAGTAGCTGAGGCCCCAGTTGCAGAGGTGATGTAAACATGGGTGGTCCACCTCCATTCTTCTTTTTCAGGGTAGACGAGGAGAAAGTTGCTCGAAAATATCCTGATAGAGTTCTACTGGCTAAACTGATCGGGCTGTCGTTTAAGTATAAACTACACTTCGTTTTAACAGCTACATCAATATTCGCTAGAATAGGGTTTTCAATAGCGACACCTTTCATCACGAAGTTCCTTATAGACAGTGCTATTGGAGGAGATATTGCAACTTTAGCTTATTGGAGTGCTGTTTTCCTTGCTTTAACTTTGGTAAACCTAGCGACGAACTTCATGGGGGATTACTCTTCCTCCTACTTAGCTAGTAGGGTTATGTATGATTTGAGGGCTGGTATGTACCGGCATCTACATAGAGTGAGATTAGATAAGGTAGCACAGGAACCTGTTGGCAGAATTACTTCACGAATTATGAATGATGTAGATACTATTGGTAATATGGCTACGATGGGATTGCTGAATACGATAGCCGATGTCATCACGATAGGTGGAGCTGTGGTGATGATGTGGAGCCTAAGCCCACACCTGAGCTTAGTGGCTTACGCGCTTATACCGCTAATCATCGTGGTCAACTTTATAATAGTTAAGCAGGCTAGGAGAGCGTATAGGGAAACAAGAAAGAAGATAGCCGAGGTTACGAGCAGAATTTCTCAAGATGTTTCAGGTGCTGCGGTTGTACAAGCTTTCTCGTTTAGAAGGAACCGGAATGTAGAGGAGTTCAGGAGAGTAAACGAGGAAAACCTTAGAGCAAATGTACAAGCAGAAGCTGTAACCTCTGCCATGAACCCAGCTATGGCATTCATAGAAGCTCTAGGAACAGTAGCTATACTTGTGTACGGTGGGAACCTGGCGGTAACGGGTTTAGTGAGCGTAGGAACTTTAGTGGCGTTCTACAGCTACCTCAGTTCATTCTTCAGGCCTATACGAATGCTGGTAATGTTCCTGACAACTATACAGTCCACACTAGCGGCAACGGAAAGAGTCTTCACCTTCTTAGAATGGGAACCAGAAAGGGAGGAAGGTGAACTGGAAACTCCACCTCAAAGAGGTGAGGTGGAGTTCAGGAACGTAGTATTCGGCTACAGTAATTCGCCAGTGTTGAAAAATGTCAGCTTTAAGGTAAGGTCCGGAGAGTTCGCTGCTATTGTTGGTCCAACTGGTGCAGGCAAGACGACTATTGTAAGTTTACTGCTCCGGTTTTACGAGCCGTGGAGCGGTGAAATATTAATTGATGGTGTAAATGCACAGAAGTACAAGCTGGGTGTGCTGAGAAGCACTATGGTGATGGTTCCACAAGATCCGCTTCTTGTGTCTGGCACTGTACTTGATAATATACTTCTAGCAAACCCGAAGGCTAAACGAGAGGATGTGGAGCAAGCTGTGAAGGACTTAGGTCTTGAATTCATTGTAGAGTCACTGCCACAGGGCCTTGACACACCAGTGCTTGAAGGTGGCAAAAATCTCTCAGTAGGACAAAGACAGCTTATATCCATTCTTAGGGTGTTCGTCGCTAAACCTACTATACTGGTTTTAGATGAAGCGACAAGTAGCGTGGACCCGTACACAGAGGCAAAGCTGCAGGAAGCATTAGAGAAATTAATTAAAGGTAGGACTACGATCGTAATAGCGCATAGGCTTCAAACCATAGTAAGAGCTGACCACATAATCGTAGTAGATGAAGGTAGGGTTGTTGAAGAGGGTAAACATGAAGAGCTCCTAAAGAAAGGAGGAGTATACGCGAAACTGTATGGAATCCAGATGGAATCGCTTGCGGCTCAACCCTTGGCCCCCTCTGTATAGCTAAAAACATTAGCGGTTTTCCTGAATATGAGTATCTAAAGCTGTGGTTTATTTCAGTGGATTTAACGTTTCCACATAAGTAGTCCAGATAAATTATTCTATAAAGTTTCTTAACTGACAAGCTGTTTTCAATACTGTTGAATTATTTAATGAAGGGAATAACAGTTAAGTTTCAAAGCATTAATTTAATTTTCTTGAATGAGAGTTTACAAGGTCTAAGCTAGAACCATAGCTTGGCTAGAGCACTAAGTGTTAAAATCAAAGCTGTGAAGTCCACACTAAAGCTGCTGAAGCTCTACGACTTTACCGATGAATCCTAATCACTGTAAGGCGGTCGAGGATTCTTTAGCAGTACTTAGTTTTCTTCGAGCGTTAAAAGTTTCGGAGGGCGATCATCGCTAGGCGTAAAGAGTGCTAGGAGGCTTGTTTTCCACATGCTTACTTGCCAGCCAAGCCCCAAGAGTCTTGTCTAGCGGGTTCGGCGACTGAAGTAGTTTACCCGCGACTTTTATCGCAACATGCGGTTCAATGTGCGTAAGTTCGCTTATCAATCGGGCACAGTATTCGTCTCTTTTCTCAACGAATTTCTCGATTATTGGGATAGGCTCCACGCCGGCTTCCTTAAGCAATTTGAATAGCATGCGTTTCTCGTATTCTTCGACTGTTACAAATCTTCTTTTAGCCATTGAGAATAGATCTCAAGAATGGTTTTAAAGAAAACACGGGTACTACCTCGAAAGTTAACTTATTGATAAGGGTATTACAATAGTATTACCGTAACAATACCGTCCAGCGGGCTCCGTTAAGGCGTAGTTGCTAAAGCTGAGTTTTACTGAATACTCTATACCCTTCAGGGTATCCTACGTACACGACATCGGCGTAACCAATGAATAAGCCAGTTTCTACAACTCCAGGTAAGCTTTTCAGCGTTAAGTTAAGCTTTTCCGGGTCATTTATCGAATCAGTGTACACGTCGATGATAATGCCACCAGTGTCAGATACCACTGGACCAGCTTTCCCCTTTCCTAGGAAACGCGGTACAGCTCTGAAACCCCGCTTTTCTAATTCTCTTAAAACGCTTGTAAGGGCTTGTGGTAGCACTTCTATTGGAACAGGATGCTTTTCACCTAGCCTATTAACAAGCTTGGTTTGATCTACAATGAATACGCGTTTACGGGCATAGTGCGCTAGAATCTTCTCCGTGGTCATCGCAGCTCCACCCCCCTTAATCATATTCAACTTAAGGTCGACTTCATCCGCCCCGTCAATGTAAATCTCGATTTCAGGTGCGGATCCTGGATCGAGGACCAACAAGCCATGCTGAGAAAGCTTCAAAGCAGTATCAATACTCGATGGAACGTAAAACTGGTTTTTAGAAAAATACTCGCTCACTAATAGCTCGATGAACTTTTCCACAGTTGAGCCTGTACCTACGCCCACGATACTACATTTCTCAACTTCACTTAAAGCAGCTTTAGCGGCGTTCACTTTAGCTTGTTCCCAGCTCATCACTTACTTCATACTAGTTTGGTATATAACCACTAGGTCTCGGTTTACGTTATTTTGAAATCTCAGGTAAACTAAGACTAAACTTATACGGTTTGCAAAGCGTTACCGAGAGGTTAATTCAAGCTGAATCAGGGTGGGAAATATTTAGGAGTTATCTAGGAACTCTGTGAGACTTCTTTGGCGTTCAGTGCTTCTAGCGAGCCAGCTTAACCTTAGAATCTCATGTATGGGGATTATAGTCAGCGAGCTCACCAGCTCGAAAGCTTCTTTTAAGTTATTGGCTCGCAACGGTTTATTTTTCAGAGCGTTCCTCACCCCTTCACGGATCTGCCAGTTACCGACTGGTGCGAAGTAATCCGGTGTGATTTCACGGATAGCTAAAGCCGCTGCGCATTTTCTGCTAGAGTTGAGGTACTCTAGTATCGCTATGCGTATTGCTTGGTAACCACCATCCTCCGCTGTGGGGTGTCCGCTGTATCGTTCATAGATTGTATAGATTTGAGCTTTCTCTCCGGGAACCCATACGGAGCGGGGCAACCATGCCTCGATCATCTCCATCGACCAAGCGCTTGGAATAAGGAGTATAGTGTACCTGTTTCCAATGTAGCTGGAGTGGTAAACTTCATACTCCCTTATCTCTGGATACTCGCGCACTTTTCTAAGCAGGTGATCTCCTAGGTGCTTGTCCACCGCTGTTATAGCCCACCTGGTGGGCACGAGGCGACGGTTGAAGCCTAGTGTTCCAGAGGAGAGCAATCGCTGAAGGTAATAAATATCGTAGCCACACTCGTAGAGCTCGATAAGTGCAGGTAAGGCCTTCACTCTATCCTCTACCAGCTGGTCAACCCTCCTCGGCACTACTGGGTTATCGGCTACTCGCATTTTTTCCACTTCACCTGCTAAACCTACTGGCTTAAGGAGAGGGTCAAACCGCATACTGAAAACAGGCGTTTTTCGGAACAGTACTTCCGAATCTACGGGTTTCAGGGACATCGCAGCCTCTTGAACAGCTTCGACGCTTCTAGAGTTCACCGATCTGATTTGAGCACGTGTATAGGAGTAAACGAGGCCAGCTCTCAGCTTCACAATCTCGTAAAGGCTAAGCTTGCCCCACCATTGAGCAGGGTTTTCGTATAGTTTAGCTTCTCCCTCGCTCACTGGTAGGTTTATGCCCACCCTTACGATAGGATAACCATACTCGCCCACTAACACTGAGGGGGGTGTAGGGGATTCCAGCTCCCTGATGTGCTTCAGTTTCTCGCTAATACCTATCTGCTGCTTGATTCGGGTCAAGATAGGACACTCGGGAAGCCCGCAAAGTCTTCGCGAGCCTTTACATGTAGAGCAAAGCCTGTGGTCGATTCTGGTGGGAACCACCTTACCTGAAAGGTGATTCTTCAGGTTAAAACATTTACTCTAAAACTTGAGCGTTTAGGCTTCATTAAAGCTATTGGCCTAGCCGAAATACTTTGAAACTCTCCCACATAGTTATAACAGTGTCAGAGGGTAACAATAATATTTATTAGGCTTCTTTTTATACTAGTTAGACGAAAACTATATTCTATTGTTTTCTATTAGTAGAGTGTTATTGTTTAACTCTTCCATTATAGCTTTGGCTATATCTCCGGTTCTGTATCGGCCTCCTAGATCAGGTGTCCAAACTCTTTTATCCTCTACAACTATGCGTATGACATTTTCAAGGATTGATGCTTTCCTAATTATTTCTGAATCTTCGTTTTTTTGTCCTAAATATTCGAGCATGAGCTTTGAAGCTGTAAGCATCCCAATGGGGTTAGCGATACCCTTGCCAGCTATATCTAATGCCACGCCGTGAATGGGTTCGAAAACCCCTATTTTATCGCCTATTAACGCCGACCCGCATAGCCCTAGGCTACCCACAAGCCCACCGACTAGATCGGAAAGAATATCGCCGTAGAGGTTTGGTGTAACAAGCACTTGGAACTTCTCAGGATTTTTCACAAGGGCATAGGTAGCTGTATCGATTATGACTTCTTCGGGAACAGCATCAGGGAACTCCTTAGCTACATCGAAAAACGTCTGCCTAAAAAGCCCGTCACTTAATTTAAGAATGTTTGCCTTGTGTACCACTGTTACTCGTTTTAACCCCACTTTTTTTGCATAATTGAACGCTTGCCTGCATATCCTTTCTGCACCTTTCCTAGTTATTATCCTTAGCGAAACAGCTAGGTCTCCAAATGTACCCTCTATACCAACGTATTCTCCCTCAGTACTTTCTCTAAATATGATTAGGTTGAAGTTTTTCTGAGAAACCCCTTGAAAGCTCTTGAATGGTCTAATATTTGCGTAAAGGTCTAGTTTCTTCCTAATCAAAACGTTAACGCTTTTGAAGTTAGGATCGTGAGAAGGCGTATATAGAGGTCCTTTAATAATGGCGTCTACTTCCTCAATCTTTTCGAGAAAATCATCTTCTATGGTTTTACCAGTTCTCTTATAATATTCGTAACCAGCTTGAAATTCAACGAGTTCTATACCTGGCATTAAATGGGATATAACCTCCAACGCCGCATCAACGATCTCTGGGCCTATTCCATCACCTCTTATGAACCCTACTTTGTACCTCCTAGCCATGGTGGTGCACCGTATCGCTTGACATATTCAACAATGCCTCCAGCCTTAAGTATTACTGCCACCTCTATCGGGAAAGGGCTTATGCGCTCCTCAACGCCCTTAGTAACATTTCTCACGATGCCATTCTCAAGGTCTACTTCTATGATATCACCAGTCTCGGAAACCTCTGGAATTCTCTGTGCTACTACGACCGGGAGCCCGATGTTTACGGCATTCCTATAGAAGATGTGCGCGAAGCTTTTTGACACAACAGCTGAAATGCCGACTATTTTTAGAAGCCTTGGAGCTTGTTCTCTGCTGGACCCTTTGCCGAAGTTTTTCCCTGCGACGATTATATCGCCCTTACTAACCTTCTTGTAAAACTCAGGTATCACCTCTTCGAGGACGTGGGGGATCATTGAGTCTAGGCTGTCTATAGCGCTGAACTTGTGCTTACCTGATATTATGTGGTCCGTGCTTACGTTATCCCCCAGTTTCCAGCATCTACCTTTTACCATGTCGATCATCTCTAAAGATATTTACGCGGATCGGTTATCTTGCCCTCTATAGCTGTTGCAGCGGCCGTGGCTGGCGATGCTAAATATAACTTGCTATTTTTATGCCCCATTCTTCCCGGGAAGTTTCTATTAGTTGTAGCTAAAGCAACTTCGCCTTCAGCGAGAATACCCATGTGTGCCCCTACACAAGGTCCACAGGTAGGTGGAGCTACAATGCATCCAGCTTCAGCTAATATCTGGATATACCCTTCCCTAAGCGCTTCCGAATACACTTTTTTAGATGCAGGCGAAACAATACACCTAACATTTCCATGAATTCTCCTACCCTTAAGAATCCTAGCTGCGATCTCTATATCCTCAAGCCTACCGTTGGTGCAGGAGCCTATAAACACTTGATCCACCTCTACATCTTCTATTTCACTAACCGCTAAGACGTTATCTACATCTGGTGGCATTGCAACCATTGGCTCTATCCTATCCACTTCAAATGTTAACTCTTCTATAAACTGGGTTTTCAACGGATCATAGTCTACATACCTAAGGGGAGTTAAACTTCTGTTTTCAAGCCACTGTCTAGCCGCTTCATCCACTGGTATTACAGCCGATTCAGCACCCATTTCTGTACTCATATTTGTCAAAGTAAACCTTGAATCCATGGAAAGGTGCTTAAGAGCCTCTCCATGAAACTCAATAGCTTTTCCTACCATACCGTCTGTCTTAAGCTCGCCTATTAAGCTTAAGGCTATGTCCTTGGACATAACACTTCTAGGTGGCCTGCCTGTAAGAACAATTTTCACTGTAAAAGGGATTCTCGTCCACTGTTTCCCATAAGCAATAGCTATGGCCGCATCCGTGCTTCCAACCCCTAAAGCGTAAAGTCCTAGAGCTCCAACAGTGGGTGTATGGCTGTCGGCCCCCATGACTACCATGCCGGGTCTAACTATGCCCTCATCTATAGCCACTTGGTGGCATATACCATTTCCAGCATCGTATAAACGTATACCTTGCCTCCTACAGAATCTCCTCATCTCTCTATGAGCCGTAGCTGCAGCTATATGAGGTGCAGGTGCTGAATGATCTATGAAAAAGTAAGTCCTATTCGCTGCCAGTAACTCCTCTAACCCTAATTCTTTCTCTATCGTTTCAATAATTAAGGGTGCTGTCCCATCTTGAGCGTACACTACATCAATATTTACAACAACTATATCTCCTGGAGATACATCTCTTCCGGTAATCCTGGATATGAGTCTATCTATGAATCCCAAGAATTTTCACCAGCTAGATTAGGTAATACATTTCAACGTTCAAATAACTCTGGGAAGTATTTTCGTATGAAGTTAGCTGTCTCTTCATCCCTTAAAGGCTCTGTTCTATCAGTTCTATTGAAGTATTCAACTATCTCGTTGTAGACAGCTGTAACTCGTTCATCGTCTTTGCTTAATTTATCATATCTAAGGTGGTTCATTATCCATAATATTACAGCTGACCTGCCTGCGTAAGGAGTTATAGCTACCGAGTATGGCCGCCCTAGAACCTTCATTGGATCAAACGGCAAGTATACTTCCGGGTTCTTCATGAGACCGTCAACATGTATCCCTGCTTTTGTTCTAAAGGCATTCTTGCCAACAATAGGGTAATGCTCGGCACCTTTATAGCCCATCTCATCAAAAACTTCAATTACTTTAGCTAGAGCCTTTAAATTTATATCATTGGAACCCCTCAGACCAGCATAGTGCACAGCCATGATGTCGAGGGGACAGTTCCCAGCTCTTTCTCCAATACCGAGGAGCGTGCAGTTAGCTGACGCTATCCCATATAGCCATGCTGATAGATGATTAGCCACGACGAGGCCCAGATCGTTGTGTCCATGGAACTCCATGTACTCCTGCGAAACTCCAGCGCCTCTTAAAGCCCGGGCAATCCTCGGTATACTTCTAGGTAGTGGGGCTTCATAGAAGGGTAGGCCTACACCAAGAGTATCGCATACTTTTATCTTCACTTGCACTCCATACTTCTCGCTCAGCTCCATAAGTTTTCTTACAAAAGGTATTACGAGACCGTGCAGATCAGCTCTGGTTATATCCTCAAGGGAGGCTTTAACAGTTATGCCATGGTTGAGCGCTTTCTCTATAACCTCTAGGTACTTCCTCGTAACCTCTTCTCTGGTGGAATTAAACTTATACTTTATGTGGTAGTCGGATATTGACGTAAGTATAACCGCTTCATCCAAACGGGCATCTATAACTAGCTGAAGGTCAGAATGCATAGCTCTTATCCAGGCGATTAACTTGGGCCACTCGTAACCGTAACTCAGTAATCGCCTGACCACTTCCCTATCTTTACTAGTGTAAAGAAAAACCTCCGTGCCGACTATGGCTTTTCCTATCTCTGCGAGAAGCTCGTATATCCTTTCATGCTCTTTAATGGTAAATACTCTCCAGCCCTGCTGCCCGTCCCGAAGAGTCGTGTCCGTGAAGTAGATTTTGCTAAGGTTCTCAGCTAGTTCGCGGTCATCTATAAGGCCTACATGTGGAACATCGACAAACGGGTATACGTCCCTGAAAAACGCATTGCTCTCCTCATCCGCAGGCTTAACCATGCACCCCCCTTTTAATAGTCATTTTTTAAGTATATCCCTGGAAAGGTGAATTTCATTCATGCTTGGGAGGATTATAAAGCTACTGATTCTTTTACTTCAAAGTAAATTTTCTTGAAGCTTTGGAAGGGGCTATCTCACAGGATACCCTTTATCTCAGGAGAAGTTTTTGGCAAAGAGGCAGTAAAGTTTTTGCCCATCTGTGATATTAACTTAAGTGCCGAAAGTGAGAGCTAGAACATGCCAAGAAACATGATGCGATTCATATAACAGTATGCCACCTCCTTAGCTTTTTTGCTGTTCCTTTTCGTGCGCCGGCCGGCTCGATGAGGTCCAGTAGCCAGGGGTCGCAGACGAGTACGCTCCAGAGCGAGGAGCGGCGGGGAGGGAAGTGAAGCGCAAGAGGCAACGGTGTCCGAGGGGTGAGATCCACCTTGAATGGGGCGAGGGTCTTGTGGAGAGGCCCCTCCTATCGAAGACGCAGGATGCGACATCCACGCTGGAACCGCAAAGGGTGAGTCTGCTCTCTGCCTAATCCCTCGCGGTCAAGATCAAGTCCCAAGCCCACTCGGACAGTTTCTGGGACTTCACAACGAATGCGTAGTTCGTGTTGCCGAGATCGTGGTGGTTTGCTCCTTCACCAGTGAGTTTTCTGACAACGCTGGCACCAGGTCTCTCCACTTCAATGGGGGTCACTCCCTTCTCAACCCTCTGGAAATAACTGATGACCACTGCCTGGTGTTTCTCTAGACACGGAGTGCATCGGAGACCGATTTTACTATTTCGTCCTCGACAGAGCCTCCTCAAAGGCTAAATTCATACAAGGGTCATTGGGTGTCCCGCAGCGGGGGCATTGACTGCCTCGAGGAGCCTTTCAACTTCATTATCACTCAGGCTCTCAACCGTTCTCTTGGGGTGATTCCCGTCTGGGAGAGGTATTATTCCCTACGCTAGCGATAACGCTCTGATCGAGGAGAGTGGCACAAGACTGCTCTGGGAAGATACTGGGCATGTCCTCGCCAGGGAGTTATTCCATTGATCAAGGTTGTGACGCCTAACGCCTCGAAGCTACATGACTCACCGGGTCCGCATGGTCGGTCTGAAGAGAGTGAAGCTCGCTGCAAGGGGGAGTGGAGTGGCAACTTGAACGAGGCGCGATCGCAGTTCCCTGATTTAGTGTATCAAAAGTTCAGTAGCGAAGTTTGAATCAAATTAAATTTGATTTCTCCGAAATAGTGGAAAAGCTAAACTTTTTAGGGCCAGATCATAGCTTCACTAGTGTGGAGAAGTTCGACGTTGTAGTTGTGGGCGGTGGAGCGGGCGGGCTCGCCGTTGCTCTAGCTTTAAAGAGTCTCCGCCCCAATTTCAAGGTTCTCGTTGTAAGGAGGACGAAAGCCCAACCGATACCCTGCTCGGTTCCTTACATCGTTGAGACTATAGGTTCCACGGATGGCTGCCTTATCTCCGACACGGTTCTCACAGGGGCGAGCGTGGAGTTGGCAATCGACGAACTCGTTGAAATCGATAGGGGAAGGAAAGTAGTGAAGACTGCGAGCGGGAGGGAGTACAGATACGGGAAGCTCGTGTTAGCTACGGGCACGAACCCCGTGAAGCCGAAGATTCCAGGTGTAGAGCTGGATAACGTCGTACTTATCCAGAAGGAGTACGAACCCCTCACGAAAGCCTTCAACGTACTTAAGAGTGCAAAGAAGATCGTCATCATAGGAGCCGGCTTCGTTGGGGTTGAGTACGCCGACGACCTGGCGGAGGGAAGGGAAGTGCATATAGTTGAAGTGTTCGACGAGGTGCTGCCGCTCGCCTTCGATAGAGAGTTCGGTGAAATCGCGAGGAAGGAGCTGGAGGGGAAAGGCGTCAAGTTCCACTTCAAAACCAGGGTGAGAGAAATCAGAGGGAGAGATAGGGTAGAGAAAGTCATTCTGGATGCGGGCGAGGAGATCGAGGCGGACGCAGTTCTTATTTCCGTGGGAGTAACCCCAAACACAGAAATTGCGAGAAAAGCGGGGTTAGCGGTAGACGAATCAGGTCACTTGATAGTCGACTCCTTCATGAAGACAAGCGACCCGGACATCTATGCGGTAGGTGACATAGCCCAGAAGAAGGACTTCTTCACGGACCACCCCACGCGGGCTTACTTCGCAACGCTGGCGGTTGCAGAGGGGAGGATTGCAGCAATGCACATAGCCGGGCTTGCGCCTTCGAGGGGCGTTGAAGGGGTTCTCCCCACTTACTCCACGGTTGTATCTGGCACCGTGCTGGCCGCCGCTGGATTGACAGAGACGTTGGCCAGGGAACGTGGCTTGGACGTTATAGCTTCCGCCGTAGAAACAGTGAACAGACACCCCGCCAACCTTCCCGGAGCGTCTAGAATCAAGTTGAAAGCCATCTTCACAAGGAGCGATCTAAGGCTAGTCGGTGTCCAAGTAGCGGGTCCTGAGTCTGTCGGTGAAATGGTCAATTACGCTGCTGCAGCTATACAAAGCGGCCTCACCGCTTTCGACATCGTTAAGTTGCAACTAGCTACACAACCCTTACTCACGGCTTCGCCGCTGGCGTACCCGCTACAGCTAGCGGCGCTAAGAACTCTCGCCCAACGGTAAAAATAGTTAGAAAGTTTTCTTTACCTAAATGTTTAAATAACTGAAGAATATCTTACGCGCCGCTAAGTCAGTTCAACTCTTCCTCCTCCTTTCACTCCTCGGAAGGGAAGTTGAAGTGCTTTACAGCCTCCAACAGAACCCACGCCCCCTTCGGGGCTCAAAATTATCTTCTACAAGCCGGTCCAAGCGAGGCCACAGCCACTATACATAGAAGCTCCTAGACCTCGACGGGTCTACCCATATTTCGGACACATTATTGCGCGTTAAGTACCATATGTTTCATATGTATCCTAGATATCTTGATATTAAAGTAGCAAAAGATTCTAAAGGGGTAAGGAAAGCAATTGTTTAGCGTAGAGTCAATCACTCCCCCGAGATCCCCCATGTTTAGCTCCAATGACCTCTGATGTGCTGCACTCTTGCAGCAGTTATGCTTCACTAACCTTCGTAGACATCAAGGGCGCTTTTCATTAGTTGCCTTGTTTTTCAAGACTTTTCTCGAGTGCTTCCCCGTCTTAACTTCGATCTTCAGGTTACCAGTTGTTACGTTTATCTTGTACCCTGTTGCGCCAGAAGTATACCTAGCCGAACTTTCTGAGAGCATGCTCCAACATAATCCATTCAATCAATGCTACCCTATGCAGTGGGGGCGAGAAAGGCTTGTGAAGGCTTGCGCGGCGGAGGGGTCCTGGAAAACGATTTTCTTTTTACGCCTTGGAACAAAGTTAAGAGAGAAAGGCTTTAACGAAACCGTATCCAACCACGTAGGCCTCCACTAACTCTCATTCTACCGAATATTCTCAGTTCCACTTCCTCGCCGAGCTTAGTGTTGATAAGGAGAAGCTGTATACCCAATGGTTTCACCCTCAGTCTGCACGCTATATTCAGATCCCTTATCATCCCCTACTAGTCTGGTATACACTAGCGGCTGTTTAAAAGGCTGTCTCGAAGGCGCTGCTGGGTGCCGAATAACTATCTATGTTCTAGTAGAGTGTTTTTAATTACTGGTTCTATTATCTTAGCGTGAAGGGTAGAAGGCTTATTGAGATGGTTTTTGAAGGATTAGAGCCGCCGCGAGCTCCTCTACACATAGAGTCGGACGATAAAGCATTCGAGTCTTCAGTAAGCGATGCAATTGGCGCTGGCGTTAAGATAGCCGATTGGAGAAACTTTTACGAGGAAGGGGGTCCGTTTCAGAGACGTGAAAACGAAAGACTGAGTAGCTGGCTTGACCGTATTAACGTCGACGGATATGAGTGGCCGGATCCCGCTGAAGTAATATTCTCTGCCATTGAAAGCTTTAACAGGCGTATTAAAGGTTTAGTTAACGGCAAGCTTGTAATACTGAAAGTTCTAGGACCCACCGAGATTTCCGAGGCGTTTTTCGCTAAACCGGCCTACCGTCGAAGCGTGGAGCTTGGCCAAACATTCCACCACTTTAGTTTCGGGGTTTTCTATGCTTTAAAGCATAGCGAGGCGAGCAGACTGTACGGGAGGATCGCCTCCTATGTGCTCGAGATCGTGAAGGCTGGTGCAGAGCTAGATACTGTAGACGCTGTAAGGGTTGCAGACGATTCAGCGGCGTACACTGGGCCGCTATACAGCAGGGATTTTTACGAAGAACTGTATTTCCCATGGCATTGGAAGTTTGCAGGTGTAATACATAAGGCTGGTAAATGGGCTATTCTTCACTGCGATGGGGATCTACGGAAAGGTGGTTTATTTGAACGTTTGCTTCAAATGTATGACGCTTTCCACCCTCTCGATCTCGCACCGAAGTCAACACTTAAAGAAGCTCTTAATTGGTCTAGAGAAGTTGCAAGTTTAAGAGTTAAAGCTGAAAAAGCTGTTTTCTTCACTGGTGTACCAGTGGACTTAATCTTTAACGACGCGGTAAGCAGCGAAGATTTCCTTGAAGTCCCGCGTACAATTCTCAGGTTACATGGGAAAAAATACTTAGTTTTAACTACTACGCACAGCGAGTACCCGCTTAGAAGCTATCGCGAAGAGGCGCCTAAAGGAAAGTTGGAGGCATTACTGACTACGTTTAAAACAACTTCGCTCAGCTAGTTTATACAGTTTACAGGTTTTATGGAATTATGTCCCAGATTAACTCGTAAATTCTTCATTCCATGCGTAAACGCACCTACGGTTCATTGGAAAAACCAGATATATAGTAGTGTCAAGTTATAAGTATATGGTTAAGATTCGCTTCCCGAAAATCAACTTAAGTAACACAGTTTTCCTAGTTTTAGCGTTGCTACTGTTTATGCTTCTAGCTTTGACATATTATAGTCCTCCCAAGCCTGCTTATGCTAGCCTAGATGTAAAAGACCTGCCTAACCTATTCGTGGAAGCAGCACAAGGTCTCAACTACTCGACTAGGCTCCTATCGTCAGCGCTTAAGGGTTCACCAGTTAACGCATCCAGCCATATCCATCGAATGGGGATGGTAGCAGCTCTACTTATTAATGCATGCGAGCTACCTGAACTCTGGAGTAGTGAACTTGGTGAACAGCTACGCGAAGCGGCAGTCAGCTATGCGTATGCCGCCTCAGCTGCCGCTGATATTGCCTCCGCAGCTGAAGATATATCAACTGCCCGCTATGAGTTGCGAGAATTTCTCGAAGGAGTTAGGCGCTGTGACTTTCTTAAAGCGCATAAAGGTGCATCAGTGCTGGAGCGTGAGCTTCAAAAAGCTTTACCGGACATGCATAGAGCCCTGGTGAATCTAGCCCGGGTCGATAACGAAGCACTTCTATCTGATAGTCATAAGAGAATACACCATGAGGCAATTAAGCAAGTTTCCCAGGTAGCTAAAGCTTTAGAAAACCTCTTGATTGCAGCCAAGCTTGTACAACTAACCGATGTAAACGCCCTGGAGAAGGCTTGTCTCATGAGAGAACCTGTGAATTTCAGCTCCGATATCATTGAAGTAGCTTTAAAACTGAAGCCCGGCGAAAGTGGGGAATTCGGCTACGAGGTAGCCCTCCTAAAATCCTATGTATTAAGCGAGTGTGAACAGTGCTCGGGTAGCAACCTTAACCAGAATGATAAGCAAGGTGACAGCGGAGCTGGTTGGGGAGAACCTGGAGGTGATGATTAATGGCTTGGGGTTTTGAACATCCAGAAGCTATGGTTCTAGTCTCACTAGTTTTACCTGTCTTCTTAATACTTCTAAAAACTAGGAATAACAAAGTAAGGCTTAAACAACTCTTTGAATTGAATATTTCCCGTTTAAATCTCGGGTTTGAAGCTTTAAGGGTAGCAGCGCTTTTGGTTTTAATCTTCACCGCTGCAGTACCCTATTACGAGTATACAGTGAAGAGGCAGGTGCAGTTAGAGCAAGTCGATCAATTATCAGAAAATAAAGTACTTCACGTAGTCCTCTTAGATGTCTCAAGGAGCATAACGTATAGTTACGGTTCAAGGACGCGCTTCGATGTAGCAATTGAAGCACTTAAAAGGTATTTTTCCTCGCTTACCCCTAACGATCACGTGCACTTAGCCGTGTTTTCTTCCTCTGTAAGGAGTGTATGCGATGGCCTGCCAGTTGACTGTTTAAAAGCTTTAGATGGTTTAACAGCTGGAGAAAGGTTTACAGCTCTAGGCGACTCGCTTCTTTACGCTCTTTCAATCTCAAACGTAGCTGATCTACCCGCTGTCGTAGTGCTCGTAAGCGATGGTATGAGTAATTACGGATCCGATCCACTTCAGGTAGCCACGCTGTTCAAGAGCAAGGGTCTCCCTATGATGATTATCTCGATTGGGGGTCAGGGGATAATACCACAGGTAACGGAGGCGGCTGGAGCAGAAGTTTACGTGGTGAATGAGTTCACTATAGAGGCTATTGAAAGCCTTGCCGCGAAAGCAGCGAGAGAGGCGAGGTATAATGCGCTTCTCGCTAAAGGTGAGGCTTACATCGAAGAGGTGAGACGTAGTTACGAGCCAGCTCGTATTCTCTCAATGATAGCTTTGTTTTTAGCTTTTTCCGCCTTGGTGGACGGTGTTTAACATGCTAAGGTTCGAGAACATCTACTTCTTATTCGCCGCTGTTCCTCTAATGTTTACATTTGTCTTTTACTTGCATTTCTATCTCTACAGGCGGATTACAGCAAGGTTTTTTCGACTGGAGAATCCTATGCTTAAAGTAGTTAAGCAGCTGAATAAAAGGGGTAAGCGCACGCCTACCTTAATTTTAAAGTTGCTTTTATCAGCCACGCTTTGCATGGGTCTTGCTTCTCCTTACCTCGAGGTCGAGAAGCTGCAAATTAAGGAGGTGGAAGCCGAGGTGCGGGAGACGCTAAAAGTAACGGGACCAGCGGTCGTTATAGCAACCGATGTTTCGGGAAGTATGAGCGATACAATAACAGGCGGTGTAAAAATTTCCGTCGCGAAATCAGCTATTCTAAGGTTTCTAGAGGGTATACCTGCAAACATAAGTGTTGGGTTAATCGCTTTCGACGACAAAATCCGGTTGACTGTGCCCGTGGTTCGCGACGTGGAGCAGGTAAAGAACGCGGTTATGGAGTTAGAGCCGGGAGGGGGTACAATGTATGCTTATCCGTTGAGCGTGGCTCTAAATATGTTGAAACCCTACAGAGCTTTCAATGCGTCGTGCACAGTGGTGTTCGTCAGCGATGGTTTGCCAGCCGATCAGGGCTTCTACGAGGATCTCTTGCATGAAATGAATAGGCTTAACATAACGGTAAACACTGTCTACATAGGCCCCGGTGGAGATACTGGGGCCGCTGAAATGCAGCGGATAGCTATAGCAACTGGTGGACAATGGTTTAACGCTGAAACTGCCCAGCAGTTAATAGAAGTTTTCGAGCACTTATCGCATGAAGTCACCCGTACAGCTGTGGGCTACACCGCCAGAGTCTCTGTGACGGAGAAAAAAATCGAAAGACTTAAGCTCAGCTGGTGCTTTTTCTCTGCTTCAGCGATTTTACTTTCCTGTTTGCTTTACGTAAGATTTCGAATGCTGGGTTTATCCATCTAGGTAATGATTCTTCCTCCACTTTTAAGTCGTAAGCCAGTATCAGGACTCCAAGCGCTGAAATCGTTAAACTTCTAACGATTTGAGCGGGGGTAGGGGAAACTACCTTACATATAGTATCCTCCTGCCAGAAGTAGCCTTGCATAGGTCGCGTACAATTAGGGGGTTGTTGGTAAATTCTTCCCGCCAGTAAGGTAACCACGTAGTATGCTCCTGGCTGTACTTCTAGCGAAGTCTCGTACACCTTGACGCCGGGTTGGTAAATCCCTACAGTGTTTACTTGATTTTCGATTAACTCGGCTTTTGCTACAGCTTTCTTCTCCAGTATTTCAATAACATCATCAGAAATGGAAGTTGAGTGTAGCAGTGGTTCTACTAGCGTTCGATCGCTCAGTTTAAGTAGATAAAGTTTCCCTTTCTGTAAAGTTAGATTGATGACAAATACTTGGGGGGTGATCGCTGCATAGCAGTATAAAACCCCCTCGGATACAAGCCTAGAGCGGTAGAAGTACTTAAATCCTTCAATAGCCATTACCTGAAGTTCACTAGCGGAAACCGAAACATAGGTTTCATTCTGCAGAGAGAAGTAGTCAGAGTGGTGAGCACTCACGTAGCTGCAGAATAGTGTACCCAGAATTGAGACTACGGTTAAGGTTATTAAAATAGTGATTCCAGTTACTGTTAATACCACACCTAGAATTCGAAGCACTGCTACATCACCTCAAACTTTCTCTTAGAGTATTCAATAGCTATAGTAATTAGCATGATAGACAACGCTAGGTTAGCATAAGCAGCCCAGTGAGTAACACCAGCGTACTGTAACGTTAACTGGAAAACCTTTGACTTAAACGGGTATACTATTGCGTATATGAGCGCGATAAGCTCGTGGGAGCGACTAAAGTGATACGTCAGAGAATAGATGATGCCTAGGATGATAAATAAAATTATATGCATGAAAACCCCGATCACAGCTACTAATTCTGGACGTCTACTAATTAAACCGGCTAGGAATATCACCATACTTAGGAAAGCCCCCTCTAGGAATAGGAGAAGGAAATCAATTGGGTCGAAGGATTTAATCAGCCGAATATCTATAACAACGAACGGAATTACTAAGCTAAGCAGGTAGGCCGTAGCCGGCGCTACTGCTATAGCCAGCATCCACGTAATCACGTACCCTCTTCGGGTTAATGGTTGAGAAAGAAAAATAGTGTACGTGCCCCGCGATAAATCGCTAGCGAAAGCGTAAGCAGCTATTATGGCGAAGACAGAGTAAAGAAAACTGGTCCAAGAGACCAGCGTTAGCATGAGTTGGCTGGTGAAAGAGGGGATTAAGGACACGAGTACAAGTATATTCAAAGGCGGTACTACCAGAGCTAAGCCGAGGTTCCATTTAGCTACACTGTTGAACACGTAACGCATGTAAACTGTTAAAGCAGTCCACTCAGTTTTACGAGTCTTCAAACTTCCCACCTACTGGGCGATAACTTTTGAGTACAGTTCTCCTAAGCTGGCTGTCCGAAGCTCATAGTTTTCTACTAGGCCTTTCTCGGCGAGCTTAGCAATAGTGACTTCAGCTGCCGTGTAAGCACCTCCTTTGACACGTAGAGTAAGGTATCCGTCGCCTAGCTCCACGCTTTCGACGAACTCTTCCTTAACGAGCTCGGAAGCCAACAACCTCACGTTTTTAGCAGTAATAAAGTAGTGCGCCGAAACACTATATTTTCTAGCTAGCTCATCCATGCTACCATAGTCGAGTACAATTCCCTCCTGTATGAACACGGCATAATCGCAAACCTCTTGAAGTTCCGGTACAATATGACTTGACACCATGATCGTTGCCCCCAGTTCTTCTTGCAATGTTTTGATAAGCCTCAGTATATCTTTTCTCGCGCTAGGGTCTAAATTAGCTGTGGGCTCATCTAGTAACAAGAGCTCTGGATCACCCACTAGTGCGATCGCAATACCTAACCGCTGTAGGTATCCCCTCGAGAGAGCACGCACTTTCATATCTGCATACTCGCTTAGCCCTGTTAAATGTAAGAGTCTCCCTACTTCGTTTTGAGGGGCTCCTTTCATCCTAACAGTATGCCGTAAAAGCCTACTCACCCTTTCATCGAGAGGGTAAAGGGGTTTTTCATGAACTGCTCCAACCCTCCTTCTGACTTCAGCCTCCTCTAGCCATGGGTCGCATCCGAAAACCTCTACTTCACCTTTATCCTTTCTAAGTAGGCCTAGCAGGATCTTAATAGTCGTTGTCTTACCGCTGCCATTCGGCCCCAATAAGCCTGCGACCGTGTCCTCCGGGAGGTGGAAGCTCACATTACGTAGAGCCTCTGTCTTCCCATATGATTTAGCTACGCCTTGAGCTATTACGACCGACGGCATAATTTTTAACATTATTAAATTGGAGTTAAATTTTTCTGCTTACTTAGCTTTAAGCGCTTGATCTTAAAGCAAGATAACTCGTTAGCAAGGGGATAAGTGGGGGGTCTATACTGGTGACCGGGACTTCGATAATTGAACGATATGGGGTAAGGCTTTTTACTAATGCTATATGTTTTTTTACTTCCCTGGAGAAATCTTCTATTGATTGAAGAGATAGAGAACTGAGCTCTGATTCAGTTAAAGGCAACTCCCATTTCCAGCTAGCAGGTTCTCTCTCGCTTGCTGTAACAAATACATAGAATTTTAAGTTACCTCCTGAAGCTAGAATGGCCTTAGCAATTCGAGAATAGCTGTCCGCAGTGTTCGCGTAATCTGTGTAGACTGCCACGGGAATGCCTCGAGCTAGGTTGAGGATCTCTGGCATCGCGTCGCTTAAGTCGAGAGCCCCTTGAATGTTCCCTTTGCAAGCAGTCTCAAGTATATCAACCAAGGCAGCAGTTGGTCTTGAAAAACTTCTTACACGCACTTTATCGCTGATGGTTAATACGGCGACTTCATCGCGCAGAGCCTCTGAAAGCCTCGCATGGAAGGCTACCGTAAAAGCTAGGGTCTTAATCTTCTTCTTGAAACTCATTGAAGCGGTTAAATCCAGTAAGTAGGCTAAACGAACCATTTTCTCCGTTCTGTACTCTTTAACGAAAAGTTTCCCGAGCCCAAGCCCGATTCTCGCTGATACTCTCCAATCAATTCTCCTATAGTCATCGCCTGGGTGGTATTCGCGAAGATCGGTGTACTCCAACCCTATCCCCTTTAAGTTAACTGGGTATTCCCCGATAAGGAAAGATTCCGCCCGGGCTCTTCCAATAAGCGCAGCTTTCCGTACTTCTTCGCAAAGTTTTCCATTCACTCGATTACCACCGCGTCACCAATGCGCACTACCGAGCTCCACGGCACGTCGATGGTATCCTTTGATTCAACTGTGTGTTTGGCTAAGAGCTCAACGTCTTCCTCTGCACCCAATTCTTTAACCAGCTTGAAGGCTTTTTCAGCTTCGCCGCCCGTAAGCCTTGGGTTACTGTAGGGGTCGATTTCCCCCGTTAACCTGTCAGCCAACCTGTCTTGTCCTTTACGCCTTAGCGTGGTAACGAATGCAAGCCATTTCACCTCCTTTCCTCCACTTGATCGAGTTACTCTCAGTCCAACGCCTCCGATACCGATTACCATTTCCTCCACTGCGCCGACTATACCATTGGAAATACTGAGCACGAGCTTTCCCTTTACATCTTCTTTCCTAGGCCATTTCGAAGGGGGTTTAGGCCGCCAACCACGGAATTCAGCCTCTCGTGGTGTGGCTAGGAAAATTATCTTTAACTCCCCAAAGGGGGCTACGTTCCTTGAATCAAGCCAGAGTACTTCTTCTACGGGAACGCGGGCCTTCAGAAGCGATATCTCTGCATCCGCAGTTCGGCTGGGAATATCTAATCCAAGCCCTCGGCTTAGCGAAACGAGTTCTACTAGCGTAAGATTCTCGGGGTATACCCCTAAGGCCATGAGGTTGGAAAACAGTTTATCCCTGTCCACGGTAATTTCTCCGATTTTCCTTTTAAGATAAACCTCTATGAAAACGCCTTCCTCTAGGAGCGTTAATCCCCCAGCTTCGCCGTAAAGTAAACCCTCACAATCGTAAACCTTAGCTCCTCGAAGTTCGTCTTCAGTGTAAAATCTCTTATCCATAAACCCCAAGAAATCTCTACTATCCAAGCTTAACTATTTCGGTAGCTAAGCCTATATAACTTAGCATCCTTATCATAGGCTTCGTGGGAGCTTCAGATGCCATTAAGCAGGTTTCGAAAATCTTCGGCTCACTGGATAAAGCGGTCATAGGATACACACGTGAAAAGCACTTAATCCTTGCTTCATTAATCTCAGGCGGCCACGTTTTGCTTGAAGGCATACCTGGCATCGCGAAAACCACAATTGTTAAAGCACTGGCGAGAACTCTGGGCTTGTTAAGCGTAGAGAAGAATATAAACGGTATTCCCTTCAGGGGTTTCTCGAGAATCCAGTTAACTCCAGACTTAATGCCCTCCGATGTCACGGGAAGCCTAGTTTACAATCCACAGATGCGGGATTTCGAAGTAAAGTTCGGCCCGGTTTTCGCTTATTTACTCCTAGCGGACGAGATTAACCGAGCGACGCCGAAGACACAGAGTGCTTTACTAGAGGCGATGCAAGAACGACAGGTAACAATTGGTAGAGAAACTTACAGACTTGAGTTTAGAGAGAATGGGAAGTTTTTCTTTGCTATTGCGACTCAGAACCCAGTGGAGCAGGAGGGCACTTATCCGTTGCCTGAAGCCCAGCTCGATCGATTCACCACTCGGGTAGTTATGGGCTATCCAAACACGCTTGAAGAAGAGAAATCCATCTTAAAGCTTCACGCTTATAGACTGGTCGAGCCTTTCGAGGACATAGGGCCTGTAGTTGAGCCAAGCTGGGTGATTAGTGCGCAGGACAGCTCGGCGGAGCGTGTTAGGGTCAATGAAGAAGTAGTAAACTATGTTGCAACGTTAATCAGGCTCACTAGGCCTGAGGTTAATCGAATAGCTGGCGAGTACTTCGAGCTCGGCGCGAGCCCTAGGGCCGGCATCGCACTGCTCAGGATGGCGAAGGCCTGGGCCTTCCTTGAGGGCAGAGATTACGTAACTAAGCGTGATGTAGATGACGTGTTGTTCGCGGTTTTAAACCACAGGGTTATACCCAGGCTCGACCGGGTTATAGAGTACGAGGAAAAGCACGGCCGGTACGCTGCTAGGTATAAAGTTATCGCCGATGGGCTTGAGGTGGTCAAGAAAGGGGCGGCGTAGCTTAAAAGCAAAGGGTTACAACCTGTTAACCGACTAGCTCTATATCAGCTGAGCCACATGCAGAGCTTTTCGAAGGTGGAACGCAACGGGGGTCTCGACTAGCTTTTCCGGATATCCTATAACTACCTCTAGGTCAGGATAGTACGGCAGCCATCCCAAGTACATCACCCCCCATTCTTCTGCTCTTCGGCGAACAGTGTCTTCTCCTCGCCCTAAATTCTCTATCAAACCTAGAACCGGTATTCGAAGCTCGCGGAGTAGTTTAACTAGCCTCGACACGGTTGACAGGGACAGCCTTGAGGGGGTGGTGACGGTCAGCGCCTCAGCCCTTTTCACGATTTTAACTGTATCGAGTATTTCCTCGCCTGTTCCGGGGGGCGAATCGATGAATAGTAAATCTAAGCTATCCCAGATAGTTACCGCGAGTAACTCGAGCAGGACATCTGTGATTTCTTCTCCTCTCAATGGCAGCGGCTGTTCTTCAGCGAAAAAGTTTATAGACATTAGCTTTACGCCGGCTACTGTTGGAGGGATTAACCCTTTATCCTCTACCGTTTTCGCGCTACTGGCACCGAGTATTGCGTGGCAAGATGGCCCGTAGAAGTCTATGTCCAGCAGGCCTACGCGCAACCCTTCTCGAGCAGCCAGCAGTGATGAAAGCGAAGCTACTAAGCTTTTACCTACTCCGCCTTTCCCGCTACAGACTAGTATAATCCTAGAAACCCCTTTCAGTCTTTCATCAACGATTGCCGGTCTCGGGTCCACTTAACCACCCAGTTCTACAGCCTTAATCCAAACCCCACGGCCTTGCACGATACGGAAGTCAGGGCTACCACACTTAGGGCATCGAACAAAAGCGTGTACAAGCTCTGGCACATAATGTATCGCCTCCTTTTCTTCCTCGCCGAGCCCGGTGTTGCCGAATGCCCATCTATGTTCGCAGTTGGAGCACTCGAGCTCAGCCGGTTCTTTTTCAACTTGAACAAGTACGTTTTCGAGTTTAGTGCCTTTTTTCAACTCATCGATGGCGAAGGTTAAGATCTCAATATCAACGCTCTGTAGCTCACCCACAGCTATAACCGCGCTTGAAACCGGCGATCCTTTAGCTACTTCCTCTAACTTCTTGATGATCGCCTCTGCTAGAGCCCACTCGTGAACCACACTAGGACAGCGACGGGGGGGTAAAAATCGATTTAGTTAGATCTAGCCAGATGTGCGAAAAACTTTTACAAGAGGCTTTACGGAATTGCTGTGCACGAAGATTTAGCTAACCGCGCGCTGTCAGTCGCCTCTAAGTTGGGTGTTTCCTTCGCCGAGCTAAGGCTCGAGGATACCGCCAGAGAGCTTATCGTATACGTGAATGGGAGGGTGGTTTCTCAAAGCTATCAGAGGCTTAAGGGCGCAGGTGTCAGGGTGCTTGTAAACGGGAACTTTGGCTTTGCATCAACACATAATCTAAGCGTAGAGGGGTTAACGTCGGCCGTCGAGGAGGCTGTGAAAGCGGCCCGGGCTATCGGTGAAGGTGGGAAGAAGATCTCCGGTGAAGTGAAGTCCGGCAGCTACTTAATAAGTAGCGCACTGAAACATCCATCTAAGGTCAGTGTAGAAGAGAAGCTAGATCTCGTCAAGAGGACGCACGATACAGCTAGAAGCGGCGGCGCGGCCTCTGTAACTGTAAGGTTCGGCGCGTACTACGGAAGCATTGAGCTTTACACGAGCGAAGGCGTGAAAGTAACGTCTGAAAGGCTTGTCACCGGCTTATCAGCATCCGCGGTGTTAAGGGATGGGGGAAGCATCGGCGATGGTTTCGAAACTTATGGCACATCTAGGGGAGTAGAAGCATACAAGGGTGAAAACGCGCCGGAGGCTATAGCGGAGCGCGCCTTATCAATGGCTAGGGATTCGCTTAAGGCTAAAAGACCTCCTGCAGGAGAGTTAACGGTGATCACTCGTCCAGATCTCACAGGAGTTTTCGCGCACGAGAGCTTCGGGCATCTCACTGAAGGTGAGGGGATATACACAGGTGTAAGCCCTCTGGCCGGCCGTTTTGGAGAGAAAATAGCTAGCGATGCTGTCACGATAGTCGATGCAGGGATTGACGAGCGGGGAGGAATATTTTTCCCAGTTGATGATGAGGGTATTCCCACAACGAGAGTTACCCTGGTGGAAAAGGGTTTGCTGAAGGGTTACCTGCATAGCAGGGAAACGGCGGCGCTTCTAGGTATGGAGCCGACGGGGAACGGTAGAGCCCAAGATTTTTACCATGAACCAATCGTACGGATGCGGAACACGTTTTTCGAAGCCGGTGACTGGAGCGAGGAAGAGATTATACGCGATACGAAGTTCGGCTTGCTCTTAGATAAGCCTAGAGGTGGTCAAGTAGAGGAGGATGGCACATTTACGTTCAATGCAAGCATCGGTTACTTAATCGAAAATGGTGAGATAAAGGAGCCGGTGAAAGACGTAGTTCTAGCTGGGAATATTCTGGAGATGCTTAAACACGTGAATGCTGTATCGAAAACAGTTTCAATATCTACTAGCCCGTTCGGCGGATGCGGGAAAATGGGACAAATGGTGCATGTAGGAGACGGTGGTCCAACGTTAAGAACTAAACTCTTAGTAGGAGGTGAGACCAAATGAGCGATCTGTTATCCTTAGCTGAGTGGAGCGTTAAGAGAGCCTTAGAATTTGGGGCAGGGGAAGCCGAGGTATATGTTTCTACTTCAGTTAGGAGAAACGTACGCTCCGAGGGTGTACACTTAAAAGCTTCCGCCTCAAATACAGCTCAGGTGGAGGTTAGAGCAGCTCTTGGGAAGCGTGTTTCTATAGCCACGGCTAGCTCGTTGGATAAAAGGGTTCTTGAAGATATAGTTAGAAAAGCGGTTGAGCTAGCTTCTAAAGCTGAGGAAGACCCACACTGGAACGGTTTACCTGATCCGGAACCCGCTAAGCACAGCTGGATTGGTTTCGACGAGGGTGTGGCTACAGCCGAGCTTAGTTGGCTTTCCGAATTAACTAGACAGCTTATTGATGAGGCACAGGTTGACCCTAGGGTAAAAGTTTCAGGAGCGGGTGTAGGAGTAAGTTGCGGGCAAACCTGTATTGCTAGTTCGAGGAACGTTGCAGTCGAAGACCGAGGTACGTTCTTTTGGGCTGGACTTTACCTAAAAGCTGGAGAGGGGGCTGGCGGCGCAAATATGGCATCCCGCTCCTTTACGGCAAACCTTCACCCAGTGATTGAGAAAGCTGTTAGGCAAGCTCTCGACGCTTCACGAGCTACCAAGCTTAACGAATCATTTAAGGCATCGGTGCTGTTTCGAGCCGAGCCTTTTGCGGAGCTTTTATCGACGCTTCTGGTTCCAGCTTTTAACGCGATGAATATTCTCGAGGGATTCAGCCCGCTTGCCAATAAGCTAAGCCAGAACGTGCTCGGTAGCATGACAATCTTAGACGACGGGACAATGCCTGGAGGTCTTTCGACAAGCCTCTTTGACGGTGAAGGTGTAGCGCGAAGAAAGTCTCTACTGGTGGAGAACGGTGTTCTAAAAGGTTACCTCCACAACACCTACACTGCTCGCAGGATGGGAGTTCATAGCACTGGTAACGCAGTGAGGGCGAGAGGTATAGTAGGGGTTGGAAGCTCTAACCTGATAGTGGCCGGGGGGTCTCTACCTGAGAAGGAGTTAGAAAACGGGGCAAGAATCATTATAGAAGGAGGATTGCTTAGTGTCCACACAGTAAACCCCATTTCCGGGAACTTTAGTGTTGTAGCCTCTAACCCTTATATAGTAAAGGACGGAGAACTCGTACCGATTAAACCTGTTGCTGTTAGCGGCAATATTTACCAGCTCGCATATAACATAAAGCTAGCTCGAAGAATAAAGGACACGTATTCCGGTATATATACACCCGATGCACTAATCGAAGGAGTAACAGTTTCAGGATGAGATAAATATTGAAATTTTTCTACATAAAACATTATATATTAAATTTATAAAATGGATTGTATTGTTACGGTGCTATAGACTTAGCTTGGGCTTCTCTAGGACTACCAGGTTTTGATAGTTAAACTTTTACGCTAATTCCTACCCACCGTATCCGGTATGTTTTATTAGGCGATGAAATAAATGTCTATGTATGACTCCTAAAGATGAACTGAGGAAGAGAATCGAGGAAAGCGGAAGTTTATACGATGACTTTGAAGAGATGAGTAATTACTGGGATTACAGGAAGGATAACTTTGCCGGTTTCGAGCATGAAAAGAGTGTTATCCGTCTTTGGACAGGACCTACAGAGGCACTCTACTATTCGAATGCCGAGCTTTCCGATGGGCTCTTCGACGAGCTACTTTGGCATAGGAAAACTTTTGAAGCTAAAGTGAGATTAAGTTTTCTCCACTACGGTAGCGCTGGCTGGGGTTTCTGGAATCATACAATGGTTTTTGACTCATGCATGCCGATCTGGTTCATCCACCTTCAAAGCCGTGGACCATACATGTTTCAAGGCTTCTTTGCACAGGTTAGAAACCACTTTTACCTTTTGAAGCTCTACAGGGGATCCTTGTCCTTAGTTAGTATGCTTTCAAAGCTAAGCGGGGGTAAAGTAGGGGTTCTAATTCACTCGGTAAAACCTGCTGTACAGGATCTCGACCTAACACAATGGCATATCTATAAAATCGACTGGGGGGAAAGATGGGTTTATTTCTACATAGATGGGAAACCCGTAGCGCGGCTTCCCAACGTGGGTTACGAGTCTAAAGCTAGAGTGGATTTCTGGATCGATAACGCTGTATTCGGCTACAATAGGCGGGACGCGGGCAGAGTTTACAGACACCTAACTCAGGAGAACCGCTTGAGAACATATTTGGAGATAGACTACGTTAAAGTGTATTGAATAGTAGCTTCACAATGTGAGCTCCAAGGAGCTTATACTTCCCATGCTGAGTCGATTAGGCATAACTTTATAAAGCATATAGCAAAGCAATAATACCTGAAAGCTAGTTTCTTTTCCATGAGTAAGAGGCAATTAACTAAATGGTTTTTAGGACCCCTATTCTTCTTACTGCTACTGGTTACCCCTCCCCTCCCCTTTATCGAAGTAGCTGCAAAAGAAGTTGGTGCAGTAAGCCTGAAAGCTCCTCAAATTGCTTTAGGCGTTCTAATATGGATCGCGACTTGGTGGGTATTCGAGTTAATCCCGCTCGGTCTTACAGGTTTGCTTGCCGCCACCCTCATCAGCTTACTAGGTTATATATCATGGAGCGAGGCGCTTCGCAGCTTTGCTGACCCTATAATCTGGGTTTTCATGAGTGGCTTTACTCTAGCAAAAGCATTCCGGGTTTGGGGGCTTGATAAGAGAGTTGCGCTCAGGGTTGCACGGATTTACAAGGGGGAGAAACCGATGCTTGCAGCATTATTCATTGCATGTCTACCGGTTTTCTTGCTCACAGTAACCGGCTCTATAACTGCTTCAACCTCCGTAGTCTATCCTATAGTACTTTCATACATCGAAATGTTGAAGCTTTCCCCTAGCTTCGCGGAAGCCACAATGCTCTCCTTAGGCGAAGCTGCCACAGCAGGGGCTATGCTTTTCTTGATTAGTACACCTCCAAACCTTGTGGCGAAACAGGTACTGGAGCAGTATACCCCAAACTTTAAGTTAACATTCTTCGACTGGCTCCTCATCGGTACTCCTCAAGCAGTAATCGGGTTAATTGTTTCCTGGATTATAGTCTTTAAGGTGGTTAAAGTAGAGGAAAAGCGAGTTTCTAAGGCGAGCGAAGTAATCGAAAGGGAAGTTAGCGTCCTCGATAAAATGGGCATAGAGGAAAAAATGGTTCTCCTAGTTTTCTTAGTTACACTATTTCTCTGGCTAATTCCGGGCATCTTATCGATCGCAGCTTCCTTAGAGCCGAGTTTAAGCCAGATGGCAACGTCAGCGTCAAGGCTACTACCTGAAGCTGCCCCTGCCGCCTTAGCAATAGTTCTTTTAGGCTTATTAAGAAGCCGCAAGCGCCCGCTACTTACTTTCGAAGAAATAGCTTCAGGAATAGACTGGAATGTAATTTTCCTTTTCGGTGGAGGCATAGCAATGGGTAAAGCGCTAGACACTAGTGGTTTCTCCAAGTGGCTAGCTCTTATAGTAATTAACACGGGTATCGAGCTGAACCCTTTTTCTCTCTCCGTTATCGGAGCACTGGTCGGCTTCGCTGTCACTTTTCCAGCTTCGAATACAGCTTCAGCTATGGTATCTGTTCCTTTAGTGGCTTCAATTGCCAAAGGTGCTGGGTTAAACCCCACTTCCCCAATTATCGTAACAGCTTTAGCATGCTCTATATCGAGCGCTATACCCTCCACGACACCACCTATGGCGATAATTTACGGGTCGAAGAAAGTTGACGTGAAGAACATGTTTAAAGCAGGGATCATATCCGACGTGTTGCGTCTAGCCATCTTAGCGCTTACTGAACCATACTTGGTTAACTTGCTCTTACGGCTAAAAGGCTTATCCTAAGCTTGAGCAAACTTATAATGGTAAAATTTAACGTTTACGTGAATGCGAGCCTCCTCTTAACCCTTTACTGTAACCATTATCCTAGATGTAAACCTTCTCTGACTCCATTCAGAGTAGGGGAAGCTAGCCTCTATAATGTAAGTACCTTCCTCATTAAGGGTTATTCTATACTCAGCATACAGAGTTTCATTAGCCTTCAGTCTACGCTGTTGCACTACTTGAATGCATGGGACACTAGAGTCATAGCCTGCGGGGAACAGCTCAACAGGTTCGTCCCTATCCCTGTATAAAAGCACTTTGAAGTCGGGATGACATGGCGTCGGTGAATCGTACATGAAATCCTCCTGTGCCGGGTTGAAAGCAAAAACATGCAATTCCAGGACGTAACCTTTACTGACGTTTAAGGAGCCGGCTCTTATGTAGACAATAATGCTTTCCGGGTTTGCAAGGAAACCATTCACACCATGTAGTAAATCGGTAAGATAGAACAGTTCATTGGGTACTTTATTGAAACTGGTCCACTGGTAGGAGATAATTTTCTCGTCGCTGTGAACGGCTAAGCTATAAATAAAGTAATCAGCACCGTCACTCGGCTCGAGCTTTAAACCATCAGGGTATGACCTTCTTAATTGTTTAACTCTACTGTCCAGCTCTTCCAAAACTTGTACTGGCAGCGTTAGGGTTCTGACAATCTCTTTTCTTACCCTGTACGTTGCGCTTCCATTGGAGTAGAGTTTAAATCCATCGTTTCTGCCCCAGATGCCACCTGTAATGTTAAACTCGAGAACAACGTTTTCTTTTCTTTCAGTACCTGAGAATAAAAGAATGAGAATAGCCATTACTAAAGTAAAAGTTGAAATGCAAATTAGATACATAATTACTTTCATCCTATTCTTCCTGCCTGAAAAAATTCTTTGTATAAGATTTAAATTTTTCTAGTACTTCAGGACTAAAAACAAATTATCGAGAAACTTAAAGCAAAGCCTAGTAAAACCTGTGTGGCAAGAATTCTATTAACAGGCTTCGAACCTTTTGGTGGAGAAGAGGTAAATCCATCAGCTATAGTAGCTAAAAAGGCCGCAGAGGAACTCATAAATCACGGCTATGATGTTCATATGGCGATTTTACCGGTTTCATTCAAGAGGGCTGGAACAGAGCTTACAAGTTTGCTAAACGAGAATAGACCTGAAATAGCTATATCTTTAGGATTATATGGAGGTGCCAGCCACCTCAGACTTGAACGTGTGGCAGTTAACATTAAAGATGCTTCGAAACCGGACAATGATGGCTGGCAGCCTGTAGATGAACCGATAGACCCCATAGGCCCCGCGGCTTACTTTTCTACACTTCCCTTGAGAAAGATTCTCGAAAAGTTAAAGGAGAAGGGAATTCCTGCTACTATTTCATACTCGGCTGGAACATTTCTCTGTAACTTCACGATGTACACTCTTTTACGTCACGCAGACTTAAACGGTTATCCTAAACGTGCCGGTTTCATCCATGTAGCCTATACGCCCGACATAGTTGCTCGCAAAATGAACCTGCTAGCCAGTCTCCCACTAAAACTTCAGGTGAAGGCTATAAAACTGACTGTAGAGCTATCGCTTTAATAATTGTCTATACAAAATTTACAACTTTTTTACTAGGCAAATTTTCAAGCCAAGCTAATCAGCCAGTTTCCAGTTTTCCAGGCTGATGAATGGCAACGGCAAGGCCGAATTTTCCTATGTATTTTTATAGAGCCTTTAGATCATGGAGAGTATATACACTCTTCTTAAAGCACTAGCCTCAACCTCAAAAAGGTATGTTAATTACCCCTAACTCTTAGAGTCAATCACAATTAAGTTGGAGCATCTGGTAAGCCGTTATTCTATGTGAGATAAGCAGCTTGCCTTCATAAGTTAATCTATATATTGACTGTGTGTTTATTCAACCATTCAGCTAGGTCCTTAAATACAATCTCTTTCTCGGTTTCATTAAAGATTTCATGTTTAAGGCCTTTATACATCTTTAACATTTTCTTGGACGATGGCAGCCTATCATATAGTTTCTGAGATGCAGTAGGAGGTACTAAACAGTCATCTTCACCATGCATTATGAGGGCTGGGACGGAGATTCTCCCTACAAGGTTCCAAACCTCAGAGACCCCTTTTCCAAACTCCGCTAAAAGCCTGTATGTTGGATCTTTAAAAACCAAAGGGTCTACCATATATTTATCAATAACTTCTTTATCTTTTGATAAGCAATCAACCGCTACAGGCAGGCGAGTTCTTCCCGTAGGTTTTAAAATACTTAACAGTTTAAGAAGCAAACTTGTCGCCATTTTCACTTTCAGCTCCAATGCTGCACCGCTAGTAATCAAACCTGAGATTTCGTCATTGAGTTTAGCAGCCACGTGTACAGCTATTAAACCCCCCATACTATGGCCCAGTAAAAACAGCTTAACACCATTTACCTCTTTAAATACTAGCTCGAAAAAAGCTATCGTGTCTTCAACAAACTGGTTAAATGAGTCCAGGTAACCTCTAACACCCTTCGATAAACCATGACCCCTTAAGTCGTACATATAGAGAGAGAAGCCATGCTCAGCAAGGAAAGATCCTACGTGAGAGTACCTACCTGAGTGTTCTGCGAAACCATGGATACCTACAACCACCGCTTTAGGCTGTACTTCAGGGATCCAAGCTCGCATTAACGTTTCTAAACCCGTTTGTAACTTAACTTGTTTCTCTAGAGTTTCTGGCATGGCGTTTAATTTCCTTCTTCGATTAAAATAGAAAACGCCACATATAATACCTCTTACGCTTAGAGTTCAAGCGACCCATATGGTTGAAAATGGGAAAAACTTCGGTAAAGTTGTCCAAGTATCGGTAGTTGTCAGGAATATTGAGCAGGTTGCCGAGAACTGGGCCCGTTTGCTTGGAGTTGAAAAGCCTAAAGTGATAGAAACCGAGGAATGGGACAGGACTCACATGATGTATAGAGGAGAACCTTCCAGCGGTAGAGCTAAGCTTGCATTCTTCAACTTTGAGAACATAGTCCTTGAGCTGATTGAACCAGTAGGCGGCCCTAGCACTTGGAGTGAATTTTTGGAAAAGCATGGTCCTGGGATCCATCACATTGCATTTGAAGTAAGGGATATGGATAAAGGAATTAGCAAGCTAGAAGAAAGCGGAGGTGAGCTAGTCCAACGGGGTAATTTCACTGGCGGATCCTACGCGTACGTGGACGCCTGCACCACGCTAGGGGCGATTATCGAGTTACTGAACTATAAATAAATTCATTTTAAACAAGGTGGATCTTTTTCAATCCAGTTTTTAAGGTAGCTGGAAACGCTAAGTCAACACTTTTCATTATAGATATAGTTTTTACCTGGGGCTCTTAATCAATTTCCATGCTAGCTGCTAGGCTATATGCGCCTTGGAAGCTGGTTGTGGAGGATGTTGAACGACCAGAGCCCCCACGAGGATGGGCATTAATCAAGAGCATAGCAGTAGGAATTTGTGGTACAGATAAGGCATTCTTCACAGGAACCTATCCACTCTTTAAAACTCCTATAGTTCTTGGTCATGAAGTAGTGGGAGTTGTCGAGGAAGGTCCTAACAACTTAAAGGGAAACCTGGTAACTGTGGAGATCAACTTTCCCTGCTGGAGGTGCTACTACTGCCGCTCAGGGCTTTACACACACTGCCCTTATAAGAGGACGCTAGGCATAGATTTTGATGGAGGTTTAGCCGAGTATTTTATAGCTCCATTTGAGGCTTTACACCTAGTTGACGGTTTAGACCCTGTAGAGGCAACGGAGATTGAACCCCTTGCAGCTGTGTTAAACGCCGTAGGGCAAGTAACACCAACCCCTAATATAAAGTCGGCGGTAATAGGAAGTGGGAACCTAGCTGTGCTTACATGCCAAGTGCTTAAACTTATGGGGGTAGACCACATAGCTGTTGTGAGGCCCGATAGTCCTAAAGCCAAACACTTAGCCGGCTTAGGAGTTGATACCGTGCCATTGCAGGACGTTGCAGCTCATGCCGCTAAGAACACGCCAGAGGGCTTAGGTTTCGACATCATTTTTGAGTGCAGCGGAGATCCCTCAGCACTTAACCTCGCGATAAGGATAGCGAAGCCCAGGGGGATTATTCACCTGAAGTCAACTCCAGGCTTGCCTTTCACGGTAGATATGACGCAGGCTGTGGTAAAGGAGCTCAGGATTATAGGCACGAGGTGTGGAGGGTTTAACGAGTTCAGTAAAGCAGTAGAGCTGCTTAAAGCTGGAAAAGTAAAACCGGTTATTACAAGCGTGTTCAAAGGAATTGAAAACGCGGAAAAAGCTCTGAAGAAATCACTGGAAAGGAAGGAAGTGAAAGCAATAATTGAGTTGTAATCCTTTGTACATGATTAGTTTAGTAAATAAAAGTTAACTAAAAAGTCGGAGGCGGTGGTGGAGGTGGTAGCCTGACAGGGTATTTCCGATTAACGAAGAGCGATATTGCTTTGAAGGAAAATGCTCCAGAAAAGACGCCCAATATCGCGGGTCCCACCCATGGAATTACGCTACCGATTGCGGAGGTTATTAAGCCGAAGACTATGAGCACGATATACAGGATAATATAGTTTCCGAGTCCGAATGCTTGTATGAGATTCCATGCTTCGCCAAAAGCAAAAACTTTAGAGAAATCGTCTGTCCTCATGTAGATGGCGAGGGCCGGTAACCCTATGAATAATATTGCGACGGCTAATAGGCCACCTATGATTATAAATGTTAAACCAACGAATCTTCCGAAGAATCCGCCGAAAAACATGCCCGCGAAACCTATAATTAGAATTATCAACGGTATGAAAGCGTAAATTAGCGAAGCTATAACAAGCTTGAACCCCTCAATGAAAAGACCGCCGAAATCATCCAGCTTCGGCGGATCCTTTAAATCGAACCTAACAATCCGCTTGAAATAGCCTAGGACTATAAAGTCCACAACCGGGATTACATTCAACACGATTAAAAGTATTAGGTTGCCAACGTCTCTCAAAAGTTTTATCGTGAAATTCCAGCTTTCAGAAGTGATTTCATTAATATTTGTTTGACTCATAAAGTTTTCCCTGAACTTGTCTTTTATCTATGAAATATATAAGATTTTTTATAATTTCAAACGTTGTCATTAGATCTAGTTGCATATAAAGTATTTTATTTTCATTTTATTCCTGCAACTACCCCATAATCATTCATTGTAATAATATAAGAGTTAGTTTTACTGTAGAATTTCGTAGTACTGTAATGGAAGAATCGGCTTTCCAGTTAAACCTAAAAGATGTTATATGAGAAAGACTTTTCATCAATATGCTCCTCTACCGAATCTTCGGAGAGAGAGGCTTTTAACCATTTGTAGTCCTAACTCCGAGGACTTGAAATCATAGTATAGTATACATCGGTTCAATAATTTATCGGCTGACACTAAAAATGTTTACATGTTCACTGAAGTAAGAGCGTTAAGCATGAATACTAGAGTTGTATAACCCACTCATGGAGAGCAAGGAATGCCTCGAAGCTCTCCTAACTAGAAGGAGTATTAGGCGGTTTAAGCCTGACGATGTACCCCTCGATCTGGTTCTTAAAGCTATAGATGTAGCTCGTTCTGCACCTAGCGCTAGGAATGGACAACCTTGGGAGTTAGTCGTGGTCCGCGATAAAGAGCAACGCGAAAAGTTGTCGAAGATACACCCGTGGGCAAGGTATACCGCTGAAGCCCCAGTAGCCATCGTGGTACTATCCGATGCTCGAAGGGCTCCTGACTCTTACATGATTGACGGCTCTCTTGTAGCCATGTATCTTTGGCTAGCCCTCCACTGCCTCGGGTTAGGCGCTGTATGGCTTCACACCGTGCCCGTGGCTGATACTGTTAGGAAGATCATTGGTGCACCGGATCACCTTTTCCCTATAGGTCTCTTTGCGGTAGGCTATCCCGACGAGCGGCCGACAGCTAGGCCCCGCCGAGAGCTTAAAGAAATAGTACACTTGGAGAGTTTCGGTAACAAGTTGAAGTAGTAGGCTTAGTAGTTACTTATTTTTTATCTATGTGGGTGGGCAGCCTGTGACAGGGTTTGTGGAACCCTATAGGGATCCTAGCAAACCCATTGATGAACGCGTTAATGATCTTTTAAAGAGGATGACACTTGAAGAGAAGATCGGACAGCTTTGCCAGTATAGTGGTTTCACAAAGGATATCGAAGAGCTGGTAAGAAAAGGGTTAGTTGGTTCCTTACTGAATGTCACGGGCGTTGAGAACGTGAATAGGGTTCAAGAGCTTGCGATTAAAGGTTCAAAACTCGGTATACCATTGCTGATGGGTCTAGACGTAATTCATGGTTACAAAACTATCTTCCCCATCCCACTCGCGATGGCTAGTAGCTGGGAACCTGAAGTGGTTAGGAAAGCGGCTGAAGTCGCTGCTAGGGAAGCTGCTGCTGAAGGCATAAAATGGACATTTGCACCTATGGTCGACATTGCTAGGGATCCCCGCTGGGGGAGGATTGCAGAAGGGTTTGGCGAAGATCCCTACCTTTCCTCTGTTATGGCTTGGGCGGCTGTGAAGGGCTTTCAAGGCGAGAAGCTCTCTCCTCATTCGGAAAGGGTCGCTGCATGCGCGAAGCATTATGTTGCATATGGGGCAGCTGAGGGAGGTAGGGACTACAACACCGTGGATATCTCCGAGAGAACGTTAAGGGAGGTTTACATGCCGCCGTTTAAATCGGCTGTGGCAGCAGGAGTAGCCACTGTGATGAGTGCTTTCAACGATCTCAACGGTATCCCCGCGTCGGGAAACAAGTACACACTAAAGACTGTGCTTAAGAGTGAATGGGGGTTTAAGGGTTTTGTAGTGAGCGATTGGAACGCTATCGGCGAGCTTATCGTACACGGAGTTGCCTCAAATGGTATTGATGCAGCTAAGCTGGCTATCTCGGCTGGCGTCGATATGGACATGGTAAGCGACCTCTACCGTAGGCACCTACTGGATTTAGTGAAGAGCGGGGTGTTACCTGTTGAGGCGGTTGACGAAGCTATTAGAAGAATCCTTACAGTTAAATTCCAGCTCGGGCTTTTTGAGAACCCGTATGCCGACTCCGAGAAAGCTAGGAAGATTATCAAATGCAAAGAGCATTTCGATATTGCGCTTGAAGTCGCGCGCAGGTGCATAGTGCTCGTAAAGAATGAGGGGGTGCTCCCTCTCCGGAAAGACATTGAGAGAATAGCTGTCATAGGGCCACTAGCTGATGATAAGGATGCACCGCTAGGCTGTTGGCGGGCTCTAGGGGATCCAAACGACACAGTTACAGTTTTAGAGGGAGTAAAAAGGAAAGTCTCTCCAGCTACAGAAGTGTTGTACGCTAAGGGTTGTGATGTGCAATCCGAAGATAGAAAAGGTTTCGCAGAAGCTATAGAACTCGCCAAGAATGCTAATGCGGTAGTGCTAATTGTAGGCGAGAGCGCCTACATGAGCGGAGAGGCGGGTTCTAGGGCTCACTTGAGCTTGCCAGGGGTACAGGAAGAACTTATTAAAACGGTTTGGGAAGCAGTGAAAGATTCAGGTATTCCCATTATCGAGGTTGTCATGTCCGGGAGACCTTTAACTATCGCTTGGTCCGCTGAGTATTTACCAGCAATCGTGGTAGCCTGGCACTTAGGTGTGCATGCTGGAGACGCTATAGCCGACGTACTCTTCGGCGACTACAACCCTGGAGGTAAGTTACCGGTTACTTGGCCTAGAACCGTGGGGCAGGTTCCAATATATTATAATCATAAGCGCACAGGGAGACCTCCAACCTCGGATCGCTTCACCTCTAAGTATATAGACGAGGATTGGAAACCTCTCTTTCCATTCGGTCACGGTTTAAGCTACACGAGCTTTGAGTACAACAACTTAAAGGTAGAACCGGAAAAACTGGAACCTGGAGAGACTTTAACTGTAAGCTTTACTTTAACTAACACAGGCAACAGAGAGGGTGATGAAGTCGTCCAGCTGTACATAAGAGATCCAGTAGCCAGCGTCACCAGACCTGTTAAAGAGTTGAAAGGGTTTAAACGTTTAACTCTGAAGCCAGGGGAAAGCAAACAGGTTATTTTTAAGTTGCCTAGTGAGCTGTTAGCGTTCTATGACAGGGCTATGCAGTTCACACTCGAAGCAGGTGAATATGAGATAATGGTTGGGTCGTCATCGCAAGATATCAGGCTGAAGGGAGGATTTAAGGTTACGCGAACCGAGAGAATCGCCGATCTGAGGAAAATCTACTTTACTCAAGTTTCAATACTTTAAGCTGTAAAGCTTTCTAAGACGGTTAAACTTGAGCTTTTTTCTAACCTAACGTCAGAATCTGGAGGTAAAATACTTAATATTGGTTCAAGTAAACTTAGTGATGAAGGAGAGTGCATCCTTGTTGATAGCGCTAATAGTATTATCTACTGCTACTGCTGTGCCCAAGGTTCAGTTCAATGAAGTAGAAATTATCACGAGCGGCAGCGGCGCTATAACAGTACGGTACTTAACGCTCAACATCACCTGTCAAGTAGCACTTTGGGGGCCTAACTGGTCGTGGGACAACAACTACAGCCTTCAAATTAACTGGCCAGTGCAGTCAGTAAAGGATCGGGAAGTCTCTGGACGTTTAAATTCACCTTGGGGTACGTTTACTTGGAGGGAAGAGGCTCTCTTTGGTTCAGACTTCGCGCTTTATGAGTTCACGTTGACGACGGATTCCGATTTAACGTTTGAAAACATTGCATGGATTATCGACTTACCGATCGAAAATTTCGCGAGTGGAAGTATTACGGTTCTTCTATCCGATGGAACTTTGCAAAACGTAAAGTTAAGGGCTGAGTATGTTTCAGGGGAAGAGGAGTTAGCCAGTTATGATAATGGTTTCGGCTGGATTGTACCTATCGGTCAAAACCTTGGTGTAACAATGGCAGTTTTCACAGATACTGCTGCTCAAGTTCCCTTAAGCGTTACCGATGAAAGGGAGTGGGGTGGGACAACATACAGGCTGAGGTTCTACTATCCTGGAGGGCGCCAAGTGCTTAAGGCTGGTGATGCGATAAAATTCTATGTTTATATACACCCTTACAGTAGCGCTGAGGGCTACGAAGCTATGGTTCAACGCGTGCATGGGCTAGCTTATCTACGCGGGGGCGGCACTTCTTCCAGAGAGTTGAAAGATCTTTTAGCTGCGAGTAAGCTTGAAAGCACTATAGAGCAGATGAGAAGGGAGCGGCAGACTCTGCTTATTCTATATGTTGTGGCTGCCTTAGCTCTGGTATTCACCTTAGTACTCTTCTTGAAAAGACGCCACAGATAATTTTACACAAAGTTTTTTCCTTTTCCAGTAGTGGTCAGCTTCAACGTTAAAGTTAACTCGACCAGGAGTACAGTGATAGCTCATATATTTCTAGGAGAGCACTAGCATGTCACCATAGCTAGAGTTTGGTATTATCACAAAGATTTCATTGAAAAGCTTCTTAGTGAGGGATACATGTTTAACTATAATCGCAATCCCCATCTAATATAGATGGAGGATAATATAAGGAAGAGCGCTCGGAGATCTTCGCATTCAGGCTTCAAGATGTTGAAAACATAACTATAGCTTGGGATTTAGGATAAGGAATTCTGGTGCTACAAGCGAATATCTGGTCAAGTGATGAGTTGGCTTGAGCAAAAACAGCAATAGTTAAGTCGCCTGCAAGCAGAGAGCCTTTTATCATTAAAGCGCCTAGAATAATCCTTAAATAAATACACAATGAAAAACACTTCTTTCTAAAATCTTACAGTTATGCGTTTTTGATATGAATTTATGAACGCATAGAAAACAGGCTTGTAGGAAGAAAACCTTAAATATAATTTAGGTATATAAAGTAACTGGTGAAAATGATGACATTATACTCTGATTATTTTAAAAAGCTTTTCGGCTGGAAAAACACAGGTTTCAGGGAACGTGTTTTAACAGAGGAGGAAGTGGCTGAGGAGACTAAAAGAATTTTAAGCCACCCTAACTGTATACGCGTGCCCTACACGATCGACCAGGTAATGTCCCTCCCCCCAAAGGTTAGAGACGTTGTATGGCCCGACTGGAGGAAATACTTAGAGAACAATACCTCTAGAAAGTAGCTTGAGTTTAATACTTGTACGCCAAATAATTAATGTTTTTCTTGAAAATCCAGTTGAAGGTAAAATAATATCATTGTTAACCCTCCTAAATGACGGAGAGGATAAAATCGATATAATTAAGTTTTCCAGACCATATGATCCTGCAAGTGAAAAATATCTATATCTAGTAAACCTTGAGGTTAGAGATAATAAGGGAATACTACTAGAAATAATACCACAGAGAGATCCTTGCTGCGGTGAAAATTTATTGTGTATAAAATATACTATTGAACCAAAGACGCAAAAGACCATAATAATGAGTCATACTCTTAGGCCTCGAGTAAAATATGGCGGAAAATTAATAAAATTTGTTGAATTCCCTCATTACTTGATAGGGATGCATAAATCCAGTAATTATCTTCACGTAACTCCGCCCCCTAATCTTTCATTGAAGCTTGTGAAAGTAAAGCCTCTGGCACCTACACAACCCATTCCATTAACTTCAGTGGAAAGGTGTAGATATGAAGTCTTGGCAAAGCCACCTAAATGCAGAGGGTTTTCCATTAGATTTGAAGGAGAGTGTGTATTTGAAACAACTATAAAAGTAGAATTTCCTAAGAGCGTAAGAATCTGGCTATATTCCGTACTGGTTTTACCTTGTATTAGCCTATTTGTTAAAATCTTAAATCTCTTAGGGATAACGTGTATCCTGCTTCCATTCGGGTTGAGCCTCTCAATGAATGTAGGTCTCCCTACCCTGCTAAGTTGTATTGGGACGCTAGTCGCTACCAGGGTTTGGCTTTTTTATGATGAAGTTTTGACAAACAGATTAAACATTCTTTATATCGCTTTGATCATTGCATTGAGCATAACTTTATTGTTCTCCTAGAATAGGATTCAAGTATGCCCTTCTAATAAGTGGATATTACATGTATCCCCCTCAAATCTATTGGACCTAGTATGATGTTTTTACAAACATTTGGAAAGGAAATTAGAGAGGGGAAATACCTGGGCTTTATGGGACTGAGAAAGGATGCTTTAGAGGATAAAGGCATCTACAGGATGTATCTGATTAGAGAGCATAGGATAATTATTGATTGAGCAGAAGTTTCCAAGTTCCTCAAGTAAACGTCAGTGTATATTTCTCCTGTAACTGGAATCATGAAAAGAAAAATGCCGGCAAATAAACTTAGGTTCTAATCTAAATGAATATTAGCCGAATCGAGTTCAAGCCTAACAAACCGAAAGTATGTATGTAAAGTAGTAAGGTAGTAGAATATTCTAGGATATAAGTGCACCCCAGCCGAGTTCGGTCACCATAAGCAACTTATTTCCCTGTTAGTTTTTCGGTTGGATGAAATTAGTAAAAGAATTTTTTCTCAAATAATCATCCGGTGTTGCAACTCCTGTATGTTGGTAGCACTTATAACCTTCTTTCACCGTATACCTTGAAGCTTACTGCAGCTAAAAGTTAACCAGTCCCCACTAGGTTATAGCCACTATAGGGAAACTTCCTCTAGGTTCACTCCCCGGCCCTGCACTAGGATTCACTGATCCGAATAAGTTGAATTACGCTCCGTATACTGCTTGCTTTATTTCGGCTTTGAAGTTCTCAGCATCCATGAAGAATGTTCTAATAGGCTTGGCGTTTACAACAAGCCACCAATTACCACGCTTCACTGATTCCTCAGGCTTCTCCCACTCGTTTATCATCTCAATCGTAACCTGGGGCAACGTCTCTCTAATGATAATCTCTATCCTTTTAGCAAAGGGGTATGAGAACTGGCATTTCGGCCTATAGAATATTACTGCTTTACCTTTATCTTCTTCAAGCGGTTTGTACTCAGCGCTTGGAACCGGCTCGTACTCGCCTTCAATAGGAAGATAAAGAGCAGACCCTTCCTCGCTTGGAAGGAAACCATACTTCCTGTAGAAATGAGGCATCGGTAAGTACTCTCCTGTATTGAAGGCGTTAGCAAGAATAAATTTGCAAGGTTTCCTGCCTAGGCATGTCTCCCCTCTTTTAGCTTCCTCGATCACTTTTTGCAATAGCATTTTACCAAGTCCTAGTCTCTGCGCTTCCGGCGTGGGATTGTAGATACAGTTTATAAATAATACACCATCACGCGTAAAAGCCTTGGCTCTCTCAGCTACTTCTGGGTAAAACAGGATTTGGGCTACTGGTCTTCCATTATAGTAGGCAATTTTCGCACAAGAACCATATTCATCAAGCATTTCTTTAAGCCAAAGCCTCTTAAGCCTCATACCTTCTTGATGAACTGGGTCTTCGAGCCTTTTTGAGGAGCAAACATAGATTAAGTCATCCATATTCGAATCATTGAGGTTTTCAATTCTTATGTCGCTATACATGGATTTGTATTCACCTAATTAAAATAGCTATCAAACTATTTTATGTCTATCGGTTCCCTCTAGCTGCACAACCCCAGAACCCTGTTTCCTAACAGCTCTTCACAGTGCAAAGCTAGCTACATTTTAGCCTTTCTTTTCTGAAGTTTGAGAGAAGGTTTTAATGAACTCGATAATCAGGTAAATGAAGGCTACAAAGGCTGTAAAGAACCATATGAGCGTCACAAGCGCTGGCGCTAACATGCTTATCGTGAAAGCTAGGATGAGGGTGCACGCTACAAGTAAAGCGCTTTTACTTGTCATTCCCAGCCACGCTTTCTTGGCTAGGATGGTAAAAATCTTTGCTATGGATAGGAGAATAAATTAAAAATATTTCCATTAAAAATCATAGAACATCTATGAAACTATGTTTATACTTCCTCCTGGTACTTCTTATTTCAGCCTGTGCCGCTGGGTTACCTCAAGGCAGGTACGGCGATACTGAAATTTTCTTTAACAGCAGTGGTACAGTAGTAGTGCAATACTACGCACTTAGATTAGTAGGGCAGATCGTAACGTGGGGTCCCGGATGGTTATGGGATGAGGACTGTGGAGCCCAATCCAGTTGGGCTCCTGGGGAATTAAGGGAGAATACTTTCACAGGCTTGGTTACATGCAGTTACGGTGAGTTTCAATGGAGCGAGCAAATATGGGTAGGTGACGACTATATACTGGTAGAGATTTGCATTGAAGCGAGCACTGATACTTCCTTCGAGGATGTCGCTTGGATTATAGGTTTACCTATTCAAAGCTTCAGCGGTGGTAAAATTACTGCAGTAATGCCTTACGGCGGAGCCCAAGATGTGACGCTCAGAGCCGAGTATATCTCCGGAGAAGCGAGTTTAGGACCAGGAAGCCAAGGGGCTGGTTGGGTACTCCCATTTGGAACTAATGTGGGGCTCGTAACCACAATCTTCAGCGATGTATCTCTCAATGGGCCTTACCTCGACATTACGGATGATAGGGAATGGAACGGAACTACCTACGGGGTGAGGCATATATTATACTCTGGCAGTGATCGCCTACTTATGAAACCAGGTGATAAGTTTGTGTTTTACATTTACTTGCAACCCTATATTGAAGCGGATCAGCTTGAAAACATGAAACGACGTATCCTCGATGTAGTGTACCTGCTTAACCGGGGCTTAAAAGCGGAAGGGATTAGCAAATACATAATTGCGGGCAGGCTGGAGGCGGCAGCTAAGGAGGCTCAAAGTCAACAGCAAACCCTATTAGCTGTGTACGCGGTAGTCGCGGCAGCTGTAATCACAGTTCTCGTGTATTTAACACGTAAAAGTGCGCGCTTAAAGTAAAAATCAACCAGGAATGTTTTTAATTCAACCAATTAGTGGATCTAAATTGGTAAATTCTTAGCTATCCTATACTAATTGATAGTTTTATTTTAATTCTAAGTATTTACTAGTAAAAAAAAGTTTTATAAACTAATAATAAAAATAGGTAAATAATTTTTTCTATTTAATATTTTTAGGGAAATATTTTATTAGTAGATTTTGCAAAATGTAGCTAAATTTTCTATAATAATGAAAAATTTAAATATTTCTAATACTCAGTAAATTATGAGTAAGGAAAGTAGTGAAATTAAATTGTTGATTCTTCTAATTATCATTTGCGTTGGTTTTACCGAAGTTTTAGCACAAATAACTATTAAACCGGATAAGCTTCCGAACGCTACCATGGGGATATACTATGAGGTTCAATTGTTTACTGAACCGTATACCACGATTGATAGCTGGGATATAGCGAGCGGCAACCTTCCGCCTGGGTTAACACTTAATAAACTTGACTCCTATAAAAGTGTGATTTCTGGGACTCCTACGCAGGAAGGTACGTATAGCTTCACGGTGAGAGCGACTAAAACCTATCTCGGTCAACCTAAACCGTTAGTCATCTTTAAGGAATACACGTTGACTGTAGTCCGTGTCCGACTTAACTTACAGCCTCAGACAATTGCTGCAGCTACCGAGAACTCCTCTTACTTAGCTTACATAACAGTTTCTGGCGGCACTGAACCTTATACCTGGACTGTTACAGGCTTAGAGACTGAGGTTACAGGTATAGCGTGGCGTTTATCTCATGGACGAACTGATCGTATTGAGCTATATGGGACACCGCCCATTGGTAGCCACGGAAACCGCCTTATCACGGTGACAGTGCACGATCAAAAAGGGTTTTCTACCTCTAGGCAGTACCTTTTAACTATTTATGAGCTCCCTTGGAAGTATGAAGTGACCTTAAGATGTTTAACCGAGCTAAGAGACGAATTCAGAGCGTACGTGTTTTTAGATGAACTCGTTTTTAACCGAAGCCAAAGCCGGCTTGTGAATTCCATCTACGAAGTTACTGTTAGGAGGATTTCAGGTGTAGGAGATAAATGGTTTGAGATTAGAACGACAAACCTACCCGGTTTCGACCTTGTGTACGCTGGTGTTGACATATCGATAAACCCCGCTGCCGGTTACGTTGGAGAGAACCCCCTAACAGTTATAATCTCCTTAAACGTCGATGCGAACTACTACCCTCACTTACTAGAAGAAAAAGAGATGAGACGGGCAATATATGTGTTCTCTGCTGGACTTACAGGAGTTACAAAGAAGCTGAATGTAACGTTGAAGGGTATAGCAGCTGACGTGAAAATAAACGCTACTCCTGTACAAGTGATTGAAGGATTTAATAAACTAGTTGCAGGTAAGTCGACAATCTTTAAGGTTGGTGTTAGTATAGAGTGTAATAGGTGTCCAGTTTTAGCAAATAATGTACCCATTCATGTAGCACTCTACCTACCTAATACCGAATGGACATGGGAATACCCCGAGTACGCAGGATCTACAACGAAATCCGCTACAGCTACAGCAATAATACCGAAAAGGTTTACGGTTGATGATAGAATTAGAAAGTGTGTAAGCAGCTCCATCGTGTATGTTCCAGCTAACCTATCCAATTTCACTGCAACTGGCCGTATACTATACATGGTAGGTGGTATATGGCCAGCAGGGCTTTACTATACTGCCCCTTATCCGTTATCTATGCCTAGACCTTCAACTGGAAGGGTTACAAGAGCATCTTTCAACGTTCAAGCAGATTTACTTAACACTGTAAGAGAGGTTAACGAGGACAATAATGTCTACAGTTCATCTCAAGAAGTTGTAGCAACTAAGAAAATTAAGATTCTCTTTTTCCCTTGGGCTGAAAATAGTACAGAACTGAGCAGGGGAATGGGCACATATACTTCAAGATCCACCTATATACGCGATGTAGTGCTTCCAGCAATTAAAACTCAAATAGAGTTTTTACAAGCAATATACCCTACAGCGGAGGCAGCTATACTCTACAATGTGTATCCGTCGATTATGATTAGAGGTTTATACGGTACTTGTTCTGCACAGTATACAGCTTTTATGAGATCATACTGTCCATGCGATTGCAATACACCTTGCAATGATGCTTGTAGAAGTTGGTGTGAATGCGCTGGTAACGCGGCTTGGAGCTTCCTTTACGGGGATAATGGGATTGGGAAAATCGCTGATGATGCAGGCTACGATTTCACTATAGCATTTAGGGTTATAGGTGGAGGCGGATGTACATGGGGAGCTTCTCGACCAATGGCTGCTTACGTAGACATAGGCTCTTGCTATTCTGCCCTCTCTCATGAGATGTACCACGTTTTAGGGCCAATGTACTACGACGATTACTCATGCCCAACGGCAAATCAGTGTCCTGCGGGCTACTGGGTTAATAAAGGTGAGCAAATCAATAAGGGGCGTTGCTACATAATGTCAGCCTGTGGTGGTGCTCCATGGTGGATCCAGGCAGGAATGTATGAGCGGTTGATTACCGGCTGGTTTAACCCAAGTGGCGCTGACCCGGAAGCTATACGCATCAGCGGTACAATTTACAGGAACGGGAGCGGGCGCCTTGATCCATTTAGAACACGTGTCTCGGACAGGATAGCAACCCCGGGTTTAATCGGAAATTACTCAGTGGTTTTACTAGACTCTAAAGGCAAAGAACTAGCTAGGTACGGGTTAAACGTCTCATTCGCCGGCGAAATGTACACAGATATGTATGGTTTCATGTTCTATGCGGCTTTCAGTGAAGAAATACACTCAATTGAGCTTAGAAATCCTTCAGGGAAAGTTCTAGCGGCAAGAAGCGCCTCATCCAGTAGACCACAAGTAAGTGTTACATCGCCAAAAGCAGGCGACATAGTATCCAACGTTACTGGGGCTTTCCTCATAACATGGGAGGGGAAAGATGCCGACGGCGACCTCTTGTACTACACTGTTCTTGTAAGCTCTGACGGTGGAGAAACATGGATACCCCTTGCTGGGGATATCACTACATCTTCAATTAAATGGGATCCGACACCATACGAGGGCTCTGAGAGCTACGTAGTTAAAGTGATTGTCTCTGACGGCTTTTACAGTAGTGAAGGCTTATCGGGTAGGTTCAAGGTTGGCGCTTATGTTCGCTTAGACGTCGAGTCTCCTTACGGTAAAACAGAGGGGGCTGGCTGGTATCTTGTTAACCAAACCGCGACTTTCAGTGTTACGCCAACAAAAGTTGAGATGAGCGGTATCCTAGGAATACTGGGGGGTTACTACGAGTTCACCGGGTGGTCCGGCGATATTCTTTCAACAAACTCGGTATCGAAGATTATTATGGACAGCAATAAGAGGGTTGTAGCACAGTTTAAGCCTAATTACACAACTCTCTTACTAATTTTAGCTGGACTAGTTATAGCTGTTCTTCTGATCATTGTAACCGGTTTAAGGGTTAAAGCTAGATCAAGGCGAAAAGTTCCCCCTCCTTCACTGAAGAATTAGTTTTTATTGTAATATTTTTTACTTTTCTTCCTAACTATGTAATCCTGCTCTATTCCTATAGAAGCACTTGCCACTTTCTAAGTAGTAGCTCGGAAACCTTATCCAGTGTTCTTAAGAAAACGGGGTCTTCAAAATACTGTTTCCAAACACCCTCATATAAGGTATCACTTACCACAAGTAGAGCCGCAGAGCTTACTTTTCTATATTTAGCAACTGAGAACAGAGCTGAGCATTCCATCTCCACTCCAAGTACACCGCTTGAAGAGAACTTCTGTTGTCCAGACTCCACCAGCCTTGTACTGAATCTCAGCGTCGCGGAGTAACGCTTTAAGCTTAATGAACAGTTTACGGGAGGCTTTAGCTTCACAATCAGCTGGTAAATAATGGTAACTTGTCCCCTCTTCTCTAATCGCATGTGTTGGGAGGAGGACGTAGCCAGGTTGAAGTTCGGGACTCAGAGAGCCCGTTTCGCCGAACGCTATCAAGCGCTTAACCCCGGATGCAATTAATGCTTCAGCCAGCATAGCAGCAGCTGGAGCTCCAAAGTAGGATAAAAACACAGCTAAACCATTGTTCGTGACAAAGAAACCCCTGTGAAGGCCTTTCTCCCCTTTACTTGTCAGCACATTCGCTGAAGCTATCTTAAGCATTCTACAGTAAGCTTTTTCATAAAAACGATCAAGCCAAGGCGTGCATTTTTAGCTTCCTCGAAGGCAAAAATACCAGGTTGGATCAGTGGTTCATCGGAGGAGAGCCACTCTAGACACACGAATGAAGCGGCTAGCATGCTATATAAGGGTTTCTCAGAATTCCTGCGCAAGAAAGAAATATGACGTTAAGGTTATCGGAGCAGCCTAAAGTGGTGGTTAGTATGTCTTCAGCGATTCTAGTTGAGGACATCAGTAAAATTTTTTACACGAGAGAGGGAGGGCTTCTCTTTAGGGGTAAGAAAAGGGTTGTTGAAGCGTTAAAAAGTATTTCCTTCGAGGTGAGGAGAAGTGAAGTTTTCGGGCTTCTGGGACCTAATGGCGCAGGTAAGACGACTACAATTAAAATTTTGAGCACGTTGCTGCTTCCGGATTCTGGGGAAGCTTGGGTTAATGGGTATCATATTGTAAATGAGGCTAATAAGGTTCGCGAGAGCATCGGCGTAAGCCTGTACAGCGACAGAGGCTTCTACTGGAAGTTAAGTGGGCGCGAGAATTTAATGTACTTTGCTAGGCTGTACCATCTGGAAAGGGGCTACGCTAAAAGCCGTATAGACTACCTGCTTAAGTTGCTGGACTTAGAGGCTGACGCTGACCGCTTAGTTGAGGAGTACAGTACTGGGATGAAGTCTAAGCTTAATGTAGCTAGGGCATTGCTACAAGATCCCCCAGTGCTGTTTCTCGACGAGCCTACTATTGGTCTGGATCCAACAGCTGCGCGGAAGGTGCGTGAGGTAATAATGGAGTTAAGGAAAGAGGGGAAAACAATACTTCTAACGACTCACAACATGTACGAAGCCGAACTCCTATGCGATAGAGTAGCCATAATTAGTAAAGGGAGAATTATTGCTATTGGGACTCCAAGCGAACTAAAATCAAAGGTCTCTGAACATAAAGTGATTGAAGTAGAGCTTATAGGCTTTGATGAGAGTTCACTGAAAGCGGTTAAACAGAGGCAGGGAGTTATCGGCGCGGCTGCACGGATACGGGATCCGGCTTCCGGTTTAGCTGAGCTGAAAGTCGTCTATGACGGTGATTTCATCTTAAAGGAGATATTAGAAATGTTGCTGTCGAGCCGGGGAAGGATTATCAGTATTAAAAGCTTGGAGCCTACGCTGGAGGATGTCTTTGTAGCTATGACTGGTGAGCGCCTTGAAGCGTCTAGTTAAGTATCCTGTGATAACCTCGCTGACAGGGGTAATCGTAAAGGAGATGAAAATTATGTCCAGGTACATTGGCACGCTAGTGATCGTTATATCGCTTCCCTACATGCTTAGCGGCTTCTTCATAGGTGTAGGATACACAGTAGGTGGAGAAGCGGCAGCTAGGAACTTCTACATGAACACTGGGGTGGAAAACCCCTTATTGTATTTGACGCTTGGAGGAACTCTTATGATGATCAGTATGTTCCTTATCGAGAACACTTCCGGGATCATCAGAGAGGAACAGCTGATTGGCACCTTTGAGCTTCACTACCTAACCCCGAATAATACAATACTTCTATGGTTCTTCCATGCTGTTGCAAGTTCCCTTCTCTTCCTTGGAGTCTTCGCTGTTAACGTATCCCTTGTTATCGCAGTTGCAGGCTCTCTTCTAAATCCTTATGAGTGGTTACTGGCTTTTATAATTGTGTCGCTGGGGATACTGCCGCTAGCGGGCCTTGGGCTTGTAGTAGCCGCGCTGACAGTGCGTTTCAAAGAGGTATGGGCGGTTGCAAACATTGTAAGCTCGTTTATTGCTATGCTTTCAGGCTTCTACTACCCTCTAGAAGTTTTTCCGAGAGTTGTTCAACTCGTAGCTCAGGTTGTTCCAACTTCCCATGCATCTGAACTGTTAAAGAAGATCGTTTCAGGGATGCATACTCAACTGCCTCTAGCTGAGAGGTTAACATTAATGGGTGTTCTGGCACTAGGCTATTTAGCTTTGGGTAAGGTATTCTACTCTAGGTGGGAGGACGATGCAAGAAAGAAAGGCGAGCTGTCCAAATACTAAGTCCTTACTGGGTTTTAAAGCAACTCTTGCAGAGCTTAGAGGAGTTGTAGAAATATGGTTTAGAAACTACTTTAGGTACCCTGCATGGGTTATCGCCGATATAGTTACAACCCCAGCTTGGCTCATCCTATTCATAGTCCCAATATTAATGTTCATTCCGCGAGAGCGGTGGCAAGATCCCACAGTTTTGAATGTGATGTTCTGGGCGATGGTTCTCTGGGATGTAGTCAGCTCGGGCATATGGAGCTTCGGAATGGCCATACGGAGAGAGCAGCAGACCGGAACGCTAGAAGTCCTTTTCACTACGAATGCTAGCAGAGCGATACTCTTCTCGGGAGGCTTATGTGTTAGAACGTTGACGATGTTCATGGGCGTTTTCTATATGTATGCGTTTTTTATAACGATTTTCAAAGTAGAGTTAATACTTTTCAATCCCCTCGGTGTACTAGTCAGTCTAGTTACCGGTTTAGTGGCCGCTCTAGGTTTCGGTTTAATTTACGGATCGCTTGTGCTTCGCTTCAAGAATGTTGGTCCCTTAAACAATATAATCCAATTTATACTACTAGGGATTTGCGGGGTCTTCGTCCCGGTCACGGCGCTCCCTAACCCGCTTCGTTTAATCTCGTATACGTTACCCTTCACTTATGTTGCCGACCTTGTTAGGCATCACGCACTGAAAACAGAGCCGTTGATACCATTAGTATTCGAATGGCTTCTGTTACTCGCTCAAACTGCGATTATGCTTGCTTTAGGGTTGTTTATGCTTAGGAAGGTTGAGAATCGGATGAAACGTACAGGCGGTTTAGGAACATACTAGAGTATCTTACTTTACAGTTTTACTTTAGAAATATGAATACCAGTTTTCTATTGGAATTCAACCACGCTCACGAGAGTTTTTTAGGCGAGTTATCCGAAACTTTTCTTTACTAGGTCGGCATAATATACTCACTATATCAGATAAGCAGGTATGGGCTTTATGTGGAAGTGTAAATCTCAATGCCAAGCTCTTTGGCCGCGCTTACTGCATCATTCTCTGCGTAGGGCGTAATTATTATGAGCTTAGAAGGGGTTTTGCCAGTCTTTTTCATAAAAAACTCACATTTATTCTTAAATACATAAACATCAGATTTTCTTACATGTGATGAGATTTCGATAAGTATAATCTGTCCATTGCTAACCGCTATATCGATCTCTACTTCGCTAGGTCTCTTGAAAACATACCCCTCATCATCGAATTCCCTCCACCTTTCAACTTTAACGTTAAAATTCCTCTCTAGCACTTCTTTCAACCCTTGCCTGAAAGAGGTCTCACTCATGATACCCCATCTAGCTCCAAGAGAAGAAATGCGTCTATCAATTATTTCGAACCCTTTAGTCATGTCTTCCCTTAGTTTAGTTAATTCTTCGTCATGTCGCTTGAATCCAGCAATCATATCTTCTCTCAGTTTAGCAAGCTCTTGATCATGTCGTTCAAACCCTTTAACCATATCCTCTCTTAGCTTAGCGAGCTCACTCCAGACTTTTGCAAATTCTTCGTCATGTCGCTTGAATCCAGCAATCATATCTTCTCTCAGTTTAGCAAGCTCTTGATCATGTCGTTCAAACCCTTTAACCATATCCTCTCTTAGCTTAGCGAGCTCTTGCTGAGTTACGTTAAGGTTCTTAAGGATCTCTTCAAGGCCGATGAGGCCGGCTACAGCTAACCTAAATTCCTCATCTACTTTAAGTAAATCTAGGAACCTCCTTTTTAGTGAAGCTCTTGACGTAGCCACCGATTAATCGTTATCTCAGATCAATATAAAGTTACTTTATTAAAACCTATACTCGTCAAAGTCTTATAAAAACGGCTATACTCTGTTATATTCATAGAGGGTCATTCATGTCTTTAGAAATACTCTCTAAGCCAAGCTAGAACTTCACTTTCTACTTGTCTTCTAACGTGGTAGTCGTTGAATACGTGGCCTCCACGCACTTCAACAAACTTCTTCTCTCCTGTAAGCTTCTCATAAAATTCCTTTGCCCTGCTAATCGGGGCTACTTCATCATCTACAGAATGAATTACAAGTGTGGGGGCTCTCACCCGTTCAGCCAGCTCCATAACTGAGAAATCTGCATCCTCTCTTACACATTCAGCTTTTCTCCTTAAAGCTCCTAAGTAAAAGTATCCGTCCTTTTCCATACCAATAGGGGGTCTACCCCTAAGCCCGTATCCACCAGATAAGAGGATGAGAGCGGCTACGTCATCCCTATTCGACGCTAAACTGACAGCTATGCCAGCCCCCATGCTAAGACCGACCACAGCGAAACGGGTAGCATCTACTCGAGTTAAGCTTTTTAGATAACTAGCAGCGTTTAATGCGTCCTCCACCCCGTACCTGATTCTATATTCTTCGAAGGGTAGTGGTGAGTCTCCGTGGCAGCGGAAGTCGAATCTTAGTGCTGCGTAGCCGTTTATGCATAGGAATCTAGCCATATCAGTGTATAATCTTCCAGCTTCGCTTTTACTACCCGTAAAACCGTGTAGAAAGAGAATAGGCTTCGGCTTAAAAACATTAACAGGCAAATGCAGAACACCAGCAAGCTCAAAACCAGCACTCGGCACCCTAACAAACTCCTCCATACAACTCATACACTTTCTCTTTTATTCACTAAAATGAATTACGCTGCAGGCTCTGACCTAGGTAATATCATAGCTTCACAATAATTATAGTATGCCGGCACACCTCAGCTTGAGTTCATATTATTTATAGCAATGGGTAGGAACTGTGTAGTAAATTTATGTGGTTTAGCCTCCCCTAAACTGCGTAAAATAAATGGAAGTTTAATGGTTGATGCCTGCCAAACCGCGTAGTAAGCAGCTGTAGTTATTCCCCGATATCTGCTTCAACGTTAACCACATTTACTCCCTTAGGTGGAAGAGGTATAATATCGCCAGAGATCGGTTTACCGTCAATTTTCAGTGAAACCTTATTTCCCTTACCTACCCTCTTAACGATGATCTGATAGGTTAAGCCGCGGAAAATCCGCACAGCTTTAAAACCGTTCCAGCTTTCGGGGATGCATGGTGCTACTTTTAAACCGTTGAACGTCGGCCTAATACCTAAGATCCATTGCGTGGCGGCAACGTATATCCAGGAAGCAGTTCCTGTAAGCCAGGAATTTCGCGCTAACCCATATTGCGGGTGTTCAGGGGCAGCTAAGTTCTGAGAGTAAACGTAGGGCTCGGCCTTCAATGTATCCTGGTCTTTCCTAGTAAGGGGCAACATCTGACGGTAAAGCCTGTAAGCGAGGTCAGCTAACCCCAGCTTAGCTGCAGCCACTATAGCCCACGTGTTAGCGTGGTTGAATATACCCCCATTCTCCTTGAGACCAGGCGGATAAGTAGCAGTCCCACCGTAGCGGTCTAGGCTCTCGTAATCGATCTCCTCTACCCCGGTTTTCTTGCTATTAATCGCATCCCTCATTAGCCTTAACCCTAGGGGTGTGTTCAAATGTTCTATCGCGCTTTCCAGCGCTTTCCTAGCTTTCTCGTAATCGCCAAGATCCGCGATAGCCGCCCATGCTTGGGAGATAAGGTTTATCCAATGGTACTTTTCCCCCTTAACGCCAACAGGCCTGCCTTTATCATCAAAAGCTCTCGCATACCATTCGCCATCCCAAGCAACCTTGTTTATTGTCTCAGCCATTTCCTTGTGGAGTTGCTCGAATCGCGTTGCACTCGTTTGGTCTCCACGGGCCTTGCAGAGATCGGCAAGATCCAGCATTACCCTGCAGAATAACATACCTGTCCAGACGCTTTCAGCGCTTTCTGAGCCATGGTCCAGGTTCATCGTATCATCCCAATCGGCAAAACCCAATAGAGGTAAGCCGTGGGAGCCACGTTTCCTTAACGTGAACTCCACCGCCCTCTGTATATGCTCCCAAACAGTCTCTTCCCTCTTATCATCTTGGTAGGGTATCCTCTCTTCGAGGAAATTGAAATCACCTGTTTCGCGTATATAATTACAGGTAGCGTACACAAGCCATAGATGATCATCACTGAACCATTGCGGCCTCCACGGCATTTCGGCAGCATGTCCAGGCCCACCTTCACCAGTTAACGGGAAAATAAGATGCCAAGTATGTCCATCCTTGAACTGTAACCCCCAGAGCATTCTCAGCACTCTTCTTACGCGCTCGGGCTCTGCGTGCGCTGTGCCAAGGGTATCCTGGGCTGAATCTCGTGTCCCGAACCCCCTACCTAATCCCGTGTCATAGAGGGAAATAAACCTAGACCAGTATAGGTTAGCGCGACACTGGATCGCATTCCAGTAGTTCACCATAGCGTTCATCTCCTCGTCCGGAGTTTCAACCCGCAGCTTGCCTAGGTATTCGCCCCAATTTTCCCTTAGATCTTTGAAGGCTTTCTCCACATTCCCATAATCACGGTAATGCTCTACGGTTTTCGCTATCAAACTTTGATTATCTGTGATCCCGAGAATGTAGACTATCCTTTTCCCCTCCCCCGGCTTTAATTCTACACAGTGGCTCAGCGAAACGATATTGTTCCCCCGTGAAGCCAGGCTGTAGCTTGATATCCCACTTACAACAACTTGTGGCTTGGAGAGGTCGTTGTATGTTCCTACGAAGATTTCTCGATCCGTATCGTAACCGTCAGGAGGTTCACTGCTCGCGAAGAAGGTTCGAGTAGGGCGGAATTGAACCCCCATCACAATGGTACCATCCTTCACGTAACTTGAGGCTATTTGTTGAGCCCAGTCGAGATTTGTCTGATCCATAAACGCGTCCCAGTAGCAGAGTTCCTCGTATGTCCAGAGTCTAAGTTTTTTAACACTCTCACTTTCATTCCTTAGTTCCAAGACATGTAGTTCAACAGGGCATTCGCCGAAAGGTGGATTCGGGGGAACAAAGTAAAGGATAGAAGCCTTAACGCCTTTATACAAGCTACTGATCTTCGTGTAGCCGGGTCCATGTCTACATTCATACCAGTCAAGTTCCTTCTTCACTGGCTGCCACGTTGGACTCCAGAAATCGCCTGTACTTTCATCCCTTATGTATATGTAATGCCCTGGTTGATCAACTGGAATCGCATTATACCTGTATCTCGTCACTCTACGGTTGCGGGGATCCCGGTCAAAGGAGTAGCCTCCACCCGTGTTTGACACTATTCCTCCGTAATCCCCCTGACCGATGTAATTTATCCATGGCGTAGGCGTCTCGGGGCTCGTTATAACGAACTCCCCAGTAACTTTATCGAAGTACCCATAGGGTTGAAGAGTTAAGGGACACTCATGGAAAATTTGGTTAAAAATCTTGTTAGCTTCACGGGCTTTCTGCGGAGGTAGAACAGATAAAACTTCCACACCTAGGAGCCTTTTAGCTACGGCTGAAAGCGAGTTATAGTAGTGACAATTTAGTATCTCACTATTCTTCTCCAGTGTAATCGGCATATCTTCCCCTTTGTTTTGTATAAACTTACCCACTGACTCAATCTTGGAGATATTACCTTCTTCGTCCCGGATGACATAAGCTTCTACAGCTTTAACGACTTTACCATCTTTAAGGAAGCTTAGTTTCAAGTAAGTACGCCCAATACCTTCTTCAGCCACAGCCACAGCGTCTTGAGCAAAATCCTGAGCGATGAGTCGAAGGAATAAGCGAACCTTCAAAACTTCTCCACTGCTCCAGGCATAGATTTTCGACATCGCTAACAATTACATTGTTATATTAATATATAATTGGGTCGTCGATTAGTGTTAAACGGCAGCGCAGTCGCGGAGTAAGGATCCCATTTTTAAGGCATAAACAGGTATATTACTGTCCATTTATACCCCCTGGCCAGAGGCGCTTTAAGATGGTTCCTCAAAACTATTTCCGGGATCCTATAGTAGCTGCATATGTTTTCGTGCCAAGGGAGGAAGCTAGAAATGAAGTAGATAAGGTTCTAAGCGCTGTGAAAGAAGCAGGTGCTACATCTATCTGGTTGCTGATATCCGACATCAGAAACGAGATGCTAGGCTACACGTTCGATAAAGCGCTTTCTCTAGGGTTGAAAATAACACCGGTGTTAAACCCACATGTATCTATTGCCGAGCACCCAGAGGTGAAAATAGTTAACTATGATGGTACAACATCAGACGATCCGAGATACTGGAACATCGGCTGCTTTAACCACCCCCTTTTAATAGAGACTGCTAAAAAGTTGGTGAAAGAGTTCTTGGAGAAGTTCGGGAACCACCCTGCCCTCTACAAGATCGACGGGTTACCGCTATTCAGCTTCGTTCATGAAGCTTACTATAGAAATGATGTACCTGAGTTTGGTGGAGGTCCGCTAAAACCGTGCTGCTACTGCAAGCATTGCATCGAGAAATTCAGGGAAGCTATGAGGAGGAAGTATGGTTCAATAAAACTTTTCAACGCGAAGCATGGTACCCGCTATGCGGACTGGGGAGAAATCGAGCCTCCGAGGGACGATAGAAACCCCAACTTGTGGAAGGAGTGGCTCGACTACCACGCAGAAATAATCCCCAACTTTCTCGATGAGTTGATAAGGTACGCAAAGAGCATCATACCGCTCCTAGCTACGCATGAGTTGAATGACTTCTACCCCTGCACCTACCAGTGCATATATTCAGGTAACGATATTTTCCGAATGGCTAAAACTATAGATGTCGGACACGAGGACATGTACCCGCTCGAATTTGACCACCGGTATGTGATCTATATCTACGAGTACATCAAGGACCTAGTTAGATCCGCATTAAGTTTTGACAAACTTTACACAGCGAACGGTCAAGCCTTTAACTCATGGATGGGGTACAGAATTCCACCAGGCAGCATGATCGAACAAGTATACTCATGTCTCATACACGGCTCCCTTGGTATAGTCTGGTGGGTTGACTGGAGGAACCTTGACCTTTGGCACTCTACGAAAGAGGCGAATAAAGTCTACAAGGCTTTAGTGAGAGAGCTGGAGGGGTACGAGATGCAGAAAGCTGAAGTTGCCTTACTTTACTCCTGGACAAGCATGGAGCTAAAGAGGGACGACCTCTACTACATGAACAACCTGCTGTTCTACACTCTACTAGCGCGTAGCAGCGTACCGGTTGATGTAATCTCAGAACAACAAGTTCTAGAGGGGGTTCTCGATAAACACGGGTACAAAGTACTTTGCGCGGTCGGCTGTCCCGTACTTCCGCCTGAGGTATCTGGTAAAATCCGCGAGTTTGTTGAGAAGGGCGGTACTTTAATCCTTGATTACGCTGGAAAAGGCGTCGGCGATTTCCAGCAGGTATACCCTGAACTGGTCACCAGCTCAGCTGTCGAGCATACAGCTTATACGGTGAATACATCTGCTTCATGGCTAAGCGGCTTGAAGGGAAGGGTTATCCCAGTTGGAGTCAGTGGAATGTGTGAAAATATTAATGCAGCTGGAAGCACAGTTGTAGCGGAATTCGAGAATGGAGACCCTGCAATAATTGTATTCAAGAAGGGTAAAGGAAGTGTTGTGAAAGCCGCTACTATGCTCGGCTACGACTACGCTAACTACCCAGGATATTACGATTTAGCTGTAATGTTTCCATTCGTGGTCCGCTGGAACGAAACAGTCCGGGAAATAGTGTTAAGCGTGCTCAGGGAAGCTGGCGTGCATTTACCGGTGATATCCAGTAACCCAGCGATTGAGGTAGGCATTTGGAAGAAGCTTGATGGAACTCGGCTAATGCTGCTAACGGTTAACCATCTCAACGAAACAGCTGAGTCTATGGTAACCGTTCAACTCGACCTAAGGGGCGAGTATACAGTTAAGGATTTCTTTAGCGGCGAGGAATTAAGTGTATACCAAAGCGGGAGGAAGTTATCACTAAAAGTTAGTTTAAACCCGTTTCAAGGAAAAGCTTTTATTTTAGAAAAATCTATGAAATGAAAATTCTAAAGTTTTTTCTCTTCGGTTAGGAAATCTATAGTTTGAATAGTCTTCACCATAGCTCTTCCATTATGGTACGCGGATTTCCATATGTGTGCTTTAAAACCAGCAGGCCTACCATTCGGTAAAATAACTTCAAACCAGTCCCCTTTCTCCCAATCTACTTGGTACTTTTCTATCCAATTAAGCTGTTTCTCGAGATCTCGAAGGAACCGTTCCTCACGCGTAACTTTGTAAAGGTAAGCCATCGCAACTAGCGATTCGGCTTGAACCCACCAAACTTTCTCCAGTCTATCTGCAGAGCGGTTTAACGGTCCACTATCATAAACTCCACCTTTCTCGTGATCAAATCCATACTTTATACAGTAATTATAAACTGTATCAAAGTAGTTTGCAAGCAACCCGAGCGGTATACCAATGAACTCACAGGCTTCGGCAATCAGCCAAAGTGCCTCTAGGTTATGTCCATATGAAACTCTGAGCTCGCCCTCGGAGGGTAATGGTCTCCACTTTAAGTCGTGTAAGTCTATACAAGCGCCGGAATGCATGTCAACTACTGTATTAGCCATGATTAGAATCATCTCCATAAGCCTCTGTTTTGCATGCTCGTCTCTTGTCAACTCGTAAAACGTCGTAAAAGCTTCCATCAAATGTAGGTGTGTGTTCATCATCTTCGCGTCTACAGGTCCTACAGGGCTTCGCAGTTGCTGTGGTGGCGACCAATTACGGGAGAAAATCTCCCGAAATCCACCATAGATATTGTCATGTGCTCGCTCAATAATTTCAAATATTTCCTTTGCAAACTCCATCGCTTCTCTCTTTCCGCTAGCTAGCGCATATTCGGATAAAGCGTAAAGGCCGAATGCTTGCCCATACATGTGTTTAAAGTCTCTAACCACATTACCCTTTGAATTAACTTCCCAGTAGAAACCCCCGTACTCCTTATCCCACATTTTTTCCGTAAGAAATGTTACCCCATGCTCAGCAGATTCTAGGGCTTCTTTTCCAGCCCACCCATTACGATATAGCATTGAGAAGTACCAGACAGTTCTCGCCTGTGTTACAATCATTTTATTTCCCTTACCTAAAAGTTTACCAGTCAAATCATGATTCAGAATATATCCTCCATTTTCCTTATCGATTGTTCTATACCAAAACGGGATAATATTCTCGCTGAGAATTTTCTCAAGTCTTTTCCTTAACCCAATTAAGTATTCAACATTGTTTTCCTTCATGCGCAACAGGTGAGCTCATATATCTAAAATGTTATCGCTATTTTTAATCTTAAAACTTAATGTATAAAGCTACTGTCCGAGGATGTAGTATTGAAGCAACGAGTGAGTGTAATCATTAAAACGGATACCCGCCAAGTAGGCATAGCGGTTAGCTTGACAGATTCAACAGTGTTCTAACAGCAGTTTCAAGCATTAGGAGGTTAAACTCTACCACTCGACTAGTAGGGCTATGTGGAAAGAGCTCGTAAGGAGTATCTATTAGAAGCTAGTTTAAGGAGAAGGGGCAAGTAGGCAAGATTCATAGTAGCATACTTATCACTCCCACAGCTAGCTTTAACCAGTTACAAAGTTAACTGAACTTGGAGGGGGTTGACGGCAAAGGTTTTTACTAAAAACTCTGAGAACAGCCCTGTTAATCGGCTAGGATCCAAGCGTTCCAGTTTTACGGCATAGGATGTTTGTTACTAAGTTGGGAATTCTTTCCTTACATAATGTAATACTTTATCTCACCAAATGGAATACATATATTTGCCAAGATGTAATTCCTTAAATACTAGTTATTGTATTACATGTGATGGATTCGGTTGTCTCATTTCGGGTGCCGCTTGAACTTAAGAGGAAAATGGACGAGCTTCGCGGTAAGATCAACTGGAGTGAGGAGCTTAGAAAGTTCGTTGAGAGGCGTGTACAAGAGTACGAGCAGGTCAAGACTATAAGAGAGCTTGAAGAAGCCATTATGGGGCTTCCCTCTATGCCGAGAGGGACAGCAGTCGGTTACGTGAGGGAAGATCGTGATAGTAATTGATGCTTCTGCTCTTATAAAATACCTCCTACACGAGGAAGGCTGGGAGGAAGTTAGTTGGTACCTGAAAGAGCAGAGACCCCTTCGCACGCTTGACCTTGCTTTGAAAGAAGCTGCTAATGCATTATGGAAGCACTGCTGTCTCCGCAGATTCATTGAACCCTTCATTGTAAAGGAAATTCTCCAGAGATTAAAGAGACTCGTAGAAGTGGGTGTAATCCTAATTGAGAACGAAAGTGAGTATTTTGACGCATCTCTTGAAATATCTCTACATAATAGTTTAACAGTATACGATTCATTGTACGTAGCTCAAGCCCTCAAGTATGGGGAGCTCCTCACCAGCGATGAAAGACAAGCCAAAGTAGCTGAAAACCTTGAACTGAAAGTGTACTATGTAAAGTAGCACTACTATAAGTTCCTTAGAAACACGAAGGGAAAACCTTAGATTTCGTAGACTTCGCCGAGGCCTTGCACATACAATTCCCAGCTAACAGAGCTCTAACTCTCTATTTTTTAGCTTTAAACTAGCTTCTCCAGTTGATAGTCGTTAAGCTACGATTTCCTTTCCCTTTAACATCACTTAGTATAGGCTGAGGAATCTTAGAGAAATTAAGTTTATGGTGCATACGATATTCTTAATTTTACGATTATTAAATGATTTTATGGCTCAAGTATTTATATTGAAAACTTATATTAATCCTAAGTTCAATCGCACTTTTTCCACTTATTAAAGAAGCTTTAGAGGATGTTTTAATTTTAGTGTCTGAAGTGGATAATAAATATACTGACTACGCTACTATCTATCCTAGCTATTGGTCAACTATCCATTATGATTCCACTTATCGAGCTTTTTATAGTTATGATCCTCATTCTAGTTTATTATTTTCTGGATTTGAGTTAGCACGTTGGTCCAAAGCTTCTAAATTAAACCCTGTACTTTTTGGGCTATATCGGTCATCCTTGGTATTTTCTCAGCTCATAATTCTTAACAATGTAATGGTCAAGATACTTAGCTTAATGAACGGAACTATTTATATTATAGATGTAGTAGAGGGGGCTGCTTCAGCTTTTTCAAGTCTTCCCCTGAAGTCAGGTAGGTCCTCAACCCGCTTTCCTTTACCCACTATAGGTGGGTATTTTACTTCTAATAATATTGCATAGATAAATCGTGATGAATACTGTTCCTCGAACTTAGGAAGTAACCTCGATTCCATGCGTTTTCCTATACAAAATATTTATACTTGGTAAGCTTCCTCGCAGTCTTATGGTTGATGATTCAGTTAAGATTGAGTCATTTACCCTGGAGAAGATATCAGCTACCCGCATACCCGGCTTGAGTTTAACACTCGTTAAAGGAAAAGAACTTGTATATATGAGGGGTTTCGGCTTCAGGGATCTAGAGAAAGGTCTTCCAGCGACGGCAGGGACCATTTACGGGATTGGCTCCGTGACGAAGTCCTTCACAGCTTTAGCAGTTATGATGCTGGCGGAGGAGGGGCGGCTTTCACTTGAAGATCCTGTTTCCAAATATATTCCACTGGATTTAAAAGTGAAAGGGAAGCCAGTGACGATACATCATTTATTGACTCATACGAGCGGTATTCCTGCACTGGCTTATGCTGAAGGTCTCATAAGAGGTTCTCTAGGGCTCGACGCAGTTTGGACACCGGTAGCGTCGCCTGAGGATGTGCTCTCTTATATGTCGGGCTACGAGGAATGGGTTGCTGCAGATCCAGGCTCTCGTTTCTTTTATCTGAACGAGGGATACGCTTTAATGGGAATGGTGATTTCCAAGGTAAGCGGGATGCGTTATGAAGACTTCATTCGAGAAAGGATTCTTAAACCACTTAAGATGAACCGAACATACTTCAGTGAGAGCGAAGTATCCAGCGACCCTGATACAGCAGCACCCTACATCCTGAGTCGTGACGGAAAGCACATTAGGAGCAGGTTCCCCTACGGTCCTACAGCGGACGGTGGATTGCTAAGCAACTGCTTTGACATGTCCAGATACGTAATGATGCTTGCGAATAGAGGGAAGCTTGAGGGAACAAGCCTTGTTTCACGTGAGTCTATAGAACTGATGGAGGAGAGACATGCGAGCTTTCCCGGAGGACCTTTTGGAGATGAAAGCTATGGGTATGGTCTTATCGTTACAGATCGGTTCTGGGATACACGCCTAGTGCATCACGGTGGCTCAGTGCTTGTTCACACAGCATTTATCGGCTACGTGCCAACGGAGCGCGTTGGTGTAGTGGTTCTAGCTAATGCCTCAGGATATCCTCTTTCAATGATTGGGCTGTACGCTCTTTCAACACTGCTGGGTAAGGATCCGGAGAAACTTCCACTGTTAAAGAGGGATAGGTTGCTCGATAAGCTTCAAGGTATTTATGAATCATTTCGGGGGTCCTACCGCTTCCAAGTAAAGAGACGTGGAGACTTTTTACTACTCGAGTACAGGGATCTTTTAACCGAGAGCTTTACGCCACTAGCGCCTGTAGAAGTCAGAGAGGACTATGCGTTGTTCTACACAGTCTCGTACGGGAGGAGAGTAGAGGCGGAGTTCTTCATAGAAGGAGACAAGGTGACAATGCTGTACGAGAGATACAGGATGGTGAAAAAGTAAGCTGTAACTGGAACTACGTATAGATTCACTATTGACTTATTATAGGCTAAGCCAGCTTTATATCATGTTAAAACCCTAATTCACTATGGCAAAGCTTAGAGATTTAGGGAACTTTTACTGGTCCTCGTGCCCAGACACGGGACTCGTTTCATCGCTAGCACGTAGGGGAGTGAAACTGGTTGTAGACTTAACTGAGGGCGAATGTAGTTACGAGCTCCCCTCGGGAGTAGAGAAACTAGAGTACCCGATCCCCGATTTCTCTTACAGAGCTTTTGAGGGGGTGCTCGTAGATGTTGTACTGCCTGTTTTAGAGCGCATTAAGATGGGCGACGGCGTACTTGTGCACTGCCGAGGGGGTATAGGGAGGAGCGGGGTTACCGTAGCCATGCTTATATGTCTAAGGGATAACTTATCGAAGGAGGAAGTGCTCAACCGTATGCGTAGACTGGGCTTCATGGGTGAGACACCATCCCAGACTCTAGCTTTACGCTGGTTCTTCAGGGCTCAAAGGCTAACCAATGTTCAATGGATCAGTAAAGTTGTCAAGCATTTAAAGAGAGAGGGGGTTGGAGCGCTCAGGTACTGGACAGCGTATGGAGACCATGCTTCAACAGTGGCAGGAGTAGCCCTTGATATACTCGAAGCCGTAGAGGATACCTTCAAATTAAACGCTAGCGACCTTCGAAATGCCTATGCCGCCGGGCTGCTGCATGATGTAGGTAGAGTGTTCGGCGAAGATGAGCAGCACCATGAGACTGGAGCCGTGTTCGCCCTGAACCTAAAAGAAGTAAAAGAATGTTGTAACCTAGAGGTTGTAGCTAAGGCCATATTCCATCACAGGAGGCAGACAGACTTACTTGGCGATAAAAGTTTACGCGAGCTAGGCGAAGCTGCACAGCTTGTCGCTGCGGCGATCCGGCTAGGCGACGCCTTCGAAAACGCTTACAAGTGGGAAGGAGTGTACATAGGTTCTGAGAAGAAAGGGTCGAAACTTATCTTACTTTTAAACAGTGACGCCTACAACTGTGTAAACCAAGCTTATCTTAAAGCTAAAGCCGAGGCTTTCACCAAGCTCACAGGGCTGAAAGTACACGTCGAACTTGTTTAACTTTAGTTCTGGAATATGAATCCAGTTTTCTTATTGAAGTCCAGTAAAACTAATCGCGGAAACCTTTTTCATATACCTACTTGCAACTTAAATTGTGCAAGTAGCCTTACAGCTTTACACGGTAAGAGATCAAGTCGCTGTTCAATGGCAACGCACACTTAAGCTGGTAGCCAAAGCTGGTTACAGGGCTATCGAGTTTGCAGGTTATCCGTTTATGAGTGTAAACGCTGATGAGCTTAAAGCTTTTCTTAGGCAAACCGGTTTACAGCCGGTCTCGGCACATGTCTCATACCAAGATTTCCGAAAAAACCCTGAGAACTTCATCCGCTACGCGGATGAACTCGGCTTAACATTCCTGGTAACGGAACCCGATGTTAGGAGAATTTTAAGCAAAAGTGAACTTGAAAGTTTAGCGGTAGAGATGGAACAATTGGGGATGGAAGTGGTTAAGCGCGGCTTACGGTTAGCGGTGCATAATCATTCTATTCAATTTGAACGCTGCATCGATGATAAACCCTTGTACTGGCATCTAGTTGAGAAAACCGATCCGCGCTACGTGCTTTTTCAACCAGATGTTTACTGGATAAAGTACGCTGGCTTTGATCCAGTTGTCGTGATTGATTCACTTAAAGGTAGATGTCCGCTTTTACACCTTAAGGATATGAGAGACGAGCAGACAAAAGAAATGACGGAAATAGGGCAGGGAATCATCGATTTCAAGAAAATAACACTGATTGCAGAGAAATCTGGCGTCGAGTGGCACATCGTTGAGCATGATCACCCACCCGGTGACTCTCTCGAAAGTGCAAGAAGAATGCTCAAATACCTAGAAGCATTGTTCAGTAATTAAACTCTAGCGTGAATCTTAGGGATCACGTATAAGTGGCTACAGGTGTAGTAGATGTTACAATCTTTCTTTCAGGAGGTGTTTTTTACAGGTCGTTCAGGTGCTTCTCTATATTGATTCTCTTCAACCATTCTAGGACACGATTTTCTGCTGAGTTTACATTTTCTCCGTAGACAGCAAATGGCTCAAGCATAGTTGAGCGAGGGCAGAGCTCCTTGACGGCGGTCAGCATATTTTGCAGGCCACCTCTCCCATGTGTGAAAAAGGGAGCTATCACCCTCTCTGAAAAGTCATACATACTAAGGAAACTTGCAACAGGCGGCGCAATTGTTCCACACCAGTTAGGCGACCCGACAAAGATCACCTTATAGGGCTCAACAGTATTTAATCTCGTTTTTAAAGGTGGCTTGTAGCTTCTACTAATCTCCTCTCTTGCTTGTGCAACAGTCTCACCGAAGGAGCTTGGATAGGGGGTTACCGGCTCAATCTCGTAAAGCGCTCCGCCGATGAACTTATGAATTACTTGAGCTAACCGGCGCGTATTCCCGGACCAGGAGTAGTAAGCGATGAGAACGCGCTTAGTCATGTCATTTTTACAGCTTACACATATAAATTTTTGACGCTGTGTTTGAATTTAGTTTGTATTTACCACCTCAGAGATTGTATAAGCATGAATTACCTTTATAATATTGTATGAGTGAGAGTAGATATGCAGCATGTAGTTTTAAACAACAACGTTGTAATACCTGTCGCGGGTTATGGCACTTTTCAGATTTTTGATCCAGCTTTATGTGAACAGTGCGTGTATGAGGCAATTAAAGTTGGTTACCGCTTGTTTGACACTGCAGCTGCTTACATGAACGAGGAAGCCGTCGGAAGAGCGATTAAGAAAGCTACGGAGGAAGGTATTGTGAAAAGAGAAGAGCTGTTCATCACTACTAAACTCTGGATACAGGATACAAGCTACGAGAAAGCTAAAAAGGCTTTTGAGAGATCTCTTAAAAGGCTCGGCCTTGAGTACATCGACCTATACTTGATACATCAACCGTTTGGTGATGTCCACTGTGCTTGGCGGGCTATGGAGGAAATTTACCGCGAGGGGTTAGTTCGCGCGATAGGGGTGAGCAATTTTCAGCCAGATCGTTTAATGGATTTAATTGTTCACCATGAGGTGACTCCCACAGTGAATCAAATTGAAATACACCCGTTCCATCAACAGGAGGAGTCTATCAAATTTATGAGACAGTATAACGTGCAACCAGAGGCTTGGGCGCCGCTCGCTGAAGGTAGAAATAATATTTTTCAGAATGAGGTTCTATTGTCCATAGCTAGGAAGTATAATAAGACGGTTGCTCAAGTAGTCTTACGCTGGTTGATTCAAAGAGGGGTAATTGTTATACCGAAGACTATACATAGAGAAAGGATGATAGAGAACATTAACATATTTGATTTCGAGCTTAGTCAAGAAGACATGGAAAAAATTAAAGCACTTGACACAGGGAAAAGTCTATTTCTCTCACATAATGATCCTGAAACAGTAAAGAGACTTAGCTCCTTTAAGATTAACATTTAGGAAAGTTTGCATGGAGTTGCCTAAAACTCTCAAGCTTGAGTACACTAATGCGGAGCTTGCTATTCAAGCTGTCCAGCTATAAAGGCCCTTAGCTTCACGCCAGCCAACATAGTTACTGCTCTACGGAGAGTGATGAGGGTTGTAGCTTACTCGATTCGGAAACTTTCATCATTTGTTCAAGATCTCCGAAAAACACGTTCACTTCCCGTTTCCCTGGCGCAGGCTTCAATAGTTTCACCCTCTGTGTGGAGGTTCAACTAGTAACGAGTTGTTATTAAGTACTACTCTTACTCTGGCACTCTCAGCACCTTCAACCTCCCTAATAGCCTGAAGGTATTTTCGAAAACCCCATACGCTGCTACAATGAAAAAGATAGGGATTTCGTGAGAACCATTGCATTCCCAGTAACGGTTAACAAATTTAATGCGGAAAGCTGCTCTTTAAGCTAACAATCCCTTCAGTAACTTTCTTCCCATTGAACATTTCACGGTCTTGCCTTAAAATATGATAATCGATTAAGCGTAAAAGAAAGTCTGTAAAGAGGTTAACACTATGGAAGCGTCGATAAATAAAAGATGTAGGGAAAGAGCTACATCCGCTAAAATCTTAGGTAGTTAATAGCTTTGATAGTAAACCTCTTTGACACGACCATTTCAGTAGGCAGTTACATGAGCTATATGTGTATGATCAACGCATGCGCTTAGATAAAGTGTTTCAGAAGTTCGAAACAGGGGGTAAAACATCATATCGAGGGGATTAGCATAGTAGCAATACATCATATTATATTAAATGAAATAAATGAAAGCCCCTCTGACAAGAATATTTATGCTACTGTTAAACATTAGCCTATATGCCCACAACTTTTCTTTCTTGTGTTAAAGTGAAAAACATTTTTCCCGGTTTTCCCGTACGCGTTTATAAGCTACTTGATAGGAGCAAGCATAATTACCATGCTTGAGAGTAACTTCACCGGAGAAGTGTGTGACTGTTAAGTTTTCAGGGTAGAATTTTACATTTATTTTAAGTAAGTATTGTGTTGGTAGCGCTGTTTTACATCAGCAACTATACAGTTTGGAGGAACAGTGAGTATCTACTTTTCCCAGCCTCTACTGTAAACCTACGATCAACACCTAGTAAAGGAGGTAAAGTTCTCGGCCAATAGTTTTCACTCGATTATTGTAAACTTTCGCACGATTACTTTCTCATACTCTTCATTCCAAACTCTTATCCTAATCTCACCTCTCTGGTTTGGAAATGTATATGTAGCAAAGTACCCCTTTTGCACTAGTACAGGTTTACCATTTACTTCTATCTTTACACCTTCCTCACAAACGCCTTTCACTATGATCATTAACGGTCCCCAAGTGATTGGCCTCCACTCTGGGGGTTCAGTTAACACAAGAGCCAGTGGTTTTTCCCTCACCTCTAATAATTCTCTTATCACCTCCTCGCGTATCTCCAAGAACTTAATAGGATCTTTAACGTAGCTGGTGAGTGATGGAACTGCTTTTCGGCATAGCTCAAGTGCTCTTTTCTCGAAAGGTAATTCAAGAGCTTTCCCACCCAGTTCTTCCTTCAAAGCCATAATCTCTTCTTCAAGTAGCTTGAAAAGCTCGTAATCCTCCAATCCATCCCTCATCGCCTCAAGTCGCAGGCTCGGCAGAGGCCCTTGCTTGCCGGGGTAAACAATATGAGTGTCGCCTGGTGGTAACTGTGGGTTGAGGTCCTTGAATGGATCGCCGTACCACCAGTTGTAGCCCCAGTGAAGGAAACCCTTTAGGTCGTAAGCGTAGTTAATCCAGTGAAGGATACGAGTCTTAATTAACGGGAAATCGATGAAACGGTTTGGGTATCTGCCCTGTGGGTTAAGGCAAGTGTAGAACCATAACTCTCTCCCCTCCTTTCTCTCTGCCTCGTACTTGTCTATCCATTGGTCGTAGTGGTGGAGGGTGGGAACTAATATCTCTAAATCCTCGCCGAAGCCAATCGTCTCAACAGCATCAATTCTGCGAAGGCTTGGAGCGAATTCCTTAACCATTTTTGAAACTCTCCTCCATTCCTCGATACCGTCCTCCGTTGGCTCATCTGCAACGTGAATTACAGTCCTCTTAAGCCACCCCTTTTCGCGAAGGTGTTTCTCTAAAGCTGTTAATAGATGAGGTAGCACGAGTTCACCGGGTTCTGTTCTAATGTCTTCAGGCCCGTAGACCACTTGGAAGCTCTTTAGCTCGATCTCGCGCCCGCCCCACTGCTTAAAACCAGCAATGTGAGTGATCTCAATAAGTTCAGCCCCATTCTTGAGGAGAATTTCTACGTAGAGGTCGAAAACTGAGAAATCGAACTTGTAGCTGTCAGCGATCTTATAGACTTTTATCGTATCGAGTGGGACCCAGAACACGTTCTGCCGGTATTCGACCATGAACTTCACCCAGCGCTCAAAGATATCCCAGAATTCTTCACTCCAGAGTTCTACGTTGTAGAACTTAGCTATATTCCAGATACTAAACCAGTTCGTCACATATAAACTCCTCCTGCTTGGCAGTGTAATAGGATGAACGAGTAAAACTACTTCCATCCTTGTTTCAAGGCTTTCAGCCCTGACTGTCACGTAGCCTTTATACTCTCCCGGCTTTGCATCCGATGGAACATAAACACGCAGGTAACACGGTTGAGTTACACCTGCTTCAAGGTCTATCTCCTTTGCCTCCTCGAGAATGGGATCGGGGATTTCGCTGGAAGCTCTTCTCTCCAATTCTTCTAGCGGTGCAGGTGAGTTAGACGTGACTGGTATTAAACCGACAAAGAAGGCTTTCACGTTGCTAGCGTTGATTATTCCCCTCTCAGACTTGAGGTCAGTTACCTCAAGCCGCAACCCCTTTAAATTTTGGGTGCTCCAGACGCCGAACATGCTACCAACGTATTCGTTCTTCACAGCGGACAGCTTAAGTGGCTCTCCAACCTTTAAGGGAGATGTATCCTTATACACTCTATCCAAGGGCCCCGCGGGGAAGACGACTATTTTAGCCAAGTTTCCCACCTCTACTTTCTCCATACTTCTCTGGTAAATAACAACTGCGAAAAACAATGTGAGAAGTAAAGCTAGTGCTCCTAATACCCAGGTGATTTTCCCATGCTCGCTTTTTCTTCTATTAATGTGCAAGGTGCCTCATACTTAAAAATATACTATGAAAATAAAAAATATTATGATAAAAGGTTCCAATTTAACTAATGAGAAGGTTGTTCATGAAAAAGGTAAGGTCAAATTATGTCTTTTACAGTTTCTTCAAACTTCGCATATATAAGTGCTTTAGCTAAATGCATTAAAACTAAACCTTAAGGTTTGGATTTAGAGAAGCTCCTAACTAATATTTTCGGGGTCGTTGTTCGCAGCATAGTAGAAATCATGTACAATAATATACTTTAGAGTCATAGCGACTTGACTCAAACAACTTACGCTAGTAGAATGATGCCTGTAGTGGAGAAAATTCTCCTCAACCCGGTATTTACGCATGAGCGTAAATACAGTTGAACTCACTCCATAGTTTTGTTCAGTGCCCCTATCAGTTTAGGCATTTCCATGCGATGGTATTATTTGTTGTAGAAGTTGTTACGGTACTCGTATCTTACAGTAAACTTCTGTTTGAGATACTGTTCTTTCTAATCTTCTCTGCAATAATTTAGAATAAAATAGTCTTTTCCTTCACCGATGGCTCAGCGTTAAACCTCCATGTTTCTAGTAATTAAGAGTGTTACTAGAAACGCAGTGTGAAGCATTTTATTTACAATCGACAGGTGATGCTTCCCTCAACATTTATTCAGTAGTCATTAGGCTTTAACATCTATCAAGGAACATTACGTTAAGAATTTTTTATTGTAGACTATTGATATCCTTAGGATGAGGCAAGGCACCTTAACCTTAATGGTAATAGTCGCCATCCTGTTTACACTGTTTGTAAGTGGCTTCACTTGTGCACAGGAGTACGTTGTGTATTACCTCATCGTTGAAGTCGAGACAAACTCTGACTGGACAACTGTAACTATCACCGGTTTCACAGCTTATAATTTCTCGCTTATTGAAGGATTAACCGTCCCCGACCTTAAGGTTTCAGCCACTGGCGGCAGTATCTCCATTAACAAAAAACAGTATGATGCTACACTAGTCCGAATGAGAGTTAAGGGTTGGCTTATGTTCACGGACGCTACAGTTAACGTAACAGTGGTGAAAGGCGACATTGGATACACTATTGTGCGAGTTCTTGTCCCAGGCGTGGAGAAAACGGTATGGGAGTTCACTAATACAGGTGTAGTCCCGGGTAGCAGCGGCTTTAATCCAAGAAGTTCGCATCTACCCAGGGTAACACTTACTGAGGCTTCCAAGGTAAGGGAGCTAGCTGTACCGAGACTGGTTCTCGCGTTCTATTACCCGTGGTATGGCACTCCGCAAGGAGCATCAGGTAGATGGTTTCACTGGAGAGGAATCTCATATACCGGCATAGGATCTTCAACTGATTACCCGCTTTTAGGGCCTTATGATTCATGGGATCCCAGAGTTGTGCGCTCACACATAAAAATGGCAAAAGCGGTGGGAATCGACGGCTTCGTTATTTCGTGGTGGGGTATAAGAACGTTTGAGGACGAGGCTTTTGCTCGGATGTTAGACGTTGCAGCTGAGGAGCACTTTAATATGACAATATATTATGAATCGGCGAGGGAGCTAACGGCTGAGCAGATCATAGATGAACTCTCATATGTGTTAAGGAAATACGCTGAACATCCAGTCTTTCTCAAGATCGAGGGAAGGCCTGTTATTTTCATATATGCAGTCGAAGCATATAGTAGAACTCCAGACTTCTGGAACCATATCTTGAAGAGTGTAGAGAAAGCTACGGGAATAAAGGCTCTTTATATCGCTGATATATTCGATATAACTTATTTAACTGTCTTCAACGGTCTACACACCTATAACCCGATTTGGATTCAGGATCACATAAGCACCTATCTGAAACAATCAAGACTTGTCAAGTCGTATGTTGACCTAGGTACTGCTGAAAGCTTGAGAAAACTTTGGATCGCTACTGTTAACCCAGGCTATGATGATAGAAAGATTCGTGAACCTGGTGCTTACGTATCGAGGGAAGCTGGCGCCTACTATAGGAAGACATGGGAAGCCGCACTCGCCAGCGAGCCTGACATCATAATTATTTGTACATGGAATGAGTGGCATGAGGGTACAGAGATCGAGCCGAGTAGAGAGCATGGCTTTCAATATCTTGATTTAACGAAAGAGTATGTAGCCCGCTATAAGAGTTGGCAGCCACTAGCGGGGGTGACGTTTCAAGTTCGAGTCCGACTTTTAGGGGAGGGTAACACGGCAACTATTATTGTTGAGAATAGTGGTGAAGAGCCAGCTGTAATCACCAGGCTAACGGTGGTCAACGCAACAGTAAACGTTATAGTAGAGCCGAGCGTTTTCTACGCTTACCAGGTTTCTCTTAATAATACTTCGTATTTAGTGTATTTGCCATACATTGGACCCGGGGAGAGCGTTAAGCTATCAGTTACTGCTACAGGTACTCCTGTCAAGGTTCAAATGGAGTCGTGGTCAACTACAGGCAAGCCAGTACTTGAGGAGAGCAGCATTAAGTTGGAGGTGTATCCACACTACGAACCGGCGGAGCCAGCAGAGGGAGGTAATTGGAGCGCGCGGAACATATTCCTCGGCTTGGCTGCTGGAATTAGTGCAACCTTGGCAGCGTTATTTTTAAGGAGGTTTACTCGGAGATTTCAAGCCCTCAACTCTAGAGGTTAGCTTAAAACTGAATGTTTGCTCCAGCTTTTCTAGAATATACTGTCCTCCTCTACGTTTAATATATTGTACCCATAATTTTCATGTATGAGTTTCAGCTCTTCTCGCTACCCTATAATCGTTTACAATATCTGAGCGATGATAAAAACCTCGCGCGCTCAGTAATATTCTTTTTAACTAACAATATGGTTTTGGTATAGGGGCTATTTATCTACTGCTAGCGTAGAACACTTTGAACATCATTGGATACGAGAGAATGTGTTACAGAGCTTAGACTCCACAATCCATAATTGCATGCATCACATCAAAATAATGGTGCATTGAATGGGTAGGGCTCGAGTAGCTACCACCTGCCTTGCTTCCCGGTTTTTCGGCACAATTGAGGAAAACCGAAGATATGCGCTAAAGCTTGTCGATCAGTGTTTGAAGCTGAAACCAGATTTAGTTTGCCTCCCGGAGGCCTTCACAGTAGCCGGCATCAGATACAAGCACGCTGAAGAAGTTGCAGAGGAGCTTGACGGGCCGACGGTTAAAATTTTATCCAGGAAGGCTATCGATGGGAACTGTTACATCATATGCCCGTTGCTAACTAAGCGGGAGGGTAAAGTATGGAACTCCACGGTTATTATCGGCAGAGATGGAGAGGTCGTAGGCATCTACGACAAAGTACATCCAGTAACTAGCTCGCATGATTACACGGTCTTCGAGAATGGAGTAACATCGGGCAGAGAGTACCCGGTCTTCGATCTCGATATAGGTCGAGTAGGGATCCAGATATGCTTCGACATCTGTTTCCCGGAGGGATGGTTCGAGCTGGGTCGTAAAGGAGTGAAGATCTTGTTCTGGGTCTCCGCATACAATGGAGGCTTCCCTCTCCAAGCCTATGCCTGCATCAATAAATACTATATTGTTACATCGGTTCGCACCGACAAGTCAGTAATTATAGACCCCTGCGGACGCATCCTAGCTCAAACGGACTACTGGGTGAATGTAATTCATTATGACCTTAACACAGACTACGTCGTATGCCACTACGATTTCAACTACAGTATACCGGACATCATCGCAAGCAGGTACAGCGACAAAGTTAAAGTTCAATCATACGGGGATGAGTCCCTCTTTATCGTAGAGCCTTTGGTGGAGAATGTGAAAACCGAAGACCTGCAGAAAGAGCTTGGCTTTGAAAGCTTCCAGCAATACATTGAAAGGCATCTGACAGCTTATAAGCTCCTGCACAGTGGTGCAACATCACAGCCACAGAAGACAGCTCATGGATCCAGACCCCAGTACCAAAAATGGCTGTAACAGCGAGAAAGGCGGAAAGTAACCATTATAATATTATGTGTACATAATATTTTTTTTATAATTTATTGGTGTAGCGAGAGTGAGAGTTACTCAAAATGCTGGCAGCAAGCTTTGACTATGCTCGTCGTCAACTCGCTTAGGACTAATCTCTCACGCAAGCGCTCAGAGTATGGAAGCGTAGGTGCTTGAGGTTGGGAAGAGCTCCAGTCTAGCCTGTTTGGGAAAAAGTAACGGTTTCCGGAAACGTTACCTGGAAGGAGATTGAAGCTGCTAGTACCTATTTAACAATTGTTCGGGAAAGGGCTGCGGTTTTACATTCTTCCTGATTCATCCTAATTGAGCTTTAAGCTAGCTTACCAGCCTCTAGGAGCTAGCTTAATGGCGTCGAATGGACATATTGACTCGCAGAGACCACAGTTATCGCAGCACTCCCAGTCAACTGTAATAGCTTTCCCCTCGGCTTTTAACGCCTTGTAAGGGCACGCCTCCACGCATCTCATACAGGCCTTGCAGTTGGTGCTTACTTCGACCCGGAATACTTTCTCTCTGTTGAGTTGCTCCAAGCTCTTTATCCTCTGCAGCATTAAGCCTCTGAACTCGTTCAAGCTAGTAAAACCCTTTCTCACCATCCAAGCCCTCAGCTCGTTCAGCAATCTTCCAATAATCGAAGGACCGTGCAGGAGAATGCTCGTGCAAGCTTGAACCGCGTGCGCTCCGACGAGTATGAACCTGACTATATCCTCTCCACTCGAAATACCCCCTGAGCCTATGATGGGGATTCCAAGGTTCTCTCTAGCTACCTGCGACGTCCAAGCGAGGCTTACAGGTAATTGCCAAGGCCCACCGTAGCCGCCATAGCCACCCCACGCAATGGGTTGCAGCGTTTCAACGTCTATGATTAATCCCTGGTATCTTGCCGTTGAAACTACGGCGTCCGCACCCCCCTCCTTCATGGCTTTCGCTATGATAATCGGATTGGCTCCGTGAGGAGTTATCTTCCCAATAACGGGAATGCTTTTCGCCGCGTCCTTCACCACCCTTAAGATACCCTTGATCAACTCCGGATCGGTAGCAGCAGCCCTCCCCATAAGCACCTTGCCCGGTTCGATGTGCGGGCATGAAAGGTTTGTCTCTATTGCATCTACCTCGGCGCTAGCAACCAGCTCCGTAAGCTGTTCCCACTCCCCATAGTTTCTCCCCGCGATACTGGCTATAATTAGGCCTTCTAGCTTTTTCTTCTCGGCTTCTAGCCTAGCTCTCCGCAGCATCGTGGTCCACTGCTCGGGTGGGTACTCGGACATGAGGTCTATTGAGTAGAAGGAGTAAAAGCCTCCGCTTACGAACGCGTCCTTGAGAAGAATATGCATCCGCGGTTTGGGTTGCACCTGCTGCATCCTATCGAAGGTTATCGTCTTAGTCACTACACCGGCTGCCCCTCGGCTGAGGCACCTTACTATATCGTTGTCATTCCTAGCGTTGGGGCCTGAAGCCACGATAAGGGGATTGGGGATTGTGCGGCCAAATACAGTTACGGAAAGATCCAGCTGAGCGGACAGCATAGAACCCCCTGCTCGACCCTTTCTACACCATTTTCAACTCCTTGAGCACTCGCTTCAGATCCTCACGTTCTCTGGAGCTTACCGGGAGAAGCGGTGGCCGTACATGCGCTGCTTCGAGAATCCCCATCATGCACAACGCCTCCTTCAAGCGAGCCCTGTAGTTTCGGACAGGCGGCGCGAAAACCACCTCCATCAGCGGCCGCAACTGCATCCATATCTCCCTAGCTTCTCTATACCGCTCTTTCTCAACCAGGTTAAACATCTCAACCTGCTCTTTCACAGCTATTGTACCGAAACCCAACAATCCACCCTCAGCCCCCATGACGAGCGACTCGTAAACAAAGTTGTCATTCCCCGTGAGCACTTGAATTTTCCTCGGTAGCTTTTCGACAGCCAGCACCATGTCGAGGAACTTCCTAGCGTCAAAGGATGCTTCCTTTATCGCTGCCACGTTCTCCAGCCCTGAAAGTCTTCTGAGAACACCCGGCTTATACTCTACACCGCCGAGCGCTGGTTGCAAGTTGAATGCAATGAGAGGAATATCGACGGCGTCGTTAACAGCTTTATGGTACTCATATATTACATCGTCGTTGGGCTCTCCAATGAACGCTGGGTGTGGGAATACGAGCAGCGCGTCGGCTCCAGCACCCCTGAGGTCTCCAGCCATCTTTATAGCTTCGAGGGTGTTGTGGACTTGTAACCCGGCTACTATAACCGCGCTGCTGCCTACCGCTTTCTTCGCAGCACGGACTAGCTCCAGTTTCTCTTCCCTGTACAGCAACTGGCTTTCTCCTGTATCAACTCCTACCGCCACTCCAGCCACTCCCTGCGACACGACCCATTTAATATATTTCTCGAACTCTTCGTATTGTATTTCAAACTTCCCGTTCATCGGAGTTACCACGGCTGCTATCAAACCATAGGATCTAACAACTGCTGTCTTCATATAAACTCGGCAAACATTAGCGGCCTGCTAAATAAGCTTTGACTCGGCGTTAAGCGGGATCATTAACTGTACATTGAGTTGGAAAGCCGGTTATAAAAGCTGAGAAGGCTAAACATCTGCAGTTACCTTGTAGTAAGAACTATTAGAGCCTTTCAATCCATTGTCTTTATATCTATGAGTCGAAAAACCTTAACCCTGTGCTCCTGCGCATATTGAATCACATCGCTGCGTAAGAGATGCCTGTCCTCGCTAACGAGGTTTCTCTCACGTTTTAACGCGGTTGCAAGGTGTACAGCATCGGAAGCGTAAAGGTTTAAATTAATAATAAGTTTTCTAGCATGGTCTAAAACCTCGGAAACTGGAACAAGCTCTAGATAATCCAGTTCTACAAGCTCCTTTAACACGTCATGACTTTCACTTATTTTCGCTGAGGGAAACCCAGCTTTTCGAAGGCCCCGGAAAATCTCGAGGAGAGCCCACTCAGAGCAAGCCACTGCTATTCTACCGGCTAACACATCATCAAATAGCTGTAAAGCTTCTTCCTCGTAATCCTCTCCTCTCTTAAACCACTTCACAAGCACACTGGCGTCCAAAATTAACTCACTAAACATCTTCTTCCTCGTGGGAATCAATGACAGCTAACGAGACGCTTGGCAAAGACTCAGTGCCTTCTCTTATTTTATCAAACTTCCTTTTCATCTCATCAACCTTGTACTTTCTGACAAGCATCTTGAGAGCTTGAGTGAAAGCCTCAGTTTTTGACGGAAAATAGCCCTCACTAACCAGTTTCTCCACCTCCTCTACGAGCTTCTGCTCCAATTTCAGGTTGACTTGGATTTTAGCCACAGGTATAGATTAAGAGCTAGCTTAAAAATCTAGCCATACTATCTAGATATTATATGCATAGAATTGCTCTAATGCTACAGGTGCATTATCACTAGATAATCTCGCGTTAAAGTTAAAGGTTGAGAGCCCGGTATGGACTTGCGATATCGGCTGCCGTCAGCTTGAGCGCTCCAATACCCTTTATAAAAATAAAGAAAATTACGATATACAAGCGATTGTACCGAAAATACTTAACTTATCCGAAACTTTCGATACGAAACACAAGGTACTTTTACCCTCTGTTTTAATATAATTTTTGCCGGGTGGGGGTAAAGCAAGCAAGAAGGTCTCGGAATGTATTGCTGAAGTCCTTCGGGCTGAGCCGGTCTATGGGCGAAGGCTTAGGGATCGGTAAAACCGAGGGAAAACAGGGGTACACCGCTAGTGCCTTCATGCTTGCAAACTCTTGCCCGGCAGCGGCTCTACTTTTCCTGCTCATCGGAGTCTCCGAGGATTTCAGGAGGTGTAAAACTAATTATTTGTCGAGATCTAGTCTCTGATTTAAGCTATACAATGCGCACTTTGAGATGCATTATCTTCATGTTCGGCGTTTTTCACCAGGGGGAATTGGGTGCTTACCCGTCACTAATACTTTTCACATGGGCTTCGACATAGAAACTTGAAGTAGCTGGCCTTGAGCTCTTGCATTGAAAAGCGGATGGCTATCTTCAGCTTGAAAAAGTAGGACCTTTACCTCCGCTTTAGAGCAAGAAGATTCTCAAAAAACGAAATTTATTTAACCAAAGAGTAAAGCCCGAACATTATGGAGAAACTTCCCTCATTTGAGGTATTAGCTCAGAGATCTCAGGAAAGCAAGTTTTTAAACGACCCCCACGTGAAAAAGCTAGTAGAACTGGCTCAAGATAGAGGCCTTTTCGAAAAATCGCCTGATTACCTTTCAAAGCTTAGGAGGGATCTCCTGAGGAGCGGATTGGAGTTTTTTATCAGGAACAGCGAGTTTTATGAGAAGCTTCTCGAAACGCAGGGCGTTGACCCTAAAGCAGCCGAGCTCGAAGATCTAGCTAAACTGGCCGTGCCCTCAGATATGCTGAGAGGCGAAGGCCTCACAAAGTTCCTTTTACCCGGCAGGGACGAGGAGGGTTTTACGTTCCGTTCAAGCGGTACTAGCGGAAAAGATCCCGTTAAAGTGTACAGAAGCCCGTTAGAGCTTGTAGCGATGACCGTAGCTAATGCGAACCTCTTTGAGTACGTTTACGGCAACGTTCTTAAGCCGAAGGAGGGCTTAGCCCTCTTCCTAGCAGCCGAGGAGCTGAGAAACCAACTAAACTTCGTAGCATTCGTAGACCTTGCACTCCAGTACAAAGGTATAAAACTGCTTTACGGCATGGATTTTGTCCAGGACTCCAGTGGAGGTCCAACGTGGAAAAGGTTGGTCCCTAACAGGAAGAGGATACTGGAGTTCGTTAAAAGCAGGGATGAGCCGAAACTTTTCTTCTCGGCTCCAGCCGGCGTTCACCTCGTCGCTGAACAGTTTGGAAGTTTAAACTTGCTCAAAAAAACGCTGTATAAACTCCTCACAGGAGCTCCGCCCATCAATTTGGGGAGAGGTGGCGTTGTAGTAACAGGTGGCGGCGCTAAGGGCTTCCAAATCCCGGAGTACGATGTTATCGTTAAAGAGGCGAGGAAGGTTTTCAGGGCGGAAGACGCGGCTACTGGCAATGAGGTACCGGTCCCCTTCATGGACGTGCTGGGTATGACTGAAACGCTTACAGCACTCCTCGACAAGTATGGTGTCATGCATAAAATCCCCCACCCGCTACAGGAGGTTTTCCTGCTTGACCCACGGACCTACAAACCCATGAACGAGTTCAACAAGGAGGGCCTCTTAGCGATATTTGACCCCTTAGCTATATCCTGGCTTGAGGTCTTCATTCCGGGTGACGTGGTAAAACAGGTTCCATCTGAGCGGTACTACGGCAGGGAGTTCGTGTACATCAGAAGGCTGACAGAGGAGGAGGGGTGGAGCTTGCAAAGAGCGTGCGGGGGCACGCTCGAGGAGCTTATGTACAAAGGTGCCGCCGTGCGATGAGCAGCGGAGTTACGCCCCTATACCCGGGGGTTAGGGAGGGGGATCTGAACCCTGTCGCTATCAAGGGTTTAAGCTTTTACGAGCCTAAGTACGACTGGATCTTCTCTTTACTCGGCAAAGCCGTGAATTTTCAGCAGAATCTCTCAAACATACCCTTAATGGAGAGGTTAAGAGTTGTACAGCTTCTCGGAGATGTATGGAGGGAGAAGCTTGAAGCTGGGAAGCTGGATTGGGTGAAGGAGGAACTAGTCAAAGCTACAGGTTACAGCTCAGCGCTGATAGAGTTGGAAATGAGGCTCGCAGGGGAGGTGCTTAACCCACAGAATATACGTAAACTGTTCGACTCGACGCTCATAGGCGGCTCGAAAAGCTTAGAGGAGCCTGTAGAGGTGGTTCCAGGCGAGTACATCAGGAACTTACCGGCTGGTCCGATTCTTGTAATAGGTTCAGGTAACTCTCTAATCCCACCGCTTATACCTGCGACTATTTCGCTGAGTATCGGCAACTTTACAGTTCTTAGACCCTCTCTGACAAACTTCAGGGCAGTGAAGGAGGTTTACAGCGAGCTCGAAAACCTACCAGAGGACAACTTCATCAGACAAGCTCTATTAGTAAGCTACTTCACCCACGAGAGCGAAACCTTCCGGGGCATGCTTGAGAAAGCCCCGTTAGGCGTGGTGAACTACTGGGGCGGAGAGCCTGGCAGGACGGTAATAACCCGCGCTGTGTCGCTTAACCCTCATCACCCGAAGCTCGTTGTTAACGGGCCTATGACGGGTTTCGCGGTAATAGACTCGGAAAACGCGACTAAAGAAGTTGCAGAGAGGCTCGCGCTCGAAATGATCCTCTATGAGCAGCAGCTCTGCAGCAGCCCAACTCAAGCGGCTTTCATCGGCTCCTATGGGGATGCCCTGGAGTTCGCTGGCACCCTTAGCGGGGCGCTCGACAGAGTGGGCAGGGAGTACCCGCTGACCATGGAGAGCATCCCCTATCCCTTATTCGTTTTACGCAGGAGCCTAGAGCTCGTGGGCGCTAAGGTTTACGCTAGTAATGATCCCCGCAACCCGTGGACAGTTGTACTCAACAGGGGGAAATCCGCTCTCGGCTTGCTCCCGCAGAACGCGATTATCCCACTCCACGCTAGGGGGAGGTTCCTCGAAATTATAGTCGTAGAGTCGCTGGGTGAGGCTATGGAGTTGGCTAGGAACTTACCAAAGAATCCAGCTTACATAGGCGTAGATAGGGTTCAAACACTTTCCGTAGCTGTTAGCAGGGAAGCGCTTCGGGAGATTACAGGTAAACTCCACCTGCTTGGTGTTTACCGCGTTGTGCCGCTAGGCGAGAGCTACATGAGAACCCCTGTAGAACCCTATGATGGGTTCTACCTGGCGCCGCTTCTCTCCTACACAGCATACATCAGGGTGAGGTCAAGTTGAAAATCCTAGTTACAGGAGCATCGGGTTTCCTCGGCGGCCATCTTTCAGAGGAGCTCATTAGCAGGGGCTACTCTGTTAGAGCCCTTGTACGCAGGACAAGTGACACAAGACTCCTGAGAGAACTGGGAGTCGAGCTAGTAGTCGGCGATGTGACAAGGCCTGAAACCCTCGGTCCCGCGACGAAGGGTGTAGATTCCGTAGTACACTTAGCGGCGTACTACACGTTCTTCGGAAAGAAAGGGCTTTATGAACTCGTAAACGTGAAGGGTACTGAGTGGACGGCGCGCGCAGCGCTCGACAACGGCGTTAAGCGTTTCATATATTGCAGTAGCACGGAAGCCATAGGCCCCGTTAAAAACCCGCCCGGCGATGAATATGCTCCACTAAACCCGCAATTCGAGTACGGGAAGTCGAAGGCTAGAGCAGAGAAAACCGTTGAAAGTCTCGCCGGGAACGGGCTAGAGTATACGATCATTAGGCCTTCAGGGATATACGGGCCAAGGAATGTCGACGACGTCTCTTATTGGTTCATAACAAGCTACGTTAAAGGGGGCTTAGCGAGTAAGGTCAAAATAGGTTCGGGGGAAAACCTTGTACAGTTCGCTCACGTCAAAGATATAGTGCAAGGCTTCGTACTTGCTTTAGAAAAGGATGTGGCTGTAAACCAGGTTTACATTATAAGTGAAGACAAATGGTATACGTACAACCAAGTCTATCAGATCCTCCACGAGATATCCCGTAAAGGGCCGCCACGCGTAAGGCTGCCCCCAGCGTTCGCGAAGCTGCTCTTAGCCCCCCTTGAACTCTACGACCTAGCAACCGGAGAGGGTAACTTAATGCACCGTACCGCGCTGGTCGACTCCGTCACTACCGACAGGGCTTACAGTGTTGAGAAAGCGAAAAGAGAACTAGGCTACAAGCCGAAGTATGATTTACGCAACGGATTAAGCGAGACTATAGAATGGTATAGAGAGCACAGCTACCTAGATATTTAAAGCAGCGGTTAGCATAACAATTTGTAACAAATCCTTTATCACACTATAGAGCACCTACGTTAAAGTCGACCTCTATTTCATTTCTCGTATCCCTATAACTAGTTATCGATAAAATTAGAACGCCTTAGCTACAAGTGGTCCATATATCGAAACGATTACTTCCCAGCGTTCCTGTATATTCTCTTTGCGGGGTAGAAGTTGCCTTTAGGCAAACCTAACACTACCTCCCAACCCTTAAGAGCTTGTAAGTCAGCTCTAAGAGTGCGCTACTCCAATTTTAAAGGTTTTAAGTATTGCTCAAAGAATTCGAGGACCCTCTTAGAAACTGCTTCAAGGGGGAGTGCGTGCCCAGCATCATACCAGTGTACCTCTTTCGGTTCCCCAGCAGCTTCAACCAGCTTTTTCTGGGTTACTGCAGGCACTATCTCGTCGTATCTTCCACAGTGGAACTGAATTGGCCGTGGAGAGTGAAGGTGGATAAAGTTCAGCGGATCCCCTGGAGCAGTTATTTCGGCCATTTGCTCATAGCTTAGCCCCATGCTAGTTATTCTTTTCCTAATTCGCTCTGCTGCTGGGTGCTTGCTGAGCCACAGCAACAGGGGTAGGTCGCCACCGCCGACTAGTATTACTGAAGCCTTAACTCGAGTATCTAGGCTGGTGAAGAGGGCTCCAAGTATCCCGCCCATACTCCCGCCAAGGTAACCTATCCTGCTGGAATCCACCTCCTTGAGGCTTTCAATATAGTCTAAGCCTCTCATTAGGTCCAGCACCGTCTGTATAAAGTTCCCCTTCAGTTTCTCTAAGTCTGGGTTGAAATACTCGCTTGGATCTCCTCTCTCTCCGTGGCAGGGAGCGTCTATCGAGAAAACGGCGTAGCCCCTAGGCGAAACAGCTTCAGCCACGTATAACCCATCCTCCTTTCTCCCACCATGACCATGGAGGAAGACGAGACAGGGATGAGGCCCCTCCCCTCTAGGTAAGGCGAGGAGCGCTGGCACCCTGGTACCAATACTGTCGTACCGTAACATGTACGCGATATACTTGTCTTCCTCCTTCAAGAGTTCCTTTTCCGGGTTTAGTGGTAGCTCTTTATTGTAACAGTACAGGTTCAGGAAACGTTCTCCTTTCACGCTCGAACTAAGCACGGCTCATACTTATATCTGCTGGCGGAGCCTTAGTAGCCGCTTGCCTAGGCTTAAGCTTTCTCCACTTAAAGCCCGTTCCTCGTCGTATATTGAAATATCCAAGATATCCGTCCACTCGCTACGCTCTGCAACGTTGCCCTTAGCAATTACTCTCTAATCTACTCGCTTTTCAGAGAAAGGTCGAAGTTCTCGGTAAATCAGCTTGGGTAATACGTCAGCGATTGCCGCGCTCGAAGAGCTTCAAGTACTGTTGCGTAGTGAGGTGCCAGCCGCCGCTGTTCCCTTCTTTGACAGCCCTAGCGATGTGCTCAGCGTGTTTCCAGTCCCTCTCATAAATGTGGAAGCTGCTGGCTGTATGTATGTACTTGCCAACCCTCATACCGAGCCGCTCAGCAACTCGCTGTTGGAGGGCTGTGAAAGCGAGCATGTTCATGAAAGCTGCCTTTAAGGCGTCGTTGCTTCTCATATGCGCGTGCACGTTAAGGTTTACGCCGTTAGAAGAATGGAACCAGAGGTAAACTAGACAGGGTGGGTGCTCGCTCTCCAGGTCTCTCCATGGCTGCCATGTTACAGCAATCGCTCGGCGTGTGTAATACGCTTTACTAAGTTTCTCAACTATACGCTCTATCTGGTTTACCGGGCCTAAAGGGGATGCATAACTGAACAAGCGCTCGTGGTAAGTGTAACCGTATTGCCCTACCATTGCATCGTGAACGCCCTCCACGACTTCCGCGATGTACTCAGAAACCTTCCCTACGATGCCCTTCAGGTGGAAGCGCGGCTCAGCAAAAGGCTCTGCAACTTCTATAACAGCCATCGCCTCCTTCGCCTTTTCACCATACTCGGTCTCGACGATTTCGCCGGAGAACCAAAGCTCCGATACCGCCGTCTCCCAAGTCTCTGGGAGAGATCGACCGAGAAAATGTAATACCCGCATACAACCCCGTTCCACCGAGCGATTAAAGGGTAACGTAAGACTTCTAGGCACCTTTTTAGGGTGTTTCCCCACGCTTGCAGGAGAACGCTCCGGCTTCTCGCGGCGTATCCAAATACCTTAGCATTTTGAAGCATGGAAATTCGAGCCCAAGCACTTGAGGATCCCCTTTCAACCTAGCGGCTCTTCTTCGACCCTGCTGTCATGCTCGACTGTTGCGGCATTTATTTGCTGTGTGTAAAGGTGTTACGCATCACTTTATACGAGCAGCTTTGTGACTTCAAGCTCTCATGAGTGAGGAGCTATCGTCACAGGTTTGTCAGCTAAACATCTTCCAGCTATAATCTCAACGAAAGTTACGAGAGCAAGCCTTGAGACGCATGTGAACCCTTTGCTCGTCGCCACAATTATTGAGATTGTCGCCGAGCGCCGGGTTCGGCATAGGTGTTGAACGGCTTACGCGGTATGTGTGCGGTTTACCGGCTGTCTGGGAGGCTAGGCCTTACCCAAAAGTTCCTGAACCTACTCTTCCTAGCCGAGGGTCAGAGGAGCTACTGGCAGGGAGCTACCCATCGCTTGGGTACAGGCTTCTCGCCTCAGCGATGCCCGGCTTCGAGTATGACTGCGTCTCGGGGCGCGTCCAGGGTCGTTTTGAACTTATTTAGTAGTTCCCTGCCTATAAGGCCCCTTCTGGCTAAGACCATCGTGTAAACGTCACAGGGGAAGCGCAATCCTCCGAGCTCCACGACTCCTCTCGAAACTCTCAACTCGATGCGGAAGCCGCCCGCAACCAAGCCAGAAGCTTTCTCCGCCTTTTCGTAGAGCTGCAGGCCGAGCTCCAGGTATTTCTCGAAATCAAGGAGGAGTGCGCCCGAGAAGCCCGTATCCACCCTAGCCTTTACCTCGGCTCTCCCCCTGCCAGTGGGCGTGCAGACCACAAGGGGGATTACCGGCGAGGGTGGACTCTCAGTGCTGCTGTAGTAGCCCCTTACTACAGCTCCACCAAGCTCCAACCCAGCTCCACCTCGGCTCTTCTACTCTTAGCCGCTGTAAGCTGCTCGATAACCCCCTGCTTGCTGCCTGCCGCTTCCACGGCCGCTGCCGCTTCCTCGAAGGTGGGGAAAACCCCGAGGAGCTCCCCGTCAGCGAAAGCGGCGTAAGATCCCTCATACTCCTTTATAAGTTCCCCGCGATGCTTCTTGAAAGCCCTCCTATTCAACTCAGCTTCTCTCTCCACTTCCTCTGCCGAGGCAAGGGCTTCGGGTTTCACAGAAAGCCAGAGCTTTAGCGCCTCCTCGAACGCATCCCTAAGCCGGACCCCCCTAAGCGCGGCAACTGCCTTAACCCTCCTGTACAGCTCCTCGTCCAGACCCCGCACTCCGATGATCTTCACACTAAATAAACAAGTTAGCATGTTATAAAGTTAACTAGTTAACTTTCTGCACGGACTGTCGCAGGAGTGGTGCTTGTGAAATGGTAGTTGGGGGCGAAGCCTGTCTTTACATACTGGGTTTCTCAGAGAGTTGAGGGACTCCAACGGGTAGAACGCCTAAAACAGCACCGTCTAGAGCAAGTAGAGGGGTGTGTTCACCTCCTAAGTGTAGAATTGGGCCTTAACATTTCAACTGGGTGTCAGGTATGCAGGAAAAAAATCAGTAATTTACCTTACTACCGATCCTGGGGCCACATCTCAAGTATCTTCAGAACTATTTTAGCGGAGTTTTCGGCGGCGTACTGCCAGAAGGCAGCTATTATTTCCTGTGCGACTTCGTCCGCCCTATCCGAGTGACACCTTATTACCACCCAGGGAACATCGTTAATATAGGCGACTTGGGCTACCGCAGCCCCCTCCATCTCGGTGGCTAGAGCGTTAAAGGCGCTGTAGAGCCACTCACACTTCTGGGTTGAAGCTATGAACTGGTCGCCAGTGACTATAACCCCCACTCTCACTGCAGGCGCCCTGTTCGTCCCGGGTACGACACCGAAGTCGACCATCCTGCTGGCGTTGAGAGCTAGGCTGATAAGCCACGGGGTCGCGTTTAACATGTGAATCCTGGTGCCCTGGGGTAGCGGGACCGGGTTGGGCACAAAGCCTCTTTCGAGGTCAGCTGTAGCCGGGTACTCCACGCCGGGGACCCCTCCGATCGGTATCACGAGCCCGTAGTCGTGGTGGAGCACAGCGCTCGAGATAGTTATATCGCCTACGTCTGCGAACTCCGGTACGCCGCCAGCTATTCCCGAGAAAATTATGGCTTTCGGCCTGAATTTAGCTATGCAGAGCTCGGTCGCTGCCGCCGCGTTTGTTTTACCTACGCCGCTGTAGAAGAGGACAACCTTCTTTCCCTTGTACTCGCCGTAGTAGAACTTCCAAGGCTTCGCTTCGAGAATCTTCAAGCTTCCTGTCACGTTGATTTCTTTGACTAGGTACTCGAGCTCTCCTTTGAAAGCACTAATTATGGCTATCGGCTTCTCTTCAGGGAATGGCCCATATGCTTTTTCTCTCAATTCTTCTATAAGGGCGTGTAGCTGGCTCACTTGAGAGCTGAGGCGGGAAACTTCAGTGGTGTAAACTGTGTAGATAGCTGCTCCAGCGAAAGCTGCACCGAGAACAAATGCTATAACAAGGTAGGCTAATCTCCTATCTCCTGTCATCGAAGAATCCCTTAACATATTTTTATTAAATATGGCGTTGGCCCCCTCTTTATTTTAGATAAAAATTTACTTGTTTATGTTATTAACGCATGAGTCGAGCATAAGTATGTTTTCTGAGAGCTTTCCTGCACAGCGGCTTAGGGCTGGAGGAAGCCATGGAAGAGCTGAAAGACATGTCAGTATACTTAGTTATGGTCTTCAAGAGGTTCACCGGAGTAAGATATGAGAGGCTTAGGGAGGCAATAAGCTATGTAGAATGGCTTAAGGGCGATCCTTAGGCTGCTGGTACTTGAATACAGTATCCTGAACCTGTGCCCAGTAAAATAACACATTTACCTCGTCTAAACTGTACGGTGAGCCATCCGGGTAGAGTAGGTCATGCTGCCATACGCGGGGTGGAGCATAGCAAGGGGTCTCCTGTGTACAGCTCCAATCGTAGTAGGTTTGAGTCTTCCCCGCTACAAGCCCCCAGAAGTACCACCCTACGTGGTAGCGTGTTAAGATGGGAAGGATAGCCGCGAAAGTATTTCCCACTTGGCGTCGGAGAAACTCTGTGCAGAGGATAGGCCGCTTGTAGCCCAATAGCAGGCGAATTTTCGTCTCGAAAGTCTGTGGAGGATCATAAGAGTGGAACGTAATTATATCTGAAAGCTCGGCGAAACGCTTATGCATTTGATCATTAAAATCAGCCCACAAGCCTGTGGTTAACGGCTGTGAAGGCTCTACCTCCCTCGCCCACTTGAAAGCGGATTCGACTAACGGCAAGCTTTTCTCACCTAAACCAGCGTTACCGGGTTCGTTGTATAGATCCCAAGCGAGCACACGTTCATCTTTAGCAAACGAGCCCACAATATTTTTCACGTATTCTTCGAGTCTCGGCCATGCCTTCCTATCTAGAACCCGGGGGCGCCCCGGGCTCGCAGCCCAGCGGCTATTATGAACGCCGGGGATAGGGGGATCCTGAAGTCCCAGCTTCGGCTCTTGGTTCCAACAATCATCGAAAAGCACGATCATAGGTCTTATGTTATGCCGGGCAGCTATCTCTAGAAAGTGGTTCAACCGTTCTTTGAAAACTTCAGGGTCTGCTTCCCAGACGAGGTAATGTAGGAAAACGCGAACAGTATTGAGTCGAAGAGCTTCGGCCCAGCCTAGTTCCTCATTTATCACTTTTTCGTTAAATGTCTCGCCCTGCCACATTTCTATCTGGTTCACCGCTGTTCTAGGTATATAGTTGCAACCCCTAAGTGGACCGGCCTTCGCGTACCAAGCCCAAACCTGCTCTGCACTCCAACGTTCTCCATTCTCTTTAACCGGCTTCACGAGACCTTAGGCTTCAGCTGGTAAATAAGCCTTAAACGGTTATTTAGTAGGCTAAACCGGGTGAGTGAAAACTCTATGGTAACCCGGGCTCGCGAATACTTGGCAAAAGCGAAGCGCTATATTGTAGCAGGTTTTTATGCCTCTTTAAGTAAGTAAACCTTTGATGAGGGTTCTGGCATGTGGTTTCCTGGTAGCCGATATAGTTGTCGCTGGTCTAGATAGGATTGCTAACCCTGGCGAACTTGTTTACGCGCCTCGGGGTATACTGCTAACTGTAGGTGGGCATCCAGCGAATATTGCAATAGATCTGGTGAAGCTTGGGGCTACTCCAAGCGAAATCGCCGTTTGTGGGACTGTGGGAAAAGATGTTTTCGGTGATTTCATTCTGAAGACATTAAGGAAGCATGGAATCAGGCTATTCGTTAAGCAAGTAGCGGCTAGCACTAACAAGAATGTAATATTGGTAGTTAAAGGAGAGGATAGGAGGTTCCACGTAGAGCTTGGAGCGAGTAACCTGCTTCAACCGAGATGGGTTACAAGCTTTGTTGAGAAGGAAAAACCGCGGATTTTCTACCTAGCTAGCGGGATAACTAACCTCGTAGATAAGGAGATAGATAGTATCTTCAAGAAAGCAAAGGAAAATAACTCGTTAACGTTTGCCGATGTTGTTCCGCCGCAAGGAAAAGGGTGGGAGTTTATACTTCCCGCCCTACCCTACGTAGACGTTTTCCACTGCAATGAGGCAGAGGCCTTGAATTTAGTTAAAACAACGGATTTAGAAGAAGCAATAAGGAGCCTGCTAAAACTAGGTGTAAAGCTTTTACTTATAACTCGAGGCGAGAAAGGGGCTTTAGCCGCTACAGTATATAGAATTTTGGAGCAACCAGCTTTCAAGGTAGACGTTGTAGATCCAACGGGGGCTGGTGATGCGTTTTGCGCGGGCGTAATTAGCTGGTTACTGGAGAAGAAACTGCAAACTGATGAGCTGACCAGTCTAGGAGGAGATGAATTGGCTGAATTGTTGCTCTATGGTCAAGCTGCGGGAGCGGCGGCTTGTACTGCCCCGGGCACAACTGAAGGGGTTACACGAGCCAAAGTTAATGCACTGGTCGATGAGCAGAAACATTATCTACTAGCCAAGACCTCTCTCGAGAGGTGCTGTGTAGCGTGAACGCTTACACGCCTAAATTGGGCGTAGTGGTACTAGGGGATCCGCGCGAGGAGGTGCCGTGGCGCGAAGAAGAGGCTAGAAGAGGGGATGCTTTAGCCACTCAGCTTCTCAGTACAGGGCTGGAAGTGAAGGCTCCGGTATTCGTAGCAAGGTCGGCAGATGATGCCGAAAACACCGTAAAGGGGCTCATAGAATGGGGCTCTGATTTAATCCTGCTTTATATACCCGTATGGACGTATCCCTCAATAACCGTTAGGGCAGCCGAAGTAGCCTTAAAGCAAATCCCTTTAATAATAGTTTACGGCGATGTTTTGAGCGGAGTTCTCGCCTCCTCCGGTGCGCTGGGACAGGTTGGGGCAAGGCATATTACGCTTTGGGGTCCTGTAACGGACGTTGCAGGGAGGATTTCTAAGCTTGCGCGAGCTGCGATGGCTGTTAGGAGGCTGGAGGGGGAAACCTTCGGCTTAATTGGTGGGCGCGCGCTAGGCATGTATACGGTCACGGGTGACCCAGCCCAGGTTAAAACAGTTTTCGGAGTCGATGTTGAGCATGTGGATCAGCTTGAAGTGCTTAGGAAGGCTGAAAGCATAAGCGAGGAGGAAGTTGATCGACACTTTAAGTGGTTGAAGGGGAGAGTTGGGAAAATCTTGTATGATGGTAGAGTTCTGACGGAGGAGAAGCTGAAAAGGCAGGTTAGGCTTTATCTCTCGCTTAAAGAGCTGCTCAAGGAACGCGGCTTCAGCTTTTGCGGGTTAAAGTGCCAGCCAGAGCTCAGCGATGGCTACGTTAACGCGTGCGTGGCCGTAGCTGAGCTTAACGACCCCTACGATGCGGACGGGTTGAAAGAGCCTATGGTCTGCGCATGCGAGTCTGATGTCGATGGAGCATTAACGATGCAGCTGCTTAAGCTAGTCTCCGGGGGTAAACCCACGACGCTAATGGATCTTCTGGTCTACGACTATGCACAACAGCTTCTCTTCATGGGCAACTGCGGCGGAATGGCTACATGGTTCGCCGAAGCTTCTAATAACCCCGAGGAAAACTTAGCGAAAGTGCACTTACTGCCGCAGGTTCAAGGGAAAGCAGGGGGAGCGGCGACGCAGTATGTGGCACCCGAGAAAACCTTCACTGTCGCGAGATTCTACAGGGTGGCTGGCCGGTACCATATGATTTTAATGGTGACGGAAAGCGTTCGCGTTGACAGGGAGCAGTTATACAGGAGCATTGAACCCTGGCCGCACATCGTGGTGAAAATAAGCCCGGGGGCCCTCCAACAGCTGGTAGAAATTATTGGTGCAAACCACCTTCACGCGGTGGAAGGTGATTACTCAGAGGAAGTTAAAGCTTTTTGCGAGATTAAAGGCGTGGAGCTCCATGAAATAATTCCCTGAGCCCATCGTTCTCCATATTGAATATTCATAATTTAAACTTCTAATATTTAAATAAATAATTAAAACAGAGGAGTAAAAACCAAACATAAAGTCTTCACATAGAAATCTAAATACTGTCAATTACTTATGTTTGCTAGAAGAGGGCAAGCCCTAACGTTGACTGCCGAGGATTTAACCTATCCGGCAGCTAAAGCAGCCTTGGGCTTTTAACCTGTCAACTCAATAAGAAAAGTCATTGATAGTATATTCTCTATGCTTACTATTCTGTTAGCAATTGCTAACATCTGTTGGAATTTAAAAGCTAAGGAGCGTCTTTCAGAGACTTACAAAAACTTTATAATTAATGCACCTAATCTCATGGGATTTGGTGAACAAGAGTTTCACGGGAAAGAAGATGGTTTTTGCCTTAGGGGTTATAGCTATTATTACTTGTTTGATTCTGTTAATATTTCGACCCTACCTTTTTGAAAAGGAAGAGTTTAGTAGAAGCAGACTCCCTGCTCTTTATGTTCAGGAAAATAAAATTTTAGACGAATATGGTAACCAAATAATTTTTCACGGTGTAAACTCTGTTGGGGTTAGTGAGATGATATATTACTATGGGAAATGGGATGAAAAGTATTTTGAAAAAATGAAGGAGTGGAACGTGAAAATTGTGAGGTTTCCGATTCACTATGCTTCATATGCGTGGTATGAAGAGCATAAACCAGGATACTACTTAAGGGTGCTTGATCAAGGGATAGAGTGGGCTGCAAGAAACGGTATTTACTCAATTATTGATTTTCATTCTTGCGGCTGGCCGGTTACTGGCGAATATTTCGGTGGGGGGTATGACTCTAACTGGGGGCGCGACATTTACGCTTTCACCCCTGAGGAGTTGAAAGAGTTCTGGGGTAAAGTTTCAAAATATTTTGCAAACGACACGCGGATCGCTTTTTATGACCTTTTCAATGAACCTGCAAAGGAAGATCCTAACGTCGGTGGTGTTGGGGACGATATATCCCTCGGAGCATGGCTTGAATGGCGTGACTTTGCTGAAGAACTTATAGACATTATCCGTAAAAACGATCCTAACCGTGTGGTTCTAGTAGGTGGGCTGCAGTTTTCCTATTACGTTAATCATGCAGTGGATTATCCTATTCGCAGACCAAATGTAGTTTATTCCATCCACATTTATAATAACACGAATTGGATGGTAAGCTGGGATGAAGCCTTTGGCAACGCGTCATCCAGCATTCCAGTATTAGTTGGAGAAGTTGGTTTCGACCCAGAAGATCCCAATATTGGCGGAACAGTTGAAAATTTTGCACGTCCTCTGCTAGATTATTTAGAACAGAAGAGTATTGGTTGGTTAGCATGGAATTTTAGTCCTGAATGGTCTCCGAAACTTTTACTCGATTGGAACTACACACCTACCGTCTCAGGAGAATTTTTCTATGAAAAGTTGCATGGTTAAGGCTTCCAAAATTGACTGCGAAAAATGAACTTAATCAAACACTTTTAACATAAAAAATCAAAAGCTGCAACCCACTTAAGTATAAAGCAGATTTTAGAGGCGGAACTCATGAATAAGAGTGAAATTAAATTTGTATACCAAATCGTTAAGGGTACCATTCACGGGATTTTATAAACAGAACTCTAGGATTCACTTCTTTAGCTTAGTTGACAGCGTTGAAGCTGGAATAGCTGCTTTTAAGTATCAATTTGGAGAGAATAAGTGTGTATAACAAATTTTTCCTCAAAACTGGTGAACATTATTTGAATGCCGACATTACAAAAAGCTGGAAAATTTTTGTATTTGACTACAGAGCACGATTTAAAAATGCATATTTCAAGGTTTCACAATTCCTTTAATGGACTCACTTAATTATTTAATTACATACCAATGGACTCGCATGAGACTATGAAGCTTGGGGACCTCATCTTGAAGCTGCTCCGCCAGGAGCTCAAATTTAGGGAAGGCGAGTTCACTGCCCTTGAGGCTGGCCGGCAGGGAGATCCCTTCAGAGTCCTCGTTGCCACTATACTCTCACAGAATACGAACGAGAAGAACACTTTCCTCGCATTCGAGAAGCTGGATAAGGGGGTTGGGGTTACACCGTTTAGAATACTCCAGGCTGGTGAAGGAAAAATTAAGGAGTTAATAGCGGTCGCAGGACTTCAGGACCAGAAAGCTAAAGCGGTTGTTGAAGTCTCAAAGCTCATCCAAGAACGCTACGGAGGGGATTTGAAGAAGTTGCTGGCATTGGGCGAGGAAGTAGTTAGAAAGGAGCTAGGCTCGGTTAGAGGTGTAGGTGATAAAACAATCGATGTTCTCCTCGCTTTCTCCGGTTTTCCTGTAGTTCCTATAGACACGCACGTAAAAAGGGTATCTAGGAGGTTGGGTTTAGCGCATAGCTCAAACTACAAAAAGATTAGAGAAGAACTACACAGGGTTTTCAGGGAGAACGTAAGGTTAGAAGCCCACCTGTTGCTTATTAAGCTGGGTAGAGAAATCTGCAAGGCGCGTAATCCATTATGCTTCAAATGTCCTTTAAAAGAACTCTGCTTAAATGCTTTCAAAGTCTCTACGGATTAGCCGTAAGTTACGATTCTCACCTCCCACCTTTCCATATACATGTACAGCGAAATACCGCGTAATGCTCGGCTACTAATGACGCAGCTTGCTGTCATGCATTGTGAAACCAACCGCTACCTGCTGAAACTCCTAGAACTATACCAAGTCTCTAACTAGCGTCTCTTTATTTCAACATATACAATGTATTCACAATAGGGATCTCCCTTCGCAATACATTTAACCTCTCTTGCAAAAGCTTCCTCATCCTCCCCTAGGTTCCAGTAGCCAGCGAGCCAGCCAGCAATTATTCCCCGGATAAAGTTACCCCGTATTTCTCCTGCACCAGGGAAAAGCTGACACTCGAAACTATCATATATGCGGATAGCAGCCTCTCGAGCCCGGTCGTCGAGCCTTATGAACTCCAACCTTCCGAAGCCTATCATCTGGAAGACTGCTTCTGCAAACTTTATAGTCTCAGGCTTATTTACAACCTTAGCATGCTCCGCGTAAGCTAGCCGCCCAGCCTCATAACCAATACTGTATAGTAGGATAGCATAAGGAACACCGAAATGTTTCCACCCTCCTATGATGAAGCCTTTATACACAGGTTCGCGGAATATCACAGCGCGAGTCCCTAGGAAAGTCAATGGAAAAGAGAAAACATCAATAACAACTCCTTCTGTTATAGGTTGGCTCAGCTTCACGCTCTTCACGAAGATAGTGCGTTTAAACTTTTCAGCCAGCTCTTCAGCCAGCTTTTCTTTATCTTTGAAATCAGCTATGATGATTATTTTGACTGGTTTACCCCAACCTATAGTTGAAGTTTTCACCTGGAGAATAGGAATACCCTCTTTCGCAAACTCGTCAGTAATCTTCTCTAAAACACTAACAGCAGTTAAACTAGCTGGATCAAGGGTCAGGTAGAAAAGATAGGGTTTCGAACCCGGAACCACTGCAATACGACCTATCTCGTATACCTCTAGACCCCGATCACTCACAGAGAAATTCTGAAAAACTTAATAATATTGTTTGCGGAGGCGGTGGAAGAAAGCTTGAGGAAGTAAATCACATATAAGAGATGAGCGATAGTAATAGTCTAGTTGTATATAGTTGCAAATTAACTAACCTCTAGGGTCTCGTCGTTCTCACTTTAAATTTTTTTGTTGGTTGTATTTGCTTTATCTTGGCCATTCAGATTTTTCAGCTATTTAAGGTAACGAGCTACCTATACACTATAAGTTTAATTTTCTTTCAATGATAATGGTAACTGTAGGTATGTTCATCGATGTTTTTACTATTATTTTCGGTTTTCCTATACATGGCCTACATCATTATTTCTGTATCTAGCACGCGTTAACCGACACGTGCAGTATAATCTACAGTAGAATGCAGCGCGGTAGCCTTTATTACCATGTTCAATACAGGTCTCTGGAATCAGCCTTGAAAGTTAAAACGGAGGAATTTGAATTCAAATATGTTAGAACCCCCTTTCGACTTAGCAGCTCCTGTATATGATAAAGGCAGGATTGGCTGGTACAGGGGTTTGCTAGATTTATTAGGCGATCGAGTAAGCGAACCCTTTCTCGACGCTGGATGCGGTACAGGTTACATAGCATGCAGCTTGGGACGGAGGGGGGTTAGCACAATTGTGTGCCTAGATCTTAGCCTAAGCATGCTTAAGCTGGCTTGGAGGAGAGCCCGCAAATGGCGTGTGGACGTTGCCCTACACCTAGTCGCTGGGTCGCTTGCGGCTTTGCCTTTCCGTGGCGGGGTTTTTAAATCGGCCTTAGCGGCTGCAGTAATTCATCACGTTTACAAAAGGGAGCGCAGAGTGGAAGCTTTACGTGAGCTTCGAAGAGTGTGCACCGGCTTTATTTTAATCACCTTGTGGAGTGCGCTGACACCGCTTAATGTTCTAAGGGTTCTCGCGGCTCGATCTAGGGACATCTTCGTCAAGTGGGGCGGTGAGGGTGTAAGGTATTATCACTTATACACACCCTATGAACTCGAGGAAGATATGCGCGCGGCTGGTTACGAGAGATTTAAGATGTACCCTTGGGATTACAAACGTCGAGTGCTGAAGAGAAACATTGTGGTGGAAATTAATGCGCAGCAAGCCTAGGGGCTTCCACCTGTTTAAAGGGATTAAAAAGCCGACTCGCGCGCTCTCAGGGGTCACTGTTGTAGCCTTAATGACACACCCGTATGCTTGCCCCCACGGTCGCTGTGTCTACTGTCCCGGAGGCCCTGAGATGGGAACCCCGCAAAGCTACATTAAGAGCTCGCCGGCCGTTGCTAGGGCGGTGAGAGTAAATTACCATCCATACGAACAAGTAAGGCTGCGGCTTAAGCAGTACTTCGCAATGGGGCATGAACCCAGTAAAGTTGAGCTGATAATTATGGGTGGCACGTTCCCGGCCATGCCGCTGGATTACCAGGAATGGGTAGTCGCACAAGCGCTGGAGGCTTTAAATAGGTTTCCAGAGAACCCACCCAGCCAAGTGCAGCTCAAGGAAGCGATGGAGAGGAACGAGACGGCGTCAATCAGGTGTGTGGGGCTAACTCTTGAGACTAGACCTGACTGGTGTGGTGAAAAACACGTAGACTGGTTCCTCCATTTAGGTGCTACAAGAGTTGAGCTTGGGGTGCAAACAGTGTACGATGACTTGCTCGCCCTTGTAAGAAGAGGGCATAACGTTAAGGACTCCATTGAAGCTACTCGCTATCTTAAAGATGCTGGATACAAGGTTGTCTACCATATGATGTTAGGCTTACCAGGCTCGGATCCGGATAGGGACCTAGAAGCCTTCAGAACAATCTACAGCGATCCTCGCTTCAGGCCGGATATGGTGAAGATTTACCCTACCCTAGTTGTGCCAGGGGCCGAGATTTACGATTGGTGGAAGCTAGGCAAGTACACGCCTTATGAGCTTGATACACTCATCGAGCTGATCTCAAAAATAAAGTTGTTCACCCCACCTTGGATTAGGATAATGCGAGTTCAACGCGACGTCCCGTTAAACGATGTTGCAGCAGGACCACCTGTGGGCAATCTTAGGGAGGTTACGTGGAATTACATGAAGAAGAAAGGGTTAAGGTGTAGATGCATACGATGCAGAGAAGTGGGCAGGTTTGCACTGAGGAGTGGCGAGGTGCCACGCGTTGAGGATGCGAGGCTAGTGAGAAGGCGGTACAGTGCCAGCGAAGGGGTGGAGGAGTTCATCTCCTTCGAGGATCCTGCGAGGGATGCGCTTTTCGGCTTCATCAGGTTCCGGATGCCCAGCGAAGGAGTTCACAGGTGGGAAGTTGACTCACACACAGCTTTCATTAGGGAGCTTCACGTTTATGGTCCCGAGACCCCTGTGGGTGAAGAAGGTGCTTGGTGGCAGCATAAGGGGCTTGGTAGGAAGCTTGTAAGGACAGCTGAAAATGTGGCGGCTGACGAGTACGACGCGAAGAAAATTTTAGTGATTTCAGCAGTGGGTGCAAGGGAGTATTACAGGAAGCTAGGGTATAAGGTTTTACCTGGTTCCTTCTACATGTATAAACTGCTAGACTGAGTAACTAGCTGGAAGTGTAAACCCATGATGTTTTCAAAGCCTTTTGTGACTGTTAGATTGCGGCTAGGACTTGAACATCCTCTGGAGCCAGCCTCCAGCCCATTGATCCCATCAACTCTCTAATGTGCTCGATGTTTTCGCTTTTCACTATGGCTATAACTCTTTCATGCCTGATCACGTAGTTTAATGCCGCTTGGATCGCGGTTTTCCCGTACTTTTCAGCTATTCTCCTGAGTAGATGGTCTCGAGCTACGCTGCCTTTTTCAATAGGCGTGTAAGCCTGTATGGTGACCTTATTCTTGTTGCAGAAATCTATAAGCTCTTTTTCAACTAATTCTCTGTAGTAGACACTGTACCTAACTTGGTTTACAACGATTTCAGCCTTGCTCGTAGATTCTACTGCTTCGGTTAAATCCCTTAAGTTAAAGTTGCTCACGCCGATGTACCTAGTTAAGCCTTCGCTGTACACTACCTCAAAGTTCCTCACTTGATCCCTAATACTCATAGATCTATTCGGCCAGTGTATTAGGATTAAGTCGGCGTATTTGATGCCTAGCCTGCTAAGGCTTGCCTTCGCGGCTTTCAAGACTAAGCTTTTATCCACTAGCTTGTCCGGCCAAATTTTCGTTGTTATAAAGGCGTTATCCCTTCCGAATGCTTTAACTACCATACCCACAAACTCCTCAGCTCTACCGCCGTCATACATCTCTGCCGTGTCAATGTTATCAATACCATGCTGCAGCGCGTAGAGAAACGCGTTCTCAGCTCTTTTGTAATCCCTGACAGCCCAGGTCCCTAAACCAATGGCGGAAACTTTATCCGACCCGATTGGTTTTTTCTCGATTATAATATGCTCCATTATGTGCTCACAGTTTAACTTGAAGGATTGCATAAAAACCCTTTCTCAGATATCGGTGAAACAGGCGCTTCGAGTAAACGCAACTTGGCCTAAGCCTCTAGCGGTTGATATTACTCTTAACTGTTATTCAGAGATTCAACTCGTCCACTGTTTAAGAGAAGCTATTAATACTTCTTTTCCGCGCGCTTTTAGGGGAAGTTATGCGAGCCCTAATTGTATCTGCTTCTCCGAGAAAAGAAGGGTTATGCGCGAGGATCTCCAGATCGATCGCCGGGGGCGTAGTGGAGGCCGGCGGTGACGCGGATATCGTATATTTATCTGATGTGAAAATAGGCCCTTGCCGGGCTTGCGACAATGCGGTCTGCTGGAGAGAGATGAAGTGTACCGTTAAGGACGATGCATTAAAGCTTAGAGAGATGTTTAATAAGTGTGACGCGTTCGCACTTATAGCCCCTGTATACTTCTTATCGGTTAACGGTTTAGCCAAGAACTTCATTGACCGAATGAGGTACTATGGTGAAAACGGTAAACCGGCGGTTGCGGTAGCTGTTGCGGGCGGCACCGGTAAAGGTTGTATCTTTGCTTTACAGGAGATGTGTAGATGGCTGGTCCTCGTAGGCTTTCGCCCAACCAGCTTAATACCGGTTACGCGTTACAACTTTGACTTAGCTTCAGCTGAAGCTAAGCTCGCAGGTAAGAGATTAGTGAACGCGAAACCCCAGCCGTTCAAGAACCTAGCAGAGAAACTGGCTTTCTGGGAGATGCTACCCTATATGAGATATACTACTTTGGACGAGATGGTTTACTTAGCAAGGGAAACGGTAAACTCGATTTCAAGAAAGGGGAAACACGACCTGGTTGTTCAGCTTGTAGAAGAACTCGAGAAGGTGGAAGCTTTAAAGAACCTAGGCCTCCATACGGAAGCTTTAAAACAAGCCACCGAAGTCCAGGAGGCGAGTATGAAAATCTACAATTCCATATAAAAGGCCTTCTATACGCTTTCTCCGTACTGCTACACCTTAAAGGACAGTAAATAAAATCACAGAAAGGCATATAGCTATTAAACGGCATGGTGAAAATACTATATAGTAATAAGAGGTATTTTACTTTCTGCATTTATACTCATTTTGTCCTCCCTTTTACCCGGTGTTATCGTTGTCCAGAATTCACTGGCATCACTGGAGGTCTACCAGCTTTTTCTCGACTAGTTGAATGGAAAGTCGATGACGCTGGTAACTCTTGTCATCGAACCGGTTAACCGAGCGGGTAAGCCAGTATTAGATGAGTTCACAGTTTTCATTTACAACTTCACTGAATATGAAATGAAGAACATGAGCAATAGGATCGAGGTTAAGGAATTACGCGTCTCGGTAAGAATCTGGAAGATGTTAAATATCTACAACGAGTGGATGGAACACTGGTTCACAGTCGTCGCTGCCGGGAAGGAATACTTCGGCGCCAAGCTAGTGAGGATAAGACCTGAGAAGCCTATTATGAAGCTTAAAGTATAAGTCCCAGTTGAGAGAACCGCAAAACCGGCGATTGAAGTTCAAGGCTCTCTCGCAACTCAGTCCAGCAGCTGCATACCGTGCATAGCCGACCCCCGGATACAGAAAACTCTACTGTTACAAGTTTATCTAGGGCTTTACAAGTTCACACGATAAACGGGTTACGGTACACGTTCAATTCTATAGTGGTTTATACTATAGCCGGAAAGCTAGACAATTTTCCGTTTACACGCCTCCGGGGCTTTGCTGTTATAGCTTCCAAAGTTGGATGTTGACGAGTGATAAGGAGCCACGTTGCGACGATACTGTTACTACAACCCCGTTGTCTAACGGGATAAAAATGGCTTCACCGTATACATAACGTACGAATATGAAAGTTTGACTCTATTGTATTTATCCCAGGCCAGTCCACTACTACGAGCTGGCTACACCAGTCAGCTTTGGCGGCTACAAGTGGGGCGAAAACTTGCAGTGCACGCTGTGCAGGAGTCAACCCTTAGGATGGGTTCACGGTTATCTGAGCGGAGCATCAACGCCAATACAGATAGAGCTTGGACCTGGCGTTGAGGTAACCGAGACAGCAAGCGCTCAAGTTACTTTCACCATGAACTACGGTCCAATTACTGTAACTGTAAAGTTGTGGAAAGAGATCACGAGGAGGACGGCCTATACTCCCTTCATAGTAATCTCCAGTATTCAGTGGATAGGCAGTACCCTTTATGTCTTCGGTGCGGATAGCGGAAAGAAAACTATTCATTTCATATGGGGGTAACCTAAACCAGTTTATCGAACAGTCTCTAGTACCAAACTTCGTTACCATTTGCTTAAGGCTTAGGTAACACCCTTAACTGCGGATGGGCGAAAGTTTACTTGAAGTGAACCTAGACGAGCGTTTGCGAGGGATACTCAAGTTAGTGTTTTTTACCAACCAAGGTTGGGCTTGAATGTGATCTCTGTCGTTATACCTACGAAAGACAACGAAGACACTATAGAATGGTTGCTTGATTCCCTGAGCAAACAGGTTTACAGGGATTTCGAAGTTATTGTAGTGGATAGCTCAAGGGATAGGACGCCGGAAATCGCCACCCGTTACCCGTTCGTCAAGCTGATTAGGGTTCCACCCACCGGTTTAAACTTCGCTCGAAATGCTGGTATTCATGCTGCTAGGGGAGAAATAGTAACTTTCACCGACGGGGACTGCCGTACACCCCCAGACTGGCTGGCGAAAATTGCAGATTTCTTTCAGTCTCACCCTGAGGCTGCCGCCGTAGGTGGTTCAGTGTTCACAGCAAGAGAGTTAAAGGGTAGACTTGTCGCCGACTACTATAACGAAGCTATATGGCCTATGATGCCGATTTACAGGGCTGAGGTTAAAGTAACTTCTAAAAACTTTCATAGAGTGCGTATACCCACTGGTAATAATCTGGCATTCAGGAAAAGCGTGTTAGCGTTTTTCTTGTTTGACGAGGGAATTAAAAGTGGGTATGATGAAGTTGAATTGCTTTGGCGTCTTTGTTCTACTAATTACAAGGTTTACGCAACTCCATTTATCGAAGTAGAGCATTTTCACACTAAAAGTCTAAAGAAAATGCTAAAGAGAGCTTTCAACTACGGTAAAGGGCATTACATGTTTTACAAAAGACATAAACAAGCCCCTCTTGCCCGTTATGGAATGCTCGGCGCGTTAGCTCTCTACTCCTACTATGTTGCAACAACAGCTTTAGCATGGTTTAATGTCTGGCAGCCACTTGTTCTTGTTCCTTTAGTTTACATTGTAATTGTTTCCATGTACCTAGTAAAAGGCAGGAAAGACAGGTCTTTTATTTACCCTGTTTTAGATTTCATCTTCTATACAGTTATGGCTGGCGGTATAATTTACGGGTGGGTGAAGCGCGGTTAAGTTTTTGAGCTAGCCCTTTTGAAGCCCAATCTTCGTGGGTGAAGATAAGCGTGGTACAAAGCAGGTGCTTTTAATTAGGCAATCACTGGTTTCACTTGCGGATAACTTATCAGCACCCTACATAGGCTATTACTTCGCGTCCTTAAGTGGCTCCGGGACACTGCAAGGTATCCTTCAGATGTCTGTGAATTCACTGCCCACGGTTACGCAGGTGATTGCTGGTTCTTGGCTGGATCGCTCGGGAAAACATGTAAAATTTCTCTTGATTTCCTCGTTTGCGGCTTCTCTACTATGGATTGCGGTCTCATTGACTCTCGACCCGTTACTACTCGTTACTTTGATAACCGCGAGAGCAGTAGTAGTCGGAGTCGCTGGCTTAGCGCTGACGGCCCTTGTAGGAACCCTCTTCCTTGGAGAAGAAAGGGGGAAGGTTCTCAGCTATTTGAACGCCGCAGCTCAGCTTTGCGCTCTTCCAGTTTTCGCTATTATGCTTTACTTAAACCCTAGCGTAGAGGATATGAGAATTTTTTTCATGATTTCGGGTTTAATCAGCTTAGGTTCGTCTGTTACATGGCTAGCAATGTTGAACCTTGATGAGAAAAGGCATACAGTATCGGCTACTCACCGTCCAAGCCCTATCATCTTACAAGACAAGAGTTTCATCAAGTTTACAGTTGCTAACTCAGCTTACACTTTCGCAATGGCTGTAGCTTGGCCTCTCTTTCCCCTCGCTCAAAGCTATGTCTTAGACATGAGTGTAAAAGATTTAGCGGTTCTCAACGTGCTTTCAACCTCTTCCACTGTAGCATCACAATACGTAATAGGTAAAAGAATAGGCGGTCGTGATCTTAAGAAGCTCATAGTAATCAGCAGAATAGGGCTCGTAATGTTTCCAACAGTGTATGCGGTGGCGCATCATCCCCTACCTATCTACCTTTGGCAGTTTTTCTCCGGCCCCTTCTCCGCTATGGGTATGGTGGCTATCCCCTTATACGCTATGGAGCTTGCCGATCCGGAGCATAAAGCCAGTTATTTGGCTTATCTAAACCTGCTTCAAGGTGTCGCGGCTTCCCTAGGCTCAGCAGTTGGCGGCGTGGTAACAGATCGAATCATCGAAAATGCTGGCTGGGAGGGGGTAAGATATGGTTTAGCGCTTTCCGCGGCAATGAGGACAGTAATGATTATACTACTACTTAAAGTTGATAGCGTTTATGTCGCCACTACTCGTGAAACAAGAACCGTGTACTCTAAAGGGGATTAGTTGAGAACACTTACCGTAAGCTAAAAGGTTCCCATAAGTTCACGTTCAAGTCTGAAGAACAAAGTTAAGTTTGGAAAACGGCTTTACAGCTTAATTGCCTGTCGACAAGTTAACCACTTACACTGTGTGTACTGCTCGTGCTGCTGTTCCCACGTTATCTGGTTCGCTAGAGACGAGTGTTTCTACAAGTTCTTCATAGCTGAGCACTTTTATGGGAACAGCGAACCTCATACCGCTGGGGGGTGATACAAGTAACGCTTCTCCTCTATCAAGTGTGCGGATCTCCTGCTCAGCCTCATCTAAGTATGGGCTGTATTGAATGACTTTGATTAGGTCGGGTTTTGTCGGTAATGGTAAAATGATTTTCGTAAGTGCTTGTCGAATTACGGTTTCCATTAACTCGCCTGGCATCTGAGTTATATAAAGTGCGCCAACTTTATACTTCCTCCCTCTTTTCGCGATCACAGTAAAAATATTCTCACGGTTCTCACCGCCACTTACGGCTTGCTTGGAAAGGTACCTATGAGCTTCTTCCACCGCTATTAAAACGTGGGGGAGCTGTTCCCATTCCTCAGGTGAGTATTTTCGTGCTTTCTCGTACGCGTGGAACAGCCTTCTAGCTACAGCTATTGTCAAAAGTTTCTCTTCCCCCTCACCGGCGAATGGCATATCGAATAAAACCACCTTACCGCTTTGGACCGCTCCGAGCACAGCTTTGAAGAGATCGCCGGGAGCGCCGGGCACAAATATTCCATCTACGCCTAGCAGGTGGCGAAGCTTCCTCCTAGTTACAGCTATCGTGTTCACTGTGGCCATACCTCCAAGCCGTTTGTGAAGACTTCTCGAATCCACCGTGGTTAAAATATCCAACCATTCTCTTTCGAAAGTTCTGTAAGCAAGCCAGAGCAATTCCTCTTGAGGCTCTGTAAACTCTCCAGTCATTGCGAAATCATACGGGTGAAGAGCCGATAGGTCTACTTTCAACGGATGAGCAGTGACTTCCCTCTCAACGATTTCGCCAGCCAGCTCTAGCTCTAACCTCATTCTCGTCGGCTCGTCAACTCTCGGAGTTACGAGAAAAAGTTTCTCCTCAGCTACAGGAAGGTGCGCTAAACCATACTTGCCGGGCTCCGAGCCAGCAAGGTACTCACTTTCGCAGTCGAAGAGCACTAGGCTGTAATCGCTTGGCGCTAACATGAACGCTGCCGCTAGTACTTTCCCAAGGTTTGACTTACCGGCTCCCGTAACACCACAGACAAGAACGTGATGGGGTATAACCCTCGAACCATCTAACGCTACGATGGCATTTGAAGGCTTATGTCCAACCCGAACCAAACCGATAACGAGATCCCCTGTATCGAGACGCAACTGCTTGAGATCTTCACCCTCAAGCGATTCTACATCCATGAAAAGCCGTGGTACAGATGTGGGGCCCTGCACCTTACCGTCCTCCTCGACTTGGCAAAGGATGGCTGCTAAAGCTGTATCGTATAGGCGTAAGCTGTCATCGTACAACGCTACTTTACCTCCTCTCGCAGCGGCATGGCTCGCGGCTGCCACCTCTGCCGGTGTTAAAAGGCTCTCCGGCCTAAAATCATAGACCCTCATAACGTACTTCCTACCCCCGTCATGCACCTTTACGAGCTGCCCCCTCTCTACGCGGACATCCTCGAGTATTCTAAACTTTACAGTTGTCCCTTCAACCCAAGTAATAACGCCCAGTTTCAGAATGTGTCACCCCAAAGGCTTTTCTCCTTAAAACTCGTACTCGCTGTGGAATCGAGGAGTAGACGATTCCTAATACCTCGTGAGCTTAAGGCTTCAAGAATAGCCATTCTATCTAACTCTATTTCACTCTCGCTGATTTTTGAGGCTTCATGTGCTGCTTTTAGTGGATAGGGGTAACCGGGGGAGGAAACATCTTGCAGGAACGCCAGTTCTCCCAGTAGGCCATCGTAGTCGAACCTAGCCAGAGCTTTCCTTGATATATCGACGCGTAGCACATTTCCGCTAATCTCCGAGAACTTTACTACCACAGGGGCACCTAGCATCCAAGGGGGGAGGCTTTCAAGTCTGAAAACCGGGTAGTAGAGCCACGGTGAGCTGTTTAACCTTTTCTCAGCTAAGCTTGCGATATACCCGAGCAGGCTTTCTCCTGTGTCAAGGGCAAGCTTTGTGTGCTTAGGTAAACCAACTGGAACTAACCCGGCTGCTAAAGCTCTCCTTTCAACTCTTCCTACGAGCTCTCTGGTTGTAGCCCTGTAAAGCGGCGATACCGTTAAGCTCCGATCCATAAGTAGGTAACCACTACCGCCCAAGCTGTTGAGAGCCCTTAACGCGACCTCGTATTCAACTCGCAGCAACCATTCTGCAGCCTCCGCTTTACTGCTGACCAGAGAAACCCTTTTCGATTGAATTTCCGCTACTCTGCGGAACCCCCTATAAGCTAGAGTAACAGCTTTGCTTTCTACTATAATGGTGGAACCCAGGTTGAAGAGAACCTTAGCGCTCGCGTCTACAGCAACTGTGAGTTTTGCATGAGGTATAGATTCGAGAACTCTGATTCTCGAATCGTCGACGGGAACTCCTCTTACAGTCCTGCCGAAGAGATTGAGTACAGGAACTGGTTTAAGGAGAAACGTACCGTCAAGGGAAGCCTGCGAATACCGGCGTCGTTCCTCGTATAATTTTTTCAGCCTTTGGACGAGTATTTCAAGATCTGCTTTCTCAAAGCTCGCAAATAACTCGCTTCTATACATTCTACTATATCTACGGAAGTCACCTTAAAAAGTTAAAGATGGTAACCAATTAGGAAAAAGTTTTCACCACCATTACTAAGGTTACAGTTATTGCGAACAGTAGCATTTTCATGCAACTTTTCAGAAGTAAATCCCGATGGATAGTTACATGAAAAGCGTACAGTTTACGGCTAAGCCGCAAATGTTGAGCTAAATATATATACTGGTTACACAACTAGGTATACTGTAGTATAATTCGCGTAATAAGGCGGGAAGTCATGGCCGTCACGGTGCACTACGTAGGCTTTCATCCGACATTAATACTAGAGGGCTTCGACGAAATCAGACGTAGAGAACCTGTTGACCGCGTTTACCTTCTCTACGACGGTAAATCTGACCCCCTAGACCGTTACAAGGTGGTGTCGAGGAGGAATGCAAGGAAGGTGGCTAGAGAGTTATCCTTCTTCAGACCAGTTAAACTTCCCGTTAATCCGCTCAGCACTGTAAGCGTTTTCAGCAGGCTTTACGCGATACTGCACCATGAGTTGGTATACAAGAGAACGCAAAAGGTGTACATAGATGTTACCGATATGCCGTCTCTCATGGCCGCAGCCGCCGGCGCAGTTGCTATGATGTTTGAGAATGTGGAAGTTTATGGGGTTATCTCCGACGTCCGCGGGGATTTCATCCCCGATCCAAGAACCCCTGAGTTCGACGACTGGGTGGAACAGAAAGACTCGGCACGTATGCAAACTATCGCGAACCTAGCGATGCCTCGAAAGAGGGTCTTACCCCCCGTGCAGGCTACTGACAGTGAAGGCCGTAAGCTGAAAACTCTCTTAACTCTTTATTCAATGAACGGAGCTGCGAGAAGCGTGATGGAGCTCATCAGAGCATGCGGGGATGACCCAGAGAATAATGCCGCTGTGAAAGCGTACTACAGTAGACTATTGAAGGAAATGGAGGAGGAGGGGTTAATTGAGAAAGCTCAGGAGGGGCGAGAGCGGAGAGTGGAACTAACAGAGTTTGGAAAAGCTCTCGTGCGTGCACTAGTAATTGGAGAACACATGGCACGTAAATTCGCTCCATCAACTGTAGGACGGGCTTTATCGGGTGTACGTGCCCATGTATAAATGAAAACTCTTATGAAAAATAATCCAGAAGAAAGTAAAGAGAAAGTCCTTCTTTAAGGCTGATTTAAAGCATATTCAATCGCAGCTAATCCGTCAATGAGTCCATAGCCGGAGAAAACATCGAATCCCGGGCTACTCACATCTTTTGTTGTCCTTGTTAAAGTCTCATAGACTTGATTAAAAGTAAAAGGTGCTTTCCCTTGAGCTAACCTTAATGCTTGGATTAACGCAATAGTTGCCGATACATGCGGCGTGGCCATGCTAGTTCCTGAAGCTGTAGCGTAGCCCGAGTTCTTATATGTTGAATAAATGTTAACCCCAGGAGCTGCCACATCTACCTCAACTCCATCACTGCTCCAGCTTGGCACATTCCCGCTAGAGTCTACAGCGGCTACAGCAATTACCTGGCTATACTTCGCTGGGTACGCTACATTATTCGTGGATGGATTGCCGTCACCAGAGTTTCCAGCTGCGGCTACTATAACTGCACCGTTACTGTAAGCCCATGAAACAGCATCACGTAGCACAGAGTTGTCGCTACTCCCTCCTAGAGACATGCTCAGAATTTTCGCATCGTCGCTGGTTCCAACTATCCCGTCTGGACCCTTTACAGCCAGTATAATACCTTCCGCGATATCACTGTAAGTGCCGGAGCCCGAATTACTTAGAACCTTAACTACATATATGGTTACGTTTGGGGCAACACCAGCGTTACCGACACCGTTAATCGCGGAGGCGATAATCCCAGTTACATGAGTCCCATGACCATTTCCATCAGCACAGTTCTTTAGATTTGTACCAGTATAGGTCCTTGTACCGAGCGTATACGCACACCAGGCTAGTCTCGATTTCAACTCAGGGTGATTATAGTCAACTCCTGTATCCAAGACGGCGACTACAACTCCTCGCCCTAGAGCACTCCAACCCATCTGCGGAAAGTAAGTGTTCCAAACTTTATCTGTGTTAATCATTTTTACGTTCCAGAGTATATCTGAGCTTGAAAACTCCAGCGTATATGCTATCCCATCATTTTCAATATACCTTAAACCCTTCCCCCTCCTGAAGTTGTTGAATATCCCTTCAGGGAGGTATAGAACCATTACCTTAATTTCAGGTATAATCTTAACCTTTTCCGCACCAGGTAGGTTTAAGATCTCAACAAGCGCGTTTTCATCTTCGAAACCTACAACCACTCTAACTTTCTTCTGGGTATTAGCTGATGGAACCAAGAATACTACTAGGAGCACCGTTAATACTATACATGAAATCCATGCTTTTTTCATAGAAAGGAATGTTTGTAAGCGTTATTATTAAACTTTATTAAATTATACCCCATAATAATATAAAAAATTTACCATATAACAATGTGAAGGCTTAGATATCTTTAACCTTTTTACATAAATGTACAGTGAAGGCGATAATTACTTGAACTCCTATGCATATAACTCATAGCGATGAAGAGGCTTGCAAGGGCGGAAAGGTGACGACCTCGGCTGCTCTGAGCATCCTATAACAACGTTCTTTAACTCCAGTAGCTGATAAAGGAATTTAAAAAATAAAAAAGTGTTTTAATCGTTCCCTATACCCTCTATCAACATCATAAGAGTATCGCCTATCCTTACTACTCGATTGGTTCTAGATATTAGAAATCCCTTCCCTGTAAATGCTTCAGTACTTTCCTCGTTTGTTTCCCCCTGAAGTGTGTAGGTGTCCGGCTCGTCTACTACGAGAATCTACACTTTCTTTATCTTCTTCTTAAAGAAGTAACCATAGGGAGTCCCCAAGAAAAGTTCCACCTGAGTGTCGGATAGAACTCCGAGAACAAGCTCTGTAAAACTTCACCTCTTTCAAGTGGGGGCAGCTCCACCAGCCTTCTCTTATCAACCAGCTCCGCGATTGAGCGTCTCTTCACACGAGTCATGCACAGTACATGTCAAGGGTTTAGGGATTTGTACTCGGGCTTTAGAGGATCCTATACTGATTGAATCTCCTTTCCCATAAAATTAGAAAAATTCTCTTTAGAGCTATGGAGTATTTATAAAATGATATTTTTTATTTACTTTATTACTTAAGATGACCTGTCTATTTTCCCAAAGCTACATATAGTCCATTGTATTATTGGTGAAGAAACTCGAACTTGAAGTAAGAGAGAAAAGATTATATTTAGGCCTTATTTATTTGAAAAATTGTTATTCCTTACTTATCATTGTTTTTCGGATTTTACATTTCCCTTCGATTTTCTTTTGCATCCCCTGCCTTGTTTTTTGCCTTGAGCTTCCTTTTCTGTCATATTGGATCATTATAATAGCGTTCTAGGAATATATTTCTAACCTCTGTTTTCTCCATTTGGTTTACAGTTTTTAGTTAACAAAAGTAAAAGAATTATTTACCCCTTTCAACTTATACGTGTGAGAGTCGCGGTTATACAGTTTCCAGCTAAACCGCTTAAGCTCGATAACCTGAGGCTGGTTTTAAACGTTCTCGACTCTATTGATGCGGATCTCGTGGTATTCCCGGAATACCTGATGGGTATCCCGGAAAATGGGTTAAACAGAGATTTCGTTTTAAAGCAGGCAGAGCCCATCGATGGAGAGTTTACCGTGAAAATTGCTGAGAAATCGCATGAAAAGGGTTTAGCTGTAGTTTTCACCCTTTACTTAAGGGAGGGCAACGCGGTTTACAATGCGGCTGCTCTCGTGGACAGGGGTGCTATCAAGGCCTTGTACAGGAAAATACACCTTTTTGACGCTTTCGGTTACAGGGAATCTATATTGTTCGCGGCAGGCTCCCAACTAGCTCTCGCGAAGGTTAACGACTTAACAGTGGGATTAGCGGTGTGTTTCGACTTGCGTTTCCCCGAGTTATTCCGGGCTATGTCCTTGCGAGGGGTTGAGCTGTTCGCTGTCCCCGCTGCTTGGTACAGGGGGCCGTACAAGCTTGAGCAGTGGCGAGTACTAACCTCCGCTAGAGCTCATGAAAACACCGCTTACCTTGTTGCTGCAAACCAGTCCGGCAAGCTTTTCACCGGTCATAGCCTTGCTGTTAACCCGATGGGTGTGATTCAATCCGAGCTCGATGAAGGTGAGGGAGTGTTCATGGTAGACTTCGATGCGTCGCTCGTAAAAGAGAGTAGGGAAACTATACCCGTCCTCAAGCTGGTTAAGAATAAGTTGTACACAGACTGGTATCGGGATATCAGCGCATAGGGGAAAGTGGTAAGCTAACCTATAGTCAAAATTATTAGGATGAAGGGGACCTTACGGCGGTGTTCTCGCTGCTGAGAGCTAAGGGGTTTTCGAGATGCAAATACTTACCGATGCTACTGATACCAGTACTTCTCGTAACTGTCTTCATATGCCTAGGATTCTACTTCGCTGCGTTCGAAAAAAAGGTGAAAACCGCTCTCGTTTTAGATGAGAGTGTTCTCTCCGATTTTAGAGAGTACTTTGAAAACTACGTTGTAGTGACATTGAATAAGGGCGAAGCCGAGCTTTTGACATTGAACATAACCAAAGAGCTGTATAACACTAGTTTTTACGCGCCTATAATCGTTTTACTGGGGGATTCAGATTACATCGAGGGCGTGATTGTCGGCTACCCAAGCAGGCTGTTTCTAGAGGAAATGAAATCCTGTGCGGATTCTTTTAACTGCACACCATTCATCGCGTACGCTGCGCATCTACCGCAGTGCAAACTTTGTCCGAAGAGCAACTTAGGCGAAAAAATAGAAATTCTAGCCAGGCTTCCAGAGGAGAAAATCGCTAAGTTGATCGCTATCATTAAACCAAGCTTAAGGAAATCGGTGAACCCCTAGTTACTGGTAAAGGAGGCAAGCGACGTAATGACCTTTTCTAACTTCAATTAAATCCGGCTGTGCTTTAAAGCACGTATCCGTAGCTTTAGGGCATCTTCGCTGGTAAACGCATCCGACTTTAGGCCGTAACTCCCTTAGGGTGGTTTCACTAAGTCTGAACTCACTCCTAGCTGTTTTCCTCATTCTCGGATCAGGCATTAAAATAGAGTTGATCAACATGACTGTGTATGGGTGGAGTGGCTCCTTTATTATCGAATCTATATCGCCGATTTCCACGACCCTGCCGTAGTTCAAAACTACCGCGTTATCGGCTACGTAGTTAGCCGTGTTAAGGTCGTGAGTTATATAGATACACGAGATCCCGTATCTCTCTTTAAAGAGCCTTAAATTATCTAGGAAGACCGCCTTCAAAGAGACGTCTATCATGGAGACGGGTTCGTCAGCTACAATAAGCTTAGGCTTAATTAGGAACACCCTCGCCAGCATCAACCTCTGCCTTTCTCCTCCACTAAGCTGGTGAGGGTACCTGCCGAGTATATCTTGAGGCCTTAATCCAACTGTTTCTAGTGCTTGATTTATTAGCTCCATAGCTTCACGCTCGTTATTAGCTAACCCGAATTTTTCGACGGCTGTCTTCAGTACCCTATCTACCCTGTAGAAAGGGTTGTATGCCTCGTATGGGTCTTGGAAAATAGCTTGAACTTCTCTTCTGTACCATAAGCTGTCCTCCTCGAGGATTTCGAATACGTCCCTACCTTTATACAAAACCTCCCCCGCTGTCGGTTTAATCAAACCGAGGATTATCTTAGCTATCGTCGTTTTCCCGCTACCGCTTTCTCCAACAAGAGCCGTTACTACCGGTTCAGAGGGGAGTTTAAACGAAACATTTTCAATAGCGTTGATTATCCTCCTGCTGTAGAAACCGCCGACGGAATAACTTTTTGTCACACTCTCTAGCGCGAGCAGATAATTGTTGCTCACGGTTCACCACCCCCGAGCAAATGGCACGCCACTATCCTGCCGGGCTCGACTTCCCTCAACTCCGGGATCTCACTTCTACACTTCTCGGTAGCGAGGGGGCAACGTGGGTGGAACCTGCACCCTGATGGCCATTCAAGGGGGCTTGGCGCCAGACCCGGGATAGGTTTCATCACCCTCCTATTCAACCTGGGTATGGCGTTGATCAGCCCTTGAGTGTATGGATGGAGCGGCTCGTAGAAGACTTTCTCGACGCCACCTATCTCAACAACTTTCCCTGCGTACATTATGGCAAGTCTATCCACCAGTTCAGAATGCGCAGCCATGTCGTGGGATACGAAAACAACGGTCATCCCGTACTTCTCCTTAAGCATCGCAAGCGTCTCTAAGACAGCTCTGGTCATTACTACATCTAATGCTGTAACCGGTTCGTCAGCGACTACTAAGCTTGGGCTAAGGGCTATTGCTGTAGCTATGATGACCCTCTGTCGCATCCCCCCGCTTAACTCGTGAGGGTACATTCTCAACACTTCATCGGAGGGGAGCCCTACAGCCTCCAGAGCCGCTACCGCGAAATCCCTATACTTCTCCTTCGGTAAATGACCTGCGTGGTCTATTATTGCGTCGATCATTTGTTCCTCTATCCTTAGCACCGGGTTTAAAGCGTTCATAGCCCCCTGCGGGACATAGGATATCCTTCTCCACCGGATTCTTCGAAGCTCCTCTTCGCCGAGCTCAAAGATGTTCTTACCTTCGAATATAACTTTCCCTCCAGCAATGTAGCCTGGAGGCTTAACCAGCCGTAAAACTCCTTCGACGAGTGTGGATTTACCGCATCCGGATTCACCTGCTACACCGAATATTTCGCCTTTGTATACGCTAAGGGAAACGTCGTCAACTACTCTGTAGTCCCCCCACACGCTCCTATAGTATATTTTGAGGTTTTCAACTCTAAGTATCTCCTCACTCATAACCCTGTCACCCTCTTTAACCTGGGGTTGAACTCCTCCTCTAATCCTATGTTCACCAGGTTCAGGGAAAGGAAGATAAGGATAAGCATCGCTGATACGATAGCCACGACGTAGGGTCTTATTGTGAGAAAGCCGCTGCCTAGAGTAAGGTTCAGTAGGTAACCTAGTGTTGGAAGGAGCGGGGGACCTAAACCTATTAGCCTAAGCCCTGTCTCGGCGAATATCGCCCCCATGACAGTGTTAGTGAAGCTGATAATTATGTAGGGGGCAAAGTTCGGCAGAATTTCGAAAATTATTATTTCCAAGTCCCGCATTCCGGAGATCTTTGCCAGGTTTATGAATTCTCTTTCCTTGAGTGATAGTACCTGCGCCCTTATGATCCTGGCGGCTCCACCCCAGCTGAAGAGGGCTAGCAGTAGGCTAATCTCGGTTATTCCAAGAATCTTAACGTACGCCGCTATTATAACGAATATCGGCCATGTAGGGACCACGAGAAATGCATCGATAAAAGACCTAAGGATATGGTCTATTACTCCCCCTTTGTAAGCTGATACAAAGCCTAGGAGAACAGCTATCACTGTCGCTATCGTGCCGCTAAGCAATCCTATTACCAGAGTTAATCGCGTACCAAGTAGAAGCATACCGAAAATATCCCTACCCCAGGGACAGGTTCCCAGAGGGAATTTTTGAGATGGGGGTTCGTACGGGCCTCCTAAGCCTATTTCATCAGGAGAGAAGTTTCCGAGCCTTAACTTGTTAATGAACGGCTCAAAAATCGCTAAAATTATCATTGCAGCTAAAATTCCGGCTCCCACCTTCAGCTTGTTGTTATGCGCTAATAATTTGAGAAAATACTTTAACCTGCTAGCCAACTCTGTCGACGGTTTATTCATGGTACCTCACCCTAGGGTCTATTAGGGGGTATAGTATGTCCAGAACGAAGTTCGCTGTTAAGGCTGTAAATATGATTAGCAGCAGGACACCGTTTATTACGTTGTAATCAAGCAGCCCGATGGCTATCGAAAAAAGGTACCCTATGCCTGGATAGGAGAAGATCGTTTCCAGAACTATTTGACCGCCCAGCATGAAGCTCAGGTTTATCGACAAGCCGGTAACCTGTGGTAGTAGGGCATTTCTTAAAATATACTTTTTAATAATCCTTGAGGTTTTCAACCCCTTTGCCTCCGCAAAGTGCAGGTAGTCCTCTGCCAGTATTGTTACTGTTAAGAAACGCGTTGAGACAAGCCAAGATGCACTGGACGTTAAGATTAGTGATAAAGCTGGTAAAGTCCCGTACTCAACGACGGATTTCACAAATTCCCAGTAAAATCCCGGCGTAAGCTTAGGCGAATATGCTCCACCGCTGGGCAGGACTCTCAAGTAGTAGGTGAAGACCAGTACTAAAAGGACAGCCATTAGATAGTAGGGTACTTGAGAGAACGCTAGAGATACCGTTGTGAAAACTTTATCGTATGTCGATCCCCTTCCCCATCCGAGCACGCAGCCTACCAGCAATCCTACAGCCCAAGCAATAACTGCGGAGATTCCCAGCAGACCGATAGTCCATGGAAGCCTTTCCAGTATCAGATCCTGAGCAGGCGTAGGGAATCCGATTAGCGAAGGCCCTAGGTTGCCTCGAAACAGTTCCTTTAAGAAGGATATGTATTGAGTGAACAGATCCCTATCTAGACCGAACATCCTTTTATACTCCTCGATAACTTGCTGTGCCTTTTCAGCTTCAGCGTACCTTCCCTGGGCTTCCAGCTGACCGACGAAGGATGCAATTGGATTGGCCGGAATCAATCTAAAAAGGAAAAAAGTAACTGTTACCACGATAAACAGGGTTAGTAAGTACGTAAGCGTTCTTCTCGCAACATAAGAGACTAAGGGATGCATAGAACTATCGTTATTCGAATTATGAATCCTCTTTTTTATTTTTTACGCGCTGAGTTTAATAGGAAGTTAAACTTATTAATGACTGCAGGATTTTAACCAGAAGAGGAATGAGGGGGAAAACTCATTCCTCGGTAATAATTTCACTGATTTTAGCACTAGCTGCTACATATCTTCCAGCAACACACTTCGCGCTCGCTCAACCTGTACCCCCTACTCCCAGAGAGGAAACAATGATACTTGTTGAATTTCTCCCGGGTGTTTGGGATAAGTTCAACCCCTTCATACCGATGGGTATTACCGATCCCACGTATGAGGCTGTCGCGCAAGAGTACTGTGTTTACATAAACTATGCAACCGGCGAGAAAATTTTCTGGCTTATAACGGGTTATGAGTACAAAGATAACTACAAGACGTTCATCATGCATGTCCGAAGAGGGGTTACGTGGAATGATGGGAAACCACTAACTGCAAGTGACTTCAAGTTTACGATTGAAATGGTGAAGAACACCCCGGGTCTCTACTACCATGAGTGGGCTGTTGAATGGATTGACAGCGTTGAAACGCCAGACAGTTACACAGTGGTTATCAAGCTAAAGAAGCCGAACCCAAGGTTTCATTTTAACTTCGAAGGTTCTTGGACGTTCACGGTTGTTCCAGAACACGTGTGGAGGGGACAGGATCCGTTGACCTTCAAGAATTTCCCGCCGGTAACAACTGGACCCTACAAGCTTTACAGGGTAATCCCGGAGCAGAAGATGGTTGTATGGGTTAGAAGAGACGACTACTGGGCGGCTCAGCTTTGGGGGCCGGACTACTTACCAAAGCCGAAGTACGTAATTAGAAGGTACTGGACTACAGCCGACCTCGAGTATAAGGCTTGGGTTGAGGCCTTATATGACTCTACTCACGCGACAAACTTCTTCACTAGAGAGCTCCTCGAGAGAGGCATGTCTGAAGGCGCACCCTATACGTCACATTTCTTGATGTTCGACCCATGTCCCAGAGGTATATGGATTAACTGTATGAAATACCCGTTAAGCTTACCGGAAGTTAGGTGGGCTATCGCGCTATCGCTAGACAGGGAATTACTAACCCGGTACTGGATCTTCGATACAACTTCCGCGAAGTACCCCTGGGCCGACTGGGGAGCGCTGAGGAAGTGGGCGTTCCCCGATATATTTGAGAAGTATCCGCTTGAGTTCAACCTGGAGAAAGCCGCAAAAATGCTCGATGATTTGGGGTTCAAGCCGGGGTCCGACGGCATAAGGGTTACACCTAACGGCACTAGACTCTCTTTCGTAATCCTGGTTCGTGAGCCCTTCATTCAGCACGCCTTCTACGCAGAGCACTTAGCCTCTAACTTGAGGAAGATAGGTATTGAGGCCGTGACGAAGACCATGCCTACGGGGCCACTCGTGGAAGCTATTGAGACAGGACAGTTTGACATGGTGGCGATGTGGCTGTGCACTGGTATGCCGTGGAACCTAGATCCTTATGGACTGCTTGAAGGCTTCCATAGCAAGTATATGAGACCGATCGGAGAAAGACAGCTGGCTGGGCAATGGTGTAGATTTAGCAACCCTGAGCTAGACAAAATTATCGACCAGTTAGAGAGCCTTCCACCGGATGATCCTAAAGCTGTAGAACTCGCCAAGAAGGGGATAGAGATTTTATGGAAAGGTATGCCAGCTATACCGGTTATAGAAACAACATATGCTATGGCATGGAACACCAAGTATTGGGCTGGCTGGCCGACCGAGGAAAACCGTTATATTGAGACAGGCGTATGGTGGCCGCAGTTCTTATTCATAATACTTAAACTTAGACCTGCAAAATACGTTGGAGGGTACACGACTATATGGTTTACAGAGAAAGTTCCTGCAGAGTTCAGTTTCACTGGGTGGGACAACGTTAAGTATGGGCCTTTCAAACCCGGAGACTCAGCAACAGTACCTGTTGAAGACGCACGCCTGCTCATCGAACTTGGGTGGGCTACAGCGACTCCACCTGTGCCTAAAGAATTAGAGGAGACAATCAAGACGTTAGCCAGGGATATTTCCTCGCTCTCTTCTAAGCTTGATACCTTAAGCGGATCGGTATCCAGCCTAGCGGGCAAGCTAAGTGAAGAATTCGCGGCGTTACGCGGTTCAATAACTACTTTAATCGCTGTTAACGCTGTATGCCTGCTACTCTTAGTGGTTGTCATCATAGTGCTTTTAGCTAGGAAACCCGCCGCGAGGCCGACCGAAGAGCTTAAACCTATAGGAAAATAAAGAATATTTTTTTAAAAATTTATTAATTTCTGTTTAAAAGTTTTACAATAGAACACCCTAACTTAAGCATAAGCTGGGTTCTACTAAGAACCTGCACGAAAGCTTATAAAGTGCAGCACGATCACATCATGTGCGGAAGCTAGCGATGGCTTTAGCGTACGCTGTACTGGCAGCAGCTTTCAGCATGTCCTCCCTTAATCTTAAGACAGTTGCTACCTATTGGGAGCTCGACTTGGACTTTATTCGACTGTTAATAGTCGTAATGATCGCAGCTGCAGCAGCCGTGCTACCTTTTCTCCAGGAAGGGTTTAAGGTGGTTTTCCGTGAAGCTATGTCTAGAGGAAGAAAAATTTGGAGGCAAGCCTTGATTGTCGCGCTTCTTCAAACACTTATATTGATGATCCCTTTCATTCTATTAATCGCGATTCCCTGGCAATCAATAATTAAGCAGTTGCCATCTAATAGTTCCCTAACCCCCCAGCTGATAAGTACTCGAGAAGAACAGTCTACACTGATTACCAATGAACCTCAAAGGAGTGGTGACAAGCCACGGCTCGAGGAAAGTGGTATTCAAGAAGAGGGCGCGTTCTCTATCGCCGAGCACGCTTTAACCTTTGCTATAGCTACTTTACTGGCTTCATTAGTAGCAACTGTCGCCTACTCCGCTTATGTTGTGCTCAGAGAAATGAAACTTTCACTTAGTATGGAAGAGTTAACCAAAACTGCAGAAGATTCCCAGGCTCTACTGGCAGCTACAGAGGAAGCAATAATAGATGTTGGGAACGGTGCGGATCCACGGTGGGCTGTGGTATCCTACTTCCTAAGGTTATGTCGTGTACTTGAAGAAAAAGGTGTTAAAGTTCATGATGATATGACAGCTAGGGAAATTGCCAGGCTTACGCTTGAAAGTTTCCCAGGTTTAAGGAAGTACCCGCTAGAGAAGCTCGTAGAGATGTTCGAGGAAGCTCGGTACAGCAGCCACGAGGTAAGCGAGAGGATGCGTGAGGAAGCATTAAAGTGTTTTATAGAGCTGCGGGAGGGGCTTACAGATGTTGCTCGTACGTTACCTTAGAGTAGTACTAATTATAGCTAGTATCGGATTAATTGCTTGGCTTGCTTCGCAGGCTTACTCGCTTTACCCTCCCCTGGGATGGTTAATTCTTCTCGTTTTTATGGCCGTAATTGTATACGGGGCAATCCGCGATGTAGTACCACAGTTACCGTTTACAGAGCTTGATGGAAGAAGTATAATTTACAGAACCAAAACTAGGGAGAAAGTACTTGAAGAGCTCATCAATAAGTTACCAATAACGTCTGACGCTGTTGCTTACAGGATTAAAGAGATCCTGATTTCTAGGATCTCGGCTAAAGAGGGAATATCTGTGGCCGAGGCTACTTCTAGGGCTCGGGAGCTCGTTAAAGATAAGCTCCTGCTTAAAATCTTGGATGGTGATGTAAGACCGCTGTCACAGAATGAAGTGAAGGAATTACTCGAAAAAATCACTGAAATTTAGCTGGCTTACTGTTAAAGCTGGTTAACTTAGGGTTTAGAGTTCTGCTCGTGAAATGGTTCACATAGGTAAAGTTGATAAGAAACGCATTGAACTCCATTCGACCTAAATGAAAGTTAGCGGCGTCTCTGAAGTGTGTGAACAGGTTCTGGGTGAGCTGGAAAAGGTCATTGTTGGTAAACGGGACGTACTCACAAAGCTTCTAGTAGCTTTTCTCGCTAGGGGGCACGTACTTATCGAAGACTTCCCAGGCCTTGCTAAAACTCTGATGGCTAAATCTCTAGCTCAAACCCTTGGTCTCAGGTTTAAGCGTGTGCAGTTTACGCCAGATCTCCTTCCAGCGGATATTACCGGAACATATGTTTACAACCAGAAAACCGGAGAGTTTGAGCTTAGGAAAGGCCCAGTTTACACAAACATATTACTAGCTGACGAGATCAACCGCGCTCCACCTAAAACGCAAAGTGCTTTACTAGAGGCTATGCAGGAACGGCAAGTCACACTGGATGGCATGACCCATCCATTAGAGGAACCCTTCATAGTAATTGCCACTCAAAACCCGATCGAGTATGAGGGTGTTTACCCGTTGCCGGAGGCTCAGCTGGATAGATTCGCTCTTAAAGTAAGGGTCGGGTACCCGAGCGAGGAAGAGGAACTGGAAATCCTAGCTAGGAGAGTTGCCCGTAAGAGTGATACTGTAAAGATAGAACCCATAGTATCAGCAGCTCAGGTTATCGAAATGCAGAATGCGGTAGAGAGCGTGCACGTTGATGAATCCGTTGCTCAGTATATCGTGGCTATCGCTAGGGCCACACGTTCGCACCCGAGAGTAGAAGTAGGAGTTAGCCCGCGTGGAGCTGAAATCCTTATGAAACTGGCTAGAGCGCGAGCGGCGTTAGGCGGTAGGGACTTCGTAATACCCGATGACGTTAAGGAGTTGGCTGTCGAGGCATTAGCTCACAGAATTGTACTTAAATCAGAGCATTGGATTCGGGGAGCCAACCCTGAAAACGTGATACGAGATGTCGTTTCAGCGATCCCAGTCCCAAAAAGCATCTGAGAAGCCTACCGTGAAGCTTCTCCTATACTTCGCCTTAATAGCCTCTTTACTCGCTGTGACGATGTTCCTGGGCGAGCTGAACAGCCTAGCAGTAGTGGCTTTAACGATCCCTCCTGTACTCATGATAGGCTTCTCCAGCTTATTCTCCGCCGACATCAATGTTAGAGCTGAGCGTGAATTAGAAAGTATTAGAGTTTTTAAAGGTGATACATTAAAGGTGGGAGTAAAGGTTTTCAGCAATACGTCTAGTTTGATCGAGGTCAAGGACAGCGTAGACCCTAAAGCTAAGGTAGTGAAAGGCTTCCCTAAGGCGTTAATCAACTTAAAAGGGTATGCTGATTTCAGTTACGAGATTAAATTGCCTGCAAGGGGCAGTTATAGCTTGGGACCAATAGTTGTCAGCGCCTCCGACCCTCTAGGTTTATGGGAAAGAGTTAAGGTCATGGGGCCTGCTACAAAAGTAGTGGCTTTCCCCCAAATTACTGGTGAAAGCGGTATATCACTTAGGGCTAAGTACACAGGAGTTTGGCCCGGTGAGGTGCTTTCAAAGCATAGCGGTGGGGGAACAGAGTTTTACGGAGTTAGGGAATACGTTTACGGAGACGAGCTTAAACGTATTAACTGGAGGGCTACCGCCAGGTTAGCTAGGCTCATATCGAATGATTACGTAGAGGAGCGTGTAACTGATGTGCTCCTCGTAGTTGATGCTGGGTTTAAGGGGATTCTGGAGGATTCAGAGGCTCTGGAGCTTGCTGATGTAGAGATTTCAGCAGCAGCCTCCATAGCCTTCCACCTTCTGCGAACCGGGAACAGAGTTAGCCTGATATCCAGGGGACGGGGAAGAGCTTGGCTTAGACCCGGCTTCGGGAAAAGACAGCTACTAGCGATCCTCTACAGTCTTTCAGAGCTAGAGATTGGTGAACCCGCTCCAATGGATTTCGCCGTTAGGATGCTGGCCCCTTATTTGCTGAAACCCAACGCTGAAATAATCGTTATATCACCGCTGCTGGACTCTATATTCGCCAAATCCCTTCTCGACTTAGCGGGGGAGTATTCACTGCTTATCGTTTCTCCAAATCCATTTCCAATTAAAGGTGGGCTAGCACGCGAGATGTTAGCCCTAGAGAGGGATAACCTGATTATTGGACTGAGCCGTGCCTGCAGGGTAATTGACTGGATACCGGGGTCACCGTTAACCCGAACGGTGAAAAGGCTTTGAAGAAACTGGACGTAATCCTATTTCTAACTTGGATGTTTATATCCTTGGCTATAGGATATTCATCGGGAAACATTATCCCGAGTTTAATACCTATTCTCTTATTCACTTTAGGGATTTTAAAAGGTTATAGGCTGATGCTAGCTGCAGGCGTAGCAGCTCAGCTACCACAGCTAGTTACTTTATGCTTAGAAAAGCACAATATAGTGGCCTCGGCTTTGATGCTGACTGTACTATACCTTGCAGAAATAGGCGACTTATCAACTAGGAGGAAAACTTCAACCGATATTGGTTGCTTCAAGAGAAGGTTCACAGAGATTTCTACGATTACTGCTTTCTCACTGGTAACTACTCTTGGAGTTCTATGTTTAGCTAGTAGCCTGAGCCTAAGCTTAGGGTTTACAGCGATAGCAGTATTAGCGCTAACTTTAACTTTTATACTTGTCCAGCTGGTTAAGTCTAGCTAAAGATCACCCAATATTTTTAAACCTGATACTACAGGGCGGGCAGCACAATATGTTAAAGAAAGTCTTTGTAACGGAATCGATGGTTAGATTTATACTGTTATTCTTAATCAGCACACTCTCAGTTGCATCGCTTTCATCGGCTAACCCGGAACTTTCCCTTGTATCGGTTAATTGGCTCAAGCGCCCTATTCGACTAGGCGATATAGGGGTTATAAGAATCGCTTTAGCGGTTTACGGGGAAGAAATTCTACTTAACTCTCGGGCTTTCTTCAGTTGTGGAGGATGTGCACAGATTCTCGGTAATAATATGTTCGATCTGGGAGCGTGGCACCCTGGAGCAGCGAAAACCATGGACCTAGCTTTAAACTTCACTGGTAAATGCGATTACGCTCTATCAATTACTGTTACCTACAGCTCAAAGGCCAAGCAGGTTGCTTCAGGCTATAAAGTAGAATCAGAATCAGGTAGCGCTACTTTACAACTTCGTTTCTCACCAGTTTTTGAACCACAATTTTCAATTTCCTTAAACCCTAGCAGCTTAAGCCCGGGTACGGCAAACAAAGTGAACTTAAGTGTAGCTAATATTGGAGTAGCAAGCGTGTATTCGGTTAAAGTGGTAACTATGGTGTCAGGTGCTGTACTCTCAGGTGCTGAGAGTACAACGGAATTCGAGATAAGTGTGCTTTACCCTAGTGAAGTCGTGACACGTGAACTCGCGGTTACACCACTCTCAAACATCGTTACTTTCTCAGTTAAATTAAGCTTTGTCGATGAAAGCGGCCAGTATGGAGAAAAGGTGGAGTCCTTCGCGATACCAGTTATCTCTCAAGCTGTAATCGTCACGTTGAATCCGCAAACTATTCCAGTGATGTCCTCCAGCCGGTCTACGCTAATTATCAGAAACTTTGGGGGCGAGCCCATGCTTAATGCCACTCTTTACTTATCGGTTCAGCAAGGCTCATCGCTAATAGTCGAGCCAAGCATGGTGAAAATAGGGGATGTACCACCAGGGGAGGGAGTTAACTTACCTCTAACCTTCAGCGCACCTTATGGTGAGCGGGGGGCTAGAGTGGTCACCTACACTTTAGTGTATAAGAGCGGCGACGGTAGTTTAAGAGTTTTAAAGGACACATTCACTCTGGTGGTCGTAGAGGAAGCAGAAGTTTTAATTACAGCCGTAGATACTGTCCCCTCCGAACCATCTGTTGGGTCAACTATACTTCTCTCAGCTACTCTGATGAACCTAGGCGTAAACTCTATACTCGGAGTTAATGTGTCGCTTTTAGCGCCACCGGAGCTGAGACCTCTAAGGGGTACTTACTACTATATAGGTCAGCTAAGCCCGTACACGCCTACAGCTGTACCCTTCTCCCTTAGTGCTTCCCGCGAAGGGGCGTATCCTATCCGAATAGTTGTTAATTACCGGAACCACTACGGCGAGCTTAAAACCTCTACACGCGAAGTAATTTTAACGGTTAGGACTCCAGCTAGCGGTAATAATGAGAACAGGGTGAACACGCCGGATATGAGATGGCTTTTCGCTGCAGTAGCCCTAGTAGCAGTACTCGCCGGCGTGCTTGTATGGGTGGGAAGGAGGGTTAGGGGGACTAAATGAGAGCTTCCGATTACCTGCGCTACGCGCTCCGAAGCTTAAGGGAGAGAAGAGGTAGGCTTTTAGGTGCCGCTGCCGGTGTAATGATAGCTGTCACCGCCCTAGCTTTAGCTTTAGGCCTAGGCGATGCGTTCCAAGAAGTATTCAAAGAGTACTTGGGGAGAACCCTAGCCGCTAACTCTGTCATAATTATGAACTCTAACCCAGGTTTAACAGAGGCTGACGTCGCTGTTTTCAGGCAATTGCCCCACGTTCGGGATGCGTTCGGCGTAGCGATGACTCAAGCAGCAGTTACAACGGCCGAAGGATATAAGGCGTTCTCGGTAATTGCAGTCGACCCAGCTCATATTTTCACCCTAGTAGGTGTAACGAGCGCGAGTGAGTTCATAGAGGCTGGCTCCTCCGTTCCAAAGGGGCTTGGAGTGATTATAGGGGCTAACATCTGGCTTGACCGCATCACTGGTGAAAGGATACATGATGTGGGCGAAGTGTTGGCGGTGAGGATAGGCGGCAGGGAACTAAACCTGTTTGTAACTGGTTTAGCTAAATCAGCCGGGATGAGGATGGCGGTCTCTGTCGACGACGCTATATTTGTCGATCCTGAGACATACTTCAGCTATATGGGGGGAAGAAGGGTATACCAGGCTGTAATCATCCTTTTAGACGACCCCTCTTACGCGCAAGCGGTAACCGATGAAGTACGCTTTCTCGCGCCCCCTCGTTCAAACGTGTTCACTCCTGTAGCTATGGTCGCTCAAGTAGGTGTTTTCGTGAACTCGCTCTCAGCTTTCCTGGCGTTCATTTCCGCGTTAAGCGTAGGCATTACTGCTCTATGGATCTTCGATAGCATGACGATAAGCGTAATACAAAGAGTTAAAGAGATAGGTATACTTAAAGCCCTTGGGTTCACATCGCTGGACGTACTTTTATTCTTTCTCTCCGAATCGATTGTGATCACTTTGATTGGGGAAGTACTCGGACTCTTAGCCGCGCTAATAGTGGGACATTACTCTGGTATTCAAGTATTCAACATTCAGTTGAGGCCAAACCTCAACATGCAGGTTCTCTTAACAGCTATCTCTCTACCCTTAATTGCTAACGTGTTCGCAGCCCTCGCTCCCGCAAGAGCCGCGGCAAGGATGGATCCAGTTAAAGCTCTCCGCTACGAGTAGGTGATAGATGTGTACGTTGTCGAGCTCCAAGATGTTTGGAAGGTTTACGGTATAGGAGAAGCCGCGGTACCGGCTCTTAAAGGCATAACATTTGGGATCATGAAAAGTGAATTTATCGCTCTCGTCGGCCCAAGCGGTTCCGGTAAAAGTACTCTTCTACACTTGATTGGCGGGCTCGATAGACCAACTCGAGGACTTATAAAGGTAGAGGGGGTAGAAGTTAGCTCGCTAAGGGATGACCGCGAGCTTAGCGCCTACAGGAACGAGCGGGTCGGCTTTGTTTTCCAAATGTTCTACCTAATACCCCGCTTAACTGCCCTAGAAAACGTTGAACTACCCTTGCTTGCTAAGGGCATGGATCCTAAAGAGAGGAGGAGGAAGGCTTTAGAAGCTCTAAAGACTGTGAAGTTAGAACACAGGGCAAACCACCGACCAACTCAAATGAGTGGCGGTGAACAACAGCGCGTCGCGATAGCTAGGGCTATTGTAACGAATCCGAAGCTGATACTTGCCGATGAACCTACCGGCAACTTAGATTCCACAAACGCGAAGATAGTTATGGACCTTTTCCTGAACCTTAAGAAAGAGCTCGGTGTTACGATTGTTATGGCCACGCATAATTTAGAGCTATTAGGTTACTGTGACCGAGTTATCAGATTAGTTGACGGCCAAGTAGTAGGCATCTACGAACAAGGTGAATACTACAAGCTGACCCATTGATCGAGTTTCTTCCCCTAGAGTTACGAATAGCTTCTTTTCTACAAAGGCTTTGTCGTTATTACGAAAATACACCTTAACTTATAGTCATTAAGCCGGTTTTTAAGCTTAAAAATTAACATAAAGTCTAAATATTGAGGAAAATATAGTTAAAATGACAGAAAGCTTATTTTAGGGGAGCCAACCCTACTGCAGATATGAATGAAATTAGACTACACCCGTCCGTTGAAATATTTGATCAATTGATAAGAAACAACGGTAAGATGCTTTTAGCTGAGCTTTACGAAAAACTAGGTAAATGCCACAGAGTCTACAAGGCTGATAGAAAGTACAGGCGAATCTTCAGGGTACAATCGATTGTGTTAAAAGCAATCCGCGAGTACCTCGATAATTTAGGCTTCGTGGAGCTCCTACCCCCGATCGTAGGACCAGCAACAGATCCAGGTATCAGGGGGGCGAGTAAGGCAAGCACTGATTTCTATGGCACTAGGTATAACATTATGAGTAGCGCGATCCTTTACAAGCAGATGATGGTTGACGTTCTAGGAAGGATATATTTCGTCTCCCCGAATATACGCCTCGAAAAGCCGGAGACTGTTGCGACAGGCAGGCATCTTGCAGAGTTCTTTCAAGTAGACGTAGAGATTAGGGGAGCTGGCTACCATGACGCTATGCGGGTTGCCGAAGGGATGCTCGACTACACGCTAAGGAGAGTTATAGAGGAATGCTGGGGAGACCTTGAGGAACTCGGCAGGATACTGGATGTTAAAAGACCTCCTTACCCCCGCATAACATATGACGAAGCCCTTGCTAAGCTCTCATCGCTTGGGTTTAAAGTAGAGACCGGAAGTGAAATCCCATGGGATCAAGAGAAGACTCTATCCGCCCTATTTGATACACCTTTCTTCCTCATAGATTTCCCGAAAACAGCTAGGGGGTTCTATGACCGTGAAGATCCTGATAAGCCCGGCGTGCTGAGGGATTTCGATTTAATTTACCCTGAAGGCTTTGGGGAAGCCGCTTCTGGGGCTGAAAGAGAGTACGAGTACGAGAAAGTATTAAAGAGAATGCTCGGTCAGGGTGAGAACCCTTCCGAGTACAACTGGTATCTCGACATGCTGAAGGAGGGTATCTCGCCGAGCGCCGGGTTCGGCATAGGTGTTGAGCGGCTTACGCGGTATGTGTGCGGTTTACCGGCTGTCTGGGAGGCTAGGCCTTACCCAAAAGTTCCTGGGATAGTGCCTACACCTTAAGTAAAGCTCAAACCATGCCTGACAGCTTCTTTACAGTAACGTTGCGCTCCAGCGGCTTGAGAAGCAGTAAGGCTAAAGCTACTGAAATCAAAGTTTGGCCAAACACGTCTCTAGCTAATGAAACTAGCGCTGGAGAAAGCCCCTTCACAAATACATTAACAGCAAAGTAAGTTAAAGACATTACAATACCTGAGAGAATCATGAGGAACACTTGAAAATGTGTTTTCTTACCTTGGCCGATTCCCGCGATAGCCCCTTGAACTCCATGCGCAACTATTGTAACATACCATCTTGGGTATCCTGTAACCAGATCTGCAATAACTGGGCCAATCAAGCCAACAGTGGCACCAACCTTTACTCCAAACAAGAGCGAAGCTAAGTATATCATTGTATCTCCAATATGTGTATACCCACCTGTTGGAGAGGGAACTTTCAAAAAATATGTTAAAACAGCCGTTAGAGCGGAGAACAAGGAGGAGACAGCTATGAAGATGCTAACCCTTCCCCGCATGGGTTTAGAGCTTTGCATAAATTTCCAAGCAGAGAAGGTTTTTGTCCTTTTCTAAGCTTTGATCAGCCGTAGACCGAAAAACGCTTCAATTGAGAATAGGGCTAATCCCACCACATTTTCTTCAACGGCATTGCAATTATTTCCCTAATCTCGAGCCTCTTCGCCTTATCTCTACTGAATATTTCTTTAGTCGGTGTCGCCCTAGCTACTATCGCCGTATCACTCCCCTCCCCGCTGCCTCCGATGCCTATAACATCTTGATAGTGTTTGACAATACCTAAGTCAGCAGCGATTAGTATAACTTCTACTGCTACTTTAAAGCCTTGACCCAACGCGTAAAACGCCTCCCTTACATCATCCATATCTTTCCCGTGGAGAGGCAGGTGAGTTTCATCTACAGCTACCCCACCTAGCTCACTGATCTTCTGTTTAAATTCTGAATTCATTTTTTCATGGGAAACTGCAATAACTTTAACCTTGCTTTTTAAAGCTTCAGCAAACTTTACTCCAGTTCTGCCGGAAGTACTTGCTACAACTACTGTGTCAATTCCACCTTCGCTAATTCTTCTTGCAACAGCTTTTATGACATCCTCCGTGTCCCCGGGACCTGGCTCAGTAAAATAGACAATTGTTTTCTCCTTTACTGTCACATGCTTTCTGTAAAGTCTAGATGGATAAAAATATAACTCCTAGGCGAGTTTAACATATATTTGTAACGGAGGGATTGGAAAATAAAGCGATTAACTGTACGCATTCTACGATACTTTGGGTTAGTCATTATTAAAAGTAAATAATAATAAGCCTGAAGGTTACCTTAACTAGTGTGTAAATGATAGAGGCTCTCTGTATAGAAAGGTTTAGAGGTATTAAGAAAAGCTGTATAGCTGGTTTCAAGCAAGTTACTATATTATCTGGAGGTAACGGCGTGGGGAAATCCACTTTACTCGAAGCGATATACGCATCCTCAGCTCCTCTCAGAAGCCAAGACGAGTTAAGAGGGATTGATAAGCTGGATTACCTTATCCTAAGGAGAGGTGGCAGAGGTAGCTGGAAAGATTCAAGAAACGTTATCTGGTATAACATGGATATTTCTCAGCCTATCACTATAACTTTGCAGGTTAAAGGTACTCGCTACGACTTTCTATTAACAAATGAATCCCTCACATCGTCACCAATTTACGCTTGGGTAAACACGAATGAAGGGTTAATAAACTTTGAAGCCGGTAAAATGCTGTTAAGAGGCTCAGGTGAAGAAGTTGTTGCGAAAAGGCAGCCGGATCCAGTACTCGCATCTATGTTCAGCTCAGTTCTGCTATTGGATCAATACACTCTCCGCGAGCCCAGCATAATCGAGGAGTTATGCTGGAGCAAGCTCATCGCATCGAGACTTGATAAGAAAATAATTATGTTTCTGAGAAGTGGGTTGATAAGGGATGCCGAAGGGTTAACGTATGCCCCGGTCGGGGGAGGGAACACCCTTTTCCTTCAGACAAGTAAAACGAGTATCAGGTTGGAGGATGCCGGCGAGGGTGTAAGGAACGGAGTACTGCTAGCAATGGTTGTCCTGGCTTTAAGACCGCAGCTAATTCTACTCGATGACCCGGAGGTAGGGATGGACTCTGCCGCGCTTTACACCTTTACTAAGCTCCTTTTGGAAACAATTAGGACAACAGGTTCACAGGTTTTCATCGCTACACGCAGCATGGAGCTGGTCGAAATGGGCGAAGCTTTAAGCAGTGAAATTGGTGGCGAAATCTCTACGATCTTCCTAGAGAAAATGCAAGACGGTGTACTGGCAGCTCGAACCTCCCCTCAAGAAGCTACTGGCATCGTATAAACACTACTAGTGAGTTATAGGTTACTAATTAGATGACAGAAGAGTACCGTAAACAAACTTTTACAGTGGTACAAGTTGCTATAGGCTGAGTCGCCTTGATAGAACTAGCGTCCTATATACCAGGAACGCCTCGTTAAAGACAGCTTGAATACTGTAACAGTCATGTGCAAAGCTGTAAATGTTGTAACTCAGCAGAGTAAAACAGAAATTGTAATTGAATTTTATTCTTATAATACATGAACTAGAATCTGAATGTGAAGCATGTCACTGTGCCTGCTAGAGTCGACAGAGAGGTTTGGGAGAAGGCTAAAAGGTATTCAGAAGGGCGTTAAAAGAGGAAGTGAGAAGGATGGAGGCAGAGTGGGTGATCAAATTGATGGAAGACATTTCCAGGAGAGCCAAGCTTGAGAAACCCTCCTGGCAAACCGTTAGAGAGTACAGGGATAAACTGTGAGAGCCGTTATCGATGCCAGCACTGCTACGAAGTGGTTCATAAGAGAGGGGGTAGCGAGCAGATGCACATGCTGCAGGATTTTTATCGTTGAGGGTAAGATCCACACTCTAGCCCTGACTTCATGCTTGTTGGGCTGGTTAACGTGTTCCCCTTCGCTAGAGGGTTGACGGGGTTGACATCGCTGGTGCTGTAAAAGCTGTCATGATAATTGGAGTTGAACTGAGAAGTTTCCTAGAGCTCGTGGAGCATGCAACTAGTTTAGCGATCGAAAAGGGGTTGACAATTTATGATGCCGCCTATGCTGCTTTAGCAGAGGTTGAAAAAGCAAAGCTCGTTACTCGCCATAAAGAGCTTTTGGGTAAACTCATGTACGCAGTGGTGACTAGCGAGCTTTTCTAACCCTTTTCCCAAAAGTAAGCTTGGGTGTAACATGGCAACGTTAGAAATATTCAGCTCCCCTAAACTTACACCTTGATTAATGTGAGTGTATTGAAGCATTACCTCCGCGATGATGTGGCAGCAGAGATCGCAGATTTTGCGAGAGGGCGGTGGCTGGCGATCGAGGGGCAGGGTAGAGATGGTAGAGTCTTTGTGAGGTGGTGGGCCGGTAAGCCGCTCACAGTCTCTACATCCGCAGAGGTTAAGCGGTTGATTAAGAGTTTTAGTGGGGCTAGAGTCAGGGCGATTTACGCAACTTCCTGCGTCTACCATAGAATCATGACGGAGAAAGATGTTGAAGACCCTGGTAATATTGCCGCGGCGACGCTGAGCTGGGACATTGATGCTACACTCGAGGCGTGGGAGGCGGCGATCGAAGCGGCGAAGCTGATAGTTGACTTCTTGGAGAAATGGAGGGTGAGAGAGTCAGTCTACTTGAAGTGGTCGGGGGAGGGTGTTCACGTCCATGTTCACGAAGCAGCTATCTCGCAGAATGTACTAAGCATTGCTGACCCGCTGGCGGCCTCTAAGCTACTCGTCGAGTACACGCTTAGGAAGCTGGAGGAACAGTTGAAGGAGCTTATAGAGAAGTGGAAGGTTTTGAAGGTCGAGAACCTGATGGACCCGAAACGGGTCTTCACGGTGCCTCTCTCGTTTCACCGTCGAGTCGATAAAATAGCTGTTTGTTTTAAACCAGATGAGTTGGACCGCTTCGATCCCTCATGGGCTGATCCCGCAGCCTTTAAACATGATCCTCATTGGCGCGACAACGTGCCAGGGGAGGCTGACCAGCTGGCGCAGGAAGCTTTGAGGGCGTTCGCTCATCTACAAACACCTTCAGCGAGGATAGGTGCTGCTGAAAGACTGAGCAGGAGCGGAGTCGAGCTCGGCCGGTTCCAGGTTATGGCGCTTCTTCAAGCAGCTCGCTACTACACGCTGACTGGCGACTTGGAGAAGGCGAAGTCCTTTGGGCTTAACAGAGCGATCTTCTACGCATGGGCTAAGCGCTACGGCCCCTCCACCCGGCCGAGAGCGGGGGGAGATGCTGCGAGACCTAGAGGGGGGCCAGGCAAAGGGCGGGAGGACATGCAGAGGGCCGAGATACTTGGCGAGGAAGTTTACATCTCGCGTGACGGATGGTTCGTGATGGGTGGGGTCTCTCAAAAGCCGGATGATTATGATAGACAGGTTGTATGTACGATTGAAAGCACTATTCCTTACGAGGAAGCTTGGAGGAGGACATTAGAGTACGTCAGGAGCTTTCCTCGTAGCTTGCTCGAGAATCCACAGGAGTTCTACAACAGGGTTTACGAGCCGGTAAGGGACGAATTCGCCGAAAAAGTCATGAAGAGGAAAGGTCAAGCAGAGACCACGCTGGACACATTCTTCAGCTAACCTTAATGATTTTTCAGCAAGAGTTGCGGTACAGTATAGTTTACTTATACCGTTGGCCTTCGCCTCAGTATAGAGGATTGCGCTGAGGTGAAGGGACTACTTACCACTCAAGTGAGGATACATGAAGTGTATAACCTTCAGGAGATCCTTCACGCCCTTTCTAGCCTAGCGCCTAGTCTTCTAAGTTCTTCGATGACCTTTCTCGGGGTTGCTAACATAGAAAAGGTTAAACACCTCCATGATTTACTCTTGGAGCCAATTTGGTAACCCCAATCCACTTAGATGAGGAAGAAACAATGTCCAAGCTAAATCCGGAAATGCGCATCTATAGCCAGCGTGATCGCCAAAGCTTGTGGAAGTAATTCTGCCGTATGTACCGCTATGAAGTCCTAATTGTCACTAAGAGGAGGAGTTAAACCCAGGTACTGCTCAGGCGTGATTGTCTCAAAAGAGTAACGGCTTACAAAGTGTCTCGTATTCCATGTGACTAGAAGTTCAATGCCGTTTTCCTCAAGAATCCACCCTATCAAAGCATCTGTGAAAGGACTCCTTCGAGAGGAGACATACTCTAAAACTTTACTGACGAAAACCTGCTGCTCGAGCCATGTCCTCCAGTAGAGAACGTGAAAGTCCCTCCTCCTATGAAGGAGGCTGAAGAGTTCCCGGGCTTTCGCCCCACTCTCTGCTATGCTCATCAGCCCCATAAGTTCTAGAGCGTTAACTATGGTGATAGCCTTCACGTTTTCAGAGTCGATAACTGTTTTAGCTACTTCGAACCTCGGATCCCATTTGAAAATGAAGTAGATTGCGAGCACATCCGTGTCAACAGCAATCATTGTCTCACTCTCATTTTTCGCAGCACCTCGGAAACCTCGTCTGTTCCGAAAAAGCTGGCAATCCTGCGCCTTGCTTCCTCCACGTCTACTTCGATGGTGCTTCCAGGATCCAGGGGCTTGTCGGCACTGCCAGCTATGTATCTATCAATAAGCGAAAGCTCCCCGCCCAATGAGCTGTAAGCTATCAAAACACGACGAATCCCTTCAGCTACCGCCTCGCTCCTTGAGCGAAAAACGCCAGCTTTTACAAGCCTGTCCAGTGCTGCGATTACGTTCTCAGGAACTTTCACTTGCAGGAGTACATTCTTTGTTTTCATACCAGTATTTATTTAAAATACTGGTATTTTAGCATAATGCTGCAGCTATCCAGCAGAGAAGAATTTGAACTACTACTTCTATGCTCAACTTACGGGTTGGAGCTCATCCTAATAACTTTGGAAGTAATAGTAATGTCGTATAAGGAAAAAGACTGGAGGCCCATTCGCTACTCATCAAGCTAGGCAGGGAAACGCCTTGGGTTGGAGGCGTCAGTAAGAAACGATACAGTCTTTGCTATGGGGAATTAGTAAGAAACACCGTTGTCCTGAACCCTATAGCTATAACACGTTCAGTGAGTAAATATAGGACTTCGAGGACATCGACGGGATAGCTGTTCTTTCTGAGAATCTATAATTGCAACGAGAACAGGCGTGTTAACTACGCCCACGCAGAAACTTTGCGAAGGCGGGGAGAAAGGTGAAGCGATTCGTAGAGAGGTTATGCAGTACCTTGGGAGCAATGACTTAGCAGGCTACTTTCCCTCCTTGGATACAGCCCTGGAGAAAACACTTGTGCAGCATTAGTCTGAAACCGTGAACAGGGATTTTACCATTTAATCTGCTGGTGTCAATTCTTAAACAACTGGAACAGGTTGCTTCGAACTTTTGTATCCACATTTTTATAAAGTAACTTAAATTAATGATAGAGCTTTATCAGACTTTTAGTGTGTATTATTATAAGAAAGCTTGAATTAGTAAAGCATAAGTATTTCCATTTACGGGTGGGTTATTGTGGCGGTAGTCGAGTGGGAGCGTTTAACCTACTTAGATTTAGCTTCACTGAATAAGGAAAAAACCGTTATTATTATTCCTCTTGGTTCTCTTGAGGTTCATGGGCCACACATGCCGTTAGGGACTGACGCCTTTATCGCGTATAGGGTTGCGGTAGAGGCCGCGGAAAAGTCGCCGCCAGCCGTAGTTCTCCCCCCGCTTTTCTATACTTATGTTCCTGAGAACCGTCACTTTCCAGGTGCAGTTTCATTAAGTGGTTCAACCTTTCTGAAAATTTTGGAAGAAGTTTGCGACGAAATTTATAGGAATGGGTTCAAGCGTATATTGATATTAAACGCTCATGGTGGGAACCGGAGACCGTTATCATTTTTCGTTAGAGAAATGCAAGAAAAAGGTAAACCCTACTTGTTATACGCCTGGGTGGAGCCTTGGAAAGCCATACAGGATGTAATCGAGAAAATCAGGGAAACGGAGCCGATCGAACATGCTTGCGAGATTGAAACCAGCATGGGTCTACACCTTTTCCCCGAGCTATGCAAACTTGAAAGGGTAAAAGGGCCTGCTAAACTGGGAGTTGAGAAAGTGGTTAATGATATCCAGACAATGGTTGATTGGGTGAGCTACGCCATTGAAGGTTACGTTGGGGACCCAAGGGCTGCGACGAAGGATAAGGGTAAGGTGATATTCGAAGAGTGGGTAAGAAAGGTTGCCGATCTCTTAGAAAAAATCAGAGGCGACAATCTTTACGAGAAAATACTAATGGATTTCTACTCGAAAGCCGGGTACTGACGTGCCCACTTTATAGTCTCCCCTTAGAGAGTATACGCCGGCTTACCTCCCCCAGCGCCACCGCCTACAAGCTTCCCCATAATATACATCCAACGCGAAAAGAAAAACTACCAGTATAGTAAGTCCTAATACTGTAACTATTTCTAGGATTTTCTTCAAAGGTTTATTTCTAATCCTCCTTTCGTAGAGTATTACCAGGCCTGCTAACCCGTGAAGGTACCCTACGATGATGGTGAATATGCGCAATGCCATGTCTACGTGAAGTCTTCTTGCAGCTTGAATTAATGTAGCCTCAGGGTATAGCATCTGGTAACCGGTTATCGTGTATAGGATTGACAGGAAAAGGAGAAGCGGAGAGGTTACCTCCACTACCCGCAACGCTAACCTGATTAACTTTACCTTCAACATAGTTATCCACGCCGGTTAGCTTCCAAGTACTTCTCTAATTCCTCAAATGAACCCCTGTAAGGGCGCTTCGGAACCCCCACCGGCATTATGTAAAGCGGTACTTCATCCCTCGCTACTGAAACAACCCTAGCTACCTGTTCATCGTAAAAAGCTCCAACAGCAACAGTTCCGTAGCCTAGCGCCGTCGACATCAGGTAGATGCTTTGACCCGCATGCCCAACCTCCATAGGCACATACCTGATTTCACCCCGTTTCCCGTAAACTCTAGTTGTCCTCTCAAAAACCGCGCAGATAACAATATTGATTGGTGCTTCCTCAACCCATTGCTGGCCTAAAGCGGCTGATGCTAGATCTCTGCGGAAATCACCTTTCTTCATTAATTTAATCGAATGAGTAAAGGGATCATACTTGTAAACACCTGCTTCGAGGTACAAACCACCTTTAATTTCCACGCTTTTTTCACCTACAACAACGTAAACCTCCATCGGGTAAGTAGCCCCCGCGCTGGGCGAAGCTCTCAACTCCTGCCTAGGCTCTGTGATACCGAAAGCTGACCAAAGAATCATTGAAAAATGCTCAAACTTTAATGGATCCACTGCAAACTCCCTGACACTCCTCCTATGGAGAATAGATTCCTCAACGCTCATTTCTGTAATCTTCTTTGGCGGTGGAAGGTGAATTACCTCTCCGGTAGATGAATTATGTGTGCCTAATGACTCAATTCCCCGTACCATGAATAATATATACATTATAAGAAGTAATAAAGTTACCACTAACCCGGCAAGCATTACTACTTCAATTCTGTTCATTTAATAATTATTGAATCAGCGATACAAATTTGTTACGACTTCCCTATAAATAAAAAGAGGTTAAATTCAACCTTCAAGTGCTTCCCAGAAAGACTTGTACCGTCCTTCTCCTAGAATAATAGGTTTAACACCGGTAATTTCGCAGAAGTATTTTAGTTCTTCAATCCGGTCACCAACTACAGCATGTATGTGGTTAGCTGGGAAGAACTCTACGAACTCCTCGTAGGAGCAGTTCAGCCTAGCATGCACGTGAGGCCATGTCGGGTCGGTTTCCGCGTTAATTTTTCTTCTCGTTTCTTTGTCTAACTCAACAACTTCACCTTTCGTGATCACCATGTAAACCCTATCCTTATGAAGCCCTAATCTGGCGAATGTTAGCTCTCCGGGTGCCGCGTCGAAAGATACTGAAGCGCCGCCGGCTTTAAAATAAAGCTCAAGCGCGGGGTACAATGTAACTTTCTTCAAGTTCTCTCTTGGGTTAGAGCTCCTAGAGGCATACCAGCTTGCGTGGACTCCAGAGTTGCAAAAATCCCAGACGTTTAAATCCGGGTGGAAGAGTCTTACATCCATGAAGAGTACAGGCATGCCGCCGCTTATGTATTTCAGAACTTGCATTGTGAGAGCGCCAAAAGCATCCGCTTCTGTGGCGCAAACAGTTGGTTCTTTAAATCCATTCCAATCGTAGGGATCATTCAATAGCATCTCGGCTACATCTGGTATCACAACATGCTCGGATAGCTCTCTCTGGCCTTTAATTCCACAGAAATCGAATCCCATTTCCTCGTTAATCTTCTTAACCGCTAGGTAGAGTCTCACCTGCTTAGCCAGGGTCTCCCTAGTGAGCATCTTCCCATCATATTTTATTTCTCCAATGTTTTCCTCTAGCCACTTCAAACCTTTCTCCACTTCCAGGTCGTCGACCTCCCTCATTTTCTCAACAATGAGTAATTGATCAACCTGGTAAACGGTGGTCCCAAAATGCCTTTGAATTGGGACAAGATGGAAGTAGCCAGTCTCCATGCCCATAGAATGTCCTCCATACATACCGTAAACCTCGTTTTTGATGTTAGCAGCGGCGATCGCAGCCATAATCCATCTCCTTACTTTCTCTTTGACGTGAGGGTCTTTCGGATCTCCGATAATGCGGTGGGTTCGAACCCCGGCTTGCCTTAAAGCTCCATCAGTTGCGAGTAAACCAACGTTACCCGGATACTTACCCTCATTGTTGGAGAGGCAGAGTATTGGTTTATCCTTCCCAATAGTGTTGATAAAGGGCCAAACCAAGTATGGGAAATCCCAAACATTAAAATTCAGGATAACTGCTTTTACTTTCTTTTCGAGAAATTCCCCACCAACTCTCCTAGCCGAGTTTATAGAAGTTATAAGCTCAGAAGATACAACGACTTCAGGTGACGTTCCATCAAAAAACTTGATCGACTCGAGGAAAACCTTCCAATACTTTACCGCATCGTAACATTTATCATAGTAATGCGGGTAAACGTGCTTCCGCTCGTCGAGAAGCATTGTTATACCTATTTTAGGGCTTTTCATTTTGATCAGAAGAAAAAGTGTTAGGTAATCATTAAACTTTTCCATTAACTTACTACCTTTTCTTTACAATTCTAAGTGGGCAGCCAGGCTATAATTATGACATCCCTATTCAAACTGAGTAATCCATGAAACTATGAGTTCAGGAACATAACAGAGATGTATAAGGGCATGGAGAAGTACTCGTGGATCAACTCCAGTGGAATGAGCTTTTCTCATTTTACTCAGTGTAGTCTCTAGTGAGCTGCCAGAGCTCATAGAGTTTATCTCTCCAACGCTGCTCTTAGAGAGCTGGCGCAGCCTAGCAGAGAACATTCATAGAGCTATACATCAGTATGATGAATAGCCATGAAGAAGTAGCTTATGCTAGGAGTACTCCTTCTTAAAGCTAAAAGCGAAAAAATCCAATCCTTAAAGTAAAAACTACCAACTTTTTCTTCCTGTTAAATTAAAATGAGAAGAAATGAAGTTACTATGAGAACTCTACTGACTATTTTAGCAGGAACTCAGCTGTACACTCTCTGCCGATTCAAAAGCTAAGGCATCAGGCTTTATATAATTGAGAGTAGCAGAACTAAATACAGAAGGCGAATAGTATAGCAAGCCTTAGGTCTTGGAAAGGTTTTCAGTAGAGCCATGGTAGGATTAAAGATAATAAGCAACTCCAGTACTATTTCAACCCAGGGAAGAGTACAAAATGATTATTAAAATTATTAAAAGATGTTTAGTCGTTTTAATTGTTACTGTTGCTACTCTTTCAGCTTTAGTGTTAGCTGACCCGTATATGTCAGAGCATTTTACAATCTACGACATGGCAGGCGCAGGGCAGACATACTTAGCTACGCTGGGTAATACACTGGAGAATGCATACAGCGAGATAAAGAGTAAAGGGGTTAGCCTAGCCCCTCCTTGCGAGCAACAGAGATACATTGTATACGTAGTTAACTCGGGTGTAGAGGGTGGTATTACAAGTACAAAGTACACTTATGATTCTACTGGTCAAATCCGAAGCGCTTGTATTGTTGACGTGAAGTTCATAGAAAACCTTTCAGGTTCAACGCTGAGAAAAGTAGTTTACCATGAGTTAATGCATTTCGCTCAAGCTGCATACTACCGCTATGTAAACATTTTACAATCTTGTCCTTGGTACATTGAAGGCACGGCGGAGGGGTTCGCTTGCTACTTAACTGGTATATGTTCATCTGAACCACTCTACTATGGTAGAAGGCTTTATTACTTGGATCCATATAGTATGCAATGTACTCAGGAAAACTCCTATAGCACTGGTGCTTTTTTCCACTGGCTCATATCGAGTGGCTATGCTTTGATGCCAACAGCTTTTGAGCAGATTTTCTCTACGCCTAGTGTTCAAGTCCAGTGGCTGAATACTGCCTACACAAGATTTCTTCTCTCTATTGTAAAGGGGCAAAGCCTTTGTGGAACTTTATATCACCCTTATATGCAGACAGTTAGGTTAACAGGGGATCAATGGTCTACTAGCATCACGCTTCAAGGACTTAGTGCAAGGTACTACATTATCGAGCTCCCGAATAGCTGTGTAGTTGAGATCAAAGTATCAAATAGCGAAATTCTAAGCAACTTGAAGTTGAACGAGGCTTTCAAAGTGGAAAATCAGACACTTTACCTTGCTTTAGTTAACCCTTCCTCGAACACCATTTCCTTGACTTTAACACTCTCAGTTGGCAACTACCTTTCAGTGAGGGTAATTGGAGGGAGTTATAACGCAATTACTGGGCAGCTTATAATGGATCTTAGCGTCGCGACTGGCTCCACGAAGATTACTGGTCCAATTTACGTGAACGGGTCTCTCTACCAAGCAGATAACGGTCACGTCACAGTACAGTTGAGTGGATTAAGCTGGGGTTCCTACGTGTTGCCGATCTCTTATGAGGGGATGGAGACTTCCTTACGTTTCTCCCTTAACCCACCAACTTTTATGCCTATTACCAAGTCGCCGATCTATGTTTCCATAGGAGGTTACGGGCGGATTGTGATCAACGTGGATAACTCTAACCCGTTTAAAGTATATATGCGTTTGCTACTCGAACCCCCCTCTACAGGAGATGGTGAAGCCTTAATTTTTGAAAACAAGGCTGTAAACGTTGAGCTTCAACCTGGTCGGAAAAGCTTGGAGCTGTCTTTCACAGTCAACCAGTCCTCTTCTCAAGGATACCTCTTAATTAAAGCACAGTACAGCCTCAGCAGCCCGGTAGTTGTCCAATACCTTATTGTCCCAGCAGACATCGCTGTAACCGAAGTTCTCTATAACTCAACTACCGGCGTTACAACGGCGAAATTATTTGTACCCCAACTAAACGCGTATTTCAGTTCTTCCTTCAATGGATTCTCAGGGAAAGCCTCAGCGGTCTACGATACTTACATTATAGGTGTAATTAGCCTGCGGATACCAGCTATAACTATAACCTTGCAGGCAATGCCAGAGATTGTAGCTCCGGATTGGGTTCTTGCCTCTGTAGAAGCCAATGTTACGACAATTGGATCGTGCCCTGCATTTCCTGCTACCTACATGGTGCAGCTAAGGGTTAACTCAACCTCTCTTGGTTCAGTAAGCTTATTATGTGGCGATACAGCTACTTTTAAGGGAGCCGTTAATACCACCCGTCCCCGCAATGCGTGGAGAGTTAAGTTTACAGCTAATGATAAATGGTCAACCCTAATGAGGCTTACTCCACCTAGGATTAATGTTACACCCCTCAACTGGTTGATTCATGACGAGGGTATAACCACCAATATTACTGTAAGTGTCTTCGGCCCCCATAAGTACTACCTAGCAAATAGAGTTTTCTCAAACTCCTCTGAAAACTTGGTATTAAGCTTCCCGGCAGGCTCAGCTAACGTAAGCTTCGATTTAGGGTTCATTGAAATGCCTTTAACCGTTCCACCGGTAAAATTACTTTTAAGTATCCCCCAGGTATCGCTTAATCCACTGGTTAAAGGGAGAATTAAAGCGGAAACCAACGCTTGGCTTAATGCATCACTTTCCCTGAAGCTAAATAATACAGAAATCTTCCAGATAAGGTTGATTAAAGCTGGTGAAGCAACAATTGAAAAGGAGTTCGCACTAAACCTCAGTACCTTAGGCTTCTATAAAGTTTTACTTGAAACATGGTTCGCTGAAGCGGACGCCTCAATCTACTATGTTAAAGTTAAGGGGGTCTCTCTCAGCGCTCCACAATTTTTGCTTGTCGGAGGAAAAAGCCTTGTAAATGTAACTATTTACACTCAACCGCCGTTACCTCTACCCTTGAACTTAACCGTTACTCAGCTTGAAGAGCCACACTCAGTGACACTTAAAGGGAACTCAACTTTGGAGTTATCATATGATAAACCTAAGATCATTAAAGTTATGATTTCTATTTTAAATTACACAGCAAGTACATGGATCACGTGGGACTACTTAAACCTATACTTAGAAAACACGCTTGGACGTTTTAACGATACATTGGTTCTGCCGAACACGGCAGTTAAAGCTTACTCGGTTTTCTCTAATGGTACACGAGTACCGGTAACAGTTTTTGTGAATGGAAAAGAACTTTTCCAGCCGGAAGGCTTAGGTGAAAACATGCTGACTCTGAGCACAAGTTACTTAGGATGCATAAACGAAACCAGGATTAAAGTATACATTGTTCCTGAAAACCTATACCGTGAAGCTTTCGAGTTACTCGCTTTAACGGGTAAACCGAAAAGCCTTGCCGAATTAATTCAAGTTGCAGTCATAACTGGAAAATGGATGGATGTAGAGAAGCTGATTATCCCGTATCAAACTGCAAAGTTGAGGGCTGGGTACTATGATCCTATAGGGATCCTAGCGCTAGAACTGGTTAAACACTCAGCGATAACCGGAGACTTAATGCTTTCATCGTATGTGAAAACCATTCTAGATTACGAAGTTTTCATATATTTTTTAGCAGCAGCATTGGCCACTGTAGTAATCATTAAGAAAACGAGGTTCAAGCAATCAAGTTCATCTAAAACAGTAAAATCCCATAACTGAACTGTTCCTACTCAATGTGTTCCACTGGCTCTGTAATAGTTTTCATCCTTTAGCACATGCCCGGCTGGAAAAGTTTCCCACCCAGCCTATAGTGCTTGCTGGCTAGCAGGCTCAGTATGTAGCAGCGCGTTAGTTTTTTAGCATTGAAGGAATCTAATTTTATGGCTAATCTTCAAAGGCTTATAACTGTATTATCTCTTTTAGTAGCTGCAGTATCACTACTCGCCGCGGTTCACTTAACCTTAAAATCGGCTGAACTGGTTAGAGAACTTAAGGAGCTGAGAGAGACTGCATCAGAGGTTGAGAGGCTGAGAAAGGAGCTCGAAGAGAAACTAAAAGAGATTGAAAATCTTACTAAAACTATTGAAGAGTATGGCAGACAAGCAACTGCTGAGAAGGAGATAAGGGCTATTGCTTACATTCTCCCTTCTAAGGCTTGTAGCTCTAGGTGGAAGGAAATATATGGGGATAGAATATACTTCTACGTTTATACAAACCTCAGCGAGTATGCTAGCTACATTGATGATGATTTTAAAGTTATCTCCAGTGTCTACAATACCGTGATAATTTTTATTCCTGGCGAAGATACTGACGAGTTCTACAGCAATCTCAGGATCCTTAACTCCCTAGCAGCAAGGAATAACCTCAAAGTACTATGGACGATTCTCCCTAAGTGGAAGTACGGGGCTGAAAGCGATTACCTTTTCCCTAACACTCAAATGAACACGTTAGTCCTAAATCTTATGAGTTTCCTGTCTACGCTCAACTCAACATGGAAGATCGCTGTATGGTACGGGTGGAGTGATCGATGTGACCCCTACGATATCTATAGATTTTATCAATCTCTCCCCGCAGATTTGAAAACGTTTTACGCAGCGTGGATTGACCAGCCTTTCATTGAATGCACTAAAGGTCTAAGCTCCAGAAAACCGCCGTTTCTCGTCGTCACAGAGCTTTACAGTGAATCCCCACTTAGAGATTTTTCAAATTTATACGAGCACCAAATGATCGTTACAGGGTACAGCGGGGCTAGAAGCCCCGAGGAATGGCTTGAAGGGATTTCGTGGAAGCTTTCGTTTGTGAAGGGTACCGATCGTTTAATGGGCTTCTGGATATTTTATGACATCAACGATGGACATGGTGAACAATACGCTGCTTTCAGGCCGGAGTGGGGCGCTATCCCTAACCCTTACGAGGGCACTACAGTAAAACCTTAAGCTTTACTCGAGAGAAACGATTGAAGTTCTTCCTCTATTTTTTGAAAAACCGAGTGTGGAACTCTATTCAAGTTCCAGTGAGGGTTTGAGTACTTCTGTTCATAAAGCAACCTAGCTACGTTCAACTCTTCACTGCTAGGCATGTCAAAGTACGTTTCTGCACCGAGCGTTTCCTCGAAACCCCTAACTAACGCTTCTATAACCTCCTTGTAGCTTAACTTCTTTCCAAGTAACTCAGAGAGATTAGTAACCCTATACTTTACCTCGGATACTCCCTTGGCGAGGAGTTTCTCCCTAGGTGGTTTTAACACCTTTGATAACGCTGTCAAATCCGTGTTTAAAAGTAAAGTCCCATGAATAAAGCATACGTTCCACCTAAAGCTAGCTGCAGTACCGGACACTTTTCTACCGCCAGCAACTATGTCATTTACGTTTTCAATATACGGTTCACAGCCAAGAAGCTTTAATGCGTTAAGGGCACCACGGATAAGATTAGTGTACACATAATCGACTGGATCCGGTACGGCCATACCGTCAACCGCTAAAGCGTAATTCACGTTACCTAGATCATGATACACGGCTCCTCCACCCGAGAACCTTCTAACAACCTTGACGCCCAGCTTTGACGCTGATTCCATGTCAATCTCATCTTCCGCTTTCTGAAAGTAACCGATAACTACGGCTTTATCATTTCTCCAAATTCTTAAAGTATCATCAACAAGGCCAGCGCCTCTCACTCGTGTAAAAGCTTCCTCGAAAGCTAAGTTCATGTAAGGATCATGAGGTGTCTCGAAAAGGACAACTCTTAACAACTTTACCATAAGTAGTTACTCATGATTCAGTTTTAATGTTTTTACTAACTGTTACCTTACAGCGATGGAAACCTCCGCTACAGCAGCTATTGGCAGGACTGCTAACGCTAAGGCGAATACTCTGTTATCACCCTTGAAACCGGCGTATGCCGATAAGGAAACAGCTATGAACTCAAGCCAGAAATGCGGCATAATCATAAGAAGTGGGTTAATTATCTCACGGCGTAAGTAAAAGGATGTTGTAAACACCATAGTAGTGAGCACGACGGAGAGGATGTCAGCTTTACGTTCAACAGCTTTCTCATTTACTAGCCAAACCCATGATAGTTTTCTAGCGGTAAAAGCTGTTAAGAAAACCAGCGCAAGTGCCGCCGAATTGTTAACCATTAGCGCAAGGATCGCTAGCGGTACCGCGTGTAAATTCAAAAACCATACAGCAGCTGCTTGAAGGTTCCTTGAAGCAAGTAGAGTGGGGAAAATAACTGTTGCCAGAGATAGCAACAGCAGAGCCTCCTCCCTATTGAAATGTCGAAATCTTTTTTGATGCTTCTCCGCCTCTGCTGCCAATCGGAAAAGAGCCTGGTTAAGCCTACTTTTCAACCCCACGCTAACGCACCCCGGCCCCCTCTACCGCTTTCATAATTACTTCTATGAAATCCTCAACTGTAGACCCTACAAGTCTAGCGTCTTTTAAAGCGTCTTTAACTCTATCCGCTACCTCAGCTACCGCTGCACCCTTAAGCAATTCCTCCAGTTTCCATAACGCATCCTCAGGGTAAAGAAAGAAATCCCCTGTTATATACGCTTCAACAATTCTTAAACCTCCCGTATCGATGGTCAGCCTGGTTTTTATAACACCTTTCCGTGCACGCTTCACTGCGCTACCCACAGCAAGCACAGCTTTAAAACAAAAGGTTATTAAAAAGCATTGAGATTCAGAGCTCAGTGATCAACACGTTTATAGAGCTTGAAATAGCCGGGATGTTCAATCCTTCACCACACCTGAACTCCATTCAAGTAGGTAGCTAATACGTGCACTTTCCGCAGCATAGGCTCTGGAACTCTGAATGGATCCCTATCGACAATTATAAAGTCAGCCGGGTAACCAATGCTTAATTTCCCGCTCTTCTCTCCCGTCATTACAGCATTACCACCGATGTAAACCCTCATGGCTTCTTCAACCGTTAAAGCTTCAGCTGCCGTGATAGAGGCTATGTTAAGTTTTTCATAAGCTCCTCTGGTAACGGCTGCGTAAATCCCCTCCCAAGGGTTACATGGCTCAACAGGTGCATCGGAGGAGAAAGCTAAAGGAATACCCTCGGAAAGTAAGCTTTTGAAAGGGTATACCCATTGACACTTAGAGAACCCGAGTCTACTCACGATCCACCAGTCGCTGATTATGAAATGTGGTTGAGCACATACAGACAACTTTAACTCGGCTAACTCTCTCCGTAGATCAGGAGGCGCTAGTGATGCATGCTCGACTCTGAGGGGCCCATTCTCCAGCTTTACCGCCTCGATAACTTCCTCTAAAGCCCGGTCGCCGATAGCATGAGCTGCAAGCTGAAAGCCAGCGGCTTTAACTCTTTTTAAAGTATCTACAAGTTCACGTCTAGTCATGAGTAATACGCCTGAATTGCTAGGATCATCATCGTAGGGTTCGCTGAGAGCTGCTGTCCTTGCACCAAAGCTGCCATCGACGAAAACCTTAACCCCAGTCACTTTCAGCAACTCGTCACCCTGTAACTTAAGCGACCCTGTTAGTATGCTCGGTTCAATGTAGGCGCGAACTTTTATTCGCAGTGATCCTTCGCTTGCAAGCTCTTGAAGTGTATGCAGTTCCTCCAAGCTTACGGACATTGCATGTACACAGGTTACCCCCCTTGAAACTAGTTCTCTTACTGCTTCAGTAACAGAATCCTTTACTGACCCATGCTTTACCATTGATGCTATGAGCTGAACCGCGTGCTCCTTTAGAACGCCTGTGACCTTGCCCGAAATTTTCTCGATCACTCCGCCTGGAGGATCTGGGGTTGAATTGGAAATGCCGGCTAACGATAAGGCAGCTGTATTAGCTACAGCCGCGTGTCCACAAATTCTGATGAGAAAAACAGGGTTCCTAGGTGCCACAGCATCAAGATCCCATCTGGTCGGCCATCTCTCCTCTTTAAATTTCTCCTGATCCCAGCCTCTGCCTAAAACCCACTTTTCAGGACCGAGCTCCAAGGCTTTAGCCGCAACTACCTTCTTCAACTCTTCTATTGATTCTATGTTTTTGAGATCTAGCCAACTTAACGATTCACCTAAGGAGGCTAAATGAGCGTGAGCATCCGTAAAACCAGGTAGCACTACACGTTCCTCAAGATCTATGACCTTAGCCCCTGGACCCGCTTTCTCAACCGCATAAGGTCCCAAGTAGATTACACGCCCCTCCTCAACAACCATACCATCATGCCAGATTGGACGCCCATTTTCTCCGAAACCTTCAAGCACATTGCCTGTGATAGCTAAAGGTAACATAAACGCCTTTAAGACTGGTTGCTTAAAGGCGTTTTCATTGGTTTTACGTTGAAACCTATAGAAAATTAAAGATTCTCTGAGGAAATATATTTTTGTTAAGCTGAACTTACTTACCAGACGTTCTTAGGGACACATTACATTTATTTTATACTTAGCTGTTAAATGGTGCGTGCAACATATACAACCAGCACGAAGGACTTCGCTAGTAGAATATGCTATAAGAGAAATCGATACCATGGCCCATGAGTTGGAGAGGAAGGGACGCAAAATCATCCGTCTCAACATTGGCGACCCAGTACCTTACGGTTTCCAGCCTTCAGAAGAGTTGAAAAACGCACTAGTTAAAGCTGTAAAAGAGGGGTATAATTTTTACTCACCCTCTGAGGGATTGTGGCAGCTTCGTGAGGCAATAGCCGAGCGTGAGCGTAAGGTGAACTCAGTTCAAATAGAGGCTGAAGACGTTATAGTGACTCAAGGAGTTAGCGAAGCAATAAATCTTGCAGTAACAGCTTTAGTCGAAGAAGGTGATGAGGTTCTCCTACCGAGTCCATGTTATCCAGTTTACGTTCCATATGTTAAATTGTGTGGGGGGATTCCAAAGTTCTACAGGCTTACAGTATATCAAGGCTCTTGGAGATTAATTGATGACGTAGATAAGCTTGTAACCGAACGTACCAAGCTTCTTGTGATAATTAATCCTCACAACCCGACGGGTGCTGTACTAGAGGAAAATGAACTGAAAAAGCTTGCCGAGGCAGCTTTTTCAGTTGGCGCCTCTATCATATCGGATGAAATCTACGACGCGCTCGTATTCGAGAAAACGTTCCGCAGCACCGCCTCTATCGTTAAGGATGCTCCAGTAATAGGTCTTAACGGTTTTTCGAAAAGGTGGCTTGCCACGGGCTGGAGGCTCGGCTATATGTATTTCAGCTCCGGCGGAGAGCTGGCAGAGGTTAAGGAAGCTGTCGTAAGGTTGGCAAGAACTAGGCTGTGCCCCTCTACCCCGGTGCAGAGAGCGGCGGAGTTGGTTCTTAGGCAGGGCGAGAACTTCGTAGAAGGGTTGAGGGAGAAACTGAGGGAGAGGAGAGATTACTTTGTCAAGCTTATGGAACATGTAGATTATTTATCGCTCACGCAGCCAGCTGCCGCCTTCTATGCGTACCCCGAGTTAACTGTTAACGGCGACTGGGGGAACGACTACTGTTTCGTAAAGGGTCTGCTACTGGAAGAGGGGGTTGCCGTGGTACATGGTGGGGGCTTCTATGATTACAGGAGTGATAGATTCAGGGTTGTCTTTCTGCCGCCACCCGACATGATGGCAGAGGCTGTTGAAAGGATTACGAGATTCATTAAGCGTCATACCTGATGAAAGGAGAATTTTAGAGTAGATACTATAAGGTCGTTCCATCGCTGCACCCTTTATCGTTTGCGTCGTCTAGTTCACAAGGGCAAACTCCTCGTCATTCTCCACGCCAGTCGCCTTCTGATACTCATCTTCTACGATCTATACGCCACGCCTTTTCCCCATGGCCCTTCCAGTTGGAATTAATTTGGGGCTTTCCGGGAGTATTGCAGCTTTCTACACTATCAGCCTATGAGAAAAAGCGATCTCGGCCTATCAATGTTTTCAGCCTGAGCTACCGTTTCTTCGTTGGCCCAGTCTCGTGAATTAAAGAAGCCTGCAAGTTAGCTCCAAAGCGGCTCCTTCCACAGCTCGAGCCATGCGCCTATTCCTTTCCGTAAAGCCTCATGGTACAGCCTATGTGCGACGATTATATCCTCACACGCCATGCCTATAGGGCTGAAAAAGCGAATTCCGCTGCACTTAGCTTCGCTACTGTCATCTACGATATCTGCGATTTCCTCGATCCGATCCTCACTAACTAAACCCTGTTTAACGAGCCTTGATAAGGTAACCCATTCCCTGCTTTTCAGCTGCTCCCAATAGTCTACTACGATTCTGCTAGCGTTCAGGATAACCGCTTCCTCAAACTCATTTTTGCCGACTTCAACACACACGCAATCCCGTTTTAGCGCGCTTAATTTCACGAAATGGTTGTGCGACGAGGTTGCCGTGACGACTACATCACTACCCTTTACCGCTTCCTCAAGGCTATGCACCACTTTAGCTTTAGTGGTCTCCTGGGCCACTAGTTGAGCCTTATCCGCTTTAAGGTCGAACAGCCGGATCTCCTCAAGCTGGGGTAAAGCCTTCTCAAACGCGTGCGCAGCCGCTCGGCCCACAACCCCGGCACCAATTATTGACGCTACTTCAACCTCGCCTGCGGATAGGTACTTAGCACCTACTGCGGCAACGGATCCAGTTCTTACCGCGGTGATTAATGTACCATCCATTATTGCTAAAGGCCTGCCGCTTTCAGGGTCGCTCAGTATAACCACATCTATTCCGTGCGGTAACGAATAGAGCTCCGGGTTTTTGAAGAAGCCTGCAGCCCACTTAACACCCGCGATACCCAGTTTTCTCAGGTAAGCTGGCATCGCGAGTATATGCCCTTTCTGGCTACCATCCGGAAAGAAGAACTCCAACCCGGCTTTTGGAGGCATTTCGACTTCACCTCGGGCAAGCATGCGTAAAACCTCTTCAATATCCTTTAAAGCGGCTTCGAAATCCAGTACACCAGCTTTCACAACCTCCTCTTGTCTCAAGTAAAGGAATTTTAAATTCACCCGCTTTTACCTCAACAATCCTTTATAAGCCTTTTCTATTTACCAATGGCGAAGCAGGGATCAGGCTCTTTGCATATTGAGCGAACAGATCGGCTCATAACAGCTTAAAATTGGTTCTCGAGTAGAGCAGAGCCGTAAACCATCTCTTAAACGGCTATTTTTCCCTCTGAAGTCCACCTATACAGGGTGGATCAGCCTATAGTACATCACCGTTAACCGCTCTACGGGAATCTTGTGTACAAGAGTATCCACAACGTTCTCTAACTGCTTTAAAGTTAACCCTGCATCCCCCTCGCCTCGCACCAACAGCAGCCGGGTAACTTTAGCTCCGCCGCCTGAAAATAACGCTTCAAGACGCCTCAAATATTCTCCCACGTAGTATGACCGCTCCAGCTCCAGCTCTACTCGGGCTGGATCCATACCGATAGCATCGACTTCAACCTGTTCGAACTCGACAACCCAGTGCAGGCGTTTAACCAACTCCAGCTCGCACGGTGCAAGCTCCCTAACAAGGGGTAACGCTGCTTCAAAGAAGAAAAGCTTGATGAATTTTCCGAGCCTATCTAGTTTATCGAGTACCTCTTCAGGCACCAGCCTGTGTAGCGGCACACCTTTCTCTAAAGCACTCCGGATAACCTCGGTGTCAACTCTGATCTCTCTAGCAATTTCAATGGAAGCTAAGTCCTCATCCAAGTAGTACTCAATGAAAGCGAAACCACCATGGGTCGCCGGTAAAGGTGTAACACCCTCCATCTCCACCCTTGTGCTCGACTCGACCCCTTCCCGGGGAGCAAGGTAGAGAGGCCAATCTCCTTTAAATGACTGTATCGCGTCAATGTAGTCGAAAACTTCTGTTATACTTACCATCTTGATCTTTTCGCTTAGCAAAATTTTGTAATCCCCGTATACCATGTGAAGATATATACGACGGGGGCCTAATTAATTAACTTTTCACTAAGTATCTCACCCCTGAAGTTCCTCTATGCTGTGGATTTTGATGCTTAACGGCTGAGCGAGGATGAAACGCCAGGAAGATTTACCCGTACACCTAATAATTGTTCCTACCCGTGCGGCTAGGTGACTTTTGAGGAAAATGGATTAAACTATCCTTTTTCGGGTCTAAATTTTAATTTATGGCACAGTAATAATAAAAATTTTTACCTTTTTTAACTAAAATATTTACTATATTAATAGCAATTCTTTTATATTTATTAAATTATAACTTAACTTGGTGAGAGAATGGAGCCTATAAAAATACCTTTATTGGGAGAGAAAGTACCAAATTTTACCGCAAAGACAACTCACGGTATTGTAAACTTCCCCGACGACTTCAAAGGTAAATGGATCGTGCTATTCAGCCACCCGGCAGACTTCACTCCGGTTTGTACAACAGAATTCGTAGCTTTTCAGAAAAGGTTTGAGGAATTTGAGAAATTAAATGTTCAGCTGATCGGCTTGAGCATTGACCAGGTGTTCAGCCACATGAAGTGGGTAGAGTGGATTAAAGAGAAACTAGGTGTCGAGATTAAATTCCCTATAATCGCCGATGATATGGGCGAAATCGCGAAGAGGTTTGGAATGGTGCACCCGGGTAAAGGCACGAACACCGTCAGGGCCGTATTTATAATCGATCCTAACGGTGTTCTCAGGGCTATGCTCTACTACCCGCAAGAAGCCGGTAGGAACATGGATGAAATCTTAAGGTTGGTTAAAGCACTGCAAACCGCTGACAAGCATAAGGTTGCGCTACCAGCGAACTGGCCTAACAATGAGCTGATTGGGGATAACGCGATAATACCGCCGCCTTCAGACGAGAAAACTGCGAGGGAAAGGTTAGAGAAAGCGGCTAGGAGGGAAATCAACTGCTACGACTGGTGGTTCTGCTACAAAAAGGTAGATTAAACCGGAAACACTTTTTTAAATTTTCCCCATTCGCTTACCCCGGCCGTGCGCTTATTGTTACATGGGAATTTACTAGAAGCATGTAAGGGTAGGTAGCGGTCGTCGTAGTCTAATCGCTTAAGCTAACGCCCAAGCCAGAAGAGCAGCAAAGAGAAGAGAGGGTAGCGTATTGCCTACTTTTACCTTCCTTAGTTTAAGGAGATTAACTCCAACGCCGATGAGGAGTACACCCCCGCAAGCTGTGATTTCGCTTACGACTGTTTCCGGGAAAATCGCTTTAGTTACCCAGCCGATGAGCACTAATGAACCTTGGAAAAGCAGTAATGGAGCTGCGCTGGCGAGCACGCCCACGCCGAGTGAAGCAGCGTAAGCTACCGAGACTATGCCATCCATCACCGATTTCGTCAGTAGAATTGTTGGGTCCCCTAAACCGTCCTTTATGGAACCCACTATAGTCATAGGTCCAACGCAGTAAGTTAGGAAAGCCGTCATAAGCCCATCAACGAACCTGGAACTTCCGCTGGAGAAAAGTGAAGCTAGTTTCTCCAGCCGCTCCTCTATCTTAAGTGACTCGCCGACAATTGCTCCAATTATCAGTGAAAAAAGCTGTACTAAAGGGTTCTTAGCCGTTACGGCCATCCCGACGCCGAGCACGAGGGTGAACAAACCCACGACATCCCTAACGAGATCAAATAATCGCTCCGGTAGTTTCCTACCAAGTAGTAACCCGGCAGCAGAGCCAGTGACTACAGCTGTCGCGTTCGCCAAGGTGCCTAGCATGGACGCTTTTGAAAAAGCGTAACCCTTAAACTTTGCCTAGACGCCCGGGTAGTTAGTTATTTGTACTACTGGTATGCACTTCTCAAGTGGAAACCCGAACAGTATTCTTTCAAGAACCGTTTAAAGCTGTACTTGAGAGGGAAGAAGTAAAGGAACCGGGACCGGGAGAAGTATTGATTGAATCCCTTTACTCGCTTATCAGTACAGGGACTGAGCTCACAGCTTACACTGGTAGTTTTCCACAGGGGTCTCTCTGGGCAAGTTACGTTAAGTACCCGTTTAAGGCAGGGTACTCTAGCGTCGGGCAGGTAGCTAAAGTAGGAGAAGGCGTGAAGCACTTAGCCGAGGGGGATGTCGTTGTCTGCGACGCGCCGCATACTGAGCTTTACGTTTGGAAAGCCGATAAAGTAGTCAAAGTACCCTCTGGAGTCGACTTAAGAGAAGCCAGCTTCCACACGCTAGGGGGCGGTGTTATGAACTGTGTACGTGTATCGAGCGTTAAGCTAGGTGAATCAGTAGTAGTAGTCGGTGCTGGGCTGCTGGGCCAGCTGGCTGTGCAGTTCACTAGATTGTCCGGCGGTTTTCCAGTGATCTCAGTTGACTTGGCGGACTTCAGGTTAGAGCTGGCAAAAAAATCCGGCGCCGATGTGACAGTAAACCCCAAGCACTCAGACGTTTTCGAAGCCGTGCGGGACTCGACGAAGGGCAGAATGGCCGATGTAGTGTTCGAGGTGACAGGCGATCCACAAGTGCTATCCCAAGCTATTAGATTAGTTAGGAAGATGGGACGGTTCATCATCTTAGGTTCACCTAGGGGTGTAAGTACATTAGATTTCCATGATGAGGTGAACTCACCAAGCAGGGTTATCATTGGTACGCACTTCTACACGCTGCACCCAGATTCTGAGACGCTGCACTACCCTTGGACGTGGACTCGGGATCGCGAGATATTCCTTGGAATGCTTTCCACTGGAAGAGTTTCTGTTAAGCATTTAATCTCCCATGTCTACTCCTTCGACGAGGCTCCAGACGCATATAGTCTACTTTACAAGAGCAGACACGAGTGTATGGGTGTTTTACTTAAATATAAATAGGCAGAGCAGCTTGGAATTAAAATGAGAGTCTAAGCGATCAAACTTATTACTTATTCAATAATTCTTTACGTGAGTTAAAATGATCCGCTTGCTGCTACTAGCTTTGTTAGTTTTCATAACTTTACCACAGATTTCGCCAGCTTGGGCTGGGACACAGATCTGGGGTGGCGGTACAATTCGTATAAGGAAGGACGGCGGGATTGAGCCCCTTGACGCTCCTATTGAGAAGGTTGGTAACACCTACTATTTAACGTGCGATATAGAACTGGAGCACGGCAACGGGATTATTGTGGAAGCCGATAATATAGTTCTCGAGGGCAACGGCCATAAATTAAGGGGAAGCAAGGAACGCGAATATAGAGGTATAGTTATCGAAAACCGGAGAAACGTTGAGGTTAGAAACCTCATTATAGAAAACTTCTATTATGGGATTTTCTCAAGTTTGTCTAGTTTAAGACTATTAAATAACACTTTAACTGGATGCGTTGAAGCTATTCATATAATTAACTCCTCTAACAGCGTAGTTTCAGGTAACAGGATCTCCGGTAGCGTTATAGGAGTGATGATATGGTATTCTAAAAGCCCCATCGTTTCGGAAAACCTTGTTTACGGTGGGTTTTGGGGCATATACTTTTCGCACTCTCCCGGGGGTAAACTGGTATCCAACAACGTGATCAATAGCACTTGGGGAGTGTTCCTCTATTTTTCATCCCGCTCCACAGTCACCGGGAACTCCTTCACCGGTTGCGGGCTTTACTTACAGGAATCACTAGGAAATATCGTATCAGATAATAGAGTTAATGGTAAACCGCTTGTATACCTTGAGAATGCATCCGAGCTTGAAGTGTGTGAGGCTGGGCAAGTAGTTTTAGTCTATAGCAATAACGTGAACATTACTCAAATTGACATTTCTCATACAAGCGTCGGTATCCTGATGTGGAAAACCAACAACTCAATTATTAGAGATTGCAACCTTACTTCGAATAACTGGGGCGTCCTCCTTTACGCCTCGTCGGACAATGAGATTTCCGGAAACAACTTCATCGGCAACGAAGTGGGGGTGTACATCTACGAATCGAGGGGGAACGTTATCCGCGGGAATAGCTTGATCGGAAACAGCTTAGCGCTGTGGCTTGCATGTTCATCCGCGAACAGCGTAACCCGGAACTGTTTTATAATTAACAGGGAGCAGGTGAGGGCCGGGTGTGGAGAGAATACCTGGGACGAGGGCCCCTCCCTCGGCGGCAACTACTGGAGCGACGGGGTCGACGACGACGCCGAGGAAGATGGCATAGTGGATGTACCGTACTCGGTGGGCTGGGGCAATATCGATAGGTACCCCCTCGCTTTATGCTCGAACAGGCTCCCAGTAACTCCGCAACCGCAGTGCAGGTTGAAGCTCTTAAGGGAGAATAGCGAGGTACAGAAGGTTGAAGTAGGGGTGCACTTCAACATACTGGTTGAAGCTGAGAGCGCGCTCCCTATAAAAGCCGTCCGCCTCCTCAGCGACTCAGCGCAAGATGGGGTTCCCGAGGGTAGATGGACCAACTGGTACTGGTGGCAGGTATCCAGGGGGCGGTGGAACGCGTCGAGGAAAACCGCTCAGTGGGTGTTTAACACGACAGGGTTTAAGGAAATCTGGGCTGAAGTGAAAGACCTAGGGGGGCGTATTGCGAGTTGCTCGGTTGGTATACAGGTTACCGAGCCGCTCCAAATAGAAGAAGTTAGGGAGGATAAGCATTTCAACCTTTTCGCAGTGTTTTCTTTGGTGGGGGCGATAATGCTCGCGTTCTTAGTGATACGAATTCGAAGGAAAATGAAGTCTGGGTTTAAAACTTGATGAGCTTTAACGTACTAGCTATAGTCTCCAGCGAGAATTTTATCCTTAAGGTTTTCTCAAATTTCTATGCGAAAGATTACCCTGAGAGTTGCATTAATAGCCCTCACGCTTATAGTATTGTACCTTATTACCATGAAATTTCAAAGAAAAACTACTCTTAAGGATGGCATTACTATCTATGCAAACCGAAGTTTAGGCCGTTTTAAGGATTTAAGAGGGGTTAATGATGGGCCGTTAAGTCCCAGTGGCTGGAGTAACGCGTTAACGCTTAACCTAAGCGAGTACTATGCTAAGTTAGGTATCAAAGCAGTGAGATTCCACGATCTTTGGATAGTGGACGAAATTGATACAATATTCGCAGACCCGGAAGCCGATCCCAGTGATCCTAGAAGCTATAACTTCACAGGCTTAGACCGGTGCGTGGAAGAAGCTTTAAAGCATGCAGACTTACTCATCATACGTCTTGGCTATGATTGGCATGATCCACCAAAAAATAAACCGCATTTAAGCTTGCAAAAGTTATCCGAAGTCGCTAAGCATATAGTGATCCACTACACAATGGGCTGGGCGAACGGCTATAACTACACCTGCATATGGATTGAAGTATGGAACGAACCTGATATTGAGCAGTTCTGGGGGTTAAGTGAAAATGAATACTTTGAACTGTATGGGGCTGTAGCTCGAGCCATCGCAGAGGTAAACCCTAAGGTTAAAGTAGGTGGTCCAGCAATAGCCTACAACCTTACATTTCTAGAGGAATTCTTAAGCTACGTTAGCAGTAGAGGACTGCCATTGGATTTCGTTTCCTGGCACGCGTATTCAACAAGCCCGGAGGAAATAGTCAAAAGGGGGAGAGCTGTGAAACAATTAATGGAGAAATTCGGATACAGCGGCTTACCGAATGTGATCACTGAGTGGAATTACTGGTGGAATCAAGAACCTTGGGAATTTTTCCGCAGTAATAAAGTCGCGGCTTTTCAGGCTGCAACTCTCATCTTGCTTGAAGATACGCCGGTGGACATAGCTGTACTGTACCGAGGTGACGCGTGGAACTGGGGTGGTATTTTCAGTGGAAATGGTCAACCCAGTAATCCCTATTATACATGGTTAGCGTATAAGGAGGTGATTGAGACCAGTATCAGGGTTGAAGTAGTAGTACTCAATAGTTTTTTAAAAGCTATAGCTGGGTTGGCTGACGATGGAACTCTGCGTGTGCTCGTGGTTAATTACTGTGAAGAAGAGGTAAAATACGATGTTGAAGCAACTGGGTACAGGCTAGAGAAAGTATACGTTATAGACCGCGCTCTTGTTGAGGCTAATACCTGTGATGGCCATTCCTGCTTGATAGGCCCTTATATGGTGCAGCTTCTAATGTTTGCAGAAGGTTAACCTAACTGGAGGTTTTTTGCTAACGTAAGTGTGTAGAGTAGTGCTCTCTTTCGATTAATTTCAAACGCTCAGGTGGAGAGGTTTCGTACACAGAGAACCGAGTTAACGCATAGACGTTTTTCATTGTTTTTTAACTTTCTAACTCATTCTAGAAGTTTACTGCTCTAAACCACTTTTAGAAAACACTGAAAAATTTCTGTACCGATAGGAAAAAACCAATATATACGTCAGGCTTTCGTGAACGCTTGGGTGGCCAGTTGGAGAGTAAAAACATGTACTTAGAGCTTAGGGAGGGGATTGACGCCGTTGTTAGGACGCTGCGCCAAGCTATGGATCAAGCTATCGAAGCCGCGAGTTTTCTAAAGGATTTAGCTGGATATGGTGTAAACACGGGCTTCGTTATAGGGAGCGGGACGAGCTTCCACGCCAGTCTATTCCTCCAGAACCTCATGAATAAGTACACCGACTTTAGCATCGTGGCTGTACCGGCTTCAGAGTTCGCGGAATGCCAGCCAGTAAACTCCAAAAAGTACTTCATTATTGGTTTCTCGCAATCGGGGGAGAGCAGCGATATCGTTGTAGCTTTTAACTTAGCGAGATCCTATAATATGAAAACTTTAACTATTACCAATACTCCGGGAAGCACGTTAACCCGTATTGCAGACGCCTGTATAATCACTAAAGCCGGCGAAGAGAAAGCTGTAACAGCCACTAAAACTTTCGATGTTCAATTAGCTGCATCGCTCATGCTCACATATGCTTTATCGGACAAGCCTCCAGCAGATATCGAAAAAGGGGCTCAAGCTGCAGCAGCGGTTTTAAATGCCGAGTTAAAAGCGAAAGAGTTGGCGGCAAAGCTTGCAGTGGCGGACCATGTTTTTTGTCTTGGCAAGGGTTCGGGGCATCCCATAGCCCTTGAAGCTGCTCTCAAGCTTAAAGAAGCTGCTATGATTCATGCCGAGGGGTTCGCTTCACGTGAATTCCTACACGGCCCAATCCAGCTAGCTGATGAAAAAACGCCGGTGTTGCTGTTTATGCCGAGCAGTGAGGCTGTATGGGGTTCACAGAAAGTACTGGAAAAGCTAGCACAATATGGCGCGCCGGTCTATATTATAGGACCTCGATCAGTTAACTTTGTAAACCGCGTATCTGATTGGTTGGAAACTCCGGATGTGGGATCCGATATCGTTACATTACCTTTAGCGAAAGCCGCTCAGTTACTCGCCTACTACGCAAGCATTGCTAAAGGGTTAAACCCCGATAAACCGTCAAAGCTTTCGAAGGTTGTTAAGTACTGAAAATTTAGGATCATAGGCTTCGCCGAACGTTTACATTTAATTGCTATCATGATGATGTTTATCATATCTAACTTATACTTGTAAGGTGATATTTTTACAATTTAATACGATTCTCTAAAGTAAAGTTAAACTGTAGTAAAGTGATACAAACTTATTTCCCTCAAGTTCACTTCTTTTAAGGCGAAGGAGGTGGAGGAGGAAGACTCGTCGAGCAAACTACTATCGTTTTCTACCCCACTTTATAGGCTCGTCTCTCTAGGTAAGCTTTTGAAACTTAATGGTTATCCGATTTTCGTTAAATGGGAGGGAGCTAATCCAACTGGAACTCATAAAGATAGGGCAGCCTTATCCCATGTAATCTCAGCTAAGAAGAATGACGCTAGCATCGTTACCGTGGGGACGTGCGGCAATTACGGGGCTGCTCTAGCTTACTACGCGAAACTCTACGGAGTTAAAGCGGTTATATATGTTCCAAGATTTTATGAGGACAGTCGTATCACTGAGATGAGAAAATATGGAGCTATTGTAATTCCTGTAGATGGAAAATACGAAGATGCAGTTGAGCTTAGCATGAAAAGTGCACGCGAAAACTACTGGTATGACGCCAACCCCGGTGGTCCGAACGATCAGACTAGCTTAGCGTCGTACAGCAGGATAGCACATGAAATTGCTGTAGAATTAGGTGATGCGCCGTATGCAATCTCTATACCAGTTGGTAACGGTACAACCTTGGTAGGAGTTTACACTGGCTTCCTCCAGCTGTATAAGGAAGGTTACACGACTAGAATGCCTCGAATAGTGGCTGCTACAACCGCACGTGCAAACCAGTTGGCTGTCAGCTGGGCTAAAGGGTCCTTAGAACCCGTTGGGCTGCTCGAGAGCGAGGTCCGTGAAACTTGGATTAATGAACCTCTAGCCGCTATAAAATCTTTAAACGCCCGTGAAGCTCTCAAAGCTTTACATTACAGTAAAGGCGAAGTATACACGTTCGAGGATGAAGAGCTGCTTGAGGCAGCTCTTGCCCTTAAAGCGGTAGAAGGTATAGATGCTCTCCCCGCCTCAGCGGCGTCCATCCTAGCACTAAGGCTCTTCGCCTCCCTTAATAGTGTTGAAGGTCCTCTCGTAGCCTTGGTGACTGGTAGGTGGAGGGGGAAGCGTTAATACTAGCTGAGGGACTTTATCCCACCAGTTACGCTAAAACAGCGCATGGCCTTGTTAGGAAAAGCGAGAGGTATAGGATAGTTGGGGTAATTGATAGCGAACTTGCAGGCATGGACGCTGGCGAAGTATTAGACGGTAAACCTAGGGGGATAAAAATTTACTCCAGTTTAAGTGATGCTCTTGAAGAGCATCCAACAATAAAATTCCTCATTATCGGTGTAGCTACTATAGGAGGAGTGTTCCCTGAGGGTTACCGTAAAGTTGTGAAAGAGGCTCTTAATAGAGGTGTTAACATAGTCTCAGGTCTCCACGAGTTCCTAAGCGATGATCCGGAGCTTTCAAGTTTAGCTAAAGAGAAAGGAGTTAGAATAATTGATGTGCGTAAGCTGTTCCGGGATCTTAAGATCCGTTATACCGGGAAAATCAAAGATGTTAAAGCATTGAAAGTGGTTGTACTAGGTACTGACTCAGCTGTCGGGAAGAGGACAACTGCGATCATGATTGCTGATGAGCTTAACGCGCGCGGAGTTAAGACAGTCTTCATCGGCACGGGACAAACAGCATGGATGCAGGGCGCTAAGTATAGTTTCGTCTTGGACAGTGTAATAAACGACTTCATTCCAGGAGTTCTCGAGGACACTGTCTGGAGGGCCTACATCGAGGAGAAACCGAAAGTCATAGTGGTTCCTGGACAAGGATCGCCGCTACATCCGGTTTTTCCGGGGGGTTACGAGATACTAAACCTCCTTAAGCCTGAGGTAACGATTCTTCAGCATGCACCTGCACGAAAATTCTTTGATGGTTTCCCTGAGCATCCAATGCCTCCGCTTGAAAGGTACCTTAAACTGATCGAACTGGTTACTGACCGTAAAGCCTTTGCAATCACTATAAATACGGAGAATATGAGTGAAGAAGAAGTATCCCAGTTTAAATGGGATGTCGAGGAAGAATATGGGATTACTGTGGTAGAACCCCTTAGAGAGGGTGTTGGAAGGATTGTAGATTTAATCCTCTCCAGTTATAAGGTTTAGCTTTTAAGTTACTTCTAATGCTTTTTCTGTTCAACTTAACACTATTAAAACTGGTGTTAACTCACTTATTAACTGTTAAAGAACGTTAATACAACTTATGTTAAAGCTTATAATTGCATGTAATGACATGTGCCTAGTGGCTTCGGATGAGCAGTATAGTCCGAGTATCTCCCACATTACTTTCCGAACATGCGTTGAGGAGCGAATTAGTTCAAAGAGCAGTTTCCGTGTTAGAGGGAGATTTAGAGGTGGCAGCTCTACTGAAGATGGCTAATGTAATGGCTGTTTCACGTTTAGGTTACAATGACCATGGTCCTATACACGCTAAAATTGTAGCAGGCTCAGCGCTAGAGCTCCTTGAAAGGTTAATAGCCGCTGGTGTGAAGCCCTCATCTCTAGTGAACAAAACAGCTAAGTCGATAGATGAAGTTAAAGTTCTAGTAGTTTTAGCCGCTTACCTTCATGATATCGGGAACTCTATACATAGAGATATGCATGAAAAACTCAGCGCTCTATTGGCTAAGGACATTATAGACCGAATTTTACTGAAGGTTCTAGAGGGGGTGGGTAATCGACTTGTACTGCTTAGGTGTGAAGCTATGCATGCAATTTACGCTACAGCGTATGATGTCCAATGCTTAACGGTAGAAGCTGGAGTGATAAAAATAGCAGATGGTCTCGATATGTCCGAGGGTAGAGCCAGAGTCCCCTACGAGAAGGGTAAAATCGACATGCATTCAGTATCCGCGCTCAGCATTAAGGAAGTCTGCGTCGGGAGGGGTGAAAAAAGGCCGATAAGAATTACCGTAAAGTCCGACGATACGGCCGGTTTGTTTCAAATCGAAAACATCCTTCTACCTAAGATCCGAACTAGCGGCCTCGAAAATTATATTGAAACAGCCTTATACTCTCAAGATAGAATCCTAGTAAATTACCCGCATTGAACTTAAGTGACCAAGTTAAATAGATCTGTGGAATCCTTTAGTGCTATGAAAATAACTAGATTGAATAACCGCTAGAAATTATTTTAAGCCTTAACTTGCTACCGTAAGTGGCAAGAGGTCTAATGCCGACAGATAATGGCTCTTACGTGACTGTGAGAGTACTTCACGCATTAAAAGAGGCTTTTACATTCAAAGAACTCGAGGAGTTTCTCGATATTCCCTCACAGGTTCTCTGGAGGTATGTTAACTATTTACAGTTTCCGGAAAAGGAGACTTCGAAGAAGATACTGGATGTAGTACTCGAGAAAAAACTTTTGGAAAATGCGGTTAGGAAGCTTGTCATAGGACCTCAAGGGATGGTCGAAGAATGGAGGTTTATGCATAACCCACGTTTTTTAGATATTGTGGGTTACGTTGCTTGGAAACATTTCGCTGAAGGTGGAATAGATACTGTTATGGTCCCCTCAGAGCGCGACGCCCCGCTAGCTACAATTGTAGCTGACTGGCTTTCCGCTCAGGCTTGTATTGCATCGGATAGGGCTTGGGCTAGCTGGGGTAGGCTGGTATCAGCTAACTACCAGTCTAGCGATAGGGGCGAGCTCGTTCACTTACATATACCGAGAGATGCAATCCCAAAGGAGGCAAAGGTTCTAATCATTAAAGGCGTAGCAAGGAACTTCGAGTCACTTCCAGCACTCTGCTCACTTATTGATCAAGTGAAAGGCTTCACCGCCGGTGTGCTTATCGTTGTTGCGCTTTCCGACAAATGGCTTGAGAACGTTGAAAAAGCAGGTATTAAGAAAACCAAGGTTATAATTCGTCGGAGTGATAATGGTTTCCTGATTAGCCTCTAGGAAAACACAAATAACAGGAAACACTATTAACGCCGTGATACTTTACGAATTTGAAGCTAAAAGTATCATTGAGACTTACGGTATACCCACTGAAAAATCAATTGTAGTAGATAAAAGGAGATTACATCTCTTGGGGGAAAGGATTAGTGACCTTCAGCCTCCCTATGTGGTTAAAGCACAGGTTCGGGGTTGGGGGAGAGGGAAAGCCGGGTTAATAGTTTCTGCTAACTCGGTTGATGAGGCGGTAAAAGCAGCTGAGAAACTCTTTAACTCCCGCTTCGCTGGAAAGCCGATTAATTATGTGATGTTATCAGAGCATGTTAACGTGAGAGAGGAGTTATATGTTTCGATGATGCTTACTGACAGCCCACCAGGTACTTTGATCCTGGCGTCCAAGCACGGGGGCATTGAAGTTGAGGATCTAGCAATTCGCGAAGGGGCGCTCCTTAAATTACACGTGGATCCATTCGAAGGACTTAGAGAATACCACATTAGGCGTGTGGCTAAGCACTTAAAGCTGAACTTTGAAAAACTATCCAGCATCCTAAAGGGTATGTACAAAGCTGTATGGGATTACAGTTTACTTCTCTTAGAAATTAACCCTCTCGCTGTTACAGATAACGGTGTAATAGCTATCGACCGTAAAGCAGTAGTTGACAGTGACTCGGAAAACCAAAAACTGTCGGAATTTATTTCAAGGTACCGGGAAGACCTTAGCGAGATCGAACGTCAAGCTGCACTCCAAGGCTTCTCATTAGTTGAGATGGATGGAGATGTGGCCATTATTGGCAATGGAGCTGGGTTAACTATGGCTACCTTGGATGAAGTATCCGATGTAGAAGTTAAACCAGCTTTCTTCCTGGACCTTGGGGGAGGCGCAAGTGCGGAGAATATAGCAAAAGCATTGAAGCTTGTCCTAGCTAAACCCGGATTAAAAACAATACTTGTAAACATTCTAGGCGGAATCACTAGATGCGATGAGGTGGCTAAAGGGCTTGTAACGGCTTTTCGGGAAAGCGGCTCTGATGTTAAGTTGGTTGTTAGGTTATCAGGACACATGGAGGAAGAGGGTAGAAAAGTACTCGAGGAAGCCGGTATACGCTCGTATGAGAGGCTAGAAGAGGCCATTAAAGAGGTGGTTCACTAATGGCGATTCTAGTAGACGAAAACACTCGAGTAATAATTCAAGGGATAACTGGTAGGCAGGGTACTCTCCACACCGAGCTGATGCTCAAGTATGGCACTAAGATTGTCGCGGGCGTTACCCCTGGTAAAGGTGGAGTAGACGTGCATGGGGTCCCGGTATATGATACTGTGGCTGAGGCAGTAGAAGCACACCCAGAAGCTAATACATCGATGGTTTTCGTTCCAGCTAGACATGCTCCCGACGCTGTGTATGAGTCTGTAGACGCTGAAATCCCTCTCATCGTTGTGATCACCGAGGGAATCCCCGTCCATCAGGCACTGCTCATGGTAAACTATGCACGTAGTAAAGGCACGACTATACTTGGCCCTAATACCCCGGGCGCCATCAGCCCGGGTAAGTGCAAGGTCGGCATCATACCTGGAAGGCTATTCAAACCAGGCCGCATCGGTATTATGTCAAGAAGCGGGACACTGACATATGAAGTCGCAATACGCCTTGCAGCAGCAGGCTTCGGAGTTTCAACGGCTGCCGGCATTGGGGGCGACTTAGTAACAGGCCTTAACTTCTGGGACGTTTATGAGAGATTCCAACAAGACCCTGAAACCGATGCGGTGGTTCTCGTCGGTGAAATTGGAGGCGTGAAAGAGGAGGAGTTTGCAAAAATGTATGCAGTAAAGGGGGATAAACCGGTTGTCGCCTATATAGCTGGTCGCGCCGCACCACCTGGCAGGAGGATGGGCCACGCAGGCGCTATAGCCTTCGGCACTACAGGCACCTACGAGAATAAGGTTCGGGCACTCGAGAAGACTGGCATCCCTGTAGCCGTTCGCTTGGTTGAGATACCGGTACACCTATCGAAAGTTTTGCCGTGAACACTGACCGGAGAAATGGGGAACTTGCTTAGGGTCCTTACCGCATAGGTTAAGCCATTATAATGTATTGAAAAAGAGTCGAAGAACAGCCTTTACCATTAAAGCTGGAACTTCCAGGCATTCATGCGAACCTGCTCAGGAGCGTGCCTAGGTCTAACTTCGCTAAACTCCTCAACGCGGGTGGCGGATTCATAGCATGCATGAAATTCTCCTCGAATGTTGGTTTTTCCACTTCGTAAATGACGCCGATCGGTATTCGCTCACTCTCCATCACGAGTTCCATTGCCGCCCTAAAGTCGCTTGTGCCGTGCCCCTCTAGCTTGTATATCTTCTGCCGTAGAGTTTGTCTGGCGTCATAAAAAGTAGAGCAAGGCTGAAGCACATCGATAAGGGCGAAGCCTTTATGTCGAACCCCCCTCTTAATCAACTCTTTTAAGTGATCTACATCGTCTGAAAAGCCGCGAGCGATGAACGTAGCTCCGCAGGCCAAGGCAAGAAATAGGGAGTTAAGAGGCGGCTCCCTCTGACCACGAGGCGCGTTTTTAGTCTTTACACCTGGAGGAGTTGTAGGGCTTGATTGTCCCGCCGTTAAACCGAAAACCATGTTATTATGAACTATAAGCGTCAAGTCAACGTTTCTCCTAGCCGCATGAACTAGATGCCCCACACCGATAGCGTATGCATCACCGTCCCCGGAGTGCACAATAACGTTCAGCGTAGGGTTTGCTAACTTTACGCCTGTAGCCAAGGGTAGCGCTCTACCATGAAGTGTATGGAAAGTATTGACTGTAACGTACTCAGCTATTCTACCGTGGCACCCAATTCCAGTAACTAAAACTATGTTTTCCGGGTTCAAGCCAAGTTCCGTGAGTGCTAATTTAAGGGCGGCTAGGATGCCATAATTACCACAGCCAGGGCACCAGACAGGCCTTCTCCCCGTATCGAAAGGTCCTCGAGCCATATTTTCACCCTACTTCTGAACGAACAAAATCTTCGATTTCTTCGGGATAGAACTGCCTTCCATTGTACTTTAAAAGCACAGCATCCGGCTCTACGAGTAAGTGCTCCCGGATAAGTGAAACCAACTGACCAGTTGCGTTGTTCTCTGCTACGAGTAATTTAGACCCTTTAACAGCTATCTTAAAAGCTTCCTTGGGGAAAGGCTCGAGCCACACTACCTGCACTACTTTCACCCCTTCAAGATTCTTTAAAGCCTCTAATGCTACACTTTTCACCGACCCCCACACGGTCAGTGCTACTTCTCCTTCGCCGTACACTTTCACACCTTTCTGCTCAGCTTCCCTATACAGTAGGGCGATTTTCCTTAACCTTTTTTCTTGCATCACCTTCACGGTATCCGGATCCGTAGTTACGAAACCGTACTCGTCGTGCTCGTTAGCATTAACGCATACTATAACTCCCTTGGTTCCCGGAATAGCCATTGGGGATACCCCGTCCTCCGTAACCCTATACCTGGCGTAACCTCCCTGGAAGTTTTCACGAATTACACTCCCCTCTACCGGCTGCACTTTAGGCAGTTCATCAACCGTCCAGTAGCTTTCTCCCAGGAACTTGTCAGAGAGGAGTATAACAGGGACTTGATAGCGCCATGCAATGTTTAAAGCTTCGCAGGTTAACGTAAAAGCCTCCAGCGGATCCCCAGGGGAGAGAACTACTCTCGGGAACTCACCCTGCGAAGCATGAATGGTAAAGCGTAGATCCCCCTGTGCTGTGTGAGTTGGTAACCCGGTGCTGGGACCAGGCCTCTGAACATTCACTATAACTACCGGCACCTCAGCCATACCGGCTTGGCCGAGCGCCTCAACCATAAGTGAAAACCCTCCGCCGGATGTAGCTACTAAGGCCCGAGCTCCAGCGTATGCAGCGCCGATCGCCATGTTAATAGCTGCTATCTCACACTCTGGCTGAACTACTACGACACCGACCTCTTCTTGGATCTCAGCTAGAAAATGGAGGATAGGGGAGGCGGGAGTCATAGGGTAAGCCGAGAAAAACGTCATATTCCCGGCTAAGGCGCCCAAAGCTACTGCTCTATTCCCGTCTAAGAGCACGCCAGGCCGTACCGGGAGGCGTTTGATCTTTACCGGGAGACGCGAGCTAGCATGCGACGCAAGCTTGTAACTCAACTGAGCTACCCGTGCGTTAACGCTAGCATACGCACCTTTAAAGTGTTCTTTAATCACCTCTATTAGCGTTTGAAGATCCGCCTCCAGAATACCGAGTGCGTAGCCGAGTTCAGCCATGTTGAGCGATATACGGGGAGCTCCGGCATTCTCAACCAGCTGCAGGAAAGGTGCTGATAACACTCTGCTATCCGTTTTTAATGAATTTTTAATATTTTCGTCGCACACTACAACGCCGTACTCGTTCAGCTCGCGGATATGGAGGTTAATAGTCGCCTCATCGAGTGCTAGTAGGATATCCACGCCTTTTCTATGCGAGTAAATCTCACTCCTCGAAGCCCTTACAAGCCCCCACTGGTGTCCGCCTCTTATCAGGCTGGGGTACTCGTTCGTTGTGAAAACCCTATAGCCATGGTTTTTCAGCACCTTAGCGGTTATCAAGCTAGTTAAGAAGACGCCAGATCCCGCGGGACCCCCGATCAATATAGAGACTTCTTGTTCCATTACTCATATTCGGTAAAAGGAGTAAAACATACTTTGCGGTTCCTAGGCTACCATACTGTGGAGGAAAACACGCGTAGGGAAAAGCAAGAAATTAGAGAGCGGATCTGGAGGCTACTGCGCGAACAAGGCGTAGCAAGACCACCTTTTCCGATTGAGGGTCGGATACCGAATTTCTCTGGCGCCGAGCTTGCAGCTGGAAGGCTCGCCAGCTCAGATATATTCCGGAAAGCCAACGTCGTGTTCTGCAACCCTGACTCCCCGCAAAGACCCGTGCGGGAGGCCGTGCTACGCCATGGCAAGATCTTGATTATGGCTTCACCACGCTTAAGAAGAGGGTTTATCCTGCTCGATCCGAGGCGCATACCTGAGCGCAGCTACAGTTTAGCCGCTACAATTAAGGGTGCTTTCCAGTTTGGCGAAATCAGGATTGACGCTCTTCCCTTAGTTCTTCCCTTAGTGGACCTCAAAGTTGCGGGTAGTGTAGCAGTCAGCCCGGAGGGGGGGAGAGTAGGTAAAGGGGGCGGCTTCTCGGACTTGGAGTATGGGATACTTAAGGAGCTTGAAGCTGTAAGCGAAGATACGCCTATCGCGACTACCGTGCATGACCTTCAACTAGTTGAGCGCGTACCTATGGCAAAGCACGACGTACCTGTTGACTACGTCTTTACACCCAGCAGCATGGTAAAGGTTCAAACTCCCCGGAAACGCCCAGAAGGCGTATACTGGGGGTTACTAGAGGAACATGAGATAGAGGCTATTCCCTTACTGAAAATGCTTAGGGAAAAACGCGGGGTCAATGCTCGGTAAACCCTCGAGCCGGCAGGCTTTCCACTAATTCCTTTGAAGCTGGCTGTGTTTGAACCCGGGAGCGCTTTACAGCGTAAAGTAATCCTTATTTGACCAAGCTAGCCGTGGTTGCATGAAGGGTTTAGTAGTGGTTTTAGTGATCTTTCTATCGACATTAATCGTATCCTTGGACGCGGCAGCCCAACCGTGGCCGGTCGATGCTTTAATCCGGTCGTCGTTACCTTACCTCGGTAGGACCTTCGAGTACAGGGTTTACGTTAACGCGTCAAAAACGCTGGATATCATTGTCAGGGCCACCGTGCACATACCCGGCGTGGGCTGGACGGAGTGGAGGGATTTATGGAGGGGTTACATAAGACCTGCAGAGGTGAAAACCCTCTCCGACTCAGTTGAAATACCTGCGGAAGCTGTGCCAGGGTGCGTTGTAGTGTGGGTTAGCGTTCTTTTCGCTAGCCCCGAAGACTATCAGATGATCGGGGGCGTGCACTATTACAGTTCACGCGAGTTCATCGATGCAGTAACTATAACCGGTCCCGGGGAAGAAGCTCTGAGAGGGGCATACAAAGCATGTATAGCTAACCTTACCATTCTACAGGGGAACATAACTAAACTTGCAGAGGAGCGTACTAACTTGATGTTAGAAATCTCCAAGCTTTCGGAAGAGAATGAGAAACTTAAAACCCTTTGCGCAAGCCAGGAGGAGGAATTAGCTCGGAAACTAGAAGCAGTGAATGAACAAGTTAAAAATCTTTACTTGCTTCTACCGGTTACGGCTTTTGCCTCAGCGATCGCGGGTGCTTTGTCTGCGTACTTGATACTGATGAATCGACGGCCCCCGAAAGTGGAGCGGCCTCCACCCCCGCCGCCCCCCGCGTCACCCTAGCCTCTCGGTTGCATGGTAGTTTAGCGAAGCTGTGCTACGTTCAGGCGAGAAGCTTGAAGCTTATTCATATTCTTTAAATATCCCCCGTCAACATGAAAAGTTTTTAAAACGCGACACTCAGGCTTATACAGTTATCGGTAGAGTTAACCGTTTTAACCCACACTTCAAGGTTACCATGGTGGTTGAAGTGAGCAGCTTGCTCGAGAATGTTCTCGAGGTTCTTAAGAGGGGAGTAGAGCAGGGGGGCTTCACTGAAGAACTGTATACTTTGCTAAGTAAGCCTGAACGCGTCGTATGCATCAGCATCCCCATTCGCATGGATTCGGGGGAGCTCCGGGTCTTCGAGGGTTTCAGAGTGCAGCACTGCAGCGCGTTAGGCCCCTATAAAGGCGGCATACGGTTCCACCCGAAATCCAGCCTAGAGGATACAATAGCTTTAGCTACTATTATGACTTTAAAGAACTCGTTAGCGGGGATCCCCTACGGTGGCGGTAAGGGTGCAATACGTGTAGATCCCAGCAAACTGAGTAAAAGTGAGTTAGAGCGGCTTTCCAGAGGCTACGTCCGGATGCTGTGTAACGTTTTGGGCGAAGAACTCGACGTGCCTGGACCAGACGTGGGCACTAACCCTCAGGTGATGGCATGGATGGTTGACGAATACGGTAAAATAGCGGGTAAGAGCGCCCCCAGAGTTTTCACCGGCAAGCCCCCTGCTCTTTGGGGAGACCCGTTAAGGGATTACTCCACCGGTTACGGCTGTGCGGTTATTACAAAGTTAATTGCAGAGAAGGTTCTCGGGAGCTTAGAAGACGCGTCGATCGCCGTACAGGGTTTTGGGAACGTCGGAAGCTGGCACGCGTACTGGGTTCAGAAAATGGGTGCTAAAGTAGTAGCAGTAAGCGATATTGATGGAACCGTTTACGATCCAAGCGGAATCGACGTAGAGCTGGCCATGAAATGCGTACGCGAAAACGGAACGGTAATAAGCTACCCACGAGGCCAGAAGATTAACGATCCTAAAGCTGTCCTCTACCTCGATGTGGATATAATCGCCCCCGACGCTGTTGAAAACCAGATAACGATAGACAACGCTGGCTCGGTGAAAGCGAAGTTGATTGTCGAGGGCGCTAATGGGCCCACTACACCTGAAGCCGAACGGGTGCTTTACAGTCGCGGTAAGCTCGTGGTCCCAGACCTGCTCGCCAACTCCGGAGGGGTAATTGGAAGTTACATTGAGTGGGTTCAAGGAGTTACCTGGTACTGGTGGGGAGAAAGCGAAAGCAGGAGGAAGCTCGAGGAGATAATGAGGAGAAGCTTCGAAACCGTGTACAGAAGGTTCGAGGATATGAAGTGCGAGAAGGAGAATGTAACTATGAGAGACGCGGCCGTGGTTACATCCCTCGACAGGCTTTATCAGGCGATTAAGGTAAGAGGTTGGCTTTAACCGTTAAAATCGAGTAACATGGCAAACTTAATCTTCAACGGTTAAACAAGATTTATAAACCCCGCTTCGCGTTACTTTCCACTGGGTGTTTAAAGTTCATGGCGAGTTGACTAGAGGATAGCCCTAAGAGCGCCTTAGAGAACGTTGGGCTTCTTATACGTTCGGCTAGGGCGAGAGACTGTAAAACCATATTCCAGATACACTTAGAATCTCTCGAGGGGCTCGACGAAGAAGATTATGAGTGGTTTGAAGCTCTGCTTAGAGTGCAATCTAAGAGAAGGAAGATACTTGTCGCAGAGTTGCAGGGGGAAGTTGTTGGCTTTGCTATAGCGTACAAGTACAGGGATACGGCTTATATCGACAGCATTGCAGTTAAATCCGGGTACAGGGGATCCGGTATCGGTGGAAAATTACTCAGCGAACTTGAGCGGATACTTATTGAAGCTGGCGCTGAGAGCATAGCATTAAGTGTAAAGGATGGGAACAAAAAAGCACTAGACTTTTACCTGCGTAAAGGATACGCTTTAAAGGGAATTATACTAATAATGAGCGCCGACGTTAATGTACTGCCTGACGACTTTCCTGGTTATTTCACCCTAAGAAGAAGAAGAGCCGGTAGCCTAGGTAGGGTAAGGAGTTTTAAAGCAGCTACCTGGTGGAGCACGTTAACCGAGCCTGTCGACCGGTTAATATATAGGAGGTACCTGAGAAACGAGGAGGCACTTCTAGCCTATAAGGGGAACAGGCTTAAAGGTTTAGTTGAGTTCACCCTAGACCACGAGCTCTTCGCTGATTACATGGCTTTAGCCTCGTACCAGGCGGTTGACGTGCTTCAAACACTTCTCAGCGGCCTGAAAAACGTAAGCCTAGAGACAGGGGCGAAAATTGTAACAGCTCCGGTGGATGCTACTAAGAGAAAAATTGTGGAAGCACTTCTAGCTAACGGCTTTAAAACGATTAGCGCTGAATATCTAGCCGTAAAAGAATTACCGAAACAGTAACGGGGACTTCAACTTTTTAATGTATACCCGGCTACTTGGTCACAACCACCGCTACCGGGGGTGGTTCACATCTAAAAGTAAAGAAACAGTAGCCAAGCAGTTATCAGGAGATGCTCGCTCAGCTCCCGCTCGGCAGGTTGAAAGTAAGCTGTAATAAAAAATGCTTACCAACTATGAAAGTTTTAGAATTTAGCTTAAGCGTTTCAATGAATGCTGTTGACATGTTATTCACCGGCCACTCTTACCGTAAAGTAAAGCGTTGTTAAACCTTGACCATACGACCAGATTTCAAAGCCTGCCTCCACGGCGTCTAAATACCAGGAGGGGTTTACATACCCTCTCTGCACAGCGTCATTAATAAACTCCTTTAAATTGAGCTCCACCCGGTCAATGGGCTCAACCCTGAAGTAGGCGACGTAGTTCCAGTCCATCTTCGCAAAGTACACATCCCAAGCAGCGTCGTTTAAAACAACAGTTGCGGTCTTCACCCCTGCCGGTCTCGCACCACCCCCGTAGTTTATCCAGATCATCAGCTCGGCTCCACCTGTGGGTTCGCTGGCGCCCCTTATGCTGAACCATAGATCATAGGCCGCGTTCCACGTCCCCTCAGCATTACCTATTTCGATGGCCCAGCTGCTTTCCGCTGACTTAAGCCTATCGACCTGTAAGGGGAGAACACTCCCCTTTGTACAATGGCCCCAGTGGCAACCTTTGTAGATGAAAGGGTACGCTGCAACGCCCTGCGAGCGATGCGTAGTACGGATAACTTTAAAGTAGGTTGAACTGGGATCTACTCCCAGCACTTGCTCGCCCACGCCTGGGCCAGATCCCCAAACGTTATTGCAGACCCTGTACTCGCCGCCTAGCACATCTATGCAATCCCACTTTCCCCTAAGTCTCATAAGGCTCTCTTCTCCGCTTTCCGGTCCATGCCTCAAATGCAGTAGCCCAACAACCGCGAGAAGAGCCAGCGCGAGTATTGAGAGCAAAACCCATTTATTCACAGCTCAAGTACTACCATGTAAATATATCCTACTCCGAGCCCCTCACCTTTTCCGCTATTTATAGGCTTCAGGTGAAAGCCCGAAACCGTAGAAAGCTGCCGAAGAGGGAAGGTAGGGGCATTCCCTCCTCCGAGCCCTGTAAGGACACCATACCTCGGCCCGAGTACAATACCACCTCGTTATAAACGAGTTCCTGAACTTAATCGAGAAAACAGCTACACGCCTAGCGTAAGGGCATCTGCGCAACACATGGTTCAATAAAATATCTTGGTGTGTATTATAAGTATGAGTCGCTTAACATTTCAGTAGGAGGGCTGAGAGGGCCGGTACTTCTCTTTTAGACTCATCGTGGATGCAACCCCAAGCATGGTAGATTTCCTGGAGTTCGAGAACCTCTAACCCCTTAACCATACTTCTTCTTAATGTCCTTCTTAGCTGGCCGTGGGTGAGAATATGGGGGTTTCCATCGAACTCCACCATAAATAAGCCCCCAGGCTTAAGCACCCTTCTTACCTCGTGCATGTAGAGCTCCTTGTTACCAATAAAGGTGAAAGCGTATATATCCACAACTGCGTCGAAGACTAAATCTCTGAAAGGCAAGGTAAAATCCGCCGTTGCCGCCATCCTGTGACAATCAGCGTTAACGTATCTTAACGGTCTTAAAGCAACATCGAAAACTACCACTTGGAACCCTTTTCCCGAGAGGAAAACCGTGTTCCTCCCCGTCCCGCAGCCGACTTCTAACACGCTGGCTGGCGAATCTTTCAGCTTGAACAGTTTTTCCAGCCTGGGCGATGGAGGACCGACAAACCCCTCGGCTAACTCCCTGCTATGCGACCCCCAAACGTGCACCAGCGGGATGTTTAAGATCCGTTAATAAGGGTTTAGATAAGAAAAAATCATGTATACCGCTCTTTCTGTTAAACGATGTTTACATAAACTTAAAGATTACCATAATAACTTAACTTTTTACTTCTAGTATTAAACAAGGGAAACAGTTAGTTCACCACGGCAACAATAATCTCTCTAATGCTTAGTCCGTACTTCAAGCCTGTAGGGTAGCAACCTCTCGAAATGATTCAGTTTCTTCGTCACTAAGGGTAGCTTCTTCCCTATCGCAGCAGCGCAGATCAAGAGATCCCTATCGTCGATGGCTAACCCCTCCCCCTCTCAGCGACCGCCAAATCTCTGAAGCCATCAAAATGTCCCTACGATGATGAGTCGCTTTTCTAACACCTGAATACTGGACGTTCTGGCAACTAGCACTGTATGCGACTCTAACGCTCATCAAGTTTTTATCTACTTGTCCGGCTGCGTTACTGTCGATAGAGTACAAGGCGTCTACCTAATCGTCGATGATATACTATACAATTTATCCATGGAAGTTAGGTTATTTTTGAAAGCCTAAACGCTGGTTTCTAAGTTTTCTAAGCCGGCTGCGCGGAGGCTCTATAGCAGCATCACCGGCCCTGTTTCCTCTCCATAAAGTCTGAAGCAGTTTAGCGACGCCTAAACTGCAGGACTTGCGACATCTCGGATCACATAAGGGAAGAGATAAGCTGTAAGGCTTTCGTAACCTCGCCGAGTCTAGTATTGAAGACTCAAAGAGTTTGGTCGGCCTTTTCACTCTAGAGTGAGCCTCCTCGAGATTTAGCGCCATCTCCTGGATGATCGACGGATGTAGGGCTGGTGGCGTGTATCGGCCTTGCCATAGTGGGGCCTGCGTCGGTGAGAATACTTGTAGCCTCCCGAAGCTGTGCTCGCAGGCGATCTTACTCCAGGCGGATACGATACGCCTCAATCCTCTAGGTCTTTGGTGACGCTCCTCTCTGCCTCACCCCCAGCGGCGAGAGCAGCGTGTAGCGCGCCATACGTGATGCCACTCTAAGAGTCCTCATGGTGAGTGCTACGAGCTTGATCGGTAAGCGAGATAGTTTTCGCAGCCTCGTAAGCTGCCCTAGGGCTGAGCCTGAAGAGTGCCCCGAACAACCCAAAGAGGAATAGGTGCAAACCTAAGCCCCAGATTGTCTCCCTCTCAAGATATTGCCGCCAACAACCCTCACAGACAGCCTATCGTCAACCTTGATGCCCGGCTATTCGCGAACGGCCTTGGGGATCGTAACTTGGTATTTCCTGGTGACCACGACTTCCTCCATCGTAGTACTGTGGTACGGTAGAACAAAATAAGCCTTAGCAATTCGTAGGGAGAGATCACAGCTCTGCTGTCGCATTCAACGGTTGCGCACTCAGTGCACGACACAGAGGACTTGCGCAAGCAATTTTCCCCTATAATGGTGCAACGCGTGCCCAAAGCGTGATCAAAACCTCTCTCCGCGCCCGTAGGGAGACGCTTTTCACGGTTTATATTCACGCAGAATCTCTTCGCTCGACGAAACTACCGGCCTCTTCTTCAGTATTCTGGTCACAGCGCTGATATTCTCCTGGACTTTCCTCCTCAGCTTTGCATCATCCGTCACCAGCACAGAATCGTTCTCCGCGGATGCGACTAAGTAAGACGCATCGTAGAACGTCATCTGAAGCTTGTATGCCAGCTTGAGGGCCTGGTCGCTACCTATGAAATCGACTATTTTCATCGCCTCCAAGATCCTATCCACTAGAAGCATTACCTCAAGCGCCTCCTCAACGCTTATTCTCCTCTGCAGTACGGCCTCTTTCCAAAGCGCGTTCCCAATCTCGTACTTCGTGAGGCATAGGATCAGAGAGTCCTTAAGCAGGCCGTAGGCGTCCTGCTTGCAGAGCCTTATGACGTTCATTAGGGCGGAGGCATCGTAGAACAGCTTCATCTCTCCTCCCGGCTCTCCCTTACCAGGGCCGCGAGCTCCTCCGGCGGTATCCTCTCCAGAACCTCCCCGATCCTTCTGAGAGCCTTCCTAACCTCCTCTTCCTCCGCTCTTCTGACCTCCTCCTCGAGAGCCCTCCTGATAACCCTGCTAATTGGTATGCCGTACTTCCTCAACTTCTCGTGTAACTCCCTATCTATCTTGGCGGATACAGTTACGTACGTCATGGTAACACCATTTAGGTAATACTAGAAATGTAGTATTTAAGCGTGACGAAGAAATGTGTTGAAGCACAAGCTTGCCAAGAGGTCGTCAAGTACAGCCCTTATCCAAAGAGAACTTCCCTGCGGCGAACCTTTGTTTGCCTAAGTCGAGCGGGTAGAGCAAAACTTGAATTAGCTCCCACTAAAGGTTAAGCGGTGCCAGGGGTGAAGCATCTCTTGCCCGCTGGCTCACACTCAACTAAGTGGACGAAGTACGGGGAGAGCACGGTTATCGTAATGCTGATCTCAGACGTAACCTGCAGCTCTTGAGGTCCAGAAAAGAGATGCAACCCTAGCGCTAAGTTTACATTTCTTAACCGATAAGTGGTTATCATGAATCTTACCTGTAAAAGCCAGCCGAGTAAAGCCGGTAAGTAGGGGTAGTGGCGCAGCTTTTTCCTGCCCCTCAGTGCAGGGAGAGCGCTTCAGTTCCGTGCTGAATCTTCTCCTGACCACCGGCGTAGGGTTTCAGCACGGTGTAGAAGAACAATGTTTGGGCGAGGTAGACGGTGCAAGTGAGGTAGAGGGGTAAGTCGAGCCAAACATCCATGAGGTATCCGCCGAGCGTTGCACCAGCAGCCCCCACGAACTCCCAAGCGAGTGCATCTAGCATGCTTATTCTCGCCCTCTCCTCGGGCTTTACTAGCCGCATCTGCAGCGACGATATCAGAGGATAAGTAGTGTTGATGATCGCACTTCTAAGCGTGTATAAGACTGTTGTGTAGAGAAAACTTGTGGATAGCGCCATTGTGAGCAGTAAGGGTGTGGATGAGAGCTGTAGCAGCATTACCGCTGCTAGTGTTCCCAGCCTTGAAGATACTGCCGGCGCTACCGCTGTAGCAGTAGCTGTCATTAAGTTACCGGCTATGCTTAGTGCTCCTAGCTCAGCAGCCTCAACACCGTACCTGCGCGAGAACCAGTAGTTAATATTCCAGGTACTGAGGCCCTCGCCGAAAGCCCGTAAGGCAGTTAGCCCTGCAAGCTTGAGAGCTACTGGCGAGACCTTTAAGTTGAACCCTCCTACTCTCTTCTTCTTCGTCGACTCCTTCACACCAGAGAGTAAGGGGATGCACATAGCAAAGAGGATCGAGCAGAGCATGATCGCTACCCTATAGGCGCTTATTACGCCGCCTAGCTGCTCACTCAAGCCTAGGAGAGGCCAGGTGAGTGCGGCCCCCATAGAGGAGAAGATAAGCCATGAGAGTTGAGAGAGTGAAAACACTGCATCCATCTGTTCATCCTTCTCAACGGAGTCAGCGAAAAGAGGGCTAAGAGAAACATTGAAGGCAGCATTAAAGACGCCGGCGACAGCGAACGCTACAGCTAGCGCTGTAGAAGCCCCGGCTAGGAGTAGGAGGGGGGCAAGAGGACTGATAATAGCGGCAGCTAGTGCTAGGGGTTTTCGACCCTTCATGTCCGCGAGATAGGCGGCTGGTATGAGAAATACTGCTGTCGAGAAGCCCATTATGCCTCTGAGTAAGCCCGCTTCACTCCCTCCAAGGCCAAGGTGAACGAAGTACGGAGCGAGTACAGGTATTATAAGGCCGTTAGCAAGCGCATTAACAGAACTCACAGCCAAAAGAAGTTTTAAGTTACGGTTCAGACACGGTAGCACAGTCATGAAGGCTCAGCGTATAGTGAAAGAAGCTTATAAAATAACTTCTGCAAGCGTTCTGTAAATGCCGCCTTCGTAGGGAAGTAGGTGAAGTACCATGCGAAATTTTGAAGACTAGCACCCGGAGCGCAGCCGAAGCTACGGAATAGCTGAGAAGCTTAAAGGAGTAAACTTCTAATTACCGCTTGATGGCAACTTCACCAACTTTGTCAGGAATAGGCAAGCTCAAGCGAGGCGATGGGTAGCGAGGTAGAGAGAATGGTCCCCTAATCCATCAGTTAGACTCTTTCTAAGCACTCGAAGACCTACAGCCGCTTCCCTTTAAGCAAACCGGTGCTTCAGAGCGAGCCCATACACTCCTCAGCCCTTGTTTCACAGGTATCTTTGCCTCCTACCTCGGCTTTAATCAGCACTTTAATAGTCAGGTCTTCCTAAGCGATACTGCCGGGGAAAACACAGATACGTTGCACTTGTAGTAGAGCCTATCAATTCACCCATGCCACTCTAACCCTTAGGAGTGAGACTATGATCTTAGGATGCTCAGATTTAAAGTGTCTTCATTTCCACTTTACTCATTCGTTCTTTTCCACCAATATCCACGGAATCAGATTCTAGGTCAAAACGGTCAGAGCAGTCTCCGTAGATCTTGACTATCCTGAACCCCGCTGACCTGAGCATTTGTAAGATTTCGGGAATCGTATACTCCCTATGAAACTCATATACGTCTTCGTTAGACCTGCCTTCAGATCTATCAGTACCTCTTTAATCACTAGTCTGCTGGTCAGCACGTCGAAAGTCCACTCGGAGCATACTCTGTAGTCCCCGAAGTCCTCCCCCCACGCCTAAGTACTTCCATATGTATGCGTCCCTGTTATGGAGGTCCAGCATGAACCCTCCCTTTTTCTTCAGCTCGCTCATCTCTACAACCTCGTGCACCAGCAAGTACTCGCTCTCCAGAATATCGCTCAGCGTCACCACATCACCCGTTGGAGCCTCCCCCACTCACATACTCATAAAACTCCACAACGAAGGACCCGCTCGCTTGGGGAAAATTATGCTAACCTTACGCTAAGAGAAAGACTTCCTGCAGGATTGCCTTCTCAGCCACCCCCTACAGGCCTGCTAAAAGGTTGGTGCTAGTTGCCTCAGGTTACCGTGCTTGTTTGAGTCTTCTGAGGAGTCCGCTCACGGGCAGGCTAAGGAAGAAAATCGCGAGCTACCAGGTTACGATAGCCGATGCTGAGGTGGACACTAGAGGAGGGCATTACTATCCTGTGGACGATGAGGGAGTACCAGCCGAGAAAGTAGTCCTCCGTGGAGAAAAAGGCGCTGAAGAATTACCTCCACAGCAGGAAGAGCGTGGCCTTCCTTGGGATAAAGTCGAATGATAACAGATGGGCGCAGAGCTTCCAGCATGATGCGTTTATCAGAGTGAGAAACATGTTCTTCGAAGCCAGAGACTAGAACGAAGAAGAAATTATCGGCGGAGAGGCTAAGCACGGCTTACTCCTCGACAAGCCACTTGGCGGGCAAGCCTCTGTGCTGCTTGCGTGTACTCCTCAAAGGAAATAACTCCCATCGTTATAACAGGATCGGTGGCCAAGGAGTCTGGTGCCAGAGGAAAGTCTTCCCCTTTATCATAACAATCAGATGTTTTGCATTACATACATTGAGGGTTAATGATAGAGTATTCTGAGAAAATTTTGCATGTCTAGCTGCTTATTTTTTAAGGCAAAACTCAGAAAATTTATGGAATTGAAGGCTGTGGATACGGAGAAAAGAGGGAGAGTAAAGGTTTTTGAGACTAGGAATGGAGAATTGGACGATCAGTTGTAACGATTTAGGGGGCCAGCTTTTTGGCCAGGTAGGGTTCCCCCCTCGACTTTGCTTTGAAGCCTATGGCCTCTAGTAGCGTGGCGTATTGATCAATTGTTCTGACCACTATTTTTCCCATGCTCATACGCGAGGCTAGGGCTCTGCACGCTTGGAGGACTTCTTTCAGCTCCTTTTTGTCCAGGGGCTCCGGAGCCCAGAGAGCAATGTTACCTGTCACTGGGTTGAAGGGCTCCGACCACATGTATAGGAAGTACACGCTCTCCCCCATCAGGAGGGAGGTGGTAAGTTGGTGCATGTGGAGGAAGCGTATTAACTCTAAGTCAGGGTTTGCGAAGTTGTCCCAGATCTTCGTACCGATGTTGTACCACCCGCAGATCATGAGATGGGATTTGACAGGGGGCTCTTTGGCGAGAGTAATAGGGGCTAGCCTGATTTCCCATGGGATGGCTGCTTTGTTGACCGCTACCTCCATATCGTACGTGTCGAAGGCTTTTTCAAAACCGCAGCTCCTGTAAGTCAATCCAGACGGGCCTTCGTACTCCTGGGGGATGACCAGCATGAAATCCACCTTCCTATCCCTAGCTATTCGTTCCGCTTCTTGGATCAGAGCTCTTGCAACGCCTCTTCTCCTGTATGCTTTATGGACTTTCAAGACATCAAGGTGGAGGAAGGCCCCTAAGGGCAGTTCATTAGCGAAGATCACGTCTAGATGCCCAACCACTTTTCCGTCCAGTTCAGCAACGAGGGGAATGATGCCTAACCGCTTCATGCATTTCCAGTAATCAGCTAGTTCTGAACGATCCATCCACGGCCCTCCATGCATCACCCTCTCCAAAGGGGTTAATTCTTCATATTTAGCCGGCTCCCCTCGGCCTTTGTGGGAATAATGGTACCACGTATCCACATCGGAGCATTCAACCTCCACGAGGGCATCGATATCGTTTGAAGTTCCCACTCTAACTTTAAGACTCATGCCGTGCTAAGACCTGCTAGATTTTAAAAACTTAAGTTTTTCAGAAAAGAGGGAAGACGCCCTTCTCTATGAAGATCTCCACTAGGTTCTTTAAGAGCTCCCCCTTCATCTCCTCATAGTCCTCCTTCACGATAGCGGAGTAGCGAGTTAAACGAGGATTGGTGTTAACGGGGATTTCTGCTGGAATAGCTAGGGTTTGTGCAGGGGCCCTGCTCGTAGAGGGGGCCTCTGCAAGCGTAGCCTAAGACTGCGCCCTATCAACTTTCGTTCTCGGGTTTTCACCAGGGTTTGTGGGGCCGATCAACGTGCTCACTTTCGCTCCGGGTTGGCTGTCTTCCTCGTAGATGACTATGCATTCCTTTAGAGCTATTTGAGTTCTAGCTGCGTTTTGATCCTGTCGAGAAACGTTTCACTCCAGCTCGCTACGGCTATCGGGTCGATTTCGGAGTTTTCGCTACGATGCCTAACACGTAGAGCTTCCGGATTATATACTTATCAGGAGTTTCTTAACCCTTTCAGATACTTTTTCCTCGGGCTTCCACAGGCTAGCTAATCTTCTCTTTGCTTCTTTAAACGCTAAAAGTGCTGCCCTGTACTCGACCTCTGCTTCGATCTCCCAAGCGATTTTCTTTATCAAGGCCAGTGTTTTATGTACCGTTAAATCATCGGGGATCCTGAGGGAGAAGCTAAGCGAAAACCATTTGTCTTCGGTCTCTACATCGTATCCATTCACAATGTCAGCATTTGTCAGTTCCCTGACCACTGAAACCAGAGCTTTATAGTAAGCAATAGCGCTTATCGCTCTATCCCACTCGGTTGTCCAGCCCAGCACTTCAATTTCAGCTATGCCTTTCGAAAGGCGGACGGAATAGCTGAATACTTCGCCTAAGCTAAGCCCTTGAATAACCCCGTCTTTAATGCGCTTCACCGGCTCGATGTAGACATCCTCTGGGATCTCGCTTAGCTTGAGGCCTTTAAGCTCAAACACAGGTATCGGGGCAAAATATCCAAGCCCCTCGTAAGTTTTCCCATCTAACTCTAAGTAGAGGAGATCCCCCTCTTCCGAGAAGAGGGCTTTAATCCTATTACTCGATATCAGCCTAGGCAGGTTCTCTTCTTGCATGATATTTCTCTTCAGCCGCCTATAACTTGTTAGGGATAAAAACTTGCCTCAAATAGTGCGAAACAAAGTTAGCAATGTAAAGCCGCTGCACAGCTAATACCCCCGTGAAAGATGTTTCTCAAATGTTTTTTGAATGGTCTTAGGAACACTACTTCAGCGAGAGGTAGTGATATACCCTTTACCTTGATTAAACTTTTTATTTCCTCTAAGCTCAGAAAAAAGTGTAATTTAGCTGCAGTCGCCATCAGCTTTGGAGTAAATAACTGTAAGCTGCAGCCGCTTAATTTGAAGTACTCCTGAACGAAAGATAAAGCAGCATTCCAACGTTCCCCAAATGAGATGAAAGCGAAAGCGTAAGCAACGTCGTAAAGGGGATCGCCCACGAACGCGTTCTCGAGATCCATGATGTAGACGCCATCTTCACCTACTAACACGTTCCCTGGATTAAAGTCGCCATGCACAAGTACTGGTTGTTCGATTTCAAGTTCTTCCAACACTGTTGCAAAGGGTATTAACTCGTTGTCCTTGAACCCGGCTAGCTTAGCTAGTAAACGCAGAGTGTAAAGTTCTTCTTCCCAAAGCCTTACTTTTCTGGGGAAAATATTTGGGTTTAATCCAGACCAGGGGATTTTATGAAAGTTGGCCAGTACCGCCGCAAGCGTGCGCGAGATAAGGCTTTCAAAAGCTTTCTTTTCAAGAACTTTGCCGGCGGGAACACTATTAATCCACTTCCAGACAAGTAAAGGTTTACCCGTAAACCTGCCATCTATATCAGTCAAGCACACTTCTGGGGCTTTTAGGCCGTACCTTGGCATAATCTTGAAAAGCTCGAGCTCCTTCTCCGCTTTGCGTTTAGCATCCTTACCTAGGTATATTTTAACCGCGAAACTCGATGTACAGGAACCTGAACTCACATCCAGCCTGTAGCACTCGTTACTTAACCCATTCAGTTTCTTACATTTCAGGACTTCTCCTCCCAGCTCTTCTGCAACGTTACTTAAAGCCACGCTTTTACAGGTTCTTCCAGTGTTTAATCTACTTACCTATACTGCTGCTCTTTGAGTTAAGTTTAGATCTACTGTAGAGAATACAAGCGAGGCCGAGTATAGAATTCGAGTTGAACCATAGCCGACGCTCCTGTGGTCAGTTTCCGCTTTCTGGAGAGTTTAATTTTGACCACTTTTTACACTGAAAGTTTATCCCCCTGAGCAATAAGTCATAATGCTCGATGAGAAGGTTGATAGGATGTTGGGAATCAACGGAAACCGAGAGTAGAAGCAGTAAGATCACGGTGAAAGATCTTAGCCGTAAGCACGTAAAGGTTGGTGAAAGTATACCCAGGTTGTTCATCACAAATTGTGAGAATCCTACTAATACTTGGAGAGGATGCCTAGCAGGGGTGTGTGTAGATGAACGTGGAGGCTTTTGAGCTGGGAAAGAAGTTCGGCGAAATTTGGGGAGTGAAAAACGTCACGCTATCCGTGAGCAACGGGTCCGTCGCGGTGCTTGCCGGACCCAACGGTGCAGGTAAAACCACTACTACGAGAATTTTAACAACTTTCTTTAAGCCGGATAAGGGTTGGGCTCGCGTCGGAGGTTTCGACGTTACAAAGGAGTACCGCGAAGTAAGGAAGATTATTTCATACCTACCCCAGGGCTATGGTGTAAGCGGCGACATGACGCCGGAGGAGTTCATCATATCCACTCTCATGACGAGGGGTTTCAGCTACTCTGAAGCTAAAAAGGAAGCTAGAAGGTGGCTTGAGGTTCTGGGCCTTTGGGATATCAGGAATAGGAGAGCCTGGGTTCTAAGCGGCGGTGAAAGGAGGAGGACAGTTGTTGCGTCTGCGCTAGCAGTGCCAGCTACTGTCTATTTTCTAGATGAGCCCACTGCAGGCGTGGATGTGGAGGGACGGTACGCTACACTCAAAGCAGTAAGGGAGGTTGCAGCTAACGGTGCCACTATTTTTATGACAACTCACAATTTAACGGAGGCGCAAATGGTTGCGGACGAGGTGTTTTTCATAAACTCCGGCATTACGATAACTTCGGGGAAACCCTTCTTTCTGGTGGAAGCTTTACCTTACAAGTTTAAAGCAGTCGTAGATAAGCGGAATCACCTCCCCGAGGATATCCAATACATAGACCTCGGCGATAAGGTAGTTATATACGCGAAGACTAGGAGCGAGCTCTACAACGTAGTTGAGGAGCTGAAAACCAATATCCATGAGATACGTGAGGTCGATTTAGAGGACGCTTACTTAAACGCTGTGAGGGTGAAGTAGATGAAGTTCGTTTGGAGGATCTTGGGAGTGGCTTACGGGCAGCTCGTAGTTTTCAGAAGGCAGTGGATGTGGATCGCCCAGTCTCTTATCTCGACAGTGGGGCTAGTCGTGATTTTCAGCCTCTGGGGAGGGTGGGAAGCGCTGAGACATATGGTTGTGGTTCTCCTAGTAATCAGCGGCTGGAACGTGGGTTTAAACATTTCAGCTCAGTCGATCGGTTGGGAGAGAGTATCAAACGAGTATGAAAGGCGTGTTGCCTCCCCTATAACACCGCTTGAGTACCTGGTAGGCTCGGTTTTAGGGGCATTCATACCGTTTTTCGTATCGGAGATCCCCCTAGTTGTGCTGCTTGCCGCTATAGCAGGTATAGGAGCTCAGGGAGTCCTGCTGGTCATCCTACTCTCCGTTATCGCTACATTCCTCGGGCTATTCCTTTCACTGTCAATCGTACTCAGAATTCGAAACCCGATGAATATATCTGCGGTGACAAACCCTCTGCAAACCCTCACGACCATGCTGCCCCCAGTTTACTATACACCTTTCCTACTTCCCGAGCCTTTACGGACTGCCTGCGCGGCGATCCCTACAGCAGTCCTGATCGACTTAGGCAGAGCTCTATCAGGTCAAGCTGCCGCTTTTCCGATATGGCTTTCCACTGCAAGCATTGCCGTCTGGCTGATTGCAACATTCCTCTTAATGAAGTACCGGTTTAAGTGGGGTCACGAGTGATTCTCCAGTTAATAACGGAAAAAGTGGTTGTCCCCCCTCTACATGTTAACAGTTTTTACTTAGCGCCCACGCAACGCTTAACATAGTAAAGTGTGTTTTCTCTTAAAAACACATCAGATTATTGCCGAATATTAACTGTGTAATTTTTCATAATTCGATAAAGTTTAATTATATGCAAGTTAAAGTTTACTTACCTTAAGAATTACTTTTAAAACGGCCTGAGGGGGAGCCAAGGCTGAGTTTAAATGAACGAAACACATAGAAGAGATAGCAGCCCACCAAACCCCGGGGAGAGGGGAGACCCTAACGGAAAGGCGAGCATCGAATTCCTCAGAGTGGAACTGATCAAGGCGGTCGAAGCTGCTAGAGCTGTGCTTGAGGAGGCGGGTGAAAACCAGCTTACTCCCAGCTCTCCGCAAAGCGCGTTAAGCGATGGAAAAAGCTTAGGAAGAACTGCAAGTTGTCCGGTAAACCATCCAGCTGTAGAAAACTCAGCCTGTAACAAGTAAGCCCGCCGGGCTCTCCCAGGTAGGCCACGCACCAACCTGTAAGCAGTTCACACGCTTGGGGATCCCCACCCCCCTCCTCCAGGTGTGCAGATGATGACTTCATCTCCGGGCTCTAAGTTGACAGTGAACTTGCTGGGCATTTCCAGCGCTTTACCACCTCTTTTCTTAACGGTCACCTTACCTGGAGCCCCGCTTAAGCCACCCCATAAGCCGTAGGGTCCTCTCTTAAACCTGTCAGCCAATATCGATAGCTTAGCAGACGTTAAAGCCTTAAACGACCTCACAATACCGTCTCCTCCTCTATACTTGCCTTTACCGCCGCTGCCAACCCTTATCCGGTAAGCGGTGAATAGCAAGGGGTAATTTCTCTCAGCTATTTCGATCGGTGTGTTAAGTGTGTTAGTCATGTTAACGTGAACACCGCTAACCCCATCTTTAACTGGTCTCCCCCCTGTGCCTCCACCTATAGTTTCGTAATAGGCCCAGTACTCCGCTTCTCCGCTAACCCCTCCGAGCATCACATTCATCATTGTACCAGAGCCTGCCGCTGGAATTCTATCCGGAATAACTTCAGCTAAAGCCCGGAATACTACATCAACTATCCTTTGACTTGTTTCTAGGTTCCCCCCTGAAACAGGTGCAGGTTTTCTAGGGTTGACTAGGGAGCCCTCTGGTGCGCTGACCTCAATTATACTGTAGAAACCCTCGTTAATGGGGATATCCCCGTTAAGCGCTGACTTTACAGCGTAGCTAGTTGCGGCGAAGGTAACTCCATACACAGCATTTAACGGCGAATCAACCTGCTTAGAAGTACCTGAGAAGTCTACTTTAACGCCGTCACCCTTAACTTCTACGTTAGCTTTGATGACTAGATCGCTATCCTCGAGCTCCAAGTAGTCCTCGGCTCGGTATACTCCAACTCTCCATCCGGTTATCTGCCTAAGGGCTAGCCTCCTACTGTAGTCCATAACTGTTGACCAGGCTTCAAGGACGCTGCTTAACTTGTACCTATTAACCAGCTCCAGCGTTCTTCGGACACCTTCAAGGTTAGCGGCAATCTGAGCTGATATATCGCCTATAACAGTTGAAGGTGTTCTGCTGTTCTCAGTTATAAACTTGAGGATACATGTATCTACTTCGCCTTTCTCGACTAACTTCACAGGGGGTATGACGAGCCCCTCTTCAAGAAGAGTTCTAGCTGACGGGTTAATGCTTCCAGGGACTGGACCACCTATATCGACGTGGTGAGCCTTGTTAACCACGTAGGCCACGAGTTTTCCTTCGCTGAAAACAGGGGCTAATAGAGTAATATCGTTCAAGTGGGTACCAGTTATGTAAGGGTCATTAGCAACCACCATGTCACCGTCGTTTAATTCGATTCCGTTTACCTCAAGCCACTTCAAGATGCTAATCAATCCCACTCTGAGGGATCCGAGGTGCACTGGAATATGCTCAGCCTGCGCGATAATTTCACCATTAGCATCAGCTACAGCGCAGCTCAAGTCGACTCTCTCCCTAATATTCGGGGAGAAAGCCGATCTCTTCAACGCAACTCCCATCTCCTCTGCTACGAAAACTGTTGCCTTGTAAACCAGCTCCCAGGAAACCATTTTACCCCACCTTAGCCAACCTCAGCTCGCCGAGCTTCCCTAAACTGGCTCTCCAACCCGGGGGTACTACAGTCGTAGAGTCGTATTCCTCGATTACGGCTGGCCCCTCAACTGTAAAGCCCGCTGGAAGCTTTTCCCTCCAATACACAGGGGTGTTCATCCACGCGTCATCCATGTAGACTTTTCTAAATGAGGGCGTCTTTGCGCAACCGGAGCAGGCGACCCCGTACAGCTCAGGTTTAAGTCTCCGGTGCACCGCGAAAACCCTGGCGACGACTACCTCGATTTCCCTATTCAGTTTAAAGTGGAAAATAGCTAAATGCTTCTCCTCAAAAACTCCCTTAATGTCCTCCAGACTTGCGGGCTTCCCCACAGGCACGGTCAGCTCCCAACCCTGCCCCTTATACCTTACATCCGCGTATCTTATGAAGTAATCCACTTTACCAATTTTACCGGCGAGCTCGGCTTCCAAGTCTCCGAATACTTCTTCTAAACCTTTTGGATCTGGGTATGCTCTCCTAGCTTCCAGCCTCCAATCCGCCATGAGCAAGCCTAGAGCGCTGAAAACCCCGGGGTGCGGGGGCACCACAACCTCTCTTATACCCAGTTCTCCAGCTAGGAAAACTGCGTGCTGGGGTCCAGCACCCCCAAACACTACTAAAACGTACTCTGAGGGGTCTAAACCTCTTTCAGCTGTGATGAGCCTAACGGCCCTAGCCATCTCCAGATTCACCAGCTTAAGGGCTTCACTCGCGACCTCCACCGGGTCGCCTAACTTGAGGAAAGCGGAAAAAGCGGCTTCCTTATCGAGATTGAACGAGCCTTCCAGTAGGGATCCACCGATTCTACCTAGTATTAGATTTGCATCGGTAACTGTTGGCTCACACCCTCCTTTGCCGTAGCAGGCTGGGCCAGGGTCAGCACCGGCGCTCATGGGTCCCACCTTTAAAGCCTCCTCCTCATCCTTCCATATCACGGTTCCACCCCCTGCGGAGACCTCCACCAAATCGATAAACGGGAATCTAACTGGGTACCCAGAACCCTTAACCGCTCTGCCGTGGTGCGCCTCGCCCCCCACCTCGTACTCGCCGGTCACCTGTACCTCGTAGTCAACTATGACGCCCGCCTTCGCTGTAGTACCGCCCATGTCGAAGCTAACAACTCTGGGCAAACCCAAGAGTCTAGCGTACTCGGCAGCCGCTACAACGCCAGCCGCTGGTCCGCTCTCCAGAATCTGTACAGGCCTCGCAGTAGCCTCAGCAACGTCCACGATGCCCCCAGAACTTGACATTACAAACAGCTTTTCAACGTTCATCTTTAGTAGCTCGCCACTAAGCTTGCTAAGGTACGTGGAGACCACAGGCATAAGCGCGGCGTTGACAACCGCTGTAGAAGCCCTTTCGTATTCCCTAGGCTCCGGCGCTACTTGGTGCGACACAGAGACGAAAACCGCGTACTTGGCTAGCGTATCGCCGGCTAGTTTCTCGTGAAAGGGGTAAAGGTAGGAGTGCAGGAAGCAGACCGCCACGCTCTTCACACCGAGCTCCTTGAGCCTTAACCCCAGCTTATCCACATCCAGTGGGTCAAGCGGCTTGAGAACTCTACCCCCAGCGTCCACCCTTTCGTTAACCCCAAACCTCAGCTCTCTTGGAACAAGGGGCTTTGGCTTTTCGAAGAAAAGGTCATACAGGCTAGGTCTATTCTGCCTACCGATTTCAATAACGTCTTCAAAGCCGGCCGTGGTTACGAGCGCGACCTTAGGTGGCTCTAAGCTATACTGCCCTCTAAACATATTGGTAGCAATCGTGGTTGCGTGTACAACCTCCTTCACTCCGATATCCTGTAGAATTTTCTTTAAACCGTCGATAACTGCGACCTCAGGGCTTTTAGGCGTTGAAAGGGTTTTGAGGAACCTCAGTGAACCGTCGCGTTCCACGTAGACAAAATCCGTAAAGGTTCCTCCAACATCCACGGCTACGCTCATAATACCCCGATTTATTTAACCTCCATAAAAAATCAGAGCTTCTGTAGGGTTTTGCTTAAAAAGCGTGGGAGACGCTGAAAAATGTTTAAGATGATTGAAACTTTCGTTATTCGACGCAGTTTATTTTAACCCTTGCTGGTATTTAGTATTTGCCGAGCGGGAGCATGTAAGTGGAGGAGGCCTCGAGGGTGT
>JAWCCZ010000001.1:0-555925 GCA_038861545.1 Thermofilaceae archaeon | reverse complement strand
GCTCCTACTCAGGATGGAGGTGGTCGAGGTTGAGCTAGAGGGGCAAGAGTACTGGCGTACCTACAGCGAAAAGTACAACGAGCTGGCTTCGAGGCTAGCTCAGCGCAAGTACAAGAGGGTCGAACCTGAAGCTGAGCTGCAGGTCGACCAGCTCACGGAAGCGGCCTTCGCTAGGGGCATAGGCTTCCCCCGCCGCTCGCCCAGAGGCTTCGAGTACTGCACCTCCTGTGGAAGGCTGCCGGCCCTCCTCGTGCTACCCTCGGGGGAGGGCGAACGCCCCGAAGAGGAGGAGTACGGCTTCTACGTGTACGGTGCCATGGCGAAGGGCTGGGAGAGCGCCGAAATCGAGGCACGGTGGAGAAGGATTAGAGATGCTGCGGCTCACGGAGAGAAAGAGCCGGAGCTCGATGGCTTCACCCAATGGCTGGAGAACTACAAAGTTAAGATTGATCTTCGGGGCCTCAAGACGATCTTCGCCCCCGGAGAGAGGCTCTGCGCCTGGTGCTTCGCGAAGAGGGTCCTCAGCCTCGAGCCACGACTACTCAACGTACTACTCTTAGGCAAGGATGAGGAATACGCTAGACGGCTCGCCAAGGAACCCCGGACACCTCAGAGAGCTCGCTTCGGCTTCCCATCCACACCCGACGTGGCCTCACTTCGGCTTAGGGAGAGGCTCGTCGAGAGCGTAGGTAAGGGGGTTCTCCCAGCGCAGAGGCTCCAAGATCAGCTGGAAGTTCGCTTCCCCCTGTTCCTCGAAGTTCTCAAAGCAGCTGCGAGCGAGGCCAGGCCCTGGCTCGCCGAAAGGAAGCTGGAGAGGGAGATTAGGGAGTTGAAGCTGAGTGAGGATCTGAAGATCCTGCTGCTCGGGCTCCTTAAGGCGGACGCCGAAACGCTCTGGCTTTCCAGCGACAAGGAGTTGAGGACCCGCTGGAGCTCGCTTATGCGCGAGTGGGGTCTCGCTGGCTTCCTGTGGAGCTACTATGGCATCGTTCTGGCCGACGGCGACAACATCGGTAAGCTGCTCGTGGGCGACGTTTCGGCGCTGTACGGCCTGGAGGACGAGCCTGCGAGACTGAGAACCTTGCTCGCAAGCATCTTGAGGACTGCTGGATCTTGCGAGTTCGAGAAGCTGCTCGCCGCGCTACTGGAGGAAGATGAGGAGAGGTGGCAGGCTGCCCTAGAACAGTGGTCGGCACCCCTCTCGGAGCAGCTGAACGAGAGCGAGGATGAGGTGAGAAGGCGGCTGACCAGCGCCAGGAAGGTGGTAGAGGAAATTCGGCGCAAGTGCATGATTCCTGTGAGCATATCCTACCACTTCTCGATCAGCAGTGCCCTATCCAGAATCGCAATCCTCGAAGCGGTGGCGGTCTCGAGGCTGGGAGGCTTCATCGTCTATGCCGGCGGAGACGATTTGATGGCGTTCACACCAGTCGACTCTCTGGCGAGGCTAGTCTACGTTAGCAGGCGCATCTTCGCGGGAGCCCCCCTCGATAAATGCTGCGCTGAGACGACGCCTGACGGTGAACCGCGAGCTTCTACGGCGGGGGAGCGGCACGAGTCTGAGCAGCCGTACTCGACCAGCGGTGGAATACGAGTCTCGCCGGAAAAGGGCTTTATCAGGGTGAATAACGCCTGGCTGCCAGCCCTGCCATGCGTCGGTAGGAGCTACTGCGCGCTGCCAACTCACTACCTTTACCCGCTGCACCTGGCACTCAATCGCGCGGGCTCAGCTCTTGAAGATGCGAAAAGCAGGGTTCGCACCCGCGTGCATGGAAAAGTTCAGGAGGTGCTCGTGAAGGATACTGCCGCTTTCGCATACGTGCCGAGAGGGGGCTTGGAGCTCTCCTTCGTTCCGCTGACGCTGAACAGGGGCTTCCACGTCGCGGACGGGAGCGTTAGAGCTGAAGACTACCTCTGCGAGGTATCTCTAACCGCCAAAGCCGTTGACGGCCTGCTCCGCTCGGTATCCCCGCTTCTCGGCGAGCAGCTGTACTCCACCAGTCTCCTCTACGACGTGGAGAGCGTGAACAACAACCTTGTGGAAGCCGCCAGGCGCCACGTGGAGCTTGTTGAATTGCTGATGGACTTCGTCCTTAAGAGGAACTTGGCGCGCGGAAGGGAGAGAAGAGAGGCAGGAGGAATCAGGTGGGATGAACTCTCGGAGCTCATCTGCGAGCTGGATAAGCATGAGAGCATGAAGTTTAGGGCTAGCGTAGTAGAGGCGGAAACAGGAGGGAGAGAGGAAGCTGCGCACATTTTCACGGCAATCGTTCGCTCCGCGAGGAATCTAAGGGGTGGGATACGGTGAGCGGTGTTTCAGTCTACCAGGTTAGGGTAAGGCCGCTGGAGCCGCTCATGCTGAGGGGTCCCGGCGAGTTTGACCCTTCAGCGCGTGGGGTGAGCGCGTCCGCCGTCTCGCAGGCATTCCTCGCTCCCAGCACCGTCGCTGGGCTCCTAACAGCCCTCCTCCTACAGCAGCCGGTGAAGCCCGTTTCAAGCTGGATGTGCTACGTGGATAGGATGCTCAAGCTGCTCAACGAGCTGGGCATCAGATGGATTCGCGGACCCTACCTGGTCCGGGACTCCACCCGCTACGTTCCAATCAGAGCGGGTGGCGACTTCTTCTTCATCGATCTGAACCAGCTCGTTTATCACTTCAAGCGGGAGCTCGCTAAGATCGAGAGGGGGGGTCTAGAGGACTTCATGAATAGATTGCGGAAGTTGCAGGACCGCGCAGAGCCCCGCCTGCAGGAGCGGGTGGGGATAGCCTTGACCGCTCGAGAAGGGTTGAAAGCCGTAAGAGAGGGCTTCCTCTACACTGCGAGCTACGTCTCGGTCCACTGCGATTACATGGCCGTCGAAGTCGGCTTGGACGGCAGCACGGCACCCCATCTGCTGAACCGCCTCAACGGGGCTGCGGCAGCGGTAGGCGGTGAAGGTAGGATCGCCAGGCTCGAGGTACGGGGTGTTGACGGAGGCGTTGTGAAGCCTATCGCTAGCGCGGAGTTCAAGGAGGGCTACGCGGTGCTCCTTTCGCCGCTCATTCTTCCTAGCCCGCTGAGAATCAAGAGAGAGGGTGGAAGGGTGAGCGTGGAGGTGGACGGTGGGTGCCTCTTCGGACTGGTCACCGGCGCTGCAGGCCTCAGGGGGTTAGGCTTCAGCATCGCTGAGAGGTCGAGGAAGCCGATGTATCCGGCGATACTCGAGGGATCGATCATCAGGCTCCGCGAGGGTCAATGCTACACGAGGGACATGGGCCCCTACGCGAACGTACCAAAGAGGACGTCGCTCATCGAGCTGCTGGGGAGGACGGGCTACGGGAGCCTCATCGAGCTTGGGTGAGTGCCCCTTGGGCGAGGCTGGCTCGTCCACGACGCTGGTATTCGCGGCTGCTGGGGACGTCCTCGACCTTGTCAAGTGCGAGTACCTCACGGATGCCAGCGCATGCCGGGGGGTGGAGCAGTACGAGACGTTTTTCTCCGTAGAAGCTCTAGCACGTTGCTACTCTGCAAAGCTCGTGAAAATCTTCGTTCAGGATTCCCTCCTCCTGAACAGGCTGCTTCAAGGTGATCAGCGTTTGATAAACGAGCTTTTCCCGAGGAGGGTACTACGCAGAGCCGACTTAGCAAACCATCTCGTGCGCGGCTCCTGGATATATTCGTACTACGAGAGCGCGCTCCGGAAAGAGGATCAGGAGAGAGTTAATGAAGCGCGTAGGCGCTTTGAGGAGTTCTGCCGTCAGTTCAAGTGCGAGGTCACTACGCTGCCGGGAATTGCATCAGGAAGGAGAGACAGCTACGTTTATACGTGGAGGGGTGGAAGGGAGAACTTCTACAGGGCGCTCCTCGCGGGCATCGTGGGCTACACGCTCAAGGCCTTGTGCATGCACGCGGGGGAGGGTTCGATCGATGTTATCGTTGATACCACGCACGGCATCAACTACTTCGCCCACGCGCTTAGAGAGGGCGTGTCGCTGGCTTGCTCGCTGTACTCGCTAGAGCAGACCTTGCAACTCGTCACGATCACCCTCTCCCACTACAACTCCGATCCCTTGTCGATAAGGGGCGTCGAGAGGGAAGGTGTGTCTGTTAGGATCAACAAACTCGCCGAAGAGGAGATCCGCGCGCTAGTGGTTCCACGCCTCAAGGAATTCCTTGAGAACTATATCGCGAGCTTCGGCTCGCTCGAGAAAGCTGCCGAGAGTCTAGCCGGGCACTGGAGCAGAGATGACTGCACTACGGGCGAGTGGCTCAAGGCGTTGGCATCCTGCTTAATGCTGGTTAGGGGGGCCCTCCTCTGGGCTCTCACTCTAGCTCTTTACAGCAGAGTCCCAACGTTAGACAAGATCCTGGAGAGACTTGAGGAGGTTAAGGTGGAAACAGAGGTGAGAAGTAAAGTGCACGGGGAAACTGGGGAGGAACTCCTAGTGCGCAGGTTGACGTACAGGTGGGACGATGACGAGGGGGCCAGTCCCTTCGTCGAGGTTCTCCTGGTCAGTCAAATCGTTCGCGCGCTCAGCGAGATAGCGGAGCAGCTTAAAGCGGGCCCCGAGCTGCACAACCTCCTTGCGAAGTGTTTGAGGGAGTACAGCGGCGAGGAGGAGAATGAAGTTCGGGGGATAGCCGCTAAGCTTGAGCAGGGGGAGAGCAGGATACCGGTACTCGATCTGGATCGGATGAAGACCGTAGCGAGTCAAGTATACCCTATTGACACCGCCAACCTGATCGACTACGAGATTAGGGAGGCGCGCGCCCTGCTTGAAAGGATCCGCAGCGGTGGGCCGGAGACCGGTAGCGGTGTTCAGAGGCCCGGCAGGAGGAAGTATCTGGAGTACTGCAGAGGGGATGTGAAGCTCATAATCTCTCTACCCGAGGCGGGACTCGACGCTAGGAACTTCTACGCTCACGCGGGTTTAGCGAGCGGCACAGCATTCATCGCAGCTCTGATCAAAGAGGGGGAGAGGTTGGTCGCTTGCCCCTACGACTACGAGCCGGTCATGCAATTAGTCAAGCGAACCCGGTGTGCATGAAGTAAAGTTAATTCTGGGAGAGTTCGTAGCGGTTCAAAGCTTCAAGGTATGAAGAGACCTCTAAGCCTAGCGATGCAGGAGGGTACTTTAAGCTAGAACCAATTTTTGCACAATTTCTGCTACTCCTCTACTACGCGGCCTAGAAGCCACATAGCCTCCCCGTATTATAACTAAGTTTTCCACGTGCCCTTCAGCGTTCTCAGTAGTGGCTGGAGTAAAACCATAGCGTTGATCGAACATAGGTATATCGTTCGCGGAATCCCCTACGGCCAAAACCTTGCTATGTGGAACCCTGAAAAACTCGGACACTTTAAGGAGCGCTACTCCTTTATCGCAGTAGGAATGTAACACTGTTACGATCCTATAGTTGCGGGTGCAGTGCAGGGGAAGCCCCAATTCCATAAAAAGTCTGTTTAAGCGTTTTTCCTCAACCTCCGCTTCATTTTGATGTTCGAAGAATACGGCTATTAAATACCTAATACGGGATTCCTCTTCACTTGTAACAGACATCATAATATGTACGCCGCTTGCAAGTAACCTTGCTAACTCCTCCTCTAAAACCCTCTTAGCAACCTCGAAAACCTGAAGCCACATCTGCCTCACTTGAGAGTTGTGTTCAGCCAGGTCTACGTAAAGCCCATCCTTGAGCACATAAATTAAACATTCATCAACTATAAGGAAATGAGGGAAACCGGCGCTCGGTCCAAGGCCATTAGAAGAGAGTATATTTAACTGATCACGCAGACTCCGCCCGGAAGCTGTGCCTACAATTACGCCTCGTTGAACCGCAAGCCTCAGTGCTTCAATGGCTTCTGGTGACACCCGCTTATCTGGTTCTAAAAGCGTTCCATCTAAATCCAGTGCTAGAAGCTTCACGGAACACGTTTACAGCTGCACTGTATATATGTTTGTAGTTTAACCTCAGCGAGCACAGCTAAAAAGAAAAGCGACAGTGTTTTCTTGAACTCACGAAAAAATTTATGTTTAAACTAATGCTCTGTTACGATACAGGAAGGTGGTACTTTGAAGCAATGGCATGAAGTTGTCGTGTTATTGCTAGAAGATGTAGTGGTCAGGAGTATGGATTACACTTCTTTAGAGGATTTCTTGGAGAGAAGGCTTGGTTTCGGGAAAGTTGAAGAAGATGAATCCATCCTAGAAACACATAGACATAAGCCTGTTAGCATACTCACCCGAGAAGAGAGAACCGCGGTTTATACTGGCTACTTCATGAGCGTTAAAATTACCATCGAGTTTCTCGGTACTATAGAAAAAGAGCTAGAAACAATGAAAGTAAACGATGAAGAGCAGAAAATATACAGTGCAAAGTATGAAATGATCAAAGTAATTAGCGAGAGCGGTTATACTCTTCAACGCCTCATCGAGGAATTAGAGGTTAACTTAGGGTTGCACATCGGAAAGAGAGAGTGGGTTTTTCATAGAATAGATGCCCTCGACTTAGCATAATATCAACTTACTCTAGAAAAATTAGACCCGGCCATAAACCCATAATTACAGCAACTACGGCTAATGTTACACAGGAGGTTACAGCGGCAACCTCTCGCAAACTTACTTTACCTCTACCAGAATTTTGTAACCTTTCGAGGAAAAACTCGTGTAATAATGTTATGAGGAAATATAAGGGGATAAACGTCATACCGAGCAAGAATATTAGAAGTAAGGACGCGGCCCAAGCCCCTACACGTCCTATTGCAAATATGTACACTGAGAGAAAGTAGCGTAGCTTTACGTGAAAACCACTGAGCGGCGGTATACCCACTGAGGATAAACTACAGATAACGAAGGACAGGGATACTAGTTCCCTCGCCCGCTTTGGTAGTGCTTCCCAATTATCCGTTGCCGTTGCCAACCCTAGGCAAGCTAGAATACCTGCCTTCATGAGGGAAGAGTTTAACAGGTATGCCCTCCAAGTAGGCGTGGAAGCCGGATTCATTATAGAAATTCCCAAAGCTAGTGTAATGTTCCCATATTCGCCAATCGTGTAATAACCTATTCTTCTGAATGCATCCCTTTGCCTGAAAGCTAAAGTATATGATATGGGGATTGAAACTAAGCCCAAGGTTGCGAGAGTTAAGGAAATCGTATTCGAGTAACTTGTTTCCCTTATTGGTAGTAGGAGCATGTAAAGTCCAGTGAAAAGCGGAGCGTGCTCAGCGCAAGTTAAAACATTTATGATAGGCGTAGAAGCTGGGAAAGCATCAGGAACCCAGCCGTGAAATGGGAAGAAACCTATATCTGCACCGAGGCCTATCACGAATAAGATACACGCCAACGCAAGTAGACGCTCGCTATCTCCACTTAAGTGTGAGTACTGGTCGAGCGAATAGGAACCCGTAGAGACGAAAAGAAGGGCTACTCCAGCTAGCACAAAGAAAGCACTTAAAGTTGTAACTACAAGGTATCTGAAAGCTACCTCAAGTGCGTCACTACGAGTTGAATGTGCAACTAACGCTACGGAAACTCCTATCAAGGCTTCCACCAGCAGAAAAAGCATTAACGCGTTATGGACAAGCACCATATAGTTAAAGCAGAAGGCTAATAGTAAGAAAAGTGAACCATATTTATCTAAACTAAACCTTCCGAGGGGGTTTAAACCGAAATTGTAAACTGCTGCTAGGAAAGCGATGAAGTTTGATGTGACTACTACAACCGCGTCAGTTACCCGGCATTCAACCATTAAACTGCCCTCGCTTAGCACGCCGCCTCTAATGCACGCCAATAGCAAATTTATCGAGAGAAACAAGGTAACGCCGGTCCCAGCGATAACTATGAGCGCATGTAGACGCTCTTTTCGACCTACAGCTAAAGCTATAAGTGAGAACAGTAAGGGTGCTGCTAGCGTAAAAGTTACTTCTTGAGCCACTTATCCCATCCCGCTAAGTCCGAGCCGCCGTAGGTTTTCCGAGCCTGGTCGATTAAGAAGAATGCCACACCGTTCACTAGAAGCATAGAGAGGTTGGAGATCGCTGAGAAAAACGGGGGTCCTTCAGCCAGCAAGGGGTGTAATGCATTGGACGCCATATTCAATGCCGTAATCACCCTAACGGGGTTTAAACTATATGCTATCATGAAGATGGGGGTGATGGTCGATAAGGCGCACGACATTACCTCCTTGGCTTTGAAGGGAGGTAGGAGTGATAAGTACACCAGTAGAGCGGCAACGCCGGAGGAAAACGCTACAGCTATTCTTGGCGCCTCTTCCGGAGGATTATCTACATGTTTAGCTAGCTTTAGTAGGAGGAGCGGGGGGAGTATGGAATTCGCTATAGAAGCCCCAAAGTACGCGATAGCTTCAGGAGAGAGTAAATCGTGATCATAGGAATATATCTCGCACGCGCTTATGAGAACTGCTTGTAACGCTAGGAGGTACGGCAGTCTATCCGCTCGCTTCGTCAAAATAGCTACTATCGAAATTACCGCTGATACGGGAAATAACGTCACTTCCATATTAATGCACCCACGCTAGCCAGCAAAACTAGTGCAGAAACGAGAAACGAAAGAACTGTGGCCCTGTAATCGTAGAGTATGTCTAGCTTCAATACGCGTGCGGCAAAAACATCATAGGCTTTAGCTAGCTGGGCGTAAAAGCGGTCCGGATCGGTCAACTGCGATACGCGGGGAAGCTTGGCGGCGTGTAGTAGAGAGGCGTATAACCCTCCCCCCTTAGGAGAAACGTAATCTACTTCCTCACCGCAAAGGAAAAGCTTGACAGCTTCTTCCCCCTCTTCACTCTCTCCGGTTTTAACCTCTTTCCTGGATAAAAGCTTCGTAACCACCAGAGTTGCGAAAAATACGGATGCTAAACTGGCTACAGTTGATAAAAGCAGCCCAGAAAGCTTGTAAAAAGGTTCATACAACCCCTCTTCAGGGACATAGCCGAGTTGATTCAAAGCCGGTAAAACTAAGCCTTCAAGCGCTGGCTGAGGATAAATCCCCAAAGCCAGAATCGCCCCCGAGATAGCCAGTATTGGCGCAAGCATGGATAGCGGCGGATCCCTTGCTTGAAACTCGTAGCCTTTATCCCCCAGGAACACTGCGTAAAACAGCCTCGCTCCTATAGCCGCGCTAAGCAAGCTTCCGAGAACCACGACAGGCAATAGGTGCGCGTAACCAGCTTCTAGAATAGCTTGGAATAGAAGATACTTGCCGACGAACTCCGGGGTAGAGGGCATAGCCGCTAGCGATAAACAGGCGATGAAACAACACACTGCCACCGCTTTCATATCCTGGTAGAGGCCTCCCAGCCTATCCAAGTCCTCTTCTCCACTTGCATAGATCACAGAGCCTGCGCAAAAGAAAAGTAGTGAAAAGCATAGCGCATGCGAAAACAGTAGAGTAAGCCCAGCGGCTAAGCCCATCGGTGTAAGAAGCCCGACACTCATTAATATTAGGCCCAGCCCGGATATAGTACCGTAGGCTATCACTTTCTTCAAGTCGCGCGATATAAGCCCGTTAACGCCCCCTATGATTGCCGTTAGAGAACCTATCGTAGTTACGGCAAGAGCTAATGAGTCGAAACCGAACACTGTATGCGAGTCCTTAGCGTAAAGCAGTTGGAGGAAACGAATAAGCACGTATACTCCCGACTGAAACCCGCAGACATGAAATAGCACGGTTGCTGATGTAGGAGCTACAACGCCGTCCGGAAGCCACGTGTGAAGCGGGTACTGCACTGCCTTTGGTAGAACAGCCACTACAGTTAAGGTTAAAAGAAGCCAGCGGAGCTCGGACGCTCTCATACTCGGTAAACTGGAAAAGCTGAAACTGCCGGTTGTCGAGTTGACCAGTAAAGCGGCTGCGATTAACCCCACTCCCCCTACATGGGTCTGGAGGATGCATTTTAGACCTGCGGCTAAACTTTTCTGAAGCTCTAGCCGGAATGTGATTAAGGCGTAGGAGCAGATGGACACTAGTTCCCAAAAAACCAAAAGGCTCAGCATGTTACTTGAAAAGAAAAGCCCGAGCATTGACCCAATGAAGAGCGATATCACCGGGTAAGACCTGTTGAAGCCCTTAACTTTGTAAGCCCTATTCGAGGGGGAGAGGTACCGCGTATTGTAAGTTAGCGCAAGTGCTCCGATCAGCGAGGTCAGCAAGGCTGGGATTAAAGAAAAGGAATCCACGTAAAGCTCAATGGGTATACCGAAGCTACTCTGCTGCGTACCTGTTAAAACCCCATGGATCGGAGCGGCTGCGACTACAGACGCTAGCATCAGGAGAGCGGCCAGTGTGAAGTAGGCCGAGGCTATACATATGGAAACCGCTAAGACCTGCCCTATGCTCGGTATCAGTGCAAGTGCCGGAGAGAATAGCGAAGCTAGAACGGGGAGTATTATAGCTAGTGAAGCTAAAGATACCACATTAAACTCTGAAATCCCCTGAAACGGCACGGTTCCGTCTGACAAGTTTCATATAAAATTCTTCCCTTTATTGCTGCTTGAATAATCCTGAGTTTTCATATATTAATTCAAACTCTTTTGTTAATTTTATAGCTTTTCTGGGACATACTTCTACGCATTGCTTACAGTAGATGCACCTAGCTAAATCGAAAGTGATCTTCCCCTTATCGGCTACAGTTATAGCGCCGCTTGGACAAAACCTAACACATAGCATACAACCTACGCATAGTTTCGAGTTGAAATATATAGCTCCCCTGTAGCTATCAGGTACCTCGACGCGTTCCGGCTTGAGGGGGTACTTCATCGTAAAGGGTTTTCTAAGTAACCTGAAAGCAGCATCCCTCATAATTTTACCGATACTCACCAGAATCGCCCGAGTAGGAACATCGCAAAGGCCCCAAAGGCTAAGACCACCGGCAGCCTCCAGTAGAAGCCAATAACCTGGCGAACTTTTACGCGAGCCATAAAAGTGCCTAACGCGGTTACCGAGACTAGCGCTAGCATCACAGCTTCCAGTATGCAAGTCGCCAACTCGATCGGCCTGCTGCCCAATGAAGTGTACAGGAAAAGGGAAGATGCTAAAAGTGCTGCGGTGAAACGGGACACGCTTTTGGCTAGTTTTACGAGCGCAAGGTAGGGCCCACCGTACTCTATCATGAAGCCGTAAACTACCTCCGTTTCAGCCGTCGTAACATCGAATGGCGTCACTTCGCCTTCCGATGGCATGCAAAGAAAGAAAGACGTGAACGCGAGCGCTCCACTGATCGAGGAGAAAGCTAGGGAGCCGGTTTTACGCTGGAGTTCTACTGTACCAGCTATCGAGAGGAGAGGGACTCCACTTGCAGACGCGGTAATCGCTGAAATCATCATCGGCATCTTGTAAGAGAAGAGAACCGATATACCTCTTGTTAGGCTAACAGCTGCGTAAGGATTACCGGAGGATGCTCCCCCTACCATGAGCAAGAGGGAGGAAGCAGTTAAAAGCGCGAAAATAAGTATTACATCTCCTGGTACTTGAAGGCTTCCAACTAGCCCTGCTAGAAGCAGTGAACCCCCTGTTACTGCTAAAGCTACCGATAACAATGGGGAGGCAACATAAATAAGACGAGCGGAAGCTCTTGGCACGACCCTATCCTTGGAGAATAGTTTCACTAAATCGTAGAATGGCTGAACAAAAGGAGGCCCTACTCTGCCGTGCATCCTGGCGCGCACCTTCCTATCAATCCCGTCGTATAGCAAGCTTACCGCGACAACTAAAGGAGCCGCAGCTAACAGCTCTAAAACTAACACGCTTCACTACACCTCTTTTCCAGCTCCATCAAGTTTGTTTCCCTCCATACACCACTGCGCGCATCTATTACTAGCACGCGTTCCGTACATGAGATACAAGGATCGATGGAGATGTACACGGCGGGGACGTCCGCGAGCTCCAAGTCTTTAAGCATTACAGTCAGAGCCGAAAGGTTTGCTAGAGTGGGGGTTCTAATCCTCAGCCGCTTTAGGAACCCCTTTCCATCAGTTCTAACATAGTAGAATAACTCTCCCCTAGGCGCCTCAACTTTCGCCACGGCTTCGCCCTCCGGAACCTCTCTTAAGACCTTATGCGGCGGAGGCGGGGGACTTATTCGACCTGACGGAAAGGTGTCTAAGGCTGCCTCTAGGAGATTCGCCGATTCTATCAGCTCGGCAACCCGTACCTCTGTTCTAGAAAGTGCATCTCCACCGGAGAGCACTGCAACAGAAAACGAGCCTTTAAGTTCCTCATACGCAGCATACGGGTAATCTCTTCTAACATCGAAATCCACGCCCGAAGCCCGTGCAGTTGGTCCCACAGCCCCCGTACTTATCGAGTCATTGCGGCTAAGACCCCCGACGCCCGCTAATCGTGACTCAACAGTTTTATCATGAATTACATCGAATAAAAACGTGGCTGATTTTCTTACATCGTTAATCAACATCTCTATTTTAGCTTTCACCTGATCGCTGAGATCACTGCGAACCCCGCCTATAGCGTTAACCTCCTTCATGATTCTATTACCAGTCATCTCCTCTAAAACATCTAGAACGCTTTCCCTAATGCGCCAAGCGTACATGAAGAGGGCAATAAACCCCAGCTGGTACCCTAAAACACCTATCCATAGGAGATGACTCTGAATCCTCTCCAGTTCTGCAACCACGGTGCGTATGTATAACGATCTTTCGCAAGGCTCAATACCAGCTATGCTTTCCACTGCTTGCACATAACAGAGCGGGTGAGCGTGGGAGCAGATGCCGCAAACCCTTTCAACCAGGTGGAGCACTTGAATAATGTTCCTAGCCTGTGCTAGAGCCTCTATACCTCTGTACACGTACCCCAGCCTGAGCTCTACGTCGACTACTCGTTCACCGTCAACCGTAAGCATAAGCAACGCTGGCTCCTTTGTAGCAGGGTGAACAGGACCAAAAGGTAAGCGCGTTAACCTTCGTTCAACTTCCACTACCTGTACACCCCTTCAAGTTTTTTAGCCGCTTTCATTAACCCTTTCATGATTGCTTCAGGTTTAGGTGGGCAACCTCCAATATAGATGTCTACAGGAATAACCTTTTCCACAGGTCCTTCGAAAACATGACTACCCATGAAAACACCGCCCGAGACGGCGCACGACCCCAAAGCTACCGTTACCTTGGGTTCCGGTATCTGCCTATAAGCTCTCATCAGAACTGGTAGCGTCTTGCTTGTAACTGGCCCCATCGCTACCAGTATATCAGCGTGGCGCGGTGAACCTACTAGAACACAGCCGAGCCTCTCTGCGTCGTAACGTGGGGACAATGTTGCTAAGAGCTCAATAAGACAGCCGTTGCATGAAGCTGCGTTCACGTGAAAGATCCATGGAGACTTGGCTCTGGACTCTGAAATAAATTTCATCGCTAGTTCGGCAAGCCACTCCTTTTAAAAGTAACATTAGGTACGCTAAGAAAGCTGAAGTTTATAAGCCGATTAACTAACACTCCTTAGATGAATAACCAAGTCAAACAGCTTATAGAGTATGCGATTGAAGAATTTAACCGGTTCCACGGGGTCGAAGCTACGGTCAAAATTGTTGGTTGACGTGAAAACAAGCTCATAGCGGAGTTTCGTGATAGCTTCTGCTTAAGTTGCGGCTTCTATGATTACTTCGATGACTTTTCACAACTACTGGAGAGCAGAGGAGTTAAAGCAATGATTTTGAACATTACTGAACAGAGCGATGACGTTATTGTAGAATATATTTTGAAAACAGCAGGTGAGGGAAAGCGCTTTATGGATAAGGTTATTTCAATATTCGAATAAAATCAGAAAAATAAGTGTAAATAACTTCTCCGCTATAATTTAAAACTTCTAATCCCTATTAACAAACTTTTAAATTTTGAAAGTTTACACTAAAGTCGTAGCGTTACTTTCTCTCGGATAACTCCCTGTCTAACGCAAGCAGCCCAGCGGGTTGATCTTTCACCAGCTTTAAGTGTGCTAAAAGCTCGCTCGCAGTTTTTTCCTCCTCCACTTGCTCGTTTACAAACCATTGTAGAAAGCTCTCGGCTGCCTTATCGCCGGCTTGACGTGTTAAGTCAACCATCTGCCATATACGCTTTGTATTCTCCTCCTCAGCTTTTAGAAAATCTTGAACAGCTTCTAAAATGCTACCCCATTCAGCCTTAGGCTTATGGATTTCTTGAAGCTCGACCCTCCACCCCCTATCTACAATGAACTCGTAAAACTTCATAGCATGTCCAAGCTCCTCTTTCGCTTGAACTCTAAAAAAGTGGGCAAAACCGGTTAACGATAAGTTATCGAAGAAAGCCGACATCGAAAAGTAAAAGTACGCATTTCGGAGCTCTTGGTTCAGTTGCCTGTTAAAATCCGATCTAACATCGATAACACTCATAACGTATACCCCTATAACTTTCGTTTTCTCCCTTATAACCCTAACTCCAGCTCTAATGTATATATTGTCTGAAGACTTTCCCGGAATAAAAATGGGAGTTAAGAGATACTTAACTGTTTTACCTTTCTAGTCAACAAGTATGTACTTGGCTACCTAAAAGTAAGATATAAACGCAATCCTCTTATCAGTCTGCAAAAAGTCTTACTGGGGTGCCTTGCCAGACATTTACCGGAATAGTTTAAACGTATTACAGATGCTTAGGCGGTCTTTGCTACGAGTAATTTTGACAACAGTGTTGTTGTTCGCGATACATGTCTCAGAGCATTTCATAACGTATTACATCGAATTTGTTCTGCCCCCCGAACAAGCTTTAAGCATCTACATAACTCTATTCGGGCTCACCTCGCTTATTTTATCCTACTTTCTGGCTAGGCTGGCATATGATATAGGTGGTGTAATCTCTACACTCCTGAGCGAAAAACCGAAGTATAAACAACTGATATTTTTTGCTCGAGTATCTTTCGGTGCCATTGCGATCCTAGTATTCCTTGTAACCAGCTTGAGGCTAGTTTCGATCAGAGTATCCGCGGTAGCCGGAGTGGCGGAGTGGGTCGCATCTACGCTTTCAGGGTTTACATCGGTTTTAATTGCCATGATAGTAGCCTTACAGGTTAAGGAAATCTTCGGTAATTACTTAGCATGGATGGTGTTAAAGTTTGGCGATTTAATCGAGGCAGGTGATTACATAAGCTTCGGCAGCGAGGTATTGAAAGTCGTTAGAATAGGCTACTCGCACACAGTGCTGCTGAACAATCTTAATGAGGAAATATATGTGCCTAACCTCAGATTTCTATTAGAAATCTACAGAAAAACCTTCAGTCGTAGAACCCGCAGCTACGTGGACCTGTGTTTCACCCTACCTTACAGCTTCCCTTACGAGGATGTTAAAGCTGGCATCATCAGAGCACTACAAACCTACAGCGAGCACCATGAAAGCATTGGGATTAGTGATTACCGTCTTTTAATTAAAGAATTATCTCCTTACTCCGTAACTTACGAGCTTAGAGTTAAGCCAGATAGGCCAATCTTCCCTCAGATATTTAGAAGCGATATAATGAGGCAGCTCCTCAAAGAATTTGGAGAAACTCTAGCTACTCCGGCTCTGATCTTACTTTCAGAGAGGCCATCTTACCGTGACGAGAAGATGGAAAAATAATTGTTTATCACGTATATATCTAAATAATCTTGTCTAAAGGAGTCACAGCAAACTCTTGAGAAAGTTCAAAACTGTTGTATAACTATCTCGAGGAAATGGCTGTCACAGCTTAGCCTGCTAGGGATTCTTCATCTCTAAGGATGGAATCTGGTAGTTTGAATTTAGTTTACTCCAAGAAATTACTTTTCTACTCACTCAAGCTCCTCTAAGCTTTTAACTTCGAGAACACGTAGCTGGAAGTCCCACTTATCGTAATAGAGATTGCCGCGCTCCCATTCTACCTCGCCACGTTGACTGTCGACGGGATCGGATCTAAAGAATTTTTTGGGGGGATCAAAACATGATGATACCTCGATGTTGGGAGCCATTCTATAACCCTCACTATTACCGAAATAGAAGCTGTTTCTCCACCCCTCACCACGCCATTTTCCACCGAAGCTAGGGTCTGCGTAGAGCCACCCATACGGCTCAACATAAAATTGAGCCCAATCATGCATCCCCCATTTCACTGGATTCATGTACCAGCCTGACTGCCATCGTGCCGGCACACCCGCTATGCGGCATAAAGTGATGAAAAGTAATGCTTGCATGCCACAGTCTCCCCGCTTTTCTTTAGCCACGTATTTGCTTATACAGTTATACAAAGTATAATCTCTGGCATAGGTGTAGCGTACGTTGCTCGTTACCCAATCCCAGATTCTCTTAGCCACTAAGTAGGGGTTTTTCTCATCCCCTACAATGCGTTGAGCTAGATCCACCATGCAAGGTGTCTTCACGACATGCGGTGGGCGCTCTGAGGTGTAAAGCTCATAGATATCTGACTTCTCGTCAACGTAAACCTGTTGAGGATCAACTTCTATGTAGAATCCCCGAGAGACAAACTCAAACTCTAGGCTGCACGCACTACCCTTAGTTCCCATTTCAACTTCGAAATAGGCAGTCCTCTGAGGATGGTAGTCACATGCAACGTGAACGGGTCTAGGTTCGGCTGAAAGTATTCGCACTTCGGGATGTAGATCACAGACCCGCGGCAATGGTAACCATACTCTAAGAGTTTCTCCTTTAGGAGCCACACCTGGTTTAACTACTATTTCAGCCCTAACTCTGTACTTCAAAGGCAACACATGTCCACCGCCGAGTTCGCGGGCGGTTTGGGTTACGCGGTTAGCACGGCTCTTTAAGACAGCGTTAACAGCCCAATTAAGCTCATCCCAGCCTTTAGCCCGCCTCGCTTTCAGCTTAGGGCACATCCAGAATGCATTGGGAACAAACCTTCTTAACAGCCTTACCTCTCCATCGATAATAGAGTAATCTAGACAACCTTCAGTTAATAACGCCTCCATTTCTTCACGCTTTAGATCCGGTACCTCTTTTCCAAGCTCTCTAAATCCTTGATCCAGTGTGTAAGGGAATTCATACCTCCACCTGGCAATTCTATCGAGTTCGAATTCAAGCCTTAACCGTTCAACTCCTGTAGCGATGCGAAGCATTTCCGCTATTAACTGCTCTGCTTTCGAAAACTCACCTCGCTCTAAAAGTGAACACAGGTCTCCCGGTAAGGGGGTAGTCATGAAATGCAACACATTATCCATAGGCGCTAATTTAGACACTGCTCTTTATAGCCTTTTAGCCCAGCCCATAATATCTGGAATGCAAAAAATTATAACTTTAGAAGTTTATGGAAGGTGGAGTATGCCTAACCTCTCGTTCCAAGTGGAGAGTATACGGGCTGAAAGGTATAATTTCGAGGCTATTAGCCAGCTCGGGATCAATGTTAACATAATGTTAGGTAAGCTTGAAAAAAGCCAACCAGGGTACAGGCTTAGCTTTGTAGTCAAGCTCGAGTACTCGCCTCCGATAGCTTCAATAGATGTGAAAGGTTTAGCGAATATTACCCCGAGCAATGAAGAAGAATGTAACTCACTGGAAAACGGGGTGAAAAGCGGACAAGCTCCACCTGCTATAGCTGCTTCGATCTATAGTTATCTCTTTCCCATAATTGCCCTCTTATCGAGGGAGATTGGTCTGCCTCCGCCGGTACCAATGCCGGTCTCAGCCCCCCAGCCTGAGAAAGGAGAGCCGAAAGGTTACGTTTAGGATAAATCCGGTTTACAACCTAAGATTTAAGGTGTTTTCGAGTCGGCAATAACCTCCTCGTAGACTTTCTCTATCCTCGGAGTTATTACACTCCAATCGTAGTTCCACACGTTTTTGAAAGCTCTCTCGGAAACAGCTCTAGCGTAGCTCTTATCCTCTAGAACTTGGATGATGTAATCAGCCATCAATTTAACGTTGCCTTTATCTACCAGAAACCCTGTTTCCCCGTGTTTAATAATTTCACTTATTCCACCTTGGTTTGCTGCAACTATGGGGGTTTTAGAGGCCATCGCCTCAAGCGCAACAATCCCGAAGGACTCGCCGTAAATCGATGGAAGTACAAACACGTTAGCTTTACGGTAAAGTTCGATCAACTTTAGCCTGCTAGGCTTTAGGATAACCGTTACGTTTCTTTGCAACCCCCAATCTTTGATGAGATACCTTACAAACGTGGCTAAGTAACCTGTACCAGCTATCGTTAAACATACATCAGGCAGCTTCGTGAGAACGTGGAGCATTACTTCCAGCAAGAGATGTACGCCTTTCCTATAAACGAGCCTGCCGACGAAGAGTATGCTTCTCCCATCGAATTCTTTCTTCTCAGGAGCAAATTCTCTGACGTTTACTCCGTTCGGTATCGTCACTATATCCTTATCTGTAAAGTAGCGGATAAACTCTTTAGCAGCTTGGCTTACGGCTATTATTCTATCGGCACTGTTTATCATTTGACGTATTGGGAATAGAATATATGATGACGGCCTCCACAGGAGATCGAAATTGTACATGAACTGAATTGAATGATTTGTAAGCACTGTAGCTACACCGCGTTTCTTCGCTATTGATAGAGAGAATAGCGATAACGGTGAAAAAGCATGGTGAGCATGCAAGATGTCGGGCTTCATCTGCTCGATAATACGATCGATTTCGTCAGTGCTGGGTAAGTCTAAAACACCCGAATAATTGAAAAGAGAATTAACTCTAACAACGTTCAAACGATGAGAGGCATCGTTAAAGTTACCTTTTTTGGTTAGGATAACTATCTCATGACCTTTCTGCTCAAGCGATTTAGCTAAGTATTCAATATGAGTTGTTATTCCCCCAATTTTAGGGTAAAAATAATCACTGGAAAGAATCACCCTCAAAGAGTCAACACCCTCAGCACAATTGTCAAGACATGCGGGAACGTAATCACAGAGTAAAAGATACAGGTCGCCAAATCAGCCACTCTAAGGTAACTTGATGAAATACTGACGCTCTCCCACCGGGCTAACAGGTAGATAAGAGCTGCCACTGGTATTACTGTAGCATAGGGATAAGAAATAATTGAAATGGCGGCTAGGCATATCCAATGCCAAGTTAGAAGTACCCGTAAAATAGTTTCCGATCTTTTGCACCCCAGTCGAATAACTACAGTTCTAACCCCCGCGCTGGCATCCGCCTGAAAATCTTCGATATGGTTTCTTAGCTCCAATATTATAGAATATAAAGATATGGATAAGGCTATGGGCAATAAGTAAAGAGGTAACCCTCCTCCTGCCGATGCTCCATACAGGTATAATAAACCTCCGAAGAATAAGCTATGCGATAAGAGGTCGAAAAATGGCTTCGATTTAAACCTTAAAGGGGGTGAAGAGTAAAAACCGGCTAGAGTCAGTAAAGCCAGATATATTGTTGAGGGGGTGCCGGCTGGTTGAAACCATATCAGAGTGAGCAAGAAGCCTGTAAATGCTAAGCATAAAGAAAACACTAGACCGGTTTTGAAATTGATCAAGCCCGATGCTATCGGATTTTTAGTAAGTTTTCGCTGTTGAAGCCTATCGCAGTCTACGTCAAAGCAGTTATTAATGGAAAAAGCAAAAGCCAAGTACAATACTAAAGTGATAGCCAGCATAATAGCATTCAGGATAAACCTGCTGGCCGGTAAATTTTGGGAGTAATGTAGGTAACCAAGCATTCCCATCGCCATATAAGCTCTCCAATCCCTAACCCTGACATTATGATATAGTAATATGATCAGGTAGGCAAACTTACGGAAACTTTGAAACCCGGAATATTGGTAAGCGATGAACTCTCTGTAAACCATGCCGGGCACCCTCTAGACACTGAAAGTGTACCTTTTACCCGTCTATTCTTTGCTACTAATTGAATCTTTCGCAGAATTCTGGTCAATTAAATAAAAACTGAGCCTAACTCATTGTTACTCTAAGTTTTATTTCTAAAAGCATGTCCACCTCTTATCCAACTATGCAGTTAATGCTGAGCTATGAGCGAAATACGCTATACTAGTTTACCATATATAATAAAGGTTAGAGCTCTACCTTTATAGTTTCGACCTTGTAAGGCATGATCTTAAGCTTTAGCTCGCTGCTTGGCATCAGCTCCTCTACAGGGGTTTCGTCAAGCCTGGTTCTAAAGACTCTTCGGGATTTAATGTTTAGCTTCACTGAAGCTGGTACCTCTCTCGGCGTGGGGTTGTAAATCCTTAGTATAAAGCCCCTTCCATCCAAGCTCTTTTTTAATGCTGAGAAGAGTAGCAGATCGCTGTTGACTTCAAGGAGCGAATACTGTGACGGTAAATCGCCTTTATGAGGAATATCTTCATGCGCTAGACCCGGTGCAACGTACTCTAAAGCGGTCCTGTGCACTCCCGCTTCAGCCCAACTTCCTGAATATGGGATAATGCAAAGTTCGAATTTACGTAACCCAGGGCACTGGGCATCAGGGGTTTGAATCTCCGGGCCTGCGTGTCCGGGTCTAGTGAGTAAGTCACTTCGCGAAAGCCAACCTACAGATCTTAACAGTGTGTAAACTATCTCCGCCCCATCTCTTTCCCGTACTTCATACTCATACAATCCTTTAGCAACCACGCATAACCCTCTTCTCCCATCTTCGACAGATACCCAGAGTCTTGTTGGCCACGTGTGTATTGAAGCTTTCTCCTCACCTCTACGATAATGGAACGGTGACTTGTTGGGCCTCTCAATAACCATATAGTGTGTCTTCGCTAAATGCTTTGCGCTTTTAACCCCTGTTGGGAAAACCACCCTAAGCCTGTGATCCTTAGCCCTGTTATCGATAATTATATCTAAATCGAGCCGCGGTATTCCCGAAAACAATGTTGCGTAAATTTCTACTGGAATGTTTACCTCTTCTTTACTCCTAGATTTCCCGTTCAGAGAGGCTGCAACTGGTAATTTTAATGTGTAGGACACTTTAGCTCGAATGTAGACCGGCCCGCTCTCAACTACGTTAAAGTTGGCGCGAAAGCCACGGCTTGTTAAAACATGATCCAGTAGGGGAGGTGAATAGTCATACTCGTCTCCGACGTCTCCCCCGTCTTCGAGCAAAACCAGCCCCTCGTACACCTCCCCACTTCTCTTATCGGTTAACTTTAGGGCTCCGCCATTCTCTAAATCGAACTCTACCCTAAAGTACTCGTTTTCGATATAAGCTTGCCCCCACCTCATCGCTGTAACAGGCTGGATCCCGGGCTCAACGGCGTAAGCTTTGTAACCTGTAGCGGGGAGTTCGTCAACCCATGTAAACTCTATCGTTCCATCCTCTAGTTCCCTTGCTTGACAGGGAATAAGCTCCCCTTCCGCGCTCTTTAGGGATGCTCCCCTTAAATCAAAGCTGATAACCACCCCTTTTTCAATCAATTTAGAAATGTCTTTCGATAAGTTTCTGCTAGATACTCGGGCTAGTTCATCAAGCATTAGTGCTGTAAACTTGTAAGGTTTAATCCTCAGCTTCACGACAGCTCTCCTCCTCCACGGTAGAGTGTTAAAGGCGATAACGTAAGCGGAGTCACCAGCGAAGGAAAGGTCTACCTTAGACGCGATCAAGGGCATTGCATGCCACTCATAGCTGTAACCCGCCCTGCCGGCTAAGAAACCCTCCAGAGACCCATACTTCCTGCCCGTGCAATGCAGCAACTCCTCTCCTAGCTCTCTAACCTTCATCAGTCTAGCCTCCACTTCTCGGTGAACTTCGTCAACGCTACAGCCGCAGATCGAGTCATGCGGGTGACAGAGCAGTAGGTAACGCCAAGCTTGCCAAATCTCCTTCTCCGGATAAATGCCGGTGAGCACGTAAGCTATGGACCAAAGCGGCTCGACGGAGTAGATCATTAAACTTTCACACTCAAAGTTCACCTGTTTCAAGTATGTCCGCGTCGACCAAACACCGTATAAAACCCAGTGGTACCGACTACTTAACAGCTCACCACTAACCCTGCCTAGCCTCGCCTTACGGGCTTCGGTGAGAACCTCATCCAGTGTCCCTTGAAAAACACGTACAGGCAGGTTTCTACGAGAAAGCTCCTCTGAAATCTTCGGCAAATAATCTTTAGGCAGGTGGTGATCGCAACCCACCATCCCGGGGATAGACCTGATACGCAAGTACTTTCTCCAAAGCTCGTATAGCTCGCGGACCATCTCAGCGGCCGCGTCAGGATCAGGAGGAAGCCAGGCTAGGTTGCAGTAACCCCCATAGAGGAAGAGCGCGGAGACTTCGCTCCCATCTGGGGCTACCCAAGAAAATGGCGTACCAACTTTTTCGAACTCTTCTCCCATCCCGCGGTGGAAAACAAATGTGTCAATGCCGAAACCCTTTAGAATCTGCGGCAGTTGAGCGGTGTGGCCAAATGTGTCAGGTAAATACCCAATGTTGGAAAACCCGCCGTACTCCTTCGCTCGCATGCGTCCATACATTAAATTCCTGATAAGTGATTCCTCGTGAACCAGGAACTCGTCAGGCTGAACATACCAAGGGCCAATAATTAACCGGTTCTTTGAAATAAGTTCCTTAACCTCTAAGGCTTTCTCCGGTCGAAGCTCGAGATAGTCATCTAGGGGGGCGACCTGTCCGTCGAGCATGAAAGAACCATAGCGAGGATCTTTTAACAGGTCTAGTACACTGTCGAGACACTTAACTAACCTATACCTGAATTTATCAAATGTGTAGTACCACTCTCGATCCCAATGAGTATGAGCGATTAAAATCAGGTTAAACTTATCCATGCGAGTAAAACCCAAGAAGAGATACAAATCGATTGCTGCAGGCAACCAGCTTGCTCAAGTGACTGAACAAATATGCCGGTGATGCCTATAAACTACCTATTTAGCGAAACGTTTGGAACATCTATATAAGAAAAAGCATTCATGCTATCCGTATGGAGTATGTCCGCCTAGGATGGTCGGGTCTTAAAGTTTCGAGAATATGCTTGGGGTGCATGTCTTTCGGGGATTCCAGCTTGCAGATTTTAGGCGGCGGTGGATGGGTTGTTGGTAAGGAGGATGCTTTCAAAGTGCTGAGCAAAGCTTGGGATCTAGGCGTCAACTTCTTCGATACTGCTAACGTGTACTCGATGGGCAAGTCCGAAGAAATCTTAGGCGAATTCCTGGAGGGGAGAAGGGATGATGCTGTAGTTGCTACGAAGGTATACTTCCCCATGAGTAATAAACCGAATGACAGGGGGTTATCGAGGAAACATATTATGAAACAAATAAACGATTCCCTTCGTAGGCTTAGGACTGACTACGTGGACCTTTACCAAATTCACAGGTGGGACTATGAAACACCTATCGAAGAGACCCTTTCAACTTTAACCGATTTAGTGCATCAAGGTAAAGTTAGGTATATCGGCGCCTCTAGCATGTATACCTGGCAGTTCGCTAAGGCTATCTTCACTGCCGAGTTTAAGGGTTACGAGAAATTCACCAGCACTCAGACGCCTTACAACCTCCTTTATAGGGAGGAGGAAAGGGAAATGATACCGTTCTGTAAAGCGCATAACATAGCTTACTTAGCTTACAGCCCTAACGCTGTAGGGGTGCTCACCGGCAGGTTCCTGAAAGATGGGAGAATCGTTATTGGTCCAAACGACCCCGCTAGGCTGAGAGACCCGAACTTCTACGCCTATAAAGCTTATGTGGAGCCCCCTGAGAACGCCGAGATCGTTAAGAGAGTCGTCGAAGTCGCGAATAGTAAAAGTGTAACACCGGCGCAGATTGCCCTGGCTTGGCTGTTCCACAAAGGTGTAACCGCGCCCATCATAGGTACTAGTAAGGTAGAACACCTAGAGGAAGCGGTAGAGGCGTTAAACGTGAAGCTCACAAGCGACGAAATAAAGTATATGGAGGAGCCGTATAAGCCCAAGCCGATTCTCCATATTCCGCCACCGATTCAGTAACGAATTAGCTGTGAAGCATTAAACTGGCATACTGGAGTCTTGGGCGGCTCGCTTATCATAATCTCGCGGTTTTAACCTTTGAACAGCGCCGTACGCTCTCAGCTAAAAATATAATAGAACAGCACTTCAAAGTTATTGAGTAAGGAGCCGGTGGCTTTATGTCTAAGCATGAGTACCTGAATAGACTGTACAGGGTATTCCCTTGGCCTGAGGATCCCTCAACAGCCGAGGGGCTTCGAAGATATCAAACCTCCGTTTCCGAGCTTGAAACAGTAGTTAAACATGAGTGGTTTAAAGAGTTTCTCAATAAAAGGAGAATGCTTAAGGTAATTGACGTGTGCAGCGGTACTGGTATCGGAGGCATCGCTCTGGCTAAGGTTTTAAGAAATATAGGTGTTGAGGTTACTTTAACCCTACTCGACCTCCGCCGTGAAGCCCTCGATAAGGCTGTCGACTTCTGCTCCAGAGAGCTAGGTTTCATGCCTAACATTGTAGAATGCGATATAATAGGAGCTGATCTCGGCGCAGAGTTTAATGTAGCGCTCCTATGGGGCTTTACCACGCCTCACTTCAGCCCCTGGGATTGGATAAAGGTGTTATCAAGCGTATCGCGACTCCTAGTAAGCGATGGATTGTTTGTGTACGAGGAAACGGACAGGGTTTATACTACACACCTAGTTGGGTATAAGGAGGTACTCCCTGAGTTAGTCGAGAAAGAGAGAGTAGTCCTAACTATACATAAGGGTAAGGACTTTAAATCGGGCTACGTAACACGCCTAGCCTTTGATCTCGTAACCAGAGAAAGGGAGGAAATGAAGGTATACTTCTGGGATTTAGCCGCTTCGGCGGCATTCACGTGGGTCTTCTTCAATAATGTAGACTTCATAGCGACTAGGAGACCTTATTCGGGCCTCGTGATAGCTAGGAATCCAAGGAGAACTCTGAATCTGGAGGTTCTGCTAGGAGAAAAACTGCCAAAGCTACTCTGCGAGTAAACTATACTGTGCATTTAAATCCCCGGCGACTCAATTAGTGTAAACCCAAGTATGAGGTAATCTTATCACGATAAATTGGAGAGACCTAGAAAACTCGGGGAATACTTAAAACCTAAGTGGTGGGCCCGCCGGGATTTGAACCCGGGACCCCCCGGTTTCTAACTAAAATGTCTGTAGTTATGAGCCGGGTGCTCTAACCGAGCTGAGCTACGGGCCCCCAGCCTTTTGGCAGTTTGGCCTTTTTTAACTTTTTCTCTTATCAATTAACATCTAATGAGTATAGTTTTGGATCGCTAGGCTTCTAGATTAACGTTTGAAGACGCATGGTTTTCGAGCTTAGGTGATGAAAACTGTCGGCTCTCGCTGGGTAAGATTCATAAGCGATAGTGCAGCATTCATACTATGCGGAAATATCTGCTACTCATAACCTTTATAGCAATTATAGTTTTAGCTGTGTTCCTCGCCTTTTTCACGGCCGAGAAAGAAGTTTTTATCGACGATCTGAAAGCCGAGGCGAAAACTAATTTTGAACTTGAGAGCCCGGATTTCCGATACGGTGAACCTATTCCTGCTACTTTTACATGCGACAGCTCGAACGAACCGCCTACTTTGAGATGGAGGGGGCAACCGGAGGGGACAGTAACCTATGTGTTGTTAATGTACGATCCTGATGCCCCTGGAGGCACGTTTATCCACTGGGTTGTTTATGACATACCAGGCTCAGTTACTGAGTACCAACCTGGAGTAGGTGTAAATGGATTAAACCATTTCGGCCGTAAGGGTTATGGTGGCCCTTGCCCACCCCCTGGTTCAACTCATAGGTACTTTTTTGTACTGTTTGCTCTAGACACTAAATTGAATTTAAGCGAGGGGGCTAGGCTTAGCGATGTGCTTAGAGCAGCGAAAGGGCATGTCCTAGCAGTTGCAGAGACCATGGGCAGGTATGGGAGAAGTTGATAGAAAAAAGCTGGAAGATTAAGTTACTGCTGACGTTTAAGTAGAAGGGTTTTTATTTCAAAAGGCTTAAATGTAATAAATGTAAGGGGCATTCTAGCTCTAGACGGCTTCGGTACGGGTTTCGGGTCCTCCTCGAGTATATTTGTCTCGTATACTTCGAGGGGTTCGGGGAATCTTAGCAGAGTACTCCTTTCCCTTCCCTCAATCTCGTACATTCTAATGATTAAGCCTTCACCATTTTCACTCATCTTCAGAGATTCCACGAGTATCCCAGGTTGCCCCTCCATGAAGCTGGCCTTAGATGGGAGATTGCCGCTATCCCTTTCTTTAACCACGGTTTTCACGTCGCTCCAAATCTCGTATGCTTTTTCGTAAACCCTTCCAGTGCGATAATCGCCAGGGTGTGGATATAGGTAGTATGTGATCGTGTACCGGCCGAGGTCGGACCAGGGATTAGGGTGTATCGGCGATTTAAGCAGGCTTAAACCCACTTCGGCTCCTCTAATACTGTAGCCGTGCCTCGTTGGGGCAATTACGCTTACACCTTTCACTCCGTCTGAAATATCCATCCACCTTAACGCTGGTACCTCGTACTTTGCCTCATCCCACTTATCCTTCGGCGTAGTAGCCCTCTCCACTACGCCGAAGGGAACTTCGAAGTGAGCGGTTCCGGATTTAATATTAAAGTTGAACCACGCTTTCAGCAGGTAGCATTTATCTCTCCAATCAACCTCTGTATGGAATTCAATTAGCCTTGAACTCCTGTAAAGGGTGATCCTCTGCTTGATGATTGAATTCTTGAACTTTAATGCATACTCAACCGATGCTATTAGCGGGCCTTCTGCGGTGATTCTAGGTTTCTCCACTATTTCTAAGCTGCGACCGGGCAACTCTACTGTTGAGCGGTCAACATCCCATGCATCGAAGTTACCGGGTTTATCGACATGCGCTTTCAGTAGGTTACTCGGCCCTCTTAGCAATTCCACTTGAAGCTGTTTATCATATATGGAGACCAAGGATCCATTATTAGTCACCTTCAGGCGGAGCGCGTCATTCTCAAGTACTAGGCAATCCCCCTCCATGTAAGCTTTTACACCTTCCTCGGCTGCAATACCCTTACTCGGTGCGAGAGCTATGTAACCCATTGATGGAACCTCGACCTCTGCTAGAATTTTACCTCCTGTCTTCTGAATTTTAACCGGTCTGCCGTCGGGGTAGGAGTACCCTTCATTCGGAACCTCTATAACAACTGTCCTGAGCCATGGCAAACTGTTAAAGACGATTAAGCTGCTTTTCGGCGCGTTAACGTGATCTGCAATGGATTTTAGCGCTGTTGACGAGGCTTTTAAGAACTCGCGTATCGCCTCCTCTAAATCCCTATAGGCTTCCTCGTAAGCTTCATAGTTGGATGAGCCGGGGAGAACATCATGGAACTGGCATCTAAGTACGCGCTCCCAAGCAGTTTTCAGCGCTTCCCGCGGGTAGTGTATAAGCCCTAGGAAGTCGGCTATTGCACTGGCCGCTTCCGCCCATACAGCTTCCCGCTCAGCTTCAGCCATAAGGGATTTTACTTTTATGTTAGTTGTGTAGACACCCCTGTGAAACTCGTTGTAGATTTCGCTTTTCCAGCGTGGCAGCTTCGGTTTCAGGTTAAGTAAGTCTGCAACGTACTCATTCTCTTTAGGGGCTTCAACCGGCTCAGGCAACCCCGGCAGCTTTTTCAAGTGTTTTAACCTTTCCAGCATAAGGAATGTAGGCCCTCCGCCACCGTCGCCGAAACCATACGCGTGCACGGCTGGTGCCACATCTTTCTGCTTATACCTATCCCATAGCCCTGCAAGCTCGGTTGCTGTTAAAGCACCATTATAGGTGGAGACGATTATATGAGCTATAACTTCGCTGCCGTCTAAGCCCTCCCAAACGAAAGCGTGGTACGGGAACTCGTTAGTATCATACCACATAACCTTATGTGTAACGAAAACCTCGATACCGGACTTCTTCATCAGCTGGGGTAGTTGAGCGGAGAACCCGAAGCTGTCCGGTAACCATCCGATACGGCTTTTTAAACCGAATTTCTCCTTAAAGTATTGCTGCCCATAAAGGAACTGGCGGGCCAGCGATTCGCCGGTTACGAGTTGCGTATCCGACTCCACCCACATGCCGCCTATCGGTAACCAATGCCCGCTCTTAACAAGCCCTCGGATTTCGTCGAAGAGTTTCGGGTTTTGCTCCTCCAGCCACTTGTAGTTCTGTGCTCCGCTCTGAACATAGGTGAAGCTATACCCCATCTTCGCCAGCCTAGCCACCGTGGTGAACGTTCTGACGACCTTCCTCTTAGTTTCGCTGAACGGCCAAAGCCAAGCGGTATCTATGTGAGCGTGCCCGAAAAGGTAAACTTTACCAACGGGGAATCCTTCAGGTAGGGCTGCTTTAACCCTATTGAGAGTTTCAAGTAGTTCGCTGATACTGGGTTTAGGTGTATCCTCCAGCGCGCCTCGAACCACCCTTTCCCCGTAAACATTAGCTATATACGCTAAATCCCCCCTCATCGACCCGTACTCCGGTGACCCCTCTTGCATTAAATACCCGTAAAGAGTACGCTGAAGGGCATAGACCTGCACAACGCTGGGGGTTAGCTCAACCTCTACTGCGGCTTTAGCCAAAGTTTGCCTTAGCTCTTGTCGGCGCCTCGCTAGGATAGCAGTGTCCCACAACGCTAAAGCGGTGTTAAAGCCCTCCCAGTGAACAGCAGCAAGGTTAGAGCCAGTAAACGCGAAGAACCAGGGACTTTCACCGAAAAGTCGGCGCGGGGTGGCTTCTAAAGCCACGCTCCTCTCTCCGGGTTCTAGCACCGCAATCCTGTGCTGCTCATCTACTCCTTGGTACGGCTCACCATCAACTAAGAGAAGCCCGTTCCCGGTAATATCGAGCCTGAGCAACCACTTGGTTCCTTCCATAGCCGGTAGCCTAAACTGGTTCTCGAAACACAACGTCTCGTCTGGGTAAGCTTCAGCTAAGTAAGGCAGCTTAAGCTGCTCGCCCCCCTTAATCCATTCACTAACCGGCTTAAAGTCCTGTATGGTAGCTGCCAGCAGTTCGAAAAACCTTCTTTCCAACTCCTGTTGAGTGATACGCGCGCTCACGCGGGGACGTAGAATAATGTTACAAAAATGGATAGCGGTCGCCGGATACAGCACCGTCAGGTTGACAGTTCTCGCACTTGTAGCAGGCCACTCTACTGTACACTCGTATCTGTCGTGCGCCCCTGTGTAGCAGAGGTAGATTTCCACACCGTTGAAAAGTACCTTAAGGCTCTTGCCCGGCACTCCTTCTTCCAAGCTCGTCAACTTGACGAGAAAACTCGCTCCAGGTGCTGCGACGCTGGGTATCCAGGTGGGCTTCACTGTAAGGCTCATCCCAGTGGAGTGAGGTTTATGATGGAACATGAGGAGGCCTGAGAATGTGCCCCGCGTAGATTTAAGCACCCCTAGACTCTACGGCTCGCACAGTCTTGTTCACTGGGCCGAGGTGGTTCCACGATTGCTTGTTGTCCCCCGACTTGAAACCTCATCGGTAGCGGCGAACACGGCTGTAGCTTGCACAAAGATATCGTTGATGCTCCTGCCCTGAAGATCAATAATACTTCCCCATTCGCCGCACACGCTATTGGGGGGACGCGAGCGCTACAGGGGATGAGACCTGGCACGCGAAGGAAAGGATAAAGGAGGAGTAACCGAATAATCCTTCTTGGGTTACGCTCATTACAGCGTGTGATGCTATTAAGGGTGAAAATTAAATGGATTAAAACACCTAAGCTGTGCAATGGTTGTACAGTAATTTACTCTCGTTTTAAGAAAATAAGCGGAATTTATAACCTTACTGTGCACTGGAATTACTATGATAGAGTTAAAGGATTTGCATGTGACTCTGGGCAATAAATCGGTTGTAAATAATGCTTCAACTGTCTTCTCGAACAAGCACATCGTGCTCGGCCCTAATGGTAGCGGGAAGACTACACTGTTCAAAGCCATTGCTGGTCTAGTGCCATTCAGGGGTGAGATTATAATTGATGGAGTTCTGCTTGCAAGGCTTCAGAACGGATTAGGATTGCTGGCCACTAATCTAGCTGAGGTGTATAGCTTAGTTCCCGTAAGAGCTTGGGAAGTTGCTTTACTATTCTCGGACATCATGGACGTGGATCTCAAACTAGCTAAACGGTTGCTGTTGGAGCTCGGCGTCCCAATGGTAGATATTGAGAGTAGGAAGTTGTGGGAGCTGTCGGCCGGCACGTTGAAAGCCTTCTGCACAGTACTCGCGCTGGCAAGCGGCGCCAAGAACGTTCTGTTGGACGAGCCGTTCGAGCAGCTCGACCCGGCTAAGAAGGCGCGCTTGGCGAAGATCCTAGATAGCTACAGAGGTACACTGGTTCTGAATACGCATGAGACGTGGATCCTTAACACGCTCCGCGATTGGCAAGCCCATATCATGGTTGACGGTAGAATCTTCGGTCCCGCACCGGCCGGCAAGCTGGCCTCAGCTAGGATCGTGAAGGGAAAGGTTGAAAGCCCCCTGCTCCGCGTGTCACTAGAAGAGACGGAATTGAGTTTTGTGGAGGAAGGAGCTGGGGAGCCAGTGTCGAGCCTACTTACTCTAGACAGGCTTTACGATATCGTTGTGAGGAGTGGTTAAGATGACGCGCTACTTGAAATACCTGTTGAAGAGTCTTGCCACTGATCGAAGCGGGCTGTTCTGGGGGATCGGGTTCATGTTGTTCTGGGCTGTCCTATGGATCTACGTTTTCACGCGTGTGGAGCCGCTGCCTCCGCCCCGAGAGATCCTCGAGCAGGCCCTAAAGGTTAACGCTGCGCTCGCCTACACCTACCTCGGCGTGCTCTCGATGGCCTCAGTTGCAATAGGCTTGACTCAATACAAGCTCTTCTCCTCTTACGCCGTAGCGTTCGCAGCCCGCTTCACGCGCCTAACGCCTGCAAGGTACCTGATAGAAGATTTCCTCGCCGGACTCGCGGCAATCCTTGCGTACACTTCGGCCACAATTGTAGCTGTGGTGGGCCTTACGTACGCGAGGTTCGGCATTCTAGTTCTACCGGATAAGCTGGTTGAGATGATCGGGTACATGCTTCTCGCTGGTGCGCTCTGGTACTGGCTGAGCTACCTACTCAGCGAGATGCTTTTAGTGCTGAGAAAGCCCCGATCCCAGCTCATGGGGATGCTTCCCCTGATGCTAGGCTTCGGCGTTTACGCAACCCTCTGGCTGGATCCGGGCAACATAGCTTATCTGCTGCCCGTAGCCCCGCTAGCCCCCCTCATAGTCAGCTCCGCAACTGGCACCAAGCCACTTGCCGGCGGATGGATCTTCCACCAGCCCTGGCGCAATCCAAGCTCGGGGACAGAGATCGAGCCTACACTGGCTATTGCGTCAACTTTAGCCTGGATACTCCTACTTGCTGTGGCATCCTTCCTGCTCATGAGGAAGGTTACCGGGATGCCGAGGGAAGAAGCGTGAGCACGGGCTGGCTCGCAAAAGGTGAGTAGCATGAGTGAGGAACAACTTGACTTGGGCAGGGCGATCGCTCTTGCGGATTTAGCTCAGAGAATGAGGAAGTACTTCCTCACAGTTCAAGCAGCTTATGCATTCCTCTTCTACGGCTCATTTATAACCGCATACTGGCTGGTTGTAGTGTCCCTAGCCGTGCTGCTTAACGCTTGGAACACGAGTATGTTCTGGATAGCCACCATGCTTGCACTGATTCTGCTCATAATTCTAGTTGGTTACATCGTGGCTGCCGCCTCCCCTAGAGCCACCTCCCCTGTATGGAGAACAAGGGGGAAGTTCTTTGGATTGATTTTCGCCACGCCATTCATCGTTCTATACGCCCTGCCATGGACTTCACCTTTCTATATCGTCGTGTGGTACCCCGCTCTCGCGATCTCATTGCTTCTTGAGCACCTGTTCATAGAGAAGGAGGAGTACCGGCAGGGCAATATCTTGGTGAGACCTTTCCTCCTCTCATCATCAATCATGCTGGTAACAACCCCCCTCGTATTGGCTGTAACAGTGGCTTCGCTCACGGCGGGTTGGATGCTCGCCCTATCGCTTGTCCTCCTCAGCTACTCTATTGCCGCGTTAGTAGCTCTCCGCGGAGCTAGGAAGCTACTCGGGAGTTAGGATGGAGGAGCTCGCTGAGCTATTGAAGGAGGTTGACGTGGATTTGTTAAACCCGAAGAGATTCGCAATAGTGAGTCTCCTCTACGCGCTCGGCCCATTGAGTTTGAGGGAATTGAGGCGGGCCCTCGAGATCTCTTGGGGGGATTTGGACAACAATATACGCCGGCTTCATGAAAGAGGATACATACGTCTCTGGAGGGGGCTCGGGAGTGGCCCCCGAATCCTGGAGCTGAAGGCGGAGCTCACCGAACTCGGCATCAGAGAGTATGAGAAACTGGCTGAACGGCTCGGCAAGATTCTGCAGGAAGTGAGTGATGCAAGGAGGCCGGCGGACAACGTTGTCAGTAGACGTGCAGCTTAACCTCACATCGCGGGCTCACTGCATGACGGTTACAGCTTTAAAATCTTTTCTCCAATTAAGCTGAAGCTGCTACCTACAAAATGCGTTTCTCTCGTATAGAGCTGATCATACGGCTCCCCTTGAATGCGTTTAAGTTCGGCTTGTGCGCACCGCGTTGGTTATGCTTCGGAGGCTTAGCGACCATTTCCAGAATGGGATAGCTATTACAGGTCTACCTTCAGCTTCTAACTTCCCTTCAAAGCTCCATGTCACTATTGTAAGCCGATCACACTTAAAGGCGCTCGCGCATCGTGCAAGCGCATCCAGCTCCCTTCTCTCAACTTCATCCTCCCCGGTCGCGTAGCTCACCTGGATGAGCTCCCTCACTGCTCCTTTCTCCGCTATGATGAAGTCGACCTCATATCCTCTCTCGTCCCTCCAGTAGAAGACGTCTGTATTGAGAGTATAGCCTCTCTTCGCTAGTTCGAGGAGCACTACGTTTTCAAGCAGCTTTCCAAGATTCTTGCCTTCATGGAACGCGTAAACTCCATTGTCTACAAGGTAGAACTTTGGCATACTCAGAGCAGCAATCCTGGTGCTGCGAGCGTATTTGTGGAGAAAGAAGCCGAACATTGAGTCCTCAACCATTCTCTGGAAAGAATAGAGGAGCTTCTTACTGACCTTTGCACCCTGGGACTTTAATGTATTATACAATCTGTGGACAGAGAAGAGCGACGCGTTCGAGGAGATGCAGGATCGCAGGAACAGTTCCAACGCGTAGAGGTTCCTCACCCTGTACCGCTCGATAATGTCCCTGTAAGCGATGAGATCGACGAACTCGCGGTAGAAACGGAAAGGCTCAACGTGGTCGAGAACGACGTCGGGGAAGAAGCCCCTCTTCAGGCATGATGAAGCTATGCTGCGAATCCTAGCCCCCTCGTAGTCGCTGTAGTAGCTTTTGAGCTCAATCCCGTAAATTCTTAAAACCTCCCTCAGTGAGAAAGGGTAAACGTAGAACGGCAAAGCCCTACCTCTCAGCTGCGTTGCAACTTCCCGGCTTAGAAGCCTAGATGAAGAGCCAGTAACGAAGATCCGGTACCGCTTCCTTTCAAAGAGTGCGTAAACCCGTCTCTCCCATCCCTCAAGCGCCTGTATCTCATCAAGGAAGATGTACCGGGGCTCCACACCGTAAATCTCCTGGTGAACTGCGAGAACCTCGTCGAGAGAGCTTACCTCTACCGGCTCCTCAAAGTTCAGAAACACGAACTCGTGGTCGCTTAACCCCCTCCTTCTCAGCAGATTGTAAAGGAAATAGGTCTTGCCACCCCTCCTGGGACCTACCACAGCTACAATGAAGTGTTCACTCTCACTCACGTCCAACTCCCTATCGTGCACCGTTAGCCCCTGGATGCTCTCCTTCTTCGTTAACATGTAAGAAGCCAAATCCATAGGTTTCCTAAAGGGGGAAACATTAATATAAAGTTTACTCTTATAGGGGGAAATCCCTCGTATATCTTGCTTTCGCCAAGAAAGCACAATCCGAGCTAAGGTATGATGCACAAAACCTCAGCGGATACCCACTACTGCTGCAGTGCAATGTTGTGTAGTTATGCTTGAAAGCTTTCTTCGCGCTAAGAAAAAGGCATTGTCAGTGAACTCGGGTCTGCTAGGGGGTAACTATAGGGTTCAATTCATCCTGCGTAGATGTATCACGTTCCTAGTCGCTAGCGTGTAGCCACTGGTGAGAGCTATCACCTTGATTATGACGCCTTTCAAGTCGACAGAGTACCCCAACGCCTCCAGTTCTGCGTAGATTTGACCTGTCTTCTCAACAGCTCCAGGTTCTACTGCCTTTTCCCGGACTTATAGGCTCCATAGTACAGCTCGATATCGTTGATAACGGTCATTACATGTTCCTGCTGTTTATGAGCTTCATCACGAGGAACGTGGTGGATAAAAGCACTATCGCATCGTTCTTCGGCATAGTAAGCTCCGTCGCCGAACTCATCGAATACCGCCGGTTACGTCGGTGGTTACGTGTACTGCAAAGCCAACCCAAGAGCCATCTTCTACCTTTCATTCACGTTAAGCACGATAGCAACAATTCTGTTCGCAACTTCAACCAAGTTCGATTAGAAAGGCTCAGGCCCAGCTGATCACCGCTCCCAACCCCTCGTGATAGCTCCTTCCACCCCTTACGCGATAAATCGTATCCTTCTACGTGATTGTTTCTCCCTCCTCTCTATCAAGGGAGGCGTGGTTGAACCATATTGTACAATGCTGTAGAGAACGAAAAGTCAAACCAGTTTAGCCGCGACACATTCCTTAATTATGTAAAAATTTTTTAGATTATGACATAAGCCTGAATCCCTAAAATATGGGAGAGGGGGTCATGAATGCGAAAGATCGGCTTTGGCATAATTGGTTGTGGTGGCATATCAAATTACTTCCACATTCCGGAACTTAAAGCGATTGAGGAGGCGGATGTGATTGCCGTTGCAGACGTGATAGAGAATAGGGCTAGGGTTACAGCTGAGCGATTCGGTATCAAGTACTGGTACACTGATTATACAAAACTGCTGGAAAGAGATGACATTGACGCTGTAGTGGTAGCTACTCCGCACCCTACTCATGCTAAAATTGCCGTAGATAGCATAAATGCTGGAAAGCACGTAATTATTCAGAAACCTATGTGCACAAATTCGAGGGATGCCGAAATGATCGTGAAAGCGGCTCGTAAACATAGCGACGTAAAGGTCATGGTCCTACCGTTCGTTTATTTTGATACACCATCTTTCGATTACGCTAAAAAACTCCTTAGCAGTAGTGGTGTAGGAAGAGTATGTATGGTGAGATCCCGTGTGGCTCACGCAGGGCCAGAAGGGTACCAGGAGGGAGTAGCCCGCATGTTTGGTGAAGAGAAGAATTGCTGGTTTTTCGACCCTGAAAAAGCCCATGGCGGCGTTCTGTTAGATCTGGGAGTATATGCAGTGACTCAGATAGTGTACTTGCTGGGTAAGGTTAAAAGCGTATTAGCTCGTGTAGCTACTCTGGATAAGTCAGCAAAAGTAGAGGACAACTGTGCTTTACTCATGGAGATGGAGAATGGAGCAATAGCTGTCGCAGAATCGAGTTGGACGCAGGTTGCGACGGTCGAAGGAACAATCTTGTACGGGACTAAAGGAACAGTTCTTCTAAACTACTTTAACATTCCAGTGGCTTTCTATGATCAAAAGAACGCAAGCTGGGTTATACCGACCGTAGCTAGAGAAAAAGAGCCCCAACATACTCACAGGCACTTCGTAAGATGTTTACTCAATAATTCGATACCCATAGGCTCACCAGAGGAGGGGAAGCATGTAGTAGAAGTAATAGAGGCGGCTTACGAATCTGCTGCATCAGGTAAAACAATTAATTTAATAAGTTAAAGGTAAGTATAATTTGCAAATATTAAAAATAGACATAATAATTTGCTTAAATCATAGTTGTTTATACTTAACTATTAAACAATAAAGATAGAAAACTTCTGATATTGATCAGATAGACTTGCGCGGCGTAAGCATTATGTAAAAAGCACTACTCAAATTCAAGAGAATAAACATCCGCACCTAGCCCTCCAACCAACGGGCTGAGTTTTATGCTATCCATCGTTCACGTTCACACCTTACAGATCCTAACACCCAACATTAGTTACAATGTTCGGGTCAGTATGCTGTATCCTTTCATAACTTCCAGAACCTTGAATCCAGTCACTATCAGTTTTTTAGCCATGCCAGCTTACACGTTTAAACCTCGGTGCTTCCCCGGCCAACCTGTGTAGTAGAAGACCCTATAACTTTTTTAAGAACCAAGTGCAACCTCTTGTAGAATTTCGATGCCCTTCGTCACGCTAGGTTGAAAATGCTAAACTGCTTAGCTTTCATTACGTTTCCGACTTTAGTGTCACCGGTTACACTAGTTGCTCCCTCAGGATAATTTTCAGGTAAAAGTTATGCATGCGCCCAAGGTACTATACTATGCATAAGTAGAGATTTGTAGATAAGCTTAGAACTCTCTACTCCTGTTCTCCTCACAATTCATTGGTTTTTAGCGTTCTCTTTATTAAGTTTCTGAAACTTATTTCTAAATTAAATAATAGAATAAGTTTAATATTTAACTTGTGATCAGTGTTAATTTATGGTGATGCAGCAACTCTAAAATACCATGGTTCTATGAAATAGTATGGCCGGAGCTAAAATAGCGGTTATAGGCGCCGGCAGCGTCGCTTGGTCTGCTACACTTGTTAGAGATATTTGCTGCACCCCTGGCCTTTATGGCAGCGTAATCAACCTGATGGACATTAATGAGGACCGCTTGAAGCTTGTGCATTCGCTCGCGGTAAGGTATGCTAAGGAAGTAAAAGCCGACCTAAAGTTTGAAGTGGCAACTGATAGGAAAAAAGCAATTGAGGGCGCAGACTTCGTCATAAATACGGCGATGGCCATGGGCCATTCATACTACGAGAAAATGCGTGAAATATCGGAGAAGCATGGCTACTATAGGGGGATCAACAGCGTAGAGTGGAACATGGTTTCCGATTATCACACGATATGGGGTTACTATCAATTTAAACTAGCAATGGACATCGCGAGAGACATCGAAGACCTAAGCCCTGAGGCATGGCTTTTGCAAGTGGCTAACCCTGTATTCGAGTTAACAACCTTAATTAGCAGAAAAACTAAAGTAAAAGTTATTGGGCTTTGTCATGGACACCTCGGCTACAGGGAAATTGCTGGTGCACTTGGCTTAGATCCGGATAAGGTGGAGTTTGAAGCTATCGGGTTTAACCATGTAATTTGGCTTACAAGATTTGAGTATAAGGGAGAGGATGCGTACCCGTTAATCGACGAATGGATAACAAAGAAAGCTGAGGAGTACTGGAGGAAATGGAGAGAACATCAAGCGAACCCCTTCGATATCCAGATGTCGCCCGCAGCTGTTGATATGTATAAAATTTACGGGTTGTTCCCGGTAGGCGACGCCGTTAGAGGCGGTACGTGGAAGTACCACTGGGATTTAAAAACAAAGCAGAAATGGTTTGGCCCTACAGGAGGGCCTGACAGCGAGATCGGCTGGAAAGTATACCTAGATTGGCAATCGAAAACCGTCGATATGTTTAAGGAAGCTGCAGCTGACGTTAAAACGCCTCTAACTGACTTGCTACCACCTAAAAGGAGCCTTGAATCGATAGCACCATTAATGGATTCGCTGGTAAACGATAGAAGAGGGTTGTACCAGGTAAACATACCCAACCAGGGCTCTATCGTCAGTATACCTGACGATGTTGCCGTAGAGGTGCCGGCTTACGTTGACGGAAGAGGAGTTCGCAGGGTTTATGGTCTACGGTTGCCTAGACGTATTATGAAGCATGTCATTTGGCCTAGGATGATAAGAATGGAATGGGCGCTAGAAGCTTTCCTCGAAGGAGGGAGAGATTTGCTATTCGATTGGCTTATCGTCGACCCGAGAACTAAATCTAACGAACAAGTCGACTCGATTATCGCTAACATCCTCTCAATTCCCGAGAACAAGGAAATGGCTCAACACTTTAGATAGTAACCTTCCTTAATTTTTCCGCGTTTAACAGCTATTTCCATTGAACTTTCTACGCGCGTTAAAGATTATAAAGCTGTAGAATATTTCGCTATTGTATGGAGACTGTACCCATAACTTTATTGCTATTTACAGCGGCTTTTATACTAATATTAGCGGGTGTACTCCTCCTACTTCTTTCCACGCTTAAAGCTGTGCAGAATGCTAGACGCATTGAAGGAGGGGCTGTTCTGATAATAGGACCGGTACCCTTAGTCATCGGAACCAGTGAGAAAGTTGCCAGGTCGCTGATCGCCATAGCTATCCTTTTCACAGCGTTCAGCGTTGCGGTATTCTTACTGATCGGCTGGTTACTGAGGTGAGAGATATAATGCAAGTAGAAAAAATCGCTTTCGCGTTAATATTAACAGGCTTCGCGCTAGTTGTCTTGACTGTAATTTACTTAGCAAGTACCGGCTCGGTTAGAGGGATCGTGGGCTGCATCTTCATCCCAATACCGATATGTATTGGCGCCGGTGAGCTCGCCCCTTCTTTTTTCGTTATAGCGACTCTCCTCACTCTAATACTAATAATTATAACATTCCTCTTATGGAGAATTTGGATTAAAGAGTTGAGGGAACACTCCAAAACTAACGCAATAGATGATGCCTAACTCTAAGGGAAATAGCCTTAATGCATCCCTAATGATGACGTTTACTAAGCCTGAAAAGCGAGGAAACATGAGAGCTGATTTACGGTAAAAACGCCTATAACCCTATTTTCACGCAGAGAATATATAGTGATGCCGCACCTAATGGTAACGTAAGGTTATCCTCAAGAGATAGGAGCTCTACAGTTGAAGAAGCTAACCCCAGTATTAAGGCAGTTATTATACTCTCTCCCATAATTATCAAAATTAGGAAGTAAACTAGAAAAGAGGCGAAGGGCGAAAATACATTATGTTTTAAAATTCTACCTTGAACTGGAGAGTAAAGCGTAGTTATTGATGCAACCGGGTCCACTACCGCTAGTGCGAGAATTCCCCGAAGTGTTGCTTCTCTACCGAAAAAAATGTAGCTCGCTGTCACACCTGTGAGACCACAAACAGCCGCTATATACCCGTACCTGCGCTCATAATCTCGTTCAATAGATTCAATAATAGAGAGAAAACCGGATTCAGCTCTATCTAAAGCCTGCTCCACGCCTTCAACTAGTTCCTGATTCGGGATAACCTCGCGGAGATGTTGTAAAACCGACTTTCTGGCTTCTCTTGACAATCTAAGCATAGCCTCGCGCAGCTCTGGCTTTTTAACCTGTAAGCTCGTAACAAATAGTACTGTAACTAATGCTGCTGTGTAAGTCGTTAAAGCATTGTCAAAGGTCCCAAAGCCGGTAATTGGTAAACTATACTTCGGAGAGAGAGGTATAATCATTAGGAGCGATAAGATAATGTGGGCCAGTTTTCTTAAAATCTCCCTCTCCCTGAAATCCGATAAGGTAAAATTACGCACTCGATACTAGCTACCAATTACCTTAAAAGTCCAACTTTACAATCATCGAATATCTTCGAAGAGTGCCTATGTAACACTTAGAAACTGAAATATAAATCCCAAGTTTTCATTTGAAAATTTCAACTATTTAGTTTAAATAGTAAACATACAGTTGAGGCAAATGTACGAGTCCGCTGCTGCCTGCAAGTTCTTTACGCCATTTTTGCAACTATATCAATGTGTGACTGCAAAAATGGCGTAAAGTTTAAGTATCACAGTTTTCACCTAATTATTGATGAGAACCATAAAATACGTACTGAAAATTTACAAGTGGAAGCTGCTTGCGCTAGTGCTTGCGCTAGCTGCGTTCGTAATTTCTAAGAGCATTGTTGCTCCCGAGCCTCCACCCCCGCCAGGAGGAGTGCCTGCGCCTGACATAGACCCACTTTAAGATAAAAATAAGTGGTCAAAACAAAGAAATTCAGGTGAGGACTATATCAGAAAAATTTTTCCCATTTCTTAACATAAGAGAAGATGAATGGAAAGTTATACAAGCAGTGGAAGATTCGCTTACGATATCCGAAGTGGTGAAAAAATCCGGCTTACCACCATACACGGTTTCCCGTTTACTCTCCCAATTTAATGTTTCCAAAAATGTTTCTTTAAGATTTGAAATAAAACTGGAGAAAGCTGGACTTTTAAACATAGCAGTTATCAGTAAAAAGTATATAGAAAAATTACCTTACTATGAGTCTACAAGGGAACTGCGCATCATGGGAGGTCGTTACTACCTTTACGTTGGACTATTGCCAGTAGCAAACGAAGTTATTGAAAACTGGCTATCAAACTTTGAGGATAACGCCTTAGTAGTTAGAGCCGTAAAAAGAGCATGGTGGAGTCCAAAATCTAAGCTAACAATGTACACGAATGGAAAACTGTATGGGAAAATCCCTGAAATATATCTACAAAAGGGTGAAAAAGAGAGAGGGCCGCAGCTTTCCCTATCCGAGAAAAATATACTACTCGATGACGTTGACCTTTTAATTCTATCAATGAAGTTTAAATGGCCTTTCTCTTCCATGAGAGAAGCTGAAAGAGAAAGCGAAAAATACTTTGAGAAAAAAGTTCCACGCCGGGTACTTAGCAAACATTTCAAAGATCATTTGCTTAATTTATGGGAGGGAAATAGGGTACGCGTATACGATAAGCTGGATTCCACACCGTATAAGGTGATTTACGTTGAAGGAAGAGACGCTTACGCTGTTGCAAATACATTGGTTCAGTTACCTTGGTTCCACACAGCTTACATTGACCTAAGTAAGGCTTTGGTATCTGGCCAACCACCATGTGCGGCAATGCCCGAATTGTATAGAGCGCTAGGTGACCTGGACATTGATGCGATAGAGTTCACAATGATACCGGGCATCGTGAAAGTTACTCCGCTTCTGTACCTGCTACGTGAAGTAGTTAAACTTCAGAAAGAGGTAGAGGTGAAGTGATATGAGGTTGACTGAGCTTCTCGATTTCCTGGCTTACCCGGCTGGAATGCTTGTAAGAAGAGGGTTTGAGAGAGAGGGGTGGGGTGACCCTGATACACTGGTTGTAGAGTCGCCTAGGAGGTTTATGGAACGGCTAGCTGGCTTATATGATAATGACCTTGACTATGCTAGGTTGTTTATCATACTTGTTGCTTGCATCCTGACTGAGAGAGGGTTCAGGGTTCCGCCGGATGAGCTGTTAAACGCTTTTGAGCGCGATGATAAAAATTTCATTAATTTTTGGCTTGAGGAATTAAAAATAATTTTCAAAAAAGAGGGGGAGAATAATGGAAGTGGTTGAAGTTGGAGGAAAAGGCAGGATAGCTAAGATCCCGTGCTCGCACTGTGACAACTCGCTCGTGGTTGAGGTTAAGCAGGGAACTACAGTTGTACGGTGCACTGGATGCGGAGGCTACACTTTGATTCTCGCGGATATGAATGCAGATATACGAGATATTCGGCCAATCGAGGTTACTGAACCTTTGAACAAACCTGGAAGGCTTAGGTTAGCGAGACCGGAGCTCTGGCCTTCCATGCTAGAGCGTATGAGAGAACAGGTTATCGCGGCGTTAAGAGGTGAAGGCGAACTAACGCCGGAGGTGAGAAAAGCCGTGGAAGCCCTGCTTAAGCTTGGTGTTCTAGAACCTGAGGGTGGTTAGGATGCCGGAGTTATCTTTTATCTCGTTCACGCTAAAGATGATCGGCAGCAAAGAGGGGCGTGAGATGCTGCAAGCTGTAAGAGAGACTGAGCGGTACGCTGTTTGGAAAGCGCGTCAAGTGCTGGAAGAATCCGGGGTCGATAAAGAGATGGAGAGAAAACCTTTCCATGAGTTCCCCGATCCGAGTTTTGCTAAACTTATCGGAGACATAATGGAGGCCGAGGGCTTAGCCCGGTGGGAGGCAGATAGGTTGAAGTGGCTAAGCACATCTGGTAACCCTCCCCCAGTAACTAACAGGTATCTCGTGTCATTTAAGCCGGTTATCGACAGGGTTTACGCTACCCTCCCGGACTCGCTGATGAGCGGAGAAAGGTTTATGGCCCGCAGCTCAGCCGGAGCGGAAAGCAGAGCCGTGTTCGGGCGTTTCTTAGATAACCTGGGTTACGATCGGTTAAGGGAACTAGTAGTAAAATGGGCGAACATTCCGCCAGGTTCGTTGGTCGTGGACGTAGGTGCAGGGATCGGGCTTTCATCTATAACGATTCTCAGGCTTGTCCCGGGTAGCCGCGTAATCGCTGTGGACCCCTATCAGCCGAACCTAGAAGTTGCGAAGAGCTACGCCGAGGTTCTCGGTCTAAGCGATAGGTTAGAAGTTAGAGTGGGAAGGGGGGAGGAAATTCATAGGGTTGTTAAGAGTGCTGACTTCGCGGTCATGATTAACATTCTACACTGGTGCAGCGACCCACTTACAATTCTGAACTCTGTTAGAGAAGTCACACCTAACGCTTTGCTAACTCAGGGAGTCTTAGATACGAAGCTTAGCCTGGTGCTTGCTCCTTTAACTTACCTTCTGGGATCCAGTATACTGCCGACGATGGAGCAGTTAAACGATTGGATTAAAACCGCTGGATGGCGCATTGAAAAGCGAATGAGGCATCCGGCGCCCGCCTTTATCTTGAAAGCATAGAAAACAGGCCTTAAGTAAATCCCGCTTGATTACATCGACAGTTGCTGATTTAACATGGGTTAATCAACCGAAACATATTTAATCCGTAATTTAACCCTTATCTAGGGGTCCGTTTGAAGGGTAGATACGAGGCCCTAAACGATATTCTGGAGGGTATGCGGAAAGATAATCCAGGGCTAGATGCTGTTGCGGTTGTCACCAGTGACGGCATGCCGGTGGTTTCCCTTATGAAAGAAGCCGATGAACTGAAAGTCTCCGCGATGGCAGCAACCCTCCAAGGCGTGGCTGAGCAAGTAATTAAGGAGCTCAGGGGGGGTAGCATGGCATACCTCGCGGTTAAAAGCGATAAGGGGATATTGTTAATTAAGAGCCTGAGTAGGGATTTCGTGCTCGTAATGCTGATCGGTGCTGAATCCAAGCTCGGATATGCACTTTGGCAGGCGGAGTCCGCCGGAGAACGTTTAAGTAAGGTGCTTTCACCCTAGGGTCTATGAAGGCATTTAAAATTGTTATGTGTGGGGACGGCGGGGTGGGAAAAACGAGCTTAGTCAGCAGGTTCATTGGTTCCCCTTTCAACCCAATGCAAAAACTTACAGTTGGGGTTTCCCACCACGTGAGAGAGTTGCCAACTAACGACGGGCCGATTAAACTTATAGTATGGGATTTAGGGGGAGAAGAGCGTTTCCGCTTTCTCGCCCCAGTGTTCCTGAAAGGCGCTAGAGGAGCTGTTTTTGTATTTGATGTAACGAGGGAGGAAACTTTCGAGCACTTAGAGGACTGGCTTACTGTGGTTCTTGACGTGGTAGGTGATTTACCGCGCGTCCTTGTTGGAAACAAGGTGGATATGACAACTTATAGGGTTATTCCACGCGAGCGGGCAGAAGATTATGCAACGCGAAGAGGTTTTCTAGCTTATTTTGAAACTTCAGCTAAAGATGGAGCTAATACGGATGTCCCCTTCCTTGCCCTAGCTGAGTTTCTATCGGGGGTGGGAAATTGGCCACAAGAGCTGTCCGTGTCTTAAAGCTCACGTGTCCAGATTGCGGGAAGGGTGTAGAGTTCGTACTAGACGCAACTACGTTGACGGCAGCTCTATCTAGCCCTACCGGCTTAGTAGGTGTTGCAGACTATCATGGTGACCATGTCTTTGTCGTATATGTTGACGCTGAGGGACATGATAGAGGGATTAGAGTTTTCAGAACTCTACAGAAAGGCGAGACACTTAGGGTTAATCCGGCTTACTTGAATTATATGAGTCACATCAACGGTTTCAGGCTCTCAACCGGTGGAGGTATGATTGAGTGCTACAGGAGGAGTATGGGTACCGCGCTTAAGATTTCCGAGGAAAATTCGGAGCTTGAGCTTGAGCTTTCGAATCTCGATTTGGCGAAAACAGCCGTTGAGTGGGCTAGAGGGTACCTTAAAGGCTTGGCTAAAGTGCCTACAGCAGACCTTGGCACGATACTGCTTTCCACGCTGCTCCTCGACGCTAGCATCAGCACTCAACCTTCCCCCTTTATGGTAAGACTTTTCGAGTTAGCATTCAAATCAAGGAAACTTGTAGTGAAAGTCGACACTGGTGCCGTAGCACTTTTCAAGGAGTATGTAAACCGTTTACCCTGGATATCGCCCAGGATCATAGATTGGGCCGCTGGCTTAGACGGTTGGAGGCTTGTTGACGCGGTTCTGGCGCAAGACCCAGTTACTATGCGAGAAAGGTTTAGCGGAATCTTAGCTTTAGAGAGAAGAGGGATTATAAGGTTCGAAGAGGTGGCTGGATGAGCGCTTGGAGATCCGTTTACGAGGCATTAAGGGATCTTGTTAAATCAACAGCTGGGATCCGCGAATCTGAGAGTGTCCGACAGATTACGGCTTCAGTTAAAGCGGGGGAGGGGCTCCCAGATCCTTACCTACTTAAAGTTTTCAAATTCCTCGCTGAAAGAGTTCCTCTAATACGGGGTGAGAAACCCTGGGATACGCCGGACTTTGCATTGTTCTCGGAAGCCTTGATGCAATCCAAGGAGTTCACCGACCTTTTGTGGGGCGGGTTATCAGCCTCGAGGAGGAGGGAGGGGGCTTTAGTAGACATGCACTGCGGACCGGCTGTGAGCTTGGAGTATGCAGCCAAGCTGTGGAGCAGGCTTATAGCGGTAGACCCCTCAGACATCAACCTCGCAATAGCAGAGGAAAGGTTAAGGGGTATAGGGAATTCTAACTACCTCTTAGTTAAAGGGGATTATGCAAGCTTCCTAAGGCATTTGAGCGAGCCAATAGGTTCCATCATCATCGCCTCACCCTCAAACTGGCTGTATGAGCCGATGCCGTTGATCTCCAGGGCTTCCGCTGCACTTTCACCGGGAGGCCAGTTTATAATGATAGCACCGCTCGAGTGGGAAGGGGCTAACCCGATAACCCCGTTTCTTGTGGCTTTAGGGAGCACGGCCGGCACCTGGTCGGCTGAGTTAGTAAGAAGTTATATTGAAGGGGAGAGGTTTGGATCCGTTAGGTTCAGAAGAGGACCCCTCCTTACGCTTATTTCCGCCGTAAAGCCTTAGCCGGGAACGGAAGAACAATAGCTGGCCCCCGCATGAAAATCGCCTTATCAGCGTTTATTCCCTCTACTTCCACGATCTCCACTAGACCTTTATTCACCGCTAGCTTAACCTTCCAACCCTTGCCTATCGCTATCACCAGTACAGGCGAATCTGAACTCATCGCTGCAAAGGGCTTTAATGCATCTGCCAGCTCCATGTCCTCGCTTACCTCCTCAATAGTTAAAGCGGAACCCATAACTTCATAATCTCCTGCCACCACAGTGGTGGGAAAAGAATACCGCTTTCCCCGTCTCTCTCTGAAAATATTCTTCAACCTCTCTATTATACCCCTTCACCTCCTAGAAGAATCCTTAACGCAGTAAGACAAGAGCCCTTATCCAGCGCAACAAGCTCGACAAAAGGGCAATTCATGGATCCGAATAACTCCAACACCCTCATGATTGGAAGCTTCGATGTATCTCTCTTATTTAGTGCGAAGACCTTACTTGTAAAACGATCAAAATAGGGTTTTATGAGTCGCTCATAATACAGCCTACTCCTCATAACAGCTGCTTCATCTGTTGTGTCCACGAGGAAAACTAGATACTTACAGCGTGACGCCAGCCCTTTAACCGTGAAGCTAAAACGAACTTGACCGGGAGCCCCGTAGAGGAGGAGCTTCCTCCCATCCAGCTCAGCGACACCCATGTCAGCGAAAACGGTTGTAGAGCCCTTTAGCTTGACTTCTCCAGCGCTAACGCCTATGCCACTTAGCTCCCTGTCCGTAGTAATCGACTTACCGCTGACAGTGCGTATGAATGTAGTCTTCCCAGCTCCAAAAGGGCCGGCGATGAGCACGGTCTCCGTGTCCTGCAACCTTTTCCCCGCGATAATCTCTTTACTGGTGGGTTTTATATTTAATGCACTGGTTCGTAACACTGGGGTAATACTTTAAGGAACATCTTTAAATTACTGAGTTTGTAATCATTTTCGATGATGCCGTTAACAGGCTCCATGCTCATGCTTACAGCTACTGCAGCCGCTATCGTGGTTGTAGCAGTGGTGCTGGCTATAGTTATCTTAAAGTCGCGGAAGAAAAAGGATAAAGGGCGGTATAAGTGGGCGGCACTGGTCGATAAGAGGGGGCTAGTGGTGGAAGCGCAGGGGCAAGTGGATAAAATGTTAGCCGTGTACGCTGTTCAAGCAGTAAAGGTTTTCGAGGAAGCTGGAGGACTTAGCGAGCTTAGAGTACGTATAGGGGAAAACGAGTTACAAGTAACGCCTCAGGAAGACGGGGTGTACAGGGTGGTGCTCAGATGAGTGTTGAAACAGTTCTCGGGGAACTGGTAAAAAGAAGTATGGGTGAGCTGGAGCGCGCGGTGCTAGCAACTCTTGATGGGGTTACCATAGCTGCTTCAAATCCGTCAGATATCGATGACATAGTAGCAGCGCTTGGAGCAGCTGTAGTAGCAGGCGTGGGAGAGGCTTTTAGACAGTATTTCAGCACTGGTGTTAGGGACGTGGTTGTTGAGTTAGAAGATGGCAGAATCGTTATGCTGAGAGAACTGAAAAACGGCGTAATATGCCTCGTATCTAAGAGTAACCCGAATCTAGGTCTAATATACTACTTACTCGACAAATACACTAAGCAGATTGAGGATTCAGTGAAAAGTGCCAGTTAACTTTAGGAATATATTAACTTGTGTTCTCGTACAGCTTTCCCAAGGCCCTTTGATCGGCTAAGGCTTTTACTCGCCTCGTAGCTATAAGCTCTACACCCCCCGGGCACATTGCTACAACTTGCCCAATCTCAACTGGCGCGTCGACTACGACTTCCGCTGTAGTTCTCATGATCTCTGCGATGCGACTCTTCGGTACGTGTTGACTCGTTTTAACTGAAACCACTGGGAGATCGCCCCCTTTAACCTTAACTACCGTTACTATCATCCGCCTCGGGTTAAGCACTTCTTGCTTGGCGTACTCTACTCCTCTAGCGCACCCTGCACCCTCTACCCGCGTTTCATCATTCGGTAGCAAAACAGCCTTAAGCTCGCAGGCAGCTGGGCAGATTATACATATAAGCGTTACCTCACTCAAGCGGCCTCACCTGGAAGAGTAGTTTATCACCTAAGCTGGATATAATTGATGAAGAAACTTTAAACCTAACCATCTCTGAAGGTCTGACGCCCTGCTGGTACAACTTCAAATCAGATCCGAGTAGCTCAAAGAAAACCTTTCTTTCAGGGTTCTTAACCCTCGCGTAAAATATAACGTCTCGTTCACCGCTGACGTAGTGAGGTATAATCAACCTCACATTTCTACCTTTTATTACCTTCTTCCACGCAGCGCTTTTAGAACAGTTGCTGATGAACTCGTAAACGCCTTCAGCAGCCCTTTCACCCTGCTCAACAGCATAATCTACTAAGTCGTTTACAACTAACGCATTGCCGGCCGCGAAGACTCCAGGAACCGTTGTTTCGAGCATTTCATTAACGACTGGCCCCCCTGTAGCTGGATCGAGAACTGCACCCATCCTCTCCAACAGCTCCATGTTAGGTCTTAAGCCGGCGGCCACTACGACTACATCACACTCTACTTCGAACTCCGTACCCGGTATAGGCTTCATTTCGCTGTCAACTTTCGCTACAACTACCTTCTCAACTCTCTTTCTACCATAGAGGGAGACCACAGCATGGTTTAGGTAAAGCGGTATCCCGAAATCCTGGAGGCAGCTGACTACATTCCGCATAGATCCACCCGGGTAGGGAAGCACCTCGATTACAGCTCTCACTTCGGCACCTTCAAGCGCGAACCTTCTAGCCATAATTAAGCCCACATCACCGGATCCAATGATAACTACCTTTCGACCCGGCATCAAGCCGTACAAATCCATCATCGTCTGAGCCTCCCCAGCGGTGTACACTCCATCTGGCCTTTCGCCAGTTACGCCTATTTCGAATATCGTCCTCTCCCGCGCACCTGTTGAATGCACAATCGCCTTAGCGTATAGCCTTTGAACCCCATTCGGCGAAAATACCGTGACAATCTTCTCGTCGAAAGCCTTCAACTCAATCGAATGCACATAAGATCTCAGGAGAAGTTTAACATCTGTGCGTTGAAGCCGATCAATGAGCCTATAGATGAACTCTGGCCCTGTTAAATCCTCCCTAAAAATATGCACACCAAAACCTGAATGAACACACTGTAATGGGATTCCTCCGAGGACTTCCCTGTTCTCAATTAACCCTACTTTCATGCCCAGCTCACAGGCTTTCGAGGCTGCAGCGATTCCGGCTGGACCGCCTCCAACCACAACCAAGTCGAACTTTAGCTCTAGCAAATGTTTCCACCTTTAAGCAGAACCTTTACATCCCCTATACCGTAGCTTGCTCGCTTAACAGCTACCTCGTAAAGCGGAATGCCGGTGGCCTGTGAGATAATAAGCGATATCCTCCACCTGCAGAACTGCCCTTGACACCAGCCCATTCCAGCCGTAGTCCTAAATTTAACTCCATCAACAGTTATCCGCTCAAGCCCTATCTTCCTCATCCTTTCAATGGCTTCAATAATTTCAGCTTTGGACACTAACCTGCAACGACAAACGATTTCTCCATAGTCCGGGTTTACTTTCACTAGCTGATCCATTTCTTCTATGTTTTTTCCCCTAACACTGGTTACGTTCACCCTGTAAGGGTTCCACAAAAGTTTACGATTTAGCTTTACATCATATTCCCTGACTATGAGCTCTAAAACATAGTTGGCAATAGCCGGTGCAGCTGTTAAACCGGGAGATCGAATACCGGCTACGTTGACGAAACCCCAAGGGTCGTTGTAGGCTTTAATCAACCATTCGCCATGGGGAGGCTCCGGCCTTAAACCTGTAAAGAACCTGATCACCTTATCATGGGGTGGAATCTCTTTTAACAACTTTGAAGCCTCCTCTATCACGCGAGAAAGGCCCTCCCCTGTAGTCGAAAGATTATTTTTCTCTTCCTCGGGTAGATCATCAGCTGTAGGGCCGAGCATTAGGTTACCATGAACCGTGGTTATGGCGTAGACGCCTTTAGTAATAGGTGTAGGGACTGGATGCAGGATCATGCGCGGTTTAACATGCACATTCTCATCAAAAAGAAGGTACTCCCCCCTTCTAGGTTTTATCCTGAACCCCAGCTCTACACCAGCCATGTGTGAAACACGATCCGCGCATAAACCCGCAGCGTTAATTACTAAATCAGCTTCCACGAACCCCCTACCAGTTTCCACGCCATTTATTTCCCCGCCGGAAACCTTGATTCCGTTTACCTCAGTATCCGCTAGAAGCCTGACTCCATTTCCTACAGCGTTCTCCACTATAGCAGCGACAGCTTCGAAGGGAGATACCAAGCCAGCGGTTGGCGCGTAAATCGCTCCAGTTGTGCTCGGGTTAACCCACGGCTCAATCTGCTTAACCTCCTCCCACACTATTTTAACGCCGGGTACACCGTTAAGCCTGGCAAACTCCACGTACTCTGCAGCTCGTTTAACTTCCTCATTACTGTAGAAAAGCATCAGCTCCCCTGGCCATCTAGCCGGGATATCGAGCTCCTCAGTCCACTTCCTCCATAATTGGTTACCCTCCACGCAGAGCTTCGCTCTAATCGGGTGCTTTCTTGGATCCTCCTCATGACCCGGGTGAATAACAGACGTGTTAGCCTTGCTCGCACCCCAGCCCACATCCGGTTCTCGCTCCAGTAGGATTACATCGAAATTTTCGTACATGCTGAGTACTCTGGCTATCGAAGCCCCCACTACACCAGCTCCAATAATAGCTACTTTCAGCTTCACGTCACCAGCCTCAGTACCCATATGCCCAAGGTACCTCTTTCGCCCAGCCGAGAGCCCTCTTCACCGCGGCCTTCCACCCCTCATAAAGCCTATCCCTCGTAGCTGCGTCCATCCATGGGTTGAACTCTCTCTCCGCCTTCCAGTTACCCCGTAATTCGCTTATACCGTCCCACATATCAACCGCTAACCCCGCTAAGTAAGCGGCACCCAAGGACGTTGTCTCCCAAACCACCGGCCTTACGACCCTAACACCTAGGATATCCGCCTGGAACTGAAGCAGGAAATCGCTTTTCGCTGCGCCTCCATCCGCCTTTAAGACATCGAGTTTTAAGCCTGTGTCTGCAGTCATTGCTTCCACAACGTCTCGAGTCATGTAAGCTATAGACTCCAGTGCTGCTCGCGCTAAGTGCTTGCGCTCTGTTCCCCTAGTTATCCCCACTATTACCCCTCTAGCGTAATGATCCCAGTATGGCGCCCCTAAACCCACGAACGCCGGGACAAAGTAAACTCCGCCTGTGTCCGATACGCTTTCAGCTAGCGGGTTCACCTCAGCAGAGACTTCGATGATCTTTAAACCATCCCTCAACCATTGTATAGCAGCACCTGTGACAAAGATACTACCCTCTAAAGCGTACGTGGCCTTCCCAGGCTCAAGGCTATAGAATACCGTGGTGAGTAAACCATGCCTCGATTCCACGATCCTGCTGCCCGTATTCATCAGTAGGAAATTACCAGTCCCGTACGTGCACTTCATATCCCCCTCTGAGAAACCGGCTTGACCGAATAGCGCTGCCTGCTGATCACCGGCATCACCAGTGACTGGCACACTTGCTCCACTAAGCAAGCCTGCAACTTCAGGTCCCGTGTAACCGTAAACTGCCTTATCGCTTGAAGGTCTCGGAGCTGGAAGGGGTTCCTTCGGGATTTTACCGTTAATTTCTAACAACTCATCATCCCACTCAAGGTACCATATGTTGAACAACATAGTTCTAGACGCGTTTGAGTAGTCAGTGACGTGTGCTCCTCCTTTCTCTGGTGTCTGTACATCCCTAGCTCCACGCGTTAGGTTCCATACAAGCCACGTGTCAATAGTACCGATTAGCACGTCATCTTTAGAGGCTTTTTCCCTCAGGTTCGGCACATTATCCAAGAGCCACCAAACCTTAGTTGCGGAGAAGTAAGGGTCGGGAACTAATCCAGTCTTCGACTTTACTACTTCAGCATAGTATCCTTTTAAGTAATCCACATAGGGGGCTGTCCGCCTATCTTGCCACACGATAGCGTTGTAAACAGGTTTACCTGTGCGCTGATCCCATACCACTATCGTCTCCCTCTGGTTCGTAACACCTATAGCTGCTAGGTTCCTTGGGTCTACTCGAGCCTTCTCTAAAGCCTCTTTCATGCAGAGCTTCGTGTTCTCCCATATTTCCATTGGATCATGTTCAACCCAGCCGGGGCGGGGGTAGATTTGTCTATGTTCGCGGTAAGCCCATCCACCTTGAACTGGTAAACCATCCCTCGTGAAAAGCATCACTCTGGTCCCAGTTGTGCCTTGATCTACCGCCATCACATATTTCGGCGATTTCATAACCTTCGCCATTAAGGGTTAAAACACACGATAAAATGCTTTAAGCTGGCTTTCGCGGGGCTTGAAAATATCCGCTAAGCATGTAAACCTCATGTATAGGAGTACGTAGGGATGAGCGATTACAGGTTCCCGTACAGACCCCGCCCACACCAGGTTGAAGTGGCTCACGAAATCAGAAAAGCCCTGAAAAGAGTAAATGTTGTATTGGAGGCCCCGACAGGCTTCGGTAAAACGCCGGTGGTGATATACGCACTACTGCCGTACATTGAGAGGGGTAACCGTGTTATCTGGGCGGTGAGGACTGGAAACGAGACTGACCGACCAGTGGAGGAGCTCTCGACATTCAGGAAAGAAATCGGCTTAAAGCTAGTAGGCCTGGGATACAGAGGAAAGAAAGATATGTGTCTACTCGCGAAGAAACTAGGTGGAGAGCTCGATTACGCAGAAGTAGCTTACATATGCAGCAGAGAACGTAAGAAATGCGAGTTTTACCAGAGGCTAGAGGAGGGGGTAGACGTTAACCATCTGATGTCTAAAGGAGCATTAACTCACTATGAAGTCTACCGAGCCGCCGAAGAGCTGGGCCTTTGCCCATACTTCCTGCAGAGGAAGCTTTTATCTTACGCGGATATAGTAGCTCTCAGCTACAATTACATCGTAGACGAAGAACTGGCTTGGAGCCTTAAATCGGTCATTCCCTTCAGCAACTCGATACTAGTGGTTGATGAGGCTCATAATCTGCAGAACCTAAACCTCGGGGGCGATAGCATAACCGAGGGCACGCTATCCAGAGCTATAGGCGAGGCGAGGGAAGTTAATAGCGAAGAAGCTTTAGAGCTTGTAAGACATGCGCAGAACATTATTGAGGAGAAATTCAGCAGTGTGCGCGAAGAAGAACCCGAGCTATTTGATCCGGCTAGCCTAGTGCCAGAGGAGAAAAACTGGCTTATCCAAGCAGCTGTTAAAGCCGGAGAGAGTATCAGGGAGTTAAGGTACAGGCAAGGGCTTAGACCAAGGTCAAGCCTCTATCATTTCGCTCGTTTTCTGGAAAATGCTCTCAGCTTGAGGGGTACCAAGGGGGTAGCGTTTATCGTTGAACGCCTGGAGGAGCGCTTAAGCCTCAGTATTTGGGACATGCGCTCAGCCGAGATCCTCGGCGAAGTATGGAAGAAGTTCAAGCGGGTAATTTTCATGTCCGGCACGCTGAGCCCTATTGAAGCTTTTGCGGAGACAGTCGGATTAGAGAACTACTACGCTGTAAACGCTCCAAGTCCTTACGATGAAACCAATGCTTCTGTCTACCTCGTTCGGGATCTCTCGACGAGGGGTGAGGAGCTTAGCGAGGAAATGGCCATGAAGTACGTTAACGGAATCCTTAGGCTGCTATCCAGAGTGCGTAAGAACAGTGCGGTTTTCACCGCAAGCTACCGTATACAGGGTGACCTGGTTAACGCGGGCTTAAAGAGAAAAGCAGAGGAAATTGGCTACGAAGTCTTCATTGAAAGGCGAGAAATGTCGAGCCTAGAAGCCTCAGAAGTTCTTAAATCGTTTAAGGCTCTCGCCGCCGAGGGGCGGGGGTTAATCGTAGCTCCCATGGGTGGCCGCTTTGCCGAGGGAGCCGATTACCCCGGCGGAGAGCTAATGTGTGTTTTCCTAGCCGGAATACCGTTTGAGAAGCCCACTACGAAAACAGCGCTCTATATATCGTACTACACGGAGCTATACGGCGAAGAAAAGGGAAAACTCTACGCATACGTGTATCCGGCTGTTAGGAAAGCTGCGCAGGCCCTAGGGAGGGCTTTGAGGAGTCCCAGAGATCAAGCTGTGCTAGTGCTCGGCGATTACAGGTACAGGAACTACGCGGCGCTACTACCAGACTATGTTAGAGAGCTGGTAACTGAAACAAGCTACGAATGCCTGGATGGCGTGCGCCTCCCTTGGGAACAGGTAAAGTACCTATAATCCTTTAGCCCATGTACCGCTTTCCCCCTTCGTAAAGCATTTCTGGGAACTTTCGTAGAAATTTCAGAGATAGCGGCTATACTCCCAGCTGGTTACCTTATTCCACGTCTCCTCCCAGGATCCGCACTGTTGCAAGTACTCTTTCCACTCCTCCCTCTTACATTTTAAGTAAAGTTCAGCTAGGTCAGTGGGGATCCCGAGCTGGTTGAATGTATTAGCGAACTCGTCGGCCGCCTCACCTAAGTGGCGTGGGGTTTCACCTAATCCCTCTAACTCGTATGCTGAGACTGTAACTGGAGGTGGCGACTCCAGCCTCTCAACTAAACCATTGAGCATGGACTTAATGACTGTTAAAACCGTGAGGTAGGGGTTCATTAATGGATCTGGTTGTCTGAACTCAACCCTTTCCGCCGCGCCTTGGTAGAGCGGCACCCTGATAAGCGTCGTCCGGTTGCCGTAGCCCCATGCTATCCTAGTTGGAGCCTCGTGGTGCGGTATAAGCCTCTTGTATGAGTTAACCGTAGGTGCAGCTAAAGCGGCTATCGATCTAGACATCTGTAGCAGACCCGCTATGCAGCTAAACCCTTCTCTGGAAAACTCGCCTTTAAACCGAAATACATTGACGCCATCTTTATACAGGCTGAGATGCACGTGCGCTCCACTACCGTTAACGCCCCAAAACGGTTTAGGCATAAACGTAACTCGCAGCCCATACGATAATGCCGTTGTCGAGGCAAGCTCCTTAAAGAGCAAGAACGTATCACATGCCTTCACGGGATTTGCGGCGGGGAGAACGCATTCGTATTGACCAGGTGCAACTTCATGGTGCGCTTTAACGGCGCCTAAGCCGGCGCGCTCGGCTTTACTTGCTATCTCTTCTACGACGCTCAGCGCTGGTGCTGAAATATCAAAGTAGCCGCAGGTGTCCACCGGCTTCACCTCGCCTCCATTCATCTTAACTAAGAAGAATTCGACCTCGATCCCCACTTTCACCTTAAACCTAGATTCTCTAAGAGCTTGAGTTGCGTTAAATAGAAGCCAGCGGGGATCTCTTCGCTTAGCGCTAGAGGGCTCAACCACGCTGCAGAAAACCCATGCGCTGTGCACGCTAGGATCTACGTAGAGTGAAGAAAGGTCGGGTTTAGCTAGTATATCGCTTTCATGGACTGGCGCGTACTTGGGTAGGGAAGATCCATCGAAGCATAACCCCTCCTTTAAAACCTTAAGAGACTCTTTAATGCTGAAACTGACTCCACGAGGCTTTCCGAAAATATCTGTAATGATGAACATTAACCTTTTCACGCCGGCGTTTTTAAGAATCCTTAGAATACTACTTGTATTGACCTCAGGCATGGTTAATACCTCCGGGCTGGGATATAGCTGTAACGTATTCAGATACTTTTTTAGGCTGTTAGAGAGTTAAACGTGTGAAAAGCGACGCTGCTTTAGCGCTAATTTCGGCGCTGCTCGGTTTAGCAGGTCAACTGGCTTGGAGGTATGCTATACCGAAAGATACTCGACTGAGCTTCGAGTCGTTGCTCAAGTTGCTGTCCAATAAGTTCGTAATCCTCGGTTTCTCGTTATACGCTTTATCCACCCTAGCTTGGTTAGCTGCGTTAAGTAAGGGGGAGCTTAGCAAGCTGTACCCTCTGATCAGCGTCAACTACGCGTTAGCGTTAGTTGCAGGGCACCTACTCTTCGGCGAACCTTTAACTCTGGCGAAGATTCTAGGGGTAATGCTGATAATAGGGGGAGTTGCGCTGATCGCTGCCTCACATTAAGCTTCAGGAGTAAACCAGATTTTTAGGCTAACTTTTTAGACCGTTAAGCGTTCAGCACTCATGGAGGCTAAAAGCTGGTTCTCTAAGCAGCAATTAGAAAAGACTGTTGAAGCATTAAGGCTGAACGGCTTTTCTGCCTACCTTGCGCTAAACCGGGAAGAGGCTAAAAGTATCGTACTCAGCTTAATACCAGAGGGGAACACGGTTGGAATAGGGGGCTCAGTTACTATTCGAGAGCTTGAATTAATTGAGGAGCTCGAGAGGAGAAGTTTCAGGGTAATTCATCATTGGGTGCAGGCTACCCCAGAGGTACTCGATCATTTAAGAAGAGAAGAACTTACATCGGATACTTTCCTATGCAGCGTTAACGCTGTAACGATGGATGGAAAGCTGATAAGCATTGACGGAGTTGGCAACCGCGTGGCTGCGATGATTTTCGGGCCTAAACGCGTAATCGTTGTAGCTGGTAAGAATAAGTTGGTCCGCGATGTTAAGGAAGGGTTGTGGAGAGCTAAGAATATAGCGGCGGTAATGAACTGTAAAAGGCTTAAACTTAAAACCCCTTGCGTTAAGCTGGACCGTTGCTTGGATTGTAGCTCACCAGAAAGAGCATGTAACATTACCGTGATCGTTGAGCGGAAACCTTCCCTCACAGATTTCCATGTAATTTTAGTAAACGAGGATTTAGGGTTTTAGCCCGAAGATAGCTGTTTAACTTGGTGCATAACTGGAAGAACTATGGAAACCCCTATCAGCACTTGCATGAGATTAAAGGGTACTTCAGCAATAGCCGCTACGCCGAGGATAAGTTGCTCGTAAAGAAAGTAGCCCAAAACCATAATAGCCCCGCCAGACACTAGGGAGAATAGAGTCCAAGCGTCACCAATCCTCTTTAAATTAGCATAAACCAAGTAAATCCCTAAAACTAAAGCTACGGCTAACCACACTACACCCGCAAGCTGCCACGCCCCATAGCTTACAAAGGACGTAAAAGGTAAAGCGAAAGAGAGCTCAACTGTACCCGTGTAAAGCGAAAGGCCGAGTAAGCCTATTAGGAGGGGAAGGCTGATCGACAACAGTAAGTTAGCGGCTACGCTTCCTCCTGCAAAAATTTTTGGATGTTTCCTCATTAAAGTGGAAACAACGAAAGCTTCAGCACCCTTGATAAGCAAGGTCGCTGGCGCATAATGGTAGTAGCCCAATGACACGTCAGCCAACATCGAGCCGAAACCGCTAGCCAAAGCCGCCCAACTAGGTGGTAAAATAATAGAGGTCAGGTAAACAGCAGACTCTCCGAAGTTAAAATACCCTCTCGTTTCCGGAACATAAAGTGAAAAAGCAGCAGTAACGAGGAAAACTGTTGAAGCCATGAGCGAAGTTAAAGCAATTAATCTACTTCTACCTGTAACTAACGCAGTTTGTTTCGGCACAAGACACTAATACGGTGTTACACTTAAACTTACTTTCACTTACCTAGCAACTCTCAACCCTTGAATCATCCTATCTAACGAGCTTCTATAGGAGCTGGAGAAGTCTAGATAATATCCGCGTATCGTAGTGCTAGAGAGCTGAACAACAGCAAACGAGTACTACAGAGAATCTTCACAGTCTGCTCCACTTGAAGTGCATCAAAGGCTCGCTCTTATCATCGAATAGATTAAGAGGATTAAACAAGCCTTCGAAACTTGTTGCTTCACATCTTACAAAACTTTTCTATGCACCGGACCGGCTTTGAGAATATAACCAGCTTAGCAATAAAACCGTTTAGAGAATTATTTGAGAAAAAGCCTTTAACACTCGCATAAATTACACTCGTCTATACTAGGATTATTAGAAAAGGTTTTAGCTTGGAATGTGAAAATAATTTCATAAAGCTTAGGAAACTTTAAACTCAAACGACGTAATTAACTCAACTTTACACGTTAACTCATTTACGCTTGTACAAGAGCAGGCCTAGTATCGTTACTAGAACCGTGCTGAGCCATACGATCCAATCATTAAAACTTACAGTTAGGAACACTAGGATCAAAACGTTAGCCATTAAAGGAAGAACCGGTACGTGCTTAACACTTAGAGGGACTTTAAACGGTCTTGCCAAAGAGGGGTTCCTGAACCTCAACGCAATAAGCGCAGAATTCACGAAAAGAAAGGCGAGCAATACAGCTAAGCTGGCCGTCTTCCCCACCAAATCGATTAACTGGTACTCGAACCCCGCTACGCGTAACCGCCACCCAGTAGCCTCCGGCAGATACCAAGTTAAAAGCAACAGTAAAGCGGAAACCACGCCCGCGAACATGACCGCTAAGCTGGGAGTACCTCTACGTTTATCCACAGAGTGGAAACCACGCCAAACAACCTCCTCCTCAGCAAGCCCGTACGCGAGTCTAGAAGCAGTAACCAAGAAGCCGAGCGCAGTGTTAGTAGTCGCGAACAACGCGATAATCATCAACAAATGGAAAGCGGGAGCCCATACTCTAGCAGCAGCATCCGCTAAAGGCGCACCACTTAAGCCAAGCTCCTCCCAACTCATTAGACGCACGATACTGAAGCTAACCAGCAAGTAGAGAACCGTTGTGACCGCTACAGCTGCAAGTATCGCTTTAGGCATTACCCGTTCCGGGTTCCTAGTCTCCTCGCTCAACGTTGGCTGGAACTCGAAACCGGTGTAAGCGAAGTAGAATATAGCGGCGCCCACCAACACCGCGGTCCATGACTCGACCGTCGGGTTAAAGGAAAAATAGATTGGCTCCCGAACTGGTAGCAGGAGTCCGAGTAAGGCTACGAAAAGCAAGCCTCCGGCTTCTATGAAAGTAAACACAGCGGATAAGGCTGCTGACTCCTTAACTCCTAACCAATTCAACAGTGAAAGCAAAAATAGAAGCACTAGCGCTATTGGCACGGTCGCGTGTACACCTAAGCCTAAAAGCCGTGTAAAGTAGCCAGCAAAACCTAAAGCCGCTGTAGCCGCGCCGGCTACACCTTCGAAGAATACCATCCATGCAGCCAGGAAAGCAGGAAGCCGCCACTCGGGAAAAGCCTCTAGAACATACCGGTGTGTGCTCGAAGCGTAAGGGAAAACACCGGCGAGCTCCGCGTACGATAGCGCTGTGGAAATCGCTATAACGCCTGAAAAAGCTACGCTAAGCCAAACTGCATCACCAACTAAACCCGCAGCCCTACCCACTAAAACGTATATCCCAGCTCCCAGTATTAAACCTACACCGAACAATGTAGCATACCCTAAGCCCAGTTCTCGCTTAAGCCCCACAGTCTGGAAAAGGAAGCCATGATTAAAGCATTAACGTGTTTGAAATACATGGAAAAACGAGATAAACTTTTAAAAAAGTCAACCCATGTACACCTAGCATTTGAAGTAAATTTAATCAAACATATAGGTGGATTTACTATTTATATAAACGCGATTCCCTAATAATGTTAAACCAAATAATCCGCCCACGTTAATATCGTTAAAAAAATAAAAAACTTTTATTTAAATCTTAGCTACATGAACTTACGGTAACACCAGTAGCTTCGGGTATTCTTTACCTCCAGTGCTGTGAAGCTTTAACTCAATACTTACTCCAGCGGAGAACGTGGTAGCTCCACACGTTCCCCCACTAGTAATATCTATGGCTAGGTTCGCATCGGTTCCGGGGTTTATCGCCAGCGGTAATGTTCCTGCACTTAGAGTCACACCGCCACAGGCGGGATCCTCAAGATTTACCCCGTTAACTACTATATAGTCGATGCTTGTTGGCGTCGTACCTGTGTTTTTGACAGTCATGGTAATCGTCCATCCACTTTGAGTAGACTGAACGAAAGCGGATGTGATTTCTAATCTCTCAGTTGCCGTGAATAATCCGACTATGCCGGTCATCCAGAAGGCTACGGCTATCGCTACAGCGATTGTGACTGCAACGATAATCACGGTGGCGATAACCGGGCTTATAGCCTTCCTCCTAATCATGTCTTCTCATAATATCAGAAGAACACTGTAATTTATATTTTTCGCATGTAATAGCGGGAAACCAACATTTTTTATGATTGTAATCGGTTACCAGTACTATTCGGGTGGCAGCGCTTCAAGCTGTCTTTCGCCAAGCTCCGTTAACCTGTAGCTGACTTTAGGGGATCCACCCGAGTAGCTTACTGCAATTTCAACAAGCCTTCTCTGCGCAAGCTCAGAGATAGCTTTAGTATATACGTTGTAGGCTAGCCCCGCCGAGGAGCGGAGAGTTTCCCTATCCGCTACCCCGCCCAGCCCTCCAAGAGCTTTAAGCACTGTAAGCGCCTCTTTGCTGATCATTATCGGCTCAGATGCTGCTGCCCCTCTTCTAACCTGTATTGCTCTTGGGAGAGATCGAAGCGCTTGAAGGGGATCTACCTCTGAGGTTTGTTTAGCTAGAACAGGCCTTGCGATCGGTTGAGCGACTTGCGCCGCGGCTGATGGAGCCACTACGGGTACGTGTGCTGAAGGCGCTGATGGTGCTACAATGGGTGGCGCGGGTTTCACCTTGAGCTGCTCAAGCTCGCTGCGGGCTAGCTCGTACACCTCCTTGGGGTTCATGTAGTAGCGGTTTATCCAGATGAATACGTCTTTTGTATCTTTAACGCCTTTCATCTTTAACCACTCGAGAACTTGTCTTCTCCGCTCGATCTCCTCGAATACTTCGTCTACGCTTTTGCCCAACCTCGTGGCAACAAAGCCCGCATGAGTACTGCCGCCAACGACCACGTGCGTGTCCCTAACTGGGTCCCAGCGGACAATCTCCCTGTACTTCTGGTAGTCTTCTACCTCCCAAAGGTGCCTCATCCTCCTACCGACCCGCCCGTCCGGGAGAATAGTCCTCTCCACGTAGCACGCTACGTTCAACGCCGGAATGTATGCAGGTGCCACGTTCATCGGCGGGCTCGTAAGCCTCCTAACAGCGGCTTCAAGTGAATCGGCATGCATCGTGCTCATACCGCCATGCCCCGTCGCCATCGCTTGGAAGAGGACGAAAGCCTCGGAGCCCCTGACTTCGCCGACGATGATATAGTCGGGCCTATACCTAAGCGAGAGCCTTACAAGGTCGTAAAGCGAGATCTCGCCGACCTTTGATTCGCCGAGGCCGTAACTCTCCCTGCTAACCAGCTGGACCCAATTCTCGTGGGGTAGGTTCAGCTCAGGGGTCTCCTCAATAGTGACAATCTTAAAGCCCGGCTTAAAGAAGTTAGCGATTGCGTTGAGGAACGTGGTTTTACCCGCGGCCGTGGCTCCGATCACCATGACGGTCATTTTATTTTCGATCATCAACCATAGGTAAGCAGCGGTCCACGAGTCGATGTTACCCGTTTCGACTAGCTCGACGACTGAGAAAGGCCTTTCCCTGAACTTCCTAATCGTGAACGTGCTACCCTTCGGGGATACCTCTTCACCGTAGGTTGCTGCAAGCCGGTGCCTACCAGGGAGCATAGCGTCCACAATAGGGAAAGCGGCTGAGATATGCTTCCCGGACATGTGAGTGATCTTCACAATGAACTCTCTCAACGTGTCCCTGTCCCTGAAAACGATGTTCGTAGGGATGGACTCGTAATCCCTGTGCCAGACGTGTATGGGCCTGTCAACACCGTCGCAGGAGACATCCTCCAGTTTGTAGTCACGCATCAGAACTTCTATCGGACCATATCCGACAAGGTCTCTTTCAACATAATAGAGCACTCTATTCCAGCTTTCCTCGCTTAAGCCGCGTGCGACTGCCCGGTACTTCTCTGCAAGCCTCCTAGCTTCCTTGACTATATGCTCCCTCAGATCCACATCGAACGAAGCTGGAGGTTCAAGCTCGACCGCCAGGATATCGATCAGCTTCCCTAGAACGCTTTTCTCCCCCTTTGCTAGCTGTACTTCTTCGACGAAGTACATCCGCTGATTTCCCAGCTCTGGTATTTCAGCGATTTTGACTTTAGCGTACGGTTCAGCCACCCAGTACTCTTCAAGGATTTTGTAGTGCTCTTTAAGCGGTAGGAAACTTACACCATCTCCAGCCTTCTCCTCTCCGGTTTTTTCCTCAACCTTCTTTTTAGATCTTTCCTTTTTGGCTTTTTTATTCTGACTTTTAACCTTCTCCTTTTTGGCTTTTCCCCCTCCAGCTTCTTTCTCAATAGCTTGGGCGCTCACACTAACTCAATGTAAGTTAAGTCGGTAATATATAACTATAGCGTGTCCTCTGCGCCTCAATGTCAATACGGCCTCCGATTTATAGCCAGAATCACCTTTTCAAGCGAAGTTTAGCGTGAAGAATATATAACTCAACTACATTATAGGAGTGTGAGTTTAGAGAGCCTCGCGTACTCGTTATTTAGTTGGGCAGGAGAATCGCTAGCTCGGATGTTCCCATGGCTGCGAAACGACATTGTGTCAGCCGACATGAAAGTGTACCCCTCGGCTTATGCTGCAAAAGTTGTTTTATTTTCTATTATAGCTGCTATAGCTGGGGCTGCTGTAGCTACGCCTCTCTCACTTCTACTAGCGCAAGTCGGCTTCCTAGCCTTCATACAGGCCATCGCGGTATCATCGCTAATCCCGCTGCTAGCCGCTTTCGTAGTGTTTGGCATAGGGATCGTATACCCCAAAATGAAAGTAAGCAATAGAACTAGCAGCTTCGACTTAGAGGTACCATACCTTTCTGTGTACGTTACAGTGATGGCGACTGGCGGTATCTCACCCTACACAAGCTTTGAGCGGCTAGCTAAGGCGCCGGCGGTTTTATTCAGGGAAGTTAAGAAAGAAGCAATGCGGTTCTTCCTTAGGGTTCGTGCTATGGGCTACGACCCGCTTTCTGCGATTGAAGAGGGAGCTCAACGTACACCTCATGGTGGGTACAAGCAGTTAATGCTGGGTTACGCGGCCACGCTGAGAGCTGGCGGCGACGTTGTCCACTATCTCCAGAGACAAACCGAAGTTATGCTTCGGGAAAGGGTTACGCAGGTTCGAATGGCTGGCGAACGAATAGGGATGCTGCTGGAATCGTATATGGCTATGGTGTTGCTCACCTCGATGACTATTTATGTAATGTATGTGGTAAACATGGCGCTCGCACAGGCGGGAATGGGGCTCGCTGGGGGGGAGTTCCAGTTCATGCTGTTCTCATATATTTTTATGCCGATGATGTCTGGCTTATTCATCTACCTAGCTGATCTCATGCAACCAAGATATCCAGTTTACGATACTAAAGCTTATATTGTCTACTTTTCAATAGGTATCCCGCTCACGCTGATCTTATTCATAGGTATGGGGTTACCCTTCATGCTTCCCCAACCTTTAGCCGGAGTCCTCTCATCCATATTTGCACCTCTTGTTATGCTAAACAAATTCCTGACAACAGCTTTAGGGTTTGAGAAAGGCTATGAGAGTGGGGTTGGTGTGATAATACCGCTGTCAGTTGGCCTTCTACCTGCGATGATCATTGAAACTCACTCGGCCGCTAAGTTCGGTGGTATCCAATATGGGTTAACCCGCTTCCTAAGAGATTTAGTAGAGGTGAGAAAAACCGGAATGTCCCCTGAAAAATGTATTATAAATTTAAGGAATAGAGATTACGGAAAGTTTACATTATACCTGAAGGATATCGCCAAGCAAGTTGGATGGGGAGTACCTTTAAGCAAAATTTTCGAACGTTTCTCTCGGGGTATGAAAAATTGGTTTGCTTTAATTTCAATGTACTTGTTAACAGAAAGCATTGAAGTGGGTGGAGGCACCCCGCAGACACTTGAAGCGTTAGCCAGCTACGCGGAAACCTTAGAGCAGGTGGAGAAAGAAAAAGCTAGGGCTTTAAGGCCTTTAATATTAATGCCCTATGTTGGCTCCATCATAATCACTGTCGTAGTACTCATCATAGTCAGCTTCATGGGCTCGCTAATGAAATTCGCCGGTGCAACTATTTCTGAAGCCCAGCTAATAAATATGTTTCTGCCTCCAGTAGTCCTTAACAGCTACTTGATGGGCCTCGCCGCAGGAAAAATCAGCTCTGAGAGAGTTGCAGCCGGATTCAAGCATGCGCTTTTCCTAACATTATCTAATCTGGTAGCGATGCTCATTGCCCCAGCAGTTACCACTGGTTTAATGCCAAAGCTGTAATCTTTAAATAAGGCCCAATTCCATATACAACTACTAAGGCTTAACGACTGTAGGAGTATATTTTTCGAGGAACATTGGAGCGTAGATGTAGGCGTTTTGCCACATAGTATTATCGTCACGGTTTAGAAAACCTGTACCTGATTTTTTGAAATCAAAAATAACACTCCAGAAACTTAATATGAGTCCTTGACTTACGGATTTCTCTTGATCGTATGGCCAGAACGCATATTCGACTGAGCCCTGTCTCGTTCCACCTGGAGCATACTTTGTTACACAGAAGCGAGCACTTGAGCCTCCAACATTCCTTAAAAGGTTTACCCCCATCCAGTTCAATATCACTGCTCTACCGATATTCGCAGTACCGCTCCAGTGCGAGACTATGAAACCCGGATCCCCGTAACACTCAACAGAGGGATTTTCTACCCATTGGAAAGGTGAGTTGTAGGTCCAGTTTGCCCGCGTTTGCCCTCCTACGGCTTGTAAACCTGCTGTGAAGTATAGGAACATCTCGGCTATACCTTTCCCCATTTCGGTGCTAAGCCAATAGCCATCCCCGCTTCTGGAGTTCTTCCAATATATGTAGGTGATAACGGGTATGTAGCGCGTACCGTTGATTACTTGCACTATAGCTAGCGTGTCGTAGTAGTCTGTCCTAACATCACCACTCTGGTAAACATTCCCAACACCGGTTGTATTAAGAGTCGCGAAAATTCTAATCGGTGCTTTAATCCAAGAATACCTCATGTAATTGTAGTATACCGTCCAAGTACCGTAAGGTCTGTAGCGGCCTAGCTTACTCTGGTACACGTCAAATGCGTGGAGGTTATAGGGTCCAAACGCATCGTCAGTGTAAGGGTCTCTCAATACAAACGCTGCTACGCCTCTATAGTCGGTGTAGCCTCTAGATTGCTGGTGTTCTGTATCAACGAACTCCACATCGTATAGTGGGTGCCAGATATCTTTATGAATTGCATCACGCTTGTACTCTATCTGTGTAGGGTACTGTGCGGGCTGCGCGTCTAGATCATCATGCCACCAGAGAGCCACATACTGATATCGGATACTCGTAGTTGGGAATCTAACTTGAAAAACGAGTCTAGTGTTGTACTTCTCCCCTTTAACGAAATCCATTTGAGGATCAGAGAGCCCAATTGGCCAGTTCACATTCAAGCCGCGCCAGTTAACCACGGTCCAATTCTCGTATTGAATTGATCCCTCGTTAAGCGTGTTGAGTGTTCCATCGCTACTTACGCTCACCCTAATCTGTTTTATAGGGATTAAAGGGAACGGTGGGAGCCACTTGTCCTGGATCTGATCTATAGCGAGCTTTACACCTAGCCAGTACACGGATAAGTTAGAGCTAAGCTCAAGCGTATATACTTCGTTACTAATGTCAGATGGCCTGGCTATTGTCTGCTTATCTCCATTTTTATCATAGTAGATTAAGGTATCTGGAGTGTTTCTCTTTATCTTGAAAACGATATAATTATACGTTGCACCTTCCACTATTATGCCCCGCTCATCGGAGATTACCACCATTAAAGGCGCGAACTGCCGCCCGGTTGATGGGTCCGTGATCATCCTAACCGCAGGTTCAAACTTTATAGTGTAGTTACCCATTCCAATGTATGAAACGTCCTTAATCTTAGCTTTCTTCCAGCCTCCTGTATATCTGCCTGCTGAATCCTCCTCGGGTATGTATATCCAGACTTTGCCTCGAGCGAGAAGCTTTTCATATGGAACCCCTTTAACCTGGGGTGGATTGGTTGAGTAGTCGATGTCGCCGTCGTACTTCACAGTAATGGTTACATTGTCGACACCGCTTTTCACGACGGAAAGCGTTAAGCCGACAAGTACATCACTTTCCCAGTTGTAAAACCCGAGCGCCGTGATGTTCATTTTCAGCTTAGCGTAAGCGTAGCTGCCGGAGCTAGTCATGTACCAGTAACCCTTCATTAAATCGTACACATTTCTAGGTCTCCCCAAGTCTTTCGATATATCCAGTGTTAGTATCTCATATGAGATCTGCATCCCGTATTCGCCGTAAGCTTTGGTTACAGCTTGGCGCCAGTACTCCAGGTACGTTAACGCGATAGCGCGGGCGATCGTAAAGTTGTGCCTGCTACCATAGTTTAACCCCATTTCACTGAATCTACCGGTTAAATCGATGAACTCTGAGTAGTTGAAGTAAGCGCGGGTCGCTACGGCTAGCATCGTGGCTAACGCGCGCTTGAAATCCGCAGTTATGCTAGCGACGACTTCTCTTACAACAGGGCTTCTAGTCCGCAGAAATGATACATGGGCCTCATACACTGACACGAGAACCGACATCACAAAGAGCGCTAGCATGAGAACCGTGGCTACGAGTATCTGCCCCCTCCGCTTCTTAGGAGAGAATTTAAGCCGGCTCACATGCTCACCCCGAGTAGCCTATAGTAAACTCAATATAGAGCACCGTTGCTCTGACAGAGTCCGGGTCACTTGTACATACGTACGTGAATTTCAAGCTTTCAGCTTCGTAAAGCGGTTTACTATAGAAGTCCGGTGGATTGGCTACGTAGCCTAACGGCACGAAAGTCACCGCTCCATTGCTGTAATCAAAGTCCACCTTGCTAACGCTCATGTAGTATACTAGCCCTGGGGGAAGGTTACTCATTATGAAGAAGTTGAGAGTATCGTTCCACCCAGCCGACCCACTGAGGAGGGCTGGTCCAACAACCCTTTCATATATTCCGGCTTCCGCCATATTGTTGAGGAGATTGTAAGCCAGCCTACGGAGGTCGCTTGTCTCCCTAATGTACACGCTCTTTAAAGGTCTAGTAAAAGACATTACCATAATTATCACGGCGACGACTATGAACGTAGCTAACACTACTTCGATTACCCTAGTCTGACCTTTTCCATAGTTCAAGATGAGCACCGAGCTACGGGTAACCTTCAACCTTGCGCCATATGGTTAGCTCGACTATGTAAGGGTAGTTGAATATCTGGGCTAGCCTTCTAACGGTCACTGAGTTAGCGGGTGCGCTCCCCCCGGCTCCAATATCTATATTGGGTATCCTGTTTATGACTATAGCCACTGGGTCACCTCTATACTTAGCGAATATGAAGACGTGTGAGGAAAGCTGCTCAACGTAATCGAGGTACCCTATCAGGTACCATTGCTTAGCTGAAGGCAACACGCTCCCCGCAGTGTTACAGAGTGGGACATCATTCCTAAAATTCCCTAAGCTATCCCGGCACCATTCAAGTTTCGTTACGTTAAGCAAGCTTTCGTATAAGGGAAGCACTTGTATAAGAGACTCTTTAGTATGCACAGCGCCAGCATTTTTCTTACCCTGCCCGCGAACTTCAACTATATCAATATCCCTGTGGACAAATATGTAGTTACCTATGATGTAGCCTTCAACAGGAGCGTCACCTTGAGTAGTGGTTGCGTAGCCCGCTACGCTGGCGAAGCCCTGCCACTCAGCGTAGACTACGAGGAAAGAGTAGTACCATTTCACGTTTCTGTTATCACCCTCTCGGGTAAAGTAATCTTCGAGGTAGTTGTAGAAGTTTAGCGTGCACATTCCCAGCGCGTCAGTCAACGTGGATATCGAGGAAATGTTCTTTACCTCTAAATCCCCTTCGTTGGGGTTATTGCCTGGGACCACCTTCACGATTACATATATTCCCGTCACGTTAGCGTTAGGCAAGCCTATGTCGTAGTAGTTGTACACCCTCACGTTGAACACCGCGGGGTAGCAGACGCCCGGCTTAACCGGGTAGCAGACACCGGTTGACGTGATCTGAATCCCGATCATCGGTTTCATTACAAAGCGGAAACCGTATTCCCTGGATAAGCCTAAAAGCTCCGCGAATCGGGAGCGGTTCATGAGCAACGGGTTCGGTAGCGTGCTAAGGTTAGCCAACCGCATCACCTTATCAGGGTCGACGACGTAAGGTGAACGGGTTCCCTGTAATGCTATACCGAAGTCTTGAAGAGTGTCAGAAGTCACCATGATGTTTGTCCCCCAGTCAGACGGGTAACCTGGAGTTAACAGTATTTTATCCATCACCCGTTCGGCAACAGTATATAGCTGCTCTTCCCGAACGGGTTCGAGAGCCCCAACAGAGGCACCGATCATTTGGTTAGCTACAAGGATTAAAACTATTATAAGCAAACCAACCGCTAAGTATTCTAGAGTAACCTCCACCCTCTACACCAATTAAAACAGTTATATTACAGCTATATTAACTTAGCTTTCTCTCCGCACTGCAGTGAAACCTACGTAGATATACTCTCCCTCTCTGAAAGCTACTATAGCGGGTTTATAGCCTAAGGGAAGAGGTAACAGAATAGTGTCCGATACCTGAATACCCGCCACGGTGACAACCCCTCTAACAGCGTGCACGGGGTTTTGCCCGAAGTTTGGAGTTACAACAACCCTAACCTGGTAGTAGATCTGCAAACTAGCATTAACTAAAAGTTTGTTCTCCGATAGTTCTTGGAGCCTGACGCTGTACGGTTGCCTGCCCAAGGCGTCGGGGACTGTTAGATACATGTATGTGTATTCGCCTCCACCCAGCGTCTGCACTGAGACCAGCTCTACTATCTCCCTAGCTACGCTTTCAGCTGTTTCGGCCAGCATCAGGTTTACCGACTGCATGTAGGCTGTGAAGTAAGTGAAGGAGAAAGCGGATAAAATTAGTAAAGCTACTCCCAGCATAGTTAAGGTTCCTATCAAGTGGGAGATTACTGGGCTCGGCATAGTTTCACGCTGTGCTTACCTCTATCTCGGTTATCTTAACTATGACGATTGAGCCGTCAGCGTCTTCTTTGCCCGGTAGCCTTGTAGTACAATACTTAGGCCCTAGCTCAACGGTTAAGCTAACCTGGCTGGACGTCCTCCTCTCGATCACTGTTTCTCTAATGTTTCTGAAAACCACTGGAATTGTCCCTGAGCCGCCGACTGTTTTAAAGCCAAGCTTGAGTACGTGGACAGTGTAGAAGTTGTAATTTCTATTTACTCCCTCCTCCTTTACAGTGATGTTGCCGTTGTAGATAACCCTTACCCTGTAGGTTTCCATAAAGGCGCAGGCACCCTTTGTGAAGTTCTCGTAAACGATTACAGTGCTCTCTCCCGGGCCTACAATGAGCTTTTCCAGTGCGTGCTCCAGAGCCCCGTAGGTTGAGTTCTCCGGGTAGAGTAGGCGTGGTACAGTTGTAACAAGAGCTCCTCCACAGGCTACTATTCTACCCGGTTTGAATACCGCTTCGCTAACCTCTACATTATTTATCTTTACCCTTAGCGTTTCAGAGCGTGTTTCAAAGTTAATACGGGTGCTTGTAAGGCTGAATCTAACGTACCTTGAACCGCCGGTTCCGAATGACACCTGTTCTAAGGCTGTAGCAGCATAGGTGAGCAACCCTTTAACGTTTTCATACTCCATAAACTGTTTGTTCATGTCTATGAGTGAGGTGGAATAGTACAGCGCAACGGTTACTACCGTTAACATTATACCGGTTATGATTACAGTTGCTATGACTGTAGATATACCTTCCTTGGCTTTTATTTCAGGAAGCCTCCCATAAAGTTTGAAAAATACCCTATCCAGAGTTCCACAGTGTAGAGACATGAGCCTCATTATCCGCGCCTTCTAATCGCTATCACTACAATGACAATAACAACAGCAGCTATTAATCCTATAAGCAGAAGAGGTTGCGTAGTTAACAGCTCAAGGATAGACAATGGAGAAGAGGGGGAGGCTACCTCATAAATTATGGAGGGCGATGTAGCTGACCCCATCCTAGAAGTGTAACTAACAGTTATTGTGTAGGAGCCCGGTTTAAGATCTAATGGGTAATTACCGGAAACCCCTATAGCTGTCGCCCCATTGACATCAGTTGTTCTCTTTGGAAGAGTTTCGGCGGGGTAAACATTGGACGCAACTACGCTACCAGTGCTATCGGTTATTCTTACCTCTACCACTGCACCGGAGTACAGGGGTGCCGCTTGGAACTGAAGTGTGGAACCAGTTACCCACGCGCTGACCTTTGGCTGCGCAGCTACTGTCGTCAGCTTGGTGCTAGCAGTGGCTGGGGTATACTTGTTAGAGTCTACTCGAACGATGAGCTCTCCTTCGCCTTCAGGCAAAGACACGTATAGAGTCGAGCTGTAGGATCCAGAGTATACTAACTGCTTGTTCCAATAAACTGTGGCAGTAACGCTTTCTCCGCTCTCCTGAGGTGGAACTAAAGTTACAGTTACCGGTGTAAGCGAGTTAGCAACCGCCAACGAGGGAGCCGTTACCTGTGCTTTCCTTATCGGCCTTACCTCAATCGTTACCGGGTAGCTGTAACTGTAAATATAGCCCCAAGGCGTAGTCGCTGAAACTTTCACTTCTGCACTGTATTTCGTTTTAGCGAAAAGACCCAGCTCAGAGACGTTCATAAGCGTACTTATGACCTTCGATTCACCAGCATGTATCTTACCTGTAGTTAGTAAGTAGCATTGAACTGGTGCACCCGTGACCTCGACTTTAGCATTTTCAATAAAGCCTTCCCCTCCCACCCATACTTTTACATTGAAGGTTATAACGTATGGTTCATAGCTTTCGCTAAGGCTAGGTTGCACGTGAACGTACGTCATAGGAGCTAAAACCGTCACGGGAATACTAGCGAAAACAGAGTAGTAGCCTGAGTTTGCAATTGTTTGACCAGCTTTCGGGGTAACCTCCGAGTAATAGGAAATATCGATACGTAGGCTTGAATCCCTTATGTCCCCAGGCGCCATTTGTTGCGCAAAAAACTTTGGAGTAATCTTCACGGAGAGGGTTTGTGTTTCCCCAACTCTTAACAGCACTGGGGTATCAGGGACGTATTCAAGTAGGCTATTATCCAATAGAAAGCGTATACCTTTCAAGTAGAAAACCTTAAGGTCTCCCTCAACTTCAGTTATTCTTACAGTGATCGGTAACGTGTATTCTCTTGTTGCAACGAGTTCTTGGGGTATGGTTACGCCGACCTTAAGCCAGACTAAATCTATCTTCACTAAAGCCTCTTTCTGTATTATCTGAGTATAAGCTAAAGGTGTTAAGAGAGATAAGAATAGAAAACCATTCACTAAGAAACTAAAACACAGCATTTTAACGTTTAGAGGGCCTCTCATAATATTCGGTATACAGTTACGCTTTATCTAGATAAATATTTATCTTTTTTCGATGTAGATCAGTATTGCTTGGTGTAATATGTCCAATAAATTCAAAGTAGGGGAATGGCAAACCATGGTAGTCCTCTCTGAAAAGGGGGAAAGTAACCACAGGGAAAATTGCCGGGTTCGCCTCATTCTAAACTATCAACTATTTGAGTTTCACTCTTCCGGAAGAAAGTGATGTAAAGTGCGAATAAAAGCTGGTGAAAGGAGCTTTGAACTAGGATGGAGAGAAATAGCAATCCTATTGGCTCTTCTATGGACAAAGTCTGGAGCACTATTACTGTCACACTTCCGTAGAATAGAACCGGATTCCGGAAAACTTAATGAAATAGTTGAAAAACTTAAGACATGGAATTTAATTGGTGAAGTGCCTACTGGGAAAGCGCGATTGCTCTACTTAACTGATCTAGGTTACAATGTTGCAAAACAACTTGAAAAAATGGCTAAGGATCTAGAAGCCTCGATACGGGAGACTAACCGGTTAATGAACTAGTTTCCATGCCTCAATCAGAGCGGTAAACTTTATATAAAATGGGTATAGATTATTATATACCAGAGTATGGCTCAAAACAGAGAAATAGATAGAGGAGTAATGGCTGCGAGAAAAGTTATAGAGTATGTAGGTTCAGAACAAGGGGTAGTCATATTATGTCTCCTCGCTTCCCGGTTAAGAGGTTTTAAAGCTATCTTAAATTCCTCTGATACTCAGCTGAGAGTTAAGATTCTAAGTATACTCAACTCTTCCTCAATCAATTGTTCATAAATATTAACCGAAAAAATAAGTAATCTCAATTTTACTATTTAAAACTTATAATGGAAACCTTTAGATTTAAACTATTGCTATTCAAATGATTTTTTAATTATAAGGTATGATAATATTGAAACTGATAAAATAACCGGGAAAAACTAAAAATTCTTCTACATAAAGCTTTTATTGCTGGTGATTGTTCCTACATAATGCTTGAAAAATCATGTGAAGAACTACTCAGAGGTTATAGAGAGGCTCGCTGTCTTGTTTCTGTGTTTAACGCTCTACACAGGATAAAAATTCCCTTAGTGAACGAGGAGGACACTGATGGGAAACGACTCGGAGTAAGGCATTTGGAAGCCCTTTTAGCCTTGTATGAACTGGGGAAAGCTGCTTCAATAACTCGTATTTCAAATAAAGTTAGCTTGAATACTCGGTATGCTTTAGAGCTCTTAAGAGACCTCGAAGAAGTTGGGTTAGCGCGAGTTTTCTCCACCCCTTCTAGAATCTGTGTAACGTTGACAAAAGAGGGGGAGAAAACAGTTAATGAGCTTGTAAAAACTCTATCTGCACCGATGTAATTTTTAAAATAATAATTTTACCCCTAATTTAAGGGTTATAAATTCTATGAAAGCTTACAGTCTTACATGAAGCTGAGCAATGGTTTTTAACAAGTATTTAAGCCCCTTACGTGTTGAAGTATGAGAAAAACTATTAGTCTAAATGGAAGTTGGAGATTGCAGTGGTTTGAGTTCGGCCGTCCAGAGGGACAGTTCACCAAGGATTATGATGACTCCTGGTGGTTTGAAGCCCGTGTACCAGGAGAAGTACACGAGGTTTTACTTGAAAGAGGTTTAATCCAGGATCCCTTCTATGCTGATAACTGTGATAAGAGAGACTGGGTTGAGTGTGTAGACTGGTGGTACCGTAAACGCTTTTTTGTACCGGAGGATTTCAAAGGGAGAAAAGTAGAGTTAATTTTCGAGGGATTAGATACATTCGCCACTGTATGGTTGAACGGAACTCGTGTTGCTGAGTCAGAGGATATGTTCCTCCCCCTTCGCTTAGACGTTACAGACAAACTGGAATATGGCACATGGAACACTATAGCTGTAAGGCTTGGAGCACCATGGTACGAGACCCTGAGAAGAGCTGGAGATTTTAGCGAGAAAACGCTGGTCTGGAACGGTAGTTATGCTCGTGTTTACGCTAGGAAAGCCCAGTACCACTACGGATGGGATTGGGCTGTAAAGTTGTTAACAGTCGGCATATGGAGAGGAGTGCGGTTAGAGACCTATGATAAAGCCGTACTTAGGGATGTTTTTACTTGGACTAAGCAGGTGAGCAACGAATGGGCCGAGCTAGAGGTTTGGGTTGAAATTGAATCCTTAGATAATTTCGAGGCAGAGTTACAATTCGAAGCTGTATGCAATGGTTCGAGGATTTTGTATTCCGCGCCAGTTAGGTTAAGCAAGGGCTTAAATGACCATAAGTTCCGTGTAAAAGTTGATAAACCAAGATTGTGGTGGCCGGTTGGTTACGGGCCGCAAAACTTGTACGATGCACGTGTTGAGTTACGAATAGGTGGTGAAGTTGAGGATGAACAGAAGTTCAGGTTCGGTGTTAGGACTGTAGAGCTTGTTACGGAGTCGAAAGAAGCTCCGAATGGAAGAGTGTTCTACTTTAAGGTTAATGGAATCCCTGTGTTCTGTAAGGGAGCTAACTGGATCCCTGCAGACTTGCTAATCTCTAGGTTAAGCAAGGAAAGATATGCAGAGCTTTTGAAGTTAGCTGTTGAAGGGAATCATAATATGTTAAGGGTTTGGGGCGGCGGTTTAGTTGAGTACGATGAGTTCTATGAATTGTGTGATGAGCTTGGCATAATGCTTTGGCACGATTTCCAGTTTGCTTGCGGCCATTACCCTGAAGATGATGAGTTTCTTGGGTTGGTGGAAAAAGAGTTAGAAGCTACAGTTAGAAGGTTGAGAAATCACCCCTCAATTATGCTTTGGTGTGGGAATAACGAGGATGAAGCCCTTGAGATGACGAGTGGTTATGGAGTTTACAGGCATAAAAAGGACTTTGAAGTCGCTCCACGGATTGTGAAAAAGCTTGATCCATCTAGGCCCTATAGACCTTCAAGCCCATGGGGGGATAACGGTCCAATGGACTCTGTTACAGGCGACGCTCACAACTGGTTCGTTTGGCACGGTATGGCGCCGATTGAGAGTTACCTGCAGGATGAATCTAGGTTTATGAGTGAGTTCGGGATGCAAGCAGCCCCTCATGTTAATACACTTAGAAGATTCCTACCACCTGATAAACTGTGGCCTATTAACGACCTCTGGACTTACCACTACCACGTGCCCGATAAACTGCTACCCTATCTCAGGGACTTCGGTGAGCCGAGATGGCTTTTCAGCTACATATTCCTAACTCAATTGGTTCAAGCAGAGGCGCTGCGGATAGCGATTGAGCACTGTAGGCGGAGGAAATTCATCTGTGGAGGTGCCCTATACTGGAGCTTTAACGCTCCGTGGCCAAACGCATGCTGGGAAACAGTGGATTACTATGGAAGGCCGAAAATGGGCTACTACGCTGTTAAAAGGGCTATGGCCCCAGTAATAGTTTCACCGCTGAAAAGAAACAATGAAATAGAAGTATGGATTGTAAACGATGAACTGAGAGCTGTTAAGGGTACGCTTACAGTTACTATGATAGATACAACTGAGGGCAAGGTTATAAGCGAGGAAAGAAAAGAAGTGTTAGCTCCTCCCAACTCTTCAGTGGTCGTGGCCAAGTATACTTCCTTCGCACTTATAAAAGAACCAGTTAAACAAGTTCTACATTTTAAACTCGAGTATGACGGGGGCTTTTCCAGGAATACTTTACTGTTGGCGAAGCATAGGGATGTAAACTTTACACAGGTATCATTAGGGGTGGAAGTAAGGGACATTAGGCGAGAAGGAGATGATGTAATCATAGATGTTGAGATCCAAGCTAACGGCTTCGCTCGACTTGTGTACATAGATGTCCTTAACGATTACATAGCAGTAGCTGATGATAACTACTTTGATATGTTACCCGGTGAGAAGAGAAAGGTCACTTTAAGAGTAAAGAAGCCAGGGGACTTTCTAGTAGTGGTAGCAGGTGCTCACAACGCTATGCCTGTTAGGAAAGAAATTCGGATACAGAAAGCTAACCGTTAAAGTTATTTTATTGATTTATTTGTTATTCTTTTAAAGATGAATGTTATTTATCAAAACTTTACGAATATTCTTTTCAATATCGTGAATCTTATACTCTACCTTCAGTTTCCTCTTGTAATTTAAGCCGTCCCACCCTAGCAGTAAGTAAGCCTTAGGCTTACACCCAAAGCATTTAGATATAAGCCAAGCGTACACTTTTACTTGAATCTCTGAGTACTTATCGGACTCTGCAAAGTACTTCAACTCCACGACCTCTACTGGTTTACTGCTTCTGAACCGAACTAGGTCGGCTACCCCATAGATCCATGTACCCTCAAAGTTATAAGCTAGTGGGAGCGGAGTCCACACCTCTTGTGAACTGCAAACCGTGTAGGGATCACCCCAAATGTTGTGCACTCTCAGCCCAATACGAGCATCACCGCCATGCGACTTAGGACTAGCTAATTTCCTAGCTAGCTTTGTCGCAGCCATTGACTTTTGCGAAAACCTAGCTTCCTCAAACCGCGCTAATAACTCCTTTATTCTCTCAATACAATCCACCAGGTTACCAGAGTCTTCATTCACACTTTGACACCTTGGTTTTCATCTAATTTGACACGGGATCTACCATTTAACTGTTTTTAAATGGAAAAACTAGCTTGTAACTATGGCTGCGACATGTCTTAAGAACACATTTAACCCCATTCATTGCTGTGCTGGTAAGTATACTTATACTGGTTAATTTGGAGTGTAAGTTTTATTATATGTTAAAAAATTCAAAAAGTTTAAATGAATATCGATGAACTTTACATCATGGACGTGGACCTTTTACATAAAATAATTGAAGAGGTATGCAGTATGGGCGCATCTTATGCTGATGTACGTTTACAAGAATTGGATGTTTCAAGTATTTCTGTAAGGAATGGTAATGTGGAGGGAGCATCAATTTCTAGAAGAAAAGGAGTAGGGATAAGGGTTCTCATCGAAGGAGCTTGGGGTTTTTCTTCAACAGAAATCGTAAAGGAGGCTGAATTAAGGAAAGCCGTTACCAACGCGTTTAAAATGGCGAAAACTTCGTTAGGTGCTAGGAGAAGGAAAGCTAGACTTGCAGAAACCCCTATCTGCAGGGTTAACTTAAGAGCTAAAATTACAGAAAACCCAGCTGATGTTGATCCAGGCGAGAAAGCTAAGCTTGTTTTAGAGCTTGAGAAGCTGATGAGATCACGTAGCCTTACAATAAAAGATTCACAGATATTCTATGGGGATACACTGGATAGAAGAGTTTTTGTGAGCAGTGAGGGAGGAGAGGTTATCGTTGAGAAAACTCGAGTAAGGTTTGGGGCTTACGTGGTCGCATCGGAAAACAATATTCTATCGCCTGCTTACGAAGCCGTAGGGGGTGTTACAGGTTTCGAGTTAATGCGTAGCGAGGAACCATATAAGGCAGTTGAAAGCGCTGCTGAAAGAGCCGTGCGGCTTCTTAAAGCTAAAGTGCCTAGGGGCGGGTTGGCGGTAGCTGTCTTGGACAATAAACTCTTAGCTTTAATTGTACACGAGGCTTTCGGGCATTGCGCAGAGGCTGATTTAGTCCTCTCGGGGGATGTGCTCTCTGGAAAGCTGGGGCAGCGAGTGGCGTCTGAACTGGTGACGATAGTCGATGACCCTGGTCCAGAACACGCCTACGGGTGGACTCCTTACGATGATGAAGGCGTAGAGGGGAGAAAAGCTGTAATCGTTGAGAAAGGCGTCTTGAAAGGCTATATGCATACTAGAGAAACCGCGGCTGAAGTGGGTGCTAAGCCCACTGGCAACGCGAGGGCTCAGGATTACAGCTTCGCGCCGATAGTTAGGATGAGAAACACGTACATGGAGCCGGGCGACTGGAAACCAGAAGAAATAATTGCTGAAACTAAGGAAGGGTACTACCTAAAAGGCGCTCTAGGCGGACAGGCAGACGCTAATGGTGAATTCATGTTCGCGATCCAAGAAGCGTGGAGTATCGAGAAAGGTGAACTTGCTGAAGCGTATAGGGGTGTTGCTGTGTCAGGTAATGCGCTCGAAGTTCTAGGCAGCGTGGATGCAGTGGGTTGCGATTTCAAGATCGGCTTTCCAGGTACTTGCGGCAAGGGTCAAACAGTCCCAGTAGACGGCGGGGGACCACATATTAGGTGTAAAATTATAGTGGGGGGTGCTCAATGAGTCTTGTAGAGGAAGTTGCGAAATATGCTTTGAAGCTTGGAGCCGATGAGGCTTTCGTGACTTTAAGTAAGGCTAGGGTTTACCGTGCAGAGATAGAAAGCGATGAAATAGCTAGGGTATCATCAGCTGTAGTGGAGCGTCTATCGATCACCGTTATCAAGGATCAGAAGATCGCTGCGGCAACAGTTAACGAGGTGGACAGAGACTCAGCTATGAAGTGTGCAGAAAGAGCGTATAAACTGGCTTTAGTCGTAAAACCGAATGAGAACTGGAAGTCCCTTCCGGAGCCGAAACCTTTACCAGTTATTGATGGCCTGTTCGACCACCACATTGAGTTTCTTGGACCTGAGGAAATTGTAGAAATGGCTAAGCGTTTACTGGATACTGCTCATGAGGTGAGCAACAAAGTATCCCTTATGAGTGCTGGCATCGAAGCCGCTACTGCTGAAACTGAGATGTTTTCTACTACTGGTACGTATGGGTCCCAGAAAGCTACAATGTTCGGTGCGGAAGCCGGTGCCGTGGCCAGGGAAGCCGGAATCGTCGGCAGCTTCTCCTTTACATCCGATGCATCACACTCCTTTGACGTGGATATAGACCAGATAGCTCGAGAAGCTGCCTCTAAGGCCTTGGAATCGCTTCACTTGAAACCGGTTCCGGCGTTCAAAGGCACGCTACTACTCGATCGAGATTTTGCAGCAGAACTCTTCCTTTCTTTAGCCCAAGCATATAGCGGATACAATGTTTGGAGCGGCAGCAGCCCGTTAGCAGGTAAGTTAAACAGGCAGGTTTCATCAGAACTGTTAACCGTAGTAGATGATGGCACATTACCGGGTGGTTTAAGATCCTCAAGCTTTGACGGCGAAGGATCCCCAACAGTAAGGAAAACGGTTGTTGAGCATGGGATTCTTAAAACTTATATTAATAACACGTTCACAGCTAGGCTTTTAGGCATGCAGCCGACTGGCAACGCTGCCGATCTGCTCTCAGTAGCTCCTTCAAACACCATTGTACAAGCAGGTGACATGAGCTTAGAGGAGATGGTAAGCGGGGTGAAACAAGGGTTATTCGTAAGCCGCTTCTCCGGTATGATTCGATTCCAGGACGGTGTAATCTCCGGCGCAGCTAAGCAGGCTTTCTATATTGAAAACAGTGAGAAAAAGTATGCAGTAGGTGAATGCATGATATCGTGCAACCTTTATGATTTAATCAGGAATATTAGTGGTCTCAGCAGGGAATCGAAACGCACAGTTTATGGTGTCTACACGCCCATTATAAGAGCTGAAAACGTAGTGTTTGTAGGTAAAGTCTAAACCCTAGCTGACAATATTTTTTCAGCCTTTTCCACAACTTCCCATCCTAAAGGAGTTAGTAACACTATCCTGCGCTGAGGAGTTTCCACCACTGTTACCAAATTCATGTCTTTAAGTTGCATTACGAGACCTAAGCCCAGCCTTGAGTTAAGCCCCGTTAGCCTCGCTATAGTGTTTAACACTTCAGCCCCACCAGACCCTTTTAAAGCTAGTAATGCGGCTATCTGTTTGTCGGTTAACTCTAGCTTACGGCTTCCAGCTTCAACAGTCATTATAACCCTCTGAAGCTTTGGTGCTTCTCCTCGGATTACATGTCTAGCAGTTTTCTTCTTTATAACTGAAAACGCTTCAGCTGCCTTAGTTACCGCCATCGCTAGCTCGCGGAGCTCTGTAAGACCCTCCATTTACTCCACCTTTCGGATAACTTCCTCTGCCTTCTCCCAAATACCGGTTTCCTGTGCTTTTCTCTTAAGCTCGCTTGCTGCAGCTAAGCCGAGCTCTGTAAGAGCGTATATCTTTACTTTCCTAACGGAGTAACTTTTCACTAAGCCGAGCTCGATCAACTTTCCCGCTACTTTCACAGCGTTAACGTAGTTCCCAGCAACCAGCTCTAAATCGGAAAGAGTGGCTGCATGCCAATCAACCATGTACATGGTGAGCATGGCAGCAGCCTCCCTCCACCCTATAGCTATCTGCTTCCCCTCAACTTCAACAATCACAAGTTCTCCATTTCTGTAGTAAATTAAATCTTTACTGCTGTAATGAGCAAGGATAAACCGAAGTAAAGTAGAAGAGTGCCTAGTAAGAGGAGAACTGTTCGGTAGACCATTGGGTTTAACTTGCTTACTGATCCAGCATAAGCGACTACGATCAGCCATGCATAATCGATCCACACGTGAGCAAAATACATAACAGTAAGCTCAGTTAAACCTTGAGGAATTGCTTCAGCGATTAACGGTGAACCAACACTCAGCCACCAGATTATGAAAAGAGGGTTAAACATCGTGAGCGCAAACCCAGTTGCAAAGGCCCCTCCTTTAAGATTCTCCTTTCCATTCACACTAATCCCCTTAATGGCGTCTTTAACTGTGAGCACAGCGAAAAACACCATCGAAAAACAGCCGATTACTCCTAGCCATATTCTGAGACTTTCAGAACCCAAGAAACTCGAAAGGCCGTAAAATATCGCTAAAACAATAGGTACTTCTGCTAGAGTGTGCCCTAAAGCTAACCCGAAACCGGATTTCCACCCCTTCCTAGCCCCAACGGCTATTGAGACTGCGGTAAGGGGGCCTGGAGCTAACGCCCCTGATGCACTTACTATCATCACCTTCAGAGCCTGTGCTGGATGCATTCCCGATACTCCGTCCGAGTCAGTTTATCAATGTTTCTATTTTGGTAAAAATACGAATTTACTCAAATTTTTTTGGAGCTAAAAGTATTTTTAAAAATGTATTCAGCTATAGAAAGCCCTTTCTCTCTAAAATATGCAGAGCTTCTAAGAAGCCCTTCCAGTAACCCTCTTTAGTGACTAAGGTCGCGGCTTCCTTAAGCTCTATAGGGGAATTTGCCAGAGCAATCCCAAGCCCTGCAATTTCAAACATTGGTTTATCTACACTGCTATCGCCGATAGCTACTATTTCAGATGGTTCAAGCTCAAGCCTCTTGCAGACTTCTAGTAACCCAGTTCCCTTATTTACACCCAGTTTATGTATGTGGATAGCCCATCCACTGTATACTACCTCCAAGCCTAGAGGCCTTAGCTCGTTGGTAGCCTTTGCGACAGCGTCGCTCACATTCACGCCGGGTGCGGGATGGAAAGCCATATCGACGAAGCGGAACCTGTTATGCCAGCTCTCTACAAGGATGTTTGTCAACCTCTCCGCCACTAGTTTTTGAATCTCTAACCCATCCTCCTTCCGACCGAGAATAGTGTAACCTTCGCGGTACCCAATTACGCCACCGTTCTCCGCTACGACCAGCTTCGTGACAGGCAGGTAACGGCTGAGCGCATAGAGGGATAAGTAAGAATTCCCTGAGACGAGAATCACGTGGAAACCTTTAGTCCTCAGTTGTCGGAGAACCTCCACAACTGGCACTGGAATCTCCCCAGCCTCATCCGTAAGAGTGCCGTCTACATCAACCGCTAAACACTTTACTTGTAGCATTTAGGAAAAATGCCTAACAACCTTATATTTGAATTTCCCGTTAGCCTGTGCGCAGAAGTTTTTACCTACCTCGCCAACAATAATAGTGATGGCCTCAAGTGAGTTAGAAAGCGGTTTCACATGGAGAACCGCGCTCTTTGTTGTCATCGCAGCGCTAGTTTTTATCCCTGCTAGCACCTACTTGAATTTAATCGCGGGTGTTTCGCTGGGCCTAGTTGGAACTTATGCTCTCCTAGTTCTTTTCGCATACGTTATGAGGCTTCTGGGTTCGGACATAAAGCCCCAGGAGGTTTTTGTCCTGTATGTTGGCGTCGGATCTGTCTCCGGAATCTCGACAACCGCCTACTACCTTATTGTTTATAGGATGTACTTCATGCAGAGCCCAATTTCTCAATCCTATAGCCTGATGGGCATTCCACTACCCGAGGTAGTGCCAGACTGGCTCGCTCCACCTCTCTCTTCAACAGCTTACAGGCTTAGGACGTTCTTCCATTTAGACTTAGCGAAGCCTTTGGTGACTTGGACAATTGCCACAGCCTTGGCTATGCTGGCCGAGCTCTCATTAGCCATAATCGCTGCACATGTGTTCGTCGAAATCCAGAAACTCCCCTTTCCTTACGCTCAAGTAGATGCTTCCATTGTAGAAGCGGTATCGAGCGGTGAAAAGTTCAGGGAAACTATTAGCTTCTTAGCTCCTGGCCTGTACGTTGGGCTTTCCTACGGCTCGATCCTCTACCTTGGTTCAGGCTTCGGCTTCCCGTTGATCCCCCTCCCTCTTATCGATTTAACGAGACTTACCTCTTCCATCTTGCCCGGGGCTGTTTTGGGTTTAGCGACTAGCCTTATGCCCTGGGCAGCTGGTATGATAGTACCGTTCGGCATTGCCTCAGTAAGCCTAGCTATATCGCTCGCCATATGGGTCTTTGGAAACTCGCTAATTTTGACAAACCCTGTATTGAGGCAACTATTCCCGGAATGGGTTTCTGAATATTATGGAGGGATGGACCTAGTTAGAGTCCTGCAGCGATCTCAAGTCAGGGTTTGGCTCCCCATACAGATCGGGGCTGCGTTAGGGTTCGCGGTACTAACGATTCTAAAGTACCGAAAAGCTCTTTCCATAACGGCTAGGGCTCTAAGCCGTTCATTGATAGGATCCAAGGACAACAGCATATTTCCCCCACTTCGGCTGGCATTTGCTTGCTTCCTATCCTCAACGCTCTCATCCGTAGCGGTATTCCATTACCTTTTACCGAACTTCCCTCTTATAGTTGCGCTGCTGACGTCGCTTGGCATGAGTTTTCTCTTGGGGTTGATTTCGGCAGCGATAGTCGGTGAAAGCGGAGCTTCTTTCTCGTCACCTCCGTACCTATGGCATACAATCGTCTACCTAACGCCAACTGGGGGATTAACCCCTAAGGAGGCTTACGCCTCATTTGTATACCCGCCGGTTATTGCTGGTGGGGCTGCAGGTGGAGGTGCGCAGGCGATGAAAGTAGCGTTACTGACCCGCACTAAGCCGGTCGATGTAATAAAAGTTTGGATGTTCGCGTACACCTTAGGATTAATGATAAACCTTCTATCCCTCGACTTCTTCTGGAGGATTGCTCCGATACCGAGCAGCGCATACCCTAACACAATTATTTCAATGCCGGCGTCCGCTATGATCGACTCACTACTGGTGACTAGGGCGCTTCGCATCTCGCCCCAACTGCTGGTTTTATCGGCTATAGGCACAGTTGGTTTAGCTGCCGTAATTGAGTTAGCTACAAAAGTCTTGAAACTGGGTATTTCATCGGCTGGCTTAATGTTAGGTATAACCACTCCACCGACGTACGCGATCCCCTTATTCGCTGGATCCGCTGTAAGCAGATTCGTCCTACGCCGTTTCCTTAAAGAACGATGGGAGAAAGCTAGAAGCGTGACCGTGGCTGGTGTGCTACTAGGAGAGGGATTAGCCGCTACAATAGCCGTCGTGAGCTTGATGCTTGTTAAATCCGCTTGGCTTTGGCCGTGGTGAAATAAAATGAGGCTTTACGCTATAGTTAGCCTCACGTTGCTAGCATTCAGTGCGGTTACACTAGCTCAACCAGCTCCGAAAACCCTTGAGCAACTGCTTGACCAGTTAAGCACTGAAGCCGTTATGGAGCACGCTTATGTGCTCTCTCAGCTAGGATCTAGGGTTACGGGCTATGAGGGTTATTATGCATCTATTGATTATATTGCCAGCCAGCTCAACAGCCTAGGGCTAAATCCGGAGTTCCAGAATTTTACCCTTTTAGTACCTATGGATAGGAGAAGTCTGATTAGGATTCCGGAAATGGGAATAGAACTCAAAGCGTATGCAGTTTGGCCGAATGGACACGTGGGGACTTGGGACTACAGTAATTTGACAGGAAAGCTGGTTTACGTTGGTGAAGGTAGGTTGGAAGATTTCGATGGAAGAGAGGTGGAAGGGGCAATTATAGTGATGGACTTCTGCAGCGGGGATAACTGGAGATACGCTGCGAAATTCGGTGCTAAGGCAGTTGTATTTATTGGAGCAAGTGAAGCAGATAGATATGAAGCATACTCTAAGTTTGAATGGTATGCTTTCTACCCGTTTGTCAGGTTGTACGTAGAGGGGGAAAATGCTGAGAGATTAATTGAGTGTGCTTTGAGAGGTTACACTGCTGTAATTGATTCACAGATTTCGCTTGAAATAGTTGAAGCCAGTAACCTGTTGGTTAAGGTACCCGGCAGAAAGCAGGACGAGGCCGTGCTCGTTGTCGCAAGCATTGACTCCTGGTCGGTTGTCCCCGCCTTAGCTCGGAGTGTTCACGACGCACTTAATGTTGGCTTCCTGCTCGAGTTAGCGAGAATCGCGGCGCAAACTCGCTTCGAGCGATCGCTGTGGATCGCCTTCCTCTCAGGTCACTGGCAAGGATTAGTGGGAGCGAGACATATGGCAGACAGCTTTGCCTTAGACCCGGATCTGATCTCGGGGAGAAACGTGGTATGGTATGTTGTGGGTGTAGACTTCTCGGATGACTTCCCAGGCGTTTCGCTCGTCTACATGGGTCACTTCTATCGCGCAGGAAGAGCTCTCTTCACGGCTAAGTACAGCCGGGTTCAGGAACTAGTTAGTAGGCAGCTTAGCGACTTCATATTCACTTACCTGAGCCAAAGAAAACTATTACCGGAGAACCTCATCAGCGTTTACAGGGAACTGGGGCTCATCAGAGACGTCGATTTAGTGGATGGGCCAGATTGGAGTTGGACAGGCACTATGGCCACCCCATACTTGTTGGATACTGAGCCCTTCGTTGTTGCTAACATGATTGGTTTCACCGTTAGAACACAATTCAGCTTTCGGAACTGGGAAGGTGTACCCGGCACCAGCTCGCTTAGATGGAGCTACATAGTCCCCCAGCTGTACCAAGCTGCAGCGCTCATACTTCAAATGCTAACAGTAGAAGAGGTTGGATTAAGCCGCTCTAGCTCGATGCCCAGCCGATTTACGGGTGTCGGTGGTGGCACAGCGGGTGTCCTTCTCTGGGGCCTAGTATCGTTTAAAATCAGCGTGGCTTCCTTCAACCTCAGCGCAGGCTGGTACACCCCTGTATCGGACGTGGTTATCAGAGCTTGGAGCTACCCGCATACGTACCCCTTTGCTTGCACTTTAAAGAAAACAAGGTCTGACGGCATAGCGGAGATTGTGGGATTATCCCCGCAGGGTGTGAACTACTGGCTGATTGAGGCCATAAAGGTTGAGGGGGACTCAGTGTATGTGGTTGATCAAGGTGTGTACGGCGTCTCGCCGGCAGCGCTCATTGTCGGAGCGCTGCAGGATCCTATGCCGGTATTCGTGCCTGTGTTTAAAGGGGGGATAGTCGTGCTCTTCGACATCGTTTCACCAAGGCTTTTCAGAACAGGAGCGATGGATGATCCTAGAATGGGAGGAGTTAGGGTATGGTACAACTTAGGCGGAGAAGTGAAAGTGTATGATACATTGACTAAAGCCGAGCCAATGCATTGGAGCAGTTATTTAATTCCTCAGCACGATGTAGCTATGGTAGCGGCTCCTATAGGTTCCAGGATCGTCATTGCCGCTAAACCGGAGAACCCATCTCTTGAGCTGAGACCTCTAATACTTTTAACTAACTCTACAGAAAATGACCCCGAGGGACTAGGGGTACAGGTTAAACCGGGTTTTACATTGATTACTACACCTGCACTAGCATACTCGATCGATACTTTTCGGGTCGCTCACTACAGGTATTTTCAGCTAAAGTCGAGGGGCGTACGGAGGCTAAGCGCTGAGGTCTACGAGAAAAACGCTAGTTGGTACATCTCGGCAGCCCTCAACGCGATCAGGGAGCGTAAGTACTCAGAGACTTATAGGTACTCGCTTTTAGCCCTATCCTTCTCAGCAAGGTACTACGCTGAGGAGGTTATGCCCCTTTACGACGAAACCGCAAGAACCGCTGTGTTGATGTTGTTCATAGTGCTGCCTTCAGCATACCTTCTTGAGAGGCTTCTAGTTCATAGCGAAGGATTGAAAAGAATCTTGGCGGTAACTGGAGTTGGTGTTACAGCGCTACTAGTCTTCACTCTCGTACACCCAGCGATGACGGTGCTTGCCAACTCTGCTATGTCTGTACTGGGAACTTCTCTGCTTATGATCGCATTGCTTGTGCTTGCCGTATTCTCGAGCGAAACGTCACATGTTTTAAGGAGTTTCGCCGCGTCCAGGCTGGGTTTCCATGAGTTCAAAGGAGAAGAAACATCAGCAGCGCTTATGTCGATCTCAACCGCTTTGGAAAATATGCGGAAAAGGCCTTTAAGGAGTGTTTTAACCCTTATATCAATAACCACAGTTGCAGTAGCAGTAGTCTCATTAACATCAACCTCGCCTGCGGTGTTCACATCAGTGTCAACGGTTCATCGACCTGCTGCTTACGAGGGGCTCGTTGTAAGGAGGGGAACCGGAGTGCTGCACGAGGTTCTCGGCATCGAGGCCGTTGAAGCATTAAAGGGATTAGCCGGATCCGCTTCCACACCTAGGGTATGGCTTTACCCGGTCTCGGTGAATAAACTTGGGCCCTATGGGCTTATCGTTGGTAGAGACGGTTATGCTGTAGTTCAAGGCGTGTTAGGTTTAAACTTCCTTGAAGCCGATAGGATATTATCCCACGCAGTAGTTAACGGATCAGTATTTCACCCCTATCAGATGTATGCCTGCCTGTTAACTACTAAGCAGGCTCGATTACTCGGAGTAACTGTGGGAGACGAAGTAGAATACTCAGGGTTTAAGCTAACTGTTGTTGGAATCCTCAACGAGGAGGAGCTGCAGAGGCTCCCCAGTGATCCAGATGGGTACTCGTACATACCACTTGACCCAACGTACTCGCCCACGCTCTACGGCTTTACGATCGGGGGAGGCCAAATAAGCCTGAATACCCTCGCTTGGGATCGGGTGCTCATAGCTACTGACTTACTTGCACTGAAGTTGGGAGGTTTCGTTAACAGTGTTGGAGTTATAATGGGAAACTCCTCCTTTGATGTGATGATCGACTTAGCACGTAAGGCGTGTTATGCACTGGACGCCGGAGTTTCTCTCCACAGTAACGGTACCTCTATAACGGTGAGCAGGGTTTTCAGTTACGCGCTTTTCGGATGGGAATTCGTAATCCCACTCCTTGCGCTGGGATCAATAAGCATTGTAGTGACGCTGCTAGCGGCTGTTTATGAAAGATCAAGGGAAATGTTAGTGTTCTCCGCTGTCGGACTTTCTCCTCGCGGTGCATCGTTAATGTTTATAGTGGAGTTCCTAGTCTATGGGCTTCTCAGCGCGTTTATTGGTTATGTGCTGGGCTGGACGTTCTCTTGGTACTTCATATGTACAGGCCTTCTACCGGAGACCTATGTGTTTAACTATGCATCCGCGGCGGTGATACTGGCTCTAATAGCAGTTGTATCAGTATGCTTAGTTTCGGCCCTATATCCGGCACTCAAGGCTTCGCAGCTTATAACCCCATCTTTGGAAAGAGTTTGGAAACCTCCCACGAAGCCGCGTGGAGATTTATGGGAGATTGTTTTCCCGCTTAGGCTTACATCGAGGAGCGAGGCTTTAGGCTTGCTGGAGTACCTTCGAGAGTATTATGAGGGAGTCGGATCCTACAAACCCAGCTTTCGAGTAATAGAGACGGGGGGTGTAGATGCTTCAAGCTTAGAATTGAAGATAAAAGTACTGGTAACCCCAGTGGAGAGCGGAACTGAGCAAGCTGTATCGATACATATCATTGAACAACCAGGCAAGAAGTACATTATTGGCGTAACGGCTAAGTTACTCGGGGGTTCTAGGATTACCTGGCACAGCTCAACGCCATACTTCTTTGACGACCTTAGAAAACAGCTACTCCTCTGGACATCACTAGCTGGAGAGGAGAAAGCCAGATACATCAACCGTGCAGCATCTAGCACTTAATGAAAAATATACAGGACTGAACCAGTTCACCTTTCAGTTTGCATTTACCCTTCTCTTAGTACTTTAAAGGAGAATTCCTTAATTTAATCTTTAAATTCAGCATAACAGGTAAAGCTTTTTACCAGTAGTTAAGCGAACACGCTGTGCCGAAGCCCGTCTTCACGGTCCTGTCAGGTGAGGAAACTGAGCAAATACATGCGGCAGCGCTTCACCTTCTATCTGAAATAGGCATTTATTTTGAAGATAAAACGGTTGAGAAGATTCTGCTAGAGGCTGGATGCGAAGCTAGAGGTGGAAGAATCCTAGTATGTGAAGAACTTGTTAAAGAGGCACTCTTAAAAACGCCGAAAAGCTTTCCCCTTTACGATAGAGAGGGGCGCCTAGCTGCGAGACTGGGTGAAGAGGCAAAAGTGTTTAACCCTGGATCCGCTGCCGTGAAGATCCTCGACTATAGTTCGACTGAACCTAGGATGCCTACCCTTAGCGATCTAAGAAATTTCGTTAAACTGGTAGACGCGCTCGAGTACATCAGAGGACAGAGCACGGCCCTTGTACCGGGCGACGTCCCAGTTGAGGTAAGCGATGCCGTGCGGCTTTATGTGGTTTTAAAATACTCTTCAAAACCCGTAGTAACCGGTGCTTTCACAATCGAGAACTTGCCCCTAATGGTAGAAATGTTAGCTGCCGTCCGCGCAGACTATCGTGAGAGACCGTTCGCTATATTTGATGTATGTCCTTCTCCTCCCTTATCCTGGAGCGCCATCACTTCTAGGAACTTAGTCGACCTAGCGCGGTTAGGTGCACCAGCTGAAATAGTAGCTATGCCTGGGCTTGGAGCTAACGCCCCCGCTACAGTGTACGGGGCCCTTGCACAGCACCACGCAGAAGTCCTCAGCGCGGTTGTTATAGCCCAGTTAGCATCGACCAAGGCCAAGGTAATTTACGGGGGCTCTCCTACCGTGATACACCCGCGTTTCGGAACCCCAATGATCACCGCCCCTGAAGCGACGCTAGTAAGCCTATCCTACAGGGATATGGCTAAATACGTGCAACTGCCTTGTCACACGTATATGGGGCTCGCCGATGCTAAGGCGGCCAACTACCAAGCTGGAGCTGAGGCGGCCTACACCGCCACGCTTGCAGCGCTTGCAGGCTTCGACATCGTCTCAGGTCCCGGAATGCTTGGCTATGAGAGTATTCAGTCGATGGAGAAGCTTGTACTGGATAACGAGATATGCGGGATTGCTTTACGCTTAGCTAGGGGCTTCCCCATCTCACCCGGAGATGTAGACTTGATCAGAGAAGTTGTGCTCGCAAAGCGGGGTAACTTTATGGCTCACAGGAGCACGCTAGCTGCTGTCAGAAGAGAAATCCACGTTCCAAATGTGTGGGATACCGAGCCGATAACCGGAAAGAAAACTGGGGATCTATTGGATTGGGCTCACTGTGAAGTTCAGAGAATACTCAGAGAACATGAACCGTTGACCCTCGAAGTAGATAAACTGAAGGATCTTGACAGGGTCTTAAGTAAGCTTTGGAGTAAAGTTGGAGGTAAACCCCCACAGGTATGAGGGGAAGAACATAGGCGACTCACCCCTTTGAGCAACTCCGCGTTCTTAGGAACGCTAAGCCTACGTTGACGGATAAAGGGCCTGGGTATAAGCGTGCCGAGCTGCTCGGTAAAATACACAGCAAGCGAGAGTAGCTGGTTGTTTAAGCGCTATCCTAAAGTATTTGCCCGGCATAGCATTTGGATGCCAGTTGAGTTTGAACCATATCCCGAGTTCGTAAAAATAGGGTATCAACCCGATCCGCGAACCGACGTAATAGTCTCTTTTCGGTTCACACCTGCCGAGGGGTTCACCGCAGAGGACGCTGCAGGTGGAGTAGCGGCTGAGAGCAGTACGGGCACGTGGACCACCCTTTACGCCTGGTACGATGCCGCCCGCTTAAACAAGTTAATGGGGAAAGCCTACCTTATTCAACCGCTCGGAGACGGCAGTTACGCTCTTAGAGTCGCATACCCACTCGAGCTTTTTGAGGAAACCAACATACCGGCTTTCCTTGCCTCTGTGGCTGGTAACGTGTTCGGAATGAGGAGGGTTAAAGGCTTAAGGCTTGAGGACATATACTTTCCTAAAGTGTTTCTCGAACACTTTAAAGGACCTCACAGAGGTTTATGGGGGGTTCAAGAAATAATGGGTGTAAGGGATAGACCGCTAGCAGGTACGGTACCAAAGCCGAAGGTAGGCTATTCGCCCGATGAAGTTGAAAAGCTAGCTTATGCTCTGTTAATAGGGGGGCTTGACTATGTTAAAGACGATGAAAACTTAGCTGGACCTAAGTACTGCCGATTCGAGGAACGCACTCACGCGATAATGAGAGCTATAGATAAGGCGGAAAATGAAACTGGTGAAAGGAAAGCGTGGTTTGCTAACATTACGGCGGATGTTAGGGAAATGGAACGCAGGTTAAAGCTGGTAGCCGACTACGGTAATCCGTACGTAATGGTCGACGTGGTGGTAACCGGTTGGTCCGCACTTACCTTTGTGCGGGATCTAGCCGCGGATTACGGTTTAGCTATACACGCTCACAGGGCTATGCATGCAGCTTTCACTAGAAACCAGTACCACGGGATATCTATGTTCGTGCTTGCTAAGCTGTTACGGGTAATCGGTGTCGATCAGCTACACGTGGGGACACCTGAAGTAGGTAAACTTGAAGCGAAAACTATCGATGTACTCAGAAACGCTCGAGTACTGAGGGATCAAATATACGAACCAGAGCCGGAGGATGTGCTCCACTTAGAACAGCCTTTCTATCACTTGAAACCAGCGATCCCAGTGGCTTCAGGCGGTTTGCACCCAGGCACACTGCCCGAGGTGATCCGGGTCATGGGCTCCGATATAGTGGTCCAAGTCGGTGGTGGAGTTGTGGGACACCCAGACGGCCCGACGGCCGGGGCTATGGCTGTCAGGCAAGCCATCGACGCTGCGATGCAGAGTATACCTCTAGACGAGTACGCTCAGAGTCATAAGGAACTAGCAAGAGCTCTCGAGAAATGGGGGTATGTTAAACCGATCTAAACAGGGCATTTACCTTTTTGTTTATTAACTAGTAGAAGTCGGTTAACCTAATAGGAGTGGTTTTTCTTCCCGGAAATGCGGGTTCGCATACAACGCCAAGTTCATTACATATTTTCTCAATCTTATCCCTAACGAGGTTTCGCCATGATGGTGGCGCGCTAATGCACCCAGGGTACTTTGCCGCAAGCAAAGACATTTGCTTTTCCATGCCCGGCTTAAACCTAAAGTAGTCGTAGATAAGCCTGGATCCCGTCTCAAGCGCAACCTCGGTTATCTGTCTTATATTAAGCTCGGAGTCGTTAACGCCTCTAATGATCGGGCCGAGGAAAACCCAGGTTTCAACCCCGTTCTCCGAGAGGGTTTTCAGAGCCCTTACTCTCTCGAAAGGAGGTGGTGCCTGCGGCTCGATTAGCCTCGCTAAGCTTTGATCAAGTGTTGTGACTGTTAACCCAGCGTCTACGAGACGCCTGTTCTGGGATAACAAATCCAGATCCCTGAGCACCATTGGCGACTTTGTCTGAATGCTAACCCTAAATCCCTCCCTGAAGAAGACTTCGAGTCCCTTTCGCGTCAGCTTTTCGCTAGCTTCAATTGGTTGGTAGGGATCGGTAATCGTCGAAACCCCTACGACTCCCCGTTTATAGCGTTTAACATCCCTCGATAGAGCTTCCAAAGCATTGCTTTTCACGTAAATCACACGCCCCCAGTTCTCTGAAACCTCACGGAAAGGTGTGTAGAAGCGAGCGTAACAGTACAGGCAGTTATGAGAACAACCAGCATACGGATTGTAAGTATAATCCAGGTCGTAGAGACCGGACCTGGATAGAGCGCCGCTAACTTTAATCCGCTTAACCTCTACTTCAGCCATGATTCCAGCCTCTCCTGGCGTATAAGAGTTTTTAACAAAGCAGATTTCTTCAACCATATGCTGAGCGGAAGACGAGTGGACCCCCCCAGCCTCTGAAGTACTTCGTTTAGCGTATCGTAGCGCTCCGGCACCCCCCTGAACAGCGCACGCACGTTCTCCCGTACAAACCAGACGCCTATTGGCAAGAAGAAACCCTCGTATATTTCCCTGATCAATACAACCATACCCTGAATTCCCTCCTTCAGCATGTACTCTGCAGCCGCTAGGCGAGCGGCGTAGTAGCAGCCTCCAAGCAAGGCATAAGTTTCCCGACCATGGTAACCCTCCCAGTCCTCTTCAACTTCAACGATTTTACCCGGGTTCCATGTAGTATGGGGAAACCAGGCTTCTATCCATTCGTAGCTCCAAGCTCCGGGTGCAATTATCGCTACGAATGTATTGTCCAAGTACCTTCTTTCGAAAAACAGGTAGCTGTCAAGGTACTTTAATCCCTTTACTTTATCGATTAAACTCTTGGATACTATGTCATCGACAGCAGTTATCGACCAGCGGGTTGGTACAAGTTTTCGAAGGAAACCTGTACCGAGGGCTCCTACAGATAAAGCTTTCTGTATTGTAGAGACTGGCACTCCGCTATTATATAAATAAATTATGGCGTTTCTCGCCTTAAGGTCTGAGTCATAGTATACTTTTTCAAGGGGGTGTAGCGGCTTAGGATCCTCTAAAAGCCTTAACCCTTCTACCGGACCGGATGGGCCCATAGGTGGAACAAATATGTCCAGTTTCACTGTAGGCTTTGGAGGCTTTGCGAACCTAAGCTCGACTTCAACAGGTCTAGACGAAATCGCTAAAAGTTGAAGCTCTTCAATGCTCTGCGATTTCTGAGCGTTAACCTCTACTACACCGCGGACAAGACTTAACCTCATGTTAAGGATCTCGTTTAAACCTAAGCCTAGCCACTTCTCCGGCTCATCGTATACCCTGGTATCGCCTGTGAAAGGGGGGACCGCAGGGGAAACGCGAACTTTGGGGTAACCTACTCTTCCAACGAATACTGAAGGAGGGGAAGAACCATTCACTAGAACCCCCTTTGGAGCTCTTACGCTTTCTACCGCATTCCAGAAAGCATAGACTGGACATATATTTTTGCCGCAGAGGGCCTTTGCGCCTCTGCATAGCACGCAGAGTACTGCAGTCCGTTCGGACATCTCTGTGGAAATTTTATCATAAGTTTTTAATCGTAGCGGTTCGGAAAAGCATGCCAGTGCTGCAGTAGGATGCAACTTACATTGGAATATCTAAATTTTAGAAACACGATAAACCTATCTACCCCCAAACTTCGGTTTACTGGGGACCACCGGACCTATTGAAGGCTCGTGGCTCACCCAAAGAGCAGGTCTCCGGGGAGCCCAGCCTATCCGGTGGTCCCCCTCCTCAAAGTTAAGGTAACTGAAAAGATTGTAAGGTGAAAACAATAGATTCCTTATGCTCGAAGGGGTTTGATGCCTCTTTTCTCTACTGCTTTTACTAGGAGTACAGCGATTACTGCTCCTATAAAGCCTCCAAGGGCATGTAGAGTGGAGAAATATAGAAGTGAAACACCAGGCATGAAGAATGCACCTATTATTAGACCCGCTACCCATGTGGATACTGTACCAGCGGCTACAACTAGTGCAGACCTGTAGGTTCGCGAGAAACATCTACTGTAACCTAGTATCCATAGGAGCACATCGAGGACTACGCTGGCTACAGTGAAACCAAGGAAGTGCATAGCACCAGGCCTGAGGATAAAGTTGAGAACTGTGGCAAGAAACCCCACTAGAGTTGCGGTACCCGGCTTTCTAACCCACCACGTTGCTAAAATTAGCGATATACTAGCCAGAAAATCGCATAAAATCGGTAAACGGGTTAACTGCCAGAATATCGGTGCTAAGATAGCGTTCAGTATGGACCAGAACGCGGCACTAATAGCTATCGCGGTTATATCTGAGGCTTTAAGATCCATAAACTAGGTTAAAGAAAACCTATTTTTAAGTATTATTATATTTTTAAAAAATCATACTATTGAGCTCAGCCGGGAGATAACTCGACCATCGATATTGGATGAACGTAGTACGGTTCAATACCGATGAACTCGATTCGAGCATAACTGCTTACGACATGCATCATGATGGCCACTAAGTTATCGCCAGATTTAACGAGTGACTCCGGAATGTAAAAATCGGTTTGCGGACCCTCACTCACGAATCTCCCAAGGAACTGCCCGTTAAAGTAGAGAAGCATCCTAACACCTCGAGCGTTAACCTTCAACTTCAACGGCGCGCTTACATCCTGCCCCGGCTCTATCCTAAACCTGCACCGAAGCCATATTATGCGACCTTCGAAGTCTCTTACCTCAAGTGGGGGATCAGTGGCACTCCAAAGACTCTCATCAAGCCCTACTTTGTACCATCCATCCGCTAAGCCCGTTGTGCCAGGAGCTACTCTCCATTCGCCTTCTATCTTCAAGCTGTAAACTTTGAACAGAGGATTACCTCGGGGTAACCATTCAGCTGCGATAGCAATTTCGTTCTCCCCCTCTTTCAAGTACTCTGTCAAATCCACTGGACCTAAGTAAACACCTAAATAGTGCTTATTCACGAAAAGCAACGCTCGTGTAGTAAATACTAGGATATAGCGCCCTTCCTTTCTCTCAATTTGCAGCTTTTTAACGTATAATCCCCCTCCATCTATCAAATCTACCTTTTCGGCTTTTTGCTCTAAGTTCGGATCATTTAATATGTTCTCAAGGAGTTCCGGTTTATATAGGAACTGTGTAAGGCTGAATTCTTTACCATAGGGAATTGAGAAACCGATACGTAACCACCCTTTAAGCTCCTCCTCGTGAAGCTTGCCCAAGTAAACGCCTCCCACGATTCCATTCGGGACATAGACTTGCCCGTCGTTAGGGTGTCCAATTGATTCAAGGATTACGCGCAGCTCGTTAGAGCCGGGTTTAAGCGCTCTCGAGACGTCCACCTCTATGCTGTGGTAAGCTGACGCCAGAGGTATACCGTTAAGTAAAACAGTGGCAAAGTCATTAAAATAGCTTAAGTAGAGGCTGCAATCCTTTGAGAGCTCCTCTTCGCTAACGCTGAACTCAATAGAATACGTAACATAACCGTTATCAAGGATACCAGCAAACTCCAGCGGCATTCCAGCCGTAACCGCGGTACCTGCCCTGTACTCCTTCTCTAATCTTGTTATCCAGCCTTTCTCCTCTACTGACGGTGAATGGCGGCTCGGTACTTCAACCTCAAACCTGTACAAGTTTCCGTAAACTTGGAAGAGGGGTACCTCATGCCCATCAATCATAAGGCTTTGCGGTGGGTGAGGGCTATAGAGAAGAACCGTGCCAGCGCTGCGCTCATCGAGCTCCAGCTCTAGCCGAAGCTTGCCCCCAGCTTTAGAAGCTGTACCAACGAAGTATAAATTAGAGATAAGCAGATAGGGTTCGCTGAATTCATCTATTAACCATGTTCTCTCAGCTCTTTCCCTTGAGGTTGCAATAATAGTTAAAGTAAAGCCACTTGAGCTAAAAACGACTACTCCGTCAGAACTGCCATGAGTGCAGGTTACTATAGCGGCTTTCCCTCTCCGCTCGACATTCACGCCGCTGGTGTACTCAACTGAAAGCTGATTTTCAGCCTCTACTGCCAGCCCTCCGACTTCTCCCGGATCACCATAGACTACCAGTAACACATTCGCACCGTTAACCAGCTTCAATAAAGGTTCTGATGCTGTATAGGTTATTTTGAAAGGCGTTCCCGGAATAGTGTAGTTCAAAATCACCGTCTTAGCGTTTTTTGCGGGAATATGAATGGAGCCTGTGTAGGGGTAAACCTCGTCGTGGTACTTTAACCGCACGGAACGGGGTTGGTCGCCGAGGTTTCTGAGTACCGCTAAAGCTCCACCTCCATCACTAACTCTTGGGAATATGTCTATGCCGCTTTCTGAAACCTGTACTAGCCCTTCAGCCGGTTTCGTGGCAACTAAGAGATCATTAAACGTTCGAGTAAACATCGCTACACGCTTTAACGCGTAATATCTGTCACGTAGGTAGCCCCACTCGCTAATCGCCGCCTCGTAATCATATGTGGTAGTAATATACTTGCCCGTGTAGTATCCCGGATTAGTCCCACCGTGAAACATGTACATGTTTACTGCGTTAACGCCAAGTCCAATTGAAGTCTTCACAAGGGTTTCAGTCCAAGCGGCGGGAAAACTCCCCCTATTCGTGGGCAGCGGAGCACCGAAGGTTGAAAACCAGCCTCCTTCAAGCTCCATATGCATCTTCGGCATCCCAGGTTGAGTTCGCACATAGCTTCGAACCTTACCGTCGAAACCAGCAATATCCCAAGGAGAGGGATAATCGTCGATGGTGTTGATAACCGGAGTACTCTCAACGTGCCAATCCTCGTTAGTTACTATGGGAAGATCCTCAGTATACCTTTTTGCCACCTCGTATAGTTTTACTATGTAGTTGGCATCGCCCCAAAAGTATTCGTTCTCTACTTGCACCATGAGAACAGGTCCACCTTTCGTTACCGAGTATTTCTCGACAAGGGGAATAATTGTACTGTACCAACCCTCTGTATATGCCATGTAGGTGGGATCTAAAGACCTTAAGACCGGGTTCTTCGTGTAAAGCCAGTTTGGATGACCGCCGCTATCCCATTCAGAACAAATATAGGGTCCAGGCCTAGCGATAAAGTAAAGACCCAAGCTAGATGCTGTCTGGATATAGCTATCTAAGTCCCTGCTAAAGGCATCAGATTCATAAAAACCATCGACACTTTCCTCACCGAATAGCTTGAGCCCTTCTCTTGGTTCGTGCCAGTTCCATGCAATGTAGCTGGCTACAGTATTTAAGCCAGCTCGCCTAGCTTTGAGAAGCCGATCGTACCATAGATCTCGGGGGATTCGAAAGTAGTGCATTTCCCCGCTAAAGATAAACACTGGTTGACCGTTAATCTCGAAAAAGCCAACAGTAGGAGTATAACTTGGTGCCACAGGTCCATACCACCTTTCTCTGAAGTATTGAGGGATAAAGAAAAAGCTTAGCACAATAAGTGAAATTAAAACTACTTCCAGAAATCTGCGCGGCTTTGGCACACATATTGGATTGTTTTATCTTAAATAAATGTTATTTTACTCTGTAAACCATGTTAAGTTAACACGTTGTTTTACATATACTTGTGCTACAAGAGTATGTTGACGATCTAAGAATAAACCATTATAAAAAATTCTTTCAATTTCTCATTTAAGATATGAAACTATTGAAAACCAAGAAGCAAATATGTAAATTGAAATCTTTTAATTAAAATAAAATTTAAGATTCAGCGTTAATCCAAGGTCTTTCTGAAATTATTTTGAATCCCAAGCTTTTGTATACTTTGATAGCGGCTTCGTTGTTCTTCTCAACGTGGAGAAGAGCAGTGGCGCCGGAGGATACTGCTTCCCTAGTTACCTCTGATGTAACTGCTTTCGCGTATCCTCTTCCTCTGTATTCAGGTTTAGTGTAGACATCGCCTATAATGTGTACATCACGCAGGGTTAGATACCTTGAGGCGATTGAAGCTAGAGTACCGTTAACTAGTAAGCCGTAGTACCTAAACTTAGTGAGATATTTTTTTGCTTCTTCTAAGCCGATGTTCACGCCTCTCGATTTATTTAACTCTACGAATAGCTCGGCGTCGTTTACCATTAGCCTTCTCACTTGTTGGCCTATGTCGTAAGGCTTGAAGCTTTGCTCGTCGCACACCATGTCGTAGCAACTCTTTACCTCTGCATAATTGAAGCCTAGCTCGCTCAGCCTCTCCACTACTTTTTCTATATAATTTTCCTCTATTTCATAAAGTTGAATCAACGCTGTTCGAGCTGGCTTGAGAGTGAAACTTGAGAGCAGCTCGCTGTCAATTCTCCAGAAATGGATACTATAGTTTTTCTGCTCTCCTTTCCATACAAGTGCGTACGACTTAACCCGCCCCCCCTCCAGGCTGAGAATTAAATCCGTATTCTCAGGTTCATAAAGGAGATCATAAATAAGGTAGCAGTGTGGTGCTAGTCTATGTGTCGAGTATAAATTTGTAAGCTGCCGCCATACTCGGTAGTTTAAGCTGCTAAGGCGAATTATCACACCGCACCCGCCTTGTGCTTCCGTTTAAACTCTACGGTTAACCAGCATGGTTTCAATCTTTTCTTTACAAGCGTTTAAGAAGGCATACCAACGCAACTACTAAAAAAGCAATAGCTGTGAGTTTAGCATCGCTCGTCAGCAGCCATACAATTAGCGCTACTAAGCCAGCAGGTATGAGAAGTATAATAGCCTTAATCACGAACACTATAATCAGAACACCTATAGCGATTAGCGCTAACGCTATGAGCGCGCTGAGAAGCAGCCCGATAAAACCTGTAGATAACATACTTAACTTATCTTCCAGTTATACTTTAAAACATATCGGGGTAGCCGAGGTTCCCCCCACTCCCGCGCGGGATTTAAGAGCCGGCCGCATAGAACTTTGAAGTCGCGGCCAGCAACGTACAAGATAACCGTAACCTAACATCGCAGCTATCCTGATTCGATACTGTTTCTGTTCAATGATCCTGATATCCAGTTTAGGTCCCGGCTACCCTATGTATTAGGACCTATATCAATATTTAAATTTTTCGTAACATGTTTCTGAGATCCGACAGCAGACTAGTCAAAGTTTTTTACGAAGAGTATAAAGGAGAGGCGGTAACTTTTGATGAAGCTATTTGCCGAAAAACTTCGGGATGCGGTAATCCTGGTAGCGATGGAAGTATATTTGGAGGGGCTTCCAACGTACGCGGGCGGCTTGGGTTTCCTAACAGGAGATATATTACTCTCGGCTGCGGATATAGGTTACCCGATGGTTTGCGTAACGTTGTTGCATGATAGAGGGTACATTCAGCATGAAGTTAAAGAGGGGAAAGTCTTTGATTACGACGAGCCCTACGATCCGCTTGATCATCACGAGAAACTGAGTTTAAAGCTCGAGCTTAACCTCCGGTCAGGGCCCATCTACCTAAACGTTTGGCGCCACTGGATTAAAGGTTTAAAAAGTGAAGTCCCCGTATACATGCTTGACTCAAATACGCCGGAGAACTCCAAAAATCTTAGGGAAATAACTTCAAGGGTTTACATCGAGAATCGCGATGAGGAAAGGCTAATTAAAGAATTGATCTTAGGTTTGGGAGCGTTGGAGCTTGTAAAGAAACTAGGTTTATCTGCTAAGAAATTTCACTTGAATGAATCCCACGCTGGCTTTCTAGCGCTCGAACTTCTAAAAAAGTACAAGAACCTTGATGAGGTTCGATCAAAAGTAGTTTTCACTACTCATACCCCTCTACCTTATGGGCATGAGCAGTTCGACTATGGATTAGTGGAAGAATATTATGAAGTACCTGCAGAAGTAAAGGCTGTAAGCCCTGAGGCCTTGAAGATGACCAGAGTGCTGGAATTCTTATCCGGGTACTATAACTGCGTATCTTACAAGTTCAGTAAAGTTCACGAGATCCTCTTTCCAGGATCCACCCCTGATTATATTACAAATGGTGTTCACCATCTTCGATGGGTGCATGATAGAGTAGCGAAATTATACGATAAATGGTTAAACGGATGGAGAAATGACCCCTCTCGGCTAGTTTATGCCGCGTCTATACCGCTCAAAGAAGTTGAAGAGATTAAAGCTTTGTGCAAGGTGGAGCTAGTCGATTACGTTAACAGCCGTGCCCATCTAAACAAAGTGTTTGATTCAAGCTCATTTATCGCTTCCCTTAGGCGCAGGATAACTGGCTACAAGCGTGTTACGCTTATCCTACGCGACCAAGAGCTACTGGAAACACTGGGGAAAAAATATAATCTTCAGTTAATATTCAGTGGCACTGTTCATCCCAAGGATCTTGGAGGACGCGAGGAACTTAGGACGATACTTGATGCGATATCAACTTTAGTCCACGTGCGGATAGCTTTTTCCGGTAAGCGAGGAGCTAAGCTGGAGAAGCTGCTGGCAGCCGGTTCAGATCTGTGGCTGCATACCCCCCGACCACCTTTCGAAGCTTGTGGTACAAGTTGGATGCGAGCCGCTTTGAACCTGACACCTACGCTAGCTTCGCATGACGGAGGAGTTCTTGAGGGTATAGCCGATGGACAAAACGGCTGGCTTTTCGGGAAAGACGCTATGTCGCCCGACGAACCCTTTGATGAGAGAGCCGACTTGAAGGATTTCTACGCAAAACTACGTGGGATCTTGGACCTGTACTCTACGAATAAAAGTAGGTATATGTTAACCTCTACGTACGCGGCAGCTAGAATCGGCTCCTACTTTAACACCAGCAGAGCCTTAAGTGAGTACATCTCACGAGCTTACGAGCCTTAGCATTAACGCTTCTCCAGAAAGACATAGTAACACACTTTTACCGGCCGGAAACGATTAAGTCGAGTGTGATGAGTTTAGATATAAGCGTAAGAAAACTGGGAGATGGGGAAAATGTAGTAGAGGCTTTTAAACAGGGGATTAAAGTTAGCTGGCTATACTTGCTTGATTTAAAGCTGCACTATGGGTCTTCAGTTATCCACGCAAGCGGCGTGGGAGGTGTTTACACGCCAAGGGAATTTAGGGGGCTTGGTTACTCCGCTTCCACGCTAAACTATGCAATCCACTATGTTAAAGAGCTCGGCTACCCACTTTCAGCACTTTTCGGTATACAGGAGTACTACCATAGATTCGGGTTTGCTACGTTCATGGGAGAGCATACGGTAACTATACACCTTAGAAACGCATCTAGAATTAGAGGCGGGAGATTCGAAGTGGAAGTTTCGGAGGACTCAGCTTTTCAAAGCATGAGGATAGCTGACATCTATGAGAGGATTAACGCTGCTTGGCCGGGAGCGAAGGTTCGATCACCTGGTGACTGGAAGGGTTTCAGGAAGGGGGTTGCCTGGGAGCACAGCGCTAAACCTCTAGTGATTAAATCTTCAGGCGAAGTAGTAGCGTACGCTGCTATTGAAAGATGGCCGAGTCCCGAGGAGTTTCTTGTAGCTGAGATAGGGGCTCTGGATCACGATCCCCGGTTGTACCGGGCTTTACTGCAAAGCTTCTACTCGATAGCATTGGAGGAAAAGAAAAGCCACTTAACTGTTCATGTGCCTCCCGATCATCCATTTGCCGATGTCGCTAAAGCATACGGGGCCACATTAACGAGCTCGTACAGCTGGAGCGGTGGGGGTATGGCTAGGGTTACTTCACTCAAGAAAGTTTTAGAACAGATTATACCTGAGTTGGAACATAGGTCAAAAGGGACTAATGGAGATTTCACGCTGGAAGTTGAGAGTGAGGCTGTAACGATCAGGGTGCGGAATGAATCTGTAAAGGTGGAGGAAGGATCGCTTTCCACCAACTTGGTCAGATTGGGACCCGGCGACGCCGCTCAGCTTATTTTCGGATACAGAAACCCGTTCGAGCTGCTTTCCTCCGTTGAGACACGAGGCCAAGTAGGATTATGTGCAACTCTTTTTCCAAAATCTACGCCGTACGTGTGGCAACCTGATCGATGGTAACGTACTGGAACTTGCACTCATGCTGTTACACTTTCATTATACTCTTTGCGAGACCTTTAATCAGACATAAACTCTTTAAGAAGAGGTCGCCGTGCTAAACGTGAGCATATTTAGAACAATTGAAGAAGTAATTACGCGTGTTGAGGAGGATTTGAAGGGGCTAGCAGAACCAATAAACACTGAACACTTAAATAAAACTGGATTTGTAGACGGCAGCTTCGCTTTAGATGAGAGAAGAGGTGTGTATATGTTATCTCTTTCAGCAGCTTCGCTAATCGTGAGTGGTGATAGGCTTGAGAAACTTTTACCCGGGAGTTCGAGGCCTCTTATTACAGTGCTTGCGCCTAAAAGCTATGGTGAATCAAGAGCAGGGCTTCTAATGTCTATGCTAGAGATGTTTGCTGCCATAGATATAATCAAGAGAGGTGTTGATGCAATATTTCTCGATGGTAGTTATATTTCTGAGATGATGGTACCTTTTGGTCACCCGCATGACGTCCAAGAGAATCTAACTTTAGCTAAACTAGGCTATCTATATCCCGACATCGAAGATAAATACGGAGAGAAAACATTAGCCTTAGTCTGCGACAAACTAGGAGAGGAACCTTTGAACGGATTCTCCAAACTACTTGAGGGAATCTCAGGTCTAGCCAACTCACTCTACCAGGAGATAAGCCTTATTGCTCCAGATATTATGTCCAAGAAAGAGGCATTAGACTACTCAGTGGTGTATGTTGAAGCAACAGCGTATCTGAGCACCCTTAACGAGTTCCTTAAAAGATGCATGGAGCTCAATACCGCCCCTTTATGGGTCGCAAAGGATGCAGAAAGTAGATTCATAGTCGAAAAAAAGGGCATACTCGGATGGTTGAACGATCTTTCCTTACTAGATCACTCATGGAGAACTTACGATTCGGTTTACGCTTTAATTGAGGGGGCCAGGTTTGGGAGACCTAAATCCTGTGCAGCTTCACGTAAGCTATTGGAAGAAGTGTATAGTAAGTGGAGTACTTATCATGTATTGTATTTTAAGCTAAGGAGGAAGGGGCCTGTTTCACAGATGACGTTTCCCAGTTTTGTCTCCCTCGACACTGCAGTCAAAGCGGTTTCAACACTTTCCGAACTGTCTGACCAAAAGGGTTACCCAAGACCTTTAAGCTACGTGCATCACTTGGCCGTTTTAAACCCTGAGCTAGTTCGCTTAATGGCGGACGAACTGTATAAAAGGGAGCATATCTCAGTAGTGAGATCCATGCTCGCGCCGTCGGGTAGAGCGATGGCCGGGTTAAGGTGAGTTTATGGAAGTTGGAAGGATTGTAACAGTTTACGGTAGAAGCTTGATCCGATTCGCGGTTTTCGAGGATAAGATGCAATTAATGGCTAAACCTGGCATCTATGTAAAAATAGAATGTGGTGATACCTGGGCTTATGCTATGGTGGTTAGCTTTAACTTGTTGGATGAGCTATACCGTAAAGGCAGAATCATTGAGGAGCTTGAGGGTTATGCTGAGATCAGGCCAGCTAGAAACGAGTTAATAGCGATGCTTGTCGGCTGCAAGACAGAGGAAGGTATTAAAAGAGGTGTGCCTGAGCTGCCCCATCCGGGCCAGGTAGTCTACGCAGCCGCGAGTAAAGAACTAGTTGAGTTAATGGGCCACGGGGACATCGAGCTAGGACGGCTCAGCTTCGACGCCAATGTCCCGTTCTCGCTCTCACTTAACATGCTCTGTTCCCGCCATTTTGCTGTCCTTGCGATGACAGGGGCCGGTAAATCTAACACCGTAGCCGTTATATTGGCGTCCATTCTCGAGAAGTACCCGTACTCCAAGGTCATAGTAATTGATACCCACAGCGAGTACGTGCCCTTGGCTGGTAAGTACATTTCGGCTAGGGTGCTTACCCCCATCGGCAAGGTCTCAAAGCTAATTGAGACGCGTTATGGAGTAGTGCCGAGGCCCCTCGAAGTACCTTTATGGACCTTAGGCTTTGAGGAGATAGCCGCTCTCTTAAGGCTTGATCCCTCCAAAGCCACTAAGCAGATGATGTACCTGAGAAACGCGCTCCAAGAAGTTCGTAGTCATCGATTCCCCCCAGCCACGGCTAATGACCCCATCTACTTTAAGCCAGGGGAGCTGCGAGAAGCTCTGGCTGAACAGGCTAAAGGTAGCAGATACACTGATCGATCGCTGGAAGATCTCTTATTAAAGATCGACTCAATGTTGGATAACTCAGACCTAAGCTATATAACTCGACCTAGGTTTAGCGAAGAATTTTATGTCTCTATTACTAATAAAGAAGAGCCTCAGAGAAGCGTCGAAGCTTATGTGAAGGTATACGGATCGCTTCTTGAGCCGGGCCTTAGCATACTCTCGTTGGGTGGTCTACCTAGCGACGCGCAGGCTTCCACTGTGTCAACAGTGCTGAAATCGTTGTGGAGATTGATAACCGCTAGTGTATTAGCCGGTGCGCCCCAGCCAACTCTCGTACTCGTTGAGGAGGCGCATAACTATGCGCCTCAAGGGAGGTGGAGCCCAGCTAAGGATATTCTCGAAAAGATAGCTAAGGAGGGAAGGAAATTTGGTATAGGGCTCGGAGTAGTAAGCCAAAGACCTCGAGAACTTTCCCAAACACTTTTAGCTCAATGCGGTACACTTATAGCGCTCAGAACCTCGAATCCCAGGGATCAGGAGTACATCCTCAGCAGTATGGAGGATGTAATGAAGGAACTCGTAGAAGGCCTTTCCGGGTTAAGCACTGGAGAAGCTTTAATCTCTGGTTCAGCTGCACCAACGCCGGCGATCATAAGAATCTATGATTTTCAAGCGAAGTATGGAGTAGCCTTGGGAGGTAAGGATATCGATTGGCGTGAAGAGTGGAGTAAACCTTCACGCCCCGTAAACTTGGCCCCATACCTTGTAGGTGAAGTAGTGAAAGCAGAGGGAGAACTCAGTGCTAAGGAGCGAAGAATAGAGGAATTCTTTCAGTGAACTTTAGGAATATTTCACTCCCAGCTTTATGGCGTTTTCAGGTTGCTCATCTATGAGCCTATAAGCTTCGATCATTTCATCAAACTTCACGATAGGCTTTAGCATACCCTTTACCGTAAGCGCCCTTCTTTTAAATAGTTCGAGTACGGTGTCGTACACTCTGCGGCGATCCCACAGGGGATACTCTCTGTAAGGTTCACTCTCTACTCTTGCTCCGGAAATCACAGTAAGGCGATTATGGTGGAACTCTTCACCTAGGTAAAGCCCTCGCGCTTCGCCTTGATACCAAGAAACCGGCACGACTCTACCACCCCATTTTACTGCTCTCATAGCTTGATGGAGAGCCTGATATGAACCGCTTGTCTCAATAACCACGTCTACACCTCCCTTCACGATCCTTTTCACCTCAAAACCAGCGTCGCAGCTGTGGGGATTCACCGTGAAATCCGCCCCATATTCTTCAGCTAGTTTTCTCCTGTTTTCAACAGGGTCTATTCCTACAACCGTTAAAGTTCCGGAAAGTTTAGCCATCTGCACGGTTAGAAGACCAATTGCACCGAGCCCAAATACGGCGACAGTATCGCCCAGCTTAACAGTGCCCTCCCTTATTCCCATTAGAGCTACAACCGCTGGATCAATGCATACTAGCTCCTCGTCGGTAACTCCAGCCGGTGCAGCCCAAACAGAATCCTCGGAAACTGTATGCGTTTCCCTAATAGGCAAGTAACCAAAAACCCTATCTCCCTCTTTAAACTTCTTCACGTTTTCTCCGACTTCAATAACCACGCCCACAGTCATATTCCCCACATGCATGGGGTACAATTTTCCACCCTTCCTTTCCACGAATAACGTCAAGTCTGGATCGTAAGACTTGCTTAGCCAAATAGCAGTTCCACGGTAGAAGGCAAGCATTGTCCCATGTTTCTCGGATGAAAAAACACTCCTTACCCTTATCTCGTTGGACTTTAACGGTAACTCATCGTACTCATTAAAGGCTAACTTTCTGGGTTCTAACAAGAGAACCTCTCTGGGCATATGTAATGTATCGACGCTGGTATTTAACTGGATCGTGGATGCACCTAACTAAAGGCTTTACTTAGGCATAACGCCCAACTTCACAGCTAGTTCTTCCAGTTTCCTCACGAATTCCCTTTTAAAGCCAATGAATATCCCGCCCTCTTTACCACCAATATACGCTATACTTCTCACAGGTGCAAGCACGCTTACCAGCTCCATGCATTTTATTGATACCTCTGAAACTTGTTTGCTTGTACTTCTAAGACTCCTGCCTTCTTGGAACTTAATCCTCAGCTCTTCCCCCGTAGTATAAACGATCGCGTATGCAGAATCTCCTGGTAGCAACAACTCGTTCAACTGATCAGCCTCCACGTCTACGTGCGTAACCCTAGCCATTGAATACCCTTTTACGTGAAGGTATACTGAGCAATAAAGCTCTACTCTTGAGCGTCCGGATACCAGGAAAACCCTAGACTTCAGAGGGATTTTACCCTCCCCGGGACCCGTCAATGAGTTTCCACCGTTACTAGGCCTTAAAGTCTAAACTCCTAACTTCCTCTACGAGCTTAACCAGCGCATCTACGGCTATCTCGAAAACCTTAGCACCTTTCTCTCGCGTGGCAGTTGTGGATGTACCGAAAACGCCGCTCCGCACTCTATCATCGGTTCTCTCAGGGAAGTAAGCTAATCCATCAGTAGGCAGCTTCGCCGGTTTCTCATTAACTGCCGCTTCCATTTTTACAGTTTCAGAGTGAAGGTAAAGGTTTAACGATGTTTCAATCGCCGCGGCATGGCCCAGCTCATCTTCAGAGAAAATTTCTTTAAACTGGGGCAGGGTCCACCACTCGTAAGTAACTACTAGAATCCCCTCCCTTCTCAGCTCCCTTGCAAGCGATGTGAGCGTGTGTAAGTTGCCACCATGCCCGTTTACTACTATGAACTTTTTAACCCCGTGAGTTTTCAGCGAGAGGATTACGTCCTTAACATACTCTTTGAAAACTGATTCCCGCACCCAAACCGTACCTGGGAAACTCGAATGATGCGAGCTGATCCCAAACGGGATTGGCGGTAAAACGGTAACTCCAGTTCGTTTGCCAGCTTCCAAGGCAAGGTGATACGCAATTAAGTGGTCCGTACCCAGAGGATTCTGGGGACCATGCTGCTCAGTTGAACCAACCGGTAGAAGTGTAACATCACAATGTGAAAAACGTTCGCCAGCTTCACGCCAGCTAATAAAAGCTAACCTAACCTCCTGGTCTCGCACAGCTAGCAAGGAAAAAAGCTTGATAAAAAAGTTGACCTAAGCGGTCCTATTGTTAACGCGTGAAGGCTTTAATGCTCTACTGTAAATTCTAACCGTAAGTACAAAGAGCTTAACATCCAAAGCGGTTTATACGGGCCATTCAATTACTTAGTATAATGGGACTATATGCCCAAATTGGTTGAAGCAGGAAAACCTGAGAAACAGTAGCTAAAACAAAAAAATATTATAACGTCGTGATTTTGGAATTACTACTCGGTTTAGAGATCCTTAAACCTTTTGTAAATTTCTATGAGGATAGAAGCGTAGCTAGGAACTTATGGTTATCAGAGGAGACCATTAACTGGCACTCTTTCCCGGGCCAGGTTCTGCAGTTGTGTAGAAGACTTCGAGTACTTTGGATAAGGTCCTGAAGCAGAATTCTATGTTTTTTAAAGAGACTCTTTCGTCAACGCCGTGTGCAAGTCTCAGCATTTCCCTGAGGGGCATGTCCTGCCTGCAGGGGACGAAACCATATGCAATAGAGTTGAAAGCGGTTCTGAAGAAGCGTGAGTCCGTACCTCCAGTCAACATGTAGGGGGCTGTTAAAGCTCCAGGTACCTCCGACTCCACAGCCATTCGGATCGCGTTGAAAAGGGGAGTATTGGTAGGAGTCTCGGTTGCGGGATCTTTATGAGCGAACTCCAGCTCGTAGTCTAATCCCTTCAAAACACTAGAAACGTAAGTTTTCACCCATTCTTCGCCGTACCCGGGCAGCAACCTGCAGTCGACATAAAGTTCACAGGAGGATGGTATGATGTTGACCTTATCACCTCCTCTAATTACCGTGGGAGCCATCGTATTCCTGGTCACGGCATCGAACATTGGCCCGGCGTCGCCGGCAAATTTAGTAAAAAGATGTACACCTAGGCTCGAAGTTAAGAACATTCTGAGAAGCATAGGAGCGCTCCTAGCCTCCAGAAAATACTTAATCATTAGTTTAACGCCAGGTTTTACATCTGTAGGCGGCTGTTCTACGCTTAAACGCCTAGCAGCTTCAGCGGCTTTAACTAACGCGTTATCGCCTGATTTAGGCATCGAAGCATGGCCTGGTTTTCCCTTAAACTTGAGCTTAAACCAGTACACGCCTTTTTCAGCAGTCTGCACGAGAAACGTGCTCCGCTTACCGGGTATCTCGAAACCCCCACCTTCATTGATCACGTAGTCGGCTTTGACGAGCTCCGGATGATTCTCTACGAGCCACTTGGCACCGGCTCTTCCACCCATCTCTTCATCCGCTGTAGCTGCATAAATCAGCTTACCGTGAAAATTTTTGGATTCAGCTAAATCGAGGAAAACTCTCAGCATGACAGCGACAGAGAGCTTATCGTCTAGTGCACCTCTACCCCAGATAAAGCCGTCCTTCAAGGTTCCTGAGAAAGGGTCAGTGCTCCACTCCTCCGGGTTTGCCGGTACGACATCTAGGTGGGATAGAAGTAGAAGAGATGGGCCGGGCTTAGGTGATTCAACCCATGCTACTATGTTTCCTCTCTCTGGAGCGCTTTCTAGTAGCTTATATTCAACCCCTTTACCTTCCAACTCTTCAGCCACGAGCTTAGCAGCCGGAGTCTCGTTTCCCGGAGGATTGGTAGTGTTAACCTGGATAAGCCGGGAGAGTAGGTCAATAATCCAAAGGATTTTACCTTCAACGTTCATAATTTAAACTGAAAATGGGTTCGAATATACTTTTCTAGCAAGCAATTATTTTAATATGAACATGGGAAACCTATACTGATTCTGTATATTGAAAATATAAATGGGTTACATCTTACAGCACGCTAAAATTAATTTAAGGTTTGAACGTTATACTATTTTCTATGGTAAACCTACCCGTCAACCTTATGTCCCTTGACGAAGCTCCAATCCTAACTTCATACTCTCCTGCTTCAACTAGCCACATGCCCTCGCTCTCGTCGAAGCTGGCTAGGTCGTTTACGCTTATAGTCAGCTCGATTTTTTCAACTTCGCCCGGAAGAAGTAAGCGTGTTTTTCTGAAAGCTTTGAGCTCTTGAAACGGTTTATCTACCTTACCTCTCGGGGCTCTCACGTACACTTGGGCGACTTCTTTTCCGGGATACTGGCCGACATTTGCTACCTCGAAGGATGCTTTAACTGCATCTCCCTCCTTAGAGACACTCAAGTTCCTGTACTCGAAAGTCGTGTAGCTGAGCCCGTAACCGAACTCGTAAGCCGGTTCTACGCCAAAGGTATCGTAGTATCTGTAACCAACGTAGACTCCCTCACAGTACATAACCCGCTGCGGGTTTTCAACGGGAACACCCGGGTAACACTCGTAAGACTTTGCAACAGGTACATCAGGCCAATCCCTTGGGAATGTTGTAGGTAACTTACCGGAGGGGTTTACTTTGCCGTTTGCTACGTCGGCCAGAACCCTGCCGGCCTCCTGTCCGGGCAACCATATGAGAACTATAGCATCGACAAGGTCTCGCCAGCTGACGACTTCGATAGGCCCGCAGATGTTAAGCACGACGATAACCTTTTTCCCTTTAGCGTGGAAAAACCTGGATACTGTTTCTATGAGGCGCCGCTCGCTGTCGCTTAAGTAGAAGTCGCCTTTATCGAGCCGCCTGTCCCAGCCTTCACCGGAAATCCTCGTAACAACGATTACCGCCGCGTCGTTACGCTCAGCGAATTCCCTTACTTGATCTTCGCTTACAATATCTTGCAGCAGAGGCTCAGGGTACGCTTCTTCGTAGAATAGTTTCTCGAGAAATTCTTTACCTCTCTTCTCAATAACGTACCTCTCATAAATAGAGGATAGCTCTTCATCCACCCTAAAACCTCGTTCCCTTAAGCCCTGGAGTACTGTGACGACGTACCTAGGGTGAGTGTGACCACTACCCATACCGCCTTTCAGGGTCTCAACCTGCCCTGTTCCGAATACTGCTAAGCTAGCACTGGGCTTCAGAGGCAAAGTCATATTCGAATTCTTAAGCAGGACTACGCCTTCAGCTGCGGCCTCATAGGCTAGCTTGGCGTGTGATTCGAGATCCGGGTTGTTAGAGTAGTTATACCCTTTGTAGGGTAACGAGTTTTCAGCAACCTTCACTATCCTCTCAACGCTTCTGTTGAGATCGAGCTCGTTTAGCTCTCCCTTTCTAGCAGCTTGAAGGAGAGTCGAAACTATCTGATCGTTACCGGGCATTATCAAGTCGTTACCGGCTTTAATCTGCTCGACCGGATTGTCTCCAGCTCCCCAATCGCTCATCACTATGCCATCGAAACCCCATTCCTCTCTTAACACTTTCGTGAGCAACCACTCGTTCTGCGAGCAGTACTTGCCGTTTAGTTTATTGTAAGCGCTCATCACGGCCCAAGGTCTAGCCTCCTTAATCACTATCTCGAAAGGTTTCAAGTAGATTTCCCGTAACGCTCGCTCGGAAACGATCGTATCAACTACAACTCGGTTAATTTCCTGCTCATTAGCTACAAAGTGTTTAGGCGTAGCACCTACGCCTGTTGACTGGACGCCTTTAACGTATGCTGCTCCTATTTTCCCGCTCAGTAGCGGGTCTTCGGAAAAATACTCAAAGTTCCTACCGCAGAGCGGGTGGCGGTGTAGATTCAGTCCGGGAGCTAGGAATATGTCGACGCCGTACTCTCTAGCCTCTTCCCCCATCGCCCTGCCTACAGCCTCTACAAGCTCAGGGTTCCATGTTGAGGCGAGCATTGTGGGTACTGGAAAAGCGGTTGCGTACCACTTCTGCTCTTTCGTAGCCTCAATCCTTATACCCGAGGGGCCGTCGGCAGTGACCATCGAGGTAATTCGAACGGGTCTTGTCTCCCCGGCCGAGCCGGGAACTCTTCTAGACCACCCCCAACCCACGACGAGGCTGGCCTTCTCTTCTAGCGTAAGGCTTCCTAGAATTTCCTCAAGGCTCGTGGGCTTGATCTCTCTCTGACCCTCCACGCCCCTCCCAGCGGGCTTCATGGTATTTAAGAGTAGCCAAGAGTACAGACTTAAAATAGCTATTACCAGAACCGCGAGCACGGTGGAAAGCCTCAGCCCCGTCACAGGTAATAGCCGCGACCCGGTTAATAAGTCCACTCGTAGCGCGTTAGATCTATGAAGAAGAGAATTGTGAGGAACCAGTTTAAGCCATAAGAGCAACGGTTGAAACCCATCATGAAGAAAGAAAAACGTTACTGAATAACATGCACTGTTCGCTCGGCCAACTCACTTATCGAGACCACGCCGACTCCGCTTAACCCTGATACCAGCGTGTTATTCAGGGGTTTAACCCACTTCTCCGGCAAGCGGCTAGCCCCCTTCATTAAGCCGATAATGCTGCCAGCGGTTGCGCCGTTGCAGTCCGTGTCGAGACCCGCCGTAACGGCGTACGCGATGGTTTGCGCGAAATCGCCCTCACCCCACAGCAGGGCTGCCACGACTATAGCCGCGTTATTAATTGTGTGCACCGGATGATAAGACCTATGTTTCTCAAGTACTTTATCAATGGCTTCCTCCCAGTATATTCCACTCCTCCAGAGATTGAGCGTGTAATTTACCGCTTCGGCTAACCTGCTCTGAGCCGGTATCACGTTTAAAGCACCCCTCACTAAGGCTTCGGGCTCCTCAACCGCATACGCTAACGCTATAGCTGCGGCAAAGTACATTTCGCCGTAGATCCCGTTTTTCGTATGGGATAATCTAGCATCTCTGTATGCGAGCTCGGCCGCCCTGTCGGGGTTACCGGGCGAAACATAACCCCATAAGTCAGCGCGTATCTGGGCTCCGATCCACTCACGGTAGGGGTTCAGGAACACAGCGGTTTCAGGCGGCTTTAAACCAATAACTAAGTTCCGGTACGCTGCCCTCTCAGCCGTGTACGTCTGGCAGTAGGGAAGGAAGTTGAGCCAGGCTTCCGCTACGTCTTCGCTCGTGAAGGATGGCCCCTTAGCCTCGTACACCATTAAATTTAGAACCGTGTAGTCGAGGTCGTCGTCCCTTTCTGCCCGTCTAATCCCCTCCCTACTCAAGCTGGAAACATAAGCGAGTTGCTCTCCGCTTAAACCGTGGAAAACGTCTGATGGAAAATACGGCCCCTTTAAAGGGTACTCGCCAGCTTTCTTTAAGGCATCCCTTATCCACTCTCTCTTCCATCCTTCGACTGGCTTTCCGAGCATGCAGCCGGCGATCCTTCCAAGCCAGGCCCCCAGTACTTTATCGTACAGCTGACCAGAGCTCAGCCTTACCTCTAACTTCGGAAGGCAAGCTGACCGTTCCATTAAGATCCCCTTAAGGTCGCTTGGTTCTCGGTAGCTGAACCCCTTCCTCATGGGAAGGTCTTGCAACTTGCGGTAGATTTCTGCAAGCTCGGTTGCTTCTTTGGCTCCGCGTATGCTAGCCTGCCACTCCTCCACGTCGAGATCATAACCCTCCTCGCATCTTTCTACAACCTCTTGCAGCAGTATCTCCCGAAGATCCGCTAATCTGAGCTCTAAAGTCATGGAGAAAGCTTCGCCTATCTCGAATATATTTTTGAGCTTTCCACGTGGACTGTAACCTGTGTTCAGAAAACTAAGGAGAACGAGTTTCTACCCGTAAATAGCGAGCGTTCATTGCTGAGATTTCTCTAGTATTGCCATGTAGGCAGCAAAGACCGTCTCCTTCGCCACCTGCCAACCGGTGTTTTTGAACATTTCGCGCAATTGACTCGCGGTTGGGTAGAGCGTAGACCCTAGGAGATAGTCTATTACGTTGAGTAGCTTACCCGTGAGGTTATCGTACGTCGGCTGGAATACTAGGGCTGCCGAGGATACTTGACGCATTGCTCTGAGCATCGCGAGGGGGGATGATACCCAAGGTAGAGCGTTAAAGGATACGATGAGGTCCGCCTCGCCGGCTATTTTATCGAGCTCTTCTGGGTTTCCAAGGCGCGCCTCTAATCTTTCAGTTGCGCCGAGGATTTCCGCAAAGCCCTCCACGATCCCGATATTTACAGGGGAAGGGTCGACGGCTACCACTCGGCATTCAGTTAACCGAAGTAGCTGGAAAGTTAAAATGCCTAACTTAGCTAACGCGTCGACTATAACGGATTCTTTCGGAAGGTTGTATACACCAGACCATAAAACGAAATTCTCGCTGAACAGGCGGTTTTTCCTCGGATCCCATAATTGAGAAATAACGCCCATCAAATCGCTTTGCCTATCAGCGCGCAGTAGCGGTCTCTCCCCGTTGCGTAAAGCATCCGGCAGTGTTTCTAGTGTTTTATTGATTGCCGGCTTTAACTCGGCCAAAAACATGGTTTCTATGGTTGGCTCTGACCCCGGCTGACTCAACCAGTTCAATCTCTCTTCAATGCCTTCAGCGTAGCCTGCGCTAATCATGACATCATGGACGAGTTTAGCTAAGTTAACGTCTGCAAATTCATGAAAAGGTTTCTTGGATAACTCCTTGTCAATTCCACTTTCATTTAAAATATTACGGATTCTCCAAGAAACATAAGAGTTTAGATCCCTAATTGATTTAAGAGTATCCCTAGCTTCTTTGCTCCAAAGAGAGGAAACCAAATAATGTCTGTAAGACAAGGATGTACCACTTAATTTTGAAACTATGGACTCTGAGGGCATAGTAGATTGCTTTAATAAAGTATTATATAAGAATTCTAGTTCAATTGAAGCAAGTAGAACCGTGGAATAATCAAGTTTTCGAACTTTTGAGCCCGCGGCACACATTTAAATTCTGTAGTGTTATTCCTCAGGCGCCTTAGCCGCTTTGCTTAGCGGAGCGTTTCGTGTAACAATGTTCGCATAACCCTGGCGTTCCCAAGCATCCAGTGGTTGTTATTGAAGAAAACATAGATTTTTTCAGGAGTAAGTTTAGCTGTTCTCCTGGCTAGGTCCCTAAGCTCATCCTCGCTGTAGTCGTAAGCATACCATGAGTCCCTGCCATGTACGCGCAGGTATACGATCCCGTTGCTGGAGGCAATCCACCTAGCTATCGGCGCGTCAACAGATACGAATGTCGCTTCTATTTCCCGGCAAAGCTCCGCGGACTCCGCTGAAAACCATGACTCATGCCTGAACTCTACAGCCATTCTCCACCTTAAACCGGTGAAGGAGGCGAATTCCCTTATCCGGTTAAAGTTACTGTTCGTTGCAGAGAAGTTTGGAGGCAGCTGGAAAAGGTAAAAATCCACCAAGTGATCCATAGGCTTGAAAAGCTCTCTGAAGCGCTCCCATGTCTTCAAGGCTTCAGAACCCAGCTTTCTCAGGTGGGTAATCGACCGATGCACCTTAATAGACCACCTTAAGCCTCCCCCCCCTTTTAACCCAAGACTTAACTTGAGCTGGGAATGGGAATCTGTAGAAAGACGCGTTTAGCTCGATAGCGTTTAAACCCGAGTGGGAAACATACCATTCGAGACCCCCTCCTTCATTCCAGCCGTAAAGCCATCCCGAAGTTCCCACGTAAATTTTAACCATTTTCAACCTGCTTATTAGCGCACGCTTCTGTGGATTATAGCCTCCGACCCCCTAGCCCTGGACCTAAAGGCTTTCGTCAGTAACGGGAAAGCGGTTGCTGCAGAGGTAATAACGCCGCCTATAAGTCCGAGTGGAGAAACCGCGATCGAGACTATGAGCCCTGAAGCTACGCCCAGTCCGATGATGACAGCTGAGGCTGTTAGCATCATTGCCCTTGCCTTTGCCCTTAATGGATACTCAACGTAAAGGACCTTACCGCTCGACGCGTCTAGAAGAGCTCTGTAAACTTCGCCCTTGTATATATATTCCATAAGCCAGAATGGGTAATGTGTGAGCCCGATGAAGCCGACTTCGATGTTTTCGGACCTGGCTGCACCGCTGCAGCTCTCTCTCGCTTCTTTCAGCGCGCGCTTCTCGATGAGTTGGTAAGCTGCTCTGTAAGCTTCTTCGTACCTTACCGTCGGCATGTGGAGCTTGCCTTTCTGAGCCTGCCTAGGGTCGAAAAAGCTTTTACCCCTAACTGAAAACGAGAAGTTGTCGAGGTGCTTATCGATCCATGTCCCGGTCCACGCTGCCGGTATAGGATAATCAGCTGTTTCCAAGTAGCTGGCGCTTCTATTTGAGTAAATGCAGTAGGAGCTGGCTCTGCACTTGAAAACGTAGTAAGGCACAAAGTGAAGCTCTGAGAAGCGCGGGTTAGCTTCGACCGTAAAGTCTTCAGGTACTCCGTACCTTCTAATAATGAATTGCATCATTACCCGCCATGCCGTTGGGCTGTCAACATAAATGGGAAACATGTAGTACGCCAGCTTCTTCCCGCTGGAGACCTCGAACGTATACCCACAGTAGGGGCAAACCACCACGGAGACAGCGAGTGGGACCTTAAGCTGGGCGTTGCAGCTGGGGCAAGTTATCTGCTTAAAGCCTACTTCCATGCTTCCTCCCTCACGTCACTAATGGATTTACCGGATAGGTATGCTCCAGCTATGGCTGCGAGCAATATTATGCCTATCGGAAACTCCAAGTTATCCCCTGATGATGCTAACGCGGGAATCACTGCACCAGCAATGGAGGCTAGGGCGCCGCCCACGAGGTAGATGATCCTCTGGCCTAGGAAAACGGGTTCTGAAACCTTTAGGAACTGAAGGTTATAGCCGGAGATGCTAGCTCTGAACATCCCTCCCCTATACTTGTAAACTAGGCACCATAAAGGCGCTAACAGGATCCAGTATCTTTTCAACTCTGTATCGCAGCGATAGTAGTAGAAGCCGTCTAAACCCTGCGAGGTGCGTATGCTCTGTCTCATCGAATCCTCGGCTATATCTTTGAGCTCGTCTATGGCCTCCTCTGGTAGTATTTCGGTGTTCAGCACGGGTAGCTTAACAGTCTTCCAGTCGATGGAGTTGAGCGGATACGCGTTCTGAACCGACCGAGCCTGTTCGACTAGCTCGAGCAAGCCGTACTCAGCAGCACTCCTCCTAGCCTCAACCGTGAGCCTCATAGTATTGTTAAAGGATCCGCTTTTCGTCACGGTTCTAGTAACATAGGATTTACCTTTCTTTTCGACAACCCTTTTGAAACCAGTCCACTCACCCTTTACCAAAACCTCCCCCACTAGTATTGGCACATAGAAGCCTTGAACCTCAATGAGCTCTATATCCTGGTAAACCCTCCTCATATCGGGGTCGTTCCTCATTCTGCTCCAAAAAGCATTAATTACCTCGTTCCTAGTCCTAGTAGGCAGGATGAAGATATCAAACCTACCTTCGCCGAACCAGTTAACTGTCCCGCAGTACTCGCATACGCAAGCGATAGTCTCCGGAGTATAATTTAGGGGACCGCCGCAGTTAGAGCATTTAAATATAGTCTCCGACATCATTTACCATTTTTAAAGGCGAGCAGAACTCCTATTAAAGCTGAAACCATGAGGAGGATGCTGAGGTTTAGCAGGAGGTTGCCGGTTACTGTTTCCATGGCAAGCGCGGTGCCCAGCCCCGTCATAAGGGAGCCCCAGAGAATATAATACCTTTTATCGTCAGCTATGGCTGTGAAAGCTAAAGTATAGATCCCTAAAGCAAGCAGCGGGATGGAGGCCAACACGTATAGAGCTAGGTACCCTATGGATATCAGCACGCCTATTGCTCCAATAGACGCCGTTATTACAGCTAGCGCCAAACCCCCATAGTTCTGCTTCGACATATAGTTCATCTAGGAGATTTTGGCTCCGCAGTTCGGGCAGAACTTCGCGCCTGAGGGTACCTCACTGCCGCACTGCGGGCAGCTAGTTCGCTGCGGTTGCAGCGGCGATCCGCAGCTCATGCAGAATTTAGCTGTGTTCGGGTTTTGCGTACCGCACTTCGGGCATGTAACAGTGCCTGGAGGCTGCGGTGGAGGAGGTTGAAGCGATGCGCCACAGTTCGGGCAGAACTTACTCGTAGAGGGGGCCTGCGCCTTGCAGTTCGGGCATACTATCATTGGTGGAGGAGCGGCGGCTTGCTGCATTATCTGGGGTAAAAGCACTACTCCAGCTCCGACTCCAGCTCCAGGGGACTTGCTTAAAGACTCCGCGGCGGTCTTCAACGTATCCATTGCTAGAACCTGCTGGGCAGCCCCTCCGGTCTGTTTAATCCAGAACAACCTATCTCTGTACTCGGGAGTCGTATCTATGCCCTCAAACTTTAAATCAATGAGGTCGACGCCGATTCTTCTAAACTCCTCGTCGATCGCTGCCTTGACTTTAAAGGAAACTTCTTCTAACTTCGTGAATACAGTCACTAGATCGTACTTTGAAAGCTGAGTGATTAGCCTCTCGTTCATGTAACCCCTAAGGAAGCTGTTAACCGCGTCTGTTGTGTAAGCGTTTTGCCCTCCGACAACTTCCATCACAAAGGTTTTCGGATCCTCCACCTTAAACCAGAATGCGCCATAGAACTTTAAAGGCGCTAGCTCAACGGTCTGCGCGCTCCCACCAAATAAACCTTTAAACTGCTTCGTCGAGACGAATATCACAGCTGCTCTAAACGGTACTTTATCATAGCCTGCTACTCGGGAAAGAACAGGGGTTAACAGAGGTAGGTTCATCGTCGTCAGCGTATGCCTACCCGGCCCGAAAACATCGTAAGCTTTACCATCCCTGAAGAATATCGCGGCTTCGTACTCGTGAACGATTAACTGCGCGCCCCAGGTTATCTCCTCCTTAGGGTATCTCCATACAATATCGCCCTCGGAGGCCCCAATCCATTCGATTACCTGTGGCATCTTTAACCACCTCTTACAGACGTTATAATCTCTTCCCTTGAAGCAAACATTTTCTGAAGCTCCTGAAGCTTCAGTTCAAGCTGCTTCAGCTTACCTGGTAGTACGTCGAAACTACCTGCAGCCGCCGTTCCGCTTACCTCTGCGGCAATGTTTACGATTTCCTCGCATCTACTCAGGAGGCCATGATCGTACTCCAGTAGCTTATCTAGCTCCTCCTCTCTCACCTTAACTAGGTCGAATAAACCCGAGTACCCGTAATCCGCGTGCTCGATCTTGTTTATCACTCTATCCATTACCGCTGATACCCTGTTTAGCAGTTTATAGAGCTGTGCGGCTTCAGCCTCAGCTACAGACCTTGTAGCGTCTTTCAAGTGGCCTCTGGCTTCCGAGAGTTTCCTAACCATGAAGTCTCGGACTAGCTTATCAGCCTCCCTTCTAACCTCTTTCTGCTTATAACCCCTATAGCCAGGTATGTATGAGGCTATTTTCTCTGATAGACTCCTTTTCTCCTCATACCTCTTTACGATCTCACTCATAAGAGCTTAACTTCACTGGCAGCATTTAAAGGTTTTTAACCCTGGGAAAGTAAACCTGAAACTTCTAAAAATCGCTGAACAGTAATCTGCGTAACAAATCCATTGGCGTTTTTAGCATCCTATAAATTAATTTTTGAAAATATGGCAACGCAGCCCACAGAAGCTCAACCATCGCAGACCCATGCTGGCTTAACACTGTTCGCAAGCATGCTAAGCTTCAACGACCTCAAAGCTGTAAGAGCCAGACCCCACTCGGAAAGTTATGTATTCCCCTTCACACCATACGAGCTCGATACCTTCAGGCAGCTTCGCAGGTGATCCTTTACTCCAGACTGTTATACCCCCTTCCCTTACTTCGGGGTTACGCATTCCGTGAAACGGCACATACACCACCGCGGTAGAGCCGATAGGTACTTTGACTTGTAATAACAACCTATGGAGTTCCCTACCTAGCATAACATCTATAGAACCTTTAGCGGACATAACAGTAGCGGAAACCAGTTCAGGGCCCACTGGATCCGGCTTAACTATAAACTCCTTAAAGCCAGGTTTAGAGGGCTTTATCCCCGCAAGGTACTGGTAAAAATATATGTCCACAGTGCCGAACATGTGATGATTATGAGAATTCATCGCACTGCCGGTTAAGAGCTCCCATCTTTCCCACAAGGTTGTCGCGCCTTCTCGGATCATGTAACCCCAGCTCGGGTAGCTAGTTTGGGTTGAAACTGCATATGCTAGATCTGGTCTACCGTAATCGGATAACACTGGAAGCAGGAACTTAGTTCCAATAATTCCTGTGTTTAGGTGAAGGTCTTTCTCCACTTCTACATCCCACTTCAATGTGTCGAACACAGCTGCAGCCTTTTCTTGGGGGATAATCCTCGAAGCCAGGGGGAGCGTGTTGCAAGTTTGACAGTCGGGAGATACATAGTAGACCTTCAGCTTACCATCTCTACCTTGCTCCTCGCGGAGAAACTCTCTATTAAAGGCCTCTTTAACTGATATGGCTAGCTTCATATACTTCTCGGCTTCCTCAACCCTGCCTAGAACCTTAGCCATCAAGCTTAAAGTAACTAGGTCGTTGTATAACACCCATGTGGATACTAACTCCCCTGGAATCTCGACCGCCCAGATATGCCTAGGTGGGCACCAATCTTTGTACTTACTGAATTTCAGGATAAAGCCTTCAGTTTTTGAAAGCAGGAATTCAACCCAACGCTTTATCCTCTCATAATGTTTAGCTATATTGCTCTCATCGCCGTAGTACAGATAAAGTAGCCAGGGGATAAGCACATACGCTTCACCCCAAGCTGGATCAGCCGGATATAACCTCCAGTAAGGCGGTACCACGTCAGGCAAACTGCCATCCTCAAGCTGTGCGTCAGCCCAATCCTCCAACCATTTTTCGTAAAAGCCAGGCATCCAAAAGTTCAGGATAGCTGCCTCAGCCGTCAGCTGGGCATCTCCTCCCCAGCCGTGTCTCTCATCCCGCTGAGGGCAGTCGGTTGGTATAGACATTAGGTTGGACTTCAAGGACCAGACGACTAAGCTGTGAATACTGTTAACTAGGTCGCAGGATGTCATTATACCTCCTACTGGCTCGACATCGCTGTGCACAATAACTGCTTCTAATGAATCCGGTTGAGGAGTTCCTGGGTAGCCAGTTACCTCAACGTACCTAAAACCATGATAGGTGAACCTGGGCTCGTAAACTTCCTCACCCTCACCTCTAGCTATATAAATGTCGGTCGCTCTCGCGCCACGTAGATTTTTAGTGTTCAGGTTACCATTTTGATCGATAAGCTCAGCGTACCTTAGCTGAACTCTAACGCCCCTAGGGCCGGAGACCCTAAGCTTCACCCAACCGGTTATATTCTGACCGAAGTCGAAAATGTAAACCCCTCGTGCAGGGTTAAGGATTTTCCTTGCTTTAAGGTATCCAAGCCTCCTTATCGAGGGAAAAGCCCCGCTGGGGACAAGCTTGCCTGGATGAGAAACTACTGTTGCAGGTCTCCAACCGCTTTCGTCGAAGCCTGGTTGATCCCAACCCTTTTCTTCGCGCGTAGCATCGTATACTTCCCCGTTGTATATATCGTCTTCAACTATCGGACCATCAGCGACTTTCCAAGTACCATCAGTGATGATGTCTACTACATCGCCATTCACTAGTTCCACGTGCATCTGCATTATAGCTTTCATAATCTCATCGTAGCCGTAAACTTTTATGTAGCGGCTCCGCCCTAGCATAATGCCTATTGCGTTTCCCCAAAACTTCAAGTACTCTGTCACGTCGTAAGTCGCGTACAGCACTCGCTTATTATAGTCAGTCCATGGGGGATCGAGAACGCGGTCACCTACTTTCTTACCGTTAATCCTGAGCTCGTAATAACCTAAACCTGTTACATGTACAATCGCCTTTCTTACAGGCGCTGATAACTCGAACTCTTTTCTTAGAAGTTTACCTCCCGAAATCCAGCTGGCGCGCCAATCTGCTTGGCGCAAAGCGGTGATGAAACCAGCTATGTGGCTCCACTCGCTAGCGTTGCCCTGCGAGTCCCACCACATGACCCTCCAGAAGTACTCCTTACTACTCTCTAAGGGTGGTCCTGAGTAAACGGTGAAGTTATTCTCGCTTCTGACAATGCCGGAGTCCCACACATCCCCGATAGCGTTTTTTGCTAGCTCTCGAGAGCTAGCTATAATAACTCGAAAACATTTTTGCCTCTCACCCCTCTTAGGGTGTTGAAGAAACCAAGAGAAACGGAGCTTGGATTCCGGGTCAACGCCGATGGGATCGACGGCGAACTCGCACCTTAAGCCATAAGGTGGAGGAATGCTTTCCACAAAGCTATGAGTATTTGGGTCATATATATGAGTACTGAAGTTTGCTTAGAGTAGTTTTCCATAAACCCATGTTTAAATTACTTCAGATACTCAAACTGATAACAGATACCCATTTTTAGGAGTTGATGCCAAGTGGCGGGGAACATGGAAGAAGGTTACCGAAATTTTAGTGTAGCTATCTACTGTCAAGTTCGCGATGTGTTACAGATGGCTGATAACAAGTGGCTTGAAGAAACTTATAGGTTCATCAACAAGTATATTAAATTTAAGAAGGTATACTTAGAAACGTATAGGGACGACCTGATACCGAAGAAAGGTGATTTACTCAATATAAAGGATTTCTTCGAGAAAAAGGGCATAAAAGCTTCAGGGGGTATCGCATTCGTTAGGAGAGAAGGGGGATTGTCCCGGACCTTCTGCTATACTAATCCGCAGGAGCTGGAAATGCTTAAGAATATAGTCTTATTCACCGCCGAAGTCTTCGATGAGATAATCCTGGATGACTGGTTCTTTACGAACTGCAGGTGCAGGCTCTGCACGGAGGCTAAAGGAGATCTGAGCTGGACAGAGTACCGCTTAAGGAGGCTGGAGGAAGTGGCTAGGGATTACATAATTAAGCCAGCTAAGTCCGTCAATCCGAAATTGAAGCTCATCATCAAGTACCCGAACTGGTACGAGCATTACCAAGCCCTAGGATACAACCTGGACGTTGAAACGAAGATCTTCGATAGCATTTACACCGGTACGGAAACGAGGGACCCAAAGTACACGCAGCAGCACCTTCAGGAGTACCAAAGCTATCTTATAATGAGGTACCTGGAAAACGCGGGTCCCAGTAGAAACGAGGGAGGCTGGGTTGATCCGTACGCTAGGGGGCACCTTGACAGGTGGGTGGAGCAAATACAGCTCACTTTGTTCGCCAAACCTAGGGAAATTACGCTCTACTGCTGGGGCTCGCTTTTCGAGACCGTAAAGATGGACGATGGTTCGGAAAAATACGTGAGCTATGTTGCTCCAACGGCAGGTACGGCCTTCGAGGAAACGGATCTCTTCATGGGTAAGCTAGGCGCTCCAGTGGGTGTGCCCAGCTACAAGCCCTTCAACTCGAGCGGTGAGGACTTTATTCACAACTACATTGGAATGCTAGGCATTCCCTTGGATCTTACCCCCCGATTCCCCGAAAACAGCGGTACAGTGTTTTTAGCCGAATCCGCGTGCCACGATCCCAAAATTATCGGTAAAATCAAAGACTACCTGCGCGGGGGGAAGACCCTGATCGTAACTTCAGGCTTACTCAAAGCGTTGCAGGATCACGGATTCAAGGATATCGTCGAAATCGACTGCACTGAGAGAAAAATACCGGTAAAGGAATTCATGCTTTTCATGGACAGCTACAGAGCACGCAGAGAAATAGTTGTGCCTGAGTTAAAGTACTATACTAATGATGCGTGGGAGCTAGTCTCCGGGCTGAGCGGTTCAAACGGATACCCGCTTTTACTCCAAGCTCGATACGATGAGGGAACGATTTACGTGCTTTCTGTTCCAGATAATTTCAGCGACTTGTACCACTTACCGAAAGAGGTTCTCCGGGTTATGCGTGAAATATTCATGAGGGAATTTGAAGTCGTGCTTGACTCCCCTAGCAAGATTTGCCTCTTCCTATACGATAACAGAACCTTTATCGTTAAGTCCTTCCTACCTCACGCAACTCGACTTGAGATCGTGGTTAAAAAGAGGGATGCGAAGCTGAGTAATGCTTTGCCAAGAGCTGAAAGGTACTTTAGAGAATTCGTCTACACTATTAGAGAAGAGAATAGGACTATTTTCCAAACAGCGCTGATGCCCCACTCCCACTTGGTTTACAAAATCGAGTAGGAAAACCGATTTTGTTTTAACGCCAGTTCTCAAAGCAATCCTAGAACGTCCTCCACAGAAGATAGCACTTTAGCTGTAACGTTCCACGCGTCGAGGGGTAGTTGCGAAATAGCTACAACTTCGTGAGCTAGCTCGTATACCGTGCTCCGGAAATCACCGGCTTGGAAACAACCTATGAGTACAGCTGGCCCTCTTTCCCCAACAATCTTCTTAGCCAGCTCGTCAGCCCTCATCCTAACCCCTTTTTCGCTTAGTAGGAAAACCTTGCTAGGCTTTAACCGGTTAATTAACTCCTTGAGCTCTACTGGCTTGGCTCTTAGAAGCGGCTCGTCGGAGTTCGGGGGAACGCTGCCTTCCACGAGTAGCTGTTCTATCAAGCTTACAAATCTGTTGTAATTCCTCGGTAATCTCGTCCGTGGGGCGACTTCAATGACCTTATTTTCATAAGTGTGCAGGTGCAGTGTAAGTAGGCTGAACTTGTTAAGAAGCGAGCCTAGCGCTAGTAGAGCACAGAAGTGAGCTATGTCCGGACGCCCCCTCTTCTCTGCATCCTTCAGGCTCAGCATCGCGGGGCGGTGAAACGATACGTCAAGCAGTATTTCGCTGGGCCTCTTTCCCCTTCGCTCAGCTGATTTCCTTACCGCCGGGTGCCTCCAAAGCTCTTTAGGCGTTAGCTCGAGGCCAGCTTCTACGAATACTAAGTGAAGCTTATCCAAGGTTCTCGCAACCTCACTATTCTCTTATTTAAAATGCTCTTCCATAGCTAAGCAAAAGCACTCAGTTTGACACACCTTTCGCTGAAAGGCCAGCATTGATCACTCAGGCAGAGACTCCTGAGTTATAGCGCGTTATACCAAGCGATTCAGCTAGAGACCGTAATTGTTGTAACCTCTCGCTCTGCCCTTCGCGGCTCTCTAGCCATTTCAGGTAAGCTTCATCGACATTACTCGACAACATAACGTACTTGAACAAGTAATCGATGTACTCCTTTAGGGACTCTAGAGTTAAGCTATCCGCTGTGATCTCCTCGCTCGGCGGGAAGGGGTGGTGCCAGTGTAGCACGTTGCCTCCTTCAACTTTCCTCGAAGTTACCGTTGCGTAACCTTCCTCAACGGGCACCGGTAAAGACGGTAGGACTCTCCTCCAAGCCTCTAAGTCGATAACGCTTCTAAGCCTCGCGTTGATTAGCAGCTTCAACAACTCCCATGTGAGTTCTGCTTCCTCTCTTACGCTTGGCCCGTAGCACTTTATTTTCAGGGAAATCCCTTGCGTGTTTAAAGTCCTCAGCATCCTTAGGAGGGGTTCTTCGATGTAAACCCAGGAGTTTACGTTCGTCAACCCGAGGCTTACCGCAGCTTGTATCAGCTCTTCCCAGCGTATCGACCCTTTAACGTAGCTCCTTACATGCTGCATTAATTCGAATGAGTACGGTAGCATCACACCCTCTAACCTGTCAGCTAACTCTGCCAGCTTCTCGGCAAGCCATAGCCTAGCTAGACGCAGCCTAGGTGCAGCTAACACCCAGGATCTTGTATCTTCAACCTTGAAGCTGCTGTTTATCCGAGTAGTAGCTGGCATTTAAGCCTCTGAAAACTTCTATGGTACAGGCTGGGATTTCACTTTTTCCTTTCCAGGTCTATACCAATAGAATATGAATTCAGTATTCTGCTGGTATGGCTATAGTAGAAAGTATGAGAAATACGGCTAGCTGGTGTGAAGGCTCCACCTGTTGCATAAGAAAAGTAGATGATGGGAACTTTTCGAGCGCCTGGTACGCTGCCCGGAGCAAGTTATCGCTCTTAAAGGCGAGATTTACGTAAGCTTGATCTTTAACATTTACCGAAATTCAGCTTAAACGCTATCCTTAAAGATGAAAAATGTTTAAATAGGCCACCTGTATTACCCTACGGTTAGAATGGATAAACCCCGTAGTACTTCAAGGAAAATTAGTATGTACATGATTATTATTTTTGTAACTTTAATTCTCTTAGCTGCATCTTGGGCCTACTTCTTGACACGCCTTCAAGCCCCGCAGCTGAAACCTTTGACCGACCCCGACACGTTGGTGATGGGTACTGATATCTCCGTGATAATATCACTAGACCCTGCTGAAGCATACGAACTGGAGGGATGTATGATCGTGAACCAGCTGTACGATAAATTGGTGGAGCTCTCATGGAACCCTTCGACTGGACAGATGGAGGTAACTCCTGAGATAGCTGAATCGTGGGAGGTTAGCGCCGACGGCCTTACATGGATTTTCCGTATAAGGAAAGGAGTAACGTTCGCCGACGGATCTCCCCTTAACGCCGACGCCGTTGCATTTTCCCTGAAGAGGGTAGTTAAGCTGGCTAAGACACCATCATGGCTGATTACACAGTTCGGTATAACTGAGGATAGTATTGAAAAGGTTGATGATTACACTATCCACATCAAGCTAGGTCAAAAAGTCGCACCTCAAATATTCCTCTCGTGCTTAGCTTTCACGACTAGCGGAGTTGTTAACCCGAGCGTAGTTCTAGCCAATGAGAAAGAGGGTGACATGGGCAGTGAATGGTTAAAGGATCACTCCGCGGGCTCTGGACCATTCATACTGGAGAAATGGGAGAGAGAAGCGGAGGTTGTTCTAATTGCTAACGAGAACTATTGGAGGGAGAAGCCTCGAGTGAAACGCATAGTTATCAAGCATGTAGCTGAGCCTATTAACCGAGTTCTCATGCTGGAAAGGGGCGACATCGATATAGCGTGGGGGCTTACTACAGAGCTTGTCGGGAGGGTTAGAGATGTCGTAGGGATCAGAATAGCTACATCTCCCGTCTTCACGAAAGAGTATTTAGCCATGAACGTCAACTTTGAGCCTTTTAAGGACGAGAGAGTAAGGGATGCGGTCAGGTGGGCTATCGATTACGAGGCTATCCTCAGATTCTTAGGGGATCAAGCGACGCCGCTTCAAACGTTCATTGATAAAGGTATACCCGGCTACAACCCGCTTATGCCTTATTACAGGGACCTAGGAAAAGCTAAACAATTATTAGCAGAGGCCGGATACCCGAACGGCTTTGAAGTGGAGATGCTGGCGTCTACAGCGTACCCGGCTAGGGATATAGCCGCGATAATTAAGGAGAACTTGGAGGAAATCGGGATTAAAGTCAACCTCCGCTTAATCACATCAGCTGAGATGTATAAAATATACAGGCAACAAGCGCATCAGCTTATTTTGGCTGGATGGGGAGCTGATTACCCAGACCCTGACGCTTTAGCTAAACCTTTCGCAAACTATCGTGCTAGGCAGCTTGCATGGCGCAACGTTTGGTACGATGACTACGCGGCTAACTTAACTGAAATGGCAGCGCAGGAAATGAATTGGGAGAAAAGGCTGGCGTTATACAAGGAGCTAACGGAGTATGTGGTAGATAAGGGTCCCTATGCTATTCTATATCAAAACGTTGAAATACTGGCTTTGAGGACTTGGGTAGAGGGGTTCACCCTAGATCCGATGTCACTGCTTCCGGATCTATGGAGGGTCTATAAAGAGAAAGTCTATGGATGACCCCCTCTTATCTTTAACCTTTTTTCCTGGTGGATGCTCATGAGTTTAAGTGCGTATATTGTTCGAAGGTTAATCCTTGCTTTCCCCGTTCTGTTCGGTGCTCTGGTATTGACGTTCATCGTTTCTCGCGTCATACCGGCCGACCCCGTAGGGGCTATCCTCGGCCCCCAGGCACCTCCCGAGCTCGTGGATAAGATCAGGCGCGAGTGGGGGTTCGACAAACCTATCTACGAACAGTTCGCCGATTATACGCTGGGAGTGCTTCGAGGAGACCTCGGTAGGTCTATCAGAACTGGAAGGCCTGTTACCCAAGATTTGCTTGAATTCTTCCCAGCGACCGTCGAGCTGGCTACAGCAGCGCTTCTGGTAAGTGTGGGCTTAGGTGTACCTTTAGGTGTTCTCTCGGCGCTTAAAAGGGGGTCTTGGCTGGACCAGGCTGTCCGCGTGTTCGTGACCATCGGTTCCTCTATGCCTGTATTCTGGCTTGGTTTACTGATGCTGATGGTGTTCTACCACCGCCTAGGCTGGCTACCTGGTCCTGGGAGGTTAGATACCAGCATCCCACCCCCTCCAAGAGTTACTGGTATGATGACTGTTGACAGCTTAATAGCCGGAAGGCTTGATGCCTTTCTCAACTCGCTGAGCCATTTAATTATGCCGGCCACCGTTTTAGGATGGAATGCCGCTGCCGGGATTGCCCGCATAACTAGGTCAAGCACCTTGGAGGTGCTGGGGGGCGAACACGTTAGGGCTGCTAGAGCTAAAGGCCTTATTGAGAGGCTTCTCGTATTAAGGCATGTACTAAGAAACGCTATGGTACCGGTAGTGACCGTAATCGGCGTAACTTACGGCGGTTTACTGGAGGGTGCTGTGATGACGGAAACAATATTCGCATGGTCAGGATTAGGCAGGTACTCGACTAACGCGTTCCTCTGCCTAGATTACATGGCTGTAACCGGTGTTACAATATTTGTAGCTATCATCTACTCGCTCACCAACCTGGCAGTCGACTTAGTTTACGCGTACTTAGATCCGCGCATCAGATACGGGTGATAGGATGGCTTCCCTTACAGGATTGTTGAACGTTACGCGGAAGGTTATGTCAAACCCAGGAGGAATAGTCGGTTCTGCGATAATTCTAAGCATCTGCTTACTAGCCGCTATAGGACCTCTGCTGGCGCCCTACGACCCTTATAAACAAGTAATGAGCGACCGGCTGCAGCCGCCAAGCGCGAAGTACCCTCTAGGGACGGATCACCTAGGCAGAGATATTCTGAGTAGGATACTCTACGGCTGCAGGATATCACTAGCGGCTGCGATCCTAGTTATTTCACTATCTGCTACGCTTGGGCTTCTGCTGGGGCTCACAGCCGGATATTTCGGTGGATTAGTAGATGAGACTTTAATGCGAGTAACCGACGTGTTCTTCGCATTCCCCCGGTTGATACTCGCTATGGCTGTAGGCGCTGCTATAGGACCCGGCCTTTTAAACGCCATGCTGGCTATAGCGGTTGTTTCATGGCCGGTTTACGCTAGGCTGGTTCGGGCCTGCACTTTGCAGGTGAAAGGAGAAGTTTACATAGAAGCCGCTAAGGCGCTTGGCCTAAACGATGCTCGCATAATACTCAAACACGTTTTACCGATGGTAGCGCACGCAGTAATCGTCCAAGCCACTCTGGACTTTGGGGGAGTTGTGCTGCTTAACGCGGGGCTCGGGTTCCTTGGACTTGGAGCCGCTCCACCAACACCTGAGTGGGGGCTTATGGTCAGCGAGGGTAGACTTTACATAGCTACGCACTGGTGGGTATCTACTCTCCCGGGTTTAGCCATTATGGCTTCCGCCTTAGGTTTCAACCTGCTGGGCGACTCCTTACGAGATGTATTAGAGGTGAAGCTGAAATGAGAAACGATGTTCTGCTTAGGGTAGACTCTTTAACTGTCCACTATCGATCTAGGAATGGCGTTATACGAGCCTTGGAGAGAGTTTCTTTCTCGTTGAAAAGTGGCGAAATAGTGAGCTTGGTGGGAGAAACGGGCTCAGGGAAAAGCACAGTCGCGCTAGCTGTCATGCGGCTCCTCCCCTCCGACACGTGTACAGTCAAAGGCGCTGTCTTCTACAATGGTCTGAACCTTCTAAAGCTGAGTGAAATGGAGATGTGCAGTATTAGAGGAAAGGAAATAGCAATGATTTTCCAAGAGCCGAAAGCTGCGCTTAACCCTCTTTTAACGATAGGTTTCCAGCTAAGGGAGGCTATAGAGGCTCACACCAGGGCTTCTGGGGATGAAGCATATAAGGCTGTAATCGAGATGCTGAACAAGGTTGGCCTGCCGGATGCTGATAACCTATTAGATAGGTACCCGCACGAGCTGAGCGGAGGCATGGCCCAGCGCGTGATGATAGCTATGGCGCTTCTCCTCAAGCCGAAGCTTCTAATAGCTGATGAGCCGACTTCCGCGTTAGATGTTAGCGTTCAAGCTCAAATTTTAGAATTAATTAACAGGATGGTTAAACAGTTTAACACCACAGCGCTATTCATAACCCATGACTTGGGAGTAGCGGCAGAAGTAAGCGATAGGCTCGTTGTGATGTACGCGGGAAAGATAGCTGAAATCGGAGACGTATATGAAGTGTTCGAAGAGCCTTTACACCCTTACAGTGAAGGGCTCCTTTCAGCCATACCGAAAGCTGGGGAAAGCTTGCGAGGAATCGATGGTGAACCCCCCAACCTGGAGAACCCGCCTCCGGGTTGCCGCTTCCACCCTAGATGCCCGTACGCAAAGGAAAAATGCAGAACAGAAGAACCGGAACCCATTGAAGTTAAGCCGGGCAGGGTTGTAGTTTGCCACCTGTACAGTTCGGAGAAGGTGAGCTTACATGCCGAACGAGCTTGTCAAAGTTGAACAGCTACGAAAGTATTATCCAGTAAAAGCTGGCATCTTCCGTAGAGTAATTGGCTACTTGAAAGCCGTCGATGGAGTGACGTTCAGTATCGAGAAAGGAAGCACCTTTGGCCTTGTCGGCGAATCCGGCTGCGGTAAGTCCACTTTAGCCAGAGTTGTTCTCCGCCTTGTAGAGCCCGACAACGGCAGAATACACTTCGATAGTATCGATGTAACCGCGTTAAACGGGGAAAAATTGCGTGAGCTTAGGCGGCATATGCAGATAGTTTTCCAAGATCCTTACACTTCGTTACACCCACGCATGCGGATAAGGGAAATCGTCGGTGAACCAGTAAAATTCCACTTCAATCTAAACGATTCGGAAGTTAAAGAGAAGGTTGTGGAAGCCCTAGGCGAGGTGGGCTTAGGAACCGAGTATTTAGATAGGTACCCGCACGAGCTGAGCGGGGGTCAAAGGCAACGCGTTGCTATTGCGAGAGCCTTAGCCTTGCGTCCTAAATTCCTGATCCTAGACGAGCCCACGTCATCCTTAGATGTATCTGTTCAGGCCAGAATCTTGAGGCTCCTCAAGGAGCTTCAATCAAAGTATTCGCTAACCTACTTGTTCATCTCCCATAACATTTTGGTTGTAGAGTATATGAGCGACTGCGTAGGAGTTATGTACTTGGGTAAGCTCGTTGAAGTAGCTCCCCGAAAAGAGCTATTCGCTACACCTCTGCACCCCTACACAGCGGCCCTCTTCTCCTCTGTACCACTCCCAGACCCCAAGAAGAGAAACAGAGTGAAAGTAACTCTCGAGGGAGAAGTGGCAAGTCCAATCAACCCGCCTCCGGGTTGCCGCTTCCACCCTAGATGCCCGTACGCAAAGGAAAAATGCAGAACAGAAGAACCGGAACTAGCCGAGGCGGCAAAGTCTCATCTAGTTGCTTGCCATAGGTGGGAGGAACTCTTCATCGGTGATGCATTGAAGCTGAAAGCGTTCCAGGCTTAACGCGAGGACCTTTTTTCAACTAAGAATTTACGGCATTTATGGATTTCACCGGGGTTTATGTCTCCGCTACCTAGCCTAGTCGTTAATTGCGAACCAAGAGTGCATCAAAAATATATTGCAGTTAAACCTATCATCGAGAAGATACTGATGAAAATATCTGTGCTGATTTCAGGCATCGTTGTGGTTAGTTTCCTATTTCCACTAGCGTGCTCTCCGACGGCAGTTGAAACCCATACTGTTAAAACAACGGTTATTTACCAAATTAGGGCGCGCTTCCTCCTGGTAAATAGTAATAATTTCACAGTCACTGACTACGTTTACGTTTCGTTGCCCCAAAACACTACTTTTCAAACCAGCAGAGTGGTTTCAATGAGTCCTCAGCCTATCCAATTCCTGAGAGACGATGACGGTAATGTGTACACGGTTGTTCAAATCGCTGCGGAGCCAGGTGCACGGGTTTGGATTAACGCGACTTATGTTGTCGAAGTTAAGGCTTACTCTATAAACGAGGAAATGCATTCGGGGGAATGGCCCCCCTTGGATCTCGTAAGAAAGTATACGTCTTCCACAGGATACTGGAACATTTATAACAGCACACTCATTGAGTTAGCATATAAAACCGCGTTTGCGGATAGGCCGCTCGAAATCGCGAGAAAGCTGGCCGAATGGGTTGTACAGAAAGTTAACTATAAGGTGAACTTCGGACGGTTGGGCAGCGACCACGCCGTCTCCTGGTGGTGGGATTACTCCATCACCGGCGATTGCGTGGAGGTGGCAGACGTGTACGTGACCATGGCTAGGATCCTAGGGCTACCGGCTCGAACCGCGTACGGGTTATTGCTGGAAAGCTACCATGATACCTATTGGCTAAACATGACGACGATGGAGCTCGAGGGAGACAGAATACTGGAGCACTGGGGTGGGCATATATGGCCTCAGGTTTACGTGATTCCCTTCGGATGGGTAGATGTAGACATGCTCGACGGTTTACAGCCGAATGTAGGAGTCTACAGCGCTAGGCACATAATTCTAGGCGTTGAGGAAACGAAATACTACGGGTCGGGCTTGTCGAGCAGCTGTATTCCAAGCTACTTAACGTTGCAGTATGTCGATTACACGTTCGAGGGGGAGGAACAGTGAGAGCTGTTATACTAGCTTTGTGCGTACTAATTGCCGCGTCATTTACGGTTTACGCGCAACCCCCATACTGGATCGCGCTCAACTTCAAGGTAACTTTCAAAGAAAGCGGAATAGTTGAAATCGAGGCAAAGCTTCACCCGTTTTCTATCAACGGCGTTAGTCTCGTGGGAGAAAAAGAGGTTGAGTCGGACCTAATCGAAGGCTCCGAAGAGATGACTAACCAGATGGTCATGATGCTCACGGATAACCCTAGGCTTCTTAAGTACAGGGTTACCGCTAGAATGGAGAGGAGAGAAGACGAGACTGTGCTCTGCGATGTAGCTAACACCGGACAGCTAACAGAGTTCAGGGGGGCTTACTTGCTGAGAGTTGAAGCTTATCTTAACACGAGCAATTACGTTAGATCACTCAATAACAGTTTGTTTGAAGTAAAAATCAGGGACAGCTTTACCAGCGCTGATCCTCGAAGTTGGATAGACGTGCTAGAACTCTACTTCGAAAACGTTGAGGTCCAAGACTATCGCTGGGAACCCCCGTTTGCTCATGGACCCGAGACGAAGACAGGCAGCTTACTAAGATGGGTTAACTTCAATGAGTTGGAGGCGCCCGACTTTTACGTATTTACACTTTCTATCCCGGGCTTTAAATACTTGGGAGAACCACCAGAGATCACCGCTGAGATAACCGGTGCGTGGGTTGGAAAAGAGGGGCTTCACGTAAAAGTCAGGAACCTAGATAATGTTGGGGGCTATGTTTACATAAGGGCTTTCTCCGAAGATTTCGAGCAGGCTAGAAAAGTCTACCTTCCACTAGATGGTGAAAGAGAATTATTATTCCCTAGTATAAACGTTCCAGTTGAAGTTGAACTTTATTCCGGAAGTAAGCTCCTCGGCAGGACAGAGGCCTCCCTTTCCGAGAATGATAAGGTAAAACCACCAGCTACGCAACTGCGGATAACCCTACCAGTGCTAGTAGCATTAGCTGTAGCTGCCATAATTATAGCTTTAGCTGTATACGTTCTGCTTAAACGCGGAGGTAAGGAGCTGACTTACGAGGATTACGCGGCAATAAAAGACAGTTAAAAATCACAGTATAATTTAAGCTCTTAAGAAAACAATAGAGACGAAATTGTGGTAAATATAGAGAACTTAAAAATAATATTCTATTTTAAGGTTTTACAAAGGGTATGCATTATTACCGGAGAATTTAGCGATTCATTCTGTGAAGGAAGATTGCGTTAAGGTGGGTATTATAGGCACTGGAGGAATAGCTAACATCCACGCGCGATACTATAAAGAGCTGCCAGATGTGGAGCTCATAGCCGTAGCTGATATCGATGAGAAAAGGGCTATTGACTTTGCAAAGAGATGGGGTGTACCAGAGAAGAATGTTTTCACTGATTATTCAAGAATGCTTCAAAGCGTCCAGCTTGATGCTGTAAGCGTGTGTACTCCGCACGGGGTCCATGCCAAACCAACTATCGAGGCTCTTAGAAAGGGGATTCATGTGCATGTTGAAAAACCTATGGCTTCAAGAGCCGCTGACGCGCTGGAAATGTGGAAGGCAGCTAAGGAGAGTGGAAGAATTCTAATGGTCGGTTTCCAGAGCAGATGGTCTCCTGAAATTGTTGCAGCTAAAAGAATCGTAGCTTCGGGTTCGCTAGGTAAAATATACTATTGCGAAGCAACCCTGGGTGGGAGAAGGAGGGGTATACCAGGTTCAGCCACATTCTTGAAACGCGAGTTAGCCGGTGGTGGAGTTGTACTTGACTTAGGCTGTTATGCAATCGATAATGCAATGCATATCTTGGGATTTCCCCGCCCCGTAAGCGTGTCAGCAGCCGTTGAAGCTGCAATCGGCCCTCAGAAAAACTCCGTTGTTGAATGCGGATGGAGCTGGAACCCAGAGGATTTTGAAGTTGAGGACTTCGCTGTCGCGTTCATCAGACTGGAGGGGGGCTGCTCGGTAGTCCTGAAAGAATCTTGGGCGATGCATTCAAACAGCATTGGGTCGGCTTTCTTCCTTGGTACCAAGGGTGGTTTAAAGCTGTCCCCCTTAGAAGTTTACAGAGATGAGTGGGGTTACATGACTACGACTACGCTTATGTTACCTCAAGTTGACACCTATAGGGAGAAAGTAAAAGCCTTTGTCGAAGCTGTAAGAAAAGGTGGACCTCCTCCGATAGATCCGCGCGAGATCGTTATAGAGCAGTTTATCCTTGAAACTATCTATGAATCAGCCAGTAAAGGCAAAGAAGTTGAGGTAAAGCTCCCGCGCGAGCTGTTAGTTTGAGCCTAAAAGATCTGTTAAAATCCCAGCTAGAATTTTTTCAGGCGTCTCTATTTTATCCAGCAAACTTTTGGCTTTAAGAATAGATTCCTCGATTTCACTAATCTCTATGCTCGCTATCTCTTCTGCCAGTTCGCGTGGGCTCCCCCTCCATCTCTTTAAAGGGAAGCCTATCGCTGAGACAAGGTTGCTGACCTTCAGCTCTAAGGGGAACATATAGTAGGAGGGTACGCCAAGAAGTGCAGCTTCCCGAGCCATCGTCCCACCCCCTGTCACAACAGCTGCAGCGTAGTATGTTAAATCCATTCCATCGATGCAGGATGAGGGGACTGTGAAACCCCGTTTTAGAGCCGCTAACCGCTGCTCCTCATACCTTGGGAGTACCACAACGCTGAACCCTTTTCTTTTAAGCTCTTCGCATAGTTCAAGCCAACTCCATCCCTCCCACGAGTAATAAGCCGCCTTGTACTCCTCGGGCCTTACTATAACATAGCGCCTTTCCTCTAAGTTGAGCCCTCGAGCTGTGATCCCTTTAGGAATAAACCGTTTAACCCAGATAGCTTCATCGACACCTTTGTAGTATGTAACCCGCGTACCGGGTAGCAGGAAACTGTCGAAATCGCCTTGCAACGCCTCCGAAGCTACTAGCGCGTCGCATAGAGGTAGGGCTAACCTGTTGGCAGCTACAGCATGAGGAGTATCGTTAAAAGCTACGTACTTTGAGCCCAAACCGAAAGCAACTCTACTTGCTGAAGGATTCGGATAGGAGATCAAAACATGTGGCTTAAAGGAATCCACAAGCCTTGATAATGCAAGTATTCTTTCCCCATCGGCTACGAGCTTACCCAAATTCGTGGATCCACCGTGTATGCCGACTACCACCGGCTCTAAGCCATACAGTTTAATCGAAAAGTACGTGCACTCATAATCTCGGCACGTGACCAGTACTTCATATCCGTCTTCCTTAAGCACGTTAGCCAGACTTGCAATAAGTCTACCCTGCTTGGGGGTTAGAGCATCCAACCAGACCTTCATACCCCTTACCGCTAGCCGATTCTATAAACTTGAGCCCCCCTACTGCTTAGTTCCCTAAATAGATAGTTTATAACTTCTTCAAGCTTGTTTAAAGCTTCCTCTTCGCTAACCCCATACGCCGTTACATGTAGTTCTAGAATGGGCTTACCCGTCTCCGAGCCCTTAGGGTGGCTCTTTACATACGTATACTCCCCTATTTTCGCAGCATTCTCCACGACCGGTGCAGCTAGAGACTCGGGTAAGCCAATGGAGCGGAGAAGAGACTCGGCTCTCTTTAAAGTCCGTACCCGCTGGATAAGCTTTGGTTTAATATTTTCTTCAAACATAGCCATCATTTCTGACGGAACCCCGGGAAGGAGGAAAAACATAGACCCACGCCACTCAACTTCAACTCCGGGTGCCGTACCTACTGGGTTCGCGATCGGCTTCGCACCTCTAGGCATCTTAGCCATCTTTGTCCTACTCTCAGTGAGCTCACCTCCGTACTTCCTTCTGATCATTTCCAACGCATCGTCATTCAATTCCATCTCTACACCCATGGCCCTTGCTAACCCTTCAGACGTCATATCATCGAAAGTCGGTCCAAGACCCCCGGTCGCGATCACGACCTTGGCGCCGGCGTCAACCGCAGTTCTAAAAGCCCAAGATATTACTTCCAAGTCGTCCGGAACAACTATTCCCCTATCCACTCTAAAACCTAGCTCGGTTAACTTAGAGCCCAGCCAACTGAAATTAGTGTTAACAACCTTGCCGATCAAAAGCTCGTTACCCACGGAAATTACAATCGCCTTGGATCCCGGTGCTAGACCCACATACTCGGCTAGCGTAGGGTAAAGTTAAAAGTAGCGCTGATGTTAACTTAGCAAAACCATAACTGCCGGTACAATCAGCATAGACATTAGAGTAAGCGAGAAAACAGTTCTAACAGTTTTCCCGGGCTCGGTGGAGTAAACGCTGGAGAGAACTACATTCGTGACCGCTGGAGGCATGCAAGACTCCAGCAGCGCGACCTTGTAAGATAGGTTAGAGGGTATTAGGTAAAGAGGAGCTGACAGCCAGACTACTAGCGGGGCTATAAAGAACCTCACCAAGGCCAACTTTGCCGTTTTACCGTCAACTTTGAAACCAGCATGCGAAACTTGAGCACCTAATGTAAAAAGGGCCAGGTAGGGTGTCACATTACTAACATCTTTTACCGCTTCTTCTATGAAGCTCGGAAATTCTACACCCATCAGCGACACAAGTAGACCGGCTAGAATCGCATAGAGTGGGGGAAACTTGACCATTTCTTTTAATCCGGATTGAAGATCACCTTTAATGAGTACAGGAGCTAGCAAGTAGCCCAGCGAAGCATTGAAAAGTATGTAGAAACCGACAAGAGGTAGAGCCGAGGAACCCCACAGCGTATAAGCTATCGGTATTGGAAGATAACCGGCGTTCACGTAGACTGAAAGCTGTACGATCTCCAAATCCCTTGTCAAAATGTAGGAGAAAGTTGCAGAAGTTACAACATTTACTGCTACTGCAACAGTTATTTGAGTGAAACCTGCAGCGAGCTCGAGCGGGTTAGCACCGTAAATCGATGTAAATAGTAGCAGGGGAAGGAAGGAGTACAGCAACGCTTTAGAGAGTAAGCGGAAGAACTCTTCACCAGGCTTAGCTGCTCGAGAAAAAAATATCCCGAGAGCGGCTGGGAGGTAAAGCTTTATGAGTGCATTAGCTATGCTTTCCACAGGGATGGGGGCGAAAAACACTTCAAGATATTTTTAGCTATCTGATCGTGAATTTGGGAAGCAACTACGACCAAATCTCGTATAAAGTTAACATCAAGGAGATATCGGAGTATATATTGGCGTTAACTCTCTTGCTAATACCACTCGCGCTACACTTAGTTACAGCGTTGGCGGAGAATGTCCTCTCGCAGCAGGGGGTTTTACTGCTTATTCTCTCAGCGATCCCTTTAATTCCTGCACATGAGTTGTTTCACGTGGTAACCGCTAAAATAGCCGGGTCCGGGAAGGTGAGTGTGTTTTTCTATACTGAGAAAAAGCTGCTAGCCGTGGGTTTAGGCTTCAGGTCACCGGAGCCCATACCGCTGGGTAAATGGCGCCTAATCGCTTTGGCTCCATTAGTTTTCCTTACCCCTCTCTTAGCTATTCTCAGTTTGCTGAGCGGAAATTCACTCCAGCTCTTAGTAGCAGGTATGTTTTTCTGGAACATTTTAGGCAGTATTGGGGACCTTATCTTTGTAGCAGTTACTATTGGAGCTCCAAAAACAGCGTTAATAGTCGATGTGGGAACCGGCTTCTCTTTAAACTCAAGGCCCAGCTTAATGGGCTGGTTAATAGCTGAAAGCATTCTCGCTCTGTTGCTCGCGGTAACAGCCGCCCTCCTTACAGTCCTGCTACCCTTTTACTTAACTTTTTCATCGAAAGGAATTACTGGCTTCAGCTATATTTGTGCCGCCGTAGCTGCATCCTCGGTTTTCACCTCATATATGTTTGTGCTAGGGCGGAGAAGGGCTAGGGAAAAGTTTAGGGAAACACTCAAGCTACCGTAAAAGCCCCGGATGAAAGATTTGTAACCGTCGGCTGCACTGGACACAGAAGCGATGAGTTTTCGCATCAACTTCGTAGATAGAGTTGCTGAACCTCATTACGCAGCTCACATTTCTGCAGTGATCAAGGCCGAAAGCATGCCCAAGCTCATGGATCGATTCTTTGATGAAGCGAGAGAGAAGTAGTTCTTTATCAGATGGTACATCGTAATACTCAGGTCTAAGCCTTGCCAGAAAGACAGCGCCACCCCATTCTGGCTTAGCTATGCCGAAAATGAAGTTAAGCCTTGGCACGTACGCGTCGGCGTCGATTATCACTAGTGATATAGGTTGTGTGTATTTTGAAAGATCTTCTAGGAGGAGATCAGCTCGTATCTGACCTCTTTCTTCATCGTAATACGCCTGCAAACTGCTTATGCTAACGTCTCTTTCGATAGTAACTTTCACGCTAAATGAGTTTTTAAGATAATTTTGTAACTCCATGACTAACCATCCTTCAACGTTCACTGGCTTTAAGCGAATAATTGAAGCCTCCATACAAAGACTTTAATCGAAAGCATTTAGCGTTATCGTCTTAACGTTATTTACCTTTCCACGAAAATTCAAGCTCTGTTTATTAAAAAGGGAGTTAAAGCCTCAAGGCAAATTTATTTATGTGAAGCTGAACAATTTAACGCATTATGAAGCGCTACGAGTTGCTTGCATTGTTACTCGAGCTAGCTAAGCAGGGTTGTGCCCGTTCTCCCGTTAAGATTGAAAAAACCCTTATTGCTTCTAACTTAGAAATCTCTGCTTGGACGTTAAATAAATGGTTACGGGAAAGCATTGAGCTAGGTTACGTTGAAGTAACACCGAAAAGTAAAAGAGGACGTTATGTGTTGACACCTAAGGCTATAGGTGAATTAAGCTCCCTTTTAGGCATTCTCTCTTCGTGTATCAAAGGCGTAAGACGCTTGATACTTAACGGTAAAGTCTTCAGCGGTTTAGGTGAGGGAGAACTATACACCTCGCTGGACGAGTACAAGGATTGGTTTCGTCGATTACTTGGTTTCGAGCCATACCCGGGTACGCTAAACCTGAGGCTCGATCCAGAATCCATTACTAAGAGAAAGCTGCTTGAAAGCTATGACTGCTTAAGGATACCACCTATCTCGAGAGAAGATAGAAACTTCTGCGGGGCGAAGGTATTCAGAGCTATTATAAATAGGTCGATAGAGGCGGGCATTGTCATACCGGATAAGACAGTTTACGGACCTGATGTTCTAGAACTAGTATCTAAAGTATGCCTTAGAGAAATGCTAGCATTGAAGGATGGGGATATTGTAAGGGTTGAAGTCCTACTAAGCTCAGATTTTTCAAGGGCGCATAAATAACCCCTCGATGAGAAGAGCAAGGTTCCTAGCTGTAATCAGTGACTGGGCTCAGCTACTAGCTAAATTGGATACAATCCCCGTAGACTTAGAAAGCTGGTCCTTTAGATTTGCGCTCATGGCCTTTGCTGCTGCTGTAGCAACTGCTTTACTGATCGCGGTAACGCGCTGGCGAATGTTACAAAGGACTCGTTATAAGGGAGAAAAGAAAACCATATAGAGCTCATCATTTGCGATAATTCCTTGCAAGCGAGAGCTCTTCTAGTATAAGCTGCGCGAATCTACGCGCCTTACTAAACTCCTCGAGAGTTGTTGTCGCTGCTAGTGGACACTCGTAATCAAGGGTGATGTCGCCAGTATCCACTTCTATCACTATTGGGTAAAGCGAGCACCCGATTGGCCGGTAACTGTAGATCATACAGCGACCCTCTCTAAGGAAAACACAGTGCCCTTCAACATTCTTCAGCTTGAAAAAGCCATCCACGATCTCAATAAAGTCTTCCTTCTTAAAGCCGTGTTCTCCAATCCTTTCAATATCGCTAGGAGTTAGCACCATCTCTGTATTCTTACAGCAAAGGCTGCAGCTCAGACAGTAGCTTCGAGACTTCCAGATACTTTCAATTTGATTCATAGCAGCATGCCTAAACACTCTAAAATGTTATTTCCCTTGTACGCTACGGTTTTTCCATCCAGCTTTTGCACCCCAAACCGTGTAGCTACTCTCTCAGCTGTGGAGGGAAGAATGTATGTAACCTCCATTAACACTTCCCCCTCTAAAGTATAGGGTTTTAGCTCATTCTTAGAGCATTTTTTCAAAGCATTCTCAGCAGACCCTGCAATCATCTTATATGTAATAGATGGGTGCAAGCATTCAGCAGCGTACATGCTTGTAGCTCTTTTAACAGCGACCCCTTCAACCCGTTTCACTAATCTCTTAGCCTCCTCGACCGCCGTAGCATCCCCTGCAACCATCGCAAAAGGTACGCCGTAATATCCGGCTATTAAAGCCCATAAACCTACTTCACCAACGAGTAACCCGTTAACCTTTATTTCTTGAATTGCTGTATGCGAGAGAGTATGACAGAGAAGAGCGAATGGGGTACCAGCCATAGCGTGAGCCCCCACAGCTAGGACCGCGTCAAAGCTTTCGTCAAGTCCCTCCATTTCTAAAACCCTTCTACCCCTGATAAGTTTAGCCTCAGGGTTTAAGTCCTCAAGCAATATGCTGAAAGCTGCTCCATGGCCATCCAGCACCACTACTTCATCTGCTCCTCCTCTGAACGCGCCCTCAACAGCCGCATTAACGTCCCTCGTTAACATTCGCCTAGCCTCTTCGTGAAGGCGTCCTCCAGGGTTAAAATCCTCCCATGTTCCTGCAACTCCTGTAGCCCCCTCTAGATCGGTCATGACGAATACTTTCATCAAGGCTACTACGACCAGCTTCCCAATAAGTTTGCTCATCAGGGAATAGGCTTGCTCTACAGGCGTTTAGCAATCAACTATTCGCGAGAAAAACTTGAGCCGATTTTAACAAGTCTGAATTTACAGCCACCTTGAACCATTTCCACGAAAGCCTTACCTGCGCGCCTAGGTACCCATTCCTCGGAGGAAAGGGTTTTCAGGTAAACGGCAGACACGTGTGGTAGAGGACACAGCTCTGCACAGTTTTTTAGCGAGAAAAAGCAAGGGGATTTAACTACGACCTCCACTTCTTCGCCGGTTTCGACTTCGACGGATTCCCCGAAGCTGGAAATAAAGTTCTTAAGCCCTTCAGCTGGATCCGGTAGACGCGGTATACCCAAATCGGCTATTACAACCTCTGCAGCCTTCTCCCAAGTGATCTTCGCTAAACCTATTGTAATTGTCTTGAGATCGGCAAGAGCTTCTATGAATGCTTTAAGGAGTTCTTCTCTAAGCCCAGTTGGGTTCTTCCCTATTTCGCAGCTTGATGGAGCCATGTAACTCAACAACCGGGATTGTTATAAAACCTTACGGGAAACAACTCGCCACTACATGGATTTTAATCTACAGGGTAGATTCGTAAGATTCACTTTCAATGCAGTAACAGGAACTCCAAGCTATGTAGGATCACGTAACGCACAGGTCAGTGCTCAGCGTAATTGTCATTTTTAATTTTCTTCGCTAATTGTATGGGGAATGTTTAATGGAGATTAATTTTGAGTGAATCTACTGGGTGAGCCTTTAGAGTTCCTAACCGAATACGCTAGCCTAGGAAGGAGCGTATATAACGTGGCGTTGCCAGATTCATTTGACTGTGATGAAGGTTAAGGTTGTAGTTGAAGTTGATGCAGAGGAAAGGGTATTCCGAAGTGCGATAATTTACCTTACTTCTACTAAACCGTTTAGAGGAACGGAGCTAATCATTGAATTACGAGATGGCTTGGCTGTTACTGATTGCTGGCCTCGATGGCCTGACGATATACAGGATCTCCGTCTAATTTGGAAATCGAATTCGTATCCTAGGTACTTTAACCCCTCTAAAACTAGGTATTCGTTTGGCGTCCGCTTAAGGCTTTCAGGTCCTGCAAACTTATCCGCTAGGATCCATGAATGGCGTTACGGTGACGGGCTTGTAAAGCTTGAAGCTAGCAGGTCTGAGGGATTAAAAGCTATCGTAGGACCTTTTACTGAAAATGCACGCGTTTTCGAAAAGGAGGGGGCTTTGGCTTGGGTGTCGAATGGTGGCATAAGGTACTTTTTAGTTGAGGGTAAATGTGTGCGACTCTACGTCGAGGCAAACGGTGGATACATAACGACGGGCTGCTTGGAGTACACCCCCAAGGATTTGGAAATGCCCTTTAGTGTAAGTATTAAAACGAGGAGCCGATCGCGTTCTAAGAAGTTACTAATCGCGAGGCTAAGCGACTTGTACTTAACCAACGGAGAAGACTGGGGGAGCAATTAACAGGCGCACTCTACCCCGCTGCATAAAGGTATTAAGGTAACATTGTTCAGAAGATATTTAATTGAATGGGTAATGTTATTAACCTGAGAACCCCTTAGTAGGCTTGTGAATTATAATGGCATGTAAACCCGCTTCGGCATTTATAATAGCTGTGTGGGCGTCCGTAATTGTAGCCGCTGCACCGGAGGTTCTCCTAGTAAAGGTAACTGGTGAAAAGGGGGCTCTGAACTCTACTCTTTATCTAACTCTAGATGAAAAAGGAAACCGCTACGAGGTCTCTTGTAAGCTGAGTAATGGCCTATGCAGTATCGATGGTGTAGGGAGTAGCACCATTTTGGCCGTGCGCTTTGACGGTAATTTTGTAGCGCTACGCGCCAAAGGAGTTAACGAGGCGATCTGGAGTGGTGAGTGGGTAACCTTCAGATCTAGCAACGAGATCACGTATACCCTTACAGGGCTCGGATCTTTTTCGGCTATCTTAAACGTGATACCAGCTAGCACGGCTGAGGGCTTTAACCTTGAAATCGAGGTGGGGAAAGCTTGTTTACTTCTAATAAATGTTAATGAAACAATCGAAGGTGTCGGGCTATCCACTATAAGCCGATGGCGGTACGGTCTAAGATTAGTAGAAATGGAGGGTTACTACTATTACCCTCTTGTGCTTCCGGTTTCATCTTCCATACAAGTACCACTAACGATTGATGCTTCTGCCGCTGTAGGCAAGCTACTGGGTAGAGTATCAACCTACGGTATTGCCTGGAGGGATTTCGATAGAGGGTTGGGGTTAACATGCAGTATTTCATGCGATGATGGGAACGTCAGCCTTGCTTACTTAACTATTAAAAGCGTCCGAGAAGGACTTGAAAGGCATATAACTTACGAAGAAAACCTGTTATCCAAAGCAGGCTTCGATGCAAGGGCTTATACTAGTGATCTCGAATTCGCTGTAGAGCTTTTAAAACAAAGCGAGGACGCTTTGAAACTCGGGGAGCTCGGAGTTGCTAACGAGCTTTTAGCCAAAAGCCTTTCAAAAGCTGGCTCTGCTCTAGACACTCTAAGCCAGATAAAAAGCGACAGCGTACCGGCTTTCTTGTTTTTATTAACTTTCACGTTCTTCCTTTCCTCGATAATTGGCCAACTCGTAGAGAGAAGAAAGGGAGCTACAAGTTTAATGGCTTTTGCTAGTTTAACTGTGCTTGAAGTGGCACTTCTACCCTACGCTCGAATGGCTTTGCAATTCCTTAACCCTGACGTGTTAAGAGCCGCGTCTCCCTCCACGATGACTCTCTCTATTTTCACGGCTGCTTTATCGCTCGCAGTCGTATCAATGGTTGTGCTTTCAGCGAAAGGAACAGCGGTCAGCGACTTCTTCTGGTACTCGGTTAAAAGCATGAAGAGTAGAAAGTTAAGATCTATACTGACAATTTTAACCATAGCTGTTGTTACAGCGGTTGCAAGTGCTTTCCTAGCTATAGGGACAAACACAGTAATCAGGGAAGAAAGCCATACCTCTGAGTTCAAAGGGTTAAGTTTTAGCCGTCATGCTACTATTCAGAGGATTATATTTAGAGGAATGGATCAAGCTAACGAAGTCATAATCGAGGAAAAGTATACTCCATTTACAGAAGCCGAGATTAAATGGCTGGCAAGCCTGGACTGGGTTGAAGGGCTCTACACTGTAGCTGTAGGCAGGGTTGTGGTGGAATATGGGGGCTCTAAGCTATTCGCGGCAATGGTTACGGCAAACGCTTCTGATCTTGAGGGGGTTGCTGTCTCGGAGGAGTTAGCTAGAAGACTTGGGTTCAACAAGGGAGATATTATCAAAGTGAATGGGAAAACCGTTCCCGTTCTCGACGTGTTTAACGCGTTGTCTATCCCAAAGTTGGTTGACGGCGTTCAATTAGATGAAGTCGGCGGGTACGTTCTGCTAGGTGATATGGATCTCGCCCCCGAGGGGTCTCAAGTGTACAGGGTTATCTTAGTCGGTACACCGCCTCCGGAAGCTGCCGAGAGGCTTGTGAGGATGAGCTACGTATGGAGCGGGAACATGTCTGCAGTGGGAGGGGCTCAGGTGACAACTTATGTCTACGAGTCCTACCGCGTCTGCTCAGGGGACGGTAGTGTAACCCAATGCATGTTAATCGTCGGCGAATTCCAGCAGTTAGCAGGGATACCTGAGTTCACCGTGGTTGTCGCTATAGCTTCCTTAACCGTAGCTGTATCGCTGCTGGGCTCCATGCATGAAAGGAGAAGGGAGTATTCGACAGCCAGTGCTCTAGGCGCTAGCCCTGGTATGATTTCGGCTATGGTTATCGTCGAAGGTTTAAGCTACGGTGTGCTTGGGGGAGTTGTTGGCTACCTGTTGGGAGAATTCCTCCAAGTATCAATTCCGGCGAAAGTTGTGCAGCTTAAACCGCACGTTTTCAGTCCTATGGTTACTAGTATCTTAGTAGCTGTAATCCCTTCCCTCGTGGGTAGCTTAATCCCGGCTAGAGAAGCGGCTTTAAGGGTTGTACCTAGCCGGTTAATGCTAAGGAAGAAAGCTGAAGTTAATTTGATGGAGGATATGGCTGAGACCAGTATACCGCTTCGCATAACTGGGGACGAAGACCTCTTCGCTGAGTATGTTAAATCGCTTTGCAACAGGCCTCCTCCAATCGGCTGGGGTCCGATATACCTGGACGTACGTGTGAAAAAGCAAGATCAACATGTGAGCGAGATAGAAGCGGTTGTTAGCTTTAGGTCTGAGAGAGCGGCTGTTTACCTGACTCGTATTTACCTGCCAAGGGATCCCGGGGAAACGGTAAAAGCCGTAGCCTACTCCTCGACCGGAGAGTGGACGGTTGATCACAAAGCTTGCGTTAAAGATTTCCTAACCTCACTGCGGGACGATCTACTGCATTACGTAGAGTGGAAAAAATCGCGCATAAAGTCAGCTTAACTTTTATAGGCATGCATTGCTAAAGCTGTTGTGGAACGCGCATGGGAACTTCTACTTTTATTTTTCGTGGTTGTAGCGGCATCTGCCCCAGCCCAACCTAACTATGAAGTTGGACCCTTAACCTTCAATATATCCAATAGAGGGGTTCTCGGCCTCAGTAAAGAGGGGATTAGCGTGGGTACTGGCAGCTTGATGAACTGGGGGCCAGGTTGGAGCTGGGTTAGCGCTTGTAGCTCTCAAAGTGAGTGGAGGCTAGTATCTGGCCCTACGGGATCTGAAACCGAAGTTGAATTAGAATGTTATGCTAGGTGCGAGTACGCAGAAATTAGACCAAAAGTTAAGTACTGGCTAGGGCTTGCTGAATCCCTTCTAGAGATTAATTTCACCGTAGTCTCGGACTCAAGCTTCTCTGGCCTTTCGTGGACCCTTCAGCTACCTATAAACCGATTTTCGGGTAAAAACGTGTACATCGCCTTAATGAATGGAAGTTTGATCCCTGTAAGGCTTAGGGAAGAAAGTGTACCTGGGGAATTCCAGCTCACTTGGATGAATGAGGCAATCGGTTATGTAGTTCCGGTAGATGAAGAAAACGGGTTAATTTTTTCGGTGATCTCTGATGCTTGGCCGCAGGGGATGCCGGTTAGCATAGACGATGAAAGAGAGTGGGGTGGAAGCGTTTACTCTCTAAGGAATTGGATAGCCCAACAATTTACGTTGTCAGCCGGACAGACGGTCAGGTTTATCGTGTACCTGCTACCCTACTCTAATACGCCTTCATCCGGTGTTGAAAAACTTGCATTGATTTATGGAGAGTTATCAGCTGGCGCACCGCTCAATGAGCTGAAGTCGAAGATAATAAGCGAGTTAAGCCTCCAAGAAGTCGGCGAGAAAAGAGCAGGGTCTGCGCTCCTATACACTCTACTAGCATTCGTGGCTGTCACCGTAATCGCCGCAACAATATTCGTGTATTTAACGGCTAAAAAGAGAGCTAACCGATAAATATCTGAGATACGGCTACCCTATGTGACGCATGGAGAGGGGGTGGAGAGGAGGGTAAGAAGCCTCCTCTCGGAGATGAGCCTCGAAGAAAAAGTGGCTCAACTTGTCTCGCTTCCGGTAGAAGCTCTAGTTGAAGGGAAAAGTTTCTCAAAAGCGAAAGCTCTAGAAGTGTTAAAGTATGGAATAGGGGAGATTACCAGAGTATCTGGTAGCAGGTTAGCTCTAAGACCTAGAGAAGCGGCCAAGCTTGTAAACGATATTCAATGGTTCCTAGTCGAGGAGACACCGCACCACATACCAGCTATAGTACACGAGGAATCGCTCGCGGGTTTAATGGCTAGCACGGCAACTTGCTTCCCTCAAGCTATAGGTTTAGCCAGCACATGGAATCCTGAGCTGGTCTTCAGGGTAGCAGATGAAATTAGAAGGCAAGCTAGGCTTGTGGGCACAAACCAATGCTTAGCGCCCGTCCTTGATGTATGCAGGGATCCTCGTTGGGGGAGGACCGAAGAAACTTATGGTGAGGATCCCTACTTGGTTGCAGCAATGGGCGTTGCATATGTAATGGGCTTGCAGTCCGACGATTTGCGTAAGGGTATTGTTGCAACCCTTAAACACTTTGCTGCTCACGGTTTTCCTGAAGGAGGGAGAAATACTGCTCGAGTACAGGTAGGTATCCGAGAACTCCGAGAGGTATTCCTCTTCCCCTTTGAAGCGGCCGTAAAGGAGGCTGGTGCGTTATCGGTTATGCCTGCTTACCATGAAATCGATGGTGTGCCTTGTCATGCAAACCGCTGGCTTCTTACAGATCTTTTAAGGGGTGAATGGGGTTTTAAGGGGATAGTTGTTTCAGACTACTTTGCGGTTCGTCAACTTGAAACTGCACATCGAGTTGCGGAAAGGGATTTAGATGCAGCTATTCAGGCGCTTGAAGCGGGAGTAGATATAGAGCTGCCTCATCCTGACTGTTATTTACGCCTTATCGACGGCGTGCATGAAGGCTTAGTTTCGGCAAATGACATAGACAGGGCTGTCGAAAGAGTCCTTACCTTGAAGTTCTTGCTCGGGTTATTTGAGAACCCGTACGTAAATGAAGAAGTGCCAGAGACGCTTGACACCCATGAAGCTAGGAACTTGGCTCGAGAAGCCGCCAGGGAATCGATCGTGTTACTCAAGAATGACGGGATCCTTCCACTTAGAAAACATGTTAGAAATGTAGCTGTTATAGGCCCTAACGCCGCCAGTGGAACAGCGCTTTTAGGAGACTACCACTATGCAGCGCATGTGGGTTTACCCGAACCCACGGTCAAAGTAACCTCAGTACTCGAGGGGCTAAAGAGCTTAGCTCCACCTGGGACTAAAGTATCCTATGCCGAGGGTTGCAGTGTCCGCTCCCATCGAACAGATGGCTTCGAGGAAGCTTTGAAAGTTTCCCAAAACGCGGACGTTGTGATAGCTGTCATGGGAGAACGCTCCGGTGGCTTCTGGCTATCCAACCCTGAACTCTCGTCGGGGGAAGGGGTGGATAGGGTAAGCTTAGGGTTACCAGGAGTCCAGGAGGAACTGCTTCGGAGGATACTTTCGCTCGGTAAAGCAACGGTGCTGGTTCTGGTGAATGGAAGGCCTATATCGCTGCCACCCGATATCCTAGAGAGATTGAATGCTCTAATTGAGGCCTGGTACCCTGGTGAAGAAGGAGGGTTAGCATTAGCCGAGATAATATTCGGAATTTACAGCCCGGGTGGTAGGTTACCGATTTCGGTGCCTAAGGAAGCGGGCCAGATACCGGTATATTACTACAGGAGGGGGGCTTCCTTTAACCCCTATGTAGAACTAGATTCAAAGCCTTTATTCCCACTCGGCTTCGGATTGAGCTATACGAAATTCAAGTACAGTGATTTGCGGATTAAACCGGAAGTAATCGAAAACGGAAATACTGTTGAAGTTTCTGTAACTGTAGAGAATATAGGTGAAATTAAAGGCGATGAAGTGGTTCAGCTGTATATTACCAAAAAACGCTCAAGCGTTACTAGACCGGTAAGGGAACTCAGAGGCTTTAAACGCATAACGATAGAACCGGGTAAGAGAGTGCAGGTCACTTTCAAGCTTCCTATTGAACTACTCGCCTTTTACGATAGAAATGCAAGGCTTGTTGTAGAGCCTGGAGAGTATAGAGTGATTGTAGCTAGGCATGCAGAGGATACAGTCTTGGAGGGTCAGTTGAAAGTAGTAGGAAAAACTTTGGAAGTGGCCTCGCGTCGTCTCTTCTTAACTCAGGCCGACGTAATACTTGAGGAGTAAGTTACTAGGCATTGTAAAATGTTTACGACTTCTAGGCGCGCATGGGGTGGAGCATACCATGATATGTGAGAAAACTTTAAAAAATGTTGTAACTTACATAGAATCGGTATGTCAATAGAAAATATTAGGTCTAAATTGAAGGAACTAGATGCGGAATTCTCTAAGACTCTAAATGATCTAAATGAAGAACTAAAAACACTTGAGAGAAAAATACTAAGTGGAGAAGAAAAACAGATAGAGCAGGTTACGGATCTTAGAAGAAAACTCCACGATTTTAGGAGACGATTACTAGAATCGCGACTCGAAATCCGGGGCTCTATTAGAGAAGCGTGGTTAAAAATGAATCCCGGTGAAAGGAGCGAACTGGAGGAGTTAAGAGAGAGCGTAGACGAGTTTTTTGAAAAGTGGAGTGATACTGTAGAAGATTTCCTTGACAGTGTTAGGGATCTTGCACGGCAAGCGAGACCGACTAGGGTAGAGGCTAGTGTGGTTCACCTAGATAGAGGATTTGAGAATATAGGGGAGGAAGTTAGCAGGGTTATTGAAAAGAGCATAGGTGTGGCTATGAAGAGTTTGGATGAAGCAATGAAAAAGTTGGATAAAGCTTTGAAAGGCGAGTCTATCATAGGCCCCTCGTACGTAGTCTCGGTTAGGTTACCGCAGGGCGATTTAGATGTAACTGACGCGCTTGTAGAGGCAGGCGTATTCAAGAGCAGAAGCGAGGCGGTTGCCTTCCTAGCCCATAAAGGTGTTGAAAGTATCAGACCAGTCCTTCAAGAGCTTATGGGAAAATTAGAAGAATTAAAAAAGACGCAGGAGAAACTCAGAGACGAATTGAAAAAAGCGCTGGAGGATGAACGGAGCGAAGCTCCTTAAAAGGAGACTCGAGCCCTTCGCTTAAATTGGTCCTCATACATTTTTTTAACATCCTCTAAAGTAGCTATATCTTGCGGTGATTTATCAGGTCTGAAGCGCAAGATACGGGCGAAGCGAAGCGCGAAGCCGGATCGATATTTTGGGCTTCGCTGAATTTCGTTAAATGCAACTTCAACCACCATCGTGGGCTTAACCCATATCCTCCAGCCCTCGTCCCTTACTTTAAGCTCGGAAAGCTTGCGTGTAACCTCTTCAAACTCGACGTCTGTTAATCCTTTGAAAGTTTTACCCACTACGAGATACTCCCCCCGTTTCACGTCTAAAACCGCTAGGTAATAGTCGCTGTACCACCTACTTCTGCGTCCATGACCGCGCTCAGCGCCTACTATAACTAGGTCAATAGTTTCAGCCGGCTTTACCTTAAACCAGTACCTACCTCTTACTCCGGGAGTATAGGGAGAACGAAGGTTTTTTACTACGAGACCTTCATTACCCTTCTCAACACTTTCCCTGTAAAATTTCTCAGCTTCTTCTACATCACTGGTAACGATCCTTTCTATCAATATTTCCTGGTCAACTTTCTCTAATAGCCTTTCCCATCGGGCCTCGTAGGCTTCATTGACAAAAACTCTGCCATCTAAGTAGATTAAGTCAAACACTTTAATGGCGAAGGGCATCTCCTTTATCATTGACCAGACATCATTTTTCCTCCTAACCCTTCTGACAAGATCTTGAAATCGGAGAGGTTTGCCGTCTTGGAAGCTTATAGCCTCAGAATCGAGAACTGCTTCTTCCGCATGGACGTGCTCGGTAACCTGGTTTACCACATCCGGCAAACTGTGAGTTACATTGCTAAGCCTTCTCGTGAAAAGTCTTACTTCTTTCCCTCTCTTATGGACTTGAATTCTTATACCGTCGTACTTGAATTCGAGAGCAGCCTGCCCGCCACACTCTTTTAAAGCCCGTCTAACATCGCTAGCCATCTCGGCTAGCATTGGTCTTACAGGCCGAAAAAGCTGGAGCGTAATTTCTTCAAGTCTCGCGCCCTCTAAAATACTTTTAGTCAAATCACCTAGGTCCCCTGTGAACATGTATGCTCTACGTACAGTGTCATAATCCACGTTAGCAACTTTAGCCAAGGCTTCGAGAACTATGCCCTCATTTGCCCCGATCCTCGGTTCCCCAGTTATGAATCTTATGAAGTACTCGAACTCCAGTTTATCCATGTTGGCGAGCAAAGCTTGAAGCAACCTTAGCTTCCTTTTTCGAGAATCTTCGCCGGTGGCTTCTGCTATCTCGGATAAGCGTTTATATACATCGTTGACCGTTAGCTGCCTTAGAAAAAGCGCAGGCGACCCTTTTACATTTCTATATGCTGTGCTTAACAGGCTCCACCCAACCCCTAAATTTGCTTCAGAATACTCGGGGAATACCCTACCGGTCAATAGGCGGATCGCGACTTCCCCCTCCTCCGGCGAAAGGCCGCGCAGAGTTTGCGCTAGAATACTTACCTTTTCAGTTCTGCTTTTTAGTCCCTCTAGTTTCCTCGCCAGCTCGGCAAGATCCTTAAAAAGCATCCCGCCCCCCTATCGCTTTGCAGGAGGGAAAAAGACTAACGTTAAAAATACCCAAGAAGACATGTCATGGACTGCATTCAATCTTCCTTCTAAATTAGTACTGCTGTTTGGAGAGCCTTCTAATGAAAAGTTTAAAGAATACTGGCCGCGACGCCAAAAAGGTAATTACAGCTGCACTTACTACAAGTAGCGCTAGGGTCGTAATCCAGTCGCCGATGGTGTGTGGATTGTACCTCAATTCAACTGTCGTAGCTTCTGACGCTGGAACTATCAACAGGTCGAAGAATGGTATTTTCGAACCGACTGGATACCCCCACGCTCGAGAGGTTTCCTCAACTATGCAGGGGTTGTACGTCAAGATCTTGAGGAAAAAAGCCTCCGGCTGCGTTGTTACAACCCAGCGAGGGAAAGCTACCAACTTTATTTTAACTCGGTAAACCTCCATCGGCTTAGCTCTAATCGTAAAGCGGATAAGGTTTGGTCGAATAACAACGTTCTCAATACGTGCACTGGACGAGTTGATGGTTACTATTTGGTTGAACTCTCTAGTTCTAAACAGCGTGTAAGGGGGGATTGAGAGGACTTCTTCAAAGAGATCGCTTTTTTTCAAGGAATCTTTTAATCGTGAATCAAACACGGCAACATAGGAGATGCCGAGTTCTTTCAGCTGCGAATAAAATATCTCGATATTTTCAGCCCAGTAGGCATTATCCATTGAAAACATCCTAGAGTATTCGGTAGTTGAGATAGGCTGGGTGACGTACCTTGTCCAAACAATCCCGCCGATTACTGGTTTCCCGATGTACAACGGGAACTCGTATACGAAATGGTTGTGACAGAAAGTGCTCCAGTCGGCGAAGTTGTCGCTTAGATCCTGGACAAGCAAGTACGTGTTATCCTCGATCCCTAGCAAGCTGAGCGAGTTTACGAACAGACTTACGTTCTGGTAAAGCGGAAATTCTTCGATGAGCCAGAACTTTTTACTTTCAGAAGAACCCAGTAAATCGGTGTTTTTAGGGAAACTCTGTAAAACTGGTCCTAGAAACCCTGCCACGATAAGAGAAAGAAGGAGGAGCGCCACCGTTCGCAACTCGGGGGTTCTAGAGTCGCTCTCACTTTTCAAGTGATCCACCGCCCAAGATGCTAAGCTGGAGACCGTAACTGAGTAGTAAGCTAAGAAAATATACCTGGCGTAACCTGCGAACTTACCGTAACCCAACCATTCTACGAGTGGGAGCTTTCTCAGGTCTAGCGGTAAGCCTAAGAGGTTAACCACGTATGTGCTAGGTCCAGTAGCCAACCACAGCAGCAGAGTAGCCGATGTAGGAAGTAAAATATGGGCTAAACCGCCTCGGGTTTTCAAATAAAGAGCTAGGGCTAAAAGCATAGTGTAGATGCTGAGCGAACCTATCATGTTGCCGGGTATTACCCTTGACGCGAAGAGAACTGTAAGTGTGAATAAAAGCCAACCTGCGTACAAAGCCCAGATTGATGCTTTTTTCTCCCGCTGTTTAAAAAGAGAAAGAGCTGGCCCTAATGGTACAAGTAAGTTAAAATAGAATGGGTAGGAGGAAGTTATCGTACCTATAACTCCAACTCCGAGCTCCCATGTAAGCGTATACAACCCGTGAAACTCTTGGTTGGTCTCCAGTAACGGAACAGCCCAGAATGCCATTAAACCAAAGGAAAGCATAATTGTGAATAACAGCAAGTAAATATGGTTTAATGCTTCCCTCTTTCCTCTAACTATTATGTCCTCGGCTAGCTTGAAAACAGCGGCCACTAACATTAGGATAAGGGTGGCCGCACCCATTACAACGTGCGAAAGAGTCGCCCAAGCTAGCAGGAGAGCAGCTAAGGAGGCCAGGAGAAATTCCCACACACCGGCTCGCTTATAGCGTAAAGCGAGTATAAACAAACCTAGGGCTGAGATACCTGTAACGATCCCCCACCGTTGGGGCCACATAGCTATATAGTGAACCTGCCTCCACCCTGCCGATATCCATGAATCTTCTTCGTCGAAGACTGCAACGCTGATGAGAGCAGCTATGAGGCCGGTGGTGTACGACCCGGTCATTGCGTACACTAGAATAAACGTCGCTGGAGCTAGAAGCGCGTAACTGAGCGCGACGCATAGGCTGTAGACTGATTTCATATCCAACAGTGGTGATAGAAAGCTGTAGGATAACGTGACGAAAAGCGAAGTCCCTAAATTGTAGTAGAGGTTCGGGCTCCAGCCTAACATGTGCCAAGGATCATAACCCAGCGGGCTACCATCTGGCAAGAAGAAGTAGTATATCAGGTATGCATTAGTGTAGTGAAAGGAGTGATCCCAACCAGCTATCTCGCCACCGACGGCTACTGTTCTAACCGAAAAGAGGGATAGAGCAGTTATAGAAAATAAGGTTAAAACCGTTATAAACTTCCTGTTAGACAGTAATGATTTGTCATTGCGATTCCATGTACTCTTGCTGATCTGCCCGCTGGGCATTTCGCCTTACCTATCTTTAGAACGGCAGTAGCCATTGTGATCTAGCCAGCACTATCAACAGTATCCTCATCGTTTCCATGATGGCATCTCCGAGGAAAATGCCGGTGACTAACAAATACAAGTACCTGCCCCAGTTTTCTCCCAACGCCGACCTTAAGGCTCGCCTTCCAATAATGGAACCTATCATCTGCGAGAAAGCCCATGGTATACCCATACCAGCTCCCGTTATCGCCACTATCAGGAGATACGGTGCTCGCAGAACGAAATTGGCTGCTGCGTACAAGGCAGTTCCCACAGCGAAGCCCGCAGCGATCCAGATAGGTCTGAAAAGGTAACCACTCCACACCCAGACCATCATCCTAGCCCAGCTCAACGCGTCAACAGGCCATCCTGTTATTGTATATGGGTAAGCACTTGAGGGTATAGGCGAAATGTACCAGAACAAGTTAGTCAAGAAAAAGCCGCTGACTATGCTTACCAACACCAGTATCGCATAAGCTTTGAAAAACTCCCTATGCTCAACTCCCAGTACATCAGCTTGAAGCAAGGCTTGTGCAACTGATGACCCCCCCAAGGGAGAAGCTAGGGTCACGCCGATCGTTCCCACAGGAGCACTGGAAAGGGTGGCTGGAAGCGGGACGAACCATATCTCCTTGCCTTGGTAGCCGGAGAAGTATATCGACAACTCTCTTAAGTATGGGACATTTGTACCGAAAACAGTAACACCTGCGGATGCCGTTGCTATATAAGTTGCAAAGAAAGTCCCGCCGACTATTAATAAAAGTAAAATATACACTGGGAAGGAGAAGTCGGTTAACGCCCAGGATAGCATGGTCATCGAGATAGATGAAACGAAGAAAACCCCTAGTAACATCTTAGCTGAGAAGCCTTTCCCCCCAGCTTTGCCAAGCGCTTTAAATGCCCGCTTTAGAGGAGTTGGGTTAACAGCCAGGGGGATTAACATGGCGGCTAAGCTTAGCCCGATGAAAAACGATACGTAGAAGTATATCATAGATCTGTACTGTAGCGTCCAATACCCCCAGCCTGTTGTCCATAGGCTTTCTTCAGGCCAAAGTTTAAAGCGAGTTATCATGTGAGTTCCAACGAAGTAGAGGAGAAATGATGCTAGGAACTGAACCACAGCCACTGCTGGGGGAATAAGGAAACCGCTTACAAAAGCTAAGGGATCTGTTACTAAAACAAACCCGGCGCCGGGTAGTATGTAATCGAGGTAGGGGGTAAAGTCGTAACCGTAGAAAGGAGTTCCGACAGCGACGAACACTCCTCCTAACATAAATACTGACATTATGTAGGGTAGGAACTTTAAGCCTATGTTGAGTAGTATGCCTATAATGCAGGATGCGAATAGAGTCCTTAAATAGTTCGGATCTCTAGACGCTAGGGTTTCAACCATAGCTACAGAGGCTCGAGCAAATGGGAACTCGAGCTTCTCTTCGACTACGAATATGGTGTAACTTAAGTAACCTAGCGAAACATCAGTTAACACAGTCAACGCTAGGAAGGCAAGTGATAACCCTATCGGTAGTGCCCATGCTGGTTCGAAGAAAAGTAGTTTAGACAGGTAAATGGATTGTACCACGTTTTCTGGAGGGACCCACCAGCTAGGCACGTGCTGGGCGATCCCGAAGTATTTGGAAGGTTCACTGTAAGCGAAGTACATGTTCCTAATAAAGTTGATGAAAAACAGAGAATAGGCAAAAGCGACAGGCTGAAACGTAAGAACGAGATACAGTTCCCTGCTGGTGAAGTCAGCTCTAGCTAAGCTGGCAATTTCCGCAAATAAAAGTACGGTTATCCAGTACGAGAAAGCGTAGTAGCTGTTAGTCAACAGGTAGTAGTAAACTACGAGAGGCTGTAGTACAAGTGCAGAGAACAGGAACATTAAAACGACCTTACTGGTTAAAGCCTTACTCTGAGCTGTAACCAACGGACTTCCCATATGATTCACCCCTATCTGGGCGTGTACTTCTTCCTTTCTTCAGGGCTTAAAGCCCTCCATGCTATTATCTCCTTCCGAAGATCACCCGCGACTGTAAGTGCTGTGCCCCTCCAAGCCTGCCAGTAGCCCTCCACACGCTTGATTAGAGCGTCAAAGACGTAATTGCTTGCATCCTTCTTCCTGATGGCTGTGATTAATATGTCACTCCTTATACCCAGATCATAGGGCGCAAATCTGCAGTGCGCGTGCAACCGGATAACGTGGTCTCCACCCTTCTCCTCTTCAGATATTTCTATTTTTTCCGCGAAGAAGGCGCTCTCTCTCAACTCAAGAGCCCTCATGTACTCACTTAAGAAATTCATAAAGCCGTAGACTTCTCCCGCCGAAGAAAGGATTAATGGGTACGTTATCCTCCACTCATCCCCTGCAGGGCCTTTCTCAGCGGATAACCACCTTCTCACATGAGATGGAATAGCAAGCCTGCTGGCTAAGGTTGACGGATAGTAAGCTGCAACTACGACAAGTAAAGTGCAGAGACCTACAACAACTAGTATCGCTAACGAAGTAAAGTTGGGGTAAAGCCCGCTTGGAAATGCACCCACAGCTAACATAGCATTAGTAGCTAGAATTCCTGTTACGTATCCAAAGAATACTGCTGGTACTACGTAGGTTAATGCTTCAGTTAAGAAAACGGTTGTGACATGAGATGGCGCCATGCCGACGGCCGTGAAAACATACAACTCCCTTCTCCGCTCGTAAACAGAGGCGAGCATTAAGTCCAGTATGGATGCAGCTGCTAAAATGGCTGGAATTATTATAAACTCGAAACCTATCGCACTAACCCACTGCCTCATAACCCAAGCTCTCAGTTCCCCGCCCCAGTGTAAGTAAATCGGGTAGGATACTATTGAAGGAAGTAAACCCTTCAACTCGATTAACTGCCGTTCATTGAGAGGTTTTACGGCGATATTGGTAACTGTTGGAGGTACAGCTATTAGCCTGTACAGCGAATACGGGATTACCATTATATTCCTTGCGGATAAGTGGAGAGGAGTTGCTACGGGGGATTGAGGGTCTATGGGAGTTACTGGTTCACCGTCCGGGTTTGTAAAGTTTGCAACGCGGTCACTGATTATGCCGACTACCCGAAGCTCTAGACCCCATAATTTTATGGTTGACCCCGCGTCGATCGGTCTACCCAGCTCTTGGCTTAAGCTGGATGAAACCGACTCCGTGAGTATCACGGCATATACATCGCCCTCGCTAAACCACCTACCCCTAACTATTAACCTATCTAACCCGGATACGTTAACTTCATTAGGAGATAAAACAAGCATACCGTAGATCTGCGTTTTTAGCTGTGGGCTGAAACCTAAGTAGAGAAGCCCGGTAGTTACACCCGGCATAGCCACCAGTAAGGGTGGAGGGTATAAGAATGCTCTAGGGGCTATGTAACATTTACCTTCTAGGTAATTGTTATACATTTCGTAGGTAAGGAAGTTCAATTGATCCCATGGGTAGGCCCTAATTAGTAAACCTTCAAAGTCCGGCATCCGAGTTGTATTTACACCTTGAGGAAGCATTACAGGTGAAGAAGTTACCGACGCGAGCGAAATCATAGCGAACGTGATCGCGGTCGTTGCAACCAAGATTAAGATTGTCCTCAGTTTCCTTTTCTTTATGTTTTCGATCGCAAGAGTCATGCTTTCAACCATTAATCCGCTTCGACTGACTTCAACAAAGTGTTTACCAACTCTAGATTCTCGAATTATTTTAGCTGCTGAATAAGCATTCATGATAGCTATATAAAGCATGATGATGTTAAATGCTAGGAAAGTGACTGTAAGTAGCACGATTGTCCAGTTGGTAGCTATGTGGTAGGCGGGGTGAAGTGTATAAAGTACGGCATTTGCAACCACTAAGATAAGTAGCAGGGTGAATAGTCTCCGGCTACCCTCTGCCTTAAAAGCAAGCCGCTCAAACAAGAGCGCGAATAGTAATGAAATAAGGAAGAAAACTGCAATCGATGTAATTACTTGCCCTATTGCGCTCATAACAGTGTTATACCAGTTGATAAGCGCGGCCCAGGCGAAGAGGCATGCACCAAAAGCTTTGGAGTAGTTTCTCTCTTCGAGCATTTTCTCGAATTCGCTCTTCAGCTTGAGGGTTGCGTTAGCGTAAAATTCAATTGTAGGTATTATAACATTTCTGCTCTTTATATTATTGTACCTGTTGTCAACAATTGTATAAAGGTTTTTGAAAGCATCTAATGGGGTTAAAACAATTTGCTCGCCTTTGTTCAAAGTATAACCGAACCCCTCAGGTTTTGCTGGCGAAGCATTATTCAGAACTATGCTTGGTAATCCAGTCCCTATGGTGAAAGTTACTTCGGCTGGAACACCTGGCTGAACAAACGCCATAGCGAACATGTCGGTCTGCAAACTGTTCTGCCGAATCATAGGACTGTGTGCCCTAGCATCATTGATCGAGGTAAGGGATAGAGTCCTAAAATCTGTCGGTTGGAAGACGAAAGGTATGAATATACTAGCGCACTCGAAGATCGCTATTAACTTCTCATGAGGATGAGTAGTTAAAGGTATACCCTTCCATCCCGGAGCTTGCCATACACCGACATCCGTGGTCCAAGTAATCTTTCCGTTATCCTCAATAGCGAAAATGTCAACTCCACCTCCGGCGTATGGTTTTAAGCCGTGTATTGTAACTGTACCATCATCGCTGACTTTCTGGGCTATTCTGAGCCCACCACTAGTTACATAAGCTATAAGCTTACCCTTCAACTCTGGTTTTTCCGTAAAATTAATAGTATCCCAGTACGATGTAAGCATGTTATAGGTTGTAACTTTGACTCGCAACGTCACGTACCCCCAATCGTCGCGAAGCCTCTCCTTTGAAGTTGGCAGGTTGATATCTTCATTTAACATTGCCCAAAGTATGCAGTGGATAAAGTAAGCCTGTGGCCACACATTTTCAAAATTCACATAATCCAGCCTGTCGGCGGGAGTCCAGCGGCGAGTTTTAAAGGCGTTAGTGGTTCTAAATGTGAAGCCTCCACCGTACATTGCTAATGTAAAGGGTTCTGAATCGAAAAGGTATACTTGAGATGCAAGATACCAATTATGGGATGGGAAGACTGCAGAAGAAGGTAAGAACCCGTAACGGTATGGTTCGTACATTGGTACTGACCTTATATAGCCGGGATAGCTTGCTAAAACTCCATCGACAAAGTTTTCTCCAAATTTACTTCCCAGTAACATCCGTATTTCGGCTAACCAAGGACCAAAAGCTCTGCTGACCAGCCAAGTGTACCGCCTGACTAGAATATCAGCGTATCTATAAGAGTAGGCCGAGCCGAGGACATAAATTCCGACCTGATCGGATTCGCTCGACAAATCTATGGAGGCGAATGCAACATACTCCCTCCCATCGTCGAAACGGCGTTCTACAAATTCTCTCGCTCCCCAGAGAGCTTGGTAATGACCGGCTAAAGCTACTAAAGCCACTGAGTATTCTGGCGGGTTTTCAGCTAGGAACCTGGCAAATTGTAACAGAGTAGCTATCCCTAAAGCATCCTCAGCACCAAAGGAAAGCGAGGGGACAACCGAGTAAGAGTCATAGTAACTCGCTATAACAACAACTTTATTGGATTTTGCTGGATTTTTCCCCTTAATAAAACCGACGACATTCGGTACCTTTACTGAGTCCCACCGCATCTGAGAAAAGATTTTTACCTTAATACCAGTATCACCAGCTTTTTTCGCCAACTCGAGCAGCTGAATCCCTTCTCTTTCAAGCGGCATGTACAGCTTGGGGAAATATACTGGAACAAGAGTCAGCTTTTGGTCGGCTTCTGGTCTGGTAACAGCGTCTGACGATTCCGGCACAAAAACCACTCCCTTAGCGCCGAGCATTAATGCATAGTAGTAGTTCCACCCGCAGGCGAAATTCATTAACACGAATTTCCCTGAGACATTTTTCCCGTTAAAGTCTTCAAGCTCGCCTTTCCCTACATAAACTAGGTAATCCCAATCGTCGCTTCTATATGGGCTCGGATTCACAAGGTTGGGGTACAGCGGGTATACGGCTACCTTCAAGCCGTCCTCTACAGATATCCAGGAATCTCCCGTAATAGGTACGGTCACCTCAAACCATTCAAAGTAATCTTTACCTAATGGCGCAATACCAGCTCCCTTAAAAACATCTGCGATATAGTTAGCCGCTTCAAAGAAACCCGGATAGCCTGTAAACCTAGAGCTTTTCGAAAGAGCTTGAACATCTTCAATAAATAAACTCTTGTTAAAATGAACTATTATTTTCTCAAATCCGTGAGGGGTAGGAGTTAGCGTGGGTTGAGCCGCGGTTAGAGGATTTAGAATCGGAGTAGCTGTAAGTAATAGCATTAGTGCCGCAGGTACGAGGGTTTCACTTAGAATTGATTTCTTTTCCCTACCGCTAACTCTAAGGTTCATGCAAGCACTCGACAACTGGATACGCTTTAAAGCTTTCTCTCCTCTTTTTATACTAATCAACAGAAAGATAAATAAGATTCGCCTATTTCATACCCTTTTTAAACCTATGCGTAAAATTTAAATTAAGCTTCGTTGAAAATGCGTGATGGCGACAAAAAGTGAGGAAATCCGGGTTTTAACGAGCAAGCAATGGCTTGTAGTAATTGTTTACACCGCTCTACTATCGGCATTAATAACTATTGAAACCCTGTTCCTGCCAGCCGCCTGGGGTACGGGAGGAATTAACATCGGCCCCTCCGGCGGGCTTCTATGCGCAATCGCGTTACCCTGGTCTGTTGCCGCGATAATGATGCTCCTCATGGAGAGAGGGCTGTTGAAAATTGATAGACAGATGTTTTGCCTCATCTATATAGGGACCGGTATAGCTACTTGGTACACGGTATTCAAAGGCTTCTATACTACACCTGCAGCCCTCTTTAATATACGGGTTGCCACAGCAGAGACACACGGTTATGCTCTACCGATGATATGGATGCCGTCGGCAGATGCAGTTAGGGGCATGTTCTACCGAAACTCGCTTAACAACTTATTCTCTGTGTATGCCAATGAGTGGATGCCTGTAATTGGCACGTACGTCTTCTGGTACGTCGTTACTGCAGCTTTCTTCCTAGGATGGGCCGGAGTTTTTCGAAGACTATGGGTTGAGATAGAGGTGCTGCCGTTCCCACACGCGCAAGGATGGCTTATTGCCGAGGCTGCTTTAACGCCGAGCCCAACCAAGTTCAAGAAGTACTTTAAGATTGCTTTTCTGCTTGGTGTGCTTTTCTACGTACCCTACATGATTTACTCAGCTTATCCGGGATTGCCGGACTTTTACGGATGGCTGACGAGCCCGAACTACCTATCATGGTCCACTGGCCAGTTCCAGATGACCCAGGCATATCCTGTGCTCCAGTCGAGCCTAGCTCAAGTCGTAGTGTTCTCTACAGACCCGCTTCGCTATGCATTCTTCTTCCTCGTCCCCCTGGATGCTCTGTTCTCGATGTGGTTCGCGCACCTAGTGTTCACCACGTTACTGCCCCAGATAATGTCCTACTTCGGGTACTATACGGGTATATATACGGTCGGCCAGTGGAGCAAGTGGTGGATGATATACTACGGTGAACCATTCTACTTTGAAGTAATCTCTGCCGGCATGGCGCTCGGCATCCTAGTATTCTTCATCCTAGTTAACTGGAAATACTTTGCACAAACATTTAAGTTAACAACTTCTGGTGGTAAATCCGCGGAGGGCGAAGTATCATACCGGCTGGCATACCTTCTAGTTCTACTCGGTGCAGTAGGCTTAATCGCCCTCTTCATCGCTTCCAACGTAGAACCTCAGGATGCTATCCTAGGATTATTCGTTATTTGGCTTCAGGTAGTTGTGTTGACAAGGGCTAGGGCTTACACTGCTAACGTCACGTTCCTGAGAGGCGCTTACTACTGGAAACCCTTCGTGGGAGATACCCTGCCAGCCGCTCCTCAGTACCCTGCTGGTAAGCTCTTCATAATTTCGCATACATGCAGGTGGGGCACAGGATGCGATACCTACGGCCCCTACTACTCAACGATGATGGGTGCAATGGATAGCTTTAAGGTCGCGCAGATGGCTGGCGTTAGAGCTGACACTGTCTACAAACTACTGGTTATAGGGAGTATAATAACGGCTGTCATCGCAATACCGTTAACATTCATCGCGTTACACGCGTGGGGATTCATGGAATTACCAGTAGCTAAAGAATGGGATTACTTCTGGGATGGAGACGCTGGATTCTATAATCCGAGACTCAGCATCGCCTCTATACCTGGTCTAGTAGGCTTCCTACTCGCTGGCGCTTTAGTCTTCTTAAGGTTAAGGTTCCCATGGTGGCCGCTTGAGCCGCTGGGCTTCATGCTAGGCCTACATGACTTCTATACATGGCACGTGGGGACATTTACTCCTTTAATCGTCTGGGCAGTAAAGTACGCTCTACTGAAAGTCGGGGGCAGGAAAGCTTACGAGGAAGTTGGCGTTCCGGTAGCGGTTGGAATTATCGCGGGCGAGATACTGGGTATAGTGCTGGTGAGTATAGTCAACATCGCGAGGTACATGGTATTCGGCACTTACTAGGGGCGGTGGATAAAAATATGAAATTTTTTAATGCTTTTTCACTTAGAAGATTTCTTACTAGGGAGTTACTGGTTATAGTTCTAATGCTAGCCTCTCTCCCAGCATTTCTAGCCCCTATTCAAAGAGTCGCGGCTCAAGCTAACCAGCATGTTTACTACGGCTATGTGCCTCCGTCAACCGACCTGCCAAGCTTAGCTGAACTAGTTTGGGGGAAAGCAATTAACTTCACGCCTCCAGGCGGGTATGCACTCCTTGATATAGTCGCTTATCAGGACGATACCAGGGTAGAGATATATGATATAACTTCAGGGCTACTGATAAACTCCACGCGGATTAACGCGCTCGATAAGGCAACTTTCTACGTGTCGTATGGTATATACTTCAAGGTTGTCTCAAACAAGCGAGTCGGCGTATTACTGACCGGCGGTAGTGCCGCTTACGAAGACGACCCGTTTTCCGGAGTAGCTACGTTTTATCCGAGCATAAACGGGGGGTTTAGGGGCACTCATTACATTTTCATGCCGGCTCCAGCAACTCACCAGTACGGTTACTCTATGGATTTAGTTCATCATAACTTCTACCTCTTAGCGTTGGGAAAAAGTGAATGGCGTTTAAAAGATAGGGTAGGCAAATTCGAAACCAGCGGTTCCGTTGACCCTAGGGGAACCGCCCGCGCAATTATACAATCCAGAGTGGTGCAAGGCGGTATTAGCGCTGCAGCGGGATACGATTCCGTCTTCGAGCTTACAACTACAGGGGACGTGTTAGTATGTAGCGCCGCTTTAGGGATGTTCGTTTACGTACCTTCTATTACTGGAGGCTACGTTGGCAAACTTTTCTTCTTCCCCAACCATGCAACGTACCAGCAAACCGGTAGAAGCGCTGCTCTTGTTGTCGTGCCTTTAGAAGCGGGCAAGGTTACTGTATACAAGGCGAGCGACCTTAGCGTAATGAATGAGCACTCATTTACAGATACAGATGTAGCCCAGAAAGCTTACTGGTTCCTACCTTTAGGTATCGGCAGGTTCGACATGATAATAGAAAGCACAGGGGATATAACCGTGCTCGCAGCGCAGACATACGGTGGAGAAGTAACTGAGGACTTTATAGGCGATGGTATCACGTTCATAGGTTCGCGACCTGGGCAGGAGGTTCGCTTTTTCACACCTTCTACAGCAATAGTATTCTCGCCCGCAGATCAGACAGCTACCATCGATGGAGAGGAAAGAAGACTTGCACGGGATCAATTCGTGATTTTAGGTAGCGGTGTTCACACCGTAAAGGGAGCCAACTACCTAATTATACAGGTAGTGGCTCCAGGAATCGGTTGGAATAAGTGGGGCAGCTACTTGATAGAAACCCTGGACATCGAGGCAAGCTATCCCGAGGTACCAGAACTAATGGAAAAAGGTGTGCCTATAACTATGTACGCGTCAATAGGTGTGGTTGCCGTAATAGCCGTGGTAATTCTACTGATGCTTAGACGTCGGAGAAAGTAAATAAAAATTTAATAATTTTTATTTTTATAAAATATCAAGTCGCATTTAGTATTTAAATGAGCTGGAACCTTACTACTATTTCCCTTCTGATTCTAAAAGGCAAAATATATCAGCGAGAATAACTTGATTAACATAGGGCTTTCCATGGGTGTTGACTTCAGGGTTTTCAGAGAAAACTACCTAAAAGCTGTAAACTTTGAGTATCCATGGTTTATCCCTAGCTTTGTTTCAATTCCGCTGCCCACATGGAAGAGGTACCGCGAAAAACTGGAGAAAATAGTTGAAAAACATAGACTGATTTTCCCGGGGTTTAAAAGGGGTATGATCAACTACGATACTCCCACGAGGCCGTCGTCTACGTATAGGGATGAATGGGGGTGCGTATGGAAGTACGCAGTTGACGGTTTGCAAGGCATCGTAGTGGAAGCTCCGCTAAAGGATTGGAGCAAGTTGAAGGATCTAAAAATCCCAGATCCCGAACTAGGATTACCGAGGGAAGGGGAACCCCCGATACCCTGGAGTGATGTTGAAGCTTTTATAGATCATGTTAGAAGCTTAGGTGGGTTAACTATCGGTTTTATGCCTCATGGTTTCCTGTTCCTTAGGTTAACCTATTTAAGAGGTTATTTAAATTTTTTAAGAGATTTAGTTACACAACCTCCACAACTAGAAAAATTGATAGATATTGTGACAGAGTATAATGTTGAAGTTGTTAAAAAACTGGTGAAGCTGAGAGTAGATGTAGTCTCCTTTGGAGATGACCTCGGTATTCAGAAAGGATTTCCTTATTCTATTCAGAAATTTAGACAATACATTCTACCACGCTACAAAAAAATATTCTCGGAAGCAAAACGTAAGGGAGCTAAAGTTAGGCTGCATACTGATGGATACGTGATGAATATAGTCGAAGATATTGTTTCATCCGGCGTTGATATTTTAAACATACAGGAAAACATCAATAGGTTAGAGGAAATTAAAAATGTTTTAAAGGGGAAAGTAGCTATCGATATTGATGTAGATAGGCAACGCCTCCTACCTTTTGGCACCCCCAAAGAGATAGACATACGGGTCAAGAAAATAATACAGGAACTCGGTTTTAAACGGGGGGGTTTACTATTTACAGCAGAGATACTCCAAGATGTACCACTTAGTAACATTGAGGCCTTACTTAACGCACTGGAGAAACATTCTAAGCTTCACTTGGAATGCTCATAGTTAATAAGTAAACAATATACAAAGATAATTAAGTATAACAGAAAACTTAATTAGGATTCTCTCAGAATGAGATTCGGGTAGCTTAGCATGCTAAGTTTCCGGCTATTGAAGGCCCTGCTGCTGATCGTCGTGCTATCTTTTCAACCAGCTCTCTTAGCTAATGTTTCACATTATTTAACCTCAGATAGCTTTGCCTACGCAACTCCCAATATTCAGTTATATTCTTCCCCTGGTAATTTCACTACTCAGAATTTAGAGCTTGATACTTCTAAACAGACTATTAAAATCCTTTTCACTAAACCTGTAGAGGGGTTTTTCGCTATAAATGTAACTGTTACGAGGACAATGTTTCCAAGATTCCCGGGGCGGCGGCAGTTCACCGTGGAAGTACCATTGCTCCTGGTTGTAGAAGTGAAAGGGGCTCAAGCAGAAATAAGTTTACCTTCCGGTTTTAAGAGCTTCGCGGTTTTAGGGCCATTTTCAAGAGAAGTCAACTTTGTCCCTTACGTGCTATCTCTTGACGAAAACTCCTTAGCGCAAGGGCTCGTGATTGAATGGCCTGTTGAGTATGGTGGCAGAGTAATTCTAGAGACGCTCCCCTCTTTAAGTGGAGAGCTTCCAATTTTCACGGTTGAAACTAACTATACCCCTATTCTCGAAAACAGTATGTTTAGGATCCTCTCCCCAAAGGAGCAGCTAGCTTTAGGAGCTTATGCTTCTGAGCTGTATTTTATGTCTAATTCCATTATACTACCCCCAGATAGAGAGGTAGAACTAACTGTACATTATGAGATCGATGGATTCCGGGGTACAATTATTGAACACGTCGCGGCACGCCTAAACGAGACGCTACGTATTGCAACTATAGCAGAGCGAATATTCGCGTCTAATAATGAAAACCTGCAGCGGGTTATACTCAACTTAACGGCTAATGTCAGAAAACTAGAGGAAAATGGTTACTACCTAGGATCCACTAACATTTTGATCTCGCAAGCAGTAGAGCAGTTGAAGCTTAAAGAGGGAGATAGACTAAGGGTAAGCATTGACCAAAAACTAGCTTTTACCTTGCTAATGGAGATATCCGAACGTCTAGCTAGAATAGCCACTGGACCCTCTCCGTGGTACACGATTTTCCTTCTCGTAGTCGGCGGTATAGCCAGCTTCTTGATGGCTTGCCTATTCTTCAGTGAAAAAGGGAAAAGAGTAACAGCCTTTCTAGCGCTAGTTGTGACTTTAACCCTAGCTGCTTACTCCGTGACCCCTGGGCTGACCGTGAGTTCAGAAGCCGCAGCGGTAACCACGGCAGCGGCAGGCCTTACCTTAGTGGGGCTTGGTGTAGTGAAAGTAGTAACTGTAAGGGGAGTGCGCACTGCCAGTGGCGCTTCACTTGAGGGACTGGCTTCCTCGATTTTCAACTTCGCGGTTAACTTCTTCTCTAAGAGAAGAGCTAGAGCCACTTTAATGCTATTGATGGTTACAGCGGTGTCAGCGGGCCTTACATGTTTAACGTCGTTCGCTGCTTATTCTTCACTCAGTTACCAAGAAGCCGGATGGGTTTCTCAATTCCTTGGTAAGACTTTTCTGATCGCTAGGGGCCTTTCCCCAGCAGGGCCTTTAAACCCATTGGGCCTTGGTTTCATTAGTGGTAGAGAAGGAGTTACTTGGGTTGCACCCAACGCTTTGGCGCTTTTCCCAATGAATCCGATAGAAACCCTGCAAGGCGTACCGATAAGTGGGATAATAGGAGTATCAAGAGGTTCTCCGGTTTTAGAACTTCTAAAAGGCACGCTAATAGCGGGCGCAGTCGAAGACGTCTGCGATAGAGGGAAGGTAATAGTCAGTGACCTAGTTGCCAAGCGCACGGAGAAAAGCGTTGGTGATGTAATATCAATACAGGGAGTGGAGTTCACAATTGTGGGAGTGTTCGACAGTAGAAAGTTCTCCCAGCTGAAGGACCTCGATGGTGAAGATCTGATTCCCACTGTTGTATTCGGCATGAGCGCCACGAAAGTCGCTCCAGAAAGCACAATCGTCGTGAATTATATGGATTCACTACTCCTTGGGGCAAATACTAACAAGGTATACGTTGAGTTAAGCGACCGATTCCAAAGCGATGAACTTGCTGAAAGCCTAAGCGTTCTCGGTGGCTACACTGTGTATGTATCCGAACCGGGTGAAATTGTGCGCGTCTATTATCCAGGTACGAGGCTGGAAATTCGAGGTGGAGAAATGGTGGTCCCCGCGGTGATAGCATTACTCATGCTTTTCCTGTCGTTTATTGGGTTTGTCTATGAGTTAAGAAGAGAAGTCTACACGCTTTCAACGCTTGGCGCTACTCCAGATCAATTATCGGTGTTGTTTATAACCGGTGCTTGCATTGTAGGCTTTGCAGGCGGCGTTACCGGATACATGTTGGGTTTAGCGGTTTTCCGCATGTTTCATGTATTTAATTTGCAGGTGCCCGTCGACGCTAAAGTGGATCTTCCATCTGCGGTATTTTCCGTGCTCGCCTCTATAGTTATATCGATCTTCGGCTCTTTACAGCCGGCTATGAGAGCCGTGCTACTGGCTGTCCCCTCTTTAAAGCGGAGATGGACTCCTGAGAGTGAAGTAGTTGGAAGAGAGGATGCAGAAAGAGCGGTTGAACTAGTAACAACTATACCGGTTGTTATTAGGGATTCCCAAGAAGCTGAATCCTTCACTAAGTTTGTCGCTTCAAGGCTTGAAGAGATGCGGGCGCATAAAGTCAGCGTTTTTAATGTTGAAGTTTTTGAGGAAAGTTTCGAGCAAGGTAGAAACTATAAAGTTTACTTCGAGTATGCTCAAGTTGAAGGAAGGGCCTTTAAATCCTACAACACCATCGCCGTGAAGAAAACCGACAAGTACTATACAGTCGAACTTCATTCGAGAGTAGTGACGATTTTCACATCTTTTGCAAATCAATGCTTAAGAGATGTGGCTTCTCTCGTACGCGAGCTAGCCTTGCAGTGGAGTGCTAGAAGTGGGCGTGTAGCCCTCTTCATCCGCTCCTCTCAAGAATTAGTCAAGGAAGCTGTAACACTTCTCTCTCCACGTTACTTACTAGTGTTCACGCCAGAAGATTCAGAGCGGCTTAAAAAGATTCTTGACCAGTCTTTAAAGAGACTTGGCTACCGAGCGGCATTGGAGGTTAGATCCCTTAGCCAGGTTCAGTTTGAAAAAGTTCCCTACGAGGTGAAAGATAAGCTGCAAGAGGTGGATATCGTTTATATAAATTCTGACGATAAGAGCCTAAGTTCTTTAGCCCTGAAAGCTGCGAAAGAATCAGGCGTTAGGGCGCTATCTCGAGGTAGGGGCGGGGAGCTCATCGAAGTAGCTTGAAGCTTACGCGCTAGGTAATTAGCTCTGAGCATTCCCCACACTTTTCATACTTTTCTGTCCGGAAGATGGAAGTACCAACCTTGCTTTTGTCGAGGTTTAGTCACAGCCTATATTTTCTTTACTTATCTAAGCCTTAAATAGTTAAAACTACTGCAGACTCAGTAGCTGTCAATTTAAGGTGCTATACAGTGAAGATTGGTTTCAATCTAGGAAGCTTCCCAGATCTACCTGCCAAACTGAGTACCTCCAGCGCTTTCGTTGAGTTTTCAGCGTATGTATCTAAGCCAAGCTTTGGCTTTAGAGTTTTCTTAACATATTAATTGTCAGGGTGTTAATATCTTTCTCTAGGTGCGTGGTGAACCAGTACATTAAGGTTCCAAAAACAGCTTTTAGAGCGCCCATCCCCTAAAACCTGACTATTAAGCCAAACTTTAACCTCACCTGAGGCGCCGATTACAAGCGATTCCTGTTTACTGTAAAGCGCATAGACATTCTGAAGAAGATAACAGAAATCTCGCCTTCCCCAAGAATCCCCTAGAATCGCACCGGCTGTCGCGCAAGTGTAATCGGTATCGTATCCACAATTCAACGCCTTTAACATGGTTTTTTGAAATTCTTTTCACTCAGAGGAGAGCTATGAGTGTAAAATCCACGTTCTGGTAAACCGAAGTTGCATCAGGACTCCCAAATCCTGCAGTTAATCATTAACTGAACAAGGTTCTCCACTCCATCCTCGAAAAAGACTTCAGCTTCTGTAGCTGCATAAAACCACTCTGCTCACACCGAGCCTTGAGAGTAGTCAAGCACTGCATCTCTTTTGACGTAATCTGTTGCGAGCCCCGGATTTCCAGGACGGATAAAAGCCCCAAATCTCGGATCTAATAGGCTTAACCTATCGACTCTTTAAAGTAATCGTTGTTGAACCAGCCAGATAGCGGCGGTTCAATACCTTTAGCATAGTTCTTTAAGAAACGGCTGTACTAGTTGAAGTAATATCAAAAAGTCCCCGCTTACCAAGTAAATACCCCTCTCCTCAATCGCATGTAGCTATAACACTTGCAGGCCTAAGTCATCGTTAGACGGCCACTTTTCGGAGAAAGCATCCTCCTCCGTAAAGTTGAACTTCTGTTTTCTACCTTCTACTTGCGCGCCTACCGCACCTCCGATACACTTACCTAGTCACCTCCTGTAAACCTCGTCGAAGTAGATCCCGTGATCTAGCTCTCGGATAAAGCTACTCAAATGCACTACACATAGTCAAAGTAAGTCGAATCGACGTTATGCGAGGAGAAGAAGCCCGAAGAAAGTTGGCCGTTGATTGCGTGATGTAACTACATTAAGATCATAACCCGCGTTTTTCGAGGTAGCATAAACATCGATGCCGCAAGCCTCCATCGAGGGTCTGGCTTTCTCCGGGTGCCTGCATAAACCTTCCTTTAAAACGCATTCCTCGCAGTAGGGGCAAGGCCCGCTCGCTAAGGCGAAAGCTGGGTAGTAGCCCATAAGGAAAGCCGTGCGTTCGAGCTCGAACATAACTTCATGTATGTTAACCCCCTCCCCATACCCCGCCTCGATGCAAGGGCCGAACCTAACTAAAAGGCATAAACCATACTCTCGGAGAACTCTCCGGGTCTCCTCTGGGCTGGGGCTGAAAGGCGGACAAGTCAACCTTCGACCGTATTCTCCGCACCCGAACCTGCATTTCCATCGGACCCAATCCCTTACAATGATCTTCTCGGCCGGTAGCTCGACCGCGTCCTCCGCTCCCAGCTTTATAGCCAATTCTTTCAACCTATTTATACCCCTTAGTTTCTCAGAACCGATGCTAATGTTTCCTGACACAATCTTAGTATACCTTTAGTGGTTAAAGACGATTCCGCTGAGGAAGGTCAACTATTTTAGCAAGTACAGCTACGCTTTCACGTGAGCATACTAGATCGATCCTTATTTGAGAAAACGCCAACCGAGTTCAGGGGAGCTCCTTTCTGGTCGATAAACGATGCCCTTGATCCTGATGAAGTTAGGAAGCAAGTACGTTTAATGGCTGAGGCCGGTTTTGGCGGGGCTTTCTTCCATGCAAGGGAGGGATTAGCTACACCATTTCTCGCTGAGGAATGGTTCAAGTCTTTCGAGGCGGCAGTCGATGAAGCTAGCAAGCTTGGAGCCTATGTCTGGGTGTACGATGAGTTGCGGTGGCCTTCAGGTTTCGCTGGTGGACTGGTTCCAGCTTTAGGGCCAGAGATGAGAGCTAAAGCGCTCGTGATGGTTGTCTCGGAAAGGAGCTTTATTGGGGATGAAGTTATAGCCACTTTTCGGCTGCTACTAGATGAGCGGGGGGTTCCAATAGGCTATGAGCGAGCTTTACCCGGTGAAGCGGGGAAGTCGCCTTTTTACCTCACATTCCTAGAGTACATTGCGCCTATTGGTGATACCTGGTATGAGGGTTTCAGCTATGTTGACCTACTAGACCCTAAAGCTGTGAAAGCTTTCATTGAAGCTGCATACAAACCGTATGAAAGATTCCGTGCCGAGTTCGGCAAAACTGTCCCAGGGGTTTTCACCGACGAACCTAACATTGAATCTAGTAGGCCACACCTACGCCCTAGGTTACCGCCGAGAGGCCCTAGGTTCCCACCTTTCTCGATACCTTGGACAAGCAATTTACCGGAGAAATTTAGGGAGTTAAACGGATACGATGTTATACTACGCCTCCCAGAACTCTTCTTTAACGTGGGTGATTACCTGAAAACCCGGTATGATTTTTGGAAAACCGTCACGCTACTCTTCGTTGAAGCCTTTTCCAAGCAAATCTACGAATGGTGTGAAGAGAGAGGGTTGAAGTTTACTGGTCATTACCTGGCTGAGGATACTATGTTGAGCCAATTGAGGTGTGGCGGCGCTGTAATGCCGCATTACGAGTATATGCATATACCCGGTATCGACCACCTGGGCTTCCAAATCTGGCATAGCCTACTTACAGTGAAGCAGGTAGCTAGTGTTGCGAACCAGCTCGGTAAAACGCGGGTGCTGTGCGAGACCTACGGGTGTACTGGAAACTACCCAACGTTTGCTGATAGGAAGTGGATTGGGGATTTTCTCTACGCTTTGGGTGTCAACTTCCTTAATCACCACTTAGTCCCGTACTCGCTCAGAGGTAGGAGGAAGAAAGACTATGGACTAAATTTCCACTGGGCGCAACCCTGGTGGAATTACAACAGACTTGTTGAAGATTATTTCGCTAGACTTAGCTATGCTTTATCTAGGGGATCGCGCGTCGCTAACGTGCTTGTGTTGCACCCTATCGGCAGCGCCTGGGCCCTGTACACACCTCTCTCCGAAAAGCGCGTCGCTGAGCTCGATGAGAAGCTCGGGAACCTGTTAAAGGAGTTAATAGCCCTGCACGTGGACTTCGAGCTCGGCGACGAAATAATCATGGCCAAGTATGCTTACGTTGACGGTTCTAGGCTTAGAGTGGGTGAAGCCTCCTACGACGCTGTAATTATACCGCCTTGCATCACCCTCGCTTCAACTACGTTAAAGTTGTTAGAAGAATTCATTGAAGCTGGTGGTACTGTGGTGTTCACTGAAAAAGCCCCGGAGATGGTTGATTGTCACCATTCGAATGAGTTGGCGAAACTTGTTAACCGCGCGAGGTTCGCGCAATCCATCAACCGCGGCGTCCTTGAAGAGGCTCTCAAGGGAGTTCCCCGACCGGTGGTCATCGAAGGAGACCCAGAGGGGGTGGTTCTCTATCACTTAAGGAAGGTAGACGGTGGCTTCATCCTCTTCGTAGCGAATACCGATAGGAGTTCAGCCCGTTCACTCAAAGTGGGCATCGAAGGATCGTGGGAACCAATACTGTGGGATGCGCTTTCCGGAAAAGCGGAAAATTTGGGGGCACAGCTGAAAAACGGAAGAACGTGGATAGAGCTAGATCTCGAGCCGGTCGGCTCAACCCTCCTTACCCTATCCTCAAATGTACCTCGCAAGAAAACGAAGACCGAGCAGAAACCTGCGCTTGTGATCACTGGGGATGAAGAGGGTTGGGCGCTGAGGAAGCTTGGCCCGAACGCACTAGTACTGGATTACTGCAGGTATAGGCTTGAGGGAGACTCCTGGAGCGAGATAGTTCCGATAGGGAAAGCCCAAAGGGAGGTAACGAGCGGGGGTGTGGGAGCCCGATTCGCACTCCGCTTTGAATTCGAGTGCCTCATTAACCCGAGTGAACACGACATCTACCTAATTGTTGAAACGCCGCATCTGTACGATATCTTCGTGAATGGAAGAGTGATAAAGAACTGGGAATGTGTGTGGTTTGACCCCCGCTTCGGTATGGCGCAAATCTCGAATCAGCTCCGGTATGGTATGAACATAGTTGAAGTACATGGAGCGGTAGGTATTGAACCGGAGTTAGAACAGCTATACGTTATTGGAGATTTTGCTGTTGAGACAGGAGCTCGAGGGGCCTCTAGGATAGTTGAGGGTAAAGGTACTGTTAACTCCTCCGATCTCTGTAAAGAGGGGTTGCCCTTCTACGCTGGTGTTGTAGAGCTCGCGAAAACCTTTCACGTACCTTTCGAACCGAGGAAGGCTGTACTTGTGTTCGAGGAGTTGAGCGCCGCGGTAGCCGAAGTCCATGTTAATGGGGCTAGAGCAGGCACCGTTTTCGTACCACCTTACAAAGTAGATTTAACAGGATTAGTCAAGGCTGGCTCAAACGAAGTAAAGGTTGTACTCGTCGGCACTTTGAGGAATTTTTTCGGCCCCCTTCACTACAAAGATGGAGATCCTTCATGGACTGGTCCCGAAACGTTTTACGATGAGATGCATTGGACGGATGAATACGTATTGAGACCATTCGGATTCAAAAGCTTGAAACTATTACTCTACGACTAGGCTGAAAAATAATTTATCCTATTCTCCTTCTCGCAACGCTAGTATCCCTCAGCGGGAAAAGCCTATCGGGGTAATTGCTCGCAACGCCGTCCACCCCGTGTTTCTTCAGCTCAACCGCTGTCTCTAATTCGTCTACTGTCCATGCTACTACGCCGAGCTTGAGGCGATGAGCCAAAGCTATAGCTTTCTCAGTCGCGAGCCTGTAGAAGGGTAGAACGAACTCGCAGCCCAGTTTTCTCGCACCTACGATACCGTTATCAGGTTTAGCGTAAATAAGGCCTAAGTGAGCGGCTGGCTCCAACTCTCTCAGTACGGATAGAGCCTCTGAGTAAAACGATATGAAAAGCACGTCATCTAGCATCTCCTTCTTTCTGACTACCCCAAGTGATGGCTTAACAACCTCTAGCTCCTTAATTTCTGCGAAAAGAGGCGCGTGACCCTTCACAACCTCTAAGACCTCCTCCAGTAAAGGTATTTGCTCACCCGCTCCCGCGTCAAGGCGTTTCAGCTCTTTCAAGGTCATGTCGCTTACGCGCCCGCTCCCATTAGTCGTCCTATCTACAGTCTCATCATGGATCACAACAGGCACTCCGTCTCTGCTTAACCGCACGTCGACCTCAACCGCGTCCACTCCCATTTCCAAGGCTTTACGTACAGACCTTAGCGTGTTCTCAGGCTCGTAGCCGCTAGCCCCTCTGTGAGCTACAATAATAAAGCACCCCTTTAAAGATTTAAGGGACATAGTTTGATATATTTTAGAGGATCCTTATGTACGCTTCGCTATGTACAGCGCTCTCCGCTAGCTCGGTCCAAAGCAATAGATATCCCTGCTTTCGCTATAGCATGCTTCGCGTGCTATAGTAAAAACTGATTCGCTGTATTTAGTTCACAGACCTAAAGCGGTGTAGTAAAATTCAATGCAATTTTGAGATACATAACCCTAGGTTAAATAGCCTTAGCGATAGCCACAAGCTCAGAGCTTTCCTCACTGAATGGGCGTAAGGTGTAGTCTTCGTAGATTTTGCAAAGGGTGAAACCGGTTTCCCTCAGCACATGTGTAAGCTCTTTAGGAGTAAAAAGCCTGAGCTTAAGTTTATGTTCGAAAACATCTACTAGACCCTTTGCCAGGTCTATGATAGACCACGAGATATCCGCGTCCGCCACTTGTTCTAAGAAGTCTATTCTCCATTCCTCCTCCTTAACTGCAAGCATTGAACCGGATTTCCTGAAACTGGCGAAGGGGGTTTCATAATACACCCTTTTACTGTGTACACCAATTAGGTTCCAAGTATCGAAAACGAATACCGAGCCCGGTTTTAACGCTTTTCTGAGAGAGCGGAAAAAGCGTAAGAGAAGGTCATCGGAGGTGAAGTAGCTGAGTACACCGTACATGGCGATAGCCGCGTCGAATTCCTCCTCAAGCTTGCATTGAGTGGCATCGGCCTGTATGAAATGCACGTTAAAGAGCCCTGCCGCTTTAGTTTTCGAAAAGGCTATTTTAATCATCTCTGGGGAAAAGTCGATGCCTAGTACTTCGTAACCCCTTTTACCGAGCTCGATCGCATGGATGCCTGTACCGCAACCCACGTCAAGGATTCTCTTTACGTTAACGGAAGAGTACTCCTGAATACTTGTTCTAGGAAATTCGTCTCGTTTTTAACGTCGCGATGCGAATATAGTAGATCGTAGTATAGGGCGTAGTTATCACTATCGCTCACGCATGCTCTATAGCGGCGAAGATATAAGCTCTTCGCGCGAGCACCTTTAATATAATGCTTATCTGTAATGTCCTGTGAAACGCCCAAGTGTATGCGTCATCGGAACGATGCACATGGATTTCATCGTCTACGTAAGGAGCCTGCCTAGACCTGGTGAAACAGTAATCGGCAGCGGTTTTGAGATGCAGCCGGGGGGTAAGGGTGCAAACCAAGCAGTCGCCGCAGCGAGACTTGGAGCCTGTAGCAATCTCGTTAGCCGGGTTGGTGGGGATTACGTAGGTAAGCTGCTCCTAGATAACGCAGCTAAGAACCGGGTGGAAACATCTTATGTAAAGGTTGACCGTGAATCCCACAGCGGTGTAGCTATGATAATCGTGGACGCACACGGGGAGAACGTTATCGCAGTCGCTCCTGGCGTTGACGAGTGTATTTCTCCAAGTGACGTAGAGGAAGCACTCCCAGCGATTAAAGAATCAAATGTTGTAATAGCTCAACTGGAGGTCCCAGTAGAGACCGCGCTGCGGGCGATGAAGCTCGCTAAGGAGTACGGGAAGCTGGCAATACTTAATCCAGCCCCCGTGAAACCCTTACCGCCTGAGATTTACAATTACATTAACATTATTACGCCGAATGCTAGAGAACTTGAAGCGCTTACAGGTGAAAAAATAGAATCTACGGAGGATGCTGAACACAGCGCTTTGTTGCTACTTGACAGGGGAGTGGATTCAGTTATCGTAACTCTCGGTAAGAGGGGAGCGTTGGTAGCGAGTAAAAATGCTTCAAAAGTTGTGCCAGCTTTCGACGTGCCCGTGGTTGATACAGTGGGAGCTGGTGACGCGTTCAATGGAGCTTTAGCGTTCGCCCTCGCTGGGGGGGTTAGTATAGAAGAAGCCGTGACCTTCGCTAACGTTGTCGCCTCCTTAAAGGTTACGAGAAAAGGAGCTCAGGCGGGTCTTCCAACAGCCGATGATGTCGCACGCTTTATTGAAGATAGAGATGTAAACCTAAAGAGGCTGGTGAAGCTCTTGCGAAGCACTCCCGGCTAACCCCTCAAAAAGTTTAACCGTGCTTCATTCCAACGCCTGCTTTACGATGTTTGATCTTTGAAAAGGTTCTCCTTTATATCTTTTAAAAGCCTTACTTGATCTATCTCCGCTCTATAGGGAGCCTGAATCATTGTCTCGATGGCTTCCTTAACTTTACGTGGCTCTTTAACCCCGTAAAGACACTTACCCGGGTCTCTGCTTACTTCTTTGAGCACTCTAGCGTAGCCTACCTCCATTTTGGCAGTCCCCTTACCGAAGTCTACTCCAGTCGATCTAGCATAGTACTCCGACCCCCACTCAGCTGGGCTTACTAGGATTACTGTGCCATAGTTAAAAAGCCTCCCAAAGGGGCTCTGCTCCAATATTACCCTTCCGATCGATCCATAAACTATGGTGTGCTCCTGCCGCCTCCAGATACCACCTTTTATAGTTACACCCGCTTCAGTGATCACATACGTGAAGCTTTGCCTACGTGCTTCAGTAGCTAGCAGCACTAATACAGATGCAGTGAGTAGCCCCCATTCAAAGTTGGAGGCGTATATGCTTAGCGTGTAAGTAAATAATGACGCGGGCTCGCGGCCTTCCAGAATTCCCTGCAGAAGCGAAAGAATTACAGGTAGGATCAGGGAGAGCAGTGTTGACCCCATAGCCTCAGGGCTTCTTAAAACCCATGAAAGTGCTAGAAACAGTAATATTGTAAGCGCTGCCCAAGTTGTCCCTGGAATAAACGGGAACTTTTCAGCAGCGGCCTGCTGAACAAGGACCGATACAGCATACGCTATTATGGGAGCGCAGCTTAGCAAGTATTTCCGCGAAAATCCTGTAACCGAGGGCTTTGATTTCCAAATAAGCTTAGGTGTATACCCTTCGGCGTAGCCTCTGTACAGTCCTTTATGCTCTTCATTTGGCATGTTTCAACGTAAAGCTCCTGAAATAAAAGCGTACCTGTGTTCAAGAAATTAAACTTCTTGAACACGATGTTTATAGTTCGGGGTCAGCATAGTATGCTGTGAGGTTAAGCAGGCTTGTATCGCTCGTCTCCCTAAACGCAGCTCTTTACGCAACGCTAGGCTACGCTAGCTACCTAGGTTTATTCACCCCGGTTATCGGAGTAGTGAGGTTTTGGCCATCCGTTTTTGTACCAGCACTCTTCGCTGTCCTTTTCGGAGGTTTAATCGGAGGGTTAGGAGCAGCTATTGGTATTTTCATCAGTGACATGCTAATTCATGGCAACATGCTTCTCAGCTTAACTGTTGGTGTTCCTGCTAATTTTCTCTGCTTTTTCGTTATCGGTGCTCTCCATGAGCGTATTAAAAACAGCGGCAAGACATGGTTACTTGCAGCAATTCTTGAAGAGTTTGGAGTAGCCGCCCTAATAATTGCACTCCTACAAAGTGGACTACTTACCTGGCCTGAGGCTATTGCATACTTGCTTGGCGTCGGAGTAGCTGCCTTTTTTACCATAGCTTACAGCAGCATAGGCTCTCCGAGCATAGCGCTGGCTTGCAATACTGGCTTGATACTGGGATCTGGGATCATCGGCCTTGGGGTTTACGCTTACAGCCAATTTTTCACATTGCCCTCGGGAACTTCACGGTTAGCCGTCTCGGCAGCGCTAGCCTGGTTTGTATGGACTTACGCAACCGAAATACCGTTTATGACTGCTCTTGTTCCACCCATAATGAAAACCGTTGGGAGAATTTTGCCAGGTGCGAATAAATGAAAGCCGTGAAAGCATACTCACCTGCTGGTTTGTCAGGTATTTTCTCCGCTTATACCGATCCTTTAGACCCCTACTGCAAAGGCGCCAGAGGAGCCGGTATAGTGCTGACTAAAGGAGTAGAAGTGATCGTGGAAATTGAAGAGGGGAAAAAATGGTCCCTTGATACCTACTTGAATGGTAGTAAAGTCGAGCTGGGTCTCGCTAAAAGAATTCTCCAAAGAGTTTTAGAGAAAGGTAAAGTCGAAGGAAACTATAGGGTTACTGTAAAACAGTACGTGAAAGTACCGATAGGGGGTGGTCTAGGAACCAGTGGTGCGTGCGCTCTCGCCATGGCAATCGCATTAGGAAAAGCCTTGAATGTTAAAATGAGTTATTACGAGCTAGCCCGGGAAGCCCATGTAGCGGAAATCGAGGAGGGTACTGGTTTGGGAACTATATCGGGTCTAGTTGTTGGTGGTGTTGTCGTGGTACGGGAACCCGGTGCCCCTGGATTTGATAAAGTCGACAGGATACTCGTGGATCCAGGCTTGAAGGTAGTTATCGGCTTCTTCTCAAGTATCGATAAGCGGGTAGCTCTCTCAAAAACTAACATTAACAAAGTAAACGAACTCGGGCAGAAACTAGTGAGTAAGCTGGTTGATAACCCGACCCTTGAGAACTTTATAAATTGCTGTAGGATTTTCACCGAGCAAGCAGGTTTCGTAACTGAGCGGGTGCGGGACGCTATAATCAAGGCTGAGAGAACTGGTGCGATAGGTGCATCGCAAGCCATGATAGGAGAAACCGTTTTCGCATTAGCCTATAGAGACTGTGCGGAGCAGGTTGCTGAATGTCTAAGAAAACTTAAGGCTAAAGTTTTAGTAAGCAATATTGAGTGGGGGCCGGCCCGGTTAATAGAGTTTTAAAGAAAACCAGCTTCACGGAGCTTTTCTCTTATCCCGGCAACCGATGCAAGGGGGTCCTTACTTCCGAATATCGCAGAACCTATGACTACAATATCCGCGCCAGCTCTAGCTACCTCTACTACGTTATGCGGTTTGATCCCGCCGTCAACAGCTATCGAGTATTTGAAACCTTCTTTCTCTTTTAGCAATTGGAGAGCACGCACCTTGTTTAATAGTCGATCCATCATTTCTTGACCCCCTAACCCTGGCTCAACAAGCAAAACCAGAATAGAGTCTACATCGGCTAGCAGATACTCTACGGCGCTTAAGCTGGTCGAGGGGTTTAGGACCAAGCCTGCGTCGGCGCCGATGTTTTTTATCTTGGATATTACTCGATAAGGTGTTGAGGTTGCTTCTACGTGGAAATATATACGTGTTAAGTCTAAACCAGCTAACTGTTGCACAAGTTGCATAGGAGAGGAGACCATTAGGTGCGCTTCACCTGGGACTCCCACCGCTTTAAGAATAGAGGAAACTACCTTTGGTCCAAAGCTGATAGTTGGTGTAAACGTCGTATCAGCTATGTCAAAATGCAGTAAATCTAAGCCGCCTTTCACCGCGGTGGCGACCTGGGCAGCTAAGTTCGAAAAATCGGCATCCAATATAGATCCTGAGATCAGAATCTTGCGCATGTTAGCCTTCCAATTCATTTGTAATCCCGTATATACAGTAAGTTGGCGCTAATAATAATTACGAGCGTGCTGAAAATTACTGGGGATCCATCTTGCCATATTTCCTCGGAATCGACGTGGGGACGACTGGCACTAAAGTTTTGCTAATCAATGAACAGGGTGTTGTTGTAACCTCCCACACCTCCGAGTACCCGTTATACACTCCTAAAGTTGGCTGGACTGAGCAACATCCCGATGAATGGTGGGCAGCTACTGTTAGATCGACCAAAACAGTGTTAGAGAAAAGCCGCATTAAGCCTGAGTATGTGGAAGGAATAGGCTTGACTGGGCAGATGCACGGGCTGGTAATGTTAAACCGTGGGATGAAGGTTATAAGGCCAGCTATCTTGTGGAATGACCAACGCACAGGTGAGGAAGCTGAGTACATAAACAAGAAAATAGGCCTGGAACGGCTAGTCTCGATCACGGGGAACATAGCACATACCGGTTTTACGGCGCCGAAGCTTTTATGGGTTAAAAGGCATGAACCAGAGAACTTTAACGCTATGTGGAAATTCATGCTACCTAAAGACTACGTGGGGTTCAGGCTAACGGGCGAGGTTAAGACCGATGTTAACGATGCGTCAGGTACATCCCTTTTCGACGTTAAAAACAGGAGATGGTCTGATGAGATGGTTGAAGAGCTCGGCATACCTTACGAGTCCTTGCCAGAGTTCCTAGAGTCTCCTGAAGTTAGAGGTGAAGTTATTGCGGAGGCCAGTGAAGAAATTGGATTGCGGAAAGGAATACCTGTGGTAGCTGGCGCGGGCGATCAAGGGGCTGCTGGCGTGGGAGCTGGTGTTATAGAAGAAGGTATAGTCTCTGTAAACATTGGTACCTCAGGCGTCGTGTTCACTCACAGCGACGCTTATAGGTATGATCCCCTAGGAAGGCTCCACGGCTTTTGTCATGCCGTACCAGGCGCTTGGCATTTGATGGGGGTTATGCTGGCTGCAGGGGGAAGCTTTAGATGGTTCCGAGATAAGCTAGGCCAGCTTGAGAAAAGCTTAGCAGAGATTATCGGAGTAGACCCTTATGATGTTTTATGCAAGGAAGCTGAAAATACTCCGCCTGGCTCTGAAGGCCTTATCTTCCTACCGTACTTAAGCGGAGAACGCACACCGCATGCCGATCCTTATGCCCGTGGGGTGTTTTTCGGGCTTTCTTTAAAGCATGGCCGTACGCATATCATACGAGCAATACTGGAGGGTGTTTGTTATGGGTTAAGGGATTCCCTAGAGCTTATGGGCTCTCTAGGGGTAAAGGCTAGGGAAATAAGGGTTTTAGGCGGTGGCGCTCGCAGCGCTTTGTGGAGGCAGATACTTGCAGACGTGCTCGGAGCAGATGCGTACACGATGGAGGTAGATGAAGGTTCTTCATTTGGCGCAGCTATACTCGCCAGCGTAGGCGTTGGTGCTTACAGTTCAGTTAAGGACGCAGTTAAAGGAATGGTGAGAACGAAAGATTATATTAAGTACAACCCTGTTAACGGAGAATTGTATAACAGTTATTATAAACTGTACAGGGAACTTTATCCAGCTCTTAAAGAAAAATTTAAGGAGTTAGCTCAAATCGCCTAAGTGCTAGGGTTTAAACCTAATGTCCTTATCTATATTGAAAACTCCTGTCAGCCTTATATCTCTAGAAGAAGAACCAACTCTAACCTCGTAGTCTCCTTTTTCCACAATCCATTCTGTACCGTCAAAGCTAGCAAGAGATTTGATACCGATAATTATCTCAACTGTCTCGACCTCATTGGGGTTAAGAAGCTTTGTTTTACGGAAACCTTTCAGCTCTTGAAACGGTTTATCAATTCTACCTTTTGGCGCTTTCACGTAAACCTGAGCAGCCTCCTTTCCGGGATACTTCCCCGTGTTTAAAACCTCAAACGATACCCTCGCCGAGTCGCCTTCAACCGTTACCTTGAGGTTCCTGTACTCGAAAGTCGTGTAGCTGAGCCCGTATCCAAACTCGTAAGCAGGTTCTACACCAAACGTATCATAGAACCTGTAACCTACGTAAATGCCTTCTTCGTATACAACCTTCTTCGGGTTATCCCTAGGCTCGCCAGGGAAAGTCCAAGATGGAACGTCCTCGTAATCCTTGGGAAAAGTCGTGGGAAGCTTACCTGAAGGGTTTATTACTCCAATTATGACATCGGCTACTACCCGGCCGATTTCCTGACCAGCTTGCCACACTAACAGTATAGCGTCTACCTGATCCCTCCAGCTCGCTACTTCGATAGGAGAACCGATGTTTAAAACAGCGATAACTTTCTTGCCGAGAGCGTGAAAAGCTGAAGTTACCTTCGTTAAAAGTACTCGCTCGCTCTTAGATAGGTAAAAATCCCCTTCTTCTGGTTTCCTATCAGCTCCTTCGCCCGATATTCTGCTTATGACTATGACGGCGACATCATTCCTTTCCGCATACATTTTCACAGACTTTTCGTCTAAGAAATCCTCCGGTAAAGGTGTTAAGACTGGCTGACCGAAGAATGTTTTCACCTTATACTCCTCCCTTTCTCGCATCTCTCGCACGTAGCTCTCGTATGTTTTAGCCAACTCTTCGTCCACCTTCAGCCTGCTACTTCTCATACCCTCTAGAATTGTTACGGCATACCTTGGATGAGTCCAGCCACTTCCTGTGCCACCTCTAATCGTCTCGATTTGTCCAGTCCCGAATAAGGCAACTCTTGTGTTCTCCTTTAACGGAAGCACGTTTTCGTTTTTCAATAGAATAACCCCTTCTGCTCCTGCTTCATATGCGATCTTAGCGTGGGCATTGAGATCAGGAGCGTTAGAGCACCTGTAACCTTTGAAAGCCAAAGTTCTTGAAAGTACACTTAACACACGTTTTAAACTGGCATTAAGAGTATCTTCGCTCAGCCTTCCCTCTTTTACAGCGTTTACTAGCTCGGTTACTTCATCCTTCCTATTTGGGTTTATCTGGTGGGCTCTCCCAGGCATGATCATATCGTTACCGGCTTTCAGTTGCTCTACGGGGTCTTCTCCTGCGAACCAGTCAGTAACAACGAACCCATCGAAGCCCCATTCCTCCCTAAGGACTTTTGTTAATAGCCACTCGTTTTGCGAGCAATATTTACCATTAAGCTTATTGTAAGCACTCATCACAACCCAAGGTTTAGCTTTCTTGACAGCTATCTCAAACCCCTTTAGGTAAATCTCTCTTAAAGCTCTCTCTGAAACTATTGTATCTACGATAAACCTATTCGTCTCTTGCTCATTAGCCACAAAATGCTTTAAACACGCGCCAACTCCCCGCGATTGCACACCTTTAACAAAAGCGGCAGCTATCTCCCCAGTAAGCAATGGATCCTCGCTGTAGTACTCGAAATTCCTCCCACACAAGGGATTCCTGTGTATATTTATACCCGGTGCAAGAAGAATATCAACGCCGTACTCTCTTGCCTCCTCACCCATAGCTTCTCCGACTTTCTCCACCAATTCAAGATTCCAAGTTGAAGCCAGCATGGTGGCTACTGGGAAAGCTGTAGCATGAAAAGTCCTAACATCGCCTTCTCGTGTAGGATTAATTCTAACACCAGCTGGTCCATCAGCCATAACCACAGAAGATATACCTAACCTCTCTATAGGGTGCGTCTCTCCAGCAGCGCCTTGAACTCTTGAATGAGGATTCCCAAACCAACCAGGCATCCCTATGCCTACGAGGAGTTTAGCTTTTTCCTCCAAATTCATTTGAGAAAGTAATTTTTCGAGCTGGTCTATTGTCACCATCCTTATCGTATAAAAAGAGCTACCGTGGTAAAAAAACATAACATTAACTACATATATCCAGCGGTAGAATTTCCGGCAAGGTTAACTGTACACAAGAAACTCAGACAGCGGCACAGCTTTCCTTAACCCAGTCTAGAAGCTTGGCTCTGGGGAGCGGATAGATAAAGAATGTTACTCCCGATGCACTATTATCTTTAATTTGACTCAGGGACTCCTTTAATTCCCCCTTAGATTCAAAAAAAGTCTAACAGAATACCGGCTCGAACCTCAGTACCTCTCAGCACACCCTCCCTCACAGCTTTCCCAATCCACCTGTAATCCATGTCATAATATTTATGATAAATCATCGGATTGTAGTGGTCTAACTCCCAATGCGGCCAGTCCTGTAAAACATACTCGTAAGCTAGTTTAGGGGATGCGAAGACGGCGGCAGAAACTTGAATATTTAGGTCATATTTTTTACTTTTCTATACACAAATTTGACAAGCTCTGTTATTTTCCTCGCACGCCATCCAAACCATTTCCCATAAGCTGGCTCCAGTATCCTCAGCTTCATAGGATTTACGCCGAAATCCTTCTCAAATCCATCTCTGCAAACAGCACAATAACAATAGTCAAATTTGGGGAGGATGATTTCTTCGCTGGGTACTCCCTCGTATTTGCTTCTCAAAGCCTTGGGAAGAATCACATCCGGGAATCTTATGTAATCAAGGTGTACTCCATCGACCTCGTACTTTGAGATAATTTCAATTAGTAGATCTGTTAGGTTGTCTCGCACTTCTGCCCTACTTGAGCAAAGCCATTTGTAATAGGTTACGTAAGGTGGATCTTTTAAGCAAGTAATACCTTCTTTGTTTACAACGTATAAGTTCGCTCTTCCCTGAATAAATTTGGAGTTATAGAAGTTTAAGGAAACTACCCAAGCATGCACCTCTAACCCTTGCCTTTTAGCTTCTTTAACAAAAGGAGTGACTAAATCCTTACCCGTGAACCTCTCTTCCTGCGGCCGTATAACACTGGGATAAAGAGTCCCAGAGCCACTTGAAATAAGAATATAAACCTCCTCTGCACCAATCGACTTTAATTGCCTAACTGATTTTTCGACTCCCTTTTCAAGAACCTCTGGTAAATTGACCCAGAAACCTTTTTTTCAACTCCACACTTTTCCAATACTTTTGCTATAGTAGGTTTTTAATTATATTTACTCGTGTATACCTAACCTTGGTTTTAAACCCAGAACCTTGTAAATAAACGCTAAAATATCGCTGGCTTCCTTAGCTTTAAGCCGAGGAGCGGCTCCCATGTGGCCGCTAGCCTGCTCTACTCTTAGCAGAACCTTAGCTCCAACTTCTTCTAATTTTGCGACGAATTTTAACGCATGTGCTGGGTGAACCCGATCATCCTGCAGACCAGTATACACCAATACTGGGGGATATTCTACGACTCTTATATTATGGTAAGGTGAATACCTGAGTAAATACTCCCTCTCTTCAGGATCGTCAGGGTTCCCGTACTCTGATACCCAGAGTTTACCTATGTGTAGCTTGGGAAACCTGAGCATGTCAAGCACCGGGTATCCGATTACCGCTCCATCAAGTAACTCCGGATTCTGAGTTAAAACAGCCCCAACAAGTAGTCCGCCGTTACTTACACCGTGAGCCACCACTTTAGCCCCTTTACTTTTGAAATATTCAGCACAAGCGATAAAGTCTTCAAAAACATTTTGCTTATTCCTACCCATACCTGCTCTATGCCACTCTTCGCCATACTCTCCACCACCGCGCAGGTTAGCTACCACGTATGTACCCCCATCTTCCACAAAAACCACCGTTCCAGGTGAAAATGTAGGTGTCAGCGAAATCCCGAATCCTCCGTACCCGTATAGCAGGATTTTATCGGCACTCACTCCATCTTTCCTGAATACAAATGCGTGAACTTTCGTTCCATCTCTAGATGTAACCCAGCATTCCTCTACGATGAAACCGTTGCTTAACTCTTCAGACAAAAGCAGTTTAAGTTTGCCTTTTGAGTACCTGTAAAGCTTAAATGGAACGTTGAACGATTCAAATACGAGTACCGCCTCCCTTAATCCTGAGGATACCGTCGTGATAGATCCTGGGTGCTCAATGGGCAGTTTGTGCCGCTTTCGACTAGTGAGATTAAAAGATACAAGTTCTGAGGAACAGTCGACGAGGTAATGTAGTAAAAGTTCTTTTTCAACCAGCATAGCGTCTTTGAGCACACATGAGCTTTCTCTAACTAACAATTTGATTGATCCATCTTCTCTCACGGAGAGCACTCTGCCCCGACCCGCTCCCTCGTATGAGGCGATGAAGTAGAATCCACTTGAATAATCTATGTGGTTGACCAAAAACTCTCCCGTTCCGTAAATGTGCTTCCACTGTGCTGGCTCTTTTAAGTCTCCTCCATATACCTTACTTGAACTCCAACCGCGCATCAGGGTCAGTAATGCCTTAGAGGCGTCGCTCGAGGCCTCGAGCCACATATGGTATTGAGTAGGTATACCCTTACCGAAAACCATCTCCTCGCCCCCGTCCGCCCTATGAAAGACCCGCTCGGCTGGCGGCTTGATGCCATCTGGCGTTCTATCTTTTCTATACTGTCTAATGTAGTAGTAGCTACCATCATCGAGAAACACTATAGACCCTACAACTCCTTTGATCTCGTCGACTTTTTCACCACTTTCCGTCTCAGCAATTCTAAGCACTCCTTCATCAGACCCCTTCGTGAAGAAGTAGGCAAATAACTCTCCATCCTGCGAAGCATATAAACTGGTTATTATTATGCCTTCACCTATTTCATCAGAGCTTACGAGAACCTTTCTATCGCCGTCTCGGTATAGCAGCTCTGTACTAAATTTCATTGCCTCCCTTTTAAGGATGAAGCAACCCTTGCCCGTACATTTAACGGAAAGAATCCTAGGTAATGAGAAGTACTTAGAAACTCGTGGTTCGAGTTTCTCCGAAAACCCGTGAAGTTTTCCCTAGTCTTACTGTCTCTTTCAAGAGCCCACTTGACTACAACAGGCTCTTCAATATTTTCAAGCCACAGGTAAGAGTCTCTATCATCCATGTATTTTAGAAGATTCAAACATTTTTATTATTTTCGATAAATAATTTAGCAAGAAATATTAAAAAGATGAGATATGACTAAAATACTTTAAGTTGCTCAAAGCGAGGTTTACATTTATAGGGTACAATGGATATTGAAAAGTCCCGGTAAAGTACTAGGAAACATTAAACTTAAGATAAGATTCCATAGGTGATTCGAAGCATATGTGGGGGCGGTATCTAATAGAGGAAATAGAAAACGCCGAGCCAGGCCATAACGAGGTTATCGCTTGGTTTCTTGGAGGAGCCGGTATTGCAGTTAGGAGTAGCGAGTCACTCATATACGTCGACCCATACTTCGGCGGCTCACCCTCAAGGGAATGGTTACGCATGATCGCGGTGCCGGTCGACGTAACGGATATTAAGGTAGCTACGGCTATTCTTTCAACACACGAGCATACCGATCATTGTCACCGGGAGACAATAGTACCTGTATTAGCACAAACTGGTGCGAAATTCATCGGCCCTGCGTCTTCTGCCGGAAGAGTAAGGGCTTGGTTAGCAAGCGAGAAAATTAAGGGTAACGTAATAGAAGTACAGCCAGGCGATTCGCTAAAGGTGAGCACCGACATGCTGCTAAGAGTATTTGAAGCTAGGGACTTATACTCAGAACATGCTGTAACATATCTACTTGAAACCCCTGGAGGAAGTATTTTCCATAGCGGAGATTCCTCCTATTTCCCCGGATTGAAGGATATAGGGGACCACTACGTTGTAGACCTTGCCTTCCTTTGTATTGGCAGAAACCTTAGGGGGAGAGACGACTATATGACGCCTTGTGATGCTGTTCGAGCGGCGATAGACCTTAACGCGAAAGTTATTGTGCCGTTGCACTTCGATATGTGGAAGAAGACTAGAGAAGATCCTAAACTTGTGGAAACGATAGCAAGAGCGTGGGAAACCAATGTGAGTGTAATTCACCTCTCGCTGGGTGATTCGCTCAAGCTTACTAGAGGCGTAGCCCAAAAAAGCCTTTTCTAGTCTTTAGTGGATTTACGTGTAAAACATAAATAGCCTATTTTTTCCAGTAGTGTGCTAAGAGAAAAATAGTGTTTATGTTATTCTGTAAGGTTTATGACTGGGTTAGGGCTTTGATCATTTCACTTACAGACCTATCTAACGTCTTTCGTTCAATATCTATGAAAATTGGTTTAACGCCAATTTTTTCAAGCCTTCGCTTAAGTTCGTACATGAAAATACCCATACCGGAGACCCTATTCCTTGGTTCAGCTTTAAGGGGATCGCCGCCGTGCCATCCGACTGAGACCTCACTTACTGCGCAGGACGGGCTTCCCCGTAAGCCGATTACCGCTTCAATCCTTACTCCACAACGAGTTAGCTCTCCAGATAGTACAGTAACGTTCCGCGCTAATTTCCGACAATGGAGCCTATAACCTATGCTTTCATACTGCTCTTTTGTCTGCCACCATCTAAGTAACCCTGAATAAAGTGTTTCAGGGCACGGTAACTGAACTACTCCATAATTAAGGGATTCTAGTACGCGAACCACGCTGCTAAGTAAGCCGGGTGCTATAGCTAAGCCGCGAGCAACAGTATTCTGATTCAGTATGCAATGAGCAACGAGAGCCACCTTAAGGCTTCGCGAATCATTGAAGCCTACGTTGAACATATGTGTAACAAGATACGGTATCGAGTTATGTAAAGCTTTTTTATCTCGAACTTCCGTTTTAATACAATATGTTGAAAGCGAAGATCGCTGGATTGACATTCACCTTGCTCATGATTTCTGCGTGTTTAGTTCTAGCACAATATAAGTATGGGAGCATCGAGTTGAACTTCAATAATAAAGGGATTGTTACCGTTAGTTACGAGAACATGGTGCTTGTCACGGGAGGATTCAATACTTGGGGTCCAACCTGGGATTGGGAAGACGCGTGCAGTTATCAAAACAACTGGGCTGCCTTGCAGTACAGGTTGGGTGACGTAGAAGGCGAATTCAATGGCGCGTTTCAGTGCGGATTCGCAAAAGCTTCATGGTGGGAGAGAGCGTGGATAGGCTTAAACGCCGTTTTGATCGAGCTAAACATCACGGCAACCCAAGAAAGCAGTTTCTCAGGCATGGCTTGGGACTACGATATCCCTGTAGGTCTCTTTAAGGGTATGAACGTGACAATGCTATTCGCTAACGGAAGCTCTGTGAACGTACGGTTAAGGGAAGAACGCGTTCCAGGAGAATGGGTGATAATCTTACAGCCAGGAACGATAGGTTGGATCGTTCCGTTCGATGAGAAAACGGGTGTTGTTTTAGCGGTTTTCGGTGACGCATGGCCGACTGGAATGGATGCACAAATTGAAGACGAAAGAGAATGGGGTGGTTCAGTGTACGCTCTTAGAAGTTGGTTGTTTTTTGATTTTACGATGAGTGAAGGGCAAATGCTGAGAATCCTTGCTTATATACAACCCTACACTACTCCTGAAGAACAAGAGGCGGCGACCCTGAAAGTGACGGAAACAGCGAAGCGTTTAGCATCCGGTTACGACGTTGGGTTAATAAAAGAACAATTGATTAAGGATATGCACATCGAGGAGGCTGCCGAACTTAGGCGTGCTCAGGGTCCACCGCTTATGTTAATAGCTTATATAGCAGTAGCTATAGTAGGCGCTTTAGCGCTGTTGTTCTTCCTTCTGAGATCCAGAAAACATTCATGAACTTCTTCATCTCTGATTTTTTAAGAAAGGTATAAATGTATTCGTAAAGGTCAGCTTGCTTAAAAATTCTCAGCTTCAAATACATAATATGATTTAACGGCTACTCATAGATTCCAAGCCTTTTTCTAAAGTAATCATCCACTTTTCTTCTAACATCTTCTGGAATTTCTTTCTCGAACGGCACCTCTTCAGAGTTAGTTACTTCTCTTATGAACTCAAATGCTAAAAGAGAAACTAAGCCAAACCCTTTCGGGTGTAAGAGACTGATGGAATCCTGTACCGTATGTATTAAATGCCCAGTTCCGCTTGAGCGGAAAATACTTATCGATGGCACTCCTCGGCGGGCGAAACTCGCGCTGTCACTTGACATAACGTCCTCGCTTACATTGATGTTAATTCCAAGCTTTTTCGCAACGTACTCAAACGCGTAGCGTAAACTCTTTGACCCTGTAATAACCGCGCTAGTAGTCCCCAGTGCCGCGCCGTGCACGTCCAGATTCACTACAAGCACTGTTTTCTCAAGCTCGCCTTTATGTGCTTCAACGTATGCTAAAGAGCCGCGAAGCCCCAGTTCCTCGCCGCTGAATAAGACAAACCTTACAGTCCGCTTGGGTTTCTCTTTACTCAACTCTCGGGCAACAGCCAATGCAAGCGCTACGCCGGCTGCGTTATCCGTTGCGCCTGGAACGCCGTATTCGCTGTCCAGGTGCGCTACCACGTAAACCACCTCACTCGGATACTTAGTCCCTTTAAGCTCAGCCACTACGTTAAACAATTGCGCATCTCTGTACTCCTGGAGCAGCGTTAACATTACACGTTTAGCGGAAAAAAGTTTAACAGCATCACTGTAACGGACATAGACTGCAGGTAAATTGCCGAACCTTTCCCTCCACTCGTAAGGGATGTCGACTCTGCTCAGATCACGGAAAGGTGAATTTTCTGCGACAATTAGCCCAGAGGCTTTGCCCACCAGCTTCTTCCATGCATCTTTATTTGGCCTAGAGCTGGCGAGGCCTATCCAACCTATATTTTCCGGTAGGAGCGCCGTATCGCCGCTCTCAATATATACAATTTCACCTTCAACTCCCTCCTCAGCTGTTTCCCCACTAAAACCGATAGCTGAGCACTCGATGGCATAACTTTCGGGCGAAATTACTCTAAGCTCAGCTTTTTTCACCTCATAGACTTTAGTTAAGAAAGCTTCAAGCTTAACCTCGTAACCGAAGCTTTCCAGTTCACGATAAACGATTTCCCTTGCTATACTTTCCCCCTCGCTTCCTGCAAACCTAGATTGAGAAGCCAGCTTAACTGCTATTTCATAGGCGTACTCTGCTACTTTACTCATCAGAGGTATTATTAGTAATAGTATAAAATGACTACGCTACTGGTTTATTCTCTAAGGAAGAGAATTTCCCGATAAAGTTGAATCTAAAAACAATAGAAAAAATAAGATATTATCTAGTCCTTCTTAATTACGTTTCGAGTTATTGTTACAATTTTTGTTACCTTACCCTGTTCGATATTCACGATTACCTCAGCAAAACTAACCCTATCTTTAACTAGAGTTACGATAGCCTTTGTTGCTTTCCATGATACCTCTCCATTACTTGTAACCGTAGCCACTAAAATCGGTTCGATACAGGTGACATTATAACCTTCTTCTAGCATTTTTGCAACATCAAAGTCGTTTTGAATAATTTTAACCACATTTGATTTGAATTCATCACTAACTTCGATTCGAACTAATCCTTTGCTAAAACCTCGCGCAAAACCTTTTCCGAACCCCCATCTCCAAGTATAGTTAAAGTATTGTAGGATATGCGGTTCATCCTCTGAAGCAGGTAGAGTCAGCTTTACACCTGATGATTTAATTAAACCAGCTTCGCTTAACGGTAACAATTCCACTAAAGTTAGCCCAATTAAAACCGCTACAAGGGTGGTGACCCCTAGTATTATTATGCTCTTCACTTTAGCCACCACTCTGATTTATTTCCAGAGTTTAAAAGCCGAGTGAACCTTAAGTCCAGATCAAGGAACTGTAGCTACGTAATTCTTTTCATGCAAGGCCCTTTTCTCTTAGGCAATTAAGCATGGTTAGAACTTCGCTTTCAGTTATATCGACCCAGTTCCTGTATGCATCCGCAACAGAATAAGGTAGCCAAGTCCTGATATTCAGGACTACTAGAGAGTCTACATATTCGAGCACGAAGTAAGCTGCAGAAATCGATGAAGTAGGAACAGTTGCGGTAACCTCTCTAGCACCCAGCTTTCTAGCAGCTTTAACAGCAGCGACCATTGTATAACCAGTGGCCAAGCCATCGTCGATAATGGAAACTTTCAAGCCGTTAAGGGTTTTAGGAAGAAAAGCTTTAAACAACTCTGCTCTTTTTTGCACACTTTCCTTAGCTTTTTCAAGACACCGCAAATATTCCCTCTCATTGAAAGCCGCTTTATTTCTTTCATCTACTACTACATCTTCAAGCCATGAGATGGCGCCGAAGCCTGCCTCGGTGGTCCAAGGATACGTGACTTTCCTCACCACCGCGAGGAAAAGAGGAATCCCCAGTTCGATAGAAACCTTATAGCCTACCGCTACGCCACCATTAGGAATAGTTAAAATCGTATCGAAAATTAGTCCTTCGTCCTTAATATACTCGGCTAGAATTTTACCTGCCTCCCTCCTCTCTTCAAAAATTAGGAATTTATCCCTGAGATCCTTGCGTTCTATTAGTATGCCCACGCATATAACTATGCATGTTAACCTTTAACTTAAACTCGACTCTAGAGTTGATTGAAAAACCTTTGCTTAATGGTTCTAAGGATTACTGTTTTAGCAGAGCATAATCTAAAGGAATTCCAAAGGGTAAACAGGATTTATCCTTCGGCTGAGGGAGTTTATGAAATTAAGGATGTATTTAGTTGTTAAAAAAGAAATATTTTCTTCATTACCTGCTAGTATCGCTACACCTTATATAGTCAAAGTAAAACGGGAGTGAAGCTACTATTGAGACTAGCTCAGGTATCGCTGCCCCTCTCGGAATCCCGTATATAAGATGAGATACCCAAGAAAGCACGGCAATAATAAGAGCTGACAAACTTAACAACCTCCGGGTTAAGCTTCTCTGAACTATAGTATATTCTAAAAGTAAAATAGCGATAGAGAGGAAAAAAGCCACTGACACGTAAAAGTGTAGTCTCCCGTAGACTTCATCGAAAACGGCTATCAGCACAAGACAAAAGCCAGTAAACAAGAGAGTTACGCCAATAGGTTTCGAGCCCTTTAGTGCACATATTTCACCTACAGTAGCTACCATAAAGCCGCCAACGCTTAAGCCGAAGTTGAAAATAGAGGCAACATTACTCCTGGTTGAATGCCCCAAATCGCTTAGCGCGTTGTTGTATATATTGAACCAGCCCGAGAGAGTGACGGCTAATGCTATAAATGCTAGTGGAAATACAGCCGACAATACTGCCAATAGCATGCAGAGCTTGGACACGTAGATTATAGCTAGTATTCGAAATAAAAAGCCTACCTCACCAACTTCGATCCGTTAAGGTTCTACTGACTGGGAGTTCTGCTGAAATACATAAAGTCGTTGCAGAAGTAGTAGTACACTCGTTGTTCAGCTTTGAAAACTTTTTCCAATAGGAAACTTTTATAGCTTAAAGATCACTTCTAAACGTGTGACGAATTACGCTCTCCTGATAATAGATATGTTAGAGGAGTTTGTCAGAGGAAGGCTGCGAGCTGAAGCCGCTGAAGCAATAGTTCCAAACATTAGGAAACTGGCTGACTTCTCTCGAAGCCGAGGTATTCCGGTTATATATGCTGTTGACAGACATTATCAGGGAATAGATAAGGAGCTTGAATTATGGGGTCCCCATGCTCTCAAGGGCAGTCCCAAGTCAAAAGTGATAAGGGAGTTAGAGCCGTTTAACAGTGACTATATTGTATATAAGAGACGGTACGACGCGTTTTTCGGAACAGACCTAGATATATTACTTAGAGAGTTAAAAGTAAAAAACATAATAATAACCGGTATCCACACTCATATTTGCGTTCAGCAAACTGCTGTAAGCGCCTTCTATAGAGGTTACGACGTAATCGTACCGGTTGATTGTGTAGCAGCAGCTAGCAGAGATTGGCATGAAAGGGGACTTGAATACATGAGATCCTTCCTTGGTGCCGAGCTTTTAAATAGCTGCGAGCTAATTGAGAAACTTAAGAAAGAATTAAGTGTTCCGCCGAGTGGATGCTACGTTTGAGTCCAAGCTCGCCGGTAATCCTCTAGTAGCCTGCCCTTAGCTATGTGAGTGTAAACTTGCGTAGTTCTAAGGCTAGCATGACCTAAGAGCTCCTGTATTTCTCTTACGTCCATACCTCGGGAAAGGGAGAAAGTAGCAAAACTATGTCTAAGAATATGAGGCGTAACTTTCTTTTTTAACCCAGCCACATCCGCTAAGGACTTGACTATACGCTCCACAGTGACGTAATGCATATGACCCTCTTGCCTGCCTGGAAGCAAGTAGCTATCCGGTTCAGCTGAAGATAAGTATTCCAGTAAAAGACGTCGGGTTCTATTATCGAAAAATACTACACGCTCTTTATTACCTTTGCCTTTTACCCTTATACTTCCTTCCTCTAAATTAATGTCTGATACTTTGACATTCACTAATTCGCTAACGCGCATACCGGTGCTATACAGAAGCGATACGACCAGCTTATCTCGGGCATTTTTTGCCGCGTTAATCATTGCTTCAACCTCTCCTGGCGTTAAGTAGCGAGGCAGCTCGGAGGGTCTTTTAGGTAACTCGAATCCTTTAAGATTCTCGCGAAGCCCTAAATACTCTATAAAGCGTTTAACTGCTACCGCGGCAGTATAAATGCTCCTCTCAGTATACCCTTTTTCCTTCAGCTTAGCTAAAAACAAGTCTACATCCCATGTAGTTGTGCCACTTACATGTTTACCGGCTAGGTGTTCAATGAACATATTCAACAAGCTTTTGAAAGTTTTAATTGTTCGAGGCGATCTATTCCTTGCGGATAAATGTGCAATGTATACCTCAACGAGCTGTTTGTTACTTAGCTCTTTTAGGTTCATACGTCGACTGTCCCCTCGCTGAACCTTTCCTCACTTTCTGTATAAACCTTGAGCCGTTCGCTAAGGAATATAGGCGCACCAGTCCTTATTGCTATAGCCACTGAATCACTAGGCCTCGCATCTATATAATGACGCTTCAGCTTTCCGTTAACTTCCTGAAGTAAAACTATAGTGGCAGTATACACGTTGTTTATCAACGCGTCTATGGTTATTCTTTCGACTTTAATATCTAAAGATTCTAAAATCGAAACTATAAGGTCATGCGTTAAAGGTCTCTGAACTGGCGTGCCGTAAAACGCTCTAGCTATAGCCTCTGCCTCCGGTTTCCCTATGTATATCGGTAATACTTGATTCCCCCATTCCCTACCTTTTAAGAGCATAACTGCTCCATATGGGTACTCAACACCGGCCGACTTGACCATAATACTATAAACTCCTACTAGCTCGGCTTCAATGTATTTTTCCCTATATTCTTCTTCGTCCATACCTATAGAATTGCTCCAATAGGTTCAATTTAAGCATTGAGTCCCTCAAGGTACTAGCTTTTGAACCCCATAAAACGAGCCCCTTCCTCGCTGAAAAGAGCTTGTTCAAGCTTCAGTGTAACTAAAGGTCCTTTAAACCTAGACATTGACCTAACCCTCTTAACTATCTCGCTTATAAGTAGAACTGGGTTCTTTTCCAACACCTTAACTACCTCATCGAGGCTATTCGAGCGCGAGGCTATATAGTAAAGCGTTCCTTTTAACACGCTATCGGAGAGAAGATTCGTAAAACAAACCTCGCCGCTCTTCACGAGCGACCCAAGCGCAAACAATTTAGCCTCCGCGATTAGAGGTAGACCCATATAGGCCCTTGTCTTCTCCTCTATTTTCTTCATTAATTCTTCTTCTCCAACTTCGCTTTTCATAGTTAACTTTACCCTCTGCCTCCATTTCGATATCCAAAGAACAAACCATTCCTCAAGCATTGTAGCTATCGTAGTCGGCTTCCTGTCAGCCAAGCTTTCAAGGTAAAACTCCAGCCTCTCATCCGGAGAGTAATCATAAATAAATCCGCGATCTACTTCCACATAGTTAAGAAAGTCGCTTAGCGCGATTTTAGACATGAAACCCTCCTCTGTTTTACCCATGCCCGCGAACTCCTCGCGAATTCTCCCTGCAATTGCATTAACTAAAGCTGTCCTTAACCCCCAGCTGTACATGGGGCCGCCTCCTTATATTACGGTATTAACACGCCTTATTAAACAGTTCGCCGAAAATACGCATGAAGCAGAGCACTTAAAAAATCCTTGTCTTATTACTTTGGGGGATGATCGAGCGACGGTCTTTATGATGCGTGAAGAATCTTTTCGCGAGTGACCCCAAAGCGATCTACGCGCCTTTGACTATTTTAGCTACCTCAGTTAGCGATTCATGGAGCAGGTCCACCTCCTCCCTTGTATTGTAAATGTAAAAACTGGCTCTCACGGTTCCTTCCTTCAACCCAAGGTATTCATGAAGAGGTTGTGCACAATGAAAACCGCTTCTCACAGCTATCTTCCGGTTGTCTAATATCGCAGCAAGTGAATGCGGATCTAAGCCGGTCAAGTTAAATGAAATTATACCACATCGGTAGGCGGAGGAACTAGGTCCAAATAATTTTAACTCCTCTATCTCAGAAAGCCTCTTCACCGCATAATTTGTAAGCTCTACTTCATGTGCTCGGACACTTTCCATACCTATTTTTTCAAGGTACCTTACAGCTTCCGCTAACCCTACACCTCCAGCTATGTTCGGCGTCCCTGCCTCGAACTTCCACGGGAGATCGTTCCAAACCGGTTCTACAACGCCGCTATAATATTTCACTTCCTTCACCATGTCACCACCGTACATGAAGGGCTTCATTTCCTCGAGCAGATCCTCCTTTCCATAGAGAACCCCTATCCCGGTCGGTCCAAGCATTTTATGGCCACTAAACGCTAAGAAGTCACAGTCTAACCCCCTTACATTCACAGGCATATGGGGTACGCTTTGAGCCCCGTCCACTATACATATGGCCCCCACTTCGTGTGCCAATGTAGCGATGTTTTTAACATCGTTTACCGTGCCGATTACATTAGATACATGTGAGACCGCTATTATACGCGTTCTTTCTGTAACCGTCTCATTTAATGTTTCATAGTCGAGCGTATAATCACTGGTTAAACCTATCATCTTGATCTTTACACCAAGTTTTTTCGCGACAGCTACCCAAGGGAGTAAATTACTATGATGCTCCATCACTGTAACTATGATTTCATCATTACTCTTCAGCTTGTCAATCGCCCAAGAATATGCTACCAGGTTTATTGCTTCAGTTGTATTTCTAACAAATATAACCTCCCTCCAACTTTTTGCATTAATGAAACGTGCTACCACATCATGTGCCTCCTCGTACTCCCTGCTCGCTTCTCTACTTAATACGTGTAAACCTCTATGTATGTTCGCATTGTAAACCCTGTAGAACCTTTCTACAGCTTTTATTACCTGAATAGGCTTCTGGGAAGTAGCAGCGTTATCTAGGTAAATTATACCACGATCCTCGAGTAATGGAAAATCTTTTCGAATTTCATATGGATTAAGCACTCGGTATTTAGTTGAAAGAGAACTATATTCTTTTGGAAGCGAAAAAGTTATACTGGCCAGTTAAACATGTAGAGAAGGCGATTATATGTCAAATTCCGATAAACTGCGGGCTGAGATGGAAAGGAGGAAGCGTGAACGAAAAAGGCAAGAAAAACAAGCAATGAGATGGGTTGTCTTACTTCTAGTACTGCTCTTACTATCTTCATCTTTGCTTGCGTTACTCCTTAGGTGAAAACGAAAACAATAAAACCATAGTCGTTTTCTCTGAAGCAACTGGCTGAGAACGCATTCAAGAAAACTATGAAGATATACGTGTGGGCTTGATCTTCGAGGAAGCGACTATGGTTGAAAAATATTGAAGATCTTATATGAGTGTGATGAAATCACAGAACCATTATTATGATGATTTTTTTACCTCGATTCCTATTATAACTTTAGTACCTTCAGGAACTGCTCGTCTCCACTCTTCTCCAACCGCAACTAAAGATAAGACTGCTTCAACAGATGCACCTTTGGCCGACGCGAGTTCGTAGAGCGCTTTTAAAGTTCTTCCCGTCCGAAGAAGATCATCAACGACAATTATTCTATCTGAGTTCCCTAACATAAAAGAAGGTAGATAAAGGCGTGTGTAGCGTGGAGGATCTGGTGCAAAGTACTTAGCTTCTATATAATTATCAATTCCAGGCTCCACTTCCTGTCTAGCTACGCAAAGATCAATGTCGAGCGCGTCTGCTATGAAAGCAGCTAAAGGTAAACCGTTAACCGCAGCTGTTAAGACCTTATCTATCTCCGAGTTACCGATTTCAAAATATGCTCTTGCAGCCGCTAAACGTAATATTTTCGTATCATAAGCTACTCTTGGTATATTCACTACCCCCTTTTCGTCTACAACCAACGACCTTTTAATCGCAATACCCAACGCATTCTTTTCAGCTAAGAGTTGAATTATTTCAAGCGCCCTCTGTGTACTTGGAAGAACTGCACCAGTAACATACCTACTAAGGTCAACCGGTGTTAAGTGCAACCCACTTTCTTTAAGGAGTCCAAGAACCTCCTTTCCGCTCATAAAGCCTCTTAAAGCTCTCAAAGATTCTGCTGCTAGTAGCTGAACCTTACCCGACTCGTGCTTCCGCATTAGTAAAACTTGATAATTTCTGATTAAAATACATTTTGTATCAACGAAACAAATTTAAGTATTTATCAAGACCAGCGCTCGAAAAAACATGGAAAAAAATGTTGTTAAACGTAGATTAAGCTGGATGCATATTGTGACTTTCGCTTTCGCAACAGCGATTTCGTATGTACTAGCAGTAATCTCGAGCATGATATTCCCTGTGCTTGGAGCCCCAGGAGTATCGGCACTCTATGTAGCAGCGGCTATCTATGTCCCCCTAGGAGTCTGGATGGGCATGTGGGGTTGTCTGGCCGGCTATATCAGCTGCTTCTTCCTAGGTTTATATCCCAGCGGTTATACTCCACTCCAATCATTCATATGGTCTTGGGCAGACTTTATCGAGGCATTCGTTCCTGCACTAGTCTTCAGGGCCTTGAAAGTAGATCCGGATTTCACGGCTAAAAGACCTTTAGCTGCCAAACTCCTACCCGTATTCATCTCCACGGGCTCAATCTTTATTCTAGTTGGCGTGGTAATCCAAGTACTATGGGGACAGTATTACGGCGAACCATTCACCACAGCTTATGTAGCCCTCGTATACTTAGGTACCGTGCTAGCTGCTATCGGCATATTGATGGGCCTGCTAGCTGGCCACGCGAAAACTTGGATAGCCCAGATAATAGGCGGCATTATCGGCTCGGCTATCTGCAGCGGGATATGGGGGGCCGGCTCCCTAACGTTGTGGAATGTACCGCCACCGCTTCCAGCTGACTTGTTCTGGCCGGTTTTTGTCGGTTGGGTTCTAGGCGACTTAATCGTGCTCTCAGCTCTAGGTACAGCGTTACTCGTCGCGTTAACTCCAGTATTTAAGCGGACCGGCCTGCTAGTCAGGGGATGGTGGCTATAGCTAATGCCAACAATTCTAGGAGAACTAGCAGGTGTAGAAAGTAAATCATTCTGGTACATGAATTTGCATGTTATTTCTAAATTTTCATTACCTTTTTCTATATCTGTTGCAATTTTATTTGTAAAAGACCCCCTTTCGGCTCTTAGCATAGTCTTAATTGCCGCTGCATCTTGCTTCGCTGCTGGTATTTCTCTGTCAACTCTAAACAGGTATATTGCGGTGATAGTTAGTATGAGCGCTTTTATAGTGTTAACTTTTTCGTTGTTCACATATATACCTGGACGGCCGCTTTATGAGGCAGTTCTGTGGAGTGTTCACGCGGAAAAAGGTGTCTTTGAATGGAAGATCCGGATTACGGACTCCGGGCTTATGTATGCGACCGTTTTTGTGTTAAGAATCTTCGCTATGGTTCTCTCAGCTACGTTACTGCTTGCTACGTTAACTGATCGAGATTTAGTATGGGGTCTCAGATCATTAAAACTCCCCCTTGGTGCATGTGTAGCTGCCTCACTATTCTTTAGAGGAATCCAGATGTTCGTATCTGACTTTTACACTGTCAGAGAGGCTATGATGGCTAGGGGTATAGAGTTTGCAAAGACACCGCTAGCCAAGAGGTTCCTTCTATATGTTAACGCTCTAATTCCTCTTTTATCGCTGATGATTACAAGAAGCTTTGAGGTTTCCCTGGCTCTTGAATCAAGAGGTATAGCTCCTAGTAGCAGGGCTTCGTCAACATATCATGAGTACTTCCTTAAGCATAAAGATTACCTAGTAATAGTGGTCTCGGTACTTTTATCAATAGTTTACGCTGTATGGTGGTGGGTAGCATGAAAGCTGTTCGCGTTGAAGACGTATGGTGGAGGTATGTAGGAAGATCAGATTACGCGCTTAAGGGAGCGGGCCTAGAGGTTGAAAAGGGAGAGTTCTTTGCAATAATGGGACACTCGGGGGCCGGTAAGACTACGTTGGCGCTGACGATTAGTGGAATTATACCTCAAAGAATTCCAGGGGAGTTTAAGGGTAAAGTTGAAATCTTCGGCGAAAATACGCTGTCAAGCGATGTCACTGAGTTAGCTAGAAAAGTAGCGATAGTCTTTGAAGACCCGGAGATACAGTTCGTCATGAGCACTGTTGAGGACGAGATTGTACTGGCATTGGAGCCTCTAGGGTTACATAGAGATGATATAAAGGACAGAATTACGTGGAGTTTAGAGTTAGTTGGTCTTTCAAATGATTTCTTGGGTAGATCCCCCCTTCAGCTTTCAGGCGGAGAAAAGCAAAGGGTTGCAATAGCTACAGCGCTCGCTCGAGAGCCGGAGGTGTTAGTTCTTGACGAGCCAACATCGGACTTGGATCCAGTGGGTAAGGAGGAAGTTGTATCGGCTATCAGGAGACTTAGGGACGAGTTGGATACAACTATAATTTTAATTGATCATGAGTCAGAGCACGTCGCCGAATTCGCGGACCGGGTTGCGGTTCTAGGTAACGGCCGCGTAGTAATGGAGGGTGACCCTGGATCAATATTAACGAGGTTCAGCGAGTTAAGAGAAAACGGCGTTTACCCGCCTGAAGCTGCGGAAATCGCTGCTAAATTGGGATTAAATTCAAACATGTATAGGTTCGAACAGGTAGCTCAAACCCTGAAAGATTTAGTTAAAGGAGTGAGAAAATCCGAAAAAATGGAGGATAAACAGCTCAGAGAGGTTCTCCTAAAATGTATAGATGTACATTATGCATACCCTAATGGTGTTAAAGCTTTGCGGGGTGCATCGTTAGAGGTGCACAGTGGCGAGCTGATAGCGCTTGTAGGACCTAACGGTAGTGGAAAAACGACACTGGCGAAAGCCATGTGCGGTTTGCTTCAACCTACAAGCGGTAAAATCGAGCTGCTGGGTAAAAAGTTGGATGAGTATGATAGGCTTCAACTATCCTCGCTGGTTAGTTACGTGTACCAGAATCCGGATCACCAGATTTTCAATAAAACCGTTCATGAAGAAATAGCTTTCGGGTTAAGGCTCAGGAAACTCTCAGATGAGGAAATTAAAAGGAGAGTAGAGGAAGCTCTGAAACTTTTCGGATTGACTGGATTAGAGAACGAGCATCCCTTCTTTCTGAGTAAAGGCGAAAAGAGAAGATTAGCGTTAGCCTCCGTGTATGCCTTAAATCCTAAAGTTCTAATCGTCGATGAACCAACAACAGGTCAAGATATGAAGTTTAGCGAAACACTTGCTTCAATGCTTAGAAAACTCGCAGATGAGGGAAGAGCTGTAGTTGTCATAACACATTCTGTTCCACTATTCGCGCGCTATGCTAATCGTCTTGTAGTCATGAAAAACGGATTGGTTATCGCTGAAGGGTCTCCAAGAGAGGTAATGCTTTCTAAAAGCGCAGAGGAAGGTAGGCTTGTAATGCCTCAAACCCTCAGGCTTTATCTCAAACTTGGTTTAGATCTAAGCTCAGCCCCCTTAAGTGTTGAGGAATTCCTGCAAACAATTATTGTCTAAATAATTTTTATAATTTAAAACCGGGTGGGCTGTAATTTATAACCTCTTTATTCACTAAATTGGGTGGAACTTCCCCTTTATAGAATGCAATGAGGTTTTGTGCTACAATTTCGGCCATCTTCCTCCTAGTCTCATGCGTAGCACTGCCTATATGCGGTGCCAGCACAACGTTGTTAAGCTGGGCAAGAGGATGATCTGGGGAAAGTGGTTCCTCTTCGAACACATCTAAGCCAGCAGCTGCGATCCAACCTTCCTTTAAAGCTCTGATAAGAGCATCAGTGTCGATCACGGCTCCCCTAGCAGTGTTAACTAAAATAGCAGTAGGCTTCATCAAGCGAAGCTGGTGTTCTCCAATCATGTGATATGTCTCCTTGGTAAGAGGAACATGAATAGTTATGAAATCGCTCTCCTGTAATAAAGTGTCAAGGCCAACGTACTTTGCGCTTAACTCATACTCCAACTCTTCTGGCAATCGATGTCTTTGGTAGTATAAGATCTTCATTTCGAAGCCTTTCGCTCGTTTAGCCACTGCTTGTCCTATCCTACCCATCCCGATAATCCCTAAAGTTTTACCAGTAACGTGGTAGCCAAGCATCATCATCGGGTGCCAACCAGTTCCAGTACGCCAATAATTACCTTCCCTAACGAACCTATCAGCTTCTACTACTCTCCTAGCTGTTGCGAGAAGGAGAGCCCATGCTAGGTCTGCTGTTGCATCAGTTAAAACTCCTGGCGTGTTGGTGACATATACCCCTCTTCGAGTAGCGGACTCTATATCAATATTATCGTAGCCCACAGCGTACTGCGCTATTATCCTTAACCTAGTCGAATGATCAAGTAACTCCTTATCAACCTTATCTGTGAGCAGGCTTATTAGTGCATCAATTTCCTTAGTTTTCTCGAGAAGAATTCCCCGAGGCGGCGGAGTATAATAATCCCAGACTTCTACTTCGTAGTACTTGGAAATAAGGTTCAACCCTTCGTGTGGTATTTGCCTTGTTACGAATACTTTGGGTTTCATCAAAGCTTCAACGGGGCTTCCGATTAAATGGTTATCTATTTTCTTGAGGACTCGGTTACTAAGTTAGAACAACTAACCTTCTGTACTGAGGATCTTGTGCAGTCGGTTTGTAGTAGCTGCGATGACTACAAGAATCCTAGTTTTTCTGGAACTTCTTCAATAGACCTAATAAGGGTAAACGACCCTCTGCCCAGCTCGGCTATCGTTTTAGCGAAGCCAACCCATTTACTCGGAACACATACTACGTTAAGTTCCCTGAACATTGGAGCCACTTTTAAAGGGCTCTCTCCCGCCGTCCACTCAGCATCGGTGACGAGTATCGCCCGTGGCTCGTATCCAGCGCTTAACAGCTCAAAACGGGCTGCTTCAAGAGCTTTATAGATATCCGTGTAGCCCTCAGCATCTAGCGCGAGAATTGATGTTACTACGCTTTCCGGATCCCTCCTCTCACGTAAATGCTTTAAAATTTCAACCTCTGTGTTAAAGGCTAAGACACAGTAATCGTGAACTCTACTGGCCGAGTAGGCTAGCACTGAACCTATGAAGGCCCCTAGTAACAGCTTAAACCCATTCATCGAAGAACTATGATCTACTAGCAGCGCGTAGGCCACTCCTCTTCTCCTCATCGCGAACGTTGCGACTTGTTCAGGCGTCCTTAGGCGTGATTCAAGCACGTTCTCGAGAGTTTTCTCTACATCAATGTCAACCAGCCCATCGTTCCAGGCAGCTCTGCTTAAGCTCTTTTTTCCAGCATAGCCTTGGGATAACTTAACCATCAACTCGCACGCTATACTTCTCGCTTCATTCCGAAGGGAGCTTGAAAGAAAGGGGAGAGCTTTACTTATAGCCTCTAAGCCTTTTTACACCTAAACCCTTCATTGCTTGAATTAAGTTGGGATCTTCCAACAATTCAAGCGCTACTCTTTGGGGCGAGCCTTTGAAAAGCTCTGTGAAATCGTTGGATTTCTTACCTTCTTCAAACTGGGAACTCCCATTATTTTCCTGCTTAAAAGTTACACTTCCAAACATGCGGTCAAAAAGTTCGTCTATTATGTTTTCCGGGTTTCGTGTAGGATCTTTCAACCATATTTTTGGGGAAAAAGCCATGCGTGCCGTAGTTCTCAGATCCTCACGAACAATTACACCTTTAAGCCGGATCAGCTGCTCAGTTATGAGAACCATGTCAATAGCGCCTCTTACCGAAGACCCCATTCGCACGGCTGGATGATCCCTAGTCGCCCTTGCTAGGTCTACCGCTAGCTGAACCAACCACTCAAAGCGAGAAGCTGTCTTCCGTTTAACTATTTCAATCTCCTCCTCTCTACTCTGATAGTCCATACGTAACATCACAAAACGATCAAGAAGAGCCCTACTCACTCTGCTTGTCCCAACGTCATCATACGGGTTCATCGCGCACACAATCCTGAAAACCGGTTTCGCCCTTATGGTCCCCAACCTAGGTACTGAGATCTCGCCTTCTTCGGCAGCCCTTATAGGCACGTTTGCGGCATCCTCAGGCATCCTATTAAACTCCTCAATGTAGAGAAGACCGCCGGATACCATAGCCTGAATAAGAGGACCTGGTTCGAAGAACTCCGGTTTAAAGCCTTGCTCCATAACTTTAGCCGGGTTAAAAATCCCTACAAGCTTTTGTGGCGTTAAGTCAGCGGAGCCTTCCACTACAAAAAAGGCACATTTGATTCCTCCGCGATTACCTTAAGCAGTGTTGATTTAGACGTGCCTGGTGGTCCCAATAGAAGGATATTTTTACCCGCTGCGAGAGCTGCTAAGACGACACTCACTTCTTTAATTCTTCCTATTAGTCTTTGGGATACCCTACGGTAAAGCTCAGTCTCGGCGAAGGGGTTGTTACTCATAACCACTTAGCACATTTTGCAGCCTGGTACCTAATAAACGTTTAACACTTGACCGCGCACTTAATCAAAGCCCTAAAGAATGAAGTATAAATTCCGATAATTTTCACTAACCGGGGTTCCAGTTTGACAAAAAGAATAATGGTCTTTGGTGCCCATTCGGATGATGAGACAATAGGATTGGGCGGTACAATAGCGCTATTAAGCGAAGTAGGCTACGAGGTCTACGTGGTTACTTTCTGTTGGAGTAAACAAGCTGAGTGGGGTGACACAGGGTATTCTCAAGTGGAGTGGAAAGTAAAAATTGAAGAAATGAGAAGGCGTGAAGCTGAAGCTGCCGATAAAACTTTAGGTATAAAGGAGCGGATAGGCTTGGGTATACCTACCCAAGGCGTTATCAATGACCGCGCCATCTATCAACGTGTAGTAAGATTGATTCGGCAGGTCAAACCTTTTGCTATCTTTACTCACTACTATGAGGATAAACATAGGGATCACAGGGCGGTTTCACAGATCGTCGAGGAAGCATGGTGGAAAGCTTCAGAAAATGTTCTAGTAGACTTGGGTCAACCCTGGAGGGGTGAAGCGCTGTTCTTCTACGAGATTTTTGAGCTCTTTACTCGGCCCACACACATAACTGATATAACTCAAACTTTCCAGAGGAAAACAGAAGCACTTCGTTGCTATGAATCTCAGATATCTGTACTCGGGGACATATTAAATTATGTTGAAGGGTTAGCAAAGATTAGGGGATACCTTATCGGAGCTACATACGGCGAAGCTTTGCTTCGCTCTAACTTCATGCCTTCGAGGTTACTGGCTAGTCTGGAAAAGCTTGAAGACCTGTAAGGGGAGGCCAGACGGTTAAAATTTCGACGCTCGGTACAACTGGTGGCTTCTGATAGTAGGAAATACCACTCAGTAAGAGTTGAAGTAGCCCTGGTCTCGGGGGAGTAAGCTCGCGTACTGGAGTATCTGCAGGTAGTCCTGCTAGATTCCGTGCTAAAGCTATTGCATCATTATATGTTCCAACGCGATCCACTAGACCTAGCTTTAAAGCCTCCCTAGCTGTAAATGGTCTCCCGCTAAAAACCTCGTCTGAGTTGGTTATATTCCTGTGGGCTAGGACGCGTTCCTTAAAAGAGGAGAAGATCTCGGAAACCATTTTCTCGAAAATTTCCATCTCTTCTTGCGTTGGCTCTCTGTAAGGTGAACCAATATCCTTCAGCTCGCCGGACTTATAGACATATACCTTCACGCCAAGTTTTTCTAAAAGGCTATTGTAGGTGAGCACAGAGGTATAGACTCCCACTGAACCGACGATACTGCTATTAGCCGCTATTATGAATTTAGATGGAAGCGCTACCATATACGCTCCAGAAGTCCCGTATTCCCGAATAAATGCTACCACAGGTTTTGAGCTCGCAAGCTCCTTTACTTTAAAATACAAAGCCTCTGAGGCGGCAGCTGACCCGCCTGGGCTATCAATGCAGAGAACCACTGCTTTTGCAAAATTATCTTTCCGCGCACGATCGATCAAGTCGGATATACTGTCAGGGTTTGACGCAGCACCGAAGAGCGTCAACTGAGAAGTCTGGTATGCGATTGTCCCCTCAATTTTAATCACGGCAATGTAACCCGTAGATGGTGTGAACTGCGATTCTGGTAGTGTAGCCTGAGCCAATAAGAAAGCCAGCGCTGCGATGAGTGTGAGTATGACTACGCTTATAGCTATGAGTTTCTTTTCATTTAACTCCATGTCAACCGCCGCTTCCTTGAGCTACTGTAGCCGCAGCAGTTTGCGGTGAAGAGACGATAAAATGCTTCTTAGCGGTATGATACCCCGCGACGAGAAAAACATTGCCTGCTAATGAAACTATAGGGCTTATAATCCCAAGCTCTCGGCTCACTTGAGATAAAACCGATACCGTAACCGATACCAGGTAAAGTAGTGAGCCTACTATTAACACATTTTCCTTCGTTGAGAATCCTAGATCAAGAGAAGCTACACCCTCGAACACGTTACCCGCAGCCATAATCACTGCTCCAGCTATAATGTATCCGCTTATGCTGGCTATAATCTTCTCATCAAGGAGAGATAGCTCTGGACCTGAAGCTATACTCGAGAAAACTTCGATAAATGTGGTTAAAACTCCAGCTATGATGAGAATCACACCGACAATAGGGGCTCCAAGCACGATAAGCCTTGTTAGACAGTAAAACTTTCGCAACCGAGCCTTACATAAGCTACCCCAACCCATCACTTTTAGAACCCATGTAGCAATACCTAAAATAATCATTAAAACTCCTACTGCCATAAGCATAGCAACCGCTGGAAACAATTCTCCGAGCGCTGCTGACCCTGATAAAGAAAACCCGACAGCTTGAGACAACAGCCCGAAAAGCGAAGCTATAACGCTCAAGGCCGCGGCAGTGCGCAGCCGAACTAAGCCGTTGTACGCTTCAACTGACATAGGGATTATTGAAAAACATGCATTAAAGTTTTTCTACAGCAAGACCAGGAGAAAAGATTTCTTATCTGAAAAAATGATGAAAATTAATAGTCTGATGGAATTCCGCTCTTACTAATTATTTACACATAGTCTTTGCTGTTTGCCCCATTAACACTAATACATGGTGCGTAGCCTCATCGCTAAAAACGGGTAGCACGTTACCTTCGATCGGCCTCCCATCCACGAACACCTGCTTAACTCCATGGTTTACGTGCTCATCGTTCCTAACCTCTATAATGTACTTCGCTCCTCGAAAGACGCGTGTTACTTTGAACCCAGACCATTCCTTCGGTATGCAAGGGTCGACCACCAACCCGTCGTAACCCGGTCTTATCCCGAGGATCCATTGAGTGGCAGCTACAAAGTTCCAGGCAGCGGTCCCGGTTAACCAAGAGTTTTTAGCCTCACCATAAGTTGGTGCGTCGGGTCCTGCTATCATTTGCGCGTAAACGTAGGGCTCACACCGGTGAATATGGCTTATCGCTTCCCTCACTGAGGGGCATATCCTTTTATAGTAGTCGAATGCATAGTCACCGCGCCCAACAATGGTTTCTGCGATCATTATCCAAGGGTTCGTGTGGCAGAATACACTCGCATTTTCCTTATATCCAGGCGGATAGCTTGAGATCTCCCCTAAGTGCACATAATATCGAGTATAGGCTGGTTGGTGTAGAACTATGCCGTGAGGTGTTGCAAGGTACTTTCTCACCGAATCCAGTGCCTTAATAGCCCTCCCATCTTCTAGGCCTATCCCAGCCATTATGCAAATTCCTTGAGGTTCAATGTAAATGCGACCTTCCTCGCACTCCTTCGAGCCCACCTTGTTCCCAAAAGCGTCGTAAGCGCGTAAAAACCATTCGCCATCCCAGCCGTGCTCTAGAACCCTTTTCGCCATCTCATCGGCTAGCCTGCGGTATTTTTCAGCATCGTCAGTTTTACCCACACGCTCAGCGATGCTAGCCATCTCTTTAGCAGTTAGAGTAAACAGTCCCGCGATGAAAACAGATTCAGCTGTTCTACCGTCGGTTCTATCAGGAGCCGTTTGGAAAGATTCTTCGGGGACGGTAGACATGCAGTTAAGGTTTAGGCAATCGTTCCAGTCGGCGTGACCTATTAGAGGTAAACCATGCGGTCCCAACCGGCTAAGAATGTACTTGAAAGCTCTCTCCAGATGCTCGTAAAGGGGTTGCTCGGTACCGGGAGTGTTATCGTAAACAACTTTTTCATCTAGGATCGAAAAATCGCCCGTTTCCTTTATGTAGACTGCTACAGATAAGACCAGCCACAGGGGATCGTCGTTAAACCCGCTGCCGATCTCCCTATTACCCCTTTTGGTAAGGGGTTGATACTGGTGGTAGGCGCCACCGTCTGGTAATTGCGTGGCTGCGAGATCCAGTATGCGCTCTCGTGCTCTATCCGGAATCATGTGAACAAAACCGAGAATATCCTGATTGGAATCCCTAAAACCTATACCCCTAGATATGCCCGACTCGTACAGCGAAGCGCTTCGAGATAAGTTAAACGTCGCCATGCACTGGTACTGGTTCCAAATGTTCACCATCCTGTCAACGTGGACATCCGGAGTATCCACCTGGATACTCGAGAGAAGACTATCCCAAAATTGATTCAGCTCTTTTAAAGCTTCATTTAACCTGCTCAGCTGTAGGAACTCGCTGATCACCCTTTTTACATGTGTCTTATTTACTACGTTAGGCACAGCGAACTTCTCACCGGGAGGGTTCTCCGCGTAACCGAGAAGGAACACCACCTCACGCGATTCGTCTGAGTCGAGTTGAAGCGTTAAATGGTGAGAGCCAATAACTGCCCAGCCATGAGCGATAGAGTTTCTAGGTTTACCCTCCTCTACAACTATTGGGTTTTCTAAACCCCTGTAGGGTCCGAGGAAAGCCTCTCGGGATGTATCGAAACCCGCCAAATCCTCTGAGCAAGCGAAGAAAGCGAAATGATTTCGGCGCTCCCTATAACCCGTCTTGTGGTATATAACGTTACCCTCTACTTCAACTTCGCCTATGCTAAAATTCCTTTGAAAGTTGGTCATGTCATCTAAGGCGTCCCATAAGCAGAATTCCACATACGAGAACAGCTGAAGTTCCGCTGGCCTACTCCTCTTATTTACCACTTTAAGTCGCCAAACCTCTAGCGTCTGTTTAAGCGGTACGAAATACGTTATTTGCGATTCAATGCCTCGAAAAGTTGAACTTATTTTCGAGTACCCTAAACCGTGCCTGCACTCATATGAATCCAAAGTACGCTTTACTGGCTGCCAAGTAGGAGACCAGTACTCCCCAGTTTCAGCGTCCCTCATGTATACGTATCTCCCCGGCTGATCCGCTGGAACAGAGTTGTAACGATAACGGGTGATGCGCCTATACCTCGCATCTCTGTAGAAGCTGTACCCACCCGCAGTATTGGAAATCATGGCGAAGTAATTCTCCTGACCCAAATAGTTTATCCAAGGCGTCGGGATATCCGGCCTCGTTATCACGTACTCACGCGCCTGATCATCAAAATAGCCGTACTGCATGATCTTCATTCATAATAGAAAGTAATGTTAATAAAGTTTGCAGCTGTGAACGCGCGTGTCAATTACAAACCCGGTTCTCCCAAAACGCCGGTATGAATAAATAGCACTGTAGATCTATAACTATTGAATGATGTAGGCCGTACTACCAGATCGGTGAAGAAGCCTTTAAGTGCTGACGCTCCATGTGAAGAAGATGGTGTTCTGATCTTTTGAACCCCAAATCGCATAGGTATGAATAAATGTCAAATGTTATGAAATCCCCTTCGCATTATGGTTAATATCTATCCCTCTCTTGGAAAATTATTTCCTAATATAGATAGAGGATTGTTCTATTATTATTTACATTGGAAACTTTTGAGTAATATAATAGTAAATCTAGAAACGAGAAATAGCTCTGAAGCGTCCTATTGCTTGACTTCGGCATCCGTATTGTGAGATACTCGTCGCTCTCGCGTATGGGATTACTCTCGTTATCGCTTACGTAGCGAGGGACTGTAGGCCTCATGTTTCTCCTTCTCGAAGAGAAGCCGCCTCGTTGATGGGGTACTATCCTTTGAACTCCTTTTGCCTCCTTAAAGCCAGTACCTATTCTTCGCATTATATCAAACGCTTACCCCTCACGGCGTTTGTCCTATTTTCAAGTTGAGAAACATGGCTATTATGGCGTACTACTCAAAAGCAATTTTTTATGAGTTTTTCTCATTAAACCCTCTCGTCTACATCATACAATTTACGGAGTCGTTCCTAAGCTTGCTGGCATTGCGTTGACACTATTGCAGCCCACATGTTCTTGGCTTGAGCGACTATGTACTAGAGAAGCATGATTCTAGTCTTGTCAAGAATCTTTTGTTCCTACTCACAGTGCTCGCTATCCCAATAGTTAGGTCGACGCGGCCGAGATTTTAGTCAGGCTTAACAGCTAGAGTATTGAGGGCAGAAAAAGGTTGAGCAGCGCGTTAATAATGTAAATCAGAAACGCTAAGAGGGCGGCACCTAGCCAGCCCACGTTCTGAATTTTCTTCAGTGCGAAGAGCCAAAGGATGAGCGCAATAAATGTTCCCAGGGGGATCCCGACGACTGCGAACGCTCCAAATATAATCGCGCCGATCAGCGCTGTTAACAGGGCTCCACAGAAACTTTCACGTTTCTGCTTGCCAGGAAACACTTTTAGGGCTAACCATACAGCGAATCCTGACACCAGCCAGCCGATAATGAGAAGTACCGCTGTCTTAAGGTACATTATTATAGTAATAATTGCGCACTGTTTAAACTTTTTGGTTCAAGCCCGTCTAAGCTAAGCGGATCTACACGGTTGCCATAGTGGCGATCTTCTTCGGCACGGCTCCTATGGTTTCAATTGACTAATGAGTTTTAGTGAATCTGATTTCAGCCTGAGAAACTAGTTCGCAAACTTAGAAGGAATAAATATTAGTTTCTTGGGATAAATATCTTTTACTTGAAAAGCCTACATGTTAAGGAAACTGGGATGAAATAACTGTCATTCCCCTTTCAATTGATGAATAGAACTTATGGGCTAGCTTTCTAGGTTTAAGTAAAATGAGTTACAAGGGTCAGTCTCATCATTATGAGATTAAAGCTGATAAGAGAGTTCAGCAAAGAATTCGTATTGTTTTGTACTCATGTCCTGTGACTGCGTGAGCGTGCGCTTCGCTCTTGGTTGCTACATAATGCATTAAAGCTTCTCAGTTTGGGTATTATGTGTGCGGTGTCTCAGAGTTTGGAGCAAGGTTCTCATGGTTAGTAAAACATATTCCGCTACTGATCGGTTTAGCTGTGTTCTACCTATACGGGTTTCTGTGGCTTTTGAAGCCGAGGAAGATTGAATCTCTGCGTGACCTTTACAAACTCTTCTACATAGACTTCCTAGTGCTGAAACCTGAATACGTTGAGATTATCAAGCTTAACGACTCAGAGCTTATTACTATTTCGCGGAACCCGTGCCCAATACTACGGCTTACGCAAGCCCTCAAGATGGATACGAGGTACGTGTGCAGACTCGTATCCGAAAACGTGTGCAGGTATGTGCTCAAACGGATTGATGGTAGGCTTGTGTTTGAAAGAGACTATAACCACATAAGACCCTATAGCGATGGTTGCCTTGAGAGAATATATATAGAGCCGCAAGCCTAACTGGCTGTGGAGTTGCACCCAGTGATGCTGAGTCAATTTATCCAGCAGTCACAAGCATGGAGCTTCACCCTATAGCCGAAGATACTGATTAAGCATTTAATAATAACCTAAAGAATATTTTCTTAATTTCAAGTGGCTACGTTACCTTAGGTGTCTCAACATAAAGGTTCCACCAAGGTTTATCCCATTGCTTATCGATTGTGGGTAGCGTTTTCAATAGTTCGTTAGCCGTATCGGTGATTTTACCGACTTCAGATTTACTGAGCCCTTCATGGACTAGAATATCTATCCTATCTACTAGGTTCCTGAGGTTTAACTCTACGGTGAGTGCGAAACCCTTATCTTTCTCCAAGACCCGCTTTACCGCTTTTAGGTTTATCTGATCAGGCCCTTCCCCTATCTCGTGGTCTAGCAGTAGTGCCGCCACGTCTTTTACATCCTTCAGTTCCATGCCTACGGCTACTAACCCCCTTAAGTGCTTGTAGGGCAGCAACCTGAAGCTTTGACCGGCTACCTCTAGCTCAGTTATCCTTTCGTGCGGTAAGCCGAAGATGAACTGACATTTAGAAAGTAGAAGGCTTTCGAGACCAATCGTGTATACGTTAGCCCTAGATAGTTCGAATAAGTCTTTTCTAAGCTTAATCGTATGCCTGAAGGGTAATTCATCGCAGAAAACGTCGATTATGTTAATGCCTATTCCGTTTTCGAGGGTTTCGTAGATGGATCTAACTCGATACCTTCTTCCGCCTCTCAATGCGTTAAACATTTTATCGCTCGGCGTTATAAAAAACGTGTAGTAGGATCCGAAAGCTCCGCTTAAGCTGGTTAAAAGCTTTGCGAATAATGCTCCTTGAGACTTAGGTACAGCGAAATCTATGTCTTTTACGCACCTGTTCAGCGGGTGGTTAGGCTTGTTAGCCGAAGGGCAGTGCAGCTTTACAGCTACACCTCCAAAAAGGAGAGGACTAAGCGCCTTCTTCGGCTGTTTATCACCGATTTTAAGGTCTAAAACCGGAGCTCGTTGCGCAGCCCATAGTGCTGCAATAGCCCTTCGCACAGCTGGATTGGCTAAGTCTATGTAGCCGGGTAAGCCCAGGTCGCTGACAGCTATGGATAAATCTAGCGTCGACGTAAGCGGAAGAGCTACTTCATAAGGTGTTCCATCCCTCCCTTCGTAGAGCTTTACTTTATCCAACCTCGTCACCCATACGTGAACATATAATTTTTTACTTTCCCACGCTCAACTTCTAGTAAAACCCCTCTTAGGGCACCCGAGCTATAGTCGCTGCCAGGATTAAAGCATTGGGTTTTACCAATTCTTATAACCCCTCGCGATTCGTGGATATGTCCATGTAAGCTAGTAAGCGGCTGGAATTCTTCGATGATTTTTCTTACCGAGATGCTGCCGACGTGCACCATCTCTGCCTGCCCGCCTCTAGTTACGGGCCGTAGCGTGTGGTCGAGTAGAGGGGCTAAATCTATGGGTGTTCCGTAGGGTGGAACATGAACGTTTAACAGAGTAATATCAGGGTCCTCGGCGGACCTTATAAGCCTGTTAAGCTTTTCGTAAATCACTTCCTCGGGGTACTCTCTCGAAGTCCGCCATGGCGTTGGATTCGATAAGCCAAGGCTTACCAGCTTCAACCCTCCCTTAATTTCCAATACCTTACAATCAGGATTTACTACCCTGGCGGAACATTTAAAGGCGTCGTCTATTGTTACTCTGTCGTCGTTACCTGGCATCAAATAGCATTCTATGTTGCTTCCATCGAGCCGCTCATCGGCTAATTTAATCCAGCTGGATACAGTTTTAACCATTATTTCGTTAAAGAGGTTGTCCACTAGCTGGGGATTATCTTTAATCTTCAAGAATTCATCCTCAGTTAAAACTACAGTATAAAAACCACTGTCTCTGATAGACCTAATCAGCGTATTCAGCTCGGCCTGGCTTGCCGCTTCCCACTTCTTTCCTCCGAGCTCGGCAAAGTATTTGCCGCCTTTTTCAATTATAGGGACTAAGACTTTACCTGTTATGTCACCACCTAAGATTAAAACATCGACTTTATACGCTTTGGCCGCGTTTATGAATTTCCTAAAGCATACCTCGCTTCCGTGAATATCTGAAGCGTAAAAAATTCGTATCCGCGTTTTAACCCACCTTACTCGGCTTACTCGGGCGGGAGCTCCCTAAATGCTACATCTATATCGATGCCCTGTCTTCTCCTATACCACTTTACGGCGTAAAAGTATATTATTCCGACAAGGTAAGCGGTTAGAAGCGCCATTATCGATGGTATGTGAAGCGCGCCTAGACCCTCTATCGTGAAGTAGTAGTAAAGCAGAGCAGCGAGTAGCGCAGCGTAAATTACTCCGCACACCGTGATAAAGGGTAAACGGCCTATTTTATATTTTGAAACGGGGGCGCCTTCGTAAACAGGTTTCATCCTAGCTCTGAAAGGCACCACTATAGCTGAAATTGCGGTAAACATGAACGTAGTGGAGATTTGAGGTATCATAGCTGTGAAACTAGCCAGGTACGTAGGATTCCAGGCGTAGAAGGCTAGGGCGGCGAAACCCAGTATTGAAACAAGCATTATGGACTTTACTGGTGCATGAAAACGATCGCTGACATCGCCAAGGAATTCGGGTGCAAGCCTATCGAAAGCCCATACGAGGAAAATCCTGCTCATCGGCATGATCGAGTAGAGCGCGTAATAGAACGTCCATGCTACGAAACCGATTCCTATAAGCCATCGAGCCCAGGTAGGGGCTAGGATCCCAGCGAAAGTATGGAAGGAGGGCGGAAACGGCAGCGTGTAGAGCTCTAAGCCATCCCCGTAGGCATAGGCCGTTGCAAGCAGAAACTCGTAACCCACGACCCTTTCCAGGAGTGCGCCAGTTATCCACCACGATAGCGCGCAGAGCACTAGGCCTCCGGGTAAGCCTAGGGTCATGCTTTTCTGGACATCCCGAGTCTCGCCTGCAATGTATGCGGCGAGATAGGGGTAGATAAGGCCCCATGCTGCAACCGGCATAAGGGGCATAGCTTTAGCCAGGTCCCATGAGTATTCCGTCTCGATCCCGTACGTGCTTCTTATGTAGTTCAGGGACTCAGCTACAATAGTGTGGTAGTCGGCAGAGCCGTATAGAGAGCTTATGCTGTTCCAAGCCACTATAAAGTTCTCTCGCGTTGCAGTTAGCAGAAAGAACCAAACTAGGGCAAACATAGTTAAACCCAGCGTAAAGCAAACCGCTTGAAAAACGCGGAACGCTTTGAAGCCGAGTATAGCTACGATCGCGGATACTGCTATGACCGCCGCGCCGACAACAAATATTCCAACCTGCGAGGAAACAAACTCCGCTGCCCCGCTCCAGCCGACTAGTGAAAAAGTGATGGAAAGAGCTGGGTCAGCTACGTACGCCGAAAGCACGGCAATCCACACGAAGTTGGCTATAATCCACCCAAAGCTGGAGAGGAAACCTAAAAGCGGATGCAAGATCCTGCTGACGAATACGTACTCTCCTCCGCTTCTTGGAGCTATCGTTACTAGGAAAGCCCAAGCGAGCGCTCCGAAAAGCATCGGGACAAGCACAAGCAAAATGCCTAGATGAAGGTTGCCTCCGGGAGCAAAGTAGGGACCCCATAGGAAGTACCACCACGCGCTTAACCCCCAACTGATGTTCAGAGAGGCGAAGATCAGGATATCAGCCCAGTTAGCCTCTCTCACAAGGCCTGTAGCTTCTCTCAGGAAAACGCCGCTTCTAGCTACGGTATGCGAGTCCTCATCCGAGTTTTTTATACCCACCTGTCACAGGGGTAATACCCCTCCCCGCTTATATACTTTTTTCACTGAACCGAGACTTTTAATTAAAAATTTTTATCCGAGTAAGCTATTATATAAATAAACTTTCAGAGGTATAAACTCTGAGTAAGCCTGTACCGGTTATGAAAACCACCCTACGCGGTTTTTACGATCTCTTTCACAGTTGACATAAGCTCCGCTTCAACGTCCCGGTCAAGGGATTCGGGTTGATGCTCCCGGAGAATTCTCTCGGCTTTCTCTCTAGCTTGATTTAAGATGTCCTTTGAAGCAGCCCAAGCCCCCCATTTCTGCCTGAACAGTAAAGCGGGGATGTAATGCTCTTTACGCAGATTCTGCACGGTATGCAATTCGCGCAGGTAATTTCCCTCGGAACCAACTTTCTCGATTACTTCAACAGCTAGTGTCTCCTCATCGACGCTGATGCCGTTCAAAGCTCTGGATACGATACCGCATAGCTCGTCGTCGATGACCGCTTGCTCGTAGCTGGCTGCCAGCGTTGAATCTAGAGAGCCTACAGCGTCGTAAATGAAGTTTACGCCCGACATCGCAGCCATAAGGAGCGTAAAAGCTTTTTCAAAACCAGCTTGAATATTCGCCGCTTTAGCTTCAGTAGTACCCCCGTAGCCCCTGCAGGGGATACCGTAAAACCTCGCTAGCTGAGCTGTAGCCGTGTTAATCAGCCCACCTTCAATAGCACCAAGAGCGATATTGCCCGTTCTCATGTCCATAACCGTCGAAACAGTTCCGTAGAGTACTGGTGCTCCTGGACGATAAAGCTCAGCGATGACGATACCGCTTAAGACCTCGGCGTTCTGCTGAACTAATAGCCCAGCCAGTGTAACCGGAGCGGTGGCCCCCGATAGGCATTCGGGTGCAATGATCACGGGCTGACGGTACTGAGCGAAAACCTGCAGCGCTTCCAGCAACCCTTTAGAATGCTGAAGTGGGCTTACCGGGTTGTAGAACATCAGCAGTAGAGGCTCCCTGCTCAGTTTCTCTTTGTCGCCAGAAACTACTGAAGCTATTTTCACTGTATCCAGTGCTGTTCGTTTATCGCTTACGTACGCGTCTACGGTCTTCGTTGTATTTCTGAAAGCAATGCTGAGAGCGTACGCGTGAGCAACGTGCTCCGGTATATCAGTTGGGTGTACGACTAGCGTAGCGTGATGTACGTTTGGTAAAGCATCAGCGAGTTTGTAAAATTTTTCCACGTCCTTCAAGGTAGAAGGGCGCCTTTCTCCAGTTATTGCATCGATAATGAAAACCGCTGTTCCCTGAGTCGAAAAATACGTACGCCCATCCTCTAGATCCAGTTTATAGCCACTTTTCCTACTGTACAGTGAAAACCTCCTAGGCGCTTTCTTCAAGCATTCCTTAAGCAACTCTTCTGGAATCTTAGCCTTCATCTCCTTCTGGTTAACTTCTGCGCCAGCTTCCCCCAGCAGCTTTAGCGCACCGGGCTCGAAAACCTTGACTCCAACCCGCTCTAAAACATTCACGGTTGATTCATGAATTAGATCAATTTCATCCCGTGTTAAGATTTCAAATTTCACCATATGTCCTCCTACAGCTCTTATCCACAATATATAAAGTATTCACACAGCGTGTGTACCTTATTCAAAAGCTTTACTTCGACCTCGAGGACTTAACTAAAAGCCCTTTAGAGGAAAGGAAAATGCTGAGTTTGAAGGCTGTTCTACGCGACTTTGTTTTCAAAGCTACAGCATCTCCAATTTCCTCGACTATCACTCCTTCGAACTCTGCTAGGGTATCTAGTGCCTCCTTTTTAGCGATTACTATGTAAAAACCCTGTGGGTCCCTGCGTTCTATAAAAAACCTTTCAGAGCCAGGCATAGGGGAAATTCACCTTAAGATTTAAAGGTTTAGGAGGCTCGTTCATAGGACGCTAAACACGTTTTTTATAACCCTTAAAGAGCTGCAGTAGCATGAATTTCGAGCTAGGATTCATTGGATCAATATTCCTAGGTATGGCGGGTATCATCATAGCTTTATGGGGCGCGAAATTCGCTAGAATCACTGCATCTATAACCTTTGGGCTAGCTTTGGGGTACGCGCTGGCCATCCACAGTGGCTCTCTAGTGAAAGCTTCTATAGGTTCGCTGGGCCTCTTCCTGCTGGGTTTCGCTGCGGGTTTTGCTACGGGGTTCTCTGCATTTAAGCTAGTGGCAGCACTACTCGCTGGATTATGGTTATCCGACCTTGCCCTTGAGTTAGGATTTATTTCAAGCAACTGGGAAGTCCTCGTGCTCACTAGCGCAGCTTTCACAACTGTGGTTCACACGTTAATGGAGAAACTCCTGGCTCTGGGTTTCGCTTTGTTGGGGGCTGGCATGCTTTACTTTACCTTACGGTCCTACATTCAAGTCGAGTATTCACTGCTCGCCGCTTTAGTGCTTTTTATTATCGGGCTCATGAAGCAGTGGAAGAGGTAGGATCGATGTATGCTTGTTTTCTCGAATTATTTCGCCGTCTCCCTCAAGCCAGCTGCTACAGCTAGTACGGAAGCCAGCAACGCCGTGGCCGGTATAGGCTCCAGCCCTGCCACTCCACTGACGCCTCCCACGATTGGACCTACAACGTAGCCTAACCCTATTGAAGCTTCGAAAGCGGCGGTGTGAGAAGCTACCCCACCTGCCTTGAAAATCGTTGTAAGAGCTGAGGAGTACACGAGACTCTGCCCAACACCGGCGAGAACTGCTACAACAACGTGGAATAGTGAGCTATCGGATAAGGGTACAGCTAAGGGTGTTAACAGAAGCGGCATGCTTGCATGTGCAGACTTAACTATCGATGGGAAACGCTCGTAAAAGTAAAAGCCCGCAGTTCTAGCCGCGATCATAGAAAAGAGTATCAGCGAGATATTGCTTCGAGGAAGCCCGTTCCTCTCCACCAGCACCGGGTAGAAGGTTAAGAAACCTGCAGAGGAGGAGGCGTAGCTTACACATAGCAGCCATGCGCCCAAGAGCTCCAATGCAGGCTTTGAGGCGCCGTAGCCATATTTGCCTTCCCCTAGGGGAAAACGCTTCACTCCTAATAAAAGGGATGAAGAGAGAACGGCGTAGATTACGTATAACCTCAGAGCTCCAAGCTCGGCGAAAGGTGAGACTAACGCTGTCCCAACTAAGCTACCGCTACTCCACGAAAATGAGAAGTTAGACGCGTTCCCACCGCTTGCAGCCACAGCGACTTCTATGCTGGGCCATAAAAGCCCAAAACCGGCAAAAACTACACTAGCTGCCGCTAAAAGGTTAAGGAAATTTCTCGACATTGGATGCGATAGATAACCAATGCAAAGGGAAAGCAGAGCTACAGTGACCGCTCCCCGCGTGCTAAGCTTGCGAACCAGAGGGGCTGCAGAAAACGTAGCCGCAACGTACACTAGTGAAGAAACTCCAGCAATAGCTCCGACCTCAGCTTCACTGAAACCAAGCGAGTATGCATAAAGAGCTAGCGTGGGCATGGTTAAGGCCTGAAGCAAGGATGTAGCGAACGATAGCGTGAGTAATAGTCGCATACAGCGGAGCGTATCAAGCAACACCAATTAAGGTTTTCCGGCAACCAGGTTTATCTACTTCCCGAGGCCTAGCAGGCGTGATCAGTTTTAAAATAAGCGTCATAGGAGCGGGGAGCGCGGTCTTTTCACTAAACTTGATTAAAGACCTTGTCTTAACGCCAAACCTTTACGGTGCTACGCTGACTTTGATGGACGTCAACGTGGAGCGCCTTAACGCGGTATACTCGTTGCTGAATCTGTTTGCAAAGGAGACCGATGCAAAGCTAATAATCGAAAAAACAACCGATCGAAAGAAGGCGCTGGAAGATGCTGACTTTGTTATTAATACAGCTCTAGCCGCCGGCCACGATCGACTCAGAGAGGGATGGAGCATAGCTTTGAGCCTGGGTTACAGATTCGGTGGTAGCTTTCACATAATGCATGACGAGGCTTTCTGGATCAACTTCTACCAGTTTAAACTATTCGAGTCTATAATGGAGGATATTCTCGACATATGCCCTGACGCGTGGTATGTTCAACTCTCTAACCCTGTTCTCGCAGGCATAACGTACCTGGGGAGGAAGTACCCCGAAGCGAGGATCGTGGGCTTGTGCCATGGCTACAGAGCTGTCTACCATCTCGCTGGCATTCTTCACTTGGAGAAAGAAAAAATCGGTTTTTCCGCACCCGGTCTCAACCACTTTATCTGGCTCGTAGAGTTTCGTTACGGTGACGAGAACGCTTTCCCGATCCTCGATACGTGGATTGAGAGGGGAGCTGATGAGTACTGGAGGACGTGCCCGCCAAGCGACTTAGCCGGGCCAAAAGCTGTTGACTTGTATAAGAGGTTCGGCGCCTTCCCGCTAGGGGATACCTGCACCCCAGGAGGAGGAGCTTGGCCCTGGTGGTACCACGTGGATGATGAGACAGAGAGTAGATGGAGAGAAGACCCTAGAAGCTGGTGGGAGGGATACTTCTCTTGGTTAAAGGCTAGAGTAGATGACTTAATCGCATTCGCTAGAAAGCCGTCGTCTTCGGTTTTTGAGAAATTCGGGCACGAGAGATCGAATGAAGATGTGGTTCAGCTCATCGAATCCATTGCATGTGATGTACCGCGGGTTTTCCAGGTAAATATTATGAATAAGGGAAACCTCGTATCTACGATACCTTCGAACTTCGAGGTAGAAGTTCCCGCCCTTGTAGATGGCAGAGGAATCCATGGAATTCAAGCTGGCTCTTTACCGAAAAGGGTTTTGGCTTATGCGTTAAGGGACCGTGTAGCTCCAGTGGAAACGGAGCTAGAAGCTTACGAGGCCGGAGATCGTAGCAAGCTGGTAGAGCTCGTTATGATGGACCCTTGGACACGTTCCCAAGAGCAGGCGGAGGAGCTGGTGAAGAAGATACTTGACCTGCCTTACCATGCCGAAATGAAAGTGCATTATAAGTAGGCTCTCGCTAGACGACTTACGTATACCTTTTATACTTCTTTTACGGCGTATACATGTTTATGAATTTGGGTAAGGCTTCTAGACTTGACCTCATAGTACCCGTCCAACCTCTTAGATTAAACGATACAATATCGCTGGCCGCCGAAAAGATGTGGGAGATGGAAGTACCCGCTTTACCTGTGGTCAGCAACGAGGGAAAATACACTGGTCTAGTTTCCATCTTTTCTCTGCTTCGAAAACGCGCTCCAAGCTCGACGAAAATTCGAAACGTTGTTGAGAAAGCGCCGGTTATCGAAGATGCAACGGACCTCATAAGCATAGCTCGGGCCTTCGTTAGGACTGGTTTTCCCGGGCTAGCTTTCGTGAAAGACGGAACTGTGGAGGGAGTGGTGTCTGCTAGGAAACTCATCTTAGCAATGGGGGTAAACGCGAACGCTCCAGCGGGTTTGATCATGTACCCGCTTGAGCCTCTGCGCCCCGAGGATCCTATAGAGAAAGCTCGGAAATTAACCGTGAACGTGGGATTGAGGCTCGTCCCCGTTGCCGGCGAAAAAAGTTTAGAAGGAGTTGTTCGAGCCTACGACTTAGTGCGGTACCTGTACGTGACTCCTCTTAAAAGGGATAAAATTGGAGAGATTAAAGGAGACGTCGAATATTTCCTTGAGCAACCTGTTAAGAAGCTAGTTATCGAATACAGCCGAATAATCCACCCCGAAAGCGTGCCGACGGTACATGATCTAGCCGAGGGGGCCATTGTAGTTGATAACGCAGGTAAAGTTCTGGGCGTAATCTCGCCATACCTACTTCTCCGCCGGCTCTTACCGGCAGTCGAGGAAGCCGCTATCCCACTCCGCCTGGAAGGCCTAAGCGAGCTGGACTTCGTATCGCAACGCTTGATTCATATGAAATGTTTCGAAACTGCTAAGCTAGTATCTGAAAGGGGACGCCTTATAGAAATGAGCGTTGTGCTAAAAACCAGAAGGAAAGGCGAACGAGCCCGCTACGAGGCTCACGCGGCAATAAAGCTGGACGTGGGAGTGCATTCTGCATCGGCTGAAGCTTGGAATCCAGTTGAAGCGGCTATCGAAGCTGTAGATGCGGCTTACAAGAGATTCACAAAAACAAAAGAGAGAAAGAGGGAACGCAGGCTGAGTTTAGCCAGGTTTAAGAAAATTGGATCGTAGTTTACTCATTTTCGAGATTTAAATGTTCGGCGAGTTCAGGGTGTGTAAAATGAATCGGGAGGAAGCGAGGATTGTATCTCACCCTTGGCTTTAACCTCCTCGCACCTTGAGGGCACCGATAAACGCATATTCCGCAACCCATACACTTGGTTAAGTCTACAGAGGATCTCCCCCCGCCAGTTGTAGCTACGGCTTTAAACGGGCACACTTTTAAGCAAGCCCCACAGCTTTCGAGACCGGCGCACTTCTCCGTTCTTACCTCAGCTACGAGCGGCCCAGGGTATACACCTTCCTTTACTACGAGTTGGCTTCGAGTTGGGACACAGTAACGTACATCACAGTTGCAAATGACAAACGCCCAGGATCTAGCTTCAAAGCATGCGTATACCTCGTGGACTAAGTTATGATCCCTGAATTTCCTTAAGAGATTTTTTGCCTCATCCTTCGATATATACCTATACTCGTTGGGATGCGCAAGTTTGTATGCTTTAGCACCGTACATTATCACCATATCCGTGTTAAACGGTTCTTCTCTGGTTCCAGCTCCGATTTTACAAAGACAAGGGCCTATTGCGATATGCGAATCTTCTGGAAGACTATCAATCAGCCTAAGTACTGCATCATGGTCTATAACTACCCCATGAGGCAGGAACCACAGAATCTTAGCAATAAACTTTAAAATTAATCTGCCAGGCTTAGTTTCGGATAGCAACCTAGATCGCAACAGTTTATCGGTAAACCATACTACCCCGGGTTCAATCCTGGCGTAGAAGGTGTGAAGCAGCAACTGCAACTTTGACTCCTCTCCAAACCCTCCATCCTTGAATATATGGAGCAGTGCTATCAACGTTACAACTAAAATGAATGTGGGGACCATGACAAGAGTCTACAACCGACTCAAAAAATTTTTTCGCATTGCTGGGCACATAGCACTGAACTGACTACTTGCCAAGCTAGCGGGCTTGCAAAAAGGGGGAAAGTGTTAAGTTGAGCGGCCCCTGCTTCACGCCGGCTTTTTGCCTTTCTTCAACTGTGATTCGAAAAACATCCCGGATTAAGCGTTCCATAGCTTCACTCATAGGTATCCCACGTCTAGCCATCATCCTTTTCTGGGTTCTTATAGCCGACTCAAGCTCTAGCTCAAGCAGCTCACACCCAAATTGTTTCGCATAGATGGTAAAGGACGGCACATCCTCTACTACTAAGCCATGTGAGTGCGAGGCTACTCCTATACGCTTGCCTGTGTAGATGAAAGTGCCAATGCTGGTTTTAGCCATATCCCCAATGAAAGCCCCTACCTTCATCCTACACGTATCTTCCCTTCCGCGGACTGTGTTTACTCTGACCGTGCCATAGGTATTTTTAAGATCACTGTTAGTAGTTAGGGCTCCAAGATTTACCCACTCCCCAACATATGCATGACCAATGAAACCATCATGGTATTTGTTACTGTACCCGTGAAAAACCGCTGCTTCGATTTCCCCGCCTACTCGGCATACAGGGCCGATTACTATGCCTCCGCGCAACTTAGCTCCAGGCATAACCACTGTGTCCTTGCCAATGTGTGAGGGCCCTTCAATGTAGGAGAAAGAGTTCACTACGGCTCTCTTATCGATAAACACAGGCCCCTTCCTACAGTCTATCACCGCATAGGGTCCTATTTCAGCGCCTTCCATGATAGAAATTTTATCGCCTAAAATTACGGCTTTATCACTAATATCACCCTCTAGCCTTCCACAGCGATCTAAAAGATCGGCGCTAAGTAGTTTCTCGTTCCACTCGATCAAATCCCAAAGGTTTTCTACTCCTTCACCGCTCTCTAAGCTAAGAGTGTAGAATTTAAGTTCTAAGTTTTTAAGGAAATGCTCCAATTCTTCAGAGTATGAATATGAATTTAATAACTCCATAGCTGAGCGCTCAGGGAGTAAAGCACCAACTACATCATCACCGTGAAGAAGCATAAAGGGCCTACCCTCTTTGACCTTCGCTTTCAATAAACCTACTACCGGCTGGTTAACGATATACCGGGGATTGATTAGCAGTAAATCATCATCCGTTTCCCGGGGGTTAGTAGGCAAACCTCGTTCTTTAGCATAGAATCCGGCTAAGTAGCTTCTAACGAAAACGTAGTCTACGCGACCAAATTCGAGGGATGCTCTCTCTAGAAGCGTGCGGCAACCTACTAGCAAGTCGTAAATTGCCTTTGTATACGTAAGAGGAATTAGATTTAAAGCTGCTGAGTCTTCGAATACAGCTACTCGCATAAGAGCCAGACTAGATACTGTATAATTAACTTTTCTTTCTTTTTAGTTGAAAAAATATTAAATAAAGTAAGCGTTTTAACATGATTAAGGGAAAAGCTTATTTTTAATAATTTAAGAGGTTTTGCAATGGAGAACAGTGTATACGCCCTAATAGAAACGGATAGCGGCAGGCTAAAAGGATACGTAAAGGAGATAAAAGACTCAAACGTGATGAAAGCCATTGCGCATCCTCTTCGTTTGAAGCTGCTGCGGGCACTCGCAGAGGGGCCACAGTATCCATTAGAGCTCGCGAAGACATTGAAAGTTAATGAACAGTTGGTCTACTACCACATGTCACGTTTAAAGAAAACCGGTCTTGTAAAAGAAATTGGAATTGACCGCAAGCGAGGTGCGCTTGCGGTCAAATACGAGCTCGCGGCCGAGGGATTTGCTGTTATTTTCCGCGAGCATGGGGTAGGCGAGCACCTTACTGTTCTCCCGCAACTCATCGCGGAGCTTTTCAAGGAAGATAAACCAGTCTATATGGTTTTAAGTAGCCCTGAACCTCATGGCCCGTTCCGGAGCCGGGGAAGGGACCACCACTTAGCTGCACACATAGCCTACCTTATCGGTGCGGCGTATGGCTCCAAAGCTCGTCTTAACGTAGTACTCGATACCGATCACAATGTAGACTTAACTAATGCCAACCTTCTTCTCCTCGGGGGACCAGCTGTGAACATGGTGACTGCAAGCGTAAACGATAAACTCCCGATACGTTTCGACCTATCTCGAGGAAATCTCATTGTTTCCATGCTCTCGAAAAGGGAGTACGGTGATGAAAACTGCGCGGTAATAGAGCTTTTAGAAAACCCTCTTGGCACTGGACGAATATTATTGATAGCTGGGTTGCACCTCTCGGGGACTAAAGCAGCAGTATCCGCCCTGTTTAAGCGAGGATCGGATCTCTCCAAGCCAAACTCGTCCGATCGCAGGACAATAGCGCACGTAGTTGAAGGAGTTGACTCGGACGGGGACGGTGAACCCGATGACGCCGTGATACTAGAGTAGCTAGTTACGAGGCAAAAACTTGTTAAAATATCCTACCTTTAAGTTGCATTGCTACTGATTCAACCGTTAACTCTTCGTGAAACCTCTCCGATCAGAGTTGCTTACAATTTAAGGGTACTGATAATTGTAGCTAGTAGCTCGAGGCAGCTTAGCGTATTTTTAGGTGAAGAATTAGGGGAGAGAAGATTTGTTATAGTAGTGCACCTACACGATAGGATGAAAGAAGATGGCCTTAAAAGTAGAAAGGAACCCTGTAAAAATTATCGTCTATTTTGACGGCCTTTGCGAGCCTGTGAACCCTGGTGGCATTGCAACTTACGGCTTCACAATCTACAGAGGCGACAGCTTAATGCATTCTGAAGGAGGGTTTGTTGGGGCAGGCTACCTAGGCGATGACGTTACGAATAACGTTGCTGAGTACATGGCTCTTATCAAGGCTCTTGAGTGGTTACTCGAGAACGGTTATTCTGACGAGGAACTGGTTGTAAGGGGCGACAGCCAGTTGACGATCAGTCAGCTTAAGGGGGAATACTCTGTCCACAGTCAGCGTATAGCCCCTCTTTATCATCGCACGGTAACCTTAATCAACCGATTCAGAAATGTGCGGTTTGAGTGGGTGCCTCGTTCGGGGAACAAAGAAGCCGACTCGCTAAGTAGACAAGCCTACTTTGCTTTCATTAGGGAGCACCCTGAAACCTTAGAGAAGTACGCGGTAACTCCGGGCAAGCGTTCATGGGTAAGGAAGCACTTATATCGCACTGGAGATTAAAAGAGGAGTGGCGGTAATTAAGTACCTCGGGCATGGGGCATTTGACATAAAGTTGATCGGTCTCGATTCAGAAGAGAAAAGAGTCCTTATTGATCCATGGTTAGAGAACCCCTTTAGCCCGGTTAAGGTAACCGATTACTGCGGCGTTAAAATTAACTACATAGTTATCACACATGACCATGGTGATCATCTAGGCAACGCTATCGAGCTCTCCAACCTAACGAGGGGGGTGATAGTCGGCGTATACGAGTTAGCTGATCGACTAAGGACTCAGGGGGTTGAGGCAATAGGCGGCAACGTTGGAGGAGCTCTATCAGTGGATGATCTTTTCATTGCACTAACCCCGGCTGTGCATAGCAGCTTAAGCGGAATACCGACTGGTGTAGTGATCGGCGGCTCTGAGGCAAGAATATATCACTCAGGCGATACGGGGCTATTCGGTGACATGGCCCTAATCGGCGAGCTTTATTCGCCTGACGTTGCGCTACTTCCCATCGGCGGTCATTTCACCATGGGGGTTAAGGAGGCGGTAAAAGCTGTTCAGCTGCTAAGGCCGAAAATTGCAATCCCTATGCATTATAACACTTTCCCTCTAATAAGAGCTGATCCAGAGGAATTTAGGAAACTGGTTGAAACACTTACCTCAACAAAGGTAGTAACGCTCAAACCTGGAGAGTCGTTAACTTACCCAGCTTAGGTGGTTAATTGAGAAAGGTAATTTTGGTATTACTTTTTACGCTTACTCTAGCACATCCCACCATAACGTTAGGAGAGCCTCAGAACGTTCAAGTGTATTTTTGGGTTCGCTTAACAGTTGTAAATAACTCTACAAACCCTTATCCTCTTAAACCCCTTCTCCTCGACTTGCCTCTTAATGACACGTATCAACGCTCAAGGTTGATCAACGTAACTGTGAAGCTAAACGGAGTTGAGGCTTACTGCCGTACTCGCGTCACAGATGGCGACTGTGGCACAAGGTACCTCGAAGTTCAATGCCCTCGGTCCCTACCCGCTAAGGGAACACTCGAAATTACGGCTGTTTCAGAAGTTTACGTGGAAAGGTTTAGGGCTCCGGAACTCAGCTTCGAATTATCAGGGTTCGTAAGCCATATACCGCCAGAGCTAAAACTGTACACGAAAGCGGAAGGCTCTTGGCGTTACGACCAAGTTAACATGGCGTATCTAGCCGAGGTGGCGCGTGAGATTGCCGGGGAAGAAATAAATGTTCTGGCAATTGTCACCCGATTAACTGAATGGTTGTGGAAAAAAGTGGAGTACGGAACCGGACCCCCACGTTACCCGAATGAAACGCTGCCGCCCGCTCTTATCAGCGAAGGTAGAGGAGAAGGCGACTGCGACGACCAGGCTAACCTACTAATATTGATGCTGCGCTCACTTGGAATTCCCTCTTACCTAAAAATCGCCTTAATCACGGATTTCAATTACAGAAACGAAAGAGTAAGCTGGGCCCCTGGATCACACTTTTATTGGAGCTTCCTGGGCATAGATTACGGGCATGGGTGGGCTGAAGTTTATGTACCACCTTGGGGATGGTTACCCGTAGATTTGACCTATAACCTGGGCAAGGAAAACCCCCTCAATGCGATCGCCACTTCGGCTACGTCAGACCATTGGAAATGGCGCACCACAGCAACTATAAGAATAGGAAACATTTGCCATACGGATTATATCGGCGAATCGCGAGCGGTGTACGCGGAGTCTCTATCGTCCCCGCTTTTCTTTTATACTCAGTACGCTGTTGTGCGCAAGGGAGATAGCCTAAAGAGGGTAACCGGGTTCTTCCAGCCGTTACCTTTGCCATGGGTTAAGCGGACAAGCCTAAAGATTGAATACCCAAGTAAAGCTAAGGCGTTTGAGAACATAGAGGTTAATGGATTGCTGGAACCATCTCCCTCGAATACTACTCTCTTAATCGAGGTCAGAAGCCCTAGTGGGCACGAAATAACTGAGGTAGTGAAAACGGATCTTGCAGGGAAATGGAACTTTTCAATTACTTTCTATGAAGCAGGCACCTGGACATTTAACGTAACATTCCCAGGTTTACCGGAATACATGCCTTGTTCACGGGAATTTACGGTTTATGTAGAGAAATTACCGAGCTCAATAGTACTCAACGCAACAGCAGGCAACTCTTCACTCTTAATACAGGCGCAGTTAAACCCCCCGTTAAATACTACTTTCTCCCTTCTACTTTCATTGCCCAATGGCACAGTAAAAGCTTTAACTCTTCCAGCAAGCAAGGGGTATCTTTACGCCGAACTCCCTGCAGTGGAACCCGGTGAATACAAACTAGATGCCTTTTGGCAAGGCTCAGAGGCTTACGATAGCGCGCACGTTAACTCGAAGATTGTTGTTCGCATCCCTACTAAGTTGACTGTAGATTACGGTATCGCGGACAATACACTGACCATATCCGGAGTCTTGGAACCACGGATAGCGAACGCCACGGTAACTATTACTGCAGAATCCTTCAATAGCATAGAAACTTCGGCAATGACAGACGTCAATGGCTACTTCAGCTCGAAACTTCGACTTGAAGAGGGCAACTGGACGATCTGGGTAATCTACAACGGTAGTAATCTTTACTTGCCGTCTAGCACCAAGGTTACTGTTAAAGTGGAATCTCAGCGAAAGTCGCTCTTAGTCGTTAGTTTACTATTTGTATTAGTTGCCGTGCTATCCACAATAGTTTTAAGGCGTATCAGTTGCGCCCGGTCAAAATCGTTATAGTATCGTGAAACCACCTCAAAGCCGCTTCTCATCACCAGTGAATACTAAAGTCGTTAAACTCATCTCTATATTCCTCCCATAATACCTCAACGTTTTCGACGTACGCGTTTGAAGGACCCCGGTGAACCAGAGCTATTAGCTCCTTTACTTTGTCTTCGGAACCTTCTAGCACAGCTTCGACACGGCCATCCGATAAGTTGCGAACCCACCCGCGAACCCCAAGACGTCTAGCATTGCTCTGCATCCACCATCTGAAACCGACACCTTGAACAAAACCTTTGATAAATAAGTGAGCTCGAACCATGCTCGGCATATCGTCCATCTAGCTTATTTAAAACGAAAAAAGCTTACCCTTAAAGGGTTTCTAGTATCTGCTTGAGATTCCTCAAGCATAACTTTACACACTCTAGAGGAGGGTACTTGTAGCTCTCTTGCTCAACGATGAACCACTCTGTACCTCCTATCTTAACGCATGCCTCAAGCAAGTCCCTCCAACGAACCTCCCCCTCTCCAAGTATCGCTTGAGGGTCTTTCCGAGAAAATTCCTTTAGGTGTATCGTACCGCTGCGCCCTGGGAACCTTCTGATATACCCCAACACATCATCCATAGAGGCCCCGCCATGCATTGCGTTCCCAACATCTAGCTGTAAAACAACGTCCGGTACAGTTGCCTTGGCAAATATTTCCCATCCGGTTTCACCGTCATATCGCTTAAATTCTTCTGTGTGATTGTGGTACCCGATAAGGAAGCCTTCCTTCTTAATCCGCCCTGAAACTAGGTTGAAGAAACGAGCGGACTTAAGCCACGCATTCCTGCTGTTGCGCATATCCTCCGGCATCCACGGGACGATAAGGTATTTTAAACCCAGTTCACTGTGAAACTTGAGTGTTTCATCGAGTTTCTCGTCCTTAAGGACATCGATGCCTATATGGGTACCTGCCGGCTCCAATCCGAATTTATCAAGAAGCTCGCGGAGTTCTGAAGCGCTTCTTCCGTAATAGCCGGCGAACTCTACTCCCTCGTAACCCATTTCAGCCACGGCTTCAAGGGTCCCGGGAAGGTCGCGCGCACACGCTTCGCGAATTGAGAAAAGCTGAAGCCCTATTTTCATTTGGTTCCCCGGCTGGTTATAGAGGTGAGGTATTTAAGGGCTAGCATGCAAACTGCCGCGATGGAATTCGACGTTGCAGCGACACTGACGACCTTTGTCACCTTGCTTATTGCAGAGCTTGGAGATAAAACACAGGTGGCCACATTGGCGCTTTCCACAAAGAACAACTTTATCCACTGCTTCATTGGAAGTATGTTAGGCTTCATGCTCGCAAATCTGCTAGCGATCCCCGCTGGAATTTTAATCTACGAGTACTTCCAACCACGAGTCGCGGCGTTGCTGGCGGGAGTAATTTTTCTGGCTGCCGGGGTCGCCACGCTAGTTAAGCGTGGAGAACGATGGAGAGGTTGCAGCAAAGGCGGTTTCTTAAGTACTTTTTCAACAATATTCCTTCTAGAGCTAGGGGACAAGACAAACCTAGCGACTTTAGCTGTAGCTACTTCGACAGGGGCTTTACTAGAAGTGGTGGTGGGAGTAGTATTAGCTGCAGTGATGCTTATGGGTACGGCAACTTACCTAGGAACAATCCTGAAAAGGAGTTTGCCAGCCTATAAAATAGAAGGCGCGGCAGGCGTAGTATTCATAGCTTTAGGCCTACTCTCCCTATTTAATGCTTTCCTATAACTGACTCAGTAAAAACCTTAGCTTATTTAGTAGTTCATCTGCGTTTTCGTACATGATTACAATCGGCTCTCTTATCTTGGGTTGAGAAGTTAATAGTTCAGCTTTTCTAGTAACTAGAAGAAACTCCGTAAGAGCCTCATGCTTCTTGACAGCTATTATAATTTTGTTACCTTTTATATCGATGGACTTGGCGAGAGAAGCTATCAGCGAGGAAACATCGGAAGCAAAGTCGAGATATATTGTTTGGTTTCCTTTCTGCAACAGGAAATCAAAAAGGTGCTTGTATCCGCTCGCACCCTCCGAAACTCCTTCTTTTGTAAATGAATAGCCTAAGGATGTGAATAATTTAGCCAATTCTTCTTCAATACCTGTTTCACTCAGCATTCCCTCCTCTTTTTTAGTCTAGGCTACTTTATATAAAGGTTTTTCTTACCCATTACTTGAGCATTATAACACTTTTTAGTTTAATCCGCCATAACCAGTTTTCCTTTAACTTTTCAGCGTTCGTAAAGACTACAAATCCCTTGTTAAAATGAAAGTAATTATATTATTTCTGAAATTATGCTTAGTTTCTTAGTTCAAGATAAAAATAACCTAAGAATATTATAAAGCAATTTTTGATGTACAGGAGCAATCCTACAATACTGGTGCGTTATTAGAACTTCGCTGCAGCTGAATAGTATACCTCAGCTGCATGTTATGCTAGCTATTAGCTAGTTAATCGTGTAGCTAAACAGTTACTTGTATAGAAGGACTATCTCCGTGTCGTCTTCGCTCATTTTAAAGAGGTTTAGGAAAGCCCCCCACTGGAGCACGTTATGCTTAGCCATCTCGAAGTTGCCGGGATAGTGTTTCATAATCAGCTCGTCGAATTCCTCCACAGTAATTTTACCGCTTTCCTTTAACCTAGACATAAGCTCGGCGATGGGTTCGAGTTTCCGAACTTCTTTCTTCAAAAGGTTTTTCACGGCTTTAGGGTTTCCTTTGACTACACGTCTGCCAAGCTCCGTTAATGTCAAGTCGCCTCCGCGTGACTCAACCAGGCCTAACACTTCCGCTACGTCGATCGCATGAGGCAGTATACCTATGTTCTCGTTTATCGCATCGCCAATGTACATCGAGTCTGTTTTATTACCTAGGCTATTTAGCAGCTCTACGAGACCCAGCACGTGATCAACCGTTACATCAGGTGGAAGGATGAGCCGCTTCCTACTATCATCGCTTTGGTCCAACTTACCTCTCACCCTATTTTGTAGTATTAAGTAGCAATATTCTTAAGGTTTTCTGGTAGGGGCTAGCGGTGGTTGCTATGATCCCTATTTTCTATCTTTTAGAATGCGCTGCGGCAAGCATAGCTAGGATGTTCACTGCTTATGTCGCATCGCTTGTAGTAGCTTTGCTCATCGGTGTGGCTATGGCTAGGAGTAAGTTGCTCGAACACTTTCTACTACCGGTTCTGGATATCCTCCAATCGATACCTATCCTGGGCTTTTTCCCGGCGGCTCTCTCCTTCTTCGTCACCATGTTCCCCGGCAGTATCGGACCCGAAGTGGCGGCTATTTTCCTCATTATGACCAGCCTCCTCTGGAATATGATATTTGGGGTCTACACGTCAGTTAAAACTATGAATCCCACTTTTTTCGATTTAGCTGATGTATTCAGGTTCCGTGCTTCTGCAAGGTTTTTCCATATATACGTTCCGGCTGCAAGTAACGCGCTTGTGGCTAACAGCCTTGTATCTTGGTCTAATGGTTGGTTTTTCCTTACGTCCTCGGAACTGATATCCCTCGGCACTGCTGAATACAGGCTTAAAGGTCTAGGGACCTTCGTTATCGAAATGTACGAGGCGGGCGATTATGCTAGCTTTTATTCAGGTGTAGCTGCGTTGCTACTCGTGATTAGTGCAACCTACTTCCTCATCTGGAATCCCGCTTATACCGTAGCTTCGAAACGGCAACTTCCTGGAATTCTTGCTACTTACTCAATCGCTACCTACGTAGTTAACAGGTTATGGATGAAGTTAGAAGATCTAACTCTGAGTATCGAAAAATACATTCGGATGCCTAAAACGGCGGCTAAGGCGCTCGCAGCGATTACTTTTTTTATCATGGCAATAACGCTGCTAGCTCGCGCGGCTTCTGTTAAGCTTCTCACACTCGATAAATTAACCTCAAACGCGATCGCTATACTGGGTGTTTTACCTGTGAGCACTCTACGCGTGACGTTCATCCTTCTGTTAAGTTTCATCCTAGTCGTCGCGTTAGCCTACGTTTCTCACAGGCACGTTGTAGCTGGAAAAGGTATCGTTCTAATAGGGGAAATACTAGCTTCTATACCGGCGGTAATATGGTGGCCGCTCTTATCGGCTATTGCGATAAGTCATGCTCTTGGACCATACGTTGTGGCCACAGTGGTAATGCTGCAGGGTTCTCTGTGGTACCTTTACTTTAACGTTTTAATTTACGGGCTGGGTGGTATACGCAGGGACCTTGAAGAAATGGCTGACATATACGACCTTCGAGGTCTCTTGTACGTGCACTCGATGTTCCTACCCTCGATACTACCCTCGCTGGCTGCTGGAGCTTTAAGCACCTGGGGTGGCGCGTGGAACTCTATAATTGTGGCCGAGTATGCAGAATTAGACCACGTTAGGATTGACCTTGGAGGTGCGGGATCCCTGCTCAATAAGCAGGTAGCAAGAGGAGATATTGAAGGTTTACTGCTTAATGCTCTTACAATGTCTTTGCTGATAGTAGTTATCAATAAGACCATTTGGGCAAGGTTTTTCCAGTACGTTGAAAAGAGATACGGTGGAGGTGAGTAACATGCCTTTGCTCTCACTGGTAGAGGTGGTTAAAACTTTCCAAGAGGATAGCAGGCAGGTCAGAGTCCTCGACGGTGTAAGCTTAGACATTGAGAGCGAATTTATTGCAATCCTTGGACCCTCGGGTTGTGGTAAAACTACCCTTTTGAGGATAATAGCCGGCGTCGAGAAACCTGATAGTGGGAAAGTAGTGCTTCATGAGAAAAACATGAAAGTCGGTTTTGTGTTTCAATTCCCCACTCTACTTCCCTGGACTACCATACTAGATAATGTTGCCTTACCGTTAAGGGCTAGCGGGATTAAATGGAATGAGGCAAGGGAGAAAGCCCGCAAGTACCTGGCGCTCGTTGGCCTTCAGGGGTTTGAGGATTTTTATCCAAGGGAGCTCAGCGGCGGAATGAGGCAGAGAGTAAATATTGCCAGGGCTTTAGCAATTGAACCAGCGATACTGTTGATGGACGAACCGTTCTCAAACCTTGATCCATTAACTGCTGAATCGCTAAGATCCGAGGTTTTAGACCTATGGTCTCTCGGAGTAACCACCGTAAAAGCGGTAATCATGGTCACTCATAGTGTAGATGAGGCGATATTCATGGCGGATAAGCTTGTTATATTGACACCGCGACCGGCTAAAATAGCTAGGATAATTGAAGTTCAGATCCCGCGACCACGGGATAGGCGATCGTCGCAGTTCCAATCGCTTGAGGATAAAGTCTACGAATGCCTCTCTGCATAACATTTATTCGAAAGTATAGGTCGGATACATGTGAGTAGAAAAGTAAGGAAAAGGTCCGGCGCGGTTGAGGACTTTAATCCTCAAAAGATCTACGAGTCGTGCTTGAACGCGGGTGCTCCTCCTGAAATCTCTCAGGAAATAGCGAAAGAAGTCGAGCAAAGAGCATTTGAATGTATATCGACTGACGAGATCCGACGTATTGTACTTGCTAAGCTAAAAGAAATGGCGCCTCAGGCGTACGAGTCTTGGGCCTTTTATGACAGAGTCGCAAAAAGTAGGATTACTTTTGAAGACGGGAAAGCCGTAGTTATCGAGAAAGGGTACCTTTACTTGGGCAGAGAGGTGAAGGATATAGGGTCGAAGGGGTTAACGAACTCGGATGAGGTTGCTGATATACTTAAGGAGCTTGAGGAAGATCTGGGTTACGGCATCTCTAAAGCCACGATTAACTCTAGGCTTTACGCCTTATTCATGGGCGTACTGAAGTCAAGCAAGATGCCTAAGGAGGAGAAGGAGAAGTCCATCCAGCTGATTAATAGATTCAGGGAAAAACTTGGTTGGAAAGCATATGAGCTGAAGAAGCCCCTCGGATAACTGATTTATACCTGAACGGAATCCCAAAAGAAGCATGAAAAGAGTATTGATTTTCGTGTACTCAGCGGGTTTCCGGCACAGTTATATACCAACAGCTATCGAAATCCTCGTCAAGTTGGGAGAAAGAAGCCGTGAATTTGAAGCGTTAGCGACCGAAGAGCCCTCGGATTTCGATCCCCAGAAACTCGAAGACTACGCTGCTTTAATCTTCCTTACCAGCGGCGAGTTACCGCTGGCTGAAGAGCAGAAGCTGGCCTTGATCGACTATGTTAAGAACGGGGGGGCTTTCATTGGCGTACACAACGCTGCCGATACTTTTTATAATTTTAAAGAGTACGGTGAGATGATTGGAGGTTACTTCCTAGCCCACCCATGGACCCAACCTGTCAAAATTAAAGTGGAGGACCCAAGCCATCCTTCCACGAGGCACTTACCATCTAGCTTCGAGGTTCTTGAGGAAGTCTACACTTTCAAGGAATGGAGTAGAGAGCGCACCCACGTGTTGGTTAGCCTTGATAACTCCTCCGTAGATCTAAGTAAGGGTACACGCCCTGACAACGATTACGCACTGGCCTGGTGCCATAATTATGGGAGCGGTAGGGTTTTCTACACAGCTTTCGGGCACTTTACATGGCTCTGGAGGCAAGAGTGGTTCCAGAAACATCTCATCGGCGGTATTCTCTGGGCTACTGCTAAAATATAAGAAAATAGTACCGAAATTTTAATTAAATATCCACCTGAAAATTAAACAGCTTTGCTTTTCCTTCTCCTAATAAGCAGTAACCCAGCTATTGCGCCTAATATGGCGACTACAGCAGCGATTAACTCTATATCGATGGCGAAGCCTGCTATTTCCTTTAACTCTATTTCGCTGACCAAGCCCGCTGTTTCAATCGCCGGTATCACAGTTCCCGAAACCCATAACCCTTGGAACTCCGGGTATTTCGGCCAGTGGTTGACTTGCACTATAACGTTTTTATCAGTAAATATGCTGTGCAAGCCCGGCTGTGTCAAGACGTAGAATTCATCGGGCTTCAGTTTAACCGTCGTGATTTCGTCTATCGTTAGGATAGTCTCCTCGGAAGCATAAATTATAATTTCGCCCGTGGAATTAACCGGTAGATAAGCTGCAGATTTTCGCCCTGCTGGTACACTGTAGATGACTATGCCAGCGCCGTAAGCGTTCTCCCTGTTAGCCTGCCTTCCGGCCATTTTGGTCGTGTCACCGTCGTGGATTAGCATAACTTGAACCGGTTTGCTACTGCTCACTCTTACTGCTTGGGTTGTGGCTTGGAACCTGTGGGTGTTGAAGGCGTCCATTTCAAACTCCATTAGCACAGTCTTCTTCTCCAAATCATATACCGTTACTTTAGTTGGTTCTAAGGCGAATACCCGGAAACCTACATCTTCCATGGGATCCCATTGCATAGCAGAGTATGAGAAGAAATCTGTTCCAAGAAAGCCGCCGTTAGCTGACGGCATCGCATAGCTATCATGCGGATCCCAGTAACCGTGCGGGTCGCCACACTGTACCATGATGTAGCCCGTGGAGGTTACCTCGTACATATACCAGGAGCGGAGTAGAATACGCTTGTACTCATTTGCTTTCAACTTGAACGTCTGTTTATCGCTTCCGTCTTCTCTAGCTACTGTTACTTCCGAATCTTCCAGCGCGAAAATTGTGTACCATGGGTTTAAATCCGAGGATACGAGGAGGACGAAGTGTTTACCTACATATGAGCCGTCGACGGCTGGATAGAACGCATGGGGAACTGGGCCTGTAGTCGCATTGGGTGGATTTTGAAGGTTGAGTAGTAGCATGCTAACCGGTTTATTAGATGAAACTTTGAAAAGCGTGCCATTGCTTAAAATCACGTATTGCTTCTCGAACTCTTTAAATGAGTACTGGAAAACTCTTTGCTTTGTCTTAAGATCCATAACTTCTATGCTCGTATCCGGTTCGATCGCACCGATGGCTAGCAAGAAAAACGAGGCGGGACCGTTGAGGAGCTGCCAACCGCCGCTTGTTGTATAGGCGTAACTCCATAAACGTTCAGGTACTTTTCCATAGTAAGTGTACCTCGTAGGTTGAGCGGTTGCAGGAAGCATTAGGGTGAAAGGTAGTGCAAGCAAGCTTGTTAACGTAAACACGGCAATCATAACCGAAGTTGAACAGCGCCTACTAACTATCTGGTGCATCACGAAATCTGTTGTACCGTCCTTATAAGATTGCTGCAGTAAAGCGCTGAATCTATGGAATAAAGGTAATAGTTTTGTACGACCCTGCCGTAATTAAGATGATGAAGCCGGTTATAGTGCCCGAACCGGTAAAGTTGGAGTTTAGAGGTAAATGGCTTGAATTCGATGGATTCTCCAACATAGATGACTTTTTGTTAAAGGAATTCAAAATCCCAAGCGGTTCATGGGAAGTTAAAGTTATTGAAAGAAAAGGGTGTGGAATTAACGTAAGAAAAGGGTATGTTGAAGCATGGGGGGATGCAGCCGTTTGGCAGGCATCATTAATTCAGCTTGTTCTACAGGGCGGTTGCCGTCATATCCCGGATGTTGAAGTGAATGAGAGACTCCGCTTCGGTTTTAGGGGTTTTCACTTAGATGTTGCCCGGGGCGGTGTAGCTACAGTTGAGGAACTGAAAAAACTTCTACGCTGGCTTTTCCTTCTTAAGTATAATTACTTTGCAATATACGTTGAGGATCTATTCCCCTGGGACAAGTACCCCGACATCGGAGCTAAAAGGGGTAGATATACTAACGAAGAGTGGAAAGAGATTACGGAGTACGGGAAGAAACTGGGCATCGAGGTCTTCCCCTCACTTGAGCTTTGTGGACACATGGAATGGATACTTACTCTGCCTAAATACTGGCGGTTCAGCGAGTGGCATAGGGCAGAAGAGGGCTGCCTTAACGCAAGTGATCCGGAAGCTAGGAGGTTTGCAGAGGACCTGCTAGCGGAAGCTTTGGAGAAAACCGAGTCAAAGTACGTCCACATAGGAGGAGATGAGACCTGGGCTTTAGGGAGAGGTAGGAGCCTTGACAAAACGCTGAAATTCGAGGGCCCGCGCCTCTACGCTGACCACCACTCAAAGCTTATCCAGATGGTTCGGGAAAAAGAGAAAATTCCACTAATATGGGGAGACATGATCGCCGGCATGTATTTGAGAGAAGAGGAGAGCAGCCTATGGAAAGAAATTCTTGAGAACCGAGCATGGAAGGACGCGTTGATTTCAAATTGGGATTACACCGCTGGCACAGTCGAGTACTTTAAGGAAAGGCTAAGATTATTCAAAGAGAAAGGGTACGAGCAAATCGCTTGCCCAGGTCTATGGAATTGGAACAAATATTACCCCGATTTCGACACGGCTTTAACTAACGTCCGTAACTTCCTTGCAGCTGCTAGGGAAGAAGAGGTTAAAGGCTTTATGGTAACTGCCTGGGGCGACGACGGTGAAGAATGCCTCTACTCATTCCTCTTCCCGCTGATATTAGCTTCAATGGAGTACGCAGAAGGTGAAGGGAGTTGGGAGGAAAAGTGGCTGGCACTCAGTGGTGAGCCGAGGGAGGTGTTAGAAGTTAGAAAGGCATTCGGGAAGGGATCCGTAGCTAATTATATCAAGAGAGTGTTGTTCTCGCCGAGTGAAGAGATTAAAAATCTTGGAATCTTCAACGAATGGGAAAAAGCGCTTGAGCAGGCTCGCGGCATCAACCTGCCGCCTGACTTGGGATTCATCCGCCGTTGCCTTGAGATAGGGTTAAGGAAGGTTGAGGGGAAAGCCACAACAGCTGATTTCATAGGTCTGGCTAGCCTCTATGCGGATCTCTGGCTGAGCGAGCGTAAACCCGCTAACCTAGCCAGAGTGTACTCACGGTTCTTCAGCTCGGCTTCAATTCTAGAACTAGGAAGGAAGACAGGCAGGCTTTACTGATTTTCCTTCCTAGAGATTTCTTACACTAGCTCTTCGGGAATGTTTTCCGGGTAATAGGCTACTTTAGGCCAAACTCCCGCCTTCCTTAGCTGTCTAACTACATGCGGGTATAGGAATACGTACTCTTCCTCGAACTCCGAGATTAGGACTTCGTCTATATCTGCGAGTCTCTCCTTCAGACGTTCAACGTCTCTAGCTTTCGAAAAAGACAGCATTACTGCTGGATGAGCGGACACGCCATAATCGAGAAGGTTTTCTAAGGCTTTCAGCTGCAGCTCGAAAGCTTCCGGTTTTGCTCCAGTAAGGAGGTGAAACTCCTCCGAACTGGTTCCCTTTATCGATACTCTTACGTGGACGCTAGAAAACTCGGAGAGATCCCTTGCGTAGCTTTTGTTACCGCCTATTAGAATCCCATTAGTCTCCAGGATAAACATCAGTTTAGCCTCATCGATTAACTCGATAACCTTCAGTAAGTGTTCCCAGTATAGCGTAGGCTCATTACCGCTGATCCTCACTCTGCTATAGCCTCTGCGCTCAGCTATGCGTTTAAGGTTCTCGAAAACTTCTTTGGGACTGTAGAACCTACCCACTTCCCCAGGAGCGTCTCGGGCAGACCAACCCCAGCAGAACACGCAGCGAAGATTACAGCCTATACAGTCGGCTGTAGCAATACCGCCGTACCATCGGCCGCCGCGGAACCTATAGTACTTCCTTTTAAGGCCGTGACATACCACCCTCCTCAAACCTTCTACAAGCTCTACAGGATCGTAACCTTCCCCGCTTTGCTCTACATGCCCAGTTGGGCACATAGGTATGGAAAATGAATTCGATACTAGATAAACCTCCTCTTTTCCTAAACTCTGGCTACTCAATTTCCTGTTAGAGTGAAAGCTATGAACTGGCGAGTAGGAATTCTATGCGAGCCCGTTGTATCGTGTAGCTCAACGCTAAACTATAGGGGGAATCCACTGATAGAGTTAAACGACTTGATGTTGCTGATATGACCCCCTAACTAAAAGCACATAGCCTACGGCTTGCGATAAGAAACTGGGGGTAGTTGCCGGGTGTAAGGGAACCCGCATTAGATCAGAGCGCTCGTAGTTAATCACCCATTATCTAAGCGAGGTATACTTACAGACTTTAAATAGGATACATGGACCACAAGCCTTCCTTGCGCAGAACATTGTATCATGCACGTAGAAAGCTGTTTGAACCCATCCAGCTGCAGAGCCATATAGCTTGGTTAACTGAAACCTGAGACAGCTCCCCGAAACTGGACACTTAGTACAGGAGCAGCGGGTGCATAACTCCTTCTTTGGTGGCACACTTGAGAGCCCGAGTCTTGCCGCCATTCTTAGGACGTGACGATCCACTGGTGCGGCACTTGTATCAATACCAGAGAAAAGTAGGTAAGCGTCGGCGAGCTTTGGCCCTACATACTTGATTCCAAGAAGCCTCGCCCTTAGCTCTCCTGCATCGCTTATACATGCTACGGTGGCATATTCATTTAACGCTTCATGGAGCTGACGCAACTGGAAACTTTTGCCAAGCTGACTGAAGTCTAGCTGGAGAAGCTCCTCCGGATTATCAGTTCTCGCGAATATAGCTCTGCACCATCTAAGCACGTTTATCTCCCAAGAAGTAGCTCTGCTGAGGAATACTGCGATGAAAATCAGATGCTTATCGTACGGGCTAATAGAGAGCCCGAGATCTCTATGCATGTCTGCCAACAGGGGGGCTTTTTCCTCGACTAACTGCCGGCTTAACCATAACCCACTCCAATAGTTAAGCTCCTCCACGCTACACATTTTACCGACTACGTACCTTCCTTCTTGGTACATGACCGCGCCTTTACTTCGACCAGCGATTTTTACGTAGCTATCACCCTTTCTTTCGAATAAAGCCCTAACGAAGGAGGGGGCTAGGGTCGAATGCAGGTTGTAACCTTCCCAAGCTTTCAATCTAGGCATGGACTGTTTAAGTTGGACCTAACTATTTACGTTGATTTGTAACGTCTTGTGCTACTGACAAATTAAGTTGCCCTTAAGTCTCAGTTAAGGAAGCTTACCGTAGTATTCTTCTGGAACAGGCTTGAACCATTCGGCGGGGATAGTACCCTATCCACATACGGTAGAATTGAAAAGCAACTAAAGCCACTTATCCCTTATCGCGCCGTGCCAATGCTTTGTGTTGGGTGGGATTATGACCGCGCCATCGGGGTACATCTCTTTAGGCTCCTAGCCCTTTTTCTGATACCACCCTTGACCACTTGTAACCACGAGCCGTTGAGGGGTTGGGTGCCTATGCCAATAGATGCGGGAACCCAGTGCGAGCGCTACATGAGTTACATCACAGCTTGGCGAGATTACTGGTTGGATGAGTAAGTAAGCATATACTTTCCCAGCAAAGTTCCTGAGAATGTTAGGCAGCAACAGCGAGTCGCAGGAAGTGAAGCAAACTCTGCTAACTCTCCTCTTCGCTCACGCCGCTACCTACTACGGGCTGCTAACCAACTCGCTTACTTTAATTCTATGAAGCCATTCGCTGACAGATTTCTCGGCTGCGCCGACTCTGCTTCCTTGTACGAGAAAAGGTTCGAGAACCCTTGAGTTAAGGCAAAGTTTCTTCAAATCGGTGAGCATATTCTGCATCCCACCTCCACCGTGGGTGAAAAAAGGAATTACAACCTTTCCCGAGAGGTCATACTCGGAGAGAAATGCCGCGATGGGGGGAGCTATAGTCCCCCACCAGTTAGGTGATCCGATGAATACTACACTATAAGGCTCGATGCTCGCGAGCTTAGCCTTCAGTTGAGGCCTATAGCCTGACTGAATTTCCCTTCTCGCCTGCTCAACAGTTGCATTATATGAGCTTGGGTAGGGTGTAGCCGGTTCAACTTCGAAAAGCTTACCCCCAATGATCTTGTGTATAGTTTGAGCGAGCCTACGCGTATTCCCGGACCAACTATAATACGCTATCAAAACCTGTTTAGGCATAACCCCCCGGGCTACTACGCCCGAATGGTATAAGTGTGTTATGGATTTTAAACTCCCAAGACTATGGTTAAGTTTCGTTAAAGGGTAACCATGAAATTATTTCCGATGCTGCTTGGGTAGCTTCGCCGGAATTACCCCTCCAACCTTTTAAAGTACGTAGCTGTGTGAGTTTGCGAAAATAGAGGATTTACATCCATCACATTAGAGAAATAGCATAATAACATAGTTGAAAACGCCGAGACTGATAGCTGTATAATGTTGGCTACGCTAAGCTCTGAAAGCGGTTCTAAACTGTGTGAAAAGAAGTTATGTATATCAGTTTAAGATAGCTTAGAGAAAGTCTCGAGAGTTGTCAAGAAGCGCCTATAAATTGAGTCATAGATTTCGTTACTCTCCGGCTTGAAAACGCGAGTTTCCCCACTTATTGCTCTAAGACCTTCCTCAAAGCTTTTGTAAACTCCCGTGCCCCTAAAGGCTACAACAGCTGCACCTAGAATTGTAGCCTCACTGAAACGCGGCACTGAAACCGGTAACCCCAGCACATCAGCTCTAATCTGATTCCATAGATCATTTTTCGATCCCCCACCCACCACCCTTACCCCTTTAGCTTTGAAGCTAAAAGCTTGCTCAAGAGATTCCAATGCTAACCTCAGTTGTATCGAAAGACCTTCCATAGCTGCCCTGTAGAGCTGGCCTCTGCTAGAGCTAAGCTGAAGCCCTAGTATTGCCCCTTTCATGCCATATTTGCTTAAAGGTCCTGAGTCAGGTACAAAGCTTGGTATAAGGATAAGACCTCCGGAACCCGGTTCGACCTTTCTCGCCTCATTAACCATAGCTGTGTACTCGCTTGGCCCCAACTCTGGGTAAACAAGGTTTTTTAACCATTCGATTACAGCTGAAGCGATCATCAGTAGCTGGGGGTTCCATTTACCTCGCTCTGCATCAGCTTCAATGATCATGCCTAGCTCTAAAGCTTTCTCGTTTGGATCGTAGCTATTCGAGCGTAGAGCTAGGATTTCCCACGTTCCACTTGATAGAATTGCTTCTCTCTCACCGGCGCCGGCAGCTAAGATAGCGAACTGCGTGTCATGACCAGCAGCAACAACTGGCACACCGTTGGGAATCCCGGTTAACTTCGAGGCATCCTCATTTACGAAGCCTATGATTTCCCCTGGCTCAACCCACTCGGGGAAGAAGCTGGGCTCAAGCCCCGCCAATGCAAGCATTTCGGAACTCCAGTCACGCTTGCCTAGGTCCATTGACATTGTTGTTGATGCACTTGTTGGATCTACGTGAAACTCACTGCAGAGCCTGTGAACTATGAGACCTGGCATCATTAACCATGTGTAAGCTTCTCTAAAAGCTTCAGGGGCATTCTTTTTGATCCAGTAGAGTTTGAAAAGTGTGTTGAAATATATCGCTTGATAGCCAGTGATCCGGAAGATTTCCCTGGGGCTTATTAATTCTAGCACTTTCGGCACTACCTCTCTTGTCCGCTGACACTGCCATGAGATAGCTGGATAAGCTAGACAGCCATCCCGTTTGACCAAGGCCCCATCTGCTCCCCATGTGGTGACAGCCACTGCTTCAATTTTAGCTCTTTCTAAATGGTTTACAACTTGTTTTGAAAGCCTGCAAAGCTTAACCCATATCCCGTCAATATCCCAGGTGAGCCATTCTACGTGACCCGGTTGCGGTACTGGAAAATTCGAGGTATTAGCCTGAGCCACAATTTCGCCTTGCTCGTTAATCGCTGCTACTCTCAGGTTAGTTGAACCGCAATCGAATATTAACGCTATGTTCATGTGTTTATAGTAGGAATAGCCTTTAATTACCCTAACGTAACTTTAGTTGCATGTTTCAGCGCAAATGTCGCTTAAGTTCACGAGTATAACCTCCTCCTCAGGCTCGATTGTGAAGCCGCTTCTCTAGTATAAGTAGTTCACTTCCTCACGATCTCCTCTTCTCTACTAGAATTCGTCCGCCTTCCTTTCAAGCTCCCGCGGGACAGACCTATCTACCAGCTTCTTTGACTATTTAGCCTCCAAAGGAAAACTTTTCGATTTTTCTCATTTACAGTCACGCCGTCGACCCTTACTTCTCCCCCACACCACCTGTCAACTCTTGTTGCTGGGACTCGACAGGCAAAATGCTCCAATGCTGTATTTCGAAGATTAAGGAGACATATTTGTCCAGCATTTCTGTAAAGCCTCTAGATACCTTTTTTTCACTTCACCGAGTTGTAATAGGTTAAAACTAGGTCTTACAAATTTGACCCAAAACCTGAAAAAGTTGTCCTTCACCAGGTATCTAGTCCTACCTTTTTCCTTCCTCCAGCAGAGGATATACTCTCTCAATCAAATCGAGAGAGCGTTCTAGTGTCCTAATATACCTATGTAACTCATTGGAGAATATTCACCATATTTTAGTTCATCATTAACATACGCATAAACCAATCTTACGCTAGCCTACGTGCTCGGAATATGTTCTGCCGCCCTTATGCCTGCAATGTTAGGGAATATACTGGATAGGTTGACCTTTCATACTCGGTGACTATAACCACTAAAGCAATAATGCTAACCGGCTACAGAAATAACTGTAAGGTGGCAATTATAATCCTCAATAAAATAAATTTTAATAGAATGTTAACTACTTGGTTATCCTTTCAGCCAAATGAGATTATACTTGATTAAACTATTGTGGGTACATCGGTAAAGGCTTAAGCTGGGTTAATCGTCAGAGATTTACATATTTTAAGATTGTTCCATAGGTACTACATCCATTAATGAATACATTCACATCTTTTGCGCAACTTATTTTTACAAGTCTAATACACTTGACAGTATGCGTAACAGAGAATTCTACCTACCTCCCGGCGCCGAGAAAATTGGGATATATAATAAAAACTGGATCGATTTTAACAAAAATGGAGTAAAAGACCCATACGAGGATCCCTCTAAACCGATTGAAGAAAGAGTAGAAGACCTTCTAAACAGAATGACATTAGAGGAGAAGGTTTCGCAACTTCAGTCAAGTTTTGAGTTTAAGGAAGTGGGGAACCTTTCATGCATCCTTCGAGCTTTGCCACCTGAAGAGGGAGCCAAGCTGGCCAATGAAGTTCAGCGCAAGCTTATTGAGGGTACACGTTTAGGCATACCAGCCCTCATACATGATGAATGCCTTCACGGCTGTTTAGCTAAGTATTCAACACAGTTCCCCCAAGCGATAGCTCTCGCCGCCACTTGGGATCCAGATCTAGTATACAGGGTTGCAAAAGCGGTGGCTAAAGAAACCCGGGCAAGAGGTATACATCAGTGCCTTTCTCCGGTTGTTAACTTAGCTAGAGACATTAGAGCCGGTCGGACAGAAGAGACATATGGAGAGGACCCTTACTTGACTTCAGTAATGGGCGAGGCTTATTGCAGAGCCCTCCGCGAAGAATATATTGTAGCAACTCCAAAGCACTTCGTCGCAAACTTTGAGGCAGAGGGGGGAAGGGACAGTCACGAGGCACACTTTTCAGAGCTTATACTCCGAGAAGTTTTCCTGCCACCCTTCCGCGCCTGCATCAGAGCAGGAGCTCTTTCGGTTATGGCGGCCTATAACTCGCTGGACGGAATAGCATGCAGTAGTAACAGATGGCTACTTACCGATCTACTAAGGAAGGAATGGGGATTTGAGGGGTTCGTCGTATCGGATTATGGCTCGGTATCCGGCATCATCTATCAGCACTCGCTAGCGAACACAAGAGATCTCGCCGCTAAACTGGCACTGGAAGCTGGTTTAGAGGTTGAGCTACCCAGCGTCGACATCTTTGGAGAGGAACTTCTGAAGGCTATAAAAAAAGGTTTAATCCCAATGGAGGTAATCAATGAAGCCGTTCGCAGAGTCCTTAGGGTGAAATTCCTAGTAGGTCTCTTTGACAACCCGTTCGTTGATCCAGGAGAGGCTAAGAGAATCATAGGCAGTGAAGAGCACAGGTATCTAGCCCTTGAAGCTTCAAGGAAAGCTATAGTTCTGCTTAAGAACGAGCACAACCTTCTCCCACTAAATAAAGGCAAGCTAAAGAAACTACTTGTAGTGGGTGGTGCGGCAAAGCAACTTAAACTGGGCGGGTATAGTGGGGAACCCGGCAGAGCAATTACACCGCTGGACGCTATCAGGGATGAGCTGAGAGGCTGTCAGGTTGAAGTCAACTATGTTGAAGCTTGTCCCATTGGATTAGACTATTGGAGCGCCATTCACAACTGGCTCCCGGGCCTTAGGCTTGGCTATTTGGCCCCACCTGAAGATATGAGGGGTGATGGTGTGCGCATTGAGATCTTCGATGCACCGGACTTTCAGGGTTCACCTGTGGTAGATACAATTAGCCTGCATTGGGGCGGTTTTAGGTATGAATGGGGTTATAGGAGGCCTCACCAATTGATTAAAAATGAAAACTATTCGGTTAGATTCTCCGGTCGACTACTTCCACCGATGCCTGGCAGGTACGCGTTCTGCCTAGGTGTCGCAGGCGGTAAAGCTAGGCTTATACTTGGCACGCATATCCTAGCCGAAATAGATGCAACGGGGATCAGCACTTACAAAATAGTTGAAACCGAAATTAAAGGGGAGCAGAGCTTCGTATTGGAGTTTGTTAGAACAAGGGGTTACGCTGGTGTTAGACTTGGCTGGGATATTGTTGACTGTGAAGAGATGCGGAAGGCTATAGAGCTAGCAAGAGAGGCCGATGCTGTTATCTTTTTCGCTGATATAATTGAAGGTGAAGAGAAGGATAGAGCTGTCCTAAGATTGCCGAGGTCTCAGGAACGGATGATCGAAAAATTACTGGAAGTAAACACAAATATCATTGTTGTATTAGTTAGCGGTAGCCCAGTTGTAGGCGATTGGATTTACAGAGTCCCTGCATTTTTGCAAGCCTGGTACCCTGGCCAGGAAGGGGGTAAAGCTATAGCTGACATACTATTTGGAAATTTCAGCCCCTCCGGTCGACTACCTTTCACTTGGCCTCATCATGAGGGACAATTACCCCTGTATTATAACTATAAACCCTCGGGAAGAGTATACGATTATGTAAATATGACCGGGGCACCGCTTTTCCCGTTCGGCCATGGTTTAAGCTATACGAAATTCGAGTATAGTGATCTGAACATTAACGTTATAGAGGGGGGCAAGCTAGTCGAGGTCGCGGTTACTGTGAGCAACGCTGGAGATCGCGAAAGTGACGAAGTGGTTCAAATGTACATCAGGGATCTCGTCTCCAGCGTTGCTAGACCCATAAAGGAACTGAAAGGCTTCAAGCGTGTAAACCTAAAACCGGGCGAGCATGTGCGAATAATGTTCCAGTTGAAACCAGATGACCTGGCTTTCTTTAATGAAAGAATGAGGAGAGTGGTAGAACCGGGCGAATTCCTTGTGATGGTGGGCTCATCGTCTGAGGATATAAGGCTGAAGGGCACTTTCACCGTGGAGAAACGGTTTGAGGCTAAGTTTGAGTTGAAAAGCATAGACTTTGAAAGGCAGGGAAACGAAGTTACTGTAAGGGTAGAAGTAATGAACATCGGTGAAGTGACAGATACAGTAAAGGTAATACTTCGTTTAGATGGAATTCCCACCGAAATGTATCCTATTGAATTGGGTCCCGGTGAGACACGCTCGACGGTATTCAGATTAAAAGAAAAAGAATTCGAGAGGAAACACCTAGAAGTTACACTGGACTGGTGCATGTTATCCTCTAGTTAATTCAGCTAAGCAGAAATTTGATTATTTTATGCCCTCATGAAAGAAGAATTTTAGAAAACTGATGGAGGTTATACTTAATAATAGTAAGGATGACAATGAGTATCCGTGAGCGGTAAGCGTAAATTTGCTGTGATTTTCACTGTAGTTGCAGTTGGAGTGGTTTTATTGATTACGAACTTCTTGGGTTCCAAGCAGAAAACTCCACCTGATATATTCAATTTATTTGAATTTTATATTCCTTGGGACGATTCAGCTGAAACTGCAACAAGCGTAAAATATTGGGCTTCCGAGTGGAATAAAACTATTGAAAGAGTGCAAGTCGGTAATGATGGACACTTCTATGTGAATGGACATAGAATTAAGTTCTTCGGGGTGAACATAGGCGGTGGAGCCTGCTTCCCCCAAAAACAAGATGCAAGTAAGATCGCAGGAAGACTAGCTAAGCTGGGAGTTAACCTGGTTAGGCTGCATGGAATTGACGCTTCGTGGGAATCAATTAATATCTTCGGAGGATACAGCGCTGAAACTACTAGGCACCTTAACTCAGAAGCACTTGATAGATTTGATTATTTTGTGGCTAAGCTCAGAGATCATGGGATCTACGTTAATATAAACTTACTAGTTAACCGGAGGTTCAAAGCTGCTGACGGGTTACCCGCAGAAATTGAGAACATTGACAATAAAGATCAGCATGCGCTTATGTTTATCGATCCCCAGATCAGGGCACTTTATAAGGAGTTTGTGTACCAGCTCTTGACACATGAAAATCCATACACTGGTATGAGGTATTTTGATGATCCTCAAGTAGCCTTTGTAGAAATTGTTAACGAAATGGGATCATGGTTCTGGTATATGCTAACCGACCTAGTTAGCAGACTTCCGGATCATTACAAGACAAAGCTGGAAAACTTGTGGAACTCATATCTACAATCTAGGTATGGCTCCATAGAAGAATTCACAAGGAAGTGGGGTATTGTTAGTGCTAGAGCTCCTGCCTTAACCAGTAAAATGTACTGGGAAGCGCCCGATTTCGTTAGAGAGGCATGGTTAGACTTCGTGTACCAGCTTGAAGTAGAGACTTACACAGAACTTTACAATTTCTTAAGACAGGAAATCGGTTATAAAGGAATTATAGTTGGTAGTACAGCAGTTTTCAGCCCTTTAAACATACAGTCACGCTTCGACGCAATTGATGCTCACGCCTATTGGCAACATCCAGAATTCCCGGGAGCTCCTTGGGATCCGCAGAACTGGTACGTTCTCAATGAACCAATGGTTAACAACCCGCTGAAAAGCACGATTATCAGCTTAGCCAGTTACAGAGTTTACGGGAAGCCGTTCGTGGTTAGCGAGTATGATCATCCAAATCCCAACATGTACGGTCCTGAAGGAACCTTAATACTCGCAACGTATGCCGCGCTTCAAGACTGGGATGGCATAATTTTCTTTGCATATGGGAGTCTCGGCGACTGGGATTCAAAGAGGCTGAGGGGGTTCTTCGACATTGATCAAAACCCCGCTAAGATGGCGTTGATGATTCCAGCTTACATGGTGTTCGTTCGTGGCGACGTAGAGCCTGCTAAGACTTACGTAGTAGCGGATCTGCCAGATTACGTGGAAAGGCGCTTTCTGAAAGAGTACAACTATGCAGATGGACTTGACGTGGGTATTCCGGCTGAGGCATCTTTAATCCATAAAGTAGCAGTAGCGACTTACACACCCCCCGGCGAGGAGATAAAGACTCCGGATACCGTAACTCTCCCAGAAGAGATTAAATCGGGTGTATACAACTCTGACACGGGACAAATTGCCTGGGATACCTCGAGAAGGAACGAGGGGATCCTTGTTGTCAAAACTGATAGAACTTTAGCCCTTGTTGGATTCATCGGGGGTAAAAGGTTTAATTTCAAAAACTTAATCTTAGAGGTAGATAATACGGTGCTTAACGGTTGGGGCATAGTATCACTTGTCACGAAACAAAATGAAACCTTTGACTACTGGAATACTATGTTATTGATAACCACTGGCTATACTACTAATATTGGGATTAGAATCAGGGATTACGATACGAAGAAAATAATTGCTGTGGGCTCAACTCGCATGAAGGCGTTAGGAGATGCTAAAGGGAAGAAAATTGTATGCCCTTTCCAGTGGGGGCAGGTAGGCGACTGGGGGGAAGGCCCAACTATAATTGAGGGATTAAACGCTACCTTAAAAATAAAAACCTCGAAAAACATAGAGGTCTGGGCCTTAGATAATAATGGTAATAGACGAGCCAAAGTGCCGGTCTCGACGGATGGTGAATATAAGGTCTTTAGAGTGGTTTCAGATTTTGAAACCATATGGTATGAGATAGTATCGATTCCTTGAAAAATATAAAAAAATATTGTACTCTTATTTATTCAATCAGTTTATCGAGGAGATCTTTCAGTTTTTTCATATGTTCAAAGGAGTGCTCAAGATACATTAACCCCTCTTCAGTTATCCTGTAAACCCTGCGAGCGGGCCCGCTTTCAGCGGTTTCCCATGTGGAGATAACGAATCCCTGTTCCTCCAGCCTTCTCAATAAGCCGTAAACAGCTGGTGGAGGGGCTTCCACTCCATACCTCTCTCTAATTATCCTTTGAACCTCAGCTCCGTGCACTGGTCCATCTTTAAGGGACTTTAAAATCGCTAGGTGAAGAAGGCCTCTGAAATGGGGAGGCTTGTGAGGAGGGCCACACCAGTGGTGTGGTAGGTGTTCACGCGGCCATCCAATTGGGTGCTCCTTCATAATTTCAGCTCATTTACATTAGTAACTTAGTAACTTAAAAGTTTTCCGCATGTTAAGTTTTTTTACCCGGCTTTTCGGTACCGCAGCAGTGCTAGCAGCATCGTACCACGATTCCGGGGTTAAGGCGGTTCAAACAGCCGTAGAAGTTCTTCTAAGGGGAGGAACAGCAGTTGATGCAGTTGAGCGCGGCATAGCTGCGGTTGAGAACGATCCCAATGAAAGAAGCGTTGGCTTAAGCGGCTGGCCTGATTGGATTGGAGAAGTCACACTTGACGCCGGAATAATGGACGGGTATACTTTAAGGGCTTGCGGGGTTGCAGCTGTAAAGCGCGTTAAGCATCCGATCAGCCTAGCCAGGAAATGCCTTGAATTACTTCCGCACTCGCTTATAGTAGGCGAACCCGCTGTGAAACTGGCGGAGCACCTTGGGTTAGAACTGGTTGAAACGCCTCAATTATCGCCCGAAGCCTTTCAGAGGAAAAGAGAATTGGAAAAGAAAATAGTTGAAGGCTCCGCGCAACTCTTTACCTACTATGACAAAATATTCCGCTTAGCTTCGCGAATCTGGCACGATACGATAGGCGTCATAGCAATGGATCGGCAGGGAAATGTCGCTGCCGGCGCATCAACAAGTGGGATCGCCTTTAAATTCCCAGGAAGAGTAGCTGATTCTGCAGTAGTTGGAGCTGGATTCTACTCTGACAGCAGGTACGGCGCAGCTATTTGCACAGGCGTTGGAGAAGTAGCCATGAGAACAGTTGCTGCGTTTAAAGCTGTAATGCTGCTATCGCAAGGTTACGATACCTCTAAGGCTGCTAACTCAGTAATTGAGGCGGCTGCCGAGGTGGCAAGGCTGGACGGGGAGAAATATTCGCTTGGCATAGTTGTAGCTTCAAAGGATAGTGTTTCGGCAGCTGCATTAAATTGGAAGAATTTCAAGTATGTTTACTGGCTAGGGACCGATGTAGAGATTCGAAATGCTGATACTTTAGAAACATAAATATGTTCAAAAATAGTGTATGAGAAAAGTGTCGCTCAATAGGAGCAATTTAGACAGCGAAAGTTGGAGGATTTTCAGTCTACAGAGAGAAATCGGAGTACCTAGGGATGAACATGGTCGAGTACTGGCAAAAAGCGTCAACGGAAACCATTTAGTTCCTACTGTTTCCGAAAACCTTTACGAGAAGGGTTTCCAAATAACGTGGCCAGGGGGGAAGCGCTTTGCCGTGTGCTTAACTCACGATGTAGATTGGGCATATCCGCCTTCAAGGCATGTTAAAAAAGCATTAGAGTCAGCTCGCAGTAAGCATAACCTGAGCATAATGTTGCTCTGGAAGCTTGGTACCGCTAGTAAATGGCGTTTGTACAATCCTTACTCTCTTAGAGAAATCGTTAAAATCGAGGAGGAATTTTCAGCTACCTCAAGCTTTTTGGTGAAAGCAACACCCAGAGAATTATTGGAGGAACGATACGAGGAATACTATGATTTAGAGTTCCTAGCAGGTGAACTAGGCAAGATAATCCGCGAGGGGTGGGAGGTCGGACTACATGGCGGATACCTCTCCCATGATAAACCCGAAGTCCTGGCAAAGGAGAAAGCAATCCTTGAAAGCATGTTAGAGGGCTACAAGGTAGCTGGTGTGCGTATGCATTACCTGAGATTTACCTACCCCTCGACGTGGCTTGCTGTAGAAGCAGCTGGTTTTAAATACGACACTACACTGGCGTTCCCCGATTCACCGGGATTTAGGAATGGAATGTGTTATCCGTTTAAACCAGTTGTTGATGATGGAGAGATTGCTATACTGGAAATCCCACTGGCTATTATGGATACCACGTTTTGGGGTTACATGCATGTACAACCACAAGAGGCGTTCGATTTGATAAAAAAGCTAGCAGCTACTGTCGAAAAAATCGGAGGCGTCTTGACAATTTTATGGCATAACAATACTTTCAGTGAGCTTCTTTACGGAGAATGGAGCAGGATGTATAGAAAAATGTTATCATTTTTCAAAAGTAGGGGAGCGTGGCTGACGAACTGTTTGAGCATATGCGAACACTGGCTTAGCCTTTATGGGTAGGAGCATGAGCAAAGTACTTCTAGCTTCCATAGCCTCTAGGAAAGCTTTACCACTTTCGTCGTCCCTAAGGAATCATGGGTTTTCAGTTTATGGGGTGGCGCACTCAATCCACCCAAATGTTTTCTCCAAGTTTTTCGAGAAGAAAACTGTAGTTAAGAATCCTCGAAGTGGGCTCCCTTGGGCTAATACTATTGCGAAAATTGCTAAAGAATGGGAGGCAGACCTCGTGATCCCTGTCGATTTTATAGATGTACTTACGTTTGCGAAATGGAAAAACCTTTTCGAAAAAACTGAGGTAACGCTTGTAGCACCACGTTTCGAATCGATTGAACTCGCCTCTAATAAAGAGAAATTACCTGACCTTTTAAGGGAATTAGGTAAGACACCTAAGCAGATAACAGTGGCGCGATCTAATGATATTGCCAAGCTCGTAGATCTGGAGCCTCCATTGGTCGTAAAAGGTTTAGGAGATGCCGCGAAGCCAGAGTACTTTCCTACCATGGAATTAGCTACTAGGAGAGCTACTGAAAGAGCTCCGTGCTTAGTTCAAGAGTACATACCAGGTATTGGCAGGGGATATTACGCGGTCGCGTTTAATGGTGAGTCTATCCTTGAGTTTACACATGAAAGAATTACTGAGTACGACCCAGCTGGTGGGGCAAGCCTCTCCGCGAAAGGCCCTGTATTAGATCCGAGGTTATTCAAGCTGGGTCGTGGAATAGTGAAACTGTTAAAATGGAGTGGCCCTATAATGGTGGAAACGAGGTTTGTTGCAGATACAGGAGAATACTTCGTAGTGGAGCTAAATCCAAAGTTTTGGGGAAGCTTAGATTTACCAGTCTCTCTCGGCTATCATTTTCCTGCTATACTAGCCAAAGCTTACATGGAGGGAGTAGAGTCGGCGAAGAAGGCAGCGGCAGGCTTGAGGGTCCGCAATGGTAAATACTACTGGGTCCTGGATGGCATAAGATACCTTGCTAAAATACCCAGTGTATGGGGTCACATGCTTACCGGAGTTGCACACAGAGGATACTGTGACGTTGACCTCTCCGACACAGTCAGAGTAACAGCCCAGTTCATATGGGCGCTTAAACGGCTACAGCGCGAGAAAAAGAGTTGGATTAGTAGCATCGTTAGCGACATAAATAAACTGCGGTGGTGGGCTCACTCAGCTATGAGAGCAGGAGTGAGGGAAATAGTATTCGATTTAGACGGTACACTTGTGAGCTTGCCTGTAGATTGGAGGACTGTTAGAGCAATTCTTCAGAAGAAAAATCTTGCAAAACCCTGGGAGGGGGTTACAGAAGCGCTGAGGAGATTATGGATCACCGACAAAGAGAAATATGAAGTTGCATCATCTGTAGTGGAGGAAAACGAGCTTAAAGCGATTAAGGCGGCAAAGCCTTTAGTGAAGCCTTCGGTTTTCAATAACCTGCCTTTGGAAATTAAAGTGGCAACGCTTCAAACCTCACGTTCAGCTAAAGAAATCCTGCGGAAAACTGGGTTTACTAAGCTGTGCGAACATATAATTGGGCGTGATGACGACGTTGGCCCTTACAAAGAAGCTATGTTTTTAAATATATGTAAAGAAGGAGCCATTGTAGTTGAAGACAACCTGAGAAATGCTGTCTGTGCTAAACGTTCGGGCCGCTTGCCAGTGCTTGTTACTAACAACGTTTACGCTCAGGTAAAAGCTCTCAGGCTTGGTTTTCCAGCAATACAACACACAGATCTGCCACACTTACTCACGCTGCTAAGTTCATACAAAAGATAGAAAGACTGCAAATAATGCGATAATAGCCATAAACCCTGAAAAAACCGGTCCGTGCCTAGTCGCGATCCTAATTAAACCTTTAATGCAAAAGTAGCCGGTAACTGCAGCAATAGCGAAAGCCGCAAGTAATTTAGTTAAATCCTCGAAAAATATCCCTCTATTAAATAGGAGTACCGTAATAAGCGCTCCTGCGCTTGCGGGTATAGATGCCGCGAAACTCAGGCTCAACGCGTCATAAGGGGCAAAACCTAAGTATAGGAGAAGAGTAACAGTAGAGCCGGACCTACTGATTCCAGGCAAGCTGGCCATTCCTTGTATGATTCCGAATAGAATAGAATCTAAGGCCTTTATATCTTCGACATGCCTTGTACCTGCCTTACTTAAACGGCTTATGAGCGACTGGGCCATCAGCAGAATCGCTATAAATAATGTGGGGAACACTTGATGAATTGTGCCCTCTAAAGCTTCTCTAGCGAAGAGATATAGGGGGACCCCGATAACCCCTGTAAGCAGCGTAGATAAAGCTAGGAAAATTAGAATCCTTTTATCTCGGAGCATATTCATCCAATTATTCCGGAAGTATAAAACAGCTGAGGCAATAGTGCCAGCCTGTAGAGCTAAAGCTAAATCATAAGATTCAGCAAAATCCCTCCCAAGTAAGAAGGATGATGCAAGAAAAAGGACGGTTTTACTAGAGATGGGAAGCCATTCGCAGATGCCTTGAAGCAGGCCTAACAACAGATAGCCTAGCACAACCCTTTGACTTTCATGTTATTTAATACTTTCGAACTCTGTTAAGCGTTATTCACTATGAAACTTGAGGTTTTAACACTGTCCGGCGGTGGAGGAAGTGGGAACAGTTTTCCGCTAGTGTTAAAACCTCTTTTACGCAGGATTATGGTTATAAGTGTTGCAGCAAAAGCAGTGAGCGTTACAGCTAAACCGATCTTAAGGTTGTTAGACTCTGCTAAAACTTTGTCATACTCTTTCTTTAAGTTTGATAACTCTTTAGTTGCCAGCGAATAAAGATCTTCTATATTTGTCAATCTTGAGGATAACCCGCTTCTTTCTTCTCTTAGTGCGGCGTTTTCTGACTTCAGCCTATCTAATTCCTTCTCTAAAGACTCTAACTCCGCCTTAAGTGCCGAATTCTCGTTTTCCATTGCACCAATTCGCCCAGTTAGTTCGCTAATTCTATTGATTAGGGCTTTATGCTCAGCCATCAGGTCATTCACTACATTGCTAAGAGCGCTTGCCCTCCCGCTCTCGTTAGCCAGTTTTAACTTCAAGTTGTTTAGCTCAACAGCCAGCTTGTCGGCTAGCTCTGCCTTCTCCTGAGCTTTAGCTAGCTGATCACTCAGCTCCGCGTAGGTTAAACGATGCACAAGGGAGATCGAGGCTCTATACTCGTAAAATTTCTCAGTAGAGTCCACGGTATAATTCATTTTTACAGTGAGTTCAATGAAAGGATCCTTAGGAGGCTGAGGCGTAGGTATAGCGGCTTGGAACTCTATAGAAGTGTGGTATTGCTCGCCTTGTGTGAAATCCTTAGGCCCTAAGAGACTCCTCTCGAAGAGAGTGACGGCTCCGTTTTCATGCACTAAGACGAACTTGACGTATAGAGTATTCACGAATGCATCTCGCAAAGCTGTTAAGTCCAGGACTACTCTTACCCTGCTACCGTATTTTATCTCTATAGGATAAGCCATGACCAGTTTAAAGTCCCTGTCAAAATTAATAGACAGAGGTGTAGGAGTCTGAGAAATAGCTATATTTGATATAAACAGCATCGTAATTACTGCTATTACTAACTTTTTCATACATTTATGTAAACATTGTTGACACAAATACTTTTTGCCGTCCGGATATCAAGACAGTGATGAAAGCATATATCTCTGTGGATGTAGAGGGAATGCCTTTCATCGTATCTAGGGATCACTTATCCCCTGGAAGGCCTTTGTTTGAAGAATCTCGAAGAATAACCACTTCACTTGTCACTACAGTAGTTGAGGAACTACACCGGCAGGGTTTCGCTGAAGTAATAGTTGCCGACAGTCATGGGGGTATGGTTAACCTAGATGTGGAGAAATTTCCTGTATATGTAGAAGTGATTAGAGGGTTTCCCCGACCCATCAGCATGGTGACTGCTGTTGAAGAGGCAGATGCTGTGCTATTCCTTGGCTATCACGCGAAAGCTGGTACACAAGAGGCAACGTTTGATCATACCTACAGTGGAAGGGTAATCAGAAGCGTGAGCATTAATGGAGTTGAAGCTAGCGAATTTCTTTTAAATGCATACGTAGCAGGACATTACGGCAAACCGGTAATACTTGTAGCTGGGGATGAGGCATTGCTGGAAAGCGATGTTAACAGGTACGCTCCTTGGGTTGTTAAAGTGCCTTTGAAGAAGAGCCTCGGCAGGTACTCTGCTCGTAGTCCAAGTTTGGAAAAAACGGTTGCCATGCTAAAAAATGGTGCAGCAGAGGCTGTGCAAAAGTTCAAGGCTGGTGAGACGAAAAAACTCGTTGTAAATGAACCCGTCGAACTGCGCATCACTTTTTGCTCTACAGCTTACGCTGATGTAGCGTGTCTCACCCCTGGAGTTAGGAGATTATTACCTTTAGTGGTGAAATACACTGCAAAAAACATAATCGAAGCCTACGGACTAATGGAGCTATGGGTTTTAGCTTCAATTGCCTTAGAAAAATAGAAAGTTTTTCTACAGATTTATTTTTAGCTTTCAAGCACGTTTAGTATTGCAAGCGCAATAGCTGTGTGCCCCGCAAAATTTGGGTGTACAGCTTCGGGCGCGTACACTACAGGCTCACGATATATTAGCATCGATTGAAACATTGCGTGAAGATCTATAAAAATTGCCGAGAATTCTTCACTTAGTTGTTTCACCTTCTCTATGTATTTTGGAATAGTTTCGAGGACCCGCTTCCGGTGAGTATTCTCCGTTGCTGCCTTACTTACATAAAAAGGTGTTAAAAGTATGAATTTCACACTTTCGCATTTCTTTTTAGTTAAAGTTAGGATATCCCTGTAGTTTCTATAATAGTTCTCAGCGTCATATCCTTGCTGACCTGAAAGCATGCGATGTATATCGTTAATCCCTATAAGTATAGAAATCCAATCTGGGCTGAAACTTAATACATCATCTTCCCACCTGCTCTTTAGCTCGATAACTGTATCCCCGCTAACGCCTGCGTTTACAACGTTTACCTTAATGCCCGGGTGCTTAGCTAAGATTAAATTGTTAAAAATGTAAACGTAACCGTATCCTAAAGGCGGATTCTGCATTCTCCCGCAATCCGTGATACTATCGCCGGCAAAAACTACCGTATCACCGTTATGGAGTTTCAAACCAGGCATAGGTTTACATAGTCTTTCTAAAACATTGGTAAATTAGTTTATCGGTATTCTAAGTAACCAAAAAAGCTATATTTCTTCTAAGATTAACCTTATTTTTACTAAAGTTAATCGAAACTTTAGAGTCCTGAGAATATAGCTAAGCGAAACCTAGATTATGTGTAAGAAAGCTATGCTAACGAAATTTAAGAGAGGTCAGCGACCAGAAACTCAATCATAACTTCAGATGAGAGTTCAGTCATCACTCCCCTAAACATAGTGATAGAGGCGGAGATAAAAAGAATTCCTACCGGTTTAGTGTACATCGACTTAGTAGCGTTATGACTAGACTATTCAAAAGCCCCTATATGGCTGGTATTGCTTGTAAACTCTCTTCCTAAGAGAATTGGTTAAAAACTACACCGCACATCGTATTGTTATGTTCAGCGAGCTTATCAGTGCTACGAAAATGAATTGTCTTTCGGATAATTTAGTGATGCTAGCCACGTTAAGCTACATAGGAAAATTAGCCCCGCGCCTACTTGTAAGGCTGCACTTTAAAAATGGGCTAGCCATTTATTCTACGCTCGGCCTCCTAGAAACTGTACTAAGGAATATACTCCATGTGTTTTACTATCGAGACTATGAAATTATAGCCGATTTTAGGCCTAAAGCTAGCTGGAGCGTTGTGGATCTAGGAGCTTTCATTGGGCTTTATACGTTAAGGAGCGCTAAACTTGTTGGGCCTATGGGGCGTGTAATAGCGGTTGAAGCATTTCCAGAGAATTTCAAGCTTCTGAAGCTTAATGTGGCTGAGAACAATCTTAGCAATGTTAGGTTGCTTAAAGGATGTGCTTGGGTGAATTGGGAAGAGCTTGTTCTTTTCCAACCTCATAGCCCGATTAATGCAAGTACACGTAGGGATTATGCTGAGTTAATGGGTGGGGTTTTACACCGAATTTACGTGCGGGCATTTCCACTCGATTCGCTTCTCATATCACTAAGTTATGTTGACCTTCTGAAAATAGATGTTGAGGGGGCGGAGCTCGAGCTTATCAGTGGGTCTCGGAGCATAGAACCGGAAAAAGTGCGGAGAATTGTTATAGAAGCGCATTTACCGATCGTTAAGCCAAGCGAAATTGCCGAAGAGCTTGAGCGACGAGGTTACCACACGGTTATCTATTTCCCGGAGCAAACATTCGGCCAAGCCTTCGTGTATGCTTTTAATAAGTGAATTTTAGACTAATCAAAAAATTTATGTATATGCCTAATTTTTTTGTTTTGAGGTTTAGATGAGAAGCGAGGATTACTTAGCTGTTGTATACAGGTTGAACGAGGCTGGAATAGAGGCTAGGCTTAGCTTTGTCGCCGAGAATTTAGGTGTAAAAGCTTCAACGGCTACCCGCATACTATCAAAACTTGAACAAGAGGGTTATATAATTAAAAGAGGTCCTATATATTTACTGACTCAGAAAGGCATCGAAAAGGCCGTAAGAGTCATATACAATCATAGAGTTGTTGAGAGATTTCTCACTGATGTTCTGAAGGTTGACTTATGGGAAGCACATAATTTAGCTCACGAGCTTGAACATGTTGACCATTTCGCTGAGCTTCTGGACGATTACTTGGGGAAACCATCTCATTGCCCCCACGGTAATCCAGTGCCTACACGCGTCACAGAACCCGCTGTACCATTAAGCAACGCTGGAAAAGGTACCTATACTATCGTGAGAATAGGTGAAATCAGTGAGCTTGTTGACTGGGGACGTAAGTTAGCCTTGAAAGCGGGAGACCTAACCGAAGTTTCTGGATTTGATGGAAGCGATGTAATTGTGAATGTGAGTACTCGGGTACTTCGTATCCCCCTAAACATCGCAAGGCTGATTTATGTGAAAAAAGTGGTAAAATGATTCGATCCTTAGCTGATGTCCCTGCTGGGAGTAAAGTACTTGTGGTAGAGGTTACTGGTGGATTAGGCGCTAAGAAAAGACTGCTTGAAATGGGGCTCTCCCCTGGATCTGAAGTCGAAGTGCTTATCAATGGTTTCTCTGGACCCGTAGTTGTAAAGGTTAGAGGAGTTACAGCTGCACTAGGTCGTGGTTTAGCTGTTAAAGTATTAGTTAAGCCAAGGGAAGAAAATGAAAAAGAAGTTCAATACAGCGAATGAACCGACATGTTCTGGAGGGGTGAGTTCACGCCCCTTTAAAGTGGCTGTCGTTGGGAACCCTAATGTTGGTAAATCAACACTATTTACTGTTTTAACTAAGGAAATTGCTCACATTGCTAACTGGCCAGGGACTACGGTTGAGCGAAAAGAGGGTCTAATTCGAGTAGGTGATAAAGAAATAGTTTTAATTGATCTACCAGGAATTTATTCGTTAGCAGGAACCAGCGCAGAAGAAAAAGTTGCAAGAGATTTCCTGATAACAGGTCAGTGGGATGCTCTACTAATTCTTGTAGACTCGCTGGCTCTTGAACGTACGCTGTACTTAGCAGTCCACGCTCTCGAGCTAACAGGGCGAGCTCTCATAGCATTAACCAAGTGGGATATTGCCCATAAATACGGAGTTCATGTAAATGTTAGTAAACTTGAAAGCGAGCTTGGTGTACCTGTTGTTCCTGTTTCATCAGTGACAGGAGAGGGGATTGAAGAATTAATCACCAAGCTTCTTCAAATTTTAAAGGAGAATACTGGGAATTTTCTTAAAATAGAATACGGTTATCTCGAGAACCATATCAAAGAACTAGAAAAAAGATTGGCTAGCGTAAACTTACCCTTTAAAGCTCCACTTAGGTGGGTAGCGTTGAAATTGCTTGAAGGCGACGAACACATCTCAACACTAATACAATCTGTTGGAGAAGAGAAGATAATACAGAAAGCTAAAGAGTTAAGGAATTTAATTATACAATCTACCGGTAGGGAGGTTGATGAGCTAGAAATCCAGTACAGGTTCTGTTTTGTAGATAGACTTTGTAAAATCGCAATGGTTAGAAAACGACTTCGTGAAGATATTGGGGCCTTTGAAAAAATATTATTATCTCGAGTTGGAGCAGCAGTTTCATTACTTATACTCTTATCTCTCTACTTAACAATTTTCACACTAAACACTGGCTTTCCTCTAACCTTTATCCTAAAAGCAATTGGTGCGGCTGATGTAGCCGAATTATTGGAGGGTCTTACCTTAGCTGGTCTCATTTCAAGCGTTTTTAATAACATATCTATGTTAGTAAGAGGGAGTTCTCTGCCTATTCTCGTAAAAAGTATAATTGCTGATGGAATACTTCAAGGAGTGGGATTAGTTCTCACTTTTTTACCTTTAATTTTCACAGCCTTGCTCATGCTATCCCTGCTTGAGGATGGTGGTGTAGGACCATACATAGCAGCTTCGCTTCACCGCTTCTTCCAGCGGCTAGGGTTGTCTGGTCGAGCAGTGTACCCTCTCTTAATCAGTTTAGGATGCAATGTCCCAGCTGTGATGGCATCTCGGGCGACACCCGATGAGGTGGAAAGGAAACAGCTCATGTTTTCGGTTCCGTTCATACCCTGCCAAGCACGATTAGCCATCATCGTAGCATTTATTTCCGCTTATTTTCCATCTCCTTTTGTATCTGCTACCGCGTTGCTGATCTCCTATACAAGTGCTTTTATGCTCTTCGCCTTTACTTCAAGGATTACTAGGAGATTTTACGGTATAAGAGACCTGCCGGAGCTTTTAATAGAATTACCTCCAATTCACTTCCCCTCTTTCAGAGTTTTATGGTGGATAGCTTGGGATTATACGGAACACTACTTGAAAAGAGCTGGGATCGTGATTTTCGGGTTAAGCTTAGCTATATGGACATTAACATCTGAGTTAAGCGGTTTTGCGGTAGCAGTCGGCGATACTCTATCACCCCTATTAACTTTCATTGGGATTACAGGAGAGAAAGCAACGCTCATCGGCTTCTCACTCGTAGCTGGACTTATAGCCAAAGAAGCTACAATACTTTCTATATCGGTAATCGCGAAGACTGACCCTATAAATGCACTTAAGTCTCTTCAGTTAACTAGTGCTCAAGCTCTGTCCTTACTCACACTTTACACCACATATATGCCTTGTATAGCTACTATTGAGACTGTATACAAGGAAACTGGGAGCCTTAGATACACTGTTTCTGTTACAGCGTGGTCACTTTTATCATCACTAATAGCCAGCTATCTAGTTTTTACTTTAGTTTCGGGTCTTAACCTTTAAAGTTTATAGATTATTTTTAGGCGGCTATTGATCTTTCCTTACCTAAAATATGTTGAGTTTTAGCTTATGTGAACCTTGCTTGAAACTTATATAAATAAAACTTTCTAAGCATTTTTATAAGATACCTTTTTTACATTTTACAAGGGGGTCTGTGGAAAAATTCCTTTCGGCTAGGACACAGTTAATGAAAGCCTCTCAAGTAAGGGCCCTTCTAAAATGGATTGGACGTGACGTTATTTCGCTTGGCGGGGGAATTCCCGACCCAGCCAGTTTCCCAGTTAACGAGATACAGGATATCTTGAGAGAAGTTCTTTCTATGAAAGCTGCAGTGGCATTGCAGTATGCTCCGACTGAAGGTATTGATGAACTGAGAAAAGAGCTAGCTGACTTTATGCGTAAAAGAGGTTTAAAAGCAAGCTCTGAGAATCTTTTGATAACCTCGGGCAGCCAAGAAGCTTTGGATCTTTTAGGGCGCGTTTTGATCGATAGGGGAGACTGGATCCTAACAGAGAACCCTACATATTTGGGGGCTCTTCAAGCATTTGTAGTATACGAGCCGCGTATAGAGGGGGCATCTATGGATGAAAATGGTGTTAATGTTGAAGCCGTTGAACGAGTTTTAAAAGAAGCTAAAAGAAGAGGTACTAGAGTGAAGTTCATATATACTATTCCCACTTGCCATAATCCGACAGGTTCGACACAGTCATTTGAGAGACGGAAATTATTGCTGGAGCTAGCCGAGGAATATGATACCCTAGTAGTTGAAGATGACCCATACAGTTACTTTACTTTCGAGGGGGGAGAACCCCCTTCGTTGAAATCTATGGACGATGGTGGGAAAGTCATATATGTATCTACTGTTAGCAAGTTACTGGCGCCTGGCCTTAGACTGGGGTGGGTTATCGCTGATGAAGCACTTATTAACGCCCTTGCTGTGGCTAAGCAGGCGGTTACGCTTCAGTCGCCAACACTATGCCAGTATGTGTTGCTTGAAGCCCTGCGGAAAAGTTTAATCGAGAAACAGCTACCCCGTATAAAGGAAATTTATAGGAGAAGACGTGATGTAATGCTGGAGGCTTTGAGCGAGCACATGCCTGAGAGTGCACAATGGACACGGCCGAGAGGCGGCATGTTTGTGTGGTTGACTGCACCTTCTCGAGTGAACCTTGATGCTCTTCTACCGCTTGCGCTAGAAAAGTACAAGGTAGCTTATGTTCCCGGCACTTCTTTCCATATCGACGGATCTGGTTATAACACAGCTCGGTTAAGTTTCTCTTATCCACCTTTGGATTCCATGAAGGAGGGGGTCGCCCGCCTAGCTAGGATGATTAAAGAGCATATGTGAAATTTTCGTAACTTTATAGTTGACTCCTTACAAGTTTATTTATTTCACTCCAGCTCTCCTCTATCTGTAATTTTAGTAATTTCAACGCCTCTTGGCTCTCAGGCTTTAATAAGTGGGTAAACCTTCCCTGTAACTTCAAATACTCTTCAACTGGTTTTCTTTTTAAGGGATTGAGGAGGGGTTTACTCCTACCAGTAAGCTTAAAGACGCTGTCCTCTATCTCGTACAGAATCCACATACCTGTTTCAACGGCCAGTCTGCCAACTTCAATTGTCTTGCTTGGGGGAAACCTCCATCCAGTAGGGCATGGAGCGTGTAAATGTATATACTTGAACCCTTTCTTTGCTACAGCCTTTTGAATTTTTTCAATAAAATCCAGTGGGTATGCAATAGAGGCTGTAGCGATATAAGGTACCCTATGTGCGGCGACAATCCACGGAGCGTCTTTCCTTTTCTCCCTTTTACCCAATGGAGTTGTCGTTGTCCATGCTCCATATGGCGTCGCTCCACTCCGTTGAATACCGGTATTTTGGTAGGCCTCATTGTCATAGCATACGTATAAAATATCCTCGTTTCTCTCAGCTGCACCACTTAGAGATTGCAGTCCTATGTCAACGGTTCCTCCATCGCCTGCCCATGCAACTACAGGCACGTTTATACCCCTCAACTCTAAAGCAGCCTTTAACCCGGAAGCGGCAGCCGCTGTTGCAGCGAAAGCTATGTTGAGTAAAGGGGCATAAGAGGGGGTATGGGGATAAGCCCCCTGAATTACTGTGGTGCAACAAGCTGGCACCACCAGTATAAAATTACCTTTAAGAGCTTTGCCTAGCATTCGAAGACCCAGTGAAGCTGGACAACCAGAACAGGCTGAGTGCCCAGGTAACCAATACTCTTTTCGATCCAATTCCTTAACGGTGACCACTACCACCACCTTTCAACCCAATCCATTCTACTTTACCTGTTTCTTCTTCCTTTAACCCTTCCAGAGTTTTCTCGAAGATTTTTACGAAATCCTGCGGCGTAACATCTTTTCCCCCAAGCCCAGCTATGAAGCCCCTTATGTATGGCCTCGTTCCGTAATCGTACAACACGGCTTTTACCTCAGAGAGCAGGATGCTTGGAAGCCCAGGCGAAAGACTGCGATCCACAACTGCTACAGCATTCACGCCTTCCAATGTTTTCACTAAATCTTCTGCTGGAAATGGTCTTATGGATCTCAATCTCAATACGCCTGCTTTAACTCCGTGGCTTCTCATTATATCAGCCGCTTCCTTGGCATCGCCTGCCCAAGAGCCGATTACCACAGCTACAACATCGGCGTCATCACAAAGATATGGGTCAACTAATCCACCATAGCTCCTACCAGTTAGCTTCCCCCAATCTTCGTCTACTTCCCTCACCACTCTCTTTGCTCGCTCCATTGCTTCTTGTAACTTGTACCTAAACTCCATGTAGGCTTCAGGGTTCGCGATCGTTCCATAAGACCTAGGGTTCGTTGTATCAATCCAATAGGGTGCTGGAGTCTTCTCTGGTAAGAAGGAATCGACTAGTTGCTGGCTTGGTATCTCTACTGGTTCATAAGAATGTGAAACTAAGAAGCCGTCGAGACAAACCATGACTGGCAACATAATCTGTTCCTCTTCCGCGATCCTGTAGGCCTGGATCACGGTATCCAGAGCCTCCTGAGCGTTTTCCACCCAAAGTTGTACCCAACCTGAATCCCTTTGAGATAGCGCGTCATTATGATCGCACCAGATGCTCCAAGGAGGTGCGATTGCTCTAGTGACAACAGCCATAACTACAGGTAACCGAGCTCCACCAGCCCAGAAAACCATTTCGCTCATATAAAGCAACCCTTGTGCAGAGGTAGCCGTGAAAACTCTCGCACCTCCGGCGGCTGCGCCGATGCAAGCCGCCATTGCGCTATGCTCAGATTCGACGTTAACTAACTTAGCTCTCAACTCACCGCTTTCAACATACTCGGCTATCTTCTCCACTATGGTTGTCTGCGGAGTTATCGGATAAGCGGCAACTACCTTTACTTTAGCCAGCTTAACCCCTAAAGCTACGGCCTCGTTACCTGAAATCACTGCCCTATGCATCTAAACCACCTCCGGTACCATTGTGATACACTTAACGGGACACTCGTTAGCACAAATTCCACATCCCTTACAATATTCGTAATCTACCTCTACGCTATCGTCTCCATCTCTGATGATCGCCGCTTCCGGGCAGTAAAGCCAGCATACCAGGCATTTCAAGCATTTTGACCGGTCTATAACTGGCCTCTCTGTCCTCCACAAGCCGGTTTTGCCAGCTGAGCCCTTAGCGGGGCATGCAATAGCAGTAATTGGACCCTCATGCATTGTTTAACACCCCTCTATAAGCTTCTTCTGCAGCTCTAGCGTTTAAATCGCCTAGGGTACCCGTCCATACGGACTTAATGGCTTTAACCAAGTCATTAATCGCCACTATGCCAGTTACCTTTGCAAACGCTCCTAGCATAGCGCTGTTCACAGCTGGCCAGCCGGCGATAACTAGGTTGTGCTTTTTCGCAATCGAAGTTGCGTCAAGCCAGTACACTTTAGCGTGACCAACTTGCGGTCTAGAAGGAGAATTTACCAGCACTACTCCATTCTCCTTGACTTTAATGCTGCCTTCCATTAAGGAGCGGTCAAATACTAAGAGGGCATTAGGCTCACGAATCTGGCTTCTAAGCCTGATGGGCTTGTCCGAGATCCTAGCATAAGAGAAAACCGGTGCACCCCTTCTCTCCCCTCCAAATAAAGGAAAAGCCTGTCCCCATAGCCCGGAGAGGCATGCCGCATGCACCAGCAACCTAGCTGCAATTACTGCCCCCTGACCACCTCGAGCATTAAAACAGACTTCGTAGAGCACAGCACCACCGTGCGTAATTAAATAAACTTTAATAAGTACTTTTCTAGTAGAGCTTAAATGTGACAACCGGCACAGAAGTTTTCCTACGCCCGAGAACCATAGCTGTGATAGGAGCCTCGCGTGACCCTATAAAAATTGGGTATAGAATACTGCGAAACATTATTCAATCAGGTTTTCCTGTAAGTAGGGTTTTCCCAGTCAACCCAAATGCAACTGAAATCTTGAATTTGAAATGTTATACTAGTGTGCTCGACGTGCCCGAGCAAGTTGACCTCGCGGTTGTAGCTGTACCAGCGAAATCGGTTCCCTTCATACTCGAGGAATGTGGGAAGAAAAGTGTAAGGGGGGTAGCGGTAATTTCTTCCGGTTTTAAGGAGGTGGGGGAAACTGATCTAGAGGTAAAACTGGTGGAGATAGCGCGAAGGTATGGTTTTAGATTATTAGGGCCAAACATAGTAGGAGTTTGGAATATTTTAGCTAAGGTAAACTATAGTTTTATTGACGCGGCGCCTCTCCCAGGTTCAATTGCTTTCCTCTCACAAAGCGGTGCATTGATCACCTCACTCATATGGTGGACTCGTGAAAGAGGTATAGGCTTTTCCAGCCTTGTGAGTATAGGTAATCGAGCAGATATCGGTGAAAGTGATTTCTTGAACTTCTTTAGAAATGATCCCGGCACGAGAGTGATTGCCATGTATATTGAAGGTCTCAGTAAGGGAGAAGGAAGAAGATTCCTGGACGAACTAGCTAAGACTACACCAGAAAAACCAGTGTTGATTCTTAAAGCTGGTAGAAGTCCTGATGCAGCTGAAGCTATAAAATCACACACTGGCTCGCTTGCCGGTTCTGATGAAGCATATGAGGCAGCGTTCAGGCAGGCACGTGCCCTAAGACCGTTAAATTTCAGGGAGCTCTTTAATTGGGCCTTAGCACTTGCTTTATCCCCTGAACCCAAAGGGAGTAATACAGTTATTTTAACTCATGGAGGCGGAGCAGGAGTGCTGGCTTCGGATACACTAAGCGAATGGGGGATCAAGCTAGCTAATATTACACCTGATCTTGCCGAAGAGCTCAGTAAATTTATGCCTCCGTTCGGCAGCGTTCGAAACCCAGTTGATCTTACCGGTATGATGACAGCTAGTAACCTTAAGGGAGCTTTGGTAACGTTACTAAAGAGCGAATACATTGATGCAGTACTCCTATGGGCAGGTCAGGGTGCAATCCCTACGCCCAACGAAATTGGAGAAGCTATTTTAAAAGCTGTATCTGAAGTTGGATTAAAAAAACCACTTGTGGTCTCAGTAACGGGTGGAGAAGAAAGCCGGGTTATTTTAAGGAAGCTCATTTCAGCAGGTATACCGAGCTATGAATCACCGGAAGAGGCGGCTCACTCTCTAGCTGCAGTATACGCTTATTACAAGGGCAGAAGAAAACCAGGAAAGCAGCTACAAATAATTGGTGAAAGCGAAGTTGTGAAGGACATAATTAGGGAGGCATTAATTAGGGGGTACACAATGCTTACCCCTATAGAGGCATTTAAAGTAGCAGAAGCTTATGGGGTAGCTACTATTAAAGCGCGGTTAGCAACATGTAAAGAGGAAGCTGTTGCTGCCGCACGCGAGCTTGGATACCCTGTAGCACTAGCGGTAGAGACCCCCGATATAGCTCATAAAACTGAAGTTGGTGGAATCATCCTGAACTTAGACTCAGATAAAGATGTGGAAGAAGCATATACAAAAATACTTAATAACGTAAAAGCTGCTTTTCCGAATATTAGGATTAACGGAGTTTCCGTCAGGAAAATGATGCCGAAAGGGGTGGAAGTATTTTTGGGTTGTCGTCGCGATCCTGTCTTCGGACCTATGATTGCTTTCGGATGGGGGGGTCTCATGGTAGAATTAATCAATGATATTTCCATTAAAATAGCACCTTTAACAGAAGAAGATTTAGAAGAGATGATCGCGGAAACAAAAGTTGGTTCTTTACTAAAAGGTTATCGAGGAAAACCCTTAGACATAGAAGCAGTTAAGAGATCTATACTAGGAGTTGCTGGTTTAATGGAGTCCTTCGAGGAAATCTCTGAAATAGATGTAAACCCTCTATTCGTTTACGAGAAAGGAGTAGTCGCCATTGACGTAAAAGTCTATCTAGATACTAGGGAAACAAGAAGTATAGGCTCAACTTGTACCTCTTCTCATGTTTAACCGGCTGCTCTCCCAGCGAGAAGCACTAAAAGGGCGGAAAGCGGGACTGTTATGTTGTCGTCAAGTGGCTTGAACTCGAAGTGCTCGATTACACTTGATACTATACCGGCTAGGCCTCCCCAAACCCCGGCGATTGCATAACCTGTGGGTACACATACTAAAGCCATAGCCAAATTTCCAGCCCATGCTTTAGTACGCCTCCGGTAAATGAGGTTCCTAACCACTCCCGTTATACCGTCTCCGAATGACATGAAAGCAGTAGGAACGATAGCAAACTTCATGTCCCCGAAAAATAGCCAGCTAGCCAGTATACTAAAACCCCACATGATGCAGAAGTGAACTTCATATATGTTTTCAGGGTCTTGGAACCAATAGAACAGCTTTCCTGTTTTATGAGGAAAATATGTGAAGACAGCTAATAACATTGCAAAACCGAAAGGAAGCCATGGAGAGGAGAACATGAAGGGTACAAGTATCGCCACCACTCCTCCAGTTAAGGCATGAATAATCTTCCTATTATAGTATATAATGATGTTATGTGGTAAACTCCGTGATTTCATAAAATCGTATAGTTTCTTAGTGAGCAAGGTTACCACAAATACTACCCATATAAAAAGTACTCCAGCGTTAGCAAGCTCGCTAATTGAAATGCTATCCACGCGCACCGCCGTCCAGGGATCTAAAAATGTTTTACCATCCGACATTAGTCGAAGAACTTAAAAGTGAAAATAGATCCTTTGGGTTCAATACTTTGGGAAGAAGTCTAACATTGGTACCTGAGTCGAGTTCCTGAGCTTTTTCGTAAATGTAGGTTAGCGCAGCCCAATCCTCTAATGCTATCCCTACGGAGTCGAAGACTGTGATCTCCTGCTCGTTTATCCTACCATTCTTTACTCCAGTTACTATCTCCCATAGCTCGGCGTAAACCTTATCGGCAGTAATGTTTTGGACTTCTCCCTCGGTTATGGCTTGCTCCATATACTCTACGACAACTTTCGCATCAAATAATATGCGTGGATCAAGTTCTGTTTTTCCAGGCGCGTCTCCACCAATCGCGTTTATATGTGTGCCAGGTTTTATATCCTCCCTACTAACCACCTTGTGCTTTCCTCTTACAGCTGTAGCTGTAATTAGGATGTCAGCTAATGAAGCGACCATTCTTGCACTTGAAGCGCGGTGGATTTCCAAACCAGTATGTTGAACATTTTTCTCGAATTTATCCATAGCTAGCTGGTCCACGTCATAGAATACGACTTCGTTAATAGGTATAACTCTGCTGATAGCTACGCATTGGAACTCCGCTTGTGAGCCCGTACCTATTATCCCGAGAGATTTGCTGTTCGGCCTTGCCAAATATTTGGTAGCAACCGCGCTAGTTGCAGCAGTCCTAAAAGCCGTTAAGAGAGTGGCGTCGCAGAACATTAATGGATACCCGGTTTCAACGTCAGCTAAAAGCCCCACAGCTACTACAGTGAGAAGATTTTTACTTGGGTTTCCGGGATGCCCGTTTACTATTTTTACAGTATAATATTTATCGTCGCTGATTGGCATTGCCTCCATTACACCGTGTGAGTAGTGAAAACTAACTCGCGGCACCATCTTAAAGCTGTGCCAATTCTTAAATGCCTCCTCAACTCTTAATATCAATTCGTCTGTGAATTTAAAGAGCCCAACTTGATTTGCAATCTTTAACACATCTACGTAGGTGAGCACCCTTAATGACATCGATGTGGTTGGTAAAGCTAATTCTTAACTATTTCTAGTACTATCCATAAAGAGTTAACTATTTTACATAGGTTTGCTTTTCGTTACCATGTGCCGGAACTGAAAACTGTAAAGATAGACACCAAGTATATCCACGAATATGAGAATCCTGCTGTGGTTGGAGTAAATCGGGAATCCCCACGTGCTGCATTCCTCCCTCATCCTTCGCGCGACAGCGCCCTAAGTTATGAATACCTAGAGTCACCGTGGAAGCATTCCTTAAACGGATTATGGAAGTTTAAGCTTGTTAAGAACCCGGATGAAGCCCCAGCTAACTTTCATGAACCAGAATTTAATGATACCCATTGGGACGAGATTGAGGTACCGAGTAACTGGCAGCTTCTCGGCTACGATATACCAATATACTTAAACGTGCGTTACCCCTTCCCTCCGAATCTGCCCTACATACCCAAGGACGATAACCCAACTGGGTTATATAGAAGGAGGTTTTCACTAGGTGAAAACCTTGATGGTAGAAGAGTATTCCTCGTCTTTGAAGGAGTAAATTCGGCGTTCTATGTCTGGGTAAACGGGCACTACGTTGGTTTCAGTAAGGACAGCAGAATGCCCGCCGAGTTCGATATAACGCCCTATGTATGTAAAGGTGAGAATATTTTGGCTATAAAGGTTCTGCGATGGAGCGACGGCAGCTACCTGGAGGATCAAGATATGTGGAGACTAAGCGGTATTTATAGGGATGTTTATATCTACACAGCACCTGAAGTAAGAATAAGGGATTTCTTTGTAAAGACTAGATTCGATAACCAATATATAAATGCAAATTTAGAGGTTATCGTTAAAGTTAGAAACTACTCAGGCTCCGAGCGTAGCGGGCTTGTAGTAGAACTGGAACTACTAGATGCAGATAGAAGGCCTGTACTGGATAAGCCGCTTACACGATGGATTAACCCGCTTAAACCGGGGGAAGAAACATATGTAACATTCAACAGCGATATCCGCAGTCCACGGAAATGGTCTGCGGAAGATCCCTACCTGTATAATTTATTATTAACCTTAAAGGATGGAGAAGGCAGAATTCTTGAGGTAATCAGGGAGTACATCGGATTTAGGCAGGTCGAGGTAAAAGAGGGTAAAGTACTTATAAATGGAGTGCCTGTGTTTTTCAAAGGTGTAAACAGACACGAGCACGACCCTGTTAAAGGTCATGCTGTTCCAAAAGAAGTTATGGAGAAAGATGTTCTGTTAATGAAAAGTTTCAACTTTAACGCGGTGAGAACATCACATTATCCGAACCATCCCTACTGGTATCACCTTTGCGATAAGTATGGGCTTTATGTGATTGATGAAGCTAACATTGAGTGCCATGGAGTAGCAAACTTCCGGCACTTACCGCTGAAAAACGAGCCGGCTAACAACCCTGAATGGCTTCCAGCTTTTATGGACCGTGTGGTAAGGATGGTTGAACGTGATAAAAACCATGCTTGTATCGTTATGTGGTCCCTAGGCAATGAATCAGGATACGGGTTTAATCATGCTGCAGCAGCTGAATGGATCCGTGGCTATGACCCCACTAGGATCATCCATTATGAAGGGGCTACTCATGCGTACTGGGCCTTAGGCCATGTACCGAAATGCGTTGACGTTATCGGCATAATGTACCCTACGCTAGAGTTCTTGGATTGGCTAGCTACCGAATTAAAGGACGAGCGACCAGTGGTCATGACTGAGTACGCGCATGCTATGGGTAATAGCCTCGGAAACTTTAAAGAATACTGGGACCTGATAAGAAAGCGCAGGCGATTAATAGGCGGCTTTATCTGGGATTGGGTAGACCAAGGTATTTTGAAAGAAGAAAACGGTACTAAATACTTTGCATATGGTGGTGACTTTGGAGAGAAAGACCATGACGGCAACTTTTGCATTAACGGTATAGTGTTCCCCGATCGAACACCTCATCCAGCCGTCTGGGAGTGCAAAAGAGTCCAGCAACCTGTGGAGACTGAACCCCTTGATCTAGAAAGAGGTGAATTTAGGATAGAAAACCGATTCGACTTCCTTCGCCTTGACGAGGCAATAGAAATATACTGGGAGGTTAAAGCTGACGGTAAAATTTTGCAGGGAGGAAAGGTACAAACACCCGCTCTCGAACCGCATAAGAGTGGAGAGTTAAGGATACCTTACAGGTTGCCAGAGCCAGAGCCTGGTACGGAATACTGGGTGGTACTCAAGTATAAGCTCGCAAAGGACTTCCCCTGGGCTAAGAAAGGTTTCGAGATAGGCTGGAGCCAGTTTAAGCTTCCTGTAAAGTTGAGGGAATCAATCCCCGTGGAAATTACCAAGATGCCCATCGTAAAGCTTGAGGAGAGCGCTGGCACAGTAAAAGTGATTGGTAATAACTTCGAGTTCGCATTGGATAAATCGACCATGAGCTTTAGCTACATTAGCGGTGGTAAGCTACTGATTAAAAACTTTAACCCTCTCGAAGTCTGGAGGGCCCCGACCGACAACGATGAGGGTGGATGGAGGGTTAGGATGTCGATGAAGTGGAGAGAAGTAGGGCTTAACCGTGTACAGCACACTGTAAGATGGACAAGGACAGCACAACTAGCTCCTCAAGCAGTCCAGATAGAAGCTGGAATCCGTACAGAGGCGCCGGACACGAAAATCGGCTTCACATCCATATTACGTGTCGTCGTTTATGGGAACGGTGACGTAAAATTGTCTATCAATACCCACCCCGACGAGAAGTTACCTCCACTACCACGTGTAGGATTTACTCTTCAATTGCCCAAAAATTTCTTTAACATAACCTACTATGGACGGGGGCCACATGAAAATTACATTGATAGAAAATTCGGCGCGGCTATTGATGTTTATTCCACAACGGTTGATGAAATGTTTGTACCTTATTTAAAGCCGCAGGAATGCGGGAACCGGTGTGATGTAAGATGGGTAGCCCTTCGCGACGGTGAAGGATATGGATTATTGGCGATCGCGGGGAATTTAATGGAGATAAGCGCTCATAGGTGCACGCCTCACGACCTTGAGGTCGCAAAGCATCCACCAGAGATCAAATGGAAAGAGGATGTATACCTACACTTGGATTACAAGCAAAGGGGATTAGGTGGAGCAAGCTGTGGACCGGACACTTTACCGCAGTACGAAATACTACCTGAACCTTTCAGCTTTGAAGTCATGCTTAGACCGCTAAAACCTGAGGATAATCCGATAAACTTAGGAAAATTAAAAATTCCATGCTAATAGTTAAATAACTACTAGTCCAATCCATCTCTTTTTATATATCTAAACTCATGTTTGAAGTTATCTAAATTTATAGGATACCTACCAACATTTTTTGCATACTCTACTTCGTATTTCAACGCCTCTGGTGGAACCTCTGCATATGTTTCCCCGCCGTTGTCGAAAACGTAACCGCCTCCAGGGGCTGCATAATATATACACTTCTCTACTTCGCGTTCAATAAGCTCGAACTCACCGCAAAGTAGAACACGCCAATCGGCATTGCCATCTATTATGACTTTACCTTTAAACTCTCTCGCAATTATACTAATATCGTTTTCTACACCAACGTCCACATACTTAACTTTGTACACGTCTCTAACAATATCGGTGATATGGTCCATGCGTGAATCCATATGAAGATAACGGTATTTAGTCCCAAACCGCTCATAGAGACGGGTATTATAAGGTAAAGCGAATTTCTCATATAACTTCCTACTTAGGTAGCCTGCGTGGTCATCGTTTAAACCCAAGTAACCGGGCTCACTTGAGGTTACCTCGTAGTAGTGCTCTTGCAGGAGTACGTAAGCTTCCTCTAACTTCTTGAAAAGTTTATGCATTTCATCAGGGTACTTGATCATCCACGTGTAGAGCCTTTGAGGGCCCAGCAGCGATCCAGCCGCAGAAACCGGAGGATGTATCTGAAACATGCCCCCCACCGGTAACCCCTCGTAGTACTCTCGGGCTAACCTACGTAGTTCTTCTAACTGACTGTAGAACTTCTTCACTTCCTTATGTTGCCGAGGATCTGGAACTTCCAGCCTATCTATATCCTCCAATGATTTAATAGAAGGTATTATCCAAGGGCTTCGCCATGGAGTCTTCTGATCTGGCATAATAATTTCACAGTTAAAGAACACGCCTTCAGTAATAGGGCCCCAATCCAGGCTCACTCCCATGTAAACTAGGTCATCTTTAAGCCAGTTTAATTTCCACTCGAGGCCTTTCACTTGCACGTCCAGCATAACCTTCAAATCTCTATAGTATATGGAGAGAGGAATATTGAAAAGGCGGGCATAATACGGACCTTGAATGTTAATGATCACTGGAACACGATCAGGTTCCTCGAAACCCCTTACGGTTTCAAGTCTTCTCCTATTTTCTTCTAAAACTTTCTCATATCGTTTAAAGTTCAAATACTTCATAGGATGGGGTGCAGATACTCTTTAAAACAAGTTACGGAGCTTCGCGGATAACACCTTCATCCACTAGTTCTTCTTCAACCTTTACGAGCTCGTCTGACCTAAGCCTCCACTCAAGTTGACGTTGAAAATTGGGATGAGGTTGAAAACTTTTCGCGTAAAGTCGCCAATCCTGTAGCCCTACTACTTTGATGTCATTGGGGCCTATCGACCCATAACCCCATTTCGAAATGTAATAAAGGTACCCAATATCGAATGGGTTAAAACCTATTATAGTCGCTGCCATAGCATCCACAGACACCGCGTTACGGCCGCCAAGGGAGACGCCTAGGATGCAAGGAGCACCACGTGTAGGACCAGCTCCCTGCATACCAACATAGCCATCGATAAGGGATAATTTTGGCATCAGCCGTGTGGCTAGATAAGCCAGATTAATGTTCATAGCTTTATAGCCTTGATGAATTTTATGACGGCTACCTGGTTCTAGTGCACCAACTGCCACATTTTTTACGGTCAAGGTAACGATTACAGCATCGTGAGTTTTCGGGCGAACCAGCGATACTAACCAATCGCACTGCAGTATGGTTCTGGATACCTTTACTTTTATGTCACGCTTCAGGTTTCTTCCCCACACGTAGAAATCCTCGTAGTCATCCTCACTCAAGTCAAAAAACTCAACACCATACTCTAAGAGCCTTTCATAGCCGTATCTTCGCACAGCATCCTTAAACCTGCCGATTGTCGGCGCTTCAGCAATAATAATTCTACACCGACTTGAGAGGAATTTGACCAGCTCTTCAACAGCCTCGACAGGCGTGGCGCACAGTGGCTCATAAGCTGAAACAAAATTTACTTTTACAATAACTTTCCCGCCTATATCCCCTAATTCTATTAAGTTTAGAATCTCGGATATACCAGCTCCTAGAGAATCACATTTAGCCGCGTAAACTCGACTCATAGTAATTACTCCCGCCTACGGTTATTAAGCTCGATATCATGGCAACCTTACTATTTTGGGAGATCCATCTACCCTGACCATGTAAGTTCCGCTTTCTGAGTATAAATGCTCGACCCCCCCAAATAAATGCAATATTTCGATTTCGGATTCCTGCAAGTTTAATTCAATTTCGACTTCTGGACCTTGAGTCCATAGCACAATTCGCTTTTCTCCGTTTTTCTCAAGTATTAAGGAGTACACGCCATTAGTATTTAGTGTACCAGCAGGGGAAAAGCCACAGAGCAAACGGTTAAAGTTGTAAATAGCAAAGTATGCTGGCTTAATAATGAACCATTCGAGACCTCTTATGTGATGCGCTACCAGGCCGAAATTGTGTTCACTATCTTCGAGTAATAACCCATCGTCCTTCCAGTCGTATAATATGGTAATCGGAGCTCGTGCCAGTAAACTAACAAGATATACTCTAACGATGTATTGTGCCTGCTTTATAACATCGACCTTATTCCCGTAACTCCCTCCAGTGGGATAACCCCACTCGCTAATAGCTATTGCCCTATCACCAGTCAAATTCCTTAGATTCTCCAGATCGTTTAAGGCGGTTTCTGGCGGTGAGTTACGATATGGGTGAACTGAAACTGCGTCGACGTGGTCGAGAGCTTTTAACATTGAAATATGTGTTATGAAATCCGTATCTACACCGGATGTTGCGGGAGCTAATATGGTACACTTTCCACATACTTCTCGAATTCCCTGCACCGTTGCTTTTGCCAGTCGTGCGTAATCACTTGTGTTAGGTGATGGCTTCCAGAAAACTGGGATGTTAGGTTCATTCCAGATTTCGTAAATAGCATAATCTCTAAATACTTCAGCGCAACTTCTCGCATACATAACGAAGGCTGCTACACCACTATCTGTGCGTGGGGGTAAGCCGTTTTCATAGAGAGGATTCCCGTAGTCGAGAATATACAAGGGACGTAAACCACGTTCTTTAAGTTCACTTGTCAGTGCAATATAACTCGAGAAATCATGGGACCCGATATTACGTTCAATCTCATGCCAGAAAAGATCCATCCTAATAAGATTGAAACCGGCGTAAGCGATCATATCCAAGTCCAGCTTTTCCACTTTTCCCGGAGCGATAAAGTGAATATTTACTCCCAGCCCCTTACTAACAATTAATTTAGGTAACCCATCGAGTGAATCTTCTAAACATTTAGCCGATCCACTGAGTACGGCAAGCAGCCAAGGATACGAATCCAGGTTTGTCAAATTAAAAGGGGCAGTATTTGCTTCTATCTCCCCTACTCCCCCTATGTTTGCTGAAACCTTGTATAACCCTATTTCCAAATTACTTGTGTCAACTTCAAAAGCAATCCTTTTCCCCTCACCCGCCTTAACCGTCTCTTCCTTGACTACCAGCGCGTCGCCGGTACCCAGAGGCTTTAACAAGAACGTGACCCACAAATCCTGTTGAAGGGGATTCTCAACTTCAAACTCAAAAGATGCTATCTCCCCTTTCTCAAACCAATTCCTAACCAATAAGGGGTTGGGTGGAGTCCCGTATCTGCAGCCCTCATAGAGAAGCCTCATTCGAAGAGCCCGATTACCTCTACCCGAGAACCATATTCCGAAAAATACTAGAAATGCTACGGTAATGACTGCAAAAATAGTAATTACCAACCGACGAACTTTATGCACAGAAAAGAAAAAATCAAAGGGTTATATTGCCTATGCTTTAATACTGGTACCTCTAAGCGAGCTCAGAAAAGCGATTCTTTTCTCTATTGGCGGATGGGTAGATAACAATTCCTCGAAGCCAATATATGGATCGGTTAAAGCATAAATGAAAAGCATTTTTAGCTTGCTACTATCTACTTTAGCCCTTGCTGCCTTATACCTATTGTAAAACGAATTAAGAGAGTGCAGTGCCCCAATCATAGAATCTGGTGTGGTTACCTTAGCACCATGAGCATCCGCGTAGAACTCGCGTAGCCTGGAGAGAGCTAGGACACCGAGCTGAATAAGCACGCTTATGGCCATTAAGGCTATACCAGTCAAGAGAAAAACAAAGTTACCTTCGCTCCTTCTACTCCGATCACCGTCATAATAGTACCTTGAGTACATGCCAGCATACATAAGGTACCTGCCGAGGAAATAGATGACAGAGGGTAACAATCCAAAGACCAGGACTACGACGTTATCCCTATGCTTATGGTGCCCCAGCTCGTGGCCTATTACAGCCTCTAACTCCTCTACCCTAGAGATGTGCAACATACCCTCTGTCACGGCGATATAGCTACCAAGTATGGGTGAAGAGTAAGCGAAAGCGTTGGGTTCCTTCATTCTAGCGATCATCGCTTTTGGTGGCTTCATACCAGCCTTAGCGGCAACCCTGTTAACAACCTCCTGAATAGAGGGGTCAGGATGACAACCATAGATTAAATTAATGAGCGCTGGCGATAGAAGCCAAGAAAATAGTGAGGGTATCGCTGCGTAAACCAGTGAAAGGAAAGTTAACTGTGAAATTAATTCCGGATTTAGAAAAGCCGAGAGAAAAGCTAAGATGATTATCCAACCACCTATAACCGCCGCACTAGTGGCTAACATGGAGGCTCTTAATCCTCCTAAGCTAACTGGCGTCGGTGAAAGGCGTCTTCCAAAGATACCGTACGCAGTAACAAGGGTAATCATTGATATAGCGTATCCAACTAAGCCTACAAGCCACCACGAGTATGAAACTGTTAAGCCAGGGGCACCCCAGCTTGCTGCTAAGTCCACGATCACTACTGCTATCATCGCTATAGCTACCAGACCCAGCAGTAGGAGTATTTTCTCCTTCATAACAACCTGGTTACTCTATAAGCTATCGTTTAAAACTTTTCGGAACTTATAGTTCATAGATGAACGTCAAAGGATCTGAGTGGTGGACCGGCCGGGACTTGAACCCGGGGCATCGGGTTCTCTCGAGGCTTTCTCGAGAGGATCTCCCGCATGCCAAGCGGACGATCTCCCAGTCTGATCTACCGGCCCGGTGAGGGTTTGATATAGGGTCAATATATCTTTTTACTTTAGTTAATAATTGATACATGAGTCAGTAACTACCGAGGACAAAGCTATTTTGATATGCGCCAAGCCGATAACGCCCCTCCCAAGTAAAGGATTATTGAAAAAGTGATTAACATTGCCCCGCTTCCAAGCTGAAAGCCACATGCTACTCCCGAAGCTTTCAGTTCCTTAACCAACTCTTCAATGAAATAGTGAAGCGTTGCAAGCGACGCTATTGAAAAAACTGCTGACAATGCACAACTGCCGACGGATGCAGTAATCGGAGTTAATAAACAGATAATTAATGCAAGCGCAAAAAGAAACGAATGCAAAAGGAAAATGGAGTAAAGACGAACGGCTGCCTCTAGGTTTTCCGCTATAGTGAGTAATTCCAACGCTGAGGCCTGTCCTCCGCTAGCCAACCAGTCTAGCAGACTATAGGGAGTGTAACTGATCTTTAAGTCCCCTACTCGCATGATTACCCAGGGATTTCTAAACGAACATAAAAGGACTAGTAGACCAAGTGTAGATAACCCCCGGGGAAGCCATTTAGATGTCATGATAACATATTGTTTGTTAAACTCAAGTAAAAAAGAATTATTATTATAAAATTACTTTATAGCAAAATTTTTAACGACTTTTAACTAACTGATAAACAAAGTGGAACTCTGATAGGATCCTGTTAAAGTCAAAACCTATAAAACCGTTAAAGTAGTAATTATGTGGAAGCACTTAAGAAACTCTGGCTGGAAGCATCTAGCATCGATAAAAACAAAGGAAACTCGGTCATTTGTAACCGATTTGACCGTTTCTTTATCATAGGTCTTGCAAGCTTGATTTGGTTCCTACTGCGTACCGGCACTAAACCATCTCGGATTCAGTATCCATGCCAAAAAGCCGCTTTAACCAACGCGAGTTTATGGTTGGCCATTTATGTTATACCACTAACCACCCCTCTTATACGGATTTTCACGGGAAAAAGGATTACATTACTACTAATGCTCGCTGCGCTTGTAGCGGCGGGATTTATAACTTACATGATAGCCTTTAAGCCAAGTAGAGCAATCCAGTTAGAAATAAAAGAGTGGATAGCCTCAGAGCAACCTGCTTCAAGCATATTCGTTGTAACCGGTGCAAGGGGAAAGGAAAACGACCTTTTAGCGTTAATCGAGTTAATGGGGGAACATGGAGTGAAATTCTACAGGTCGGATAAAACTGAAAAAACCATGGGGCCAAATGGATTAATAGCGGCTGATGATGTAGTTATAATTAAGGTAAATTCTCAGTGGGATCAGCGTGGTGGCACGAGTACAGATCTGGTGAAATCATTGATCCAGGTGATCATAAATCATCCTGATGGGTTTACTGGTGAAATAGTTATAGCCGATAATGGACAGGCACAGTACGGAAGCCAGGGCATAGGAGGTAGCCTAGACTGGAAGGAAAATAACGCAGAGGATACCTCTCAGTCTATGCAGAAGGTTGCGGACTTCTTCGCCGGGCAGGGTTATAGAGTTTCAACGTACCTATGGGATACCATTACGCTGAAGCGTGCAAAGGAGTACAGCGATGGCGACCTGGAAGATGGATACGTAGTTTACGATGCGCAAAACCCCAGGACTGGAATCGTGGTTTCTTATCCCAAGTTTAAAACTAAGTATGGTACTTACATTAGTTTTAAGCTAGGTGTATGGAATCCGGAGAAAGAGGAATATAATAGCTCAAGGCTAAAGGTGCTAAACGTACCCGTATTGAAAACTCATTCGATATATGGTGTAACGGCGTGTATAAAACATTATATGGGAGTGGTTAGCGATCGATTAACAGGCCATAACCCGCACAACAGTGTAGGTAAAGGGGGTATGGGTACTGTGATGGTGGAAACGCGTGTACCCATTCTTAATATCCTTGACTCGATCTGGATCAATCCACATCCCAGAGGAGGCCCCTCAACTCCCTACGATCGAGCCGTTATGGTGAACATAATAGCGGCTAGCCAAGATCCAGCAGCATTAGATTACTGGGCATCAAAATACGTACTGATACCTGTGGCTAAACAGCTGGGCTATAGAGATCTATCAACAATCGATCCCGATAACACGGCTTCCGGTTACTTTGGCCAATGGTTAAGGCTTTCAATGGAGGAACTAATTAAAGCAGGTTATTCCTCTACTGTTGAGGAAGATAGAATGAACGTTTACATACGCTACGCAGGGAGTTAGTAACATGGCTATATAAGTTATAGACGAAGCTTATCCAACTAAAAAGTGGCTTTTCTATTCGTTTAGGTAGGAAAGCAAACTAAAAAGGTATTTTAGATATTACGTAATTTTTTTATAGTATAGCTCTTAGGGCCTGATTATGACTAGCAAAGTCTACTTTGCGAACGCTCAATTCACCCCGCCGAGCGGTGGAGATTTTAGCCGAGCCAGGGAAGGGAGCCTCCCTGTAAAGTTTAAGAAAGCTCTAGAGAAGTCGCTACTCAGTAATATTATAGAGAAAGGAAACATTGTGGCTATTAAGGTTCATGTAGGCCCGATGGAGGAAGGCGGCTTCCGCTACATCAGACCAGTTTTCGTACGCATCCTTGTTGATTACGTGAAGCAACTAGGTGGGATCCCTTTCATAACTGATACTTGGGGGTTAAGACACGTTCTTGCTGGGATCTATAACGGCTTCGGTTATGACGTTGTTGGTGCGCCTCTCATACCAGCCAACGGTATTAAAGAGAACTTCTTTTACGAAGTGGAGCCCGATACCTACTACCATCTGAAGAAAGTTCAAGTAGCTGGTAACATTCATGATGCGGATATTCTCATTAACTTCTCTCACGTTAAGGGGCATATAGCTCCTGGCATCGGTGGAGCGATCAAGAACCTCGCAATGGGATGTACTAGCTATAAAACGCGTGGCGAGATTCACCAGCTCGAGAAACTTGACAACATCGGGAAAGCTTTTCAGGAGGGGTGCGTGGACGCTGCAAAGGCCGTCCTCAAGAATAAGAGGGGAAAGGCTTTACATATTAATTACGTTATGGATGTTCAGACAATGTGTGATTGCGCGCCTTGGTCAGACATACCAATAGTACCCGACATAGGTATCCTGATCTCCGAGGACATCGTTGCCGTTGAATATGCCTCGCTGAAGATAATCGATGAAGCCCCGAACATTCCAGGCTCTATCGCCGATAAATTAGGTTTGAAGCCCGGAGACAATAAGTGGCTGAAAATCCACGGCAAAGATCCTTACATCCAAGTGGAGGCCGCGGAGAAAGCTGGCCTTGGCACTAAACAGTATGAAATTATAGAGGTTGTACCCTAACCGAAAAATATGCCGCGCGTTATAGTTGACCATAATAGGTGCACCGGCTGTGCAACGTGCTACAAAGTCTGTCCCAGTGGGGTTTTTGTGATAAAGCGGGGGAAATCATACCCGGTTAACGAAGACAAATGTGTGATGTGCAGGGCATGCATCACGCACTGTCCAACAGGTGCTATAACGATAGCGCATAGGGAGGAGGAGCACCTTAAACGGCTCTATGGTGGTTGATTCAAATTTTTATTTATAAACTTTAAATTTATTTAAGTTATAAAAAGAGTATAAGAGGCTAGTCAGTTGCATCCCGATAGTTCTCAAAAAGAATTATAGTGGATCTCTAAAAAGCTGGAACTGTTATTTATGCATGAAATCGATACATGGTGGTCTAGAAGTTTAGCGTTCGGATACTTGGCGTAAATGTTCCTTCTTAAGTCATCCTTGGTTCTTAATATTCTAGCTCAATCTCCTAACACACATTAAAATCGCTTCAAGTACTTAAACGCGCTTTGGCTTCATAGAAAAATGACCTATGAATAAATGCCAACAAGCTAAGGTGGCATGCAGTGGCACTAATTTTTGCGAAACTTAAAAGAGCGGACCCCACCTTCAACTTCTGTTGGACTTAGCTCCGATAACGAAGCTACTCCAATTTCTTTTGCCTTCTCCTCTAAACGCCGTAGTAACTCCCGGTAATGGCTTCTGCAAACATTGAACCTCTTACCGTTAAGCTCAAGTATGTAAGTTGCCGCTTCTGCACATCCCTTATAGCTGCAAGCTTCAACACGCGCTTTAGCCATGCCGCCCTAAGGAAAACCCGTGCTTTAAGTGTTGCTATTTTTAAAACTAAAACTCGTTTTCCTGGGCAAGCGCCCCGTGTAGTACAGTTGTTAAAGCTACCAGGGCCGAAGATAATGCGTACTCAGTTGATATGATCACTCCAGGCGTTACATCTAAAATAAAGTCCGCGTATCTGAACAAGCCGGTTGGCACACCCTCTCTAGCCCCGACCATCAACCCTATTTCCCTCCCCTTTCTAACATTGGAGATTATAAACTCTGTAAGTTCATTTCCTAAGCGAGAGACCGGCTCACCTTCTGGCTCGAAAATTATTAAAGGCTTTCCCATTCTGGAGCGAACCCATTGGTACATGTCCTGTACTTGGAAGACCGTACGGTGCACTTCACGCCCATAGCTTTTCTTTTGAACCTCGTAACGGGATCTTGCCCCTTCAAATAATCCTTTTAGAAAATAATAGAGAGGTTCAGCTTCTACAGGACCTATCGGAGCTACGTATAGTTTGCCGAGCTCGTAAGTCTGAACTTCTCTTCCAATCCTTGTCCCCATATTGTACGCTGCATCACTCGGACCGAGATAAGGCTCGTGTGCCACGGCGAGTTTTCTAAAAAACTTATACATTGGAAACTTATACGGTTTCATCTTCTTATGGAACTCGGAGCCTTGCACTACTGTTAGATAGGCCATGTTATGCAGTATTTGAACTACTAGCACTTTATCCGGGTTCTCTAGATCAACTTTTGCTCCTGTGAGCTCTTTAACAGCTGCACCGACCGCTACATTAACGTCTAGGGACTTAAAATCATGCTTCCCTCTTCTTACAGTTACCACAGCGAAACTTTCCTCGGCATATATATGACCAGCAATCTTCTTCGCATACTTTACGATCTCATCGAGCAAAGCCTCACATGACTCTAGAATTGGATAAACCCTTTCCACCTCAGGTACTTTGGCTTTAATTTCATCCAGAACTTTATATGGATCCTTTATATTTGAAACAAGGATTAAACCGAGGAAACCATGAGGTGCTGGTACAATACTAGCTTGCGGGATGAGCTCCTTAATATAGGAAGAGACGATTCTCTCCATTCCAACCTTACAAGTTACCAGTAGCTGAACCTGTTTAGTAGTTTCAGAGCCCATATCATTCACAGGGAAAACGTGACAGTTATACCTTGCTACCCAGTCCTGAGTACTGCATCAGCCACTCTTACCTATACTTTTAGCTAACTGGGCCACTCTCCACCTAAACGATGTATAGGCGTAGGTGAATTCATTCAGGGTCTTCAAGCAGGGACCGTATGATGGCCAATCAGCAGGACTTATACCATTGCTACCATAATCACCTTTTATGCCAACTTTGTGTAGCAATTCATTAACTTCGGGCGAAGCCTCATAAGCCCTCACGAAATCCGGAATTTTACGCAGTAAACCGATGTGCCTTTCCTCTACCGGTTTCAATATAGATTCACAAATATCATCAAACCGAATATCCTTAGCAACTCTTTCAACGTTTAACTGATGATCAGGGAACTCGGTATTGGTTACATTTCTTGAGGAAAAGGTGAGTAGCGTATCAGCCGGTTTCCTTTTTGAAGCTGGCAGGAGATCCAGTCTATCTAAGACTATCTCTGCATCCTCTTCATCAATGCCTACTTCCTTAACAAGGTACTCTATCCATCTACTTCGATTCCATGGAGCAAAAAAGATCTCGTAAACCCGCTTTGCTATAAGAGTTCCCGACAATTTAATCGCTTCTTCTAACTCTGAGACCTGTCTTACCATATTTTCTTCTGACGCAAAAACATTAGTTTTTGCGAGTGCTTGGAGAAATCGAGCGTCTGTCATGTTTCTGCCCAGCACTCTAGTGCTGCATAGAAATTCGACGGCGGTTTTTATACCCTGGCTTTTCGCATTACTCCACTCCTCAGGCTTTACCCCCAGTTTTGAAGCAAGTTCGTCAAGTATAGCCCAGCGCTCCTCCCAACTTAGTTGAGCTAGCCCTTTCAGTAGCAAGTCGGTTGCTGCAACTTCCCTAAGGTGATCTTCCAGCCTGCCGGACATATTGGTGTTATAAGTCTGAGTGGGTAACAGGCCTTTACTAATGGCCTTGCCCATCCCCTTTAGCGCCGAGACACCTAAAAGCACCTCTTGACTAACCGTGTAGCTTAGAGTAATGTTCTGCCCTATACCCATTTCGTTAATTTTTTCTACTATTTCTATTGCCGCGGGATAAGCAGCTGCTACCTTTACTACCAGGTTGGGTCTACCTTTTTCAGATACGTTATATCCCCACCATAGATACTCGTCGTACACCTTCAAATCCCTTTCAAGGCGGTTAGCAAAGACCTTTACGGCTTCAACGCTTCTTTCAGCGTCGTGAGCTATCAACGGATTCAGCTGATAGCTGACTAACCCGTCATGATAACCTGAGAGTATAAAGGGGACTCGGAACACGTAAAAGTTATCCATTAGAGCATATCTAGTCGCCTCCATCGCTAACTCATCCAAGTGGTTTTCTGGATCATTAAACCATTCTGGATGTTCTACAACTAGTACTCTACGAGTATACTCCTCGAAACCTCGCCAAAGCTCAGGTTCATCGTCGTAAGCACGTGCAGCAAGCAATGGGTTTGTCGACACTTGAACGAAACCGAGATGTCTAAGGAAACGGAGGCCTAATGCATAGTCGTTGCCAAACTTGCATAAACCTTGCTCGTATGCACGTCGATAAAAGCTACCTCGAATGCACTCAGCCATGGACTCTATAAAGCTTGCTGCTAAATTGCCTGGCTCTAATCGCTCACGCACCAGCTTAGCTATAGCTGCAACGAGGCTATTACCCTTGTTCACTTTCTCCATCTTTCTAAGCTTGCGTTCAACTACTGTCTCTAAAACAAAGATTCCTCCTAATTCACGCTCCTCGAGCTTTTCCCATTCCTTAAATGCACCTACTATGTTGCTCAAAGCTTTGTCAACAAATAAAGGTTCAAGGTAAGCCCAATCAGACTCACAGCCAGCTAAGTTTAATGCTGTTTCAATTAACATGTCATAGATTCTGACCCTACAGGCAACACGATCCCTAAGGACCTCCTCCTGAGCATCTGCTATGGTGTGCGTCCTGAGTAAGATCTCTGACTTCCTAACTAGAGAAGATATCAGCGCAGGAAGCTTGTCACTAACCTCGAAATGTAATATATGATCAGCGGCCAGCTCACTCCAGCCAAGTAAAGCGGTTTTTACCATGTGATCAGCATGATCTACTCTGGGTTCTATCGGAAGCATTAGCTCTTCAGGTCTTTGTAAATCGAGAAGTTTGCTAACGAACTCTTTCGATAAGACCATAGCGTATCGCTAAGACCAAACCCTAGCTCAACTTTAAGAATAGCGTTGATATAAGTGTATTATGAGGTAGATCAATTACTAAAAATGCTTTTGCCCTAGGCAATCAATTAGTACTGCATTGAATAATGGCAACCTTGCATAGGGAAAAGTATTTTATGCTTTCCCTACAGCCTCCTTGGCGATGCAACCCTCGTGTACAACTTTACTGAGAGCTTTGAGGGCTTGCCTGGGAGTCGGATGTTGCCAAATATTCCGACCTACAATTACCCCTTGTGCACCAGTTTTAAGGGCACTTTCGATCTGTTCCAGAAAAGCAACGAAATCCTCAACTGGAGGCCCTCCCAATACTAGTATCGGTATCGGGCATGAATTGACAACCCGTTTAAAAGTTTCAGGGTCGCCTGTGTAGTATGTTTTTACAGCATCGGCACCTACTTCCCATCCAACTCGAGCAGCCAGTGCTATGCTCTCCGGGTTCAAGTTACGATCTCCTCCTGAGAAATGGTGTTTAACTAGGTCTACTGGTAGCATCTCAGCGATTAGAGGTATACCTAATCTTTTGCATTCGCTAGCTACCTGCGAAAGTTTCTTAATTTGCACACTCTCCTTTTCTATACCCATGTAACCAAAAGCGACAACCGCATCTGCCCCTACATTGATAGCCTCCTCAATTGTAAATAAAGTGATATCATTGGTGATATTGGGACCTATTGACGTCGCTCCGCCGTCGACCCGTGCGATAGCATAGAGGTCTGATAGAAAGTCCGATATATATTCGATAATAGGAGGAGTTGCCATTATCGCGTCTACTTCCTCTGCAACTGCTAATTCAGCTACCTTCCTTGGGTTTTCAATCCCCCTAAGTGGACCCACCTTCAAACCATGGTCTATCGCTAGGATCAATGCTCTACCTCTCCTAAAAATTCTAGCTAACCTAACCCTTTTGCCGGAGTTCACAAGATCAATAATGTAAACCCATCTATATTACTGTCACGGTGTACTTTCCTAGCGTCTGCGCTCACCACAGTAGTAGAAAACGTTGTAGAACCGGTGAAAAACAGTGGTGTCATTAGGTGGAAAGAATTCTTCCTGCATGTACGTATACCCTTTATGGGTAGTACGTCTGGGAGAGCTATCCGCCCACTTCGGGTCGCCAACCATCGCGTAGCGAATCTATGAAATGCACGACAGTAATAGAAAGTTAACCCTCCTTGATCAGCTTGACTGGTGGCATAATAATGGTGCTACCTGCACCGGCTTGCGAGGTAAATGGTACGGCTTTGCTGATCATACATGTACTTCCTGAAAGCTTGCAGAGGCCCCGGCGCGCCTGTCATTATACCTTTCGTCAGTTTTCAAAACAGTTACAAAGGATTTTAGCGGCGAGAGTCAGAGCTCTCAGCTTCATGCAGCCTGGCTAACTCCTCTAGTACAGTCTTTCCGCTCCACTTAGCTGTTACCCCTCTCTTAACTTCAGAAACCTTTCCGTGCTTTTCTCACCTTATCTTCTACTCCCTCTAGACCTGACTGGCTTTTCTAGAAGCTCGGCCTAAGTTCTGCAGCTTAGTTCAACTTTAGCTTTCTAAGCTCTCGCAATATCCTCGATACATTCTTTACAAGCGATGTGAACATAACTGTAATACCTGGGATACTTGGGATATGAAAATATCATAATACCTTGTCCCGAATTCTGAGCCGGCGTCTATAGCAGATAGAGTTTTCCCTTTAGAGGCTAGCTCGTCAGCGTAATCGAGTCGCGAGTTGGAGTCTATATGCTGCTGAGCCTTTCCTGAGTAGAAGTGAGCTTAGACTGCTGAAAGGCGCGGCGAGTAGGTTTACCTTTGAGTTGCAACCTTCTCAAACGTAAGGCGGCGCTTAACTAGCGAGCTAACTATGCATAGTGAAGTACAGGTACTTGAGGAGCTGTACATGGAGATGCGGATGGTTTGTTCGAGTGCCAGTTCTAAATGCTATTAGATCTATAAAGGAGGACTCGGAGTACCTCTTCTAAAAAAGCTACCCACTTCCGCTCAAGTAAACTCCACCCAATCTTTCGATTTCGCCCAGGGCAGATATATCGCCACCAAGCAGGAACTCCGAACTCAATCTTTTACGGAATTCTTTGAAAACCTTTAAAGCCGGTAAAGCTCGGCCTTTTTCATCAAAAAGCGCTGTAGCGTTTAACACGGTTAACTCTTTAACTGGAATCGCCTCCGGGTACCACCAAAGAACACCCATGCCTTTTCGATTGGGTGTTTCATATACTGCTTGTATAACATCTGTGATGAACTGGGCCTGCCCTTCGGGCGTCCGCGGCCAAGTCATGTATCGAGAACCGGTTTCTTCTAGCTGACCAAAGTTGATTTGTTGATAGGGGTACCCAGTTTCGACAATGAAAATCTCTTTGTTGAATTTATTAGCCGTATTCACAAGATTTTTTTTGAGATCTGTTAATGAACCATGCCAAATCGGATAGTAACTTAAACCGATAATGTTGTATGGCACACCTTGATCCTCCAAGTTCGAAAAAAACCAATCGGTAGTTTCCCAGCTACCTCCAGGGTGAATATGTAGAATTACCTGAATGTTACCCCCTCCAGGAGCGTCTTTTACGCCTTTTATAGCGGCTTTAAGCAGAGTGGCAAACTTACTCCACTGCTCTTGAGGGTTTTCAACATCACATACCTTACCTTCAGGCCATAAAAACCCACAGGTTATCTCATTGCCTATCTGCACCATGTCGGGTAAAGCTCCCTCATCATTAAAAGCAGTAATGGTATCGTGCGTGTACTCGTAAACCTTATCGACAAGCTGTTCAAAACCTAAATTCAGCCATGACTTGGGAGTGTATTGCTTCCCCGGGTCCGCCCAGGTATCCGAGTAATGCGGGTCGAGTACTAGCTTCGCTTCAGCAGCTTTAATCCTCTTAGCTAACCTCACTGTATACTCCAGGTTATTACCGGTAAACCCGCCCCACTCATCACGCGGATTAGGGTCGACAAACAACCTAAGACGAAAACAATTCGCTCCATACTCCATCATTATAGCAATAGCGTCTCCAGCTCTTGGGGTTTGAATCCCTTCTTGAGGCGGAATTTCGGGTTCCTTTGAAAAGGATAACAAGAAAACACGCAGTATGGCGGTAAACACTATGTAGGATAATGCTGCAAATAGTAGAAAAGCTACAGCAAGTTTCCAACATTTGATCACTATGCCCCTGCTTGAAAGTTTAAAAAGAAATATAAAATTTACTGTTTACAAACTAAACTGTATTAAATTAGGGATCTAAGGTATTTCACGCTTTTAGCTAAACTTTCCTCCTTTGGCTCCGGTACGTGACACTCCATCGCCATGTAGTACCTGTACCCTCCTTCCCTTAAGACCTTAAAAGGTTCTCGGAAATCTGAGTGCCCGAAACCGGGTAGCCAGCGATTGCTGTCCGCTAAGTGAATATGCCTCAAATGCTTCAGCGCACTCCTCAGAGACCCTGCAATATTTGCTTCCTCAATGTTCATGTGGAAAAAGTCAGCCATAACGGCAACGCCCGGCGATCCAACTTCTTCTGCGATCTTTATAGCCTGATCAAGCCTATTTAGGAAGTGGGTTTCATATCTATTTAGAGGTTCTATTAATATACTTGCACCGGTATCCTCAGCTTTTCGAGCTAGGTTTTTGAGCACATGTATAAGTAACTCCCGCTCAAGATGCCACACATCCGGATACAATGGGCTAAGATCTGGCAACTTTGGCCCACTGAACGTGGGTACAACGATAAGCCCTACCGCATCAAGTTCGGCAGCGATCTCTAGCAACACCTCGATGTCATGCATTGCAAGCAGTCTTTCCTCCTTGCTTGCTGAAAGGAGATCTCCCCTGTATCCTGAACAGACGGTGGAAGCTTTAACCTTAGTTGTGGAGAGAATTTGCTTAACCTCGGCTAACTTTTCTCGCAGACCGGATCCCCAGAACTCTACGCCTTCAAAACCCAGTCTCTCGGCTAATGCTAGGCGTTCGGCCAAGCTATCCCCCTTAAGAAGATTTTCCTGAATAGCAAGTTTCACATTGAAACGAATTACAGGTACTATTTATCTGTGCGCTATCTTTTTTGCAGCGTGATTTCACCTGTAAATGTGAGCGATCCCAAACCATTAGGTAGGCTAAAGAGAAAAACCGGAGTTGAGAACCTATGGTTATATGTACTCGCTGAACTCAGCAGGAACGATAGCTACCCCTACGAGGTGGCTAAAGCCATTGAGGATGACTTCGGGTTTAACCCCGGGAAAGTGTTGCCTTACGTCGTCTTAAACAAACTGGAAAACGAGGGTTTTGTTGAAAGCTACTGGAGTGAACGTAGGAGATACTACAGGCTGACAGATAAAGGTAAAAATCTATTGGCCGATGGTATAGCGCATCTGAAGGAGCTGGTCACCAGGTTAGAGAAAATGACTTTGCTTACTCGCTAACGCACGTCATCGCTCCAAGTCAGCCCTTTCTTCTCCTGTTAGCTTTACCTCTTTGCCTGTATAGGATTCATCCGGGGAAAAGCTTATAATTATAAGATATCTAATACTCATTAGATAACCATGGTACGGGTCTTACTACTGGGGCAGGGATACGCGGCTTCGGTTTTCGCTTGGGGTTTAGCTAGATTGAAGAAGGGGTTAATGGAGCCATGGGGGATTCCCTTAGCAAAAGTTGACTTCGGTATACCTATTGAAGAATTAGAGGTTGTAGCCAGTGTGGATGTTGACGCCGGAAAAGTAGGGAGGAGCCTATACGAGGTAGTTGAGAGATATGGTCTTAAGCCTGAGCCTGAGTTAAAAAGTGTTACAGTAGCTCCCGGTTTAAAGCTGAATAGCACCCCCTCCCATGTTAAAACGAGAGCGCTAGATGAGGGGTATTCTCTTGAGGAAGCATTGACAAAGTTTGAGGAATTCCTTGACGATGCTAAACCCGATGTGGTAATAGATGTCACCACTACAGCACGAACAAGCCCACTTTACATTTGGGACGAAGTTGAGGAAGCCGCACTGAAGGGCCTGCTACCCCATCCCCAAGTCTACGCTTATCTGACTTTGAAGCAAGGTGGTGTAGCCCATGTGAACCTACAGCCTGCGCATGTGGCGTGTAGTCCAGCTTTCGTCGATAAAGCGCTTAAATCTGAATCACTAGTGCTGGGTGACGATGGTGCTACAGGTGCGACGCCTTTAACGATCGACGTTGTAGAACATTTAGCGGAAAGAGGTCGCAAAGTGCTATCAGTTGCACAGTTCAACATTGGAGGAAATAGTGATTTCCTATCCCTTATAGAACCGGATAGGAACAAGGCTAAAGAGGAAACTAAAAGCAGTTTTTTCGATGATGTACTTGGCTATGACCCGCCTCATTTTATCAAGCCAACTGGTTACCTCGAGCCGCTGGGAGACAAGAAATTCGTCGCTATGCACGTCCAATGGATTACCTTTGGCGGTTTCACGGACGAGTTGACAGTTAATATGAGGATTAATGATAGCCCAGCGCTCGCTGGCTACATGGTAGACCTTGCAAGGCTAGCCTACGTTTCGCTGAAATCCGGAATCTATGGAACCGTGCCTGAAATTAATGCTTTCTATATGAAGCGCCCCGGCCCTCCAAACCTCAGGCAGAAATCCAAGATTATTGCATACCAGGATTTATTAGCTTTCGTGCGCAGGCTAGGCGGGAAGACACTTCAATCATTAAACCTTAAGACATTAAATAGCGAGTTGGTAATCCGTTAATAAGATGCTGGATGTAGAGTAGGGCTATAAATTTACATGTGACTCTTCAGATTATATTGATTGTCCGGGTTTTCCTTTTAATACTGTATAAGTTAGGGCTCTTATGAATGGAGAAAAGATTAAGGTTCTGGTAGTTTACGATAGTTGGACTGGCAATGTGGAAAGAATGGCTAAGGCAGTCGCGGAGGGGGCCGTCGAAGAGGGTGCAGAAGTGAAGGTAGTTAAAGTAGATGAAGTGAATATAGATGAAGTTCCCATCTATGATGGTTATGCTTTCGGTTCCCCAACTCATTGTGGTACTATGAGCTATAAAATGAATTACTTTTTCAATAAGCAGCTAATCAAGTACTGGGGTAAACTCCGTTACAAGGTAGCTGTAGCCTTCACCTCGTCGGGAGGATTAAGTGGGGGTAATGAAATGGCGTTATGGTCTATTATTTCAGCGATTCTGAACTTCGGTATGATGACCTTTGGGGTACCTGACTATGTAGCCCACGGAGTCACTCTTCATTACGGTGCAATAGCAATAGGGGAACCGGATGAAAACTCGCTGAAGGCTTGTAGGCTGCTAGGCAAGAAACTTGTCGAACACATAAGGGTTATCAAAACTAGTCTAAAAATGCTTGAACTGGAATAGTAGTAGGCCGGACAATCATCTACTTTTTAACTCTAGCTGAGAGAAGAGCTACGATTAGGGCGCTTACTAGTCCAAGAAAAGCACTGTAAGTAAATGCTGTACTTCTACCCTGAGAGTCCCACAGGTAGCCGACGATAGCCATACCTATTAGTGAGGTTATGCCACTAGTCAGGTAGAAAAGGCCGTAAGCGGTACCCCTTAGTTCATTTGGCGTGTAGCGCGGGATGATGGCACGGGAAAGTGTTTCATACATGCCAAAGAAAAGACCATAAAATATAACGAGCGCTATTACGGTGAAATAATTATCAAGAAATGCCATTGCTAGCGAGGAAGTGGAAAATAAAATAAGGCTAATTCCTAGGAGTGGTTCTCGTCCTACCTTGTCCGAAATATAACCCACTGGGTAGCCTATTGCTGTGTGAAAAACATTTAGGGCTAGGTAGACTAGTGGAACAAGGTATCCGGCTACGCCGAGCTCTGTAGAGCGAACTAGAATGAATGAAAAATTATAGTAGCCGAAGCCGAGGATAGCGATTGATAAAAGCAGCAGGAGAAAGTTTCCTTTAAGAAGATTACGTGCTCCCTTCAACAAAACTCCTCTCTTAAACTCAGTCTTTACGTCAATGACAAAAAACCAGAGAACCAGGAGCGCAATTGTTGCCGGTATAAAAGAAACTATAAACAGGTTCCTAGCCCCGAGAAATGGCAGAAGCAATGTAGCTAACAGGGGACCCAGAATAGCTCCTGATTGATCCAAAGTGCGATGAAGCCCAAAAGCTCTACCCACACTACGTTCTCCTACGGACTGGCTGATAAGCGCATCCCGCGGTGAAGTGCGGATTCCTTTGCCCGTCCTATCCGCTGCCCGCACAGCCAGTATGTCAAGCGGAGATGTAGCTAAGGCGAACATCGGCTTAGAGAATGTCGACAGCGTATAGCCGGCGAACACCAAGGGTTTCCTTCTACCTAGCTTGTCTGAGATAAAGCCGCTGATCATTCGGAAAAAGTAGTTGACGAACTCCCCAACACCTTCTATTAAACCTAAGAAAGCTCTAGTAGCACCGAGCTCTTGTACAGCAAAAACTGGAATATAACCCATAACCATTTCTGTCGAGATATCAGTAAATAAACTGACGATTCCAAGTGCATAAACATTACGCATCCCAATCCTTTTCCCACTATTTTCCATGCATGTGGGAAAAGAAAGTATTCTTAAAAGTTTGTCTCCATTTTTAAACATTGCTATCGCTGGTGAGCATGTTAGCAAACCATTTGAAAAAACCCTTGATTATATCGGCAATTTTTTCGAATAAACTGAGGAACTTATCTATTAAATTCTCCTCTCCTTTCCCCTCCCGCTTTCCGCTCGGTCGAGGTAGTTGTGAATTCTGATGAATTTTTTCATACTTCACAGTTAGGCTTTCAAAACCTCTCGACTTGGCAAGCGCTAAAGTTAAAGTGCTTAAATGAGTGGCATGCTTATACATTGATAAAGCGTCCTGCGGTGTTACCAAAGAACTAAAATTAAGGAAGTAGACGCCGGCTAAAAGATCATATGCCTGAGATACCGCTGCTAGTGCTTGCTCATTAGAAACCCTAAAGTAAATGTCGTTGCCGGTAGCTGATGACTGCAACGATAAAATTGCTGCCTCCGCTATTGCAACGCTTTTCGCTGCTGCAACTGCTGCCAGTAGACTACGTCCAGACGAATATGATGAGACCGCGAAGCTATAGTAGCTACTGGCTATTTCGACAAGGGATGTACTCCCGCCCGATGTGCTTAGCACTGAATATACATAAGGCCACGTTGATCTTGCAATTGAGAGATAAGTTTGTGCTACTTGCTGGGCGGGGAAAGGCGATCCCCTATCTAAGTTTTCGATCCATGCTTCCGCTTCCTCTAAAAATGCTGAGGAATAAGCTAAGTTTTGTAATGCCACATCTGGATCGCTGGACCAAAGACGCGCCGACTCGTTATAAAGACGCGCTGCGCGGACAGCTAAGTCAGTTGCTATTACCAGGTAATTAAGCTCTTGGAAATTACAAGGATTCTTTTCTTCAATAGATGCTAAAAATACGCTTAACCTATTGAAGTAGTCTGATACGTATTGGTTCAGCTCATCACCTGAGTAGTAGCTAGCCAATAGAGAAACCCAGCGGGACATTGAAATGCTATACGTCAGCAATTGAATGGATTCAACGCCTCGCAGAGCTTTAGCCCTGACTAGGTAATCTCTAGCGTCGGAAAGCCTCCTGTTCAACAACGCTCGAACCAGCCTGTTCAGTGAGGATGAATTGATCATTATGGAGGCGCTAGCCAGCTCCGCTTCAGCTTTTGAAAGTACCTTGACTTTAACCTCAGCTATTTTTTCAAGAACCTCATCGCTGATCACAATTGTCCCAGGAGAAGGCTGGGAGATTTCCACGTTAAAGAAAAACTTCATAACATCTCTGACGGTTGAAACCTCCGTCACTGTAAGCCCCCATTCTTTTCTTGCATGTTCTGTGAGGTTGATAACCTTGGGCTGAGTGCTATAAACTCGAAATGGCCCAACTCTTCTTTCCACAGTGGTATACGTTACAACTACGCTCTGTCCCGGTGGTACAAGGAATATCTTCGCGCCATTCAAAGCGACAGCCTGTGCTTTTTCGTACACTCCTCCAACAGGACCAATAGTGCCATCTGGTGAAATCATCCCAGTAATCATCACCGATCTGTTGATTGGAGCACCTGTGAGGGCTGAATATACGGCTACAGCCATGGCTGCGCCCGCGCTTGGGCCCCCGACAATAACGGCAGTTCCTTGAACCTTAAAGTAGAAGTTATAATCGGAAAAATTCACTCCGAGCAGGTTGCAAACAACCCGAGCTGCAGCTGTTGCAGCACCTTGAAAATCCTCCTGTGTAAGCGAGTAGGTAGACACATAGACATCGCCCCAGCCTTCAGTGATCAAAACAGTCACGTTAGTCGTAGTGCCAGCATAACCCTCTTCTGTTTGCATTACCGCCGGCGCTGAAATCCATGCAAAACCTACGACCTTTAGCTGCTGCGGTATCGCCTGCAAAACCTCTGTGACCGCTAGCATAAGTACAAATGTTAGAACTAAAATTTTACGACCCACAAGTAAGGTATATTTTGAGGAGAGTAAAATTTTACGATCTTCAAGTCCACATTTCGGCAAGTATTGCCTGAATCTTTATCCAGTACTACTTAAGTCAATTATAACGTTACATATTATTAAAGTTTTAAATAGGGCTGAGGGAGAGCCTCCGCTGAGCCGGCAGTAAATTGCCGCTTGTAGTGTTTGGTGGTTAAAGTGGAGCATGCAACAAGGCTTGAAGGATATAGAGACCGTGTAATTAAGGGGTCATTAATAACTACACTGTTAAAGCTGGGAGCACCCCCTATGTTGTCTCAGTTAATTAGTTTATCTTATAATGTCTTAAACTCTCTCTGGCTAAGTTTATTCAGTGAAAACGCTATAGCTATACCCCGACAGGTTTTCCCTGTTCAATTCTTCTTCATGGCCCTTTTAAATGCACTTGGCACTGCTGGAACAAGTGTTGTTGCACAGTATATGGGCGCAAAAATGTTTGGAGAGGTTAAAAAAGAAATTTCAAGATTCTTTACGGCAGCTCTATTTGTTGGTATGTTTTCGTCAATGACATTTTTCATTTTAAGACCTTGGATTTTTAGATATGTCGTCTCGACGCCATCGGAGATATATTACCATGTAATGGAGTATACAGCAGTCACTTCGTTCAACATGCTGCTCTCAGCGGTAACCATGACTTTAACTACAATTCTCTCATCTATTGGTGAAACTAAGTTACCCTCTTTCATAAACTTCTTCGGCATGGCTGTTAATACAGTGTTAGACCCTCTTCTTATACTCGGAATCGGGCCCTTTCCTCGCATGGGTCCCATAGGTTCTGCACTGACAGACACAATTGGTATTATTATTTCGCTTGTACTTCTTTTAACGCTTTTTAACTACCGCTTTAAAGAAATCAAACCTAACCTAACCAGAAACTTCGACATGGTATGGGTTAAGATGGTTGCAAAAGTTGGAGGTCCCATAGCTGTGATGTCCATGCTCAACAGCTCTGCCTTCATGACACAACTGAGGCTTGTTAATTCCTTTGGTGTTGAAGTAGCTACTGCTTACTCGATAGGCTTCATCGTTCTGGACATCGCTGATGCTGCCATGTGGGGATTATCAGGCTCGATAGCAATCATTATTGGGCAACTGCTTGGTGCAGGCGAGCTCGCCCGAGCGAAAAGCAGTGCCTTAAAAGGTTCGCTCTTCGTTGCTTCCATCGTAGCCGCCTCATCCCTTGTAATGTATTTTATCAGAGACTCTGTAGTTCACATCTTTACCTCGAACCCCACAGTAACCGATGTTAGTCTTCAGTTTCTAGATACAATCCTTCTGGGACTCCCCTTCTTCGCTTTCTTCATGTGTGGCTTTTCAGCCGCTAGAGGCGCTGGTCGTACAATGGCAGCTACAGTGATCAACATAGGCAGGTTATGGTTAGTGAGAGTTGGTATATCTTATCTTCTAGCGTTTCCCATGAACTGGGGACCATTAGGTGTATGGACAGGCATAATGCTTAGTAATATCGTTGGAGGTGTGTTGATGGCTGCTTGGCTCGCGTTAGCTGACTGGGCGAAACCTATAATCACTGAACTTGATATGCGAATTAAAACAAAATAGTATCTTCGTTAACTTTTTCACAGAGAAATTTCTCATCTATCTGTGACGAAGCTGAAGATCCGAGGATTCCGCGATGCTATAGAAACCCCCTGTGAAACTTTCACTGAACTGAGTGATGGAACTTACATGTTGAGGGATAAGGCCGGGTACCTTTACCCCTCTCATGTTTTAGAGGGTAAGCTTTCCTTCATTATACCCTACTTAAGAGCTGGGGAAATCAGAGAACTCCTACTTTTAGATGAACCTCCCATTATGGAATTCCGGCTTATTGATACGGGAAGCGAGGTTAAACTTATGCGTGGCTTCGAGCATATAGCAAGCTATAGGTACCGTGAAGTTAGGATTCCTTACGTCTATCCATTAAATGTAAATAAGAATTCCAGTGTTACAGAAAACTCGCCGAGCGATCATCCTCACCATCATTCTCTTTGGACAGCCCATGGTAATGTAAATGGAATTGACTTTTGGGCAGGAGAAGGTAGAATACGACTCCTGCGTTTCACACGCTTAATTTCTGGACCGGTGTATGCTGAAATAGCTGTTGAAAACTCGTGGGAGTCAGAAGGTTCGTGCTTCCTTCTAGAGGATAGAAGGATACGCTTCTGGAACACACCTAGCGGGGAATGGTTAATTGATTATGATGTGCTCCTTAAACCAAAGGGTGAAACTATGCTTGGCGATACGAAGGAGGCTGGAATGGTCTCGATACGGGTGGCCAACTCAATGAACGTATTAAGTGGCGGAAAAATAATGAATAGCTGGGGCGGAGTTAACGAAAAGGAAGTATGGGGTAAGAAAGCAGAGTGGTGTGATTACAGTGGCCCCCTTGCTAACCGTATATATGGTGTGACTATTTTCGATCACTACTTAAATCCTCGGCACCCCACTTATTGGCATGCACGTGATTATGGTTTGATGACAGCTAATGTCTTCGGTCTCTCTGAATTCACTGGCCATAGAGCTGGTGATTTGTTAGTAACAGACCCTATATGCTTCCGCTATAGGCTGTTAATACATAGAGGCTGGATCCATGAAGCACACATACAGCTTAGATATCTCAATTGGATTTACCCTCCTGAAGTTGTATTTGACTAAGAATTCTCTAAACATGACTTTTCAGTATATTTTGTTGCTAGAAGGTATTTACTTTAAACTTCTACTTTTTAATGCAAAACTTAATGTTATTTAACAATTACAATTATATGATACCCAAGAGTTATGCATGCCTTCACAATCGGGAGTCTCTGTTACAGCGTCAAAGATAAACCGAGCAAACTGATTCCATTGAGTTGACACTGGAAGGGGGATTAGGCTCCAACAGATCAAGTATTTTCCTTCTGCCTTTAAAGTTGCTTGCGGCAAACCGGCTCCTGATGAAGACGATTTAAACCAGCATCCTGTAATGCCAGGATCATGTATTACATCATAGGATCTATCTGTAAAGCCTGTAACATACTGACCTGGAATATAAAATACGCGTCCTTTAGCATGTGTGGTGACAAGGTTATATGACCCGAATTTCGTAGTATACCAACAGTCAAAATCCATGTAGGATGTTTGAAGCGAAACATACTCTGCTGTATACTTATCAAGCTGGCATGCTAAATGTCCCTCTATCGTAACTTTTTTGTTGTCGTTGATAACAACCTCTTGTCTCGATCCCTCCTTTTCAATATATTCACTTGAAACCTTTGTGAAAAATAGTTTCTTTACCAATTGGCTTCCATTAGGGTGTATATAGAGAATTAAGTATTCATCATGATAATAATCATAAAGTATAACGTATAGATCATAACTTTGCTTCTCCTTTACGGCGAAAACTGGCTTATACTTTTGTAGACTGGGACCCTGTAAGATCTTTTCATCCAAGCTAGAAATGTTTACTAACTCAAATGAGAAAATAGGAGTATTAAAAGGACCATTAACCACTAGTCCGGTCTCCCCCCTAATATTTTCTGCAGTCTCCTCTGCTTGTCTAAGGGGATCTGCAGCACTAGCAGTATAGCGTGTAAGTATCATAAATATGAGAGGTAATGTTACTATAAGAAAAACTATACCTTTCCGCCAATCTAATATCATCGTTTCCGATCAATTATACATATATAAATTTAATATATAAGCATTACTTTTTATAATTTTTACTATATTATTTGTTACTTAAATAGTTTACTAAAAATACAGTTAATAAACTTAGCAAATATAAAATTATTATATAATAATTTTACCAAATTTTCATAAAATTCTATGTTTATTAAAATAATTTAAACATATTAACTTAAACTTTATTTAATTGTTGATGAGCCCAAGAAACTTCGATAAAATGGTGAATTTTACCGCTTTAAGTTATAAATTCTCTCGATTCTGGGAATGCTGCTCCTATCTGCATAATTAAATGTATAGAACCTGGGCTTAAGTGTTTTAATAATGTGTTCGAAGGCTTTGAATGGGTCACTTTGCTCACCGCAGGTGTATACATCAACTGTAGCGTAGCCATACTCTATCCATGTGTGAATGGCTATGTGGCTCTCCACAACCAGTGCAATTACGGAAACACCTCCTTTACCTCCTCCAAAACTCCAAGATTTCAGATCCCATAACCTCATTTTACCGAGTTCTGCGGCCTCTTCCACTATTTTCTTTAATTTCTCCTCGTCGCCAGCTACTGTTAAATCGATGTCATACAGGTTCCCATAAACATGTTTACCCACGACTCGATGATTGCTTTCCTCAATACTTTCAGTTCTTTCCATCTCCGATACTCCGCGCTGCTACAAAAGCTATTTTAAAGGTATCGTTAATCTGCTTTGATTTTTTGCAAAAATTTTTCTAAGATGCTGCTAATAGACTTACGTGCAAAAGATAAGAATTACCGTTTGGAACGAGTATATACATGAGAGAACAGAGCCTGAAATCGCGCGTGTATACCCTATGGGTATACATGAAGCTATAGCGGAGTACCTTCGTCAGCAGCCTGATATTGAAGTTCGAACTGCTACTCTGCAAGAGCCAGAGCATGGCTTAGGTAACGAGATCCTCAAACTCACGGATGTGTTGATATGGTGGGGGCACACAGCTCACGATAAGGTAGAGGATAAGGTGGTTGAAAGAATATACCGAAGGATAATTGAAGAGGGTATGGGCTTAATCGTTCTACACTCAGGGCACTACTCAAAGATTTTTCGCAGGTTGATGGGTACTAGCTGCAGCTTGAAATGGAGAGAAGCTGGTGAAAAAGAGCGCATATGGGTTGTAGCTCCATGGCATCCAATCACTAGAGGTTTAGGAGAGTACTTTGAGATCGAGCACGAGGAAATGTATGGAGAGTTCTTTGACATTCCACAGCCAGATGAGCTCGTATTCATCAGTTGGTTCGAGGGGGGCGAAGTATTTAGAAGTGGTTGTTGCTTTTACCGTGGCCTAGGGAGAATCTTTTACTTCCGACCTGGGCATGAAAGCTACCCTACGTACTACAATGAGAATGTTAGAAAAGTGATAGCTAACGCGGTGCGTTGGGCAGCGCCCGTTTGCGGACCTAAACCTTGTTATGGCAACGTTAAGCCACTTGAAAAACTCGAACATAAATGATATTTTAAGCCTCTACAAACTAAAAAGAAAACTGATAATTAGAGAGAAAGCTCGTTTTTTAAAGCTTCTGCGATAGCGGGTGCTATGGGTATATGGCTTATTGGGCTTAATACAGCGTCTGTGCCAGCTAAATCTAATAAGTCCAACTTTTGTAGTTTAGCGTACGCGTTACCAGACAGTACAGGATGAACGCATGTGACGATGACGCCGGAAGCCCCTAACTCCCTAAGAACCTTAGCGGCCTCTATTATTGTGCCTCCAGTAGATATTATATCGTCAACAATTATTGCCTTTTTACCCCCAACATCAGCGCCTCGCGCCTCTATTCTGACCTCTGTAGCAGAGTACCTCTTCTTCTCTAGAACTGCGTAATCTAGGTTTAAATCCTCCGCCATTATCCTAGCCCATTGCTCGGCTTCCTCGTCAGGTCCTATTACAATAGCATTCTCCCTAAGCTCAGACCGATGTTTAACATACTTTGCGAGCTCAAGAACACCTGTCAGGTTTCTGAATCTTGCACCGAATAGCCTAGACGGGTCGGTTACACGGTGTAGATGCATATCAACAGTATAAATCGAATCCAGCTCAAGTGACTTAAAGAGCTTAGCAACTGTCGCTATACTAATAGCTTCCCCAGGTCTGAATCTCTCATCTTGGCGTGCGTAGGCCATGTAAGGTATAATGGCATGTACCTCCCTAGCCCCTAAGTCTTTTAAAGCGTCTAAAGTGAGGAAAGTCTCTGTTAAAGCATCGTTAGGTGAAGGCTGTAAGGTGTTGACGTATACCACGCGGCGTCCTTTTACATCGGGTAGAAGCCTTATGTATGTTTCTCCATCAGGGAACTTGGTAACCTCGACTTCACCTAATTCAGCCTTAAGTAGCTTAGCTAAACCAACTGCAATGTGCTCCGCCCGACTTCCACCGAGCACTGTTAAAGCGCTCATGAGCTAATATCCGAAAAAGCTAAGATAAATTTGTATAGGCCCATTTTCCAGTGGTCGAAGACCCGTAAAAATCTAGCTTGGCAAAACAGGACTCATATGTAAGTATGCAAGTTTTAAGCAGCTGGTCTAAGGAGCTTATCTACGCTTGTTTCTTCGACTTTTCCATTCTTCAATACCGATACCCTTCGTCCCTCAGTTGCAGCCACGAGTGCTACTATAGCGCTTAAGACTCCGTCATCCGAGTCTATTGCAATAATATCTGCCTTAGAAATAAGGTTTTTAACTTCAATTACCAGCTCATCAATTTGTTTACTTTTAAGGTCGATGAGTTCAACCGCTGGTGGACGTAATCCTAAACCGCGAATCCTACCTCTGATTTCTCTAACGATTTTTGGATCTCCTCTTCTACTTATAATTATTACAAGTTGTGGGTTGTAGTGACGGATAAGCTCCACTACAGAACTTGGGTCAGTTCCCACAGGCACCAATAATCTAACCCGCAGTGACGCCCATTCAAGGGTCACATTTCTGACAAAACTCGATACTTCCTGCACGTGCCTCTGATAAAGCTTTGGATACGCTGAGCGTGGCTCCACTAGCAGCTGGACGCTGTAAAACTCCTGGTTTGAAGGCTTTATAACCAGCCTGCTTGGAGCCGTGAAGGCCTGTCCGCCACCTTTACTGTAAGTAAACTTAATCTCGTAGGTCTGCATTCCCCCTTCAACCTTTTCATGCATGCTTACGTCTGTTATAACCCGCTCTATTCCGTACCCTTCTTCTCTTAACCTTTCAACAATAAACTCGGTGAACTGTAGTGCTTTGTCTTCTGTCACCCTGGCTGGGATTTCAACTTTCCATACACCGCTTGCGACTTCCGCCTCTAGTCTCCATCGCCTAGTTAAAGATGGAGTGGCATAAGCTGAAGCCTTAAGGGATGGAATTATACCAGCAACTACGGATGAAATTGTTGACAAGCTTATGATGAAAAGCATACTATGGAAGTCGCTTTTTACATCGACCGGCACCATTGCTGCAGATAACTGTAGACCTTTAAATACTGTAAAGCTCGTAAGGTACCCAAGTGCCCCACCGATGAAACCTAGTAGAAAGGCCTCGGATAGGAATGTTGAAAATATGTGAGTAGGGTTCAAACCTATAGAAGCTAGCGTAAAAATCTCGTTTCTTCTTTCGTAAACCGACGCTAAAACCACGGTTGCTATATTCAGAAATACGAAAGCCATCGGCAAGAAAGCCTCGTTCCCCCTAAACTCAACAGTGAATCCTGGGAAGTAAATCCTAATATACCCGTCTGCCGGCTTAGCTACGGCTATATACTCTTCCTGTGTGCTTAACCTCTTAGCCAAATTCAAAAGCTCACGATCACTGCCGGTTTTCGCGTAGATTCGTTTTGTAAATCCTCCTAGCCTTATAGCTACTTCTGGCGCTATAATTACCATTTCGTCCGGATGAACTGGTTCAACCGCCCCATCGGGGCGGGTACTTAGTGGTAAAATATCGTAACCTCCAACGTCCTTTATAGAGGATAGAGTCTTCGAGTCATAAAAACCGACTACCTTCAACTTAATACCAGCGAGATCTACGATGTCACCTAGTTGCACACCAGTGTCCCTCCAAGCACTGCTCACGAGTACCGTATCGCTACGCTGTGAAAGCTCCTCAATGGCAGCTAACGGCTGGACGATCTTTGACAGCTCTGACCTTATCGGTGAATACCCGTGTACGGCGATAAAGGCTCTGATGGTCCTAGTAGCATGATAGCCGTAGGGTTCAAGGCGCGGCACGCTACTCAGTATGAAGCCAGCCTCTAGCGTTTCTGGCTGCGAAAACACGTATATGATGTCATCGAAAGTCAGACTGTGTTTACTGAAAACCATCAGGAAGTTATCCGCGCTCCCTTGAGCCTTAACCGTTGTCACCAATTCTTTTGTAGTAGCGTAGTAGCTCATAGAAGATAAACTGGAAACAGCCAGAGAAAGAGCAATAACTGAAAACAGGGCTAGAGCGGTACGTAAACCCCTTCTTCTCAGATTCCTAGCCGCTACCGATAGCGCCATAGCCACGGCGGTAAACACAAGCAAACCTTTTTCGCTTTTTACCCCTTCAAGGAGATAGGGTGTCACAATCAGGAGAATAAATACTAAAAAGCTCGTATACATACCTAAGAAAAGCTCGACTGTATCGACCTCTGTGATACCTGGGTACGTCACGTAAACCATCACTACCAGAATTACGAGCACTGCTACTCCAATAACCGGTCTTTTAGGCTCCTCTTCAACAAGGATTGAGGCAAAACCAAGCGAAGCTAGTATAATAATAATAAAAAGAAGAGAAGGATGTTAACCTTAGCCCTGCATAAATTTTACCTATATTTTCGGTGGCAGCTACCAGTAAGTTTCTAGCTTCCCTCGCGAGCGTTGAGGATACTTCGGGCGAGTCTTCTATTGTCTTACGGGCTTCGTCAATTGCTTCAGATGCTTTTTTAACTATCTCCCTAGTTAAACCTGCGTAAAAACCCCGTTTCTCGAGCCACGTCAACTTGGCTAAGGCATTTGAAATATCCTTGCTGCCAAACTCTAACGCTTCGCTGGCTAACAGTTTTGCCAGCCTATCATCAATATACACTTCGCCTTTGCTTAAGTTTAAGGGGCCTACTGTAAAAGATACTTGGTTTAAACCCCACTTTACATCGTAAGACACGTTGAGGGGAATCCTCGCCGGCAGTATAAACTGATAACCTGTTAAGCCAAGCGCTAAAGCGATAGCAATACTTGAGGAATCGTATGATAAAATGTACGGTCCAGGTAATTCCGAAAAAGGTTTAATTTTTAAGTTGATCATTGGTAGTGAACCATCTAGCGAAGGCATTGGCGTTCTAACAATGAATAGTGAGCCCTCAATGAGTGTTAACTCTAGTTCTATTACACCGGTTTGTAGGACGCCCAAGTCGTATACTATTGGTAAATAGGGAGAAGATACGTTAAGCACTGGACCATAGACCACTGCCCTCGAGCCCGTGGGGAGATAGAAGACACTTCTTCCATCCCTAGATTGTAGATAGAAAGAATACCCTTCAGTACTCTACGTAAAATTTTAGCGGCTCGGTAATATTGACTAGCTTTACGATAACTTCGCTTGCCGGTGCAACTTTAAAAAAGCTGAAAACCTCGTCATCAACTTTTACATCCCCCATCAATAAGGTAACCCTAAGCTCAACTTCATGCATGCCATCTGTGTACACAGGTATCGAAAAACAAATAGAGGCAGCTAGCGTAGCCGGCTCTTCGCTACGAGGGATAATTATTTGGGAATACCCTTTATCCAGTACTTGACTTACATTTAAATCCACAAACTCCCAACTTAAAGAGAACACCTGAAATATTCGAAGCATCGTTAACCACCCATACTTTTGCTTTAAATAGGCTTCCGGGACCATATTTAATGTTCATTCCCTCTATTTGCAGATCACCAGCTGGTTCGATAATTACCTTAGCCATGAAAAGAGATGTTATTAGGGAGAGTGAGTTTTATTGAGAGAAAATTGCCGTTAATTTTATATCGTGTTTTTAATTTAAGTTGTTAGGATGAATTAGGAAATGAGGAGATTTAGCATGAGGTACAGAGAGTTGGTTGAGAGTGTTAGGAATTTTGAAGATTCCTTCTGGTTTGGCGAATACATGTATTTTAAGGCTCTTGAAATGCTCAAAGAGGTCAGAGTTGACCTCGGCAGATTGGAATTAGAGAGGCATGTGAAACAAATAATTAAGATGTTTCTTGCTCAATGGGGAAGAATGGGAAGAACTGTAGATAGAAAGGATTTGGATTGGAAACAACTTACTGAGCAATTACGTAACTCTAAAGAATCCTTCCAAAAGTTACAAGGTAAAACTTTTCTAGATATCAATCTCGAGGATAAAGAAATAGCAGATGCTATCATAAAATGTTATAGTTCAGCAAAGGTGGATTACATAGGAGCTACAGCAATCTCCAAGATCCTGCATTTACTTAATCCAGAACTCTTCGTAATGTGGGATGATGATATCAGGAGAAAATATAAAGTCGCAGGAGGCGCAAAGGGTTACTTAGAATTCCTAAAGCTGGTTAAGAGAGAAGTGGAAGAGGCGATAGAAGAGGAAGCAAAAAAGAGCGGATGTAACAAAAAGGAAATTGTAGAGAGAATTTGCCGAGAACTTCCAAGCAATAAACTTGGTCGAGAGTATGGTAGAAAAACCTTGGCTAAACTTATTGATGAATATAATTGGTGGGTTGTCCATTATGGAGTTTAATAAACTAGCCGAATTAATCTTCGCTGAGATAATACCAAAGATGGATTAACTTTAAGGTTATATTCTGAATCGTAGAAAATAGTTTCCTTGCTCAGTTTTGGAATTATCTTTTTCCATTCTCCTTCAACGTCTAGTATTCTTAGGCATAAGCCCTTATTCTCAGCGTTTATCGCAAGGTTCATGGCTGCCCTAGTCTTTCCCGTGCCAGTTACACCGTAAAATGCGAAGTGGAATCCAAAGTATGGGTTAATAGGTAAGATTAGAGGCGAATTTTCTCCTTCTATATCGCCTAGGTAAACTCCATCCTCGGTAGTTGTTGAAGGATTTGAAGAGCTTCCAAGCAGAGGAGAATGGCAGTAAGAACAGAAAAATCCTTCTAAGCTTCTCTCTTCAGCATTCGCATACCTAAAAATTTCACTGTCGTGTCAGGCAGCTAAAACATGTATAAGCAACCTTTAACTCGTAGTAAGCTCGGAATCTACAATGGAAATCTTTAACGGCTTTAGACTCGTGGTATGACTGTGAAGTTCGATCTCGAAAAGATACTATTTACGGTGGCTAAAGGGCCTATCACCCTTTCAGAGGTAGCTAGGCAGCTCGGAGTGCAGCTGAGTGAAGCTGAGAGTGCTATCGGGGCATTGTTAGCTCATGGATACTTAAGGGAAATAAAAGCAAAGCCTTGTTCATCCTGCCCAGTTACTTTAGCGTGTAAAATCGGGAGAAAGGGGCTTCGAACCTTCGAATTAACTGAGAAAGGCGCAGCATTGCTTAGAAGAAAACGCAAGTGTAATTTTTAAACGCGTTACCCCTTACTAGCGCTAAAGTCTATCTTTACAATGTCACCAACAACTGTAATGCGGTAACCCTCCTCTCTAAGCACGCTTAGAGCTTCACTTATCTCATCGTAACTATACCCCTCTATTTCCAATTCGGGGATCAATACTCGGCCGACGCTTCCAAACACATCCCTAGAGGCTATCTGTATGATTAGGGCAGCTAAGTCCTCAACCCTCTTCCTTCTAGCTCGACTCATTGGTCCCAGGGAAAAAGGGGACAGTCCTTCATGAATATAGCGTAGTAGTCGGGAGCGTAAACCATCGTGCGAGACCTTAAAACTAGAACCGCTGTTTTAACCTGACCAGCGCCTTTCGACTCTAGTAGCTCTTTCGCTGCTTTCATTGTGCTACCGGTTCTAGCCACGTCATCCACAATGATTACGCGCTCTCCACTTAAGCTCGGGACATTTTCTCCGACCAGCGTGGGTTTTTTGCTTAACTCTTGTGGAGGCTTATCGTCACTGTACTTTCTGAACCCCACAGTGTACAACCTTTCCACGCCTAGCCTCGACGCGATTATCAAAGCTGGGTATATCCCACCCCTTAGCACGGCAACTATTGCCTGGGGGTCGTCCGATCTAGCCTCCTCGGCCAATGTGAGTGCGAGACCTATCACATCTGACCAGCTTAACTTCCTAACCTCCATTATGTAAACCCCAGAGCAATCGGAGGACTTTAACTAAAAGTTATGTTTATCGGTTTTGTGCGTAGATCCGGCTGTGAAAATCTATTTAGCCGCTCCAATAAGAGGTGTCAGGAAAGCGTTACCAACGGTTAAACGCCTAGCCGACGTAATCACGGGATCCGGCTGCGAGCTACTCACTCCTCAAGTAGTAGACGAAACCGTAGACGTAGATCGCGGTTTAAAGCCGGAAGAAGTTTATGAAAGAGATGTTCAGTTACTCGAAGAGGCTGACATGCTGGTAGCGGAGATATCATACCCAAGCCTGGGAGTAGGTTTCGAAATCGCCTATGGGCTACTCAAAGGCAAGTATGTAATTGCCATGTGTGAGGAAGAAAGAGTTAACTTTACTTCGGTTCTGATTAGAGGCATTAAAAACCCTTGCTTCAGATTAATTATTTACTCCTCTTCGGACGATGCTGCGAAGAAACTGCAAGCTGAGCTGCGTTCAATGACCGTTACCAATTAAAACACTGCAGTTTTCTAACGTCGAAAATGAGATTGCTATACCACACAGCATTCCTTGAACATATACCACCGTTTCCCCACCCCGAGAGACCACAAAGGATGATAATAGCGTTAGAAGCTTTGGAGAAAGCTGGTTTTTCAACGCTTGATAGGGATTTTTCTCCTGCTAGAGTAGAGGATTTACACCGAGTTCACGCGCCAGCATATGTCGAAAGTATACTTGGCAAAATTAACAGCGGTGTTTCTGTACTGGACGGTGATACCTACCTTTCGAGAGGTACGGCGAAAGCCGCGTTGTATGCTACCGGAGCAGCTCTTAGAGCAGCTGAACTGGCTAACAACGGAGAAATGGCTTTCGCGATAGTGAGACCGCCAGGACACCATGCGGGGAAAAGGGGTCGCGCCCTAGGGGTGCAAACCCAGGGCTTCTGCATATTCAACAATTCCGCATTAGCTACAGCTAGGCTACTAGAGCTAGGACTTAAGAGGGTAGCGATTATCGATTTCGACGCTCATCACGGTAATGGAACTATGGAGATATTCTATAGCGATCCCCGAGTACTAATTATAGATTTTCACGAAGACCCTGTTACGTTATACCCCGGTACAGGCTTCCTGAGCGACGTGGGGGAGGGCGAGGGCGAGGGCTACAAGGTCAATGTAGTATTACCCCCTGGTAGCGGAGATGATGTATATGAACTAGCTGTCGAGGAAATTGGGGACCCTCTCCTCGAAAGCTTCAAGCCAGAGGCAATAGTTTTCTCGGCTGGTTTTGACTCTTATGCTGGAGACGGATTAACACACTTGAAAGCCGGGATTTACACTTTTACAAAGTTCGGCTCGCTGTATAGATCTCATGGAATTAGGTGCATCGTAGCAGTCCTCGAAGGTGGGTATGACGAAGGCTTGGGTAAGGGACTTCCGGCTTTCGTTTCTAGCCTTGCAGGGCAAAGCTTAGTAACGGTCAAGAAGATGTGTTCAGCCGAAGCCGTCAGAAAGTTAGCTAGGGAATACGTGGCTGAGCTGAAGTTGCTTCTACGCAGATACTGGAGCATTTAATCTATGCTAACAGTAATTAAGTTGTAAAGTATCAGAGTTTACCGTATGAGGGGTAAAGCCAGTGTAGAGATCGCAAAAAGAGTACTCGAGGGAATGGGGTATAGGGTACTACAAGAAAGTGTTCCAATAATAATTGAAGAATCGCAGGTAGGTGAAGTCGACCTGCTGGCTGAGGGCACGGCTGGCTTACATGCCGTAGAGATAAAAGCCGGTAAAGTAAGCGTATCAGACGTTCGACAAGCTAAAATTAATGCAGAGCTCCTAGGAGTGACACCTTTAATCATTGCCCGCGGGTTTTCTGATAAGTCAGCTGAAGCATTAGCTAACAAGCTCAACGTGGGCGTGATACTCCTTTCTGATCTTTACGCAGTTGATGAGGAAGAATTATTCTACATAGTTAAAGCAGCCGTAGAAGAGGCAATTATTGAGCTGATATCCACGCTATCCGTATTTGAAGATCCAAATGCTTTAAAGATATTTGGGGCGATAGCCGCTAGTGAAAATCTTGAAGATGCGGCAAAACTTCTCCAAATTGAACCTAAAAAACTTGAATTAATGATGGGGGATCTGAGGAGAAAGGGGCTTTTACCGCCTGTAATCGGTTATAAGAGATTAAGGGCTTACTGTCAAGCAATTTTAACGATACTTAAACTTAAAAGTAATGAAAAATCGAAACCAAAGTAAAAAATAGAAATATTTTTTCAATCTTATAATTTAAGGTACCCAGAGCGCGCTTAACCTTGGTAGGACAACTACGAAGAAGTTAACGAGCGCTGCAGGCAACCATGCGGCACCGAAACCAAGAATCCAACCAGCTACAGCGGGTGTAGCGTACTCCTCGTATCGTTTAATGCCTACAGTTCTTATTGCCACAAACTTTATAATCAAAGCGAGCAGAGAAGTTAACCACATGTAGGTCACAATCGTCATGCCAATGTACAAAGCTGGCACGCTAATGAACCAGAACCAAGTAAACCTCGCCTTAAGTATGTAGAAAATTAAGCCAAGCGCTAAGCCCACACCGTAGAACAGCCATCCAACAGTATCTGGCGTCATACCCGTGGCCATCCAGTACCCTCTGTGGTACCAGCCGGCTGCCATCCACGGCCACCAGTTCGCACCCGCAGCGTTCGTAACATCTAAGCCGCCTTTTGTGTGCAGGATAAAGTATGCTTCAATCGGCATGGCTACAAACGAGAAGACTAGAGCGCCGATGATGATTGCTACTAATAGGTCGGAAAGTCTCATTTTCAGATCATATGCGAGTTTGTACAGAGTGACTTGATGGCCGGCGCTTAACGGGCTGAAGGAGATGTTCCAGTTACTTAAGTTTGCTATATGCCTTGCAGGGGTGAACCATGCTGAATCAGTCATCGGGTTGTCCCAGGTAACTTGATCCCATGCCCGCCATCCGTGTATAAGCCTGCCGAACTCGTAAGTCGGGATCCACGTATGGCCCCAACCTGTACCAACGTGCCAGAATACTTCAGCGAAAACCCTGGCAAAGCAAATGTTCCATAGCAGCGCCCAGAACGGTACTAGTAAAGCTACGATTGGGCTAGCTTGATCCATGAGCATTATGGCATACCAGCCGAAGAAGCCTATAAGCATTAGAATCGTTGCGAGTCTTAAGGAGAGACCACGCTCCGATATGTCCCGCTTCCACAGCGTTGAAAAAGCCTCTGCGAATCTTCTCCGATATCTGAAGAGCATCCATATCGTAATAGCTAAGCCAACTCCGTTAGATGCAATAAACCTGTATGGAAACGGCATCCAAACTCCAGGGTAATCCTCCCAAGGCCATACGTATTCCATACCGGGGTTGTACTGCACTTGACCTGTCATCACAGCGATACCTTGGTAGAGGACTCCAAAGATAATCCAGCATAGAATTAAAGTTATCAGAGCGTCGTTGGGCATCACGAGCCCTACTGCTACTTGCGGGATGAAGAATATCGCGGCTGCGTAGACTCCCGGCCACATATTACCTAAAAATGTCAGCTGTAGATTTGTCTCCCCCCACCAAGCTCCGATCGGAAAAGCTGGCAGCAGCTCGGCTAGTATCGGGTTTATACCGCTAATGATTCCGACAACAAACATCGCCCAGAAGACCTTGGTGTGCGGTACTCTGAAGTCGAATAACCTTGATTTTCTTCCGTCTGATACTTCAGTAGCTTCCCTAAACAAGTAAAGCGACGGGATAGCTAGCGGAAATACTAGGCGCTCTTCCTCAACCCAAGGTTTACCGAACGTAAAGGCAACCCAAGCACTAATTAGGCAGTAAAATATGTATACTATTCCTCAGTAGAATAGAGGCTGCAAAACCGCGCCCCATGGAATCTCCTGGCCAATGCTCCTACCGCTGCGGATCATTCGAGCTACTTCAAAACGTAATGGTTCAGGTGGTACAGATACTGCCGGTACGGCAGCGCTCCAGTAATTCTCTAAACCTCCGGTTGTGAAACCTAGGTAATCTCCCCATGGGATACAGCTCCAGATGTACTGGGGTGGGTTAACATGCGCCGCTGCGTGCATGGTTAAGTAACTGTGCATACCCATGAACGTGAAAAGGGAGAAAACGAACACCCACTCCTGTGGCGTTAACCTGAGCTTCGGGCTTGCTCGACCAAGGAGTTCAAAGATGAAGACCAAGTATATCATCGGTATAACGAATGTTCCGAATGTCCCACTTTTATCTGTGTATAAACCTACGATGACGGAGAGATAGGCGTAAACCAGCAGCAACGGGATGCCGATTACAAGCGAGCGCTTCGTTAAACCTGGTAGGTACTCGACAACCTCTTTTCTGTATTCGGTTGTCATTGAAATAGTATGAAAAAGCTCCTACTTAAGCTTTGTTGTAAAAATTTTAAGACAATTGCCTACCATGGCCAAACCCAAGATGCTTTAGACAACAATGTTAAAGCAACCCCTGATGCGACAACTATGCCCATGCCCGCGAGAAAACCGGCTATGAATACTGCTTTTATGCCCTCCCACCTCTCTCTGCCAATGGCTTTTGCCACCACATACCTGCTCAACATTGACATTATGAACACCATTATAGTGTAAGGCGGCAATGAGAAGCATCCACTTATTAATGCAATCGGGTTCAGTGGTGCACCGATTTTAGCTAGCATGAAACCGCCAAAACCCCCCATTAATGCAATGCCGGTTCCTACTAGTATTTGATCTAACCTCACGGCTATCTGTCTAGTAGCGAATAGACAGTCGCTGATAGCGTAAGCCGGCCAGAGACCCATTACGTATGGGTAAACGAAAGAGGGGATGGGCGCCATTCTCCAGAAAAAGTCCATAAAAAATAGGCCTAACAAGGTTGTTATAACGAACGACGTCAAAACAGCCTTGTAGTAATCTATGGGTTTTGTCCTAGTCAAGTAGGCTACCTTTGTGGCGTTAACATACCAAGGTGTTGAAAAGCCGGCAATCACCGGCGTGGAGATCCATCCAGCATACCCTTGGTATGGGCTGAAGTAGACTGCGGTTTTCCACATATTATACACAAAATCTGATGAAAACGTTAAACCGAGTTCGCCGTAAACTCTAGCACCAAGGAAAGCGATTACAAAGCTCAGAAACACTGAAACGAACAAGGGTAGCCAAAGCGGTATGCCTGGAACAAGGTAATAGTAGAGGATTACACTTGTAAGAGTCGAGGCTAAGAAAGCTGACAACAGAAACTTAGCTGGAGGATAACCCGGTCCCCCTTTCGCCTCTTTAATCTTTGATAACGATTTAAGCGCACTGGACAGCCTGCTCCATGTTATAATAAATACGAAAATAGCTAATCCAAAGCTTAACCCCATAAAAGTTGAGAGCCAAAGCCTTAAGCTAGCTCTCTGGTAAATTAGGAAAAGTCCCATACCGGGAGCGTACTCTTTCACCCATTCCGGCGAAAAATTCCTGAAGATTATAAGAGTTAATGTGTTCCCGAAAACCCATGTAGCCAGGGAGCCCAGCATTATTGAAAAGGTAACTGTAGGGGAAAGCACCATTCCATAAAGGAAAGCGGTTGGATCTGTAGCTACACCTAGCGCTGCGCCAGGAAGGAAGAACTGTGTGTACGGAGTAAAGTCAATGAAGGGATACGGTATTACGGCAGCCTGCGGTCCAAGAATCAGGGGGATCAAGTACACTAAGGAACCATATACGGCCCCTCCAATTAACGAAGTGAAAAAATAGAACATGCGCTCGTGTTCTCGTTCATACAAAGTGTTTACCATTGTAGCATCGATTTGAGCAAAGGGGAAAGGTAGTGGTTCAATCTCGATGTAAAGGTACGAAAACAACATGCCCAGTGAAAACTCTGCTACTAGGCTAAGGGTGGCGAAAACAATAGTTGTGGTAACAGCTGGTAACCAGTCTACTGTGAAGAATGTCCTTGCCGCATGAGCAAAAGAGGTTACAGGGGGCGCCATCCAGTAAGGTACAAAGTCCCTTACTGGCTTACCCTCTATGGTGAATTCTAAGCTAAGTGGGTTATTTATAAAGTAGCTTCTAAAAACTAACCAGTAAAACATCGGCATCGCTCCTCCAATGCCTCCCACTATAGAGTAAATTATGAACAACTCCTGCCTAGTTAACTGAGTGCCGTATATTCTAGCTAATGCGCTAAAAAGTATCACCGTAACGTACGTGGCAGCAGTGCTGGCTCCGGCTCCGACTGCTAACCAAAGGTAGACTGAAGCCGGCATAAAAATAAGTCCGGCTAAAATCATTGCTAACAAGCTTCTCCACGTGTATCCTGGTTTGAATTCGATGTCGTCACTCCCAGACATTGGAGGACTGAGTCAGAAGCCCTATAAAAGTATTTGCCGAAAATCAGTATAAACCTTTATAGGGAATCGTAGTTTACCTTCAATTATGAAAGTACAAACACCTAAAAAGAAGTTCCTTTGCAATTCTATAGCCGTATTAGCACTAACCCTAATTACTTTGGCATATTTAGCTGTCAGTTTTGGTAAACCAGAAGTCTCACTAACCCAGCTGGATTACGCTCAGATAGAAGAAAAAGTAGAGATTATCTCAAACTTTGGCTCTAGAATGACTGGGTATCCGGGCTACCAGAAAACCTTAGAATTTATTTATTCCTACCTTCAAGATGAACTCGGCTTAAAAGTCACCACCCACACCTATAAAGTTCTTGTACCCTTCGAAGAAGAAGCATATATAGAAGTTTTAGAGCCGCCGTACCTTCGGGTCAAGGTTCACGCTCTATACCCGAATGGCGTTAATCCTTCTACAACACCACCAGAAGGGTTAGAAGGCCCACTACATTACGTCGGTAAGGGAGAACTAAGCGATTTTAACGGGAAAAACATTGAAGGCAGTATAGTTGCAATGGAATTTAACTCACAAGATAACTGGCTTAACGCTGCTAAATTAGGTGCAAAGGCGGTTATATTCATAGAGCCAATTTCGACCACGTATTATGAATGCAATAAGAAGTTTCTTGATACTCCTATCAACTTCCCGCGAGTTTACATAAATAAAGACGACTGGAAGCTTGTAGAGAATGCTTCTAAAATTAGGCTAGTATCCAAGATAACCTGGAAGGAGATAGAGGCGGCTAACTTGATCGCTGTCATTAACGGGAGCTCTGCTTCTGATATACTTATCTTAGCGGCTCACTTTGACTCATGGTCAGTGGTTCCAGCTTTATCGAATAGTAAGGCCGAAGCTATAGCCCCTGCTTATTTGCTTGAACTGGCCAGATATTTGAAAGAAAATAAACCTCGATACACCGTCTGGCTGGTTTTCCTCTCGGGTCATTGGCAGGCATTAGCAGGGGTTAGGGCTTTCATTGAAGATTACTTCTTCAATGAAGAAATCCTTAGCGGAAGAACGACTATATGGGGCTTTATAGGGTTTGACATGTTTTCCAGCGATTCAGACGGTATTCAACTGTTACAGTCCAGCTACTTCACAACTTATGGTGGTAACTCGATACACAGTGGAGGCTTCCCCGCTAGGCTTACCTGGGTATCCAATAAGATTCAGACCATTTTGGCCGAAGAACCTTTAAGAACTTATACGAACTCGGTCCTGGGTGTTCCGAGTCCATCAGCTCTAGTGAGCACGTTCTTCTCTTACCAGGGATTCTGGGGAACCGAACCGATTCCCTATATGCTAGATTCGGAGGCCGCATCTATAAGTGGGGTACCTTCCTTCTCAATAACCAGCAGGCATTCGAGTAGGCTATACGTCGGCATGCCTGTGGATGACTGGCAGTACGCTAATGTATCCGCTTTAAAACCCTACCTTGAAGTAACTACATATATAGTCCTAGAATTATTAAACACTGAATGGCAAATTAGCAAAAACTCAATTAAACCTACACGCTACGATCTCGCTGCCGATAGGGGTTATCCTGGGTTTACTACATTCTATGGTAGAGTAGTAAGATATAACTTTAGCGCTGGCTGGTATAGCCCGGTTCCAAACGCTATTGTAGAAACACAGCTAGTAACGTCGACTTATAAGTTAAACAAAATTATAACCAGAACTGATGCGGAGGGTCGTTTTGTTATTTACGGCATACCACATGCAGGGAGGGTCGCCGGCGGAGGCACAGCTGTACCTTTTTCGAGATGGATTGCAAGGGGGTGGGTTTTTAACGAGCAGGGAGCAATTATCATGGCTACGGATTTAGGTCAATTTGGTATGCAAAACTTCGCCCAAATAATAAATGTTTTACATGAGTATGAAAATCTAACTGTAGTTGTAGCCCCTGCTGTCATAATAGAGTTATTCGACGTTAATTTACCATCAACACTCCTAACCCCTAGTATGCCCGATCCTAGGACAAGCTACTTTGGCTGGTGGAGGCAAACTTCCGTAATATTCCAGCCTTATGAGTTACTTAGCAAAAGCTTACCTCTCAGCTATGGATATTTCTGCAATGGTTGGGAAAATGTAGCCTTAGTTTGGGCTCAGCCTGAAACATACTTCATTGTTGTGGGATACACCAGCATGACAGGAACGGCAGCAGCTCTTCAACCATTTTTGCTACTCACAAACTCCAGTTCAGAAAACACTGAGGGGTACGGGTTTATTGGATCACCTGGGAAAAACATCCGGGTAATTTTCACAGCATATAGAGCAGCTAACGACATGTATTATATTTCAAGTGGTAGATACAAGCATTTCGTAGACAGACATGTGGGTAGCCCTAGTGCCGACTTAACGCTTAGTAAAGCGCGTGAGCATTTAGATAGAGCTAAAGAGGCGTTTTCGGCAACGTTATATCATGAGGCGTATGCTCATGCATTAGTAGCTAGAGCATATGCAAGCAAAGCCTATAGCAGCGAGGTAATGCCCTTGGTTAATGATGCAGCGCGGTCAATGCTTTACATGTTCCCCTTAATTGCCTTTGCGGCATTCTTCCTTGAAAAAATCTCATTGCATAGGGAGGGGGTAAAAAGAATCGCGACGATGACTGTATTAGCAGCTGTTATCCTGTGGTTTTTCCTAATGATTCACCCAGCGTTCGCTATTCTTAGTAACATACCTTTAGGGCTTGTGGGTTCACTGATAACAATTATATTACTGATCACTGTTGTAATGCTAGGATCTGAGGGAGAAGCTTTAAGAAGTAGAATCGAAAGAAAGATTCTTGGTGTTCACCGCTCAGAGGTTAGTAGGGTGGATACCGCTGTAACTGCGTTCTCAATGGGTAGCGAATACATTAGGAAAAGACCTATGCGGACAGTTCTTATGCTTGCAACTATTATTGCGATGACCATAGCGATTACATCGTTTACATCGTTGATGCCTGCCAGGATTACCCTACCGGTTTCAAGGTACGGATACAAGTCCTCCATCGATCAAATATTAATTAAGCAGGGGCGCGGTGTACCTCCAAACACTCTATCGACCGAGCTTGTGAATGTCGCAAAAGTAATGGCCGGGCCTAACTATGAGGTTTTGCCGCGGGTATGGGTTTACCCATCAGTAGATAGAATGCTCATGGGACTTGTTTTTTCAGTGGTAAGTGAAAAAGGTAATAACGGAACAGTAAACGCGATTCTCGGAGTCACGTCGAAAGAATATAAGTTGTTGTATCTAAACGCCACTGAGGGGGCAGGTATTTTCCTTGACGAGGGAAACTATGCAGTTGTGTCCAAATCCCTCGCCCAGAACCTCAGCTTATCTGTCGGCGACAGGATATATTTACTTGGTGAGGAATTCGTAGTCTCCGGTATAGTTGAAGTGCCAGAATTCATAGATAAGATGCTTGAAGCTGATGGTTATAGTCCAACCCCAACCGACCCGATATACTTTTCCCAATTAGCACCGGACATTTCGGTTTCACTTCAGGCAGGTGCTTCTCCACCAAATCTTGGAGTTTCTAGAGTAATCATAGTACCGTATCGCAAAGCTTTGGAACTCAACGGTTATGTGGCTTCTATAGCTCTCATTCCTAGGAAGGGGGTTGTAACTTCCGACTCCCTATTAACCACAGTCCGTGGGCTGGCGTTTGCTATAGACATACCCTTGTACTTCTCGCATACTGGTTCAGCTTATGTTTCGTCTACATTTACTAGTTTATCCGTCGGCGGATGGGAGATGGTTGTCGCTGTGTTAGTGATCGGTGCGTTAAATGTTGCCGTTATGGTGCTGGGTAATCTCAAAGAAAGAACTAGGGAAGTTTTCGTTTTGAGCGCAGTAGGTCTCTCCCCCCTCGGAATCACTGTATTCTTCATAGCAGAAGTGTTAGTATATGTGACTGTAGGAATAGTTCTCGGCTACCTCTTAGGATATGGTATGACACAGCTGATGATCTTAGCGGGAGCTTTACCTCTTGAGCATATCTTCAACTTCGCCTCTGCTTTTACGATCGTAGGTACGCTAGCCATAATAGGGGCGTCTCTAGCCGCGGTGCTTTATCCATCAACACTTGCCGCCAGAATAATTACGCCTTCCCTCGAAAGAAAGTGGAAACCGCCGACTAAACCCAGAGGGAATAGGTGGGAAATACCGCTTCCAGTGAGCGTGCCTAGTGAGGCGGAGGCTAAAGGGATGCTTGCTTACCTTTACGAGTACTATAGCGGTGCCGGTGCGGCTAAGGAGGGTGTACACGTAGTTAGGGAACTTGAAGTACCAGATTATGCCTCTAAGAAGCTTTCAATAAAAGTAGCGCTTTCACCAGTAGAAGCCGGTGTTCAACAATCTGTCGAGTTAACATCGTTACTTGATAAAAGCGTTAAAAGGTATGTATTCCTAGTCAGCCTGACAAGATTATCTGGATCTGAGTCCCTCTGGGTCAGCAGCAACTACAAGTTCATAGACGACATGAGGAAGCAGCTTCTCATGTGGAGTTCGCTCCCCTCTGATGAGAGGAAGAAATATATAAGCAAAGCTGTTCAGTAAATTTTTTCAAGCTTTTACCCAATTGCAGCGCTAGTTGGTAATTCTTCTGTATTTTTACTGGCATCCTAGGAGATCCATATAAGAACTGTAATCTAATACACCAGGCTAATCTCTCCGGCTCTTTGAGGTATTTGCTAATAAGCTCCTTAATGAGGGAACCCTCAAACGGAGCCGGTGTGACTAGATATGCCTCCATAAAGCTTGAAGACATTATCTCTGGGAAAACCTCAAGGAGGTCCGGAGAAGCTTCACGTAACATGGTCACTACACTGTTATCTGATTTAACCATGTCGAGTAATTTTTTGTTAAATACTATCGGAGCGAAAACTCTTTCGAGAGAATGAAGCCCATCCCAATGCTTCCAAGCGAAGCTCTTCCGAATAAATCCCTTCATCGTTACCTCGAAGGATGACGCTAGCATTTCCCTCAAAACATCAGCATTACCATAAGGGGATACTTCAATGGTACCAACTAGCTCTACTTTGCGATCTAGGCTCATTTGGAGCCTCCTCACGAGAAGGGTGAAAGTAGCGCCTCTTTCTTCCTCGCTCCTAATTAGTAAACCTTTCTGTCCATCTTCGACTCGAGCGCCCGCGTTCAAAAGAGCCTTTTTAGCTGCATCCTGCCACGACATGAAACCAACCCGTTATGCTCTATTCCGATCGCCCTTAATAGCTGTTGTTATTGGCCAGGCTTGACCGCATCATATTCGATCCGAGCCTCTATAACATCTACGCATAGGCTAAGGAAGTTGCCGGTCAAGTATAGGATAGGGTTACTTAGTAGATCACCGGGTTTCTGCGACGCGTAAAACTCGTAGTGCATTCGAGTTAATTCCTTCATAGCGGTAGCGCTTTTCGCGTCGAAAGAGAGTACGGCTTTTTCAAGGGCTTTCTGAAGCAAAATAACTATGTTCTCGGGTATAGGAGCTCTGCGATCTAAGGCGTACATCGCTAGCTGAGTTAACGTGTCGCCTAACCTTTCAAGCGTTTTTCCGTAGTAGAGAAGGGGGAGCACTTCTCCTTGTGAGCTAAGCCCGAGTTTGCTGAGGATCTCTGGTCTGCGGAAACAAAGCGACGCTTGGCGAGCAAGCAGGAAGTAAAATTTATCGATTTCATCGTCTCGCTCAACCACCTTTTGAAGTGCGTGGACGTTATTTTCGGTTGAATACTTCTGAATATTCTCAAGCGAAGATTGCAGTAACGCGACCATTCTGCCAAGTATCCGGTTAAAGCCTAACTCTAGGTAATCTAAAACAACTTCTAAAACAGCAAACTTCTCTCTCTCTTCGACTACCTCAATACCACTTAGTCGGTTCCTAACTTTCCTCAGAACTTCAAGGGAGCTGGACGGTGCTTGAACCCTTATCGTATCGAATCCTGCTTGGTACAGGGCTATAATTCCCCTCTCAAGCTCGACTTCCCCCTCCTCTTCAGAAAGCTCTAAGTTGGCCGAGAACCTGCGCGGCAGATCTTGTTCTCTTTCTGCTATGCTCAGCACTAAAGATCCATCTGGGAGCTCGCGGACCACTACTTTGGAACCTTTCTTAACCCCTTGGCGCTGTGCCCACCCCTTTGGTAAAGAAACCGTAAACGTCGAGTAACCGACCTTCTGGACGTTTCGAACTTGAGTAGTTCTGGATTCCATCATAGTATATAGATTAGGACTGTAATATATAGTGTACTGAGAAGTAGTTTATCACGTAAGCGTTAAAGCCCTTAGCAATGGAATTCTGGAGCAGGTTGGAAAAAGCGCCCTGGGGCTTAAGTTTAGATGACGTACTCCTTATTCCTCAATACTCTGATGTAAAAATTGATGAAATAGAAGTTTCAACGCGACTAACCAGAAGGCTAATTCTGAATATACCGATTATTAGCTCCCCGATGGACACTGTTACAGGTGAAGCAATGGCGCTTCGTCTGGCCGAACTAGGTGGCCTCGGCGTCCTTCCGCGAAACATGGAGTTGACTCAAACACTCTCGGTGATAAAGAAAGCTAGAGAGGAAAAACTTCCAATTTCAATCGCCGTAGGCCCTTTCGACGAAGATAGAGTAAAGGCCTGCATCGAAGCTGGTGCTGAGCTCATAGTTGTGGATTCCGCACACGGGCATAGCAGGAACGTTATCGAGGCAACGAAAAAGTTCAAAGAGTACGGCGTAGAAGTCATGGCCGGCAACGTTGTAACTCGAGAAGGGGCCTATGCGCTTATAGATGCAGGTGCTGACGTACTAAGGGTCGGCCTGGGTAGCGGACACGCCTGCACGACTAGAGAAGTTGCCGGAGTAGGCGTACCCCAATTGACGGCTATTTCATGGGTTGCTGACGTTGCGCGAGAAACAGGCGTAGGGGTAGTAGCTGATGGTGGAATCGAAAAACCCGCTCACGTGGTAAAAGCGCTCGCGGCTGGCGCGGACGCGGTTATGCTGGGCTACCTGCTAGCGGGAACTGATGAAACTCCGGGAGAAATTATCGAGATTGACGGTAAGAAGTATAAACCTTACAGGGGAATGGGGAGCAAGGGAGCTTTAGCAGCAGGGTCGAGCCGCTACGGGACCTTTAAGCGCGTCCCCGAGGGAGTTGAAGGTTACGTTGAATACCGAGGATCAGTAGCTAATGTTGTAGAAGTACTCGTTAATGCGCTTAAGCAGGGCATGGGATACATTGGTGCCAAAAACTTAAATGAGCTCAGGGAGAAAGCTGTTTTTGTCAAAATTACCAGTATGGGGTTACAGGAAAGCTCGCCGCGGGGTATGGTGGTTACTAGATGGCTTTAATGGAAATCGAAGCTAGAACGCTGGTTACGCCTCGCGGCGTTGTTGAATCGGCCCGTATGATGCTTCCAGGCGAGGGATCCCTCTACGGAGAAACTGTGGTAACGCCTGGATTCTCGGATGCCCACGCACACCCTCAGGTCATTGACGCAGGAGAGGGGACGTGGAGCAACGCATACGAGTGGATTAAGAATAGAAAACTGAAAGTCGATGAAGCCGCATTAAGAGGTGACTTGGACTTTTCCTCGAAACTTGCCGCAGCATCTATGCTTAGGAGTTTGCTTGAGGGAGTAACGTTAATGGTTTTAGTGGGAAGGGGTGACGCTAACGTGTTAGCTTACAGGAAACTTTCAGTTAAACCTAGGATAGTAATTATGCCGACGATTATGGACCTTCAAGCTGGGTGGCCTGACGCGTGGCGTGCGACTAACCTGCTTTTATCGGTGTCGGCGCTCGACGGAGCTATACCACTCGGGTTCTTTATTCACTCTATAGGCTGCGTTACACCCGAATCACTCAAGGTCGCCTATTCGGCGGCTAAGAAGCTTAAAGTACCGTTCAGCATACATTTAAGTGAGGGGGTCGATGAGCTACCTACTCTAGCCTCATTACTTAACTTGAGAGAAGGAGAGGACAGTGGAATAATCGGGGTACATTGCATCTCGGGATCAGGCTATAAACGCTATGGGATCCGAGTAGTTCATTGCCCACTCTCCAATCTACGGCTTTACGGTAAAACGATAAAGCATCCTAAGGAAGTTGATGCAATCGGCAGCGATTGGCCTTTACTTCTGGGAAGCGCTGCTGCAGCGTATACGACGGCGATTAAAGTGCATGGGAAAAAATGGGCGCGTTACTTGCTTGGTAAGGCAACCCTTGGTGGTTACGAATTGTTCGGAATCGATTGGGAAGGGGATGTCTTGATCTTTGACGAGCCCCTAGAGAAGGTACTTGAGGGGTGTGTTTCGCCCCGATTCGTGATTATCAACGGGGACCTAGTAGTAGAGGAGGGCCGGTTAGTTAAGTTGGGCTTAGGAAAAAAAGAAGTTGACAAGAGGATAGGGGAGCTAATTAAAAAAGCTGTAGAGGATTATCCAGCTAAACGATAGTTTAATGTGTTTTCTACGAGCAATAGCTTTCTCGAGGAGAAGCCTGAGTTTCTTGAAGAGAAAAGCGATCCCTGAGAAGCGTAACCGTTAAAAATGCATTGACTCACTTAGAGTAACATTTTTACGTTGAAATCATTTCCTAGATCGTGTCATCTCTGAGACTAAAGGGCCGAAAAGACCTAGTGAAATGCCCTAAATGTGGCTACATGTTCAGTGTAACATACTCTAGAGCGTTTGCATGCTCGGGTTGCTCTTTAGCCAGCTTAAGTTGCGACTACGTTAAATGCCCTAAATGTGGCTATGAATTTAGCGTTGACTAGAGAGGCCGTCCATTCTCCCATAGGTTTTGGAAGTATCTTTCAACCTCCAGGGCAATATCGTTGGAATGTATCAGCACTGAGTATTCATTATTTCTTGAGAGAGCCGATTCAGTCCAGTTGTGGCTTCCTATTATAACGATCCTACCGTCAATGATCACTAGTTTCGCATGTGTGGTAATACCAGGTTTCGGATCTAGCTTAACCGGTATTCCCTGGGCCTTTAAGTACGCAATTGTCTCGGGGTAGTCGATTTTAGTTACATCGTCGACTATTACCTTAACATCTAAACCCTTATCGCGGGCTGTTTTCAAGGCAGTTATTAGTGCATTAGCTGGATCCTCCGCTACCGTCTCTTCTGGGTCATATCTAGCTACATACATGATGATATGAATACTTGAGTTGGCGCGGTTCATTAGCTCATAAACATGATAAAAATATTCTTCGTTGGGCAAAAGCACCAACGTAAACCCGGAGAGTGGTCGCTGAACATAAAGTTCGGTAAAGATAAAGTACATCAGAATTGCTCCGAGAAACACTCCAAGCAAGAAACTTATCTCGGGTCTTTGTCTTTTGGCTTTTGCAGGCATGCTATATAAATCAACGTGGGAATTTAAAGGTAGTACTCGAAGAGAATGATACATTTAACCGAGAGTTTAAAATTGTATTCATGGACAACATATACTATTGGAGATGTAAAAAAAGGTTGATTACCTTTAAATGCATGACTCAATTAGCTGTTTCATGTTTAACTCTGATAGGTTTAAGTGTGGACACATGATCTTGAAAAAGTCTAAATAATTTATTTACTTTATTTAATTATTCGTAGTATTTCATTTTTAAAATGTTATAATCAAAATCAGTATTATACTAATGATTATCAATAGGGCCCACAGGCCTATGTTCCATTTGATAATTTTTGACCCATCTAGTGGGTGTAAAGGTAGGAGGTTTAAAGTTGATACCAACGCGGAGGCGAAGAGCAACTCTCGGCTATAAAATGATGGTAATAAAGCTAGCGGAAAACATAGGGCCAAGTTAGTCAACGGTCCAGCAGCCGCGATTTTACCCTCTGTTTTAGCATTGCTACCGATGCCTTCCACGGCGACATACCCTGGGAACACCAGCCTGAACGGCATATAGGGCAACGCTGACAGCAAAGTAATTACTAAACCCGGCCAATGTAGCTTGAATGTGGCATGGAAACCGGAAAAATGTGCCGTGAACTTATGAGCTAACTCGTGTGGCATGTATACCAGCGAGGCAATTAGCAAGGCTGTTACTGTTCCTTGAAACGTATATGGAAAACTGAAGGCTAAAGCTACGACAAGTGTGGCTATAATTAAGCTTAGAAGCTCCCTAGAGCGGAACATCGCTCCCGGGGCAGCTTTAATCGTAGAAGCCCAAGGATACTGGGTTAGGTCAACGCTCTCTTTCTCGATTCGGTCCGGGCTCTTAGCCATTTGTAAGCCTTCGCAGTCGTGATTCTCCGGTAAGTGATGTTCCACACAGTATATCCCACCACAGTACTTGCACTTATACGGAAGCCCATCTATTGGATGCTTACAGTAGCTGCAGTTAACCACAAGAGTTCATTCAAGCTGATTTTAAAACATTAGGGATCTGAAAAGTACCTTCCATCGTTTTCCGCTAGGGTTTTCAAGGTATTCCTTAAACTAGTCTGTTGCTCAAGTAGTTGAGATGAATATGAGGGTAAAAAACCTATTAGCACATGGAGTTTTGGGTGTAGCATTAGTTGCAATTGCTCTTGCGCTGCGGGTTAATGTAAGCACCGATAGCCCGGTTTATAAACCAGGAGATATTATAATTATAACGATTGAGGGGGAAGCTAACACCACGTACGATGTTCGGGTCTTTAGCCCTAATGATTCGATTATATTTTCCGAGAACGTAACTACAAATGAGAATGGTATATCTACGTTAACCTTTGAGCTACCAGCCGAGGCACCTAGCGGCACCTATATAATTACTGTATTAGACGGGGGTGAGCGTGCCACAGTTACTTTTACTGTTGAAGCCCCTCTCTCTCAGGAGCCAGAAATTACAGCGCCCAGGCTGCAGAAAATTAAAGGGGCAGATAAACTAGTAGAGGCTGCTGCTAGACTTAAGGAAATGGTCTACTGCCGAAATCAGGTTTTGGCAAATTACAATCTCACAACATATGCTAATTTAAGTGAGGCGTTCAACCTTGCTTTGAATTTAACGCTTACTGGGGACTCTTATTTGAGTCAGGCGCTGGCCGCTCTTGAAGGTGGCAACTACAGCACTGCAAAAAGTTATGCCGTGCTAGCTCTTCAAAAATACGGTAAAGTAATCGAGCTTCAAGAAGAACTTAGAGATCGGCTAGATGCCTCCTTTGCTGCATGTAGGGCAGTGCTGGCGGAGCACCCACCTGTAGAAAGTAATGAAACATATGTGCCTAGAAACTTAACATGTAAGTGGACGCCTGAGTTTTACCCTGTCAAGATGGCCTTCGATGAAGCTGAACGCAGGTTAGCGGAGCTCGAAAGCATAGTAGCTAATCTAACTGGAAAAGGTTACAACTTGACCGCAATAGCAGATGCTTTAATTAAAGGCAGGGGATTAGTCGAGGAAGGACGCGCTCGGGCTGCATCCTGTAACATAAGCGCAGCGGCTCACTATTTGGCTCAAGTGCGCTCTATTTTAGGTCATACGACAGCCCAGCTTGCTAAACTAGGCCGTGAACGCTTAGTGAAAGAGCTGCGGAACTCGGACCTAGATATTAATGAGACTGAAGTTGGTGAAGCATTAAGGAGAGGAAAGCTTACGGAGAAATTAGTCGAAAAAATTAACAGAACGCTAGAGAGAATTGAACTAATATCCAATGAGAGTCTGATAAAATTAACAAATTTAATTGATAAAATAAGTAAAACGATCGACAAACAATACTTAGCTAGAGAGAGGGAGAGAATTAAAATATCTGGAAAGGAGCTTGAGAGAGAAAGGGAAAGAATTCAAAATGAATTAAAAAAATTGCAGAATATACAGAGAGAAATTGAAAGAATCAGAGAAAATCTGCAAAAATCAGCGGAGGCTAAAAGAGGTAAAACAAAAGAGCCGCCGGGTAAAGGGTCTAGCGGAAAGTAAAGGATTGACTGGAATATATTTATTTTTTTAACTTTACTTCTTGTAAGTCAGCCTTAAATAATTGGCATCTCTTAAGCCTCTGTGAGAAAAGGCGGTGCTCTGGCACTCACTGCATTGTTAGGTTTTCTACTAATTTGTGTGCCGGTGAAGGGGCAGACTTCCAAAGTTTCTATTACAATACTAGACGGGGGGATGGCTCAAGTTAAATACGTAGTCTACACGGAGGGACTCATCGAATTAACCATTCCTTTGGTGGGTATTCCGGATCCCTCACTCTTACTGTTTGTGACCGATGAGTTTAATGAGCCTCTAGCTTATGAATTAAATAATACGTTAGGGACCATTAACGTAGTATGTATTGACACTAACGAGATAAGAATCTCGTATTATACGCAAACTTTAACATATAAAATGGGCAAAATCTGGTACGTTAATTTCTCCTCCCCGTACATGGTCAACATCACTCTTCCACCTAACACTACTGTAACATATCTTAATAAGGCGCCCGAAGAAATAACCATAGTAAAAAACTCGATGTCTTTTCTTTTCGAGCCTGGTGAAATAGTTGTTGGATACGTATTCATGTATACACCGTATCAACAACCTTCCAGCGAATCCCAGCAGGATGGCGTTAGCAGACCTTCTGAACAACCCAAGGGAAGTAGCACTGAAACTAAAGGTCTACTTGAATTTACCATACAATATGCCATAGTTTTTGCTGCTATCCTAGCGTTAGTATTAATAGCTGTGCTAGTTATTCGTAGAAAAGCAATGAAAGAAGCTTTAGAAAAGTTAAGCGAAGAAGATATGTTAATAATTAATGGTTTAAAGAAAATGGGGGGCGGAGCTTTCCAGAGCGAGCTACAGAAAGTTGTTAACTTGCCTACAACCACACTCTGGAGAAGACTAAAACGATTAGAAGATATGGGGTTAATCATAGTTGAGAAAAGAGCGGGTAGAAATTACATTAGGCTCACACGTGCCGCGTTGAGTCCTTAATTGTAACAACCATCACAGAGAGAATCGCATGCTCGTCTAAGTTATATTTCGCCTATCAAAGCGAGCCTTGTGAGCTTTAGCCTATCGACTTCGACGCCTAGTCCCGGTACATTGGGCACTTCGCGCTTACCTTTATCGACGCGGGATCCCCCGCCTGCATAGTCAGAAGCTAGAAGGATATCTGAATCTAGGTCAAAGTACTTTATGTTAAACACGCTCCCTGCTAGACAAACAGCTCCCGTTATTCCAAGCCTACCTTCTCCCATGCAGCCGATCATGTTTTCCAGACCCGCGGCCTCGCTTGCATGGGCTACTCTAAGAGCTCCAAGTAACCCTCCACTTTTCATCACTTTAATGTTAACTATGTCTGCAGCTTCCGCTTTAGCGACTTTAAATACATCAACAGCAGTCTTAACGCTTTCATCTACAGCTATTGGTAGAGGAGAGTTCTTGCGAACAGTTGCTAACCCATTAATATCATCCCATTTCACTGGTTGCTCTACATACTCTATGTCGTAGCTAGCCAGCTTACTGACTACACGCATAGCGTTTTCCACACTCCATCCCTGGTTTGCATCAACCCTGATTCGTACTCCTTCACCAACGGCATCCCTTACCGCGCGAACCCTTTGGATGTCTTCATCCGGATCTGCTCCAAGCTTAATTTTCAGTATTCTAAAGCCTTGTTCAACGTACTTAACAGCCCTAGCCGCTTGGTCCTCAGGTTTCATTATCCCAATCGTAACATCTGTCTCAATCTTATCTCTAAAAGGACCTCCAAGCAATCTGGTTACACTGAGCCCGACCCCCTTAGCCCAAGCATCAAGGACAGCCTCTTCGATAGCAGCAGCTGCGCTCGGTGAACGGGAGGCTGAGCATAGCAGATAAAGGTGCTCAAGGCTACTACATTTTTCCATCAAAAGCTTTTCAGCTAGCTTCTTCGCCCACGATACTACTAGACCTCTAGTCTCACCGAGTATAGAGTATGATGGAGATCCTTCACCCCAACCCTCGGAACCATCCTCAACCATCACTCTTACAGTTATATTCCAAGATGCTGTAGACGTACCTAAAGCAATTGTAAATGGTTCATGATAGGGTAGCTCCCCGCTAAAAATTTCTACACCAATTACCCGTGGCCATTCCACACTTCCTTAACGTTCTCTTTTATATAAGGTTTTGATTTCCATAATAATACTACGATAAGGGAAAAGATGCCTTCAGATTTATCTGGCCTCCAAGAAGAATATCCAAGTTACATATACGCATAATGTACAGAGACATTTACTTATTTTCAACTCATAAACCCGAGACTTACTAGGCAACTATTAAAGTGTGAACTAAATGGTTGAGCAATGTAATCGTGAATAAGAGAAAGGGTTTGCTAGGTTATAAGCTCTTTACAAGTAAATTACGCTACCTGTTGCTCTAAATGGCATAAACGTAAACAATGACTGCCTGTGAGTTATCGATTACGAGGGTCATTCTTCGCGAACTACTTAATAGCCGGTACCCAGGGCTTCTGCTACTCAAGGCTTTTCTTACAGGCTTTGATGAATGTTATAATACACTTTGAATAAGTGTGCTAATTCAATAATCAGGGACTAAGATCTACTGCATCAATGCTAAACAAAAAATGAAGGTGTTTTTACCCAATCAAAGTATTTTAAGAGGTATTGCCAGAGAAATAGTAGATAATGGCTCACCGATATCGGAAGCTGATAACAGAAGGCTCGTAGCAGCTAAAAGCTAGCGAAATTATGTACGTTAGATAGAAAAAGGTAAACGTTAGCGGTTAAGGGCTAGTAAAGCCATAGCAACTTTAAGAGGATGCAATTATTTAACACAACGTGACTTTCGAGGAGTTTTCCGACTCTGATGAGTTAATCAATGAGCTGCGTAAAGATGAAGGGCATAGAGTTGTAAAAGTATACCTTGAGAAACCCCTGCCGCTAGAACCAGGGCCATCAGTAGAAGAGATCGTGTCTTCCGAAATTCTTATAGAAGCTCTAAGAAAAAGAGGTATAGGCAAGCTATACCGTTTCCAAGCCGAGGCTATAAAGTCGATTAAAGAGGGGTCAAATACTTTTGTAGTGGCTGGAACTGGAACCGGAAAAACTGAAGCATTTCTTATCCCGGTACTTGAGGATGTTTTACGGGATCCCACGCCGCAAGTACATGCTATACTGATTTATCCCACTAAGGCACTCGCACGCGACCAGGTAGCACGCATTAATTCCTTTGTTAACCTTCTTTTCGGGATTAGAGCTTTAGTCCTTGATGGTGATACCAAAGATAAAGAAAGACAAACGATCTATAGTTTTCCCCCTCAAATATTGCTTACAAATCCCGATATGCTGCATTACGGTTTAATGAACTCGCGGGAGTTCAGAATATTGTGCTCAACCGCCAGGTATGTTGTCCTAGACGATGCTCATGCTTACAGTGGGGTTTTAGGCGCACATGTAAGTTACGTGCTGAAAAGGTTAAAGAGAATTTTATATAATAAACCGATTTTTGTCGGAACTAGCGCTACAATAGGTAACCCGAAAGAATTCGCTCAATCTCTGTTTAGAGATAAAGTAAATGTTATCCATTTGGGATCCGGTAGGCGAAGCGCTGTTATACATGCAATGTTAAAACCTACTGCGAGATCTAGGCTCGCTGAAGTTGCTGCTTTAATTGCTACTTGTGTGAGAAAAGGGTTGAAGACTGTAGCATTTGCTGATAGCCATAGGGCTGTGGAGCTGATTTTCAGGTTATGCCAAAAGCTCAACATTGACGTTTATGTACATAGAGCTGGACTATTACCTGAACAACGTAGGGAAGTTGAGAAAGGATTGAGAGACGGTGAAATCATGGCCGTTACAGCAACTCCGACACTAGAGTTAGGAATAGATATCGGCGACCTTGACTGCGTGATTCTAGCTAACATACCCCCATCTTTCAGTAAGTACGTGCAACGAACCGGGCGCTGTGGAAGAAGAGGGAGGAAAGCATACGTATTAACCGTTTTAGGAGATGATCCTATCAGCCAATACTATGCAAACTTTCCAGATGAATTCTTTAGTAAAGAACCTGAACCTATAGCAATAGAAGCACATAACGAAGAAGTCGCGAAAATTCAGTTGACTGCTACAGCTGCGGATCTACCGCTACGGGTGGATGAACTAGAAATTTTCGAGAGTAAAATTGCTAACGAGCTTCTGAAAAGCGGCTTCTTAAAAATTGTTAAAGGAGGAAAGTACATTAAATGTGCTTCTGCTGGCTCTCGCTACCTGCGGAAAAGACCTGGTTTGAGAGGTACGGGTGAAGTTGTAAAGATATACGACGTTAGGGGGAGACTTATTGGACTTAGGGACATGCCTGCAGCATTAAAGGAGCTTTTCCCGGGAGGAGTATACCTTCATGGTGGTGAAACCTATCTATCCGTTGAGCTATCCCCTACACGGGCTGTGGTCACAAGGCTACCGAGCCATTACAGTTTAGTGACTAGCGCGCTTTACTACTCAGCCCCCGAAAGTTTTTCGCCTGAGATTTCCCGAAAAGTTTTAGGATCAAGTATCGAATATGGGAAGTTAAGTGTAAGGGAAGTGGTATACGGTTATGTTACAAGAGATTTCGAAAGTGGAGCAACACTGCGTGAAACAATTCTTGAAAAAGAGTACGCGTATGGATTTGCCACTAAAGGTGTGCTTTTAAGATTCCCCATAAACCCGGCATGGGATTCAATCGGAAATGCAGAGGCATTCCATGCGATCGAGCATGTGCTTATCACAGCTGCTCAAGCAGCAGTTGGCGCTGGCCTAACCGATCTAGGAGGAATCAGCTTTCCAACTGGTCACATATTTATTTACGATGCCTATCCAGGTGGCTCCGGCTGTTCAAAACTACTTTTTGAACGGTTTGAAGATACCTTTTCAAAAGCTTTAAGGATTTTAAGGTTATGCGATTGTGAGGATGGCTGCCCAAAATGTATATACTCACCTTACTGTGGTAACAACAATAAGGTTTTATCAAAGGGGAAAGCATTTAAGATATTAGAACAGGTAAACAATAAAAGGTTGACAGGTTTGGTCTCAATTGGATCAATTGAAGGTTCACCAATAGTTTGATCTAGCTTAGTAAAACACTTAGGCTGTTAGGATTGCGAGTCTTTTTGTAAACCTTTATGATTTGGAGGATATAGTCACGCTTCACATTAAATGCTCGCTGTACTTTCTCTGAAATGAGTGATTCTCTGATTAAAAGCGCATTAACTAATTGAGTTAAGTTACTTCTACTGCTACTTAGACTAGCTGTTTCGAAGTCAAATATAACAGGTTGTAATCCAGGAGTGACCATTACATGGTTCCCTACTCTAGATAATTCTTGATGTATTAAACCGAGAGAATCTAAAATTATGGCCTGGCGGAATAGCTCGCGAACCACCTTACGCACATCCTTCGCATCTGCTTGCGGAATCCACTCCTCTAACTCGATTCCTTCAACGAAACTCCAGACCAAAAAATTTCTAGACGCTGCCAGAAGCCGTGGTCCTATACCAACTGTGTTTGCTAAGCGCAGCTTTGTTGCTTCACTTAATAGAGATTGCCTGTTTGCATCAACCCTCCTGATTTTTATAGCTACTTTCTGATCCTTTCTTACACCTTTAACTACCACTCCCGTGGTGCCTTTCGCGATTACATGGACGCCGTTTATTTCTACAGGACCTTCGAACATTAGTTTATCAACTCCCAGCATGTTCAACTCTACTAACCTTTGCCTAGCAGCGTTTAGGGACACGGAGGGGTATGTAAGGATATATAAATATCTTGGCTTTAACTTCCAAATACTTAACTCCACGAGGGTTTCCGAATAAGCCACTCAGCCAAGAAGGTTCTAAAATTTTCATTACTCGATGCATCTATAACGCTTTCACCAATGAATAATTTATAACCAGCCTTTAAGCTAGATGTTAAGTGTTCGCCAATGTTATAGGAGGACAGTAGCTTTGATACAGCATCCTCCGCTCGCCTTACTCGGCGAGGCCTTATTACAACCCATCTTTCCCCTTCAACGTAGGGGCCGGCGACCGAGCTTGCATATGTTTCAAGGAATTTAACATCATGGCTTGAGTACACGGGTGGACCGTAGTGTTTCTCCAAGGAGGGTAGCATGAGTTCTTCAAGCTCGAAAAGTAGGATTAGTTCCTTGCCTTGTGACCAAGCCGTGGAGGCTAAGACGCTGAAACCGTACTTTTCAAGTCCATGGCTTAATGCTTTAAGCGCTCTTTTAGCTTGTCCCCAAAGGATGTCTTCCAGTAGCTCTGGTATTTCAATATGTAAGGCTACGATAGCCCTTGACTTCAGTAATTCTTGAAGCTCGGGGAGCTGGCCCGTTTTAGCGGGGTAGAAGAAGCTTAAGTTAGGGGCTCGTAGGAATGCCCTAGACGCCGCGATGAACCTACACATACATTCAAGTGAAACAGGGCTAGCTACATTTCTCTTAGAATCCACGGGATCCACCACTATAAGCGGTTCATGGAACTTTTTCAGTGCCTCTTTGGGGTCACTGTAGTAGTTTTCCAGATCTATAACTACTTTGTATGGTTTCCAGGTAGACGCCGCCTTCAGAGTTGAAACAAATGAATTAAAGTGTATGGTTAGAAGCTCAACCAAGTAGCCGGAAAAGCCCTCAACCCGTATTTCAGCACCGTAAACCCCGATTCCCTTCATGAACCTCTTCAGCATTCTTATTTCTCCTTTTAGCTCAGGTTTATCCTCCAATCGAGTTTTCACATATTTTGTATGGAAAGGTGTTCGATCTACGGGGGATTTAATCTCGGATGGGGAAAACACCTTGTAAGCTGGTACTATGTCGACCTCGCAAGTATGCAGTTCCAGCGTAAGGTAAGGATGAGATGCATACATTCTTTTATAGTTAACCCCTAGGCTCTCAGCGGCTTTAACCGCGATTCTTAAACCAATCTCTCTTAACTTCTCCAGTGGTATTACTGGGTCGAATAGCAAGAAAATATCGACGTCTACATCTTCTGGTAACCATGTACCTTTTGCAAATGATCCTTCCACCTCTACCTCGGCTTTCACGTCCTCAGTGTTCAGTGTTTGTTTCAAAGTAGTTAATACTTGCTGAACGGTTTGAGTAACTTCAAGTGTCTTGTTTTCCGTCGGGGTCTCACGTCTTAAAACTTCAGCAAGTATCTCATGAAAATTCATCCTTATTTACCCGGTTGCCTTTTTCTCGTAAAGCGTTTCGTAGATAGGCCCCCGAGGCGTTAGTATACTTTTTTTAAGCCTAAGGGAATCGACAGTCATCATACCTATCTCCACATCTGAGTTCTTATCTATGAAAGTTGTCAGCGACCCTATGCCAGTTTTTACTCTTGCGATAGTCAAATGTGGAGTAAACTCCTCCTCAGGTTTAGGCAATCTTAGCTCAGATAGAACTAAGTTTACTTTTACACTGAGTTCGGCTAGTTCAGCAGCCCCCTTTCTTACTCCAATCCATATAACGCGAGGCCTACGATTATTAGGAAAAGCTCCTAGATTAACGAACTCAACTTGGAAGCCTGCGAATTCGATACGTTCTAAAGCTCTTACTATTCTGCCAACCTGCTCTTCTTCAATCTCGCCGATAAATCTCAAAGTGAGATGAAGGTTTTCAGGCTCTACGATCTTCAGCTTAGCGCCGGTTTCATTAATCTGCTGCTGAATCCTAGTGACTCTTGAGATAACATCAGGATCGTCAACATCCACAGCTACAAAGCACCGAACTCTGCTCACCCATCCACCCCGTTTGTGATCCACTCGTTCAATTTCTCACAATTTAAAACTCTGTGCTGTTCATTGGAGCAAGAAGCGAGAAGCGGACAGTAAAAGCATGGAATAGCCTCTAACAATTGCGGCAATTGTGGGGCGCGCAGTAACCTAGGTGTTGGCTTCAATACATACATTTTTCTTCCTTTATGGACTACAACCTCTCTGGCGATGAATCCCATGCGCTCGAGTCGTTTTACTATCTTGCTTCCTTTTCTGCTATCTAAGTTCAACAATTGCCATATGTTCCGTTGCAGCACACCAGCATCACCGGATGCCGAAACTATATCGAGTATGCGTTTCTCTATTTGATCTCCACCGCCTTCGCTTAATTTGAGTTCTTTGGCTTCGCTACGCATACCCTATGATTAGAGTAAAACGCAGGCTATATTAACTTGCCCTTCTTGTTTTTCAAATGAGAATCTCTATATCCAATTTTTTAATAAGTTCTTTTACATGCTTCCTTAGAGTCGTCTCTGTTATACCGACAGTCGCCGCAAAATCCACTCTAGATCTACGCTCGCGATGTATTATAGAAGCTATGTAAAGCGCGGCAACTGCTAAGCTTCGTGGAGGTTTACCTAGTAAAATACGGGCTTCAGCTACAGTCGTTAAAATTTTGGCTGCCGTGCGCTGAACTTCTACGCTTAAGCCTAATCTGTTTGCGATCATTGGTATGTACTTCATAGGATCTGGTGGTTTGAGCTTCAGCTCCCCTCCTAAGTTTTCCAATAAAAACAAATAACATCTCCTTAAGTCCTTTGAGCTGGTGGAGACATATTCACATAATCTAGGAATAGGGTTTGGGAGCCCATACTCCCTACATGCTAAAGCTATGCTCGCGGCCGCTATTCCTTGTATGCTTCTTCCTTTGAGTAACCCCTCTCTTTGAGCCAGTGAAAATAGCCTTATAGCCTCATCCTTCACTTGTGGCGAGGCTTGTATTGCGGCGGCAAGTCTGCTTACTTCATTCCACCCATGCGTTAATCCTCTCTCACCCTCCTTAGATATAAACTCCTGTATTACAGAAAGTCTACCAAACTCGGCCCGCTTAACCGCGCTTAAACCAGCTTTGCTCCCTATAAGTGTCCATACTTCGCGCTGAGGATTAATTGGCTCTGCTCTCGCTCGAAGCAACATTTGTTGGTGGTCATACGCTCTCCAATCAGGTCCTAAATCTATAATTGTCTCCTCTATAACGTAACCGCACTCAGAACATTTTCGTTCACCAATAGCTGAATCGAAAATTACTTTTTCAGATCCGCATTGTGGGCATATTTCATTCATGTCCTACCACCCTTGATGTGTAACTTTTTTGTTACGCTAACTGTGTACAGCATACGATTCATGAGATGCTCAGGTTGTTTAATCCCTTGCCCAGATGCCCTAACGACTATGTAGGGTGAAGCTACCGGGCCTATAATATCATCAACATACCCTACCAAGCTAGTGGATGCATCGTGAACCTCTGCGCCAAGCTTTGGTATAGCTTCGGCCTTGACTATCAATTTTCCATTATGAGTCACTTTCACGATCTTGCCTATCGGAATCATAGCTCAGCAAAGGTTAATGTAAATAACCTGTTTAAGTTAGACACGTCGCAGACCGTAAGTTTCGGCATTCTGTGTTAAAATAACTGTTACGATAATTGCGTATCTCTATTGAGTAGCAATATATTTTTAGAATGACGTAGAAGGGGTTTATAAAATGTCGGTAGAGCTGGAGCGCTTTAAACTTCAGCGGTTCCTAAACGAGCTTAAAAGCAAGACCGGAAGAGGAACGGAGCTGATTTCACTGTATATACCGACTGGGCGGCCGTTAAGCGAGGTAGCGGAAGTTCTTAGAAGCGAATACTCTTCAGCATCTAACATTAAAGACCGGACAACTCGCCATCATGTACTTGATGCTCTAACAGCCGTTATGCAGAGACTTAAACTTTTCAAAACGACTCCACCTAACGGCCTTGTAATTTTCGCTGGTTATGTAGAGGGGGATTCACCTGGCAGCGAGAAACTGGAGGTTCACGTGCTGGAACCTCCAGAAAAACTTAAGGTTTGGCTTTACAGGTGTGATTCGCGCTTCTACACTGAAATTCTAGATGATATGATTTCGATCAAGGAGTCTTTCGGTTTAATGGTAATCGACAGAGGCGAAGCGGCTTTTGCGATTTTGAAGGGAAAATCGTTACAGATAGTGAAGGAGATTGAGTCAGGGATTCCTCGTAAGCATAGAGCTGGAGGACAATCAGCTAGGAGATTCGAAAGAATAATTGAACAACTTACCCATGAATTCTATAAACGAGTTGGCGATTATGCAAATAAAATATTCCTTGAAGTCACAGATTTAAAGGGGTTAATAGTGGGTGGACCTGGTCCCTCGAAAGAGGAATTTCTAAAAGGTGATTACCTCCACTATCAATTGAAGGATAAGATTCTTGGAGTTTTCGACGTAGGCTACGGAGGTGAGGCCGGCATATATGAGCTACTTAACAGGGCTCAAGAGCTGTTAAAGGATGTTCAGTACATAAAGGAAAAAGAAGTGGTAAACGAGTTGCTCTACCACGTAGCAAGGGATACCGGTTTAGCCGTTTACGGTGAAGAAGAAGTTAGAAAATCTCTAGAAGCTAACGCCGTCAAAACATTGTTAATCTCAGAAGCAGTAAAGAAAGCCCGAATACATTACAAGTGTCGAGCTTGTAATTTTGAAAATCAAGAAACTTTTGAGGGAAATGAGGTTAAATGCGCTAAGTGCGGGTCATTAGATATAGAAATCTTTGAAAAAGTATTGCTCATCGAAGAGTTAGGTAAACTAGCAGAAGAAAATGGAGCTGAGGTAGTTCTCGTATCCTTAGAAACAGGTGAGGGGAGGGAATTCCTGAAGGTCTTTGGAGGAATAGCTGCTATCCTGAGGTATAAGTGGTGATTGAAAGGTATTCGTGGCACTCTTACGCGCAGGGCTCTTTGTATGGAAAACAAAGGCCGCTTAGGAAAAAAATTCTAGAGATACTTATATCTAGGATACCTTCGTATCCCCAACCTAGGGTTGAACTTGAACAGTATGTTACGCCTCCTCATCTAGCGTCCAGAATACTGTGGATTGCAGCTTTCTATCATGACCTCGAGGGAACTATAATAGATCTTGGAGCTGGAACTGGGCGACTAGGACTTGGAGCAGCTATCTTAGGTGCACCTCACGTGATCCTAGTAGACATTGATGCAAAGGCATTAAGGGTTGCGCTAGCCGCAGCTAGAAGTTTAGGGGTAGAAGCCTACGTGGATACTGTATGTGTGGAAGCTTCAAAATTTGAAGCTTCCAGAAATGCACGCTGTGTAATACAGAACCCACCTTTTGGAGTTCATAAGAAAGGGGTTGATATAGAGTTTTTGCGGAATGCACTCAGGCTTGCGCCTACAGTCTTCAGCATACATAAGGTAGAATCCTTAGATTACGTTTTAGCTAAGTGCAAGGAAATGGGTTATTCCCCCGAAATCTTATTTGAAGAAGTTATCCGTTTACCTCCAACTATGTCACATCACCGCAAAAAGTCACATAAAGTAAGAGTAGCTGCAATTAGAGTATCTAAAGGGTAACGCTTTTTTAGAGCTGTAGATGTCACTCATATGGTTAATAAGGAGTTCGTCGTACCTGGCGATGAGCTGGGAGTTTTAGAGGAATACTTGCCAACTCTCAATTCATATACCCATGAATGGATTGTTAGAGCCAAAGTCGCTGGATACGTGCACGTCAATGTGTTTAAACATGAGGTACAAGTTCGTCGAGTTAAAGACCCCTCAGTGCTCGAGGAAAACGACGTTATCCAAGCTATGGTGGTCGGTTTAAGGGATATGGTAGCGTTCTTAGATATATTTTATAATGAAAGTAAAGAGCGCTTGCATATACCACCGTATAGGGGATCTTTACACATTTCTGAGGTGGGTCTGAAGATACGGAACATTTATGAGCTTCTAGGTTACGGTGATATTGTAAGGGCCCGAGTAATTTCTGGAAAACCGCCGTTTTCGCTGTCGGTTCGAGGAGCTCACTACGGCTTGATTTTCGCTAGGTGTCCTAAATGCTTAACTTCATTGAAGAAAAGAGGTCTCTGGCTTTACTGCACAAATTGCAGGAAGATATTCAAGAGAAAAAAAGTATCCAAAGGATATGTGGTAAGGTGATGTGAAGAAAATTAAAAAAACTATAACGTTGAATTTTAAATCATCCAGCGAGGCTACGGAGTTTCTTGAACATGTAGTGCCTTTCTTAGGCGGTGGAGCCGCTGAGATTAAAGGATGTTTTTTGAAACTGGTTTTAATGGGAACACCCGATAAGCTGGAGGAAAACTATACTAAAATTATGGAAATTGCTAAGCAATGGAGACTTTCCAGGCGATTGCCTAAGCAAGGTTTATTCAGGCATAACTTGGGTCTAATCCTGCCTTCCACTAAACTGGTCATTGGGATACCTCTGACGGCAATAGTCGACGTCCTTACTTTAAGGGGCTACCAAGCTCGTCTAGAGAAGGGGTACATAACAACCAACGCTAGCTACTCAGAAGTATGCGAAATTGCTGGGGCTTTATCTGAAAAGTACTCAGAAGCTCTTCCGTTACAAGCAACTCCTTCATTGAAGAAATTAGTAGCGGTCTTAGCTGTTGTCATTGACGCAGAAGTTAAAGAAGTTTTAGAACGCCTCAAGGTATTAGGGCTGGCTCGTGAAGACACCAGCACGAAATGTTACACGTTAGCTTCAGGCTATAATGAAGCCCTGCAAAAGGTAAAGGCTTTTTTATCCACATTACGAAAGGACAATCGTGAGCAAAAACCTTGAAATCACAGTGGTAAGAAACGAGGAAAACAGGCTAGATTTGAAAGTTAAAGGAGAGGATCACGCTTTACTGAACGTGTTAGTAGAAAAGTTAAACGAGGACCCTAAAGTAGTATTCGCTGCCTATAAGAGAGACCATCCCCTAGCTGACTCATATTCATTAACTGTGATTACCAATGAGGGCAAGTCACCGTTGGATGCTCTCAAGGAAGCCTTGGAAAAGGTAAGAAATATTTTCGAAGAACTCGTAGAACAAGTGCCTAAATGAGCTACCTAAGACTAAAGGAGCTTGCTAGATTTGGAGATGTAGTAGTGAACTTCATAGCTTCCGCTGCTCTCACTTTATCTACAGGTTCGCCGCAAGGAATCCGGGTTCCCAATAGAATCCTCCGCGACGTAGCCTTAAAAAAGGGGTTGCGAAGGATCGGCGATAATCTTCCAGAGGATCTTTATGAGGCGATTATTGGGTACGCATGGCTGAAAGGATTCAGTAGTGATAAAATGATTCGAATAGTACACTCAGCAATAAAAGGGTCAGAGAAAAGCGACATTATACTAAAAAGAGGGTTATCCACACTCTTGGATGAATTGCTCAAAGAAAACTGGGTAACCGAACTCTTAGGAACCTATACCAACGTTAACGGTATTTTAAAGGAAAAAAGAACTTTGCTTAGAAAACTAAAACATTGGATAAAAGGTTTTAACCGTTAATTTTAAACTGCTTCTACTTTTACATTCGGGATGGTTACGTTTGCTACGCTGTGCTTCTTGGAGAAAAATGGGAAGGTGCTGTTAATACGGAAAAAAGTTGGTTTCGGTAAAGGTAAGCTTAACGGTGTTGGAGGCCGTATCGAGGTAGGTGAGTCTCCAGTTGAGGCAGCTATCAGGGAGGTTTTAGAAGAAGTTAGCGTTAAAATATTGGAGCTGGAGCCTGCTGGCAAGCTAGAGTTTTACTCAACAAACGATAACCCCGATTGGGTCGTGTATATATACCGCTCTAAGAAATTCGAGGGTGAACCAAAACCGAGTGAAGAGGCAGAACCTCAGTGGTATGATATTGAGTCCTTACCCTACTGTGAAATGTGGGAAGATGATAGGGTATGGTTACCACAGGTTTTGGCCGGTAAAACAGTGGAAGGTAAATTCTGGTTTGATAAAGATTACCAAAAGATTCTCCGATGGGAGGTTAAAGTATATTAACGGATACCGGCATGCTTTAGCAGTTCTTCAATACTGTTGAATGTCTTAGTATGACCTTCCTCCTCGAGGACAACCCTTTCGATTTTGAAAGAAGATAGCACATCATGTGGAGCTTTGGACCCGAAGGCAGTAGCCCATGGAACTGCACGACCAGAGATGTCTGTGGCCTCTACATATCTGCTAACTGTTAGAACATATTTGTAACCCCTAAAGTATACTCGAACTTTGCGAGAAGCTGATCTTGCCCAGGATACAAGGGACTCAAGCTCGCTACGCGTTATCATTAATTGAACCTAGTATTCGGGGCTAAAAAACGCTACCGCTTCACGCGTAGGGCAAAGTGGGCTTTCTTAGGAGCTCCTACTGAAGAGCCCCTGATTGAGCAAAGTAGGCCCCCAAAGCTGTATACTGCAAAATCAGCTTCCATTCTGAGAAGAGTGCCTGAGAGAACGATATCCCATTCCTTAAGGTCACTTATTTTTTCGGATAACTCTACTACAACTCTGTCGCCCAGCGAGGGATTCCAGTTCACTTCTTCGATAATTTTTTGAGGTAGTTCAAGCCTTATTTCTAAACCTTCACCTTGAAAGCTTAGTGCTTTAACATTAGCGTAGTCGTAACTTTCAATAGCAGTTAATATAAGCTCCACAGGGAGGAGCACAAATACTGGCTTAAAACTATTCCGCAACATAAGTATTCAGTATTGGCGTGCGTCCAACTTATCGGTACACAAGTATTCCAGGCATATGCTTATAACCACTCTTCATCCTCCCTTTTGCGATGGCAGTTGTTGATACGGCTTTAAGAAGGTTTAACGCCGAGTTCAGCTCCTTAGTCGACAAGCATGTAGTTGTAAGAACCGTTAACGGTGACAGCTATGAAGGTATTTTACTTGGCTACGAAACCTCCAGATATAATATCATCTTAAGAGACGCTAGAACATCGAAAGGTGAAACCTACCCAAGGTTAATAGTTTACGGCCATGTAATAGTCGATGTCCGGTTAACTGAAGCCCCTCTAGATATGGAAGAACTTGCAAGGAGGCTTGAGGAGGTGTTTCCTAAGATGATAAAGTACATACCAGAGGCGAGGGTAATAACCGTACTGGAGAGAATCAGAGTCACCGAAAGAGGTGTTGAGGGAACTGGACCCATTGCCGAGAGAGTAAGGAGTATATTCGATAAATTCGTAGAAGAGTGGAAAGAAAAACAGAAACTACCAGCATGAGTGATTACTTCGAAATAAAAGAAGAGGATCTATTGGGTAGGATTGGCCAGCTCAGAACACGAAGAGAGAGTGTTGAAACACCAACCTTAGCCCCGGTTATCGACCCCGGGAAAAATTTAGTTCCTCCTAGCGAAATCGTTAATTTGGGTTTCAACCTAGTAATGACTAATGCTTATTTAATCAAAAAGCGTTACGGGGGCGTCGGCTTGGAACTGGGTGTGCATGGGATCTTGGGTATTAAATGTCCAATAATGACGGATTCTGGGGCTTACCAGCTTATGGAGTACGGTGAAGTCGAGGTTGCACCACTTGAAATTGTTGAGTACCAGGTTAACTTAGGCAGCGATATTGGTGTGATACTGGACATTCCGACCAGGTACGGCTCGTCTCGTGAAACTGTGGCCAGAGAAGTTGAGGAGACTCTCAGAAGAGCTCGAGAAGCATTGGCTATTGATAGGAAAGGTATGTTACTCGTTGGCCCTATCCAAGGGGGTACCTACCTGGATCTTGTTTTCAGATCGGCTACAGAGATGGCTACCTTAGATTTTGATCTATATGCAGTTGGTGGACCTGTTCAATTGATGATGAATTATAGCTACAGTGAACTAGTCCGCCTCTTCATGACAGCTAAACTTTACCTTCCTCCAGGTAAGCCAGTTCACTTATTCGGCGCTGGCAACCCTCACATGTTAGCACTAGCCGTTGCCATGGGAGCTGACCTCTTCGATTCAGCCTCCTATGCTTTGTATGCCAGAAGAGGACGTTACATGACCCCTCACGGTGTTTACATGTTAGAAGAAATGGGGGATCTTCCTTGTGAGTGCTCTATCTGCTCTAAACTAACGGTGAAAGAATTCACTGAAATGCCTTACCAAGAACGCGTTTACATGATAGCTGTCCATAACCTAAATGTACTGAGAGGAGAGCTTAGAAGAATTAAAAATGCTATACATGAGGGCAGGTTGTGGGAACTAATTGAGCTAAGAGCTCGTAGCCACCCAAGCCTAGCCAAAGCACTTAATGAGTTTAGAAAATACACCTTTTATGTTGAGAAATTCCATAAAGTTACAAAAGGCTTAGTTAGTGGATTATTCTTTTATGAAGAAATTAGCAGAGCAAGACCAGAGGTTTACCGGCACCTTTCAAGGCTGAGAAGCCGATATACGCCTCCTGCAGCTAATGCGGTAATCTTGGCACTTGAAACTGAGATTAAGCCGTTTTCCAGATTTGGATGGATAGCTGATCTTAAAAAACAAGTTACTAGCGATGTAGAGCTAAGCAATAAAGTGCATATTGTTGTAGTAACCGGTGCTTTCGGACCCATTCCCATAGAGTTAGACTCTGTATACCCACTTTCACAGCACGAATCAGCGATCGATTTAAAGAAAACTATGAATGCTCAGACAATTGCCGCCGATGTAGCTTGGTATTTAACGGGCTTAGGTTGTCATAAAGTAGCTATTATCGTGTACGATGAAGAGCAGGAACATGCGGCAAAGAAAATTGCTGAGCGACTCAGAAAACAGGGGCTACCGGCTTATACTAGGTCATTTAAAAGCGTTAGCGATGTTATTTCCTTTGTGAAAATGGTCTTTAAGCTTCACACGTAGAACGTGGGAACTGCTCCTTCTTCACCTCTCGTGGCCTTTTTCCTTATCTCCTCCAGTTCTTTTTCCAGCTTTACCTTCTCTTCTGCTAACTGTACAAGCTCAGAAGTATCCACCTTGACGCCCAGCATTCTCGAGATGAAATCTACGGCTACCTTAGCTGCAAGCGGGTCTACACCGCTGGGATCCGCATAGGGTAAGATGGCTACGGCTGGAAAATCATACGCAGAGTAATAGGCCAGCATTGTAGCTAAAGGACCTACTATATATAATCCCTCTTCAAGTCTTTTAGCGTCCCTTATGAACTCTCCGTGAGCTGCTAGGAAAGCATGAGTTGCTGCATACCTAAAATCCCCCTCATCTTTCCTAAATCTATTATCAAGCCCACCAATTAATAAAGCGAGCCTAGCCCCGCCCGATATACTAGCCTCCGCTAATGCTAAGGGGACAAGGTTCACATCATAACGGGACATTGGCACATTCGGAACAAAGAGAATCGACTCTCCCAAGTCATAGATTTCATAAGGAGTAGAGATCCCATCCGGCGTAGATGCTACAAACTGAGGCATCCACACGGTGAGAATATGACCTACAAGCCTTCCATTTAAAACTTTAACCAGGTGTTTAACCGTTAAGTAACCAACATAGCCTATTCCATGAAATCCGGCTACTAGCACCTTGTCTTTGAAAACCGAGCTTTCGAGCTTAACTTTTACTCTTGAAAGCATATGCCTTGAAAGTAGAGGTTTATTTAGATTTCACTAGAACAGCGTTTACCGTACCATCCTGACCGGGTCTAGATGTGACTCTTGCGAGACCTAACTCTGTTTCGATTAAAGCCCCTCTAGTAATAACTCCTCTGCGATCGTAATCCCGGCTAGATGGATTTGACACAACACGCGTTATCTTAACCTTTCTCGTTTGTTTCGATTGAGGATCAATTACGTTAGCATACTCAGCGAATCTTACTCTAACTTTATCATTCCCCCCCATTACTCTAATTATGGCAATTTTCTCCTTACCCAGCAAGGTTTCCGTTGGTGGTCTACCCATCCAGTACTTTCTCTTCACCTTAGAATGCCGTCTTTTTAAACCTCCGGTTATTTTTCTGAGATCATTACCTTGATAGACACCCACGGCGACCTCTCTTCCACACCTTTTTAAACTTCACCGACCGGTAGCCTGTGGCCAAAAAGTTGATACTGTGGCCTATATATTTTGATGCAAATAAAAGTAGAGGGCAAGGACGTAGAGTACCTACTCACCTAGCTGTAACACCAGTTTCGGCGGAGGATGTATTAAAAGCTGCCAAAGCTGTGGGTTATGAGGCAGAACTGGATAGTGAAGCAAAGCATCCAGCTACCTGGTTTGAAAGCAGCGGAAGAATTTTTGTAGCTGCAGATGAGCCAAAAACTACTGTTATTAGGAAAGTGGCAGAACAACTCAAGAAGACGAAACTCTCTTCTCCAAGAACTTCTCGAGCTCTTCCTTGACAAGCTTGCTGACTAGTTCACCATCCACACGACCTCGAAGTTCCTTCATCGCCACTCCCATCACTTGACCGAAAGCGTTAGCTCCTCTCTCCTTAATTACTTTCGACATACTGTTTAGCATCTTTCTAATCGTTTCCCTAGCCTCTTCCTCGCTCATTGGTGTCAAACCTAATTCTCTTAGCGCGTGTTCTACACTTGAAGAGGGGTTCTCAGCTAAATGTTTTAGGACCATAGGTATGGCTTCTTTAACTAGCAACCCTTTAGATAGAAACTTAAAAACATCAAAAAAGTGTTCATCGTTTAAGTTCTGAACCGGCACTCCATCCCTGCGCAGTTCAATTAGTGTCCCCTCCAAGGTAGTGGCTACAACCGTGGGTGGGGCTCTTAACTCCTCAACCACTTTCTCAAACAAATCGAGCCAGTAAGAGGAAATCATTCTTTTAGCCAGTGAAGGGTTTAAACCATATATTTTTACGAATTTCTCGTATTTCACCTCTGGAAGTTCTGGAAGAGCTCTTCGAACTTTCTCTAATAGCTCCGGTGTTATACTGATAGGCCTAATATCTGTTTCAGGGTACATTCGTGCCTTCCCCGGCATAGGCCTCGTAAACTTCGTTGTTCCATCCGGGTTTGCAGCTCTTGTTTCCTCAGGAACACCTTTTAGAGCCTCTCTAGCCCTTTCCACTACCGCCTCAAGAGCTGCGACAGCCTTCTCTTCTCTTTCAAAAACTAGGACAAATGCGTCCATTTTATCACAGTTTAGCAGTTTACATATATTCTCCACTTCGCTTAATGTTATACCATAGGCGGGAAGTTCGTCACTGTGAAATATACCGCCTACTTCAGCCCAGTATCGGGCGCGTTCAGCCATCTCCGTTCCGAGACGTCTTCCAGGTTGGATTTCACGACCCAAGAGACCGGCAAAACCAGGTAACTTTACTGCTAGTGCTAAGCCGCCGCTTTCAAGTGCCCTACTAGCCACGCGACTATTAGTCCCTTTAAACACTTCCGTGAGATCAACAGCATTAGTCTTAATCATATTATCTGTTACACCTCTGTTCCGCAACTCATCCCGTATCTCTAATAAAGAGACCTGCCTCTTTGCTTCAAGCTCCACTATCTTCGGTATTAAGTCCAGTTCTTGGACACCTTTAATCTCAACCCTTGCACCCCCTTCCACTGATATATTGAGATCCTGCCTGATAGTTCCTAATCCACGTTTAACTTTGCCAGTCATGCGAAGAAGTTGTCCAATCCTAAGGGCTACAAGACCAGCTTCCTCAGGACTTCCAATAACAGGTCCAGTCGATATTTCAATTAAGGGTATGCCTAATCTATCAAGCCTATATATGACCTCTTTTGCATTTTCATCGATCTTCCTTGCAGCGTCCTCCTCAAGACATACAGTATTTATCGGTATCCGTTTCCCCTCAGTTTCAACATAACCGTCGATACCTATTAGAGCTGTGCGTTGAAAACCTGTAGTATTGGACCCGTCAATTACGATTTTCCTCATAACTTGAACTTCGTCTACAACTTTACAGTTGAGCATTAAACAGACAGATAACGCAATTTCTAGTGCCTCAGAATTCAGCTGGTGAGGGGGTTCCTCGTCCATTTCAACTAGGCAAACACTATCTTCGTACTGTTCATATAAATACGATTTGCCCTTCTGGTACTCAAATAAAGCGGCTGGATCCAGCTCGCCGAGCTCGCTTCTAGCCAGCCTTAACCACCTTCTGAACTTTATACTAGGTTCATCGTGTCTGAGAACAGTGGGACAAGCACAGAAGAGTTTCTCTTTAGTATCGAGCATCTGGTGAATCTCTAACCCAACTTTGACCTTCGGCATCGCAAAAGTAAACAGTACACCCCTATAAAACGAACACTTTCTCAGCCCCCTTTAATGTAGCTTTGCGGAGGATAGAAACGGTTTTCACTTCGCTCTTCCATCTCAAACGCTAAGTTTGTCGAAAAAATCTTTTTTATTTCACCTAAATCCCTAGTTCTAGCCAATATCCATGAAAGCTTGGCGTAAGCTGTTTCGGGGAGCATGTCCTCCGCTGGCATTGCGCCTGCTTTTAGCAACTCTACACCTGTCCTGTAAACATTTATGTTAACACGCCCCCATAAACATTGCGAAGCTATAGCTATTGCAACTCCTTCTTCGACAGCTCTCTTCACCGAGGAGATTAAGCGTGTAGCTATGTGCCCTAAGCCCGTACCTTCTATAACTATACCGTGGTAACCTTTATCCACTAGAAAATCTAATACTTCAGGTTCCATGCCAGGGTAAAATTTCAGAAGAACTACTTTTTCGTCGAATCCATTCTCTACAACGATCTCGTTTGAGCGAGGGAAGTAGCGTCTGACCAACATATCAAATCTTTTATCAGGAAGCGAAACCCTAGCCAATGGTATCGCATTCACGCTCCTGAATGCATCTCTTCTACTAGTGTGCATTTTTCTAACTTTAACTCCTCTATGTACGTATAGACTAGTATCATCAAGCCCTGCATGCATTACCACGACGGACTCTGCGAAGGGAGCTTTTATCACCGTAAGAACTGCTGCAAGTACATTTGTAGCAGCGTCAGAGGATGGTCTATCGCTTGAGCGTTGAGCACCAACCAGTACAACTGGACCTGGGATCTTCCTCAATGCGAAAGCCAAGGCAGCTGCAGTATAGCCCATAGTGTCGGTGCCGTGCGCAATAACCACCCCCAATGGCTGCTCCTTCTCAAACACTTGAGCAACTCTCTCAGCTATTTTAGACCAATGATGAGGAGTAAGGTCTTCGCTAAATACATTGAAAAGCGTTTCACATGATATAAGTGCTATTCCTTCAAGCTCTGGAACCATTGAATAAATTTCTTCTGCAGTAAAGTATGGGTATACTGCACCGGTTAAATAGTCGATTCTAGAAGCTATCGTACCTCCAGTACCAATAAAATGGACGTGAGGTAATTCCTGCTTAACAGGTAACCGGAATACCGCTGCCTCCTTTGTAGGTTCAACCCTACCGATCTTGCGTAACCGTTTAATTCTATTGGCGCTAACACCCACATTATAGCCGTTCGGCAATTTAAGTATTAGAACATCGGGATCTCCATACCGTGGACGCGGAAGTAAAACACCTTTTAGAACAGTTCCATCTTCTCTCTCAATTTCGATTTCATCAAAAACACTTACACCCTCAAGTAACCTTGAAGCTGAGTCTCCGTAACCCTCTAGTTCGCTCATCCCCTAGGCTAGCTCTCTAAGCTTCAGCTGAGGATTTATGGGATGCGTATACAAGTCTCCTTAAGTAATTCCTCTCATTCCTCCTCCTCGGTATTAGGTTCTTCTTGGGTTTAGGCGGAATCTTCGGAGTGGCGTTCCTGACTTTACCAGCCTTAGTTAATGACCCATGGCTTGGCATAATTTATCCTCTTACCTGGTAGAGTAACGGTAGCCTTAAGCTTTTCGCAACCCAAAGCCAGTCTATACAAGGCAAACTTATTAAAACCCTGATCCACTAGGAGCAGCGGGCCGGTAGCTCAGCTTGGTGGAGCGACGGTCGCGTTTAAGTCGCTGTCGAGGCTCTTAACCCCTAATATAGGGGAAGCTACCCGTAGGTCCCGGGTTCGAATCCCGGCCGGCCCGCCATTTAGGAAAACGGTTATCTACAAACTAGAGTTAGCTAGAAATACGGATTTTACTTTAAAGATGCATGGTATCACCATGGATTCATGTTTCAGTAAAGTATCTAAGCGACGAAACAACTTAATCATAATCAAGTACTAGCTGTAAGTTTAAGATGAAGGTAACCTGTGCGTGATCTCGTCTATAGCCTTTAGAAGGTCATACGATAGATTTACCTCAGTTGCTTCGAGTGCTTCCTCTAAATGTTGTAGCCGAGTGACACCAATTATCGGTACTATAGGAAGCTTCCAGATTTTTTCGCCGACGTTGAGGAGCCACGCAATTGCCAGCTGAGATAATGTAAGCCCTTGCTCTTCCGCTAGCTCTTTAAACCTAAGTAAAAGCTGTAAGTTGTATTCGGTGAACATGTAACTGAGGTTACGGTACTCTGCTCTTGAGCCAGAGGGCAACACCCATTTCTTTGAACCAAAGTCAACATACTTGCCGGTCAGTAATCCTTCCCCTAAAGGTGAGTAAGCAGTAAGACCCGCTCCGAAATGTTTCGCTACTGGTATTATGTCATTCTCAACACTTCTATCGAGTAAATTGTAGCGGTATTGAAGCACCGTCACGGGTTCCAACTTATTCATTCTTGAAAGCATAATATACTCTACCAGTTGGTGCGCAGGAATATTGCTCATGCCTATGTATCTGATAAGGCCCTGGCGGACTAAGTCGTTAAACGTGGTAAGCGTCTCAAGCTTTGGCGTTTCCGGATCAAACATGTGCGCATAATAGATGTCAATGTAGTCCATTTGGAGACGCTTCAGGCTCTCAGATATTTGCCACATAATATGTTTCCTGCTTAAACCTTCTCCATTAGGGCCTGGTGACATTCGCACCCCCACCTTAGTCGCAATAACCATCTCCTCTCTGTTCAAGTTTAGCTCCTTGATAGCGGTGCCCAACAACCTTTCCGCGTAGCCCACATGTGTTAGAGGAACTGGGGAAATCCCACCGTGATACCTATTGGCTGTATCAATAAAAGTAAGTCCTTCTTCATATGCTCTTCTTAATATTCCTTTGAATCCTTCGTAATCTATTTTATAGGCTCCAGCCTCATCCTTCTCCAATAATCGAGGCAAATGCCATGTACCCAATGCTAACAGGGAAAACCTCAGCCCACAGTTCTCGCCTAATCTAATATATTTCACGGGGGAACCTGCCTAGTCCAGCTAAAATTACTTCCGTAGTAATGTTGGCTAAACATTAGCTCTAATAACTTATCTAAACCTAAAGGATTCAGAATATATAGCTGGAAAGCAATAATGCTTTATGTATCCAACAAATGAACAGTATTTTGAAGGATTCCTATCACCGCAGGATAAGAGTAAAGACGATTATGTTTACATACCGTTTAAAGTACCTGAAGGATGTGAGAAAATAGAGATCGAATACTCTTACATATTAGTAGAAGAAAATGATGAATGTATAATTGATATAGGGGTTTTCGAACCTGGACCTATTGGTTTCCTAGAAGCTGGTAAAACCTTCAAGGGTTGGAGTGGATCTAATAAGAAAACAGTTATTATTTCTCGAACTAGCGCTACCCCTGGCTATATTCCACGTAGCATAAAACCAGGTATTTGGAAAATTGTTCTAGGTCTATACAAAATACCTCGAGTAGGATGTAAGTACTCAATAAGGGTAAGAATGTTCTTGGAAGAGAAAAAGAGTTGTGAATTAAAAGTAAAAAGGATGCAGAGCCATAAACACTTCACCATGCCTTCTTTGAACGGTTGGCTAAAGGGTGATTTTCACGTGCATTCCGTGCATAGCGATGGAGACTCCACCCTAGAAGAAATAGCTAAAGCAGCTGTGGAGGAAGGGTTAAATTTTGTCGCTATTACAGATCACAATACAATAAGCCACGTGCCCGAGTGTGGAATATACCGAGGAGTCCTCCTACTGCCCGGTGAGGAGGTTACGACTTACTATGGACATATGAATGTGTTTGATATTAATGAGTGGGTGGATTTCAGAGTTAGGAGCCACGAAGAACTCGAGAGACTTATTAATTATGTGAAGAAAAAAAGGTACCTAGCTTCAGTAAACCATCCTAAGCCTTTTGGACCTTCATGGCAGTTGGGCGGTATCGAAAAAATCGGATTCATTGAAGTATGGCAGGGAGACTGGGCACTACTTAATTATATGTCCTCTAAGCTGCTTGATGAACTCCTCTCGAAAGGTTACAGAATTAGGGTCGTAGGAGGTAGTGATACTCACACTTTAAAGCAACGACACCCTATGTTAAACATCGGGCGTCCAACAACTTGGGTTTATGTAGATAAGCTTAGCTGCAAGAATATACTTGATGCCATAAAGGCCGGCAGGGTAACTATTTCAGAGTCTCCAGCAGGCCCCTTCCTCTGGTACGAGGTAAAATCTGTAAATAAGAAATTGATCGAGACATTAGTTGAGGTGCGTAGAGCTCGTGGAGCTGTTTTAAGGTTGATTTCAATGAGTGAAGTCATCCATGCTGAAGAAATAGAGTCAGAGCAGTTCACAAAGAGACTGAGGATTAAAATACCCGAAGAGGCTACTTACTTTAGGATCGATTTAGTAGATTCAGAAAGCCAGACCGACGAGGCAAACGGCAGGGAAACTTTAGTCAAAGCTTATGCTTCTCCTAAGTTTATTTATATAATGAATAATGGGCCCGCCGGGATTTGAACCCGGGACCTCCCGCGCTCTCAAATTAGCTGCGTGCTCGTTCGTGAGGCGGGCGTCCTAACCGCTAGACCACGGGCCCTTTACTCGATTGACTAGCTTGGTATTAGAGTACATATATTGTTTACCCCAGTTTAATTGTAGTTAACTTTCAACATACTGTCCACGTTAGTTTTTAATCGCTAACTGTGTCCTTTCTTCAAAGTGAAGAGAGGAATAGCTGAATTACCTCTGCATACAGGTCATGTGCCTAGCTGGCTTCTTGTACGTATGAAAGAACTCTCAGAAATAGTAGTGAAACTCGTGGTGGAGGAGTATGGTACTTCAGGGTTTTTAGAGCGTGTAGCTGACCCATTGTGGTTCCAAGCGTTAAACAACATAATTGGGATGGATTGGGATAGTTCAGGGTCTACTACGGTGACAGCTGCGATTGTTAGAGATACCCTTAAGAGACTCGATCTAGGTGTATATGCGGCCGGTGGAAAAGGAGACGCTAGCTTACGTACACCGGTTGAACTTAAGGGGATAGCTAAGTACTTAGGACTTGAAGAAGATAAGCTTGTAAGAACATCCACCCTCGTAGCCAAAGTTGACAGCGTAGCACTACAGGCCGGCTACCAGTTGTATCATCACATGTTCTTTATAGACTTTAAGGGTAGATGGGCTGTAGTACAGCAGGGAATGAATGAGAAAGTTGGAATGGCGCGACGCTATCATTGGTTCTCGGAATCTTTACACAGTTTCGTGGAGACACCGCATTCAGGTATTAGTGGCATTACTGGTTTAGCGTTAAATACCGTTGACAAAGGTATGGATAAATATCAGAGGCTGCTTGTAGATTTAGCCTCAGAAAAACCCTGTAGGCTAGAACCTATGATAAAGCAGGCACTGGTTATCGCTCAAGGCGATATACCGCTATTCATCTATTATTCACCATATTCAACTAAAGAAAGCCGTGAAATAGTTAAAAAGTACCTTAAGCTAGGAGGAATTTCTATAAACACTACTGCCCTAACGCAGGTAAGTGAGTTAGGAGTTAGCAGTTACCAAGAGCTGCTAGGAGTAAAGGGAGTTGGACCCAGCACCTTGAGAGCGTTATCTCTAGTAGCTGAGCTCGTTTACGAAACTCCTCCATCATGGAGAGACCCGGTTACACATCCAGTTGATCCCTTCAAATTTGCCTATGCTGTTGGTGGAAAAGATGGAGTCCCCTTTCCGGTCGATAGAAAAACCTACGATGAGTTACTCGAGATTCTAAGTGAGCTTACCCGGCGAATTCACTCAAGCTGGGCATTGAGGAGACTCGCGGTACTAACGAAGGAGTGGAGTCCACCACCCGAGGAAAAAATCCCTACTTGAACTTTGATTAACTATTTCATCCGCGAAAAAAAATGCTCGATGATCTTATTTATGTCGCATGAACCGGTTCATGCATGGGAATCCTTAATCCTTCGTTAAAACTGACCAGGCGCGAACGCTTTTTAAACGTATTCATGTATAAGGAAGTCGACCACCTTCCAGATGTAGAATTCGGCTACTGGGAAGAGACCCTTAAAAGGTGGCATCATGAAGGTTTACCAGAGTGGGTCAATAACGATTATAAGGCTGACCAGTACTTTGGGTTTGAAGCGTGGTACTGGAATGAAGTACCTATATTTATCCCTTTTAAGAAGTTTAAACATGAAATATTGTGGGAGGATAATCGCAGGCGGATTTTCCGTGATGAAACCGGAGTGATTAAAATGGATTTTAAAGAGGGATGTGGTACTTCGATTCCCTCTTTTTTAGAATACCCTGTTAAAGACTGGAATACTTGGGAAAATTATAAAGAGCGGTTTGACCTGGAAAATATTCAATATCCAGGCTTGGAGGAGCTTAAAGATAAGTGGAGGGAACGAGACTACCCGCTCGGTATTTTCGCAGGAGGTTTCTTCGGCTGGGCTCGTGATATCATGGGTTTGCAGGGACTCTGTAAAGCAATATTTAGGGAACCTGAATTAGTGAAGGATATGTTCAAATTTAGAACTGAGATGATGCTTAAGGCTGTTGAGAAACCGATTCGAGAACTAAAGCTGGATTTTGCTCACTGGTGGGAGGACATGTGTTATAACAGCGGCCCCCTCATATCCCCTAAGCATTTCGAGGAACTCATAGTACCACAATACCGGAGAATCACTGAGTTCCTCAAAGGCTATGGGATCTGGCTTAATATAATGGATTGCGATGGTAATATAGAACGGTTACTACCATTATGGTTAGAAGCCGGTATTAACTGTCACTTTCCATGTGAAGTTAGAGCTGGTTCTGACCCTGTGAAACTAAGAAGTATATATGGTCGGAGGGTTTTGTTAATGGGTGGTATAGATAAAAGAGCTCTTATCGAAGGTCCTAAAGCTATTGAAAAAGAGTTGGAAAGAATTAAGCTACTAGTGGATGAAGGAGGATACATACCCCACGTTGACCATAGAGTGCCTGCAGACGTTCCTTATAGTCACTACCTTTACTATCTAAAAGCAAAGAGAAAAATTATCGGTATGATAGTTTAAGCGGTAAACAGTGTTAACGAGACCTATTCCGCCTGAAATTAAACCATGCCAGCTGACCTTGCTGTGGTTAAACCCCCCTCCCCAGATCTACTCTCAGTTACCGTAGCTTTTACAGGTTTATGAAGAGCTTCGTTCTTATTTAGTATAAGTAATTCACCGCTGTCCTGATCTCTTAGCACCAGTAAACCAGCCCAGTAATCACATAGCTTAAGCCTCCGACCTAAAAGCTCCCGCAATTCGATACTAGTAAATTGTGAAAAAAGCTCAAGCTTGAAAAAACGTGGGAGTATCGTGAACGCATCGAAAACTCCATCGAGTCCCAACTCAGCCAACGCTACAGCGAGTCTTGATGCGATTGGAAATGGATCATTTGAGCTTAAAAGCTCGCATGAAGATTTGAGTCTTTCGGACAGCCCGATACCCACCCCTTCTGTTGCACGTTTCCTCCTTCCAAGCCTGCGTTCCAAATCACGAGCTTGGAGAAGAGAACCCTTAAACAGCAAGGCCGCTGAGGCGTGAGGTTGTTCAGCTAACCTGTATAATAGCCTCCACGATTGAGTTAAACCGATTTTCAGCTTCCTACCGCCAAAGTCTAATGCGTATACGGTGAACTCCTCGTCCGCTCGTTCTGCAGCTTTCTCGCAGGCTTCCTCAACCCCCTGAGCACATAATTCATACAATGCCCTCCAACTATCTCTATGTATACTACAGTATCCCTCTTCAGTCACAGCTGGTCTGTGACAGTAGCTAGCATCTCCGCAATTATCATGATAGCGACAGATTTTCCCACTTTTTACCGTTTCAATGCTGAGTACTGGTTCCCATAATATGCATGCCTGGGTATTCGGCAACTCTTGGACTATTAGTCCAACTCTTGTTATACGCTTTATATGGAGAACAACCTTAACTTCACGTTCTCTTTGACCCCAGGATTCCATTCTCTTAGCCAAGGTAGAAATGGATCTAAGCTCATCGGACTCAAAAATTAACGCTCTCAGTACAAGCATTATCTATATAGTAATGGATGCGAGGAAAAAGATTTCTTCACTTCTTTACCTGTATTAAAGTGTTATTCCGCAATTTCATGCATACAGTTTGAAGATTTGGTGAATAGCGTGTAGGTTAACGGTTACGCTCTATCGACCTAATGTAAGCGAAACTCATTATATGTGGCGCCGGGGCCGGGATTCGAACCCGGGCGTCCCAAAGGGACAATGGATCTCGAATGTGGCTAATGTGTCCACCGCCTTAGGCCACTCGGCCACCCCGGCCTGTAGCTACAAGCCACAGGCGGAATATAACGTTTACCTTCAGCACGGCTTACCCTTACTGACTTTTATAAGTACAGTTTAACGCATGAAGAAAGATGGTGTAAAAGGAAGATTAAAGTATAAAACGCGTCATACTAAGCGTACTACGTTTTATAGATTCTGTTGCCCCATTGAGCCCCCTAGTTCCAATGCTTCAACTGGAGAATATATGAGCTTGGATGAAGTCTTCGAGCAGTTTGTCTTACATTCACAGATATTTAGGGATAGGGAAAGGCTTCTCCCAGACTATGTTCCAGAAGAGTTACCTCATAGAAATCAGCAGGTTATAGCTTTAGCTAGGATACTAGCGCCAGCTTTGGCGGGATCTAGGCCTTCAAATATTTTCATATATGGGTTAACTGGCACCGGGAAAACGGCAGTTACAAAACATGTGGTAAGAAGATTATCTGAGAAAGCTAAAGAAAAAGTTGTTTTCGCCTACGTTAACTGCCGACAAAACGACACTAGTTACCGAGTAATGGCCGAATTAGCCAGAGAACTGGGTGTAAAAGTCCCTTTCACTGGACTGGCAACTAGTGAAGTTTACAAAAGATTTGCCGAAGCCTTAGACAGACGCGGAAAAATTATGGTTGTAGTTCTAGACGAAATAGATCACCTGGTTAAGAAAAATGGTGATGATGTGCTTTACTTCCTCGCTCGAATTAATGAACAACTTTCCCGCTCGCGCCTCTCGCTCATAGGTATAACTAATGACTTGAAATTCACGGAATTCCTAGATTCAAGAGTAAAAAGCAGCTTATGCGAAGAAGAACTTGTTTTTCCTCCATACACAGCGAAGGAACTTGAGGACATCTTGCAGCAGAGAGCTGCTGAAGCTTTCCAAGATAAAGTATTAGCACCTGAGGTGATACCTGCCTGCGCAGCTATTGCCGCAAAACAGAATGGGGATTGTAGACTTGCCCTCGACCTACTACTGAAAGCCGCGGATCTAGCCGAGAGAGAAGGAGCCAGTAAGGTTATGCTGGAACATGTAAAGCAGGCCCAGAAAGAGATTGAGAAAAACGTTACTGTAGATGTAATAAAATCAATGCCATTGCATGTAAAGATGGTTCTAATATCAGTTTACTTGCTTGAGAAGGAGGGGGTGAAAAACTTGACTACTGGTATGATATATAATAAATACATAGAAATTGCTAAAATGCTTGGCATGGATCCCGTTACACAAAGACGAGTTAGTGATATTATCAATGAGCTAGATATGGCGGGGATAGTTAACGCAAGAGTGGTTAGCTTGGGACGCTACGGTCGCACTAAGGTTATCAGATTAAGTGCAGGTTTAAAGAGTATCGAAGAGGGACTTCAAGAAGACCTCTTCATGCTGGGAGTAACGGAGCTAGTCGCAAGGTAATTTACTCGGAAACTATAAATGGCGTCACCAAGGTTTTCCGCGTTGTAACTGGGGCTCAGGCCGGAAACCTTATCTTCACGGCTACGTGCTGCAATGGGTCTTCATCGCCCATTACCGAAGTCGTTTAAGCCCTTTAAACCTGTTTTTTCAAACGTCTTCTAATCCTCTTTCAGTTATTTGAAACTTTGTTGAGGCTCCTCGAGCTATCGTTGGTGAGTCAAGACACTCTAACAATAAAGCTTCACCGGCTTTCCTCATGATAAACCTGTGTGTTGATGCATGAGCGATTATATTTCCCCCAGCCGGTATTTTTACGGCTACCCCCCATGGAACAGGTTGGCTGAGAACCTGGTTTGTGATAACCACGATAGACCCATACCTTCTAGCATACCTTTTTAGCCAGTCTAAGAGATAGTTAATCCTCTGCTGTCGCATTGCAAGCATTTCCCTTCCTTTAAATTCAGCCCTATAGAGTGCGATTACACTGTCAACAAGGATTAGTCGAATTCCCTCTCTTAGGAATACTGGGAGTTCTTCGATTACTGCTTCCTCTAGATCGTCCACATTGAAAGGTCTCAACACATAAAGATTATTGAGCGAGTCCTCAACGTTGAACCTTTCAGCAATCATTTCTATGCGGGAGGGGCTGAACGTGCCTTCAGTGTCGATGTAAATCGCCTTACCCCCTAAACCCCCTCTTTCAGGTGAAAGCTGAACAGTTACAGAGAGCTGATGGCATAGTTGTGTTTTTCCACTGCCGAATTCTCCTGCAAACTCGTATATATCCCATATCTTTAACCCACTTCCAAGCAACTCATCTATAGCTTTTACACCCGTTGTTAACGTTTCCCGGGCTTCAAGGATGTGTGCATACTCGCTTCCCCTATAGGTACGACCCCCAGTACTGTTCCTTACAAGTCTGCGAGCAGCTCTTACAATCAGAGTTGCTTTGTCTAGCTCGATACCTGCTCGTTCAGCTAGCTCTTCGGGATTAAAAAGGGCTAGGTCTTCTATGTGTTTGACGACTTCCTCAACTTTCTCCAGTGTTAACTTACCTACCCCGCTTACTTTCAGCTCACGCACTGGTGTCAGTTTCATACTCTCACTAGCTGCTCGCCATCAACTAAAATTATGCTTTCGCCTTTTTCGCCACGCACCTTTACTATCGAATGAACCCAGCTCCACGCTCCCATGTTCAAGCTACCAGTTAACATAGAGGGTACCCTGTAAACTCTAGAAACTCTCTCCATTATGTCTAAAGTATACATATCTCCTTCTTTAACATTCCTAGAAAATCTCTCTTCTAAGTCCTCAACAACTGGGTTTCTTTCATGCTCGAGCAGCTTAGGCACATCAATCAATAGGTGCCAAAGGAAATCTCCATCGTGCTCCGATCCAAGCGTGATTGGCTGCCGATCGAGTTTAAGTTCGACTCCAGATACCAAGGAGAGAACGGGAGAAAGTAGAATCCTACTACCTTGAAGCTACAACTCAGCATAAAGCGGTGTCCAGTTATAAGCACTAATTCCATCGCTTTCACTAAGTGAGCTGCTTTATCTTTGCCAACCCATTGTTCAAGCTCTTTAAGCCTAAACACTTCAAGTGAAAAAGAGAAGGTTTCAACTTACCCACTTGAACATATTTTATCGTCACTGCTTACCCTTTCCCCGATATCCTTTAGCCAAGGAGATGTTGGCAAACCGGCTAGGTATATCAGCGTTGCTTTCTCCTACTTCAGGCTGCTTCATATATCCATGCTCGAGCTCGGGGCGCTTTGCTGCGTCGCCTAACTCATGCAATGTATCTAGAATTTTCTCATAAACTCTGTAACCCTTAGGTGTAAGTTTTACAATTTTTATTCTTCCATAAGATTCAAGCTCAACTAGACCTAAACCCCTTAACTTATCTGCGACCCCTCCTACCCTTTTTGAATTTTTATTTGTTCTGAAATTTTTACTCCTTCTCCTGCATGGTGGATCCAATAGAGGACAGCAAACTCCGTGAATTCTTCCTCGGGTTAAATTAAAAATATTTTTATTTAAAAGATATGTTAGCAATCTTTTCTATATCCTTTAACCTAACGTGAAACCAATTTCTCTAAAAGTATTGAAGACCTTAGGCAGTAGCTCCCAGCCATGTGGAAGAAAACCCAGTGATCCTTTAGCGCATTCACGCTCAGTAAAACGTCTTAGCTTATCACCCTCCGCACCGGGAACATGCAAAAGTATGGGTACTGGATCCCCTGTGTGGGATTTAGCGTGGGGCGGGGTTGCATGATCTGCAGTTACAATCACGGCTGTTTCGCTGAGGCTTATCACTTCGAGTAAGGGTTTGATAAAAAATTTATCGATCTCCTCGATAGCTTTAGCCTTCTCGGAAAGAAGACCGTCGTGTCCCGGTTCATCTGGGCCTTTAAGGTGTACATATACTGCATCCACACGGTTCAGTAAGTTTAGCACAGCCTCTAAGCGACGATTATAGTCGCGCGCTTTATCGCCAGTAGGTTCCTCAACTTCCGCCACCTCCATCCCAAGCAATTTCGCTATCCCCAATTCAACGGGCATTTCTACAACTGCACTGAATTTCACTCCAAATTTCTTGAATATCGGTTCAACCCTTGGGAGCATGCCTCCCGAATCTCTAAGCAGAATCGCATTTGCCTTGGGTTGACCTTTAGCGACTCTTTCTAAGTTAACTGGGTGTTTAGACAAAATCTCGACAGCTTTCCTTGTAAACTTGTTCACTAAATCTGCAGTTGCTTTAGCCTCAGGGGTGTTAGTTAAAGGTTCACAGCGTGCGATACGCTTCTCAAACGATGGGCGAGCCACTGAGATTTTTCCAACCTTTGCGTATGCTGGATCTGTATTATCAACTTCATCAGATAATCTATGGCTCCTGCTACCGATAACGACCACTGCCCTATGACCAATCGTTGCTTTCACTTTAGCGTAGCCATCATATAACCCCAGCTCAAGTCCATCAATCGCGGCACCGAGCCTTCGGGCTTCGCTGGAGGTTAAGCTCCTTCCCACTCTTCTATCGACTATCTCTAACGTATCCTCGTTTATAGTCGAAAAGTTGGCACGAAATGCCACCTCGTAACCTTCTTTGATCTCAATGCCGGCTCCAAGGGCTTCGAGTGGTCCCCTTCCTGTGTAGTGGTAGTGAGGATTGTAGCTCAGCAGAGATAACACTGCTGCATCGCTTTCAGGTGCAACTCCTTCCTCTATCGGGTACATTAGGCCTCCAATCGAGACAGAAGCCAGCTTATCTAAAGCCGGTGTCTTCGCTATTTCTAAGCTAGTCTCTACCGTAGCTAGTGAGTCAGCGGCTCCATCCAGTACTAAATAAATTAACCTATGCATCAACAAGCCCTTGAGAAATAAGTATTAATGTTGATCGCGTGTCTAAAGCGTGAGTTAAGGCTACTAACTCGCGCCGGTTACGGCATAGCCACAAACCTCTACACAACTTATTAAGACTTTCTGAGGATACTCCATATCGTGTAGAGATTCTCGGACTATATCCTAACCTCGTATTACTTACCCCAGATGTCGAGCTTAAGCAATTCATCAAGCTGGTTAAGCACTTGTCTATTCTCTCTCGGGCTCATTATAGTGGGTGAGCGAGCAAGCTTTAAAGCGAGAGAAAGGTAGCGCCTGATTTTTTCATCGCTAGCCCCTGTCTTCGATTTAATTATTGCCCTAAGCATCCCTAGATTCTGCTCTATACGGTTGGAGGGGAGGACACATAATTCTAGCAATAAACCTGAAGTCACTAAGTGAAGCCCTTTAAGTATCAAATCCTTCCTTTCCCCGAAATCGTAAGCTCCTTTAGCCGCTTGAAGGATCTCACTTCCCCTCAACTTGTAAGCGTACGCGCACTCGTGAGGATCAATTTCGTGAAGTTCTGCCCATGTTCTTGAGACTAACGGCGCTGCATCTTCAGCAATTCTGATAAGCTCATTCTCGTTTAAGATTATACTCTCACTCTTCCATGGCTCTGAAGCTATAGTCTCCCTAAGCTTGTCGGCAATTAACTCCGCCAAAGTCTCCGCTAAGCTTGACGATACTTTTAAAGCTCTTTTACTTAGGATGGTATAAGCGGTCCTCCTTAGTAAATTCCAGCTAATGCGCTCCTCGGTCACGCCACGTAATACGTAGATTCTATCAAGCGCATAAATGTAAGCATAAAATCTCAGAGCAGTATCTGTACGATCCATATCTTCTATCAGGCTTCTTACCACGGAGGCAAGAGCTCTTCTTGAAACGAATTTTTTACCGTGTAACGTGTTAGCTACCTGGTTTACTATTTCAGGAATGTACCTATATGGAACTCCACTCAAGTAGAGAGAACGCGCTAGCTTATCCACACTGAAAGCTTCTATACGATACCCTTCATCTATAAGAGAAAGCGATGAACGTTCTTTGGCGACCGGACGAACGCGAAGATTAGTTATTAAATAATCCAGCAGCTTTTCGCCTTGTTTTAGGAGCCTACCTTTTTCAATGTCTATGTAGTGACCGGAGAGTCTATGCAGCGCAGCTTCAGTTTCGCTTGGATCCAAGTTAAAGAAAGAAGAAGCTAGTACTACACGAGTTAAATCGCCCCCAAGCATATAAAATAGAAGTAGCGCGAATACTTCATTCTTGGTTAAATCACCTGTAGCTTTACATTGGCGAGCAGCTCGAAGTAGAAAGCCCATTACTGAAGGGCTCGGCAGGATTCCATGACCTTTCACATAATTGTCTCCCTTAGGCGATATGATGGCTTTCTCGACAGTCTGTCCCAAGCTTTTTGATATGAGCCCAGCAAAAGCTGCTTTGAGCTGATCAACCCGAGCTTCTTCTAACTTTAGATGAACAAGAATAAAGCCCTCGTTCTCATCGTAGTCCCAACCCTCAAGCAACGCACCGTAGGATTCAATCCATGTTCCAGCTTCCCTTAGAACCCTACTGATAACTTCAACCGGTGGCGGTTTCTCACTCACTCTAAAACCAACCAGGTAATCTTTGCGCAAGAGTACCCCGTATTTTCTTAATTTCAAGAGTTAAATAAAGTATAGCACCAGTTCTTGATAATCCCGGTCTAACCGGATAGGCGGCTTCAAGAGCACAGGATTCCTTTGGCGTAGGATTTCGCCTAATGCCTCAAAATCTAGTGACTCATCAATTAGCAACTTTAATGGTACGTTAACACTTAGAGGGCGAGCCGGCACTAAGTGTCTGGTGCTTTTCGGCGGGAGCGAAAAACCCTTCCGCGCAAGCTTCACTACATCATTCTTGCTCAGTAGAGGAGGTACTAGGAAGAATGAATACTCTTCAACCTTACCTCTATAGCCGCTAGCAATATAAGATGGTGTATACCCGTAAAGTCGTAGAAGCTTTTTTTCAATTGCGTGAAGCTTAGTGAACGCTTCTTCAACCGACGTGTAATTAACGCGGTATAATGTGCTTGAGGTTCCTAAAATTAAGTCCTCGTTTTCAACCTTATTTCGCTCGACAGGCTCTGCTTCAAACTCCCTAGCGATTTCTTCTACTAAGGAGCTTTTAATATGTTTATACGCTCTTACCCATCTATCTAGAACTATCAAAGGATTATTGTAATCGACTTCACAAACGACAATCCATCTGTAACCTAGATCATGCATTGCAGCCCATCGGTGTGTGCCATCAAGTATGAGCCCTGAAGCCGAATCTATAATTATAGGGTTCCGCTGGAGGGGGCTGCTGAGCAATGCAAGCTTCAATCTATCTAAGTGCGCTGGTACTACTTCCTCATGTGGAAATACCTTGTCTATCTTCTTTGCAGTAATGCATAATTCTAGGCTACCTTCGCTTAGGTGAATACGCAGCTTGAGATCGCCTGGCATATTAGGAGACACTCACTGTGAATTCGGGCTGTGTTAAAATTAAGGTTTACGTGCAAGCAGCGCCTCTGCCTCTTGCATGCTCTTATACTTGAAACCAACTAGCATAGCTTCCGTGTTAAACTCGTATCCAATACATCCATTTGTGTCAACCGCTATTACGCCAGCCAGACCCTGTCCCAAAGTAGTGCTCATATACTCTATAGCTCTTAAAGTCGCCTCCTTCGCGTTTAAACCAGTTCTCATGTACTCGCAGACATTTAAACATAACATAGATTTTATGATTGCCTCACCAATACCCGTAGCTGAGCAAGCTCCAACGCTTTTTAAAGCATAAAACCCTGCTCCAGGAATAGGTGAATCCCCAACTCTACCTTTAAGCTTTAGCCAGTAGCCCCCGGTGGAGGTGGCCGCCGCTACGTGTCCATCAGTATCAACCGCGGCGGCTCCTACAGTTTCGAAGAAAACAGAGTATTCTTGGGATAAGATTCTAAGTTTTTGTAACCATGTAAAATCCTCACCCTTAAGCCACCTTGCTTTAAGCTCCTCAAGTCTTCTCAGCTTTTCAGAGGTAATGATAAGCTCCTCTGGAATCGTTAAACCCAGCGTGGAAGCTAACCTCTCAGCCCCTTCGCTCACCATTAGTATATGATCCGTCAATTCCATCACTTTCTTGGCTAACAAAACTGGATTCTTGACACGCCTAACAGCGGCAACCGCTCCTATGTTGCCTTCGCAATCCATCACGCCGGCATCCATCTCAACGCTCCCGTCAAAGGTTAAACAACTTCCTAAACCAGCGTTAAACACCCCGGAGTCTTCAAGTACAACAACTGCCTCTACAACTGCATTGAGCGCTGAGCCTCCACTGGTTAAAATCTCAAAACCTCTGGTTGTCGCTTCTCTTAAGAATTTTAATCTATTGTTAATGTCCTCTTCTCGAATCCTGCCAGCTCCACCGTGGATTATTATAGCGGGTCTTGGCACGCCCCAAATAGATCACCGTCTTATTAATAATTATACGAGAGAGAAAACTGAAAAATACTTTTTGGTTTAAAATGAATAAGATTCATCTAAATTTTTGTTGCCATTCGACTATACTTGAGTGCATGAATAACCTTTACTTTATCTAGCAAGCTTAGGACTTCTATAAGCCGCCCCTCCTTTGTAGAAAGTAAGACCGCTCCTCTATTGGCGAGCTCGCTTACAATCGATGGCATTAGACACTCTACGGCATAGTCGTCTAGACCTACTGTTGGATCATCTAGCACGTAAATCTTTGCCTTAGCAACAAGCGCAGATGCCAACTGAAGCCTCCTCCTTAATCCTTGAGAAAGATGTTCTATCGCTAAACTCTTCTGTAAGCCTAACTCGTCGAGAATAGATTCCACACTTCCACCACCGTAGAGCAAGGAGATTATTCGCAAGTAATCTACGACCTTGAGTTTTAGGGGTAAATCTATGGTTTCTGGAATGAAAATATCTTTCCTTTATGCTTCCCTGCGGCTTCACTCTCTATCAATATAGAGCCAGAAAGCGGTTTCAGTAAAGTAGCTATAGTTCTAAAAAGAGTTGTCTTACCGATACTATTAGGACCATAGATGAGGAGAATTTCCCTGGCATCTAGCGTGAAACTAAGGGGACTGATGATAGGGGAATCACCGTATCCGGCAGCTAGTTCTCGCACTTCAAGTAGTGGCATACTTTACCCCTCCAGCCAAGCCCTAGCTTTGAACCATAGAGTGTACACTGTAAATGAAATAAGTATAGATAACAACAGTAGAATTCTGCCGTCTACAAGTATGAGCATGTCTACGGTTTCAGAGACATTATAAAGGAAGAAAGAAAGAAATAAGGGGATAAGGGAATAAGAATTGCTTGTAGTTGCATAATCCCCTTTTCGTCGATAGGAGGTGCTATCAAGACTATTATAGGTAATATAATAGAGAAAGTATGTAGTATGCCTTGAGATGTAGCTATACCAGTTATTTCAAGAGCCTTAAATGAGGCAAAGTATATGGTAAGAGCATATGCTGCGTTAAAAGCTAGTTGGACTGCGAACCATTTTAGTTTAGGACCCTTTAGGTAAAATAGGGGCCATAGCTTTCCATCAACGTAGCGAAGACCTGCTAAGCTTAGCGGGAGAATAATGAAAGATAGTATGACAATTTCCATACCCAGTAGTGTTAATGCTATCCAGAAATCTGGTTTTGCAATTCTCGCGGGACACATAATAACCTGCGTTTCATTCCAGAGAATGGAAAGCCTTAACGATAAGGGAGTTGCAAATACTTTTACACAAATACCCATCTCCTCTAATGTAAGAGGAGCTAGTGTGACAATCGCAATTACTGTAGGAAAAGTTACTGAAATTATAAAAAGAGGACTTAAGATTATTACTGGTGTTTTAGCCAAGTAAAAGACCTTTACACTTAACAGCTTGTTCATTAATTCACTAAGCGGTTTAAGAGTACTTGTAAATATGATAATAGTTGAGAGGAGCAATGCGATACGAAGTTTAACACCTAAATGAAGTAGTAAAACTAAGAAAACAATCGATGAGGGTAGCGCAAATTTCAACCCGAAAGTAGCCACCATAACGCTTAGTATTAGAGCATGCCCTTCCCATTTCAGGAGAAAAGTTTCATATGCGAATAAATAGCAAGTGAGAAATGCATAAGAATAAAGCCATGGCAAAGTTGAAAGCGTAGCTGCCAATTTGCCTATTAATGCCAAATACGGCGTTTGGTAACTGGAAGATAACTTATATGAAGGATTTCATAAACATTTAAGTATGTTTGACAAATAATCAAAAAGAAAAGCGAATATTGTATCAAATGAAACGCTATGAGGTCAGGGTAGACAATGTTTAACGTGCCCTGCCTAAGAATGGGAATATAAGGTAACTGAACAAGAAGAGGTATTATTACAGTCCAGTAACGCGGGCTGCGAATGATTCCTTTAATTAGGTAAAAAGTTTCTATAATAATTTTAATCACTTTTACGGCTTACATATACATTATTTGTAGCAAACCGTCGCAGGAGCTAACTCCCTTATTTGTACAAGTCAGGCTTGGACATATATATCCACAAAATGTGTTGCTTTTAGCCATGGCCGCGACGATGGCGCCAATGACGGCAGATGCGGAAATTATTACTATTGCTGGAATTGCACCACACTTTTTCGCTAAGCTTGAGTCCAGTTTCTTGTCAAATATAAATCCTGAGAAAGAAGTTATTGCAAGTGAGAGGCCGAGCGTTGGAAAGTTGTCCACATGTGCAACGATGCAACCATTCATTTTTTCAATAATGAAAAAAGCTGGTATTTCACCTTTTTCAAGGGTTTTAGTCACATAGTATAGGAGAGCTAAGTCAGTTAGCATAGAAATCAAAATGAAAGCCGAGAATACTATAACCATTGTCATGAATAGACGTGTAAGCAGTTCTCTTTTACGCATATATTTTTATATAATTCTAACGCCAGTATTTTGGCGATAATGGTTTAAATCCCGACTTACGTAAGCTTGCAATTGGAATTTAGAGGGGAATCTTTCCAGGGGTTAATACGTTAGAAATTATTATCCTGATTTCGCTGGATCCATGGTGACAATAGCAAATTTGAAATGCTTTGACAGGATAACCGTACACGGTATCAAGCTCAAGCCCAGGGGTTTTCGAGTAGACTATACCCTCGAATATGATGGTCTGAAGAAAAGCTATACGTTAATCCAAAGCTATCGAGAGGAGTTTAACGAACAACAACTTAATGAAGTGGCAAAGTTGGTTAGTTTAGTACCAGTAATTAATTATAGGCTCTTTACAGAAGAAATTCGTTTCGATTTCTCGATACATGAACTAGATTATAAGTTCTTCTTAGATATAAGCGAAGCTACAGCACGCGACATCTTTGTAAATAGGATAGCGAAGAGAACCGGTCTGATCCGTGACGAGTATGTACCCGATTCTAAAGATGTACAGCCTGAGAATACAAAACCATTAGCTCAAGTCGACCTGCCCGAGACTTTTAATGGGACCTCACTAGACTTTAACACGGATTCTTCAACTTGTATTGTAATGACGTCGGGTGGTAAGGATAGCCTGCTAACTTATTCACTCCTGAAGGAAGCTGGAATGAAAGTTTATCCTTGCTTTTTCAACGAATCAGGAAGACACTGGTTAGTTGCGCTTAAAGCTTACACGTACTTCTCGGCGAATATTCCGGAAACTAAAAAAGTTTGGAGTAACTTGGACCGTCTTTTCACATTCATTGAACGTAACATGAAAATTGTTATACCCAATTTTCTCAGGAAAAGTAAGGAGTTTTACCCGATCAGACTGTTTTGGTTTGAACACTATGCTTTCTCTTTTCTTCCCATAGCTGGAAAGTACGGGGTCGGCAATATTTGCTTCGGCAACGAATTTGATGATCCTTCAAACTTGACATTCGAGTTTAACGGGATTAAGCACTACTATGCTACTTTCGACCAATCTCAAGAATTTGAAAAATATGCCAGTAACTGGTTTGAACAGCGAGGTATAAATGTTAAACAGTGGTCGCCTATCCGGCCAGTAACAGGCTTAGTAGTCGAGCGAGTACTTGCTAGGAGATACCCCGAGATCTTTAAGTTACAGATGAGTTGTCACTCACCTTTAGTGAAGAACGGCTCACTTGTACCATGCGGTAAGTGTTTTAAGTGTACCGGGATAATAATTTTTCTGCTAGCTAATGGCATCGAAGCGACTCTTCTAGGTTATGAAAAGAAACATTACCGAGACTTAACTCGTAGAATCCTAGAGAATAAATATAGACTTGACGAGTCCGAGCTAGAACACTCCCTATACTTGGCTAACAGCATCTGGGGCCTGAATCTCCCAAGAGGGATAAAGCACCCGCATGTCGAGATGATGCACTTTGATCCAATATCTTCTCACGTGGACGCTGTCCCCTACTGTGAATTACGGGAGAAAATCTTCGATATCCTCGAGCTATATACGCTGGGTTACGTTATCTTACAAGGTAGTGAATGGATTGAAACCACTAGAGAGAAGGTTTTAAGGTTGGGTGGATGTTCATGAAATTTAAGGTTATCGAGGGAGATTTGAAGAGATTCATCGAGTTTGATAGAGTAATGAGTTGGCCGTTCGTAAGCGAGAAAGTTAAGAAGCTGCTTAGCTATGATGAGTATGCTCGAAGACATGAAGAGTTAGTTAAACAACTTTACTTGAGCAACTCAGAGAATTTTATACGCTTTGCAGTGAATGAAGAGGGAAAAGTGATCGGAGCTGTATGGGCTGGTATCAAAGTTGACTCAGTGGATTTCATACCTATTTGTTACATTTACGACATGGAAGTTAGCGAAGATTTTAGGGGACACGGTATAGGTACAGCGCTTCTCTCAGCAGTGGAAGAATTCTGCAGATTAAAGGGTATCGAGAGAATGGCTTTAACTACAACGGTAGAAAATACGGAGGCGATTAAATGGTATAGAAGGAAAGGATTTACTATTAGTAGGGTTTACATGCAGAAAAAGCTGTAGCTTTTCCCTCTTATATACCCTTTAAATTGATCTGTGGTTAAAGAGAGGAATTATTATAAGCTTTACAGAGTTGCTATCGAAAATAAGCATGTACTGGAGAAAGCAGCTCGGCTAGTAAAATCCTTCGAGGAAGCCTCAAGAAATATGAAAAGCGTGCGTGGTTAGTAGAGGTACACTATAATGGGGCCGCCGGGACTTGAACCCGGGTTCACCAGCGTTCCATCGGCACCTCGGGGTACGTCCCCAGGCTGGCATCCTACCAAGCTAGACTACGGCCCCTAATCCTGCCCTGCTTTAAGGGGGATTAAAATTTGTGGTTAAACGCTTCCAAGGTCAAGCTATAATGTCAAGCAATTCAAGGAGGCTGTTGGGCCCGCATTTCCCACTCCTATCGATAAGATAAGCCTTTATCCCGATGGACAAGGGAACCCTATAATCTGCGTCCGGGTCGTCACCCACATGTATAACGTCACGGGGAGCCGCTCTTAGGACTCTTAACACGGCTTTGTAAAACTCAACCGGCTTACCGGGTAGCAAGAAATCAGATACTGAGGAGAAAACTCGTGATACCGACTCCGCTAGTGTTGGAACTCTGTTAAAAACTAAATCTATGAACTCACGAGAAGCACTTGTACAAAGTACTAGCTCAACCTTGCCCTGAGCCTTGTTTAAAAAACTCATTGCGTCTTCGTACGGCTTAACTAGTTGTCCTGCTTCTTCCAAAGCTTTAGGTAGAAGCTCAAGACTCAATCCGAGATGCGTGAACCAGTATCTTGGAATGTACCAACGCAAGTCTTGAGACCCAACCTCATTATATTTACTTAAAACTTCCCTTTTAGCTTTATTCAGGCTGACCCCGTATCTCTTAGCATACAACCTTGGCACAAGCTCAAGCCAGAAGTAATCCACGTATTCCTTTGTTACTAGTGTACCGTCTAGATCCAGCGAAACAAAACGCACCGTACCCATGGATTAACGCACCAGCCAAGCTGTGTTTAAAACTTCTACTATAAACTTTTTTAAGCTTATAGGCCTAGTTAGCTGGAACTTAGTCAGAAAGTATTGAAGCAAGAAGCATTACCTCCTACGTATAATGAAACTTGAGGAAACATATTTACTGGCTAAAGTGTGGAAACGCTTTTACGCTTCACTTTAAGTTGAAGTTTATGGCTAACTTTGAAAGGATCCCTCCACAGATAATATATGAACAAGCCGAAACTGACTGGTTTGTACCGCTAGTAAACCCGGAGCTTTACGTACCATTAAGGCCTATGCGTAAGTCTGAAATATGGTCTGGGAGCGAAGGGGAAATTTACGCTGCAAGGGTACCTGAGTGGGCGGAAGTTCCTAAATGTAATTATGCAGCTTCGCGAGCTCTGGTCTCAGAGCTATTGCAGAAACTTGGAGTCGTCAGGAAAGTTCTAATTAAACCGGACTCTGACGTCAGTGCTGGAGAGTTTTTAACTGACCCAAAACTGAAGTTTATCGCCCGCGAGAACGGGATTAGTGTCCACGCTGATTTGCAACCACTATCAACGCAACCTGCTATTCTTGCGGGTGCCGTCGATGCATTACTGGAACATGGGACTGAGGAGATACATGTAGCTATGGATTCACCATGGTTAGACCCCCTTAGAGTTGCGTGGGAGCTTGGGTATGTGAGGGTATTCTCGGATAAAAAGTATGATGGAAAAGTTTTCTTCATTAACCTTTACAGTAACTCAACTGAGCTCGAAGATCTACCGATTAAATGGGCTGAAGGCTACGAGCTGGGATTTTTCGCCCACGCTACACCTCCGAAACCCCTTTTTAGTGAAAACTATGATCTTGTGCTTCTCTTATCTATTGCCAAGACTCATTCTACAACAGTGTACTCTTTACTTATGAAAAACTTCGGATGGCTTTGGGTACCTCGGCGCTATAGATGGCATATTAACGGCGTACCCCTTAAACTATTCGATAGGGAATTTGCTGAGCAATACTTAGGTTACGAGATCCCGGTTGAGAGAACCTTCGAGACGATAAGGGCTGGAAGGAAGATAATCTTGAGTAATGGGTATTCCTTCTCCGCCCCCTTGGACGTGTGCGTTGAAGGTGGAGAAGAGCTGGTGGCTAGCGAACCACACATATATGTTAGCAATTTAATTCCATTTCTACTCAGCATGGGCTACTCGATCATTAGATATATTGGGATGTTCGCTACTATTTTAGATGAGCTGGATAGAGCTGGAACAAGGATAGCCGGGCTTATATCGGGCGTCGTCGGTATGGAGGGGGAAGGCCCACTAATATATGGTAGAAGAAGGTTCGGAGGCTTTATGTTTGCTGGTACAAACCCTCTAGCACTCGAGGCTCTGGCATTGGATGCGATGTTCGGCAGAGCGGGTAAGGGCTTCGACCACGCACTGGTGTGGTTAAACGACCAGTTTTGCAACAAGTACCTGATTGAAGACGACTTGAGGGAAGATGTAATCATGGATGCGATGGATCCGTGGACCCTAAGGCTGGCGGAAGAGCTTCTGAGAGAGGAAAGGGATCCAAGCCGTTATACTGTTACGCTTTTAGACTTCGAGGGGATTGACGATGTACATGCGCCTTGGGATATCAGAAACGGGCCACCTTTTGCGCTCCCGAAGCACGTTTACCTCTCTACGAGAAATCTACTTAGGTGCGTGTATCTAACTGATAAACTCTACAAGCACGCGTTCGATGTGATCGATAAAGGTATTAGCTTGCCTTTGAAATTTTTAACCGTATAGGTGCGGGTGACTTAGAATGTATAAATTCAGAGCACTTGTATACCATGCTCCGCCTGCTTCGGGCAGCCTGGAAGGTTACCTATCCAGGCTTAAGATAGATGAAGTAAAACGCCTCGTAGAGGAGCTTTCTAAACGCCGAGAAGTGTGGAGCGTAAGAATTGTTTGTCCTCCAGTATATGAGGCATCTTCAACATTTAATGTTAGCATGGAAAAGTTTCTAGAAACTTTTTACGATACGGTGATCAAAACAGTCAATTACGTGGCTTTCCCGCTTTCTTGGTTGGAATCAGGAAAACTTGCCGAGCTCATGCTATCATTCGAAAGAGCCTACTTCTCGGTAGTTTACAGTGAAAAGCTGGCAAGCGAAATAATAAAAGCATTGAGAGAAATACCTGAGAAAGCGGGATGGTTAGCAGGATCCCGTTTTGCAATTTCTTTCGGAAAACGACCAGTTACCTCCTACTTCCCGGTTACGACGAGCGAAACCGAGGGGTATACACTTAGCTTGCTCTACCCTTCGCATGTTGAAAAAGAGATTTCCGAGGGAATGGCGCTCCCAGATTCGCTTAGAAAGACCGTACTTGATGCCTATAGAATAGTTTACGATGCACTTGATAATGTAAATGCAACTACGCCTTTCCATGGCATTGACCTATCGCTATCGCCGTGGCAGAAAGATAGCGTCGCCTCTTTCGTCGAAAAACTACAGGGTATACCTTTTGGAAACCCCGGAACCATTTCCACAATTAAAGCCATTAACGAAGCCCTCCTACTCTTAGCTTCATCGCTGAAAACCATCGGGTTTAACGAAGTTATGCTACCATTAGCTGAAGATGATCGACTTAAAGAGCTTGCGAGTACAGGGCAGATAGCGTTCAAGGATTTTCTCTACCTTACTTTAGTTTGCGTGGTAGGTCTGGACATGATTCCTCTGCCCTCAACTACCGACGATGTAGTTCTAAGAGGATTGATAAGGGACCTTGAGACAGCGAAAAAAATAAAAGGAAGAACACTCGGAATGCGAATACTGCTAGTCGATGCGGAACCCGGCACTGAAGTGGATCTTGGCTTCTTTGGCAGGACACCTGTGCTGGACCCACTATGCTAAAACCAACTTTTCAACCGCTTTTTAAGAGCAGGTACCCGCTGAGCTAGGCAGACTATCATCTCCTCTGTGCTCTCCCACTGCGGAATCTGAACCCTTAGGAAGAGTCCGCTTCTCCCCCTTTCATCCCTGTGCAGTAATGTGGCAACCCTTTCCTTTACTAAAGTGGGCGAAACATCTAATAGCTTGGCAACCTCTCCCTCTCTCCCTACAATCGAATACTCGACGTGCCCGTGTTCTGTGGGCAGTACAATTAATAGTTTCTTATTTACACCCGGCTTACGGACACGGCGTTCAAGCTCGCTGTAATTCACGGAACCTGCAAACCCGAAGAACTCCTCCTCTAAAGGTGAAAGCGGGGCTAAGGGTAAAGATACTTTAACGTTCCCTTTTAAGTGAATATAGAGCTTAGGAGTAGAGCGCGGTGTAGCTTGAACTATTTCCCGTGATTCTATCATTAGGCCAGCCCCTAATAATTTCTCCTCAACAAGAGATGGCGCTATAGGCTCCACTAGTGCTATGTCTATGTCACTACCGCTATGTACGTCTCCGCGCGCTACGCTGCCCACAAGTAAAGAGTAAGGCAGTAAAGCCATAAGCGAGCGGGCATGAAAGCGGAACGAGTTCAATAGAGCCCAGTGTCCTGTCGAGTATAGGACTTCGATTGAATCCCTGACTTTAACTGGTTTTACCAATCTCGCCCCCGCGACGGATTCGGCGTGAATACTCAATAATCCTAAGCAGGTTCAAAGCGGTGTCGAGAGCCTCTGAAACTTCAGAATAATCCCGCGCACTCATAAGGCTTGAGGTCACCTGAATCAGCTTGCTTACAGCAGCTTGCTCCAGCTCCTGAAGAACAAAGTTTCCTTTTACTTCGAGTTCTTCCTCGTCGCTGCTTACTATAACAAACCGTTGTCCACAACTTGGGCAAATAACTTCTCCACTCTTTGTTTTGAAAAGTGGAACCCTGCACGTTGGACAAAGTTGCTCTAGCATCGCTGCACCGGATTTCAGCATTGAAGCCATTTTCTTTACAACAACGTCGTCCTCCCTAATTTTCTCGTGTATGCTCTCTCCCACAAGATATTTTCCGCGTAATGTTAAAAGAGGTTTCGCTTCAAGTTGATTAGGGTGCTGATAACTGTTAGCAGAAACCAGGTCACTACTTAAGGAATATGGCATCAGACCTAAGAAGAGACTAGGGCAGAACTTTATCGTGAGTCGCGGGGCTGTGGAAACGTTACTTAAAGCGGCAAAACTGCAGCCGGGCTACGTAGTTTACGAAATAGGGGCTGGTCTCGGAACCCTGACCCAAGCTCTTGCCGACAAGGGAACGGAAGTCATGGCTATTGAAGTGGATTACCGGTTAATCAAGTTGCTGAATAACAGGTTTAAGGGTTCCAGCAAAATATCGATTATCCATGCTGATGCCCTTAGGTTCCCGATCCCTCGCGTTGAAAGAGTGATCAGCAATGTGCCGTATAATATTTCTTCCCAGCTTATAGTCAAACTACTACGTGAGCCAGCTTATGAATTAGCATCTCTAACTCTACAAAGGGAATTTGCTTTAAGACTTATCGCGAGGCCTCGAGCCTCGGATTATGGGCGCATAAGCGTCATTACACAGCTTTACTCAGAAATGGAAATCGCTGGAAGTGTGAGCCGGAAAGCCTTTTACCCTGAGCCCGAGGTTGATTCGTTAATCGTAAATATGAAACCGAGAAAGAGAAACGTGGATTTATTCAATACGGTGGAGAAACTCACGGCTCTAGTATTTTCCCAGAGAAAAAGAAAGTTATCTAAAGTTTTAAGGAATATGAGCTTAGACCCCAACTTATTCCAAGGCATCGTAGATTTAGATAAACGGGTGTTCGAGCTCGAACCATTAGAGCTGCTCGCAATGGCGAAGGTGCTTAAGGAGGCTTGGGAAATAAGGGATAGAAGCCGCCTATGAAGATGCTTGGGAGCCTGAGAATATGATGATTCGAGCAGGCTCTGAGGCCGCTGGCGAGCTTAACCGGAAGGCATAAAAATGACTAAGGAATACTCACTACGTGAAAGATAGAATCCTTGAATCATCCCGTGAACTAGCATCTATGACTGTGGATAAAGAAGAGCATGCTATCATCATCTATGAAGATGGCGCAAGGATGCTGTTTAGAGGTGTCTCGATGGAAGTCCAGATACCTTTAACTGGGCCACACGGCAGAGCTGTAGCTGTTATACACACTCACCCGGTTCCACGCACAGCACCTTCTCTCCCTGACCTCGCAGTACTCATATCCATGACTAGATTAGGTGTCATACCAGCTTACCTCGCTACAGTTTACGCTTCTAACGGAAAGGCAACGGTAACCTTATACACAGCTACCAGACCTCTCCCGCATGGGGTTGAGAAAATTATCGCTGATCAGGCTCTTAAATACGAAAAGTTAAACTACGTCAATGCTTTCTCACCTTCTATCTCAGAAAAACAGCTTCGCGAACAACACGCTTTGCTCAGCAAGCTAGGGATTTCCATTGAAAGATACCAGGTCGCAGCTCAGTAGACCGCCATGGGTAGCCTAACCGGCTGGTTGGTTTTAGCCGATTTAACTGCAGCTAGAGTCACTTCAAGAGTCTTAACACCTTCGAGGTAAGGTGCTTCGCTCTCTCGTCCAGCTTTTACGCAATCAATGAAATGCAAATCTTGTACAACATAGGGCTCGGTTGACACGTCAAATACTTTGCTTTCTTCGCCCTCGACTACGACTACAGACCACCATCCTGATCCGCTCATAACCTGAAGATTCTGTGCTGTAACCCTGAAACCTACACTCATCCCCCCAGGCTGCGCAGCGCAGGTGTTAGTGACTGAAGCAACCGCACCTGACTTGTAACGCATGATTACTGTAGAAGCTGACTCTATGTTAAAGTTGGGAAGATCTTTAAGAAGTTCTTCTTCAAAAAACGCTGAAACCTCTACTATTTCGTCGCCTACCATCCATCGAGCCAGGTCTACAAGATGAGTTGACTGTTCAACTAACTGCCCACCGCTTAGCTCTCTTCTCCTCCACCAATGATCTGGGCCACCAGCTACGCCACCTATCCACCACGCCTCGAAAAGCCCTATGCGGCCACCCTTCTCAAGAAGAATATGTCTCGCCTTCATGTAGGATTCAGCGAATCTTCGCACATATCCAACCTGTGTAATAATACTAGCTCTCTTAACCGCTTTCAACACCTCTATAGCCTTCTCTAATGTTAATGCAACCGGTTTCTCTACAAAAATATGAACCCCGTGCTCAGCGCATAGGCTTTCCTGATCAGTATGTGCATAGGGTGGTATACAGATAAAACAAGCATCCAAGCTTTCTTTCTCAAGCATCTCTCGATAATCTTTGTAAGCTTTGCCTCCATATCTTGCAGTAAACGCTTCGGCTCTGCTTTTATTGAGGTCACTAAAAGCCCTGAGCTCAATATCTTCAAAGCCAGATAAAACATCGGCATGCAGCTTCGCTATTCCTCCGCAGCCAATAAATCCGACTTTTACTTTCACGCTTAAAACAGGGAACTAAGGTACATAATATGCCTGCTCCTGCATATATTACCTGTTAGCTATTAGAACCATGCTCCCATGCAAATTTATCGTTATTATTTTAAGCAAATCCATTATTGGAATTTGACCTTCTCAAACATATAGTCGATCTATATATTCAGAAAATTTAATAATTGGTAAAAATTGAGTTCTTAAAAGAGCTGGGGTTTTTTTATTCCGGTTTCCTTCTTTAAGAGTTCAAGCACCTCTCCTGCGGTTCCAGCTGTGAAAATTACCTCGTATTCAGCAATGGCTATTTTACGTCTACCTATATCGATTGCCGGCTTAAACTGTAACTCGATTTCACCGAACTGCTCTGCTCCACCTTCAGGACCAGAATTATATGACTGAACAGATCCCTTTGGACCCTTGGGATCAAACCTTGCTGAGTCTAAGCACTCTGCTTGTGTTCGAGGCGTGTCGTGCGTCTTCTTCATTATCAGCGTCCACTTCCCATCACTTTGAGAAACATAGGCAATTAAAGCCGAGCCTTCTACCGGCAGATCTTCAGGCCGTATACCGAGCTTGCATACCCTCTTGGCATCAATTTTAAATGCCACGTGGTCCTCCGCTATTTTTAACCGGTCCTCTGGAATAGGCCCAAAATAGTGTACTGGTGATGCTCCTTTTTTAACTGGCACTATAACGGTTCCCTCTGGGGGAACCTGGGCTAGCGCCCAGGGGTTAAAGTCGCCTGGGTAGTCAGCAAGCAGAGCTTCGCGTATTAGCAGCCGGTTTTCAGACAACAAGTAAAAATCCCTACGCGTATAGGCGCATAATCTCCAGCCAGTAACTCTATCTTGAACATCGAAAAACCCTTCTACGGTAGCGCTTTCCTGCCCCGCTTTAACAAGTCTGAATTCAGCTGGGTCGATCCCGCTTGGGCAAAACCACCCTCCAAATTCTGCCGGTTTTTCATAAAAGAAGCTCCTTTCTGGGGAAATCCATAGTCTTAACCCTCCGGTATTCCAGCCGCCGGTCTCTAGCACTAATTTTATATTCGGATTAACCCAAAGCAAGTTCAACCCGTCATACTGTAGAGTGAGAATCCTTCCCCCTCTTTCCAGAACTAAGACCTCAGCTTTACCCCTCTTGAGAGTGACAGTGGCGGAGTAATGGGATACCAGTCTTGCCAGCTCAGATCCCTCCATGAATTTAGAGTTCTAATATCCCGTAAAAATATTTATTCAGCACTTACTGAAGCAATACCTTTGAGAAAGGTTATGGGGACCCCAAATCTTATGCAATGCCGACATTCAGTAGTTAAAATCGAAAAACGAAAACTTTGGCTTAGATGTTAAGTATTTGCAAAATCTGCTGTAACGTTAAACTTTTATTTATTGTTATGTGACACTAACGTGCAAGAAGAGTTACTCCAAAAGTGTGTGGATCTCGCTCTTAAGCTCGGGGCGAGTTACTCGGAGGCTCGTTATCATCGCCATCTACAAACCTCTATATTCACTAGGAACGGTGAAATGGTAGGCTACGGCGAAGAGCTTGAGGAGGGCATTGGTATAAGAGTTATCGTCGACGGGGCTCTTGGATTCTCCGCCACAAGTTCCCTCGACTGGAGTAATTCGGAAGAAACAGTTACAAGAGCTGTAAAGCTAGCTAAAGCTCACTCCAAGCTAATGAAAAACCCGATAAAGTTTGCCGAGGCGAGAATAGGCAAGGCAAAGTATGAAGTCACCTGTTTAAAACCATTCGATTCGCTTGACATAGATGAGAAACAGAGCATCCTAGTTGAAACATGGGACAGGGTAAAGAGTTCTGTTAAAGATGCTAAACTAATGACGCTAATAGCTCGATACAGCGAGGAAATAGAAGAGAAAACCCTGATGAATTCTGATGGAGCTTATGTGGTCAGCAGAGTCCCGCGACTTAGCATCGGCTACAATTTTGTATTGCTTCATCCTCAAAAGGGAACTATTCAGCGTTCTCGATCGTTCGGCGGCAGCGGGGGGCTTGAACAACTGAATACGTGGAAGATGCCCGAAGAAGCCGCGGAGGAGGCTGAAAAGCTAGAGAAAATTCTACTTGAAGGAGTTGAACCGCCTAAAGCGCCTGTCGACGTAATTGTTGGTAGCGAAATCGTAGGCTTAATAGTCCACGAAAGCTGCGGTCATCCCAGCGAGGCTGATAGAATCTGGGGGAGAGAGGCAGCACAGGCTGGTATGAGCTTTATAAAACCCGGAATGCTTGGTGATCGCATAGGAGGTAAGTACGCGACGGTGGTTGATGACCCGACAATTCCGGGTAGCTATGGATTTTACCTTTACGATGACGAAGGAGTGCCTGCGAGAGCTCGCTATCTTTACAAGGAGGGTATAATCAACGAGCACCTCCACAACCGATGGACTGCAAGTTTATTCGGGACTACCAGCAATGCTGCAGCCCGTGCCATGGACCATAATAGTGAACCCATCATTAGAATGGCTAACACCTACTTAGCCCCAGGCGACTATACCTTTGAAGAGCTTTTGGAAGAAGTGAAGCTGGGCGTCTATATGAAAAGCTACATGGAGTGGAACATCGACGATATTAGATGGGGTCAGCGCTACGTCGGGCTGGAATGCTACCTTGTGGAAAACGGGAATTTAACGAAGCCTGTGCGGAACCCTGTGCTTGAGGTTACAACCAAGAGTTTCTACTCGAGCATTGACGCTGCTGACAGGGAGTTACGTTTTGAGCCTGGAACTTGTGGGAAAGGTGAACCGAGCCAAGGTGTACCCGTCTGGTTCGGGGGTCCCGACGTAAGGTTAAGGAGAATCCCCTTAGGGGTGGTCGGATAATGGCTTGCAACTCAATTTCTGAAGTTGCTGAGAAAATCGTCCAAGCGGCACTGAGACGCGGCTTTGAAGAGGCGGCCGTTCAAATCAACAAAAGCAATAGCGTGATGGTGAAGCTAGCTAATAGTGAAATAAGCGTGGTGCAGAGGTGGAGCTCACTTACCGTTAACCTTTATTTAACAAAAGAGGGAAAGATTTTACTCACAGAAATTCATCCAACTACCCTCGAACAGGTGGATAGGCTAATCGAACGTGCGGTATCCGCTTCAGTGCAGGTTAAACCAAGTATATTGTATACACCTTTACCAGAGCCGGCCGAGATTAGACCGCTTAACCTTGTTGACGACTCTATTGTAAAAACTATGGAGGACCCGAGCCCTCTAGCTGAGACACTTTTATCCACAACCTCTAATGCTGATCGTGTTGCTGGTGCATTGACACTTTCCTACATAGAACGTGGGTTAGCTAACTCCAAAGGGGCTAAGTTTAAAGAGGCGGCTACGGGTATTGAAGCTTACTTAAGAGTTTTCCTAGGAGAAGCTTCTGGACAATGGTCCTACGGAAGCAGAAAATTATTTATCGAGAAAGTTAAACAAACGGCTGGAACAGCCCTTGAACTGGCCGAAATAGCTAAAGGAGAACCGAGACAGATCGAACCTGGAGCTTACGACGTACTGCTGTCGCCTATGGTTGTGGGCAACCTGATGAATCTAGTGGGTATGATGGCCAGTGCTCTAGCCGTATTAATGGGTAATTCAATGTTTGCCAGAACGGAACCAGGATCTAAAGTGGCGAGCGAGAAATTTAGCCTTATAGATGCCCCAAGGAACCCGGAGCTATTAGGTTCCACATCCTTTGATGAGGAAGGTCAATCTACAGAGAACAAGCCGATTATTGAAGAAGGTATACTAAAAACCCTATTACACAACTCAAAAACTGCAGCTAAATTTGGAACTAAAACTACGGGTAATGCCGGCATAATGTTCCCGCGCGCTTGGACTCTAAGCATACCAGCTGGTGACTCTACTTTCGATGAAATGGTTAAAGAATTGAAAAAAGGTATAATAATTACCAATAACTGGTACACGAGGTTGCAGAACTATGTAGAAGGCATCTTTTCAACTATAGCTAGGGATGCTGCCTTCTACGTTGAAAACGGAGAAATCAAACACCCGGTTACCCGTATAAGAATCGCGGATCGCCTACCCAAGCTTCTCTCCAACATAGAACTCCTAGGTAGAGACCTCTACGATATCAGCTGGTGGGAAGTTAGCCCAGCGGTCAGAGCACCTTACATGATGGCAAGGGACATAGGTATCTCAAGACCATTTGTATAAAGTTTCTAAAATAATTTAAGAGAAAGAACTTTTTTATCTCCTAATAGTCCTAAATAGTGTGCCCCGGTGGCTTAGTGGCAGAGCGCCGCCGTGGTAAAGCTCCAAGTAGGCGGAGGACCCGGGTTCAATTCCCGGCCGGGGCTCAACGCTTCAAATACGTATGCCTCGCTTATACAGGTTTTGGCTACTATTTGAAAATAGTTAAGTTTAACTATTGAACCAACACGTCTATCTTTAACCTTCTTCGAATTTCTTGAGGAGAAACAGGTCCACTTCTTAAAATAACCGGTGGAAATTTAGTAACGTCGATAACTGTAGATGTAGGTATTGGTGGAAGCTCTCCTGCATTAACTATTATATCAATATTGGTTAACTTTTCTTTCAGAAGTCTCGGATTGTAAATTGGAGGTTCGCAGGAAATGTTCGCGCTAGTAGCGGTGATCGGTTCACCTATTTCTCTAGCTAGTAGTGGAGGAAAGCGGTATGGGGGAAGCCGTACTCCAATTTTATTTTCTGGGCTCACTATACCTGGGGCAAATCTTCTAGGTTCTTTAACCTTAAGAATTAATGTCAAGCGTTCAGGTAAAATTTCGATAAATTTTTCAGCTATTTCGTCTATAACGCATATACTTTGGATCACGTCTACTGAGGAAACAAACACTGAGAGCATTTTCGACTGTTCCCTCATTTTTATATTGAAAACTTTTTTAACTCCAAAATTATCGTAAGCACTTGCTGCTAGACCATACGAAGTATCTGTAGGAATAGCGGCTACCTTCCCTGTTAAACGCCTTCCAACATATTTGGCTACATCTTCCATGTTATCTTCAGTGAGGATAATCTCTTCGGGCATGCTAGAAGATACCTTTAGTTATTACACTTATATTTTGATCTTTAGATACTTTGCACACTCGCTGACCTCAGCGAATTAGTTTAAAGAATCTCTAGCCTTACCTTCTCTCCTGTCTTTAACTTCCTTTAGCACATCCAGTTCTCCGATGACTTTACCAACTACGTTTACTGGATTAGCTGGCCTCACTTAGCCTAGCTTACTTACTGGCGTCGGCCCAAAAAAGAGGTAAATGCCCTTCTTCGACTGACATCGGTGTTTCGAAGTATACTTCCCTGTCCCATCTCCGAGCCTCGCTCTCAAAGGGTAATGAACACAGGATCACTTATACAGTAATCGGATTTTACCCGTAAGTTCGATAAGCATTGAGCCAGTTCTTCGAAAATCAGTTTAATCCGTCTTGTATAGAATCAAAAATCAAAATAATTAAGTTTAGAAAAAACTCGCGGGCGCGTGAATTCTACCTTGATGATATCCTTAATGTTGCTCCTTCCCTCACTACGACCGTGCACGTGAAAATTAACTCACCATCCTTCACTTCGAACTCTAGGGGGTTGTCGCCTACGACTACTTTCCGGCTCGCTTTTCCATCTAGGAAGGGGAGACGTATAGCTCTCAGCTCTAAATTGCCGTGCCTTACAGCTATCGTACACTCTTCCTGCGAAGCATGAAGCATACCCCACGCTGTACTCGTACACCAGAAACTGGCGAACTCTCCGTTGACCCAAATTTTTGGATTTAAGCTAAGCGACTTTGACCTCGCGTCGAAATCGAAACCGCTTAGAGCTATTAAGAGAGCATAAGAGGACAATGACCTACTATAGTTGCTGCCGCACTCAATTTCATTCCACGGATTCCTCTTCTCGCCATCGTACCTTTCTCTAACCGCTTTAACTATCTCTAAAGCCTCCTCAATTAATCCTTCCTGCACCATGTGGGCAGCAACCAGGTATTCGATTCCACTCCAGACCTCTTCAGCGTACGGAATTGGTATTGTCGGTTTAACCTTGCCTTTAGGCCAAGAACAATTGAGAACCCCTTTTTCATCGTTAAGCATGTAGATTCTACATGGGTTGAAGTGCCCGCGGGCGCTTTTGAAGTTGTACCTATATATAGAGTTTAGAGCTGCTCTTACTTTATTTCTATCAAAAACTTCGCCTAAACCGAAGAGATTTGCATAGAATTGGGCCTCGACTTGGCTTATGAAACATCCCTCGCCGAGCTGGTACTTTACCTCACTATGCTCTTCATCCCAGTATCCCTTCAAAACATCTGGGTCTGATTTTATATACGTTTCAAGTACCCCTCTATCCTTTAGGTTAACCATTTGGATAAAGTATTCTCCATTGAACAGGTTATTTTCAACCCAAGCTTTACCTTTCCTTAGCAACTGTACATACTCTCTAGCAGCTTCCCCGTCATCTAGGTGCTCGGCAATCTCTGCTGCGACTTTGAGAGCTGCAAGGTAGAAACCTGTTAGCCATGCATTGGGTCCGAATAACTCAACGTCGAAAGTGTTGTGCTGCCGACCTTCAAGAACACCATCTCGATCGCGGTCCCAGGCATCATCGTTAGCATCGGACCACGCGTACTCGATCATACGCTTAAGTTGATTCCAGTGTTCTTTCAACCACTCTTTTTCACCAGTAAACTTCCAAAACGCGTAAGCTCTAAGCAGACAACCATACTGACCATCTACAGCTGCATGCGGGAAAGGCCACTCCCTACCTAGGGGGAGCATCAGCCGAAAGTTCATTTTCCCGTTTGACTGCACGCCGTACCTTAGGTGTAAATCCCACATTGTGCGGTCAAGACGAGGGAAAAGGTGTATCTGCGCTACGGCATATCTCCACACGTGAGCACAGCTGCCTTCACAACATCCTGCATCAACTCCGCAGCCCTCGAAACCGTAAAGCGAACCGTCATCAAGCCTCATTACTGTAGGTGACTTGAGAATTGAAAGGTTAGCTGAGACGGCGTCAATTACATGGACAGGAAGAGTAGAGGCGAAGAGACAATTCCTAAACTCACGTGTTTCGCTGTAGAGGTGCTCCCAGTTTTCAAAGCAGTAAGTCACTACTTCAACTATACTGGGGAATAGAACAGCGTAGTAGTTCCTCCATGTTTTTGGTTTATCGAATTCAGGGTTCCAATAATTGCGACAGTTAGGGTAAAACCATGCTATTAGGAACCTGACTTTAGCAACCTGCTTTGGTTCCACTTTTAAACGGGCTGCAATAGAGGCGTGATCCCTCACCCCTACTTGAGGTCCCGGATAACGCCGGTTTTGCAGACCACCGACTGCTGTGAAATCCTTCCAGAAAACCTGAAGGTCGTCAAACCAAGACCCTCTAAACCAGTACTCTTGGTAGCTGGTCTCAACGGCATCCGTCGCTATCGCTAGCATGCCATACTCGGGACTATTCTCATCCACGCCTTGAGGATGTAGCAATAAGACCTTAACACCTTTTATCTCGCGGTACTCATTTACCGTTCTACCGGGTGGCGAGGGATTTTGAGCTGTTAAACAGATAGTGTACTCAATTGGATAATCTTTTGTGTTCTCGACTTCAATCTCGAAAAATGCCGCTGGAAGACTTGAATCATCCACCTCTAATGGGATAAAGGGGTTAAATGCCGTGATTCGAACGTTTCCAGGAAAGCTTTCATCAATGAAATAGATCTTAGCAATAGGATACATCCCCTCAAACTCTGAATCCTTAAAGTGTGGTAAACCGCTCAAGTGCTCTCTTCGTAGTCCAAACCCGAAAACACGGCCATCGCCTGTGTAAGGCGGGTGATGATCGCTAACCAAAACTCTAGCGTCTAAAACCTCGCCGTTAGACTCTGCTTTAATTGCGAAGAAAGTAAAGCCGTTTAAACTGCCTTTATTCGGTCGGTTAAAGATTTCCCAGTCGATTAACTGCCCATTACCGGCGAGCCCGATACTCCCGCTTCCAATCCCTCCAAGTGGGAATGAAATAGCGTAGGTTTTACGTCCTCGGTATGTAAAGTAAGGAGCGATCTTAGCAACTCTCTCCGATAAAAGCTTTGATATTTCCTCCCAAGATTTACCTGCTTGCTGATCGGGGTGCATGTATCTTGCTTGTATATGGGGTCTATTATTACTATGTTCAGTGTCATACACGATGCGTTCCTTCATGCCGCGTCATGCTGACGGCCATGGAGGTCAGTATTGCTGAAGCGCCCAGTAATTGCATAGGGCTCAGTTGCTCCCCCAGAAAAATGTAGGAAAAGACAGAGGCAAATACAGGCTCAAGAAGGTAGACCATAGCTGCATCGATGCTGTTTACCCAGCGCTGACCGTACAACTGTAAGGCGTTCGCGCCGATAGTACACACTGTAGCTAGGTAAGCTAAGGGTATTAGCGTATTACTGAATTTTTCGACGCTTAAGGCGCTAAGCGTAAATGCTAAGAGAGAAGCGTATAGGGCGTTTACTAAGCATTCAAGGAAAAGCAACGAGTAAAGATCCCCTTTAGCAACCCTATCGACTGAAATTATCTGAAGAGCCCAGAATAGTGAACCTGCTAGTACTATAAGGTCCCCTAACATTAACTCGTAAATCCCTTCGCTGAAAGAGAGCATGTAGAGGCCGAAAACCGCTAATAGCAGGGCTTCTGTAAGGCGAAGGCTAAGCTTAACCTTTCCCAGAACAGTTTCCAGTGCATATACGAAGACTACGCTGAGACCTGTAACAAAAGCAGCGTTCGACGCCCGGGTGTATTCCATTCCCCAACCTTGAAGCGTAATTCCACCGAAGTATAAGGAACCTATTAACATTCCTTCTCGTATGAATTTACGAAGGTTTTCAAACTTTTTTAAAGCAAGAGGAGCTAAAATAGCCGATGCTAAGGTAAAGCGGAATGCAACATAATAGAGGAAACCTACTCCTTCGACCGCTACTTTTATCGCCGGAAACGTCGTCCCCCAGATAGCTGTTAAAGCCACAAGTGAAGCCATACCTTTAGCGCGCCTTGAGGGCACCAGCATGGAGCGCCTACGAGCATTTAAAATTGTAGTATATTATAATCTTTTTAACCACTGTAGTAAGCCGTTCACATGCTCAAACTTAATGCAAAAATTTCGGTAATTATTACTACCATAATCTTTGTGGTAGTTACTTTAGCTGCGTACTACTTAATTACTTTACCTCAAGAAGGAGAGTGGAAACTTATCGTTGCTACAAACGATACGCAGAAAGTTTTTACTTTAAATGAACTTAAATCAGTGTCAGAAACAGTAGATTTAACTGGGGTAGGTAAGGTCAACGCCGTCCCTCTATACAAGTTACTCCTCTTGAGCGGAGTAGACTTGAACAGCACATTAATTTACAAGCTACGCGCCCTGGGAGCCGATGGTTACTCCCGATCAATAGATTATGCGTTCCTTTACTTGCCTGGCGCTTACGTAATCTTGGCTAAGGGGTTGGAGGCGGATTGGGGTCCTCTCAGGTTGGCTGTAAAGGGTTTAAGTAGTAAGTACTGGGTAAAAATGTTGATACGTGTGGACGTTGAAAACAGGCGATGGGGGTTGGCTTTACTTGTAAACGAAGAACCAGTGGCCATCTTCGAACTAGATGACCTCTACAATGTGGCTGTCAGTCTAGAGGGAATAGGAGTAGCTGCTCCACTTTCCCAGCTGATAGCTGAATGTGGAATTGAAACGACAAGCGTGGAGATCATTGAATTGATAGGCTCTGACGGATACCGAAGCATCCTGCACCCTAGTGCGATTCCCGACATACATGTTTTGCTGGTTCCCGAAGAGCTTGTGCAAGAGTTAGGACCGTTGCGTGCGGTTGTAAGAGGGCAATCCAAGAGTAGTTGGGTTCACCATTTAGTAGCAATTAACTTGGTGCTAAAAAGTTGAAACGGGTAACCTTAGAAATCGCAGTGTTATCATTTCTTGCAGCTATTCCAACAGCTTTAGGGTACATCCTCGGTCCTCTAACCCGGACTGTAGACAGGGTAACATCACTTATAGGTTTACCTCTTTCTCCGCGGTTAGGTCTTCTACCGCTAGCGACAGTAACGGTGCTAGCTAGAGCATACCTTGGTAGAGGTGGAGGGGTTAAAGAGGGAGTTCTGCTCGCAGCGACTGGCGCGTTCTTTCACCCAAGAGACCTCAGCTTAAGGCTACCTAGAAATATTTTATTGGGGGTTGGCATCGAACTTGCTTTGCTTAAGGTTGAGAAGCCTGGTGCGCCGGAATGCATACTGGCTAGCCTAATAGGAGGAATTTTTAGCTATACACCCTATCTTTTATTCGCTCCATCAGAAATGTTTTCCGCAACTGTTTTCCTTGCTTCAATCATCATATCCACGGTTAACTACCTTTTAGCTATAGTGATTGGGGGTTATTTCGCGGCTCTTGTTCTGGAGAGATGGGAAGTGTTGCCTGGGTTAAGGTGATTTCATAAGCCAGGTTGAAGTATTTGATTTATCATTAATAATTTTCCTAAGGTAACGTTTTATTACATACGTTTTCCCTAAGTTCCTAGGTGTCCATATGGTTAAACGGCTTTCAGTGGTTGATGTGGACCTATGTGTCGGATGTATGATGTGCGTATTCGCTTGCTCACGCCGCTTTGGGGACGGGGGCGTCTCGAAATCAGCGATTAAAGTTGCGAGCATTGGCGGTATAGAAAGGGGGTTTAGGGTAATCGTTTGCAGAGCATGTTCGGACCCCCCTTGTGCATATGTATGTCCAACTACTGCCCTTAAGCAAAGGGAGGGGGGTGGAGTGAGTATTAACTTAGCAAAATGTATTGGCTGCGGTAACTGCGTTAGAGCATGCCCTTATGGAGCCATTATGTGGGATGAGGAAGCAAGCAAACCCGTAGTCTGCGCCCACTGTGGATATTGCACCCGATACTGCCCGTACGAGGTCATTAAGTTGGAAGAGGTGATACCGAGTGTATAATAAAGATCCGTTATCCCGAGTCCTTTACTTGGATTTATCTATAAAAAAGTATTGGATCGAAGACCGTAGTGAAGTATTTAGAGAGTACATTGGCGGCACAGGTGCAGCAATTAAGTTGTTGAGAGAAGAGGTACCGCGCGGTGCGGACCCACTTAGTCCCGAAAACGCCATCATAATAGCTACTGGTCCATTCAATGGCGTGTACCCGATGGCTAGTAAGACCGTTGCAATGTTTAAAAGCCCACTTACGGGCAACCTAGGTGAAAGCCACGCGGGAGGTAGGAGCTCGGTAGCGATTAGGCTTGCAGGTTATGGCGCGATAGTGATTAAGGGTGCCAGCGAGATTCCAATCTGGGTCTCAGTGCATGGCAATAAAGTAATTTTCCACGACGCTAGAGCGCTTTGGGGAGTTAGGAGCACGCATACTGTAGGACGCGTATTGAGAGAACTTGAAACTGGTTACGGTTTTAGAACAATCATGCGAATAGGTCGTGCAGGAGAGAAGATGGTAAGATATGCGTGCGTGGTCGTCGATACATTCCGACATTTCGGGAGACTCGGATTAGGGGCGGTATTCGGCAGTAAAAAGCTAAAAGCGTTAGTAGTATCAGGTAAAGGGAGCATACCTATCGCTGATAAAGCGTCTTTCAGAAAAATATACGATAGAATATGCGATATAATCATGGGGACACATGCCACTAAAAAATACCATGAATTAGGTACAGCCGAAAACGTACTTCCACTGAACGAGCTCGGCGCCTTACCTACGATGAACCTCCAGAAAACTCGATTCGAGTATGCCTCGGAGCTTTCAGGCGAGAAGCTTGCAGAAACATACTTAGGGAGGAGGGTATCGTGTGCTCACTGCCCGGTAGCTTGCATACACTTAGGGGTATTGAGAGAACCGTATGAGACGGAGGCATACTTCTACAAGACTACCTTTGTCTCTTACGACTATGAGCCGATATATGCTCTAGGTACAATGCTCGGTGTGAAATACGGGGCGCACCTGCTTAAACTGTTAGACGCGGTCGAAGTATACGGTCTCGACGCGATGAGCACTGGAGTTGCACTAGCCTGGATGACAGAAGCTTTTGAAAGAGGAATGATTTCGGAAAATGAAACGATGGGGATTAGACCATCGTGGGGGGATCACGTTAGTTACTTGAAAGCTATCGAACTTATAGTTGAGCAGCCGAACGATTTTTATTCAGTTCTAGCCAAAGGGACTGAGCACGCAGCTAAGGTTTACGGAGGCGAAAATTTTGCCTTAACGTTTGGGGGAAACGAGATGCCTGGGTATCATACGGGTCCTGGAGCTCACCTTGGTTATGCATTAGGAGCAAGGCACAGTCACCTTGACTCTGCGGGTTACAGTTACGATCAAAAAATGGTTGGAAAGGAAGTAAATGTTGAGGAAGTAGTCGATTATTTAATCCAAGAGGAACGATGGAGACAAATACTCACTAGCTTAGTTTTATGCCTTTTCGCCCGAGGTGTCTACACGCCACAGGTAACAGTGGAAGCTTTCAAACCACTAAAATGGGAAATTGACGAGAACGATTTAAAGGACATCGGCAAGAAGATTCATCTCTTAAAACTCAAATACAAGCTTGACGAGGGCTTCGATTTCTCAAGGCTAAGATTCCCGAAAAGGATTTTCGAAACCCCAACCCCGCATGGTAAGCTCCTACCAGAATTCATGAGTGAAGCTGTTGAATTGTATAGGGCTAAGATTAGTGAGGAACTCAAGCAGCTGGAGTTTACCCTCTCAAGTTAACGCTAAGGTACTTCAGTGCCTCAACTCCCGCGATTTCTTTAAGTTCCACGGAATCTCGAAATGGCCTCTTCGATAAGATCTTAACAGCGCTGCGTCTACTTAACCCAGGAACCAATGTAAGCGAATCGCGCGAAGCTGTATTAACATCGAGAGGGTATGGGATACCTTTCACTGACCTATACCCATGCTCCACCGCTACTACGTCAAGCTTTGTCCCTATTCCTAGATTTTCAGTTACATAGACTAACAAGGGGTATGAGCCTACTTGCCTCGCGAGACTGTACTTACCTTCGTGAGCTTCTACGAACAGAGCTTTCAGTATAATTCCACGGGGCGTTATGAGCCTCAGCATAGGCTTATCGAACTCTACTCGCACTCTCATCTTAAACTCCCGAAAATACTTTCTGTGAGCCTTTACGATGCGGTCGCCTATAGACCACATACTTGTGCCAGGCAGAGCAAGCACCTGACGAATGTTAATCCGCCGTACCATTAACTTCTCTTTTAATATTGATCGCAGGAACTCCATGTTAAGCCGAAAAGTATCTTTGGTTTCACCTTTCAAGCCAAGTACGAAATTAATCCCTGGAAGAAGCTCGGGCATTCCGTTCCAACCCCTTACCACACCTACTTCATTCACTACCTTAATTGCATTGAAAGAGTCCTCTGGGTTTGCTTTCAAGTTGTTAGCTTTAACTACTCTGGGATCAGCACTTTCAATACCTAGCGCCGCCACATCACCCGGCGTATGGTACTGAACGATAATCTTCAGGGCTTCCTTCGCATCTTTTTCGTGATGTGCAATTGTACCAGGATTAACGTTGTCGATATGAAGCACTTTTAGCTCGGGTGCGGCCGCTCTCACACTCTTAAACAGCTCTTCGATCTTTTCCGGGTTAGGTTTAGGGAACTCTACTTCATTTACACCCTTTGCCATGTAGGCTAGTATATCCGGTTGCCTGCCAAGCCTAAAGTGTTTTACTCCACACCTATGCAAAGCTTCCACCTCACTCGCTATCGATTTCGCATCCCTAAAAACTACAGCACCGTAGCGTGGTTCGATGCAAAAGCTACAACCCCCAGTAACCCAACGTGGACAGCCCCGGTATGTCTCAATTTCAGCGATAAGGTTCCAACCCCAGTTAGGATGTTGCTCTACTATTCTGGACCCTTTAACTGCAAACTTATTAATTAACTCATACCCATCTCTAGTTTCAGTTGGATCGACGGCTTCAACTCTAAGTTTCTCCTTAATTAAATTATAAATTATTATTTCGACGTCTCCTTTCGCAACTAAGTCGAAATAGTTTTCAAAGTATTCAGGAGGTACTGCTGGCCTTCCGCCGGCTACCCCGTATCCGAACCTTGCTACCGGTCCCCCGAGAACCTTTAAACCTCCCTCAATGAGCGATACCCATCGAACTAACTCCTCGAGTTTAATGGGTTCTCCTCCAAGGTACTTTCCAGGCACAATAATGCCAGCTACGAAGACCACTAGGTCACAGCTTGCAGCATACTTAAGCACTAAGTCGAGGTTCTGCCTAGCATAGTCAACCGTCACATACCGGATTTCAGCTCCGCTATCTGCACTCCAAATAGCACCGGTGATGTACCTTGGATATACATCCATGTATGGCGGAACACCAAGCCCTGCCGGTTCATCTGTGTACCCATCGATAATCAATGATCGCATCTCACGTTAACCGGGTGCAGAATATGTTAAAAACGAAACGCTAAGCCCCTAAACGCTTAGTGAAAGTTGAAATACTCTTTCAAAGCTTGAGATGAGATCCCTGTGGCATAATTTAGAAAACTACTGAAAGAATAATGACGTAGACAAACGGTAAACCGGCATTGGTGAAAACCAAGAGTTAGAGTAATATAAGCTAGCTTTTTACCTTACATGTAGTCTCGAAGTTGCCGACCATTGATCAGTAGCAAAATGGACCCAGCCACGTCTCTCAACCTCGCCGTAATCCCTTAAGTAGACTCCAGTACCTTTCTCAACTCTACCTATTTTCCAAACTTGTACGTTATGCTTCCTAGCTTTTTCTATGATTTCCTCTTCTTTCTCGCGGGGCGTTGTGAATATAAAAGAATACTCTTCGCCCCCGGCGTAAAGAGCCATTTCTACTGGGTTTATCCCCCAAGCCTCAGCACACTCTGCTAGTGCGAAGCTTATAGGAACCCGATCTAAAACAAGTTTTACACCACTGGACTCGGCTAACTGATGGAGCGATAAGGCGAAACCGTCACTATCGTCAATCGAAGCTGTAACATAGTCCGCGATCCCTAGCCAGAATTCGGCCTTAACTAATCTGGGCCTGAAAGCCTTCCTAATAGCTTCATGGGCTTTACTACAGAGCGGCGCGCCTTTAAGCAACACTTGGTATGCAACTGGCGTTTCTATCCCATCTCCAGTTGACGCAACCATTAACAGATCACCAGGTTTAGCGCCTCGCCTAGCTACAAGTTTATCGGCAACCCCTATAGCGACTACCGCTATGTAAAGGTGGTCAGATGCCCCCGTGTCACCACCCCATAAATGAATACTTAGATCATCGCATGCCTCCCGGATACCTATAAGAAGATCATCAACGAAGTCCAGTAGTTCTTCCGGTAAGCCTAAACCAAGCATAACCCCTAGCGGCTTGGCCCCCTTCACTAGGACATCGCTTACACCCATTACAACCGACTTCCAACCTACGTCGCAGAGAGTCATCCCCGGCAGCCAGTCAGTAACCTCATCAAATACATCCAAGTTTGCTACGATTTTACCCTTCAACTCAGCTGCCTGAGCATCATCAAAGCCGAGTAACTCGTAGGGATCGCGCCTAAGGAATTTCCACACTCTTTCAATTAGTTCGCGTTCATCCATAATTCAAGAAGACTAAGTGGAAAAATAGGTTAACGGAATGCATAGTGTTTCTTTATCTCCTCGAATCCCACTAGAACCCTTTCACCTACCACAAGTAAAGGAACCTCTGCGGTTCCGTAGTCAAATAGCAGCCAGCCACGCAATCCATTCCGCACGTCGATTCTACGGTACTTAATCCCGAGTTTATTAAGAAATTCTTCAGCTTTTCTCGAATCATCCTCCTCATCCACGAATAAAAGAGCTTCTCCCAAACTTTCCCACCGTTTAGAATTTCCTTCTAGTCTAAGTTCTGAGTAACCTACAGCGTTCACGGTTATACGCTGCTGGGAACATGGATAATATTTCCCCTAATAATCGGGCGAAAGTAATCGAAACAGTTATCCGTCTTCAAATTAAAAGCTCTTATGATAATCTTTGCGACAGGGATAAGCGGTAGTGGACGCTTAGACCTCATCGAAGAAGCGGCGAAGGGTAGTGAAGGAAAACTGCAAGTTATAGACGTTGGAGCAAGAATGTTCCGTAAGTCCGCTGAGCTGGGTATACGCATACCTCAAGGCAAGATACTGGACCTAGACCCCTTCGCCCTTGACTACTTGAGAGCAGTTACTTTCGAGGAACTTCTAACTGAAGTAGAGAAATTTCGAGGATTAAGCGATAAAGACTTGATCATAAGCACACACGTTTGCTTCCGTTGGAAAAAACATCTTTCTACAGCGTTCAATCTTTACTACCTGAACAAGATAAACCCAGACATGTATGTTACAATAGTTGATAATGCACACTCAGTTAAAGCTAGATTGGAAACCACTCAGTGGAAAGGCCGGCTTGACTTGAAAGATATCCTCGTATGGAGGGACGAGGAAGCCTTCGTAACTGAAATCTTAGCTGAATACCAGCAGAAGCCCTTCTACATAGTGGCAAGACGGGAACCCGTAAACCTGTTATTAGACCTAATTTACAAGGTTGAAAAAGAAAAACTGGCTAACCGCACACCAGCACTAAAGGCTTATCTTAGCTACCCGATAACCCATGTAGCTGGCGACCAGGCATTTTTCACGAAAAAGGACGAGATTAAAGAGGCGCTCAGAAAGACTGGCATCGTAGTTTTCGACCCAATTACCATTGATGAAGCTGTACTGATCGGGTTAGCTGAAGAGGCTTGGAAACGCGGTTCAGAGCACGTCGAGTTAAATGTTGATGAATCTAAGCTGCAATTAAGCGTAGATGAGATCTCGAAAGCCAGAGATGATATTATCGACCAGATAGTCGCGCGCGACTACAAGCTTATCGATCAATCAGATATCATAGTTGTGTTTTACCCCACTACCCAGGTTTCTCCCGGAGTATTAAATGAAATACATTACGGTTATACTCATAACAAGGATGTCTTCGCTATATTTCCCTATCAGCTCAAAAGCCCCTTCTTCGAGTATTATACCACAAACATCTTTAGAAACTATGAAGAACTCATTGATTACCTTAAATCAAGCCATCGTTTTCCCAACACTTAGTATTCGGAAAACATATGATCCCTATACAGCCATTTACTATAATATAAGGGTCAGAGAAATTAGGAAGCTTGATAAGCTTAAATCAGTAAATGATGATGAACTCTGGAGTACTCAAGCCAGAACCCCCGGTTTCAGTAGGTATCATGCTCTCCTATCAGTGTACGTGTGAATGCAAACATTGCATGTACGCTTGCACTCCAAAAGCAAAATACTGGATGAGCAAAGACCAACTTAAAAGGGTCTTAGAAAACCTCGCCCCATATATTGCGCCGGCCTCTCCAGCTGGGAAACTGGGGATAAGTGAGGGACTTCACCTGACAGGTGGAGAGCCTTTTCTGAACTACCATTTGACGTTGGAGAGTGTAAAGATAGCTGAAGAGCTTGGTTATCCCTCAGTCTTCGTTGAAACCAACTGCTTTTGGGTTACAAGCTACACTCACGCTAGAAGCAGATTTGAAGAGTTAAAGAAAGCTGGTCTAGAGGGAGTTCTGATTAGCGTAAACCCGTTCACAGCAGAGTTCGTCCCTTATGAGAGAACAAAGCTCGCTATTAGAGCAGCGCTTGATGTGTGGGGCGGAAGCGGAGTGCTTGTCTACCACCCTGTTTACCTAGAACTTCTGGACTCCATAGGGTTTACCGGTAGAATTAATTTCGAAGAATCAGTTAGCAAAGTTCTCAAAACAATTCCCCTGCTTTTTAATCTGGTCTTTAATCCTTCAATTCTGTTACCAATGGGTCGCTTAGTCTACACATTAAGTCAATTTTACGAGAAAAGGCCAGCTAAAGCTTATTTCAATGTATCTTGCTTAGGGGAGCTTACGAGGCCATGGCATGTGCATGTCGACCCCTACTACAACTACGTTCCAGGATACTGCGCTGGGATAACCCTCGGAGACGCACGAAAGCTAAACCATGTCTTAGAGGGGGTTGATCTAGGCGATAGACCAGTTTTAGCGATGTTATCCAGGGATTTGGGTTCACTATATCGGCTAGCAGTTGATGGATACGGATATAATGAACCACGCGGTGGATATGTGAGCCACTGCCACCTTTGCTTAGATATACGTTTACACCTAGCGCTTAACATAGGAGGTTTTAAGGAGCTTCAACCAAGCTCATTCTACGAATCACTCAATGAGTTATGGCAGCATACACACTCATAGGGTTAGCGTCAATGTAACAGTTTTCACTTGGTTAAAAGATAACCTTTTTACTTTTACATGGTTTCGGCTTTATGCCTACTTGCATAAGTAAAGCAACTATGTTAGCACTTACAGGCATATTAGTTCTTATACCACTCTCCTTATCTCAGCCGCCTAGTAGCCTAAGCCAAGTGAACTGCACAGCAAAGCTGCATTTCTGCAAGTGTATCAACATTGGTAACGCCCTTGAGGCTCCAGTGGAAGGGCAGTGGGGGGTTTACATTAGAGATGAATTTTTAAAAATTATAAGAGAAGCAGGTTTTGAAGCGGTTAGGATACCGATACGATGGAGCTCACACGCCGAGAAAAATCCACCCTATGCCATTGATGAAAAGTTTTTCCAGCGAGTTGACCACGTGATCGACAAAGCTCTAGAGCAGGGGTTGTATGTCATCATTAATGTTCACCATTACGAGGAAATTATGCAGAAGCCCTTAGACCAGAAGGAGCGTTTCATGGCCATTTGGCAGCAGATTTCTGCTAGGTATAAAGATTACCCAGACAGGTTGATCTTCGAGCTTTTAAATGAACCTTGCAACGAATTGACCGCTGATATATGGAACCAGTTGATGCGTGAAACCATAGATATTATACGCATAACAAACCCAACGCGAAAAATAGTTGTCGGTCCAGTTAACTGGAACAGTCCTTATGCTCTTCAGCAGCTCCAGCTCCCTGAAAACGATGAAAATATTATTGTAACTTTCCACTTCTACACCCCTTTTGAATTCACTCATCAAGGGGCTGAATGGGTTAGCCCGAGCCCACGAGTTGGCGTTAAATGGTACGGTACGCGCTTGGAGCAGCGAGAGGTAACAAGGGAGCTCGACATCGCCGCGAACTGGGCTGAACAATATGGTGGTGTCCCGCTACTTATGGGCGAGTTTGGAGCATACAGTAAGGCGGATATGGAATCCCGTATCAGGTGGACTTACTTAGTGGCCAGGGAAGCTGAGAAAAGAGGAATAGCTTGGTGTTACTGGGAGTTTGCGGCTGGCTTCGGCATTTACGACCAGTTTAGAGGGAGATGGAGAACAGAGTTATTAGAAGCTTTATTTCCGGGAAATCGAACCATGTACTTGGTTACTGTGGATACGCAGTACGGTACCGCTACTGGAGAAGGACTTTACTGGATAGACACATATGCTCGAATATCCATCAATCCAACTAAAGTTGGCCCCTACGTCTTCGACCATTTTGAAGGGCTTAAGGAAGAAGATAGGATTGTGGACCCAGGAACCGTAGAGATCTACGTTAATGGTCCTAGAACTATTAAAGCTGTTTGGAGACTTGATTACATTGAAGCCTTCCTACCCTTTATTATTATGGGGATAATCGGTATCCTTTTAATCCTTGCATCCATAGTGATTTTAAGTAAAAAACAAATAAAGAAGAATATCTAAAAGATTTTTTAAACTTTTAATTCGCGCTTGTAGCCTTTATGAAACCGTGACTGCGAGCCGGCACGCGCATAGTTATTCTTCGATCAACTGCTTCCTCTATTAACACGCTTCCGGCAAGTAACTTGGGTTGATCTGCAAAGCGAGGTAAGAAATCTAAAGTGAGCTCCAGCGGGATCCCATAGTAGTTATAGTTAGCTACTCCTATGTGTCCATCATTGTAAACGTGCAGCACAAAATTAACTAGCTGTGGGGTCAAGCCATAGGACCGTAACTTGTGTGGAATATCGACACTTACGCCAATATACTCATAAATTAGATCTCGAATCGCTTGCCGGACTACCTCCGGGTATTCACATAGTAAAGCTGGATAGTCTGTAACGCATATCGAGATCACATCCGCTTTGCCGTAACGTTTTCGGAATATAACTGGCCACTCCTCGTACCCGTCGCTAGCAGTGAGAATCACTTCGGTGTCCTCGCTGTCGATGATTGGCCCTACTGGGTGGAGCACGCTCCTCCTATGGCCTTCATACACTGTCTGGCCTTTATACTTCAATGAGGTAGCGTGGAAGCACTCGTACACCAGGTTTTCAGGTCCCTTCGCGCCGAGGAATCTGTAACCTAGCCCGCTCGAATTCTCATTCATTAGCCAGCGAACTGCGCCCGAGGTAAGCAGAATGGCTCTTGCTTTAGAGGAAAGGGACTCTAGATCAAGGGTGGCAACCTCTTTAGCAGTTATGAGAACGCAGGACCCTGCCGGCATCGAGTCGGGGTTTACGGGTACTAGAGGGACCCCTATCATGCCTATATAATCCTCAACGTACCTGTCATCTACTGGAGAAAAACCAGGCTGAATGCTTGGCTTTAGAACCCCTATGGGTTCGCCTTGAACCTCTACTACAGCTCTGCGTAGTGAAGCCCAATTTTGTTTAATAGCCTCCACTAATTGATGCCTGCTAGAGTGTAGCAGGTCCTCCAGGCAGAAAAGCGTCACTTCGGGTGGTAACGCAGCCATGCTCTCGAAAAGCTGCTCTAAGTAAGTTTCAACAGTTAAGGGTTCCCACCAGCTGAACAGACCGTTATACGTGTCAAACCAGACACCGGCTATTCCTCCTGCTAACTCTCTTACCATTCTGGCCGTAAAGAAAGCTCCATACCTGCGCGTACCCTCCCTAGACTCAGTTCCAACGTAGATCCCATCGAATATTCTCGAGATTATAGGGATGAAAAGCCCTCTAATGTAGAAATCCTCTCTCCATTCAGGGACTTTATCTACTATTCTCTGCCCGCCACTCTCCTTAAACGGTTTTACAACATACCTGCGAGATACATTGCTGAAAAGCTCCGTGGAAAAACGTGCCCAAAGCCTTGAAAGCTGGTTATCGCCCCTTGTAAGCGCTTGTTGAAGCATTTCATCACTAATGCTGAGCCCGTACTCTCTATTGAACTCGGCTACACAATAGGGACATACACACCAATTCGCCCAAAAATCGTCGATTAACACTTCGTCGAAAATCTCTCCGGCCTCTTTCATAGCCTTAGCTATCAGACTCAAGTTCTTCTGATCAGTTAAGCAGACGACTCTGAAGCCGAAGTCTGCATGCCTTCCCCAATCTTCACCCCACGTGCCGATACAGCTACCTCCAGAAACTTCGTAAGAGTCTTTAAACGCTTCTCTAACTTTAGCCAAGTGAGTTTGGGGTACTAGAAGCCCAGTTCGATAGTTTTCAAGATATACTTTCTCAATCCCAAGCAGATCAAGCTGTTTACGAACTTCATCGTAACTAATAGCCCCTGTTGCGAGCGAGTTTACAGTCTGAGCCGTCACATAAACTGCCAGCCTAGTTTCCGGCATCAGCCTGTCTTTGAGACACTACTTATAATGGTTGGCGCGTAGCGTATTAAGCAGTAACGTAAAAATACTGGGGTGCACTGGAACCGGCGTGATTACCGAAATAGAGATACAAAGCGCTGGAAGAGGAGTTTACGACATAACCCCGTATGTAGAACAGGCGATCAAGTCGGCCGGTCTGAAAAAAGGAGTAGTGCTGCTCTACTCGACGGATCCCCTCGCCCGCCTAATTACGATCGAGTATGATGTCGACCTGATAGAAGATATATTAACTCTAGTGAACAGTTGGAAAGTTAAGGATCCTCACGTTATCGCTTCTGTGTTCCAACCCAGCTTGATAATACCTGTGGAGGAAGGACTGCTTTTAGGCTCATTCCAGCAAATTTGCCTTCTGGACCTTAACGAGAAAGAGGGGACACGCAAACTCGTAATTGAGGTGATGCAATGAGAGTCGAACGCTTAGAGAACGTAGAACTAAGCACGTATGGGCCGAACAAGCTGTTCAATATAACGGATAAGGTGGTAGAGCTAGCGAAAGGAGTTAAGTTTGGTATAATAGCTTTACAAGCTGTCGGTTCAACTGGCGCACTAGTACTGTTACCCAGGAAGCGTGAGCTCGTAGAAGCTTTCGAGTATAATTTATGGGACCTAGTACCTACACTGGGTTGGAAACATCCCGGAAATGCATACGCACACCTACGTTCCACTCTTATCGGCACGATGCTAGCTTTACCAGTGATTGACGGCAATGTGCCCTTAGGAGATACAGGTATCTTCTTTTTGGAGAACCAGCCGGCTTCGAGAAGGCATAGGAGGATCATCGCATCCTTAATTGTAAGCTCAGGCACAGGAAAGGTAGCAGATATTAATAGTAGTCTATAAATGGTTTGCAAGTCCCATGAGCGAAGAAAAGCTAGCTGAACTAAAATCGCGTTGGATGCCTGTGTACTTAGTGTTAATTGTCGCCCTAGTACTAGTCACGGTTCACATGTTGATAATGTATATATATACAAATGATACAGTTTACGCTAACCTAGCGGTTCTCTCAGTCATGGGAGTATACCTTGCATTCTCCGGTCTAGATAGGCTGAGGAAAGTGAAAATAACTAAGATGCGCATAGTGGAGCTACTCAAATGTGAGTCATGCGACTATACGGAAGAGAAAAACACGGAACCAGGTGATTACGTGCTTAAACAAAAGGAGACATGCCCCAAGTGTGGAGGCAAAGTCGTAGTTTTCGGCATCTACTCTATTAAGGAGAGCCGGTAATACGGAGCGTAACGTAACCGTTAATAGAGCGAATGTCATTTACTAACTATGAGCTTACCACTTAGAGTACGATTACTGGGTTTCGCGAGTGGTACTCCACTCCTAGTACTTGATGATACAGCAGCGTACAGTTTAGGCGTTAGACCTCATGACCGAGTTCTAGTTAGACGAGGCGGCAGTGAAATAGTAGCCGTAGTTAACGTCGCTCAGAACCTTTCACCAGATATCGCTTTAGTTAATGATGAAGTGGCAAGGGCTCTAGCTTTGAAAACTGGCGAGCTCGTTGAAGTTCTAGCCGTGCAACCCCCACGATCATCGCAATACATTAAAGCATTCCTATCCGGCTCCTCGCTAAGCTATGAAGAAGTACGCACAATTATCGAGGATATAGTGAAAAATTCATTAGACGAAGTAGAGCTTACAGCTCTCGTAACAGCGGCTAACCAACGAGGGTTAAGCGTCGAAGAAGCCTACTATTTCTCGCGTGCAATGGTTGAGACTGGTGAACGTTTAAACCTTGGGGTTAACCCTATCCTAGACAAACACAGCATCGGCGGCGTACCTGGAGATAAAACAACGTTACTTATAGTGCCAATAATAGCTTCTCTCGGATACTATATACCGAAGACTAGTTCGCGAGCCATCACCAGTCCAGCAGGCACTGCTGACAGGGCTGAAGTATTGATGCCTGTTAACTTAACACTGGAAGAGGTTCACAGTATTGTGTTTAATGTTAGAGGTTGCATCGCTTGGGGAGGGGCTCTGGGTTTAGCGCCAGCCGATGATAAAATCATCAAGGTTGAGTACCCGCTGGCGATCGATCCATTCCTAGTTCCATCTATAATAGCAAAGAAAGCAGCGGTTGGCGCTACTCATATAGTAGTGGACCTTCCTGTAGGCAGAGGAGCGAAGGTTAAGACTATAGAGGAAGCTCGCAACCTCTCTAGGATCCTTGTAGAAGTCAGTAAGCGCATGGGTATTAAAGTGGCATGCGTAGCAACATTAGGCGACCAACCCGTAGGGCGAGCCGCTGGACCCGCTCTAGAGGCTCGCGAGGCTCTCTTTGCTTTACTGGGTAAAGGCCCTGTTGATCTCGTAGATAAAGCTGTAAGCCTTGCCGGCATGCTCCTAGAAATGGTTGGAATATCAGATGGGAAAGCTATAGCCCTTGAAGCGCTCAAGAGCGGAAAAGCATATTTAAAGATGAAAGAAATCATTGAAGCACAGGGGGGAAACCCCGACCTCAAGCCTCAAGATATACCGGTCGGAGATAAACGTCTCACCTTATATGCCGAGCGGGAAGGCATGGTAATTTGGGTTAACAACACAGCTATCGCGACAGCAGCTAGGCTTGCAGGGGCACCTAAAGACAAAGGAGCCGGTATCGAGCTACACGCCAAAATAGGAAGCCTGGTTAAAAACGGCTATCCTTTGCTCACTGTATACAGTGAACATAGCACAAAACTCCAGGCAGCTGAGGAATATCTGGAAACAGTTATGGCAATAGGCGTCGGAAAACCTGAGGAAAATATGGTACTAGCCCACCTACACTACGAGTCTATGGTCTCCTTAGAGCATTAAATCAGGGTTAGGGTCTCTGAACTCCCAACTCCTCGTAGAGCTCGGCCACCTTAACCGGCCTTCTAAACTCTACCGATCGATAAGCTGCGTCAGATAACTCTTGCACCCTAAGCCCATAGATAGGTGGAACCATGTTCTCCTCCTCACCTATAATAGCTTTAAGGAAATTATAGGCCGGTCTGGAAGCCGTGTAGCCGTCTAACTTTACTGCTTCGCCCTCACCCTTTCTTCTCTGCATCAACACGGCAGGTGGCTGCAAGGTTAACCTACCCTCCTCGCCCCAGAATATCTCAACTTCAAGCCAGCCAGGGTCGTCTCCAGCTACTGTAAAAAGTAGGAGTACACCTCCTTCCAGCTTCGCTACTAGGGCTGCATTAATGTCTACTTCAGTGCCGCAAGTATCCATGTAGGCGAAAGCCTCGTCGGCTGCGAGACCGGATACCCATAGCGCTACATCAATAAGATGGCTTCCCGAATCGATCAGCTCCCCGCCACAGCTTATGTTCTTAATTACACGCCATGAACCCCTAACCCATCGAAGATAATTTTGCCCTAGAATCATCGATATCATCTGAAGTTTACCCAGCCCGCCTTTAGAGACAACATCCTTTGCGGCCATAAAAGGCGGCTCGAAATGCCGTTGGTAACCTACTTCTACAACTAACCCACTCTTTTTCCAAGCTTCGTAGATGTCAATTGCTTGCCTTAAACTGCAGACCATGGGCTTCTCAACCAGAACATTCACCCCGCTCGCGATAAGCTCCATTACCTGTTGGTAGTGCTCAGCATGCGGCGTCGCCACGATAGCTGCGTCCACTTTACCAAGGACCTTTCTATAATCAGTTAAAAGTATGGCTTCGTTTAAACAGTATTTCGCCTTTAACTGCGCGGTCCGCTCTCTATTCACATCTACTAGGTACTTTATTTCCAGATCGGGGTTCTTTTCCCGGAACTTGATTAAATCCCGCAGGTGGGCTTCTCCCATCCCTCCGCATCCGATAATTGCGGCTTTCATCAAAAACGCGCTTTGCACCTCGTATAAAACACTATCTAGTATAGAGTAGATTTATTAAGGCTAAACTTAAAAAACTTCATGCAAGTTTTAGAAATAATTGCAAAGCGGAGGAGTATCAGGAAGTACAGGCCTGAACCCGTAAAAGAGGAAGATCTTTTAAAGATGCTAGAAGCTGCCCACTTAGCGCCCTCCGCTGGAAACCGGCAACCTTGGTATTTCGTAGTTGTAAAGGACTTGGATATCAAAAAACGAATAGCTGAAGCAGCCTCTAGACAAATGTTTATAGCTGACGCAGGAGCTATAATTATAGCAATAAGCGATCCAAATATATCGCCCAGATGGCATGATAGAGATACTATGACTGCAATGGAGCACTTAATACTTGAGGCCACGGAGCTTGGTTATGGCACCTGTTGGATTGGAGCCTTCGATGAAGCTAAGGTTAAAGAGGTACTCGGAGTTCCAGAACAATACAGAATTGTAGCATTGACACCAGTAGGCATTCCAGATGAAGCTCCACCCCCTAGGCCTAGGAAACCTATCGAGGAAATTGTTTTCGAAAACAAATGGGGAAATAAGTTAAGTTTAAGGAATCATTAACTAACATCTACTTGGATTTTCACGTATTTCTCTCTCCCTTCATCCATAATCCTGAACCCTTCTTCTATCCGCTCGAGGGATAGCTTGTGAGTCACTAGATGCTTGACTTTTACTATACCCTTACTCACAAGCTGGATAGCAGGTTGAAACATGTTTGCGTAGCGGTGAACACCCCTAATATCAACCTCCTTGATTATCGTTTCAAGCACCGGGTACTCGAACTCATCATTCGTGTAAAGGCCTATGAGGGTTACCACACCCCCTCTCCGCGCGCTTTTCACTGCTTGATAAGACGCCCTTTCTACTCCCGAAGCCTCGAAAACATAATCAACACCCTCCCCTCCAGCTGCCTTCCGCACAGTTTCTACGGGATTCTCCTTTCGCGCGTTAACAGCTACATCAGCGCCGTTCCTTAACGCTAAATCAAGTTTCCACTCGTCTACATCAACTACAATAATTTTGCCAGCTCCAGCCGCTTTCACAGCTTCCAACGTTACCATTCCGATAGTTCCCATTCCAAAGATTGCTACGCTGAAGCCTGACTTCAAGCCAGCCCGGTTAACAGCCTGTAATGCGACAGCGAGTGGTTCAATCATCGCGCCCTCTTCAAAGCTCATTCCTGAAGGCATCTTGTAAAGGAAATCATTTCTCCAGGCAACGTATTCGACAAACGCACCATTAACCGGCGGTGTACCCATGAAAACTACGTTGGAACATAAGTTATACCTACCTATCCTGCAGTACCAGCATTCCCCGCAAGGAACACCAGGTTCAATTACTACTGGATCACCTGGCTTTAAGCTTTCAACCCCTTCTCCAACCTCCTCCACTACCCCGCACGCCTCATGGCCCAGGATTAGAGGCTCTTTAACTACAAACTCTCCGATACGGCCGTACTTCCAATAATGGTAGTCAGAGCGACAAATACCACAGACCTTTACCCTAACTAACGCCTCGCTTGACCTGGGTATAGGCTCAAGTCTACTCTCCAATCTTAAATCCCTTGGACCATACAGTACGACGGCTTTCATAGGGTTATTTGTTCGAAGTCACTAAAGTGTCTTGCTACCTACTTTTTACCGTTTTCGCCTATTAGTTTCCAAATAGTAGTAGCATTCATATTACTCGTTCCAGCTGCATATTAATGCCATGTCTGGTTAGCTCTCTAGAATGGCTTTCTAAGTCTTCTTTTCATAGCATATTTCTCCACACCCATGGACACAAACATGCCAGGTTTCCTAATTTTTAATAACTGTGAAATTATAATACCAAGTAAGCCTGTCAAGATACATTTCCAGCGCCCTTAAGTGCATGGTAAAAGTTTTACACGCTGATATATAATTAGTAAAACGTTTTTGACACTCATTCAGTAAACCCTAAAGCAGAGAAAATGTATGGGGCACTTACTTACAGACATAAACTACTTTAGCATGCCGCTTAACGTCTTTTTATGGTGTCTCTTGCCATTAAAGGCGGGGAGCCTGTAAGAAAATGGAAGAAATGGCCTGATTGGCCAGTTTATGATGAAAGGGAGCTAAGAGCCATAGAGGAAGTTCTGAAAAGCGGGTACTGGGGCGGAGGTGTGGGAGAAAGTGGTCCTTGGGAGCGAAAGTTTGAAGAGACGTTCGCTATTCGACACGGTTGCAGGTACGGTATTTGCGTATTTAACGGTACTGCCGCGCTTTTAACAGCGTTTTTAGCTGCTGGCATAGGCCCTGGAGATGAGGTAATAGTGCCTGCGCTCACTTTCTCTGCAACAGGTAGTGCAGCCTTAATGGTTGGGGCTACTGTGGTTATCGTAGATGTCGACCCTGAGACTTACTGTATGGATGTTAACGACGTGGAAAGATGCTTAACCGAGCACACGAAAGCTATTGTAGCAGTCTACAATTATGGTGCCGCTCCAGACATGGATGCTCTTTCAAAGCTGGCTTACGAGTATAATTTAATCCTAATAGAGGACTGCGCGAGAGGACATGGCTTTGAGTGGAGAGGTAAACCTGCTGGCTCAATTGGTGATATGGGCTGTTTCAGTTTTCAGCAGGGGAAGTTTATGACAGCAGGAGAGGGGGGAATAATTATTACCAATAGTAAAGTGTATGCAACTCGCTGTCATGCGATTAAGGATTGCGGCAGAGTTCGAGGAGAGATTTACGATGCAGGCGTATTCCATTGGATTAACTGGTTTAACTTCAGGATGACCCAGTTCCAAGCCGCGATCCTGCTTGCTCAGCTTGAGAGATTCGACGAGCAGTTGAGAAAGAGACAAAATAACAGCGAGTACCTTTCTAAGCGGTTAACTGAGATTGATGGCGTTAAGCCGGTGAAAGTCGACCAGAGATTGACAAGACATCAACCTTGGCCGTACTGTTTTAAAGTGAATATTAATTGCTTTGGAGGTGCAACAGTCGAAAGAATAGCTGAAGCTTTGAGGGCTGAAGGAGTTCCCTGCTCTACAATAGATCATCAGCCATTAAACATGACGCTAACTCCCGGACCTCTCGGAAGGATCATAAGGAAAGTTAGGTACCCTATTGCTGAAAAGGCTATTGAGGAGGCGATAACTATCCCGCAGTGGGTATTCCTAGCCTCAAAAGAAGATATGGATGACATCGCTGAAGCCATTGAAAAAGTTCGCAGACACGCGAATGAGCTTTAACCTCGCCAAGGGATTTCAACTTGGTCTAGACGCCACATGGGCCTTACACGGCTCTCTCCAATTTCTATGGTGACTCCGCTTGAGTAGGCAAGCGCACCCGTGTACGCAATCATACCTCCGTTGTCGCCAGCGTACCTGGGCTCCACGGGCTTGAACACTGCTCCGTGTACTTCACTCATCTTCCTGAGTTTCTCGCAGAGGATTCTGCTCCTAGCTACGCCGCCGGTTAGCGTAACCTCCTTTTTCCCAGTAAGGGCTAGTGCTCTTTCAGCTACTTCAACAAGCATGGAATAAGCTGTTTCTATAACGCTATAGCAAATGTCCTCCAGTCTAGCTCCTTCCTTTAGGAGTTTAAGAGCTTTCGTAAGTAGACCGGAGAATTGGAGATCCTGCCCTTTAACTATGTACGGCAACTCTAGCAATCGTCCCCCCTTCGCTGCAAGTTCCTCAACCCTGGGAGTTCCCGGAAAACCGAGCCCAGCTTCCCTCGCGAAAGTATCTAGGCAGTTGCCTAAAGGGATATCTAGCGTTTCGCCAAAGATCCTATACTTACCCTCCACGAACGTTGTGATAAGGGTATTCCCCCCAGCGATGTAGACCACTAAAGGATCCCTAAAGCCTGTCGAAAGCCTAGCCACCTCCACATGGGCTACTGCGTGGTTCACTGGTACTAAAGGTTTAGAAAACTTAACCGCGAGATACCGCGCTAAAGTAGCTCCAACTCTTAAGCATGGTCCCATTCCAGGGCCGAGGGCCACGGCAATGGCGTCGACATCAGTTATTTTTAGCCCTGCTTCCCTTAAAGCCTCCGCTAAGACTTTCCCAGCGCTTCTGCTGTGATGCTCTGCTGCTTCTCTCGGGTGTATACCTCCTACTTGAGGCTGGTAAGTCGAGTCCGCAGATACGAGAATACTTCTAGGTGTTGCTACGCCGATCCCAAGCGTATGAGCTGTACTCTCAATCCCCAGTACTAGAGGTTCATCCCTTTCCACGGCCACCTTTCCTCCGCGCGCGGACGAACTCTGTATAGCCACATTTACCGCAGTGATAACGCTCTTCAGGCTGTTTATGGTAAGCCATTACGGAGCCACAGCGCGGACACTTCTTATTCTTCAGCTTCACCGTTCCCGAGGAATAATCAAATTCGTAGATTTTGTGAACACTAGCCACCTCCCTCACCTCCTTTACTTTCACCTCGGTTCTTTTTAACTATATGTACGGGTTCAAACTTTAATGCTCGCTCTATTGTGTCGTAAACGTGAACTCTAGCTAAGCTTTCGCAAGAACCATACTCTGTTACTATCTTCCTAACGTATACTGTATCGAGGTCTACACCTAGGACTCTAGCTATACGCTCCCGGATAAGCTGCCTCGAGGGGGTGCCTTCAGGCCAATGACTAACTTTTACAATCAACTCTTTCCGTTCAACTAGCCGGTTGTTTCTAGATTCCAGGATCTCCAAATCCATCTCTTTTGCCACGTTGAGCCCCAGTTCTGCAACCCTATAAAAAGCGCGCGTTTAGTAGATGGACTCGAATGCAATTCTAATGAATCTCTCAACTGCACTGCTGATGCGGGGGTGGCTTATTACTGCTACCGCTGCTCCAAGCCATAAGCCGTATATAACGAAAGACCCCTTAGGAGCTGTAATAATCGCCGGGAGCGCTAGCAAATCTTCCTCACCTTTAGTAATGACCATCACGTTTCGCCCCTCGATAGCTTCTTTTATAGCCTTTTCAACCGTATTAATAGCCTCCTGCGAAAGAGTGCCGGGATCGTTCTTACACGTAAGGATAATGTAACCTTTAGTTAGCTTTGTGCAGCATGCCGGGTTATACTCGTGTCTTTTACTTTTAAAGTCGATAATTGCGACAGCCGGTTTCAGCCCACCAAGTAAAAGGTTAGTCGTTACAACATCGCCAACGCTAATTACAAGGGGTGGCTTCAATATTTCCGATACTTCCCTAAGTATTTCAACAGCTTTCTGAGGAGGTTTGTATAACGCTAAGCCTGTAGGTAGTCGCAGAGTATTCCTATACTCGCTCTTAAGCCTTAACTGGTTCATGCCCTTACTTTAATTGCGTAACGTCCAGGCTGTGATATGTTAAGCTTCTTTGCAACTTCTGACTTCTCCACGTCGAATACTATTACCATACCCTCCCACTCGTCACTGAAGTCCCTAGATCCACAGTTTGGGCAAACCCGAACCTCGGGAGGGGAAAGCGCCTTACATCGTATGCACGCTTTAAGCGGGGCTTTTCTCCTTCTCAACCTTCTCCACCTTTAGCCTCCGCTTTAGCTAGCCTTTTATTAAGCTCCTCTTTTATCCATTCTATCTTACCTAAACAGTACTGCCTCATTGTAAGCTGGACTCTTAAAGCCTGCTTTCGACTACCATAGCTTACGCCTACTATTCTGGCTCTCACCATGTCGCCTTTCCTAAGAACTTTTCCACTTTTTTCACCTATTACTACATTTTGCTCCCTGCTGTACGAGACTACCTCATCCATTATCTGGCTTTTATGGATGTAGCCTTCAATAGGTCCAAGCCTAACAAGTAGGCCCGTGGACTCGACCACGGCTACCTCGCCTTCGACAACTTCCTGGAGCATCGGTTGATATACTAGGAAAGTAAAGCGTGCTTTATGGTAGAGCGCGCCATCGCCTGGTACCATTACTCCATATTCAGATGCGTTAGCGTCTATAACGCTGATAATAATTCCCAGATCTTTTAGTACTTGACTCCCATACTCATTCCTAAGCACTTGGAGAACCGCCTCGTTAAGGGGAAGATTCATGAGAGAGGGCGGTACTCTTACGACTCCCTCGCACTCCACAAGTTTAAACATTGAGTCCACCTAAAGTACGCGCGTGTAATGTTTTCCCTTTAAAAAACTTTGTTTTTTAATATTTTGGAAGGTTAAAATAGAAGTTTAATACCTTGGATGCGTGGAAAATCCTTCAGGGCCTATCGCCACTACCTGGAAGCTCCTAGTGGAAATGGGTGCTGAACCTCTCAAACTATTGGGTATAGGTGCCGAAGCCATAGTCCTAAGATGTAAATGGATGCATTTCGATGCTGTTGCCAAGTATAGACTCCCAAAACCGTATAGGGAGCAAAGGCTGGATAAGGCTTTAAGAGAAAGCAGAACTGTTCTTGAAGCGAAACTCGTAGGCGAAGCTAGAAAGCTAGGTATACCTACTCCTTCTCTACTTTTTGTTGATCCAGAGCTGTATTTGATTTTATTCGACTACATTCCCGGTGTGAAACTAAAAGATGTTCTCTCTGAATTGGAACAACCTGATGCTCTATTTAATAGACTGGGTTTCTATACAGCTCTATTGCATAGCAGAGGAATCGTGCATGGGGATCTTACTACATCTAATGTAATAGCCTTATCGGGTAAGGCATTCCTGATTGACTTCGGACTCGGATCATTTAGCAACGACCTTGAAGAACAAGGAGTAGACGTTCACTTAATGTTGCGCTCACTTGAAAGCACTCACCCTTCACTATCTCCCCTTCTTTACTCGGCTTTCTTGCGTGGATACGAGGAAGTGAGAGGTGAAGCGGCTAGAAAAGCCATTGAATTAAAGGTGGCAGAAATAAGGAGGCGAGGAAGGTACATAGCCGAGCGAAGGAAAACGCAAGTTTTTTAGTAGTAGTAGTTAACAGCCCTTGTGAATAAACGTCACGAGAAGGGTAGATCCCACTCAACCCGACCAGTGAAGCTGGCAAGACCACAGTGGGTTACGGCTAAGCCTGGAGAAATCGAAGAATTAGTAGCAACGCTTTACAGGAAAGGTTATTCCTCATCGATGATAGGGTTAATGCTTAGAGATCAATACGGGATACCCTTAACCAAAGCAATTACTGGAAAGAAAATTATGAGGATCCTCGGGGAGAGAGGTTTAGAACCCGATGTCCCCGAGGATTTAATGAACTTGATGAGAAGAGCTGTTAGGGTGAGGAGGCATTTAGAGGAACACCCGAAAGATTACCACTCGAAAAGGGGATTACAACTAATAGAGTCCAAGATACGTAGGCTAGCTAAGTACTATAAGAGAAAAGGCAGGTTGCCGCCGGATTGGGAGTACAGACCGGAGAGAATCAGTATCTTTGCCTAAGACAAACTGTTAAAGAGGTCTTTGTACTTACCTTACCGTGGATAGCTACAGGGATTTCGAGAAGGCGCTTTCTACAGCGGCTGACGTTGTAGAAAGCGCGGGGGGGCGAAGCGCTCTGCTAATTTCCCATTACGATGCGGATGGACTTTCAGCAGCTTCGATAGTTACCTCTACATTAATCGCTAAGGGCTTTGCTGTCCATGTGTTAATTCTTGAGCACCCGACTCAGACAGCTTTGTCGCGTTTAGAAAGGGTAGCCCAAGGGTACCCCCTTATCTTAACCTTAGACATGGGTAGCTCTGCTCTTCCAGCTTTCTCAAGACTTAAAACTAAGGTTCTCGTGCTTGATCACCATTTGCCTGAAGAGAAAAGCGAAGAAGTAATCGAGGTAAATCCTCACAGGTTCAAGATTAATGGGTCATTTGAAATTAGCAGCTCAGGGCTCGCTTATCTCTTAGCTAAAGAACTGGAGGGGGAACGCGCAGTAAAATACGCGCCGTTAGCAGTGGTTGGTGCTCTGGGGGATCGTCAAGACGTAGGTAAGCGGTTCAGGTTAACCGGTTTAAATGAGGAAATTGTTAGAGAAGGGATTAACGCTAAATTGCTTGAGGAACGCATAGAACTCAGAATCACTGGTGTAAAAAGGCCGCTAGTTAAGTCCCTAGCCTATACGCTTGATCCCTTTCTCCCTGGAATCACGGGAGACGAGGGGGGTGCATTATCGTTCCTCAAAAGCATAGGCATCGAACCTACAATCGGAGAAAAATTTAGAACTTTAAACGATTTAAACATTGATGAACGTAAGAAGCTGGCTTCAGAACTCATAAAACGACTTATTGGTATGGGTTATTCAGTTACTGAGGCTGAACGAATATATGGAGCTACTTACGTTGTACTTTCAGAACCTGAAGACAGCCCACTGCATGATGCTAGGGAGTATGCACAGCTTTTAAACGCGAGCGGTAGGTTAGGGTTTCACGACTTGGCTTTAGCTGTTGGATTGGGTGCAAGGGGAGAAACATTATTGCGAGCTGTTGAAATCGCAGGACAGTATAGAGCTATGTTGGCTAAAGCTTTCAAGTGTGTGAAAGAGGAAAACCTGCTTAAAGAGAGCACTGGTTACGCAATCGCTGATTTAAGGGGTAAAAGTTTCCTTAATGAGAAGATAAGTGGAGCTATAGCGTCCATCTTATCTCTTTCAATAAAAGGTGATAAATTACTGTTCGTCTTTGTTGACTCGCCGGAAGGAGTTAAGGTTTCGGTAAGAAAATGCGGACATACAAAATTAAACGTTGGCGAGCTCCTCTCAAGACTCGCCGGCGAAGCAGGAGGTACAGGGGGTGGTCATGAAAATGCGGGAGGTGCTACGGTACCGGCAAATAGTATGGATCGATTCTTAACGTTAATCTCTAAAGAGGTAAGTGGAAGATGATATCCTCAGTTAATATTGTTCTTCGTCTCCATGTTACTCAGCGAGAGGAGGGAAAGTCTATAACTGCTGCTTTAATCCCTGATAATGAGTCGAGACCCTGTTCAAAGGTATCTACAACTTATGAGTCGAACATTATTACCACTGAAGTGTTTTGCTGGTGCAATGATCCAGTAGTTAGAGTGAGAGTATTGATTGATGACGTGTTGAGAGTTTTAAGAATAATAGAGAACGTTGCCTTAGTATTCGAAGGATCTTAAATTTAGATACAGTTAAAACTTGAAAATAAGCATGAAAAAGTTTAAATAATCAGCTTTAAAAGCCTTTAAAAGGATTTCGGGTGGAGTCGATGAGTTCGAATAATAATAGTTTTAGTGAAGAGCTTATAAAAAAGCTTTACCCTATAGAGGAAGTCAAACGTTGCCCTCAGTGTGAAAGTGACAAACTCATTTATGATCCGGTCAGGGGCGAAGTCATTTGCGCAGTTTGCGGTTATGTTATAAGTGAAAGGGAAATAGATAAAGGCCCTGAGTGGAGAGCTTTCGACAGCGAGGAAAGAGAAAAGCGTAGCCGAACTGGCGCTCCTCTTTCAAGATTCACACCTGATGCATTAGCGACGGATATCGATTGGAGGAGTAAAGATGCCGCGGGCCGCGAGCTGGGCTTGAGAAAAAAGGTTGAGATGTTCAGGTTGCGTCGATGGCATATGAGAGCTCGCGCTCAGTCAAGCCTTGAGAGAAACTTGGGACAAGCTCAGCAAGAGCTTGACAGGTTAGGCGCTCAGCTAGGTCTTCCGAAAAGGGTTCTAGATAGAGCTAGGGAGGTTTACAGGCGGGCGTTAGAAAGCGGCTTAGTTCGCGGTAGGTCAATTGAATCCGTAGTAGCCGCAGCAGTATACGCCGCCTGTAGGGAGATGAAAGTGCCTAGGACGCTTGATGAAATTGCGAAATATACCAGGTCCGGCAGGAAAGACGTTGCCAGGTGTTACAGGCTGCTGTTAAGAGAAACTATGCTTAGAGTACCCCTTCCCACCCCAGTAGATTTTGCTCCCAGAATAGGCAGCGTGCTTAAGCTGAGCGCTGCTACAGTAAGAGATGCAGTAGAAATCTTAAAACAGGCCCAGCAGGTTGGAATAACCGCTGGGAAAGACCCAGCCGGCTTAGCCGCTGCTGCTATCTACATTGCGGCTCTACGCAGAGGTGAAGTGAGAACCCAGAAAGAGGTAGCTAGGGCGGCTCAAGTCACTGAGGTCACAGTGAGAAACAGGTATAAGGAACTTGCCAAGAAATTGAAAATCGATATACCAGTTAAGAAGTTATAGTTTTATCGATAAGTAAGGCTTCCTCAATAAATAAGGAAGCATCATAGTCGTCTCCTTCGATTCTCCACTTTAGTGGTTGAATGCGTTTTTTGAAAAGCGGCATGTCTAGAACAAATGTCTCGTACTCTCCCCCCTCGCCTGAGGGGTTAACATATGACTTTAGCGAAACAAAAAGTTTGATAATTTTTTCATCGATCTGTTTTCCCAGTAGAGACTTATTTAGTGGATAGCCTGCAACTCTTGTAAAAATGGCTATGATTCCACTTTCCACAACCTCGTGAAGAAGCGATATTTCATTCTTCATCCATAGAGGATTTATACATGTAAGACCTAAACGCTCGCAAACGGTTCTAAAATTTCTCATCTGGTACATTGACTTCACAGCTCCGGTCACCACTCCCTCCACACCATAGGTTTCCATTGCAACTCTAATCGCGCTCTCCAATGCTAATAAATTGACATCTCTATTATCTGGACAAGGTTGACTAATTAGCGGCAAGCTAAGCGCTTCAGCTTGAAAACTTGTTAAATGCACATTGGGATAATGAAATAGCCAGTTTTCTACTGAAAAAGGGATCATCGTAACTAAACATGTAACCTCGTATCGCTCGCTTGCTTTAAGTAAAGCTAGGTTGGAGTCCTTTCCGCCGGAGTAAAGAACGCAAACCTTCACACAATAGTTACTGTTTAACTGGGTTAAGCTTAACGGTTCTACGTCCATGTAGTGACAAAAGTTTTTGAGCAGCAAAAGCCTACACCGTCTGTGAACATCGAAGAAATGATAGAAACGCTAAAGCCTGATGAAGTATGGAATTTTGCTGTAAAGTTTTTCGCACCAGATATTAAGGACGCGTTTGACTCTATTCAGAGAGTGTTGTGTATTCAACCTCATCCAGACGATACCGATATCGCTGCTGGCGGCACTATAGCTAAGCTGGCGAAAAAAGGTGTAACCATCATTTACATTACATTAACCGATGGGAGGCTTGGAACAGTTGATCCTAAAATGTGGCCTGAGAAGCTAGCAGCTCTAAGGAGGAAAGAGCAAGAGGAAGCGGCCAGAGTTTTAGGAGTAAAGGAGCTAATATGGTTAAACTATAGGGATACTGAACTTCTGCCAACCCTAGAGGTCCGCTGGGAGTTGATACGACTCATAAGGAAGTATAAGCCTGATATGATTATGACGCCGGACCCATGGCTAACTTACGAGGCTCATCCGGATCATCGCGCTACAGGCCTTCTAGCAGCAGAAGCCGCGTACTTTTCACCTTTACCCCATTCCCTGCCAGGGGGGTTAGAAGAGGGGTTAAGCCCCTATGGCCCCCGCTACATAGCTTTTTACTGGACTAGGAAGCCAAATACATTCGTCGATGTGACCGATTACATTGATGCGAAGCTGAAAGCTGTTATCTCTCATAAAACTCAGATGAGTAATTCACCGGTTTTTGAGCAACTACTTAGGGCTTATATGAGAGTAATGGGTAAATTAGCAAATTATAAATACGCTGAAGCGTTTAAGGTGTTAACACCCCAGCATCTCCACAGCAACGAATTTACTGAAGATATTTAATTAGCACGCTTCAGAGGTACATAGGGCTAAAAATTTATCCACGTACTCTTCAATATACCGATCCTCTATCTCGAGGGGTTGTACTACCTCACCGCTTATCATTGGGAAACCTAAGCTTAACTTTCGGGGATCCGTGCCGCTTTCCAGTGCGCAAAGGGCTGTTACAGCGGTGCCTAAGCTTGTGGCTTCAGCATACTCGGCTACAATAATTTTCCCCTTCCAAAGAGTAGCTAGATAAGCTAGATATATGTCATTCTTAGCGAAACCACCCTGAACGAATACTCGGGGATTCCTTTTACCTGCCAGTAGATTCAGACCATACCATGTTTGAACGGCAAGAGAAAGGTTAAGATAATAGTATGCGCTCTCCGCGTCTTCTATTTCACCGACTATACGTGGCTTTGAAAAAGGAAATTGCCCAGTTCCAGGAGTTAGTGTAGGGATGAAAAATACACTATTCTTTCTAAGCAGAACCGATGCTTTCTCCCTGTTGAGTCTGAAGCTTAAAGGGTTTACGTTAAAACGCTCTCTGATAATGTTAACATAGTGATTAAACTCGTAACCTCCCTTAAACCTTGCAGCCTTAACTGGTCTCTTTAATGCGTCGACGTAATAAAGCGTATCCCGGTACAGGTCGTCGCGTGAAGGAGTAAATTGAGCTCCCGGATACATCAGCACACACCAAGTACCCGTCGAAGCCAGTATGAAATCGCCACTGTACTCTAAGAGGTAGGGAAGCAGCGCGGCATTCGAATCATGAATGCCCGGAGCGAAAACTATTCCCTCAGCTTTTCCGAGCATATCCCATACATTCATCAGTTCAGGTGAGCGCTCTGGAACATTAAGGTCCTCAGCTACGCTACTCCATTTCATATCAGGTAAACCAAGAAGATATGTGTGACAGCCTAAGGATGTGAACTCAACTGAGTCGAATCCGGATAGAACTCTTGTTAAATACCCTGGGTATAAGAGTACCCTTTTTACCCGCTTGTAAGTCTCTGGGAACTTTTTAGACACCCAGAATATTTGAATCCCGGCATTAAGTAGTTGTCCAAGTGGAGGTGTGCCGGTTCTTATATAAAGTTCTTCTGGTGATCCGTGTATTCTATAAAACTCCTTTTTTATCTCTTCGCCAGGGTCAAAGTTGTATGAAATTATAGGCAATAGCAACTTCCCTTGATCCCCAACAAAGGTTAGAGTAGCCCCATGAGTCGAAACAGCTACAGCAGATACTTTTCCAATCCACTTAGATAACACGGCTTTAACCCAGCGCACTACTGATTCTCCATCGTCACATAAAAGGTCACCAATTTTAATCTCACCTATCCTGGTGGTCTCCGTCTCTAAGGGGTGTAAATCCATAGTAAACAACGTGAACTTTTTATTGGTTTTTCCTATGTCAAAGACCCCAAGTAACTTGTCCTTTAACCGGCCCACATAGTTGCAGTGCCCTAGCTTAAATATTAACCTTGGTTTGATTTAGTGAAAAAGACTAAACTTAGAGCTAAAGCTCTTTAAATTCCTTTATTCCCTTTTGTCCAGTTCTCTCCATAACAAGCACGGGTTCATCTTCAACAAATAGTACACACAAGTCATCATGGCACATTATTATGTCAGTTTCGAGTGCGATCTCCTCTCCAACTTCACCTATGTACTCACCATTCTCAAAAAAGTAATACTTTTCGAAGGGGACCTTAGCTACAGCGATTTTCCTCACAGAATACCCCCTTTTCCTAGCTTCTTCTAGAAATCTCTTTACATCCTCGGGGATTTGGGGAATACTCACACGCGTACCCGTATCAAGCCGTTTTAAGCATATCGCCTGACATGATAAAATTAGGTTAGAATATTTAAAAATTTTAGTTAATTATTTTTCTTATTACAATATAATAATATTATCATGAGGTAGTAAAATCATTTAAAAGCTAACTATTCATAGGTTCAACATGAATGATTATATCGATTTTATCATTAAATCTATCTTTTAGCTTTCTTTCTATTGTATCACAGATCTCATGGGCTTTCTCTACGCTAACGTTCCCCTCAACTACTAGATGAACATCTGCGTAAACTCGTCCAGCAGACACCCTGGCTCGCAGATCGTGAAAACCCACAACTCCTGATATGCTGCTCAAAACTTCTTCGATATCTTGGATAAACACACTCGGCGGGCTTGTATCTAACACTTCCTTCCTCAGCTCGCGAAGAGTCCTTGAAACAAAAATTGTCACTAAAACTAGTAGTATAAACGCGGCAACCGCATCATATGCGGAGGAAAGGGTAGCCCCCAGCGACACACCCGCTAGCGTAACGATTCCTTCCACTACGTCTAAAGTTACGTGACGGGATTCAGTTACAGCTACTGGGCTTTCTCGCCCCCATAATTTTAGTAAACCAGAAACTATAAAATTCATACTTAACGATATACTCGCAAATAATACTCCAATCGGGTTAATCGTCTCGGGAAGTCCATGTAAAAGCCTATCAACGGCTATGAAACCCACGAAGGAGAATGTGGCAACCATAAAAACAAGTATTAGCATAGAGCCGTAAATCTCGAACTTTGAGTGACCGTAGGGATGTTCTTCATCTGGAGGCTTCCCAGCTTCGCAAAATGATTTGTAAGCTATTACGCCGCTTACTACGTTGAGTAGAGAATCGCTACCGTCAGCAAGCAAAGCTGTGCTACCAGAAATTAAACCTCCGAGAATTTTCACACTGCATACTACTGCGTTTCCGAGTATCGAGGCTAACAATAATTTTTCAATCTTGTAGTGGGTACTCATCGTCGCGAGAGGAATTTATGCTGGTTTAAATTTTCGCATTACGAATTACCTTCTCTACCTCTACAGCTAAATCTTGAAGTAGGTAAGTTGTATTGATTCCCAAGTTCAGGCTTAAAGGCGTCAAAGATACACCCTTCTCGACGAAAAGTACATAGGAATCTGTACCTTGCTCAGGTACTGCGGCCTCGCCATAAAGCCAAAAGTATGGTCTCCCTCGTGGATCGACTCGTCTCTCTAGTCGCTCAATGTACCTTAATCTAGCCGGGGGCGCCACCTTCACTAAGCCCTTGAATACGCGGGGGATATTTACGTTAATTAGATCGATTCCTGCCGGCAGTTTCCTTGAAGCCATGTAGGTAACAACTGCTCTTATCACCTTAGTTACAAAATCAGTGTACCTTTCATCAAGAAAAGCCAAGGGATTATCCACGTCAGCGGAAAACGCGGCCGCGGGTATGCTAAATAGCGCAGCCTCTGCGGCTGCACCTACCGTGCCTGAGACAAGGATATTTTGAATGCTGGTGTTCTCTCCCACATTAACGCCTGCTACCAGTATATCTACGCCGCCAAGTACCTCTCTAGCGACATGAACGACGTCCCGAGGGGAACCAGTGATGCCATACGCGACAACACCGTGAGTTTTCATCTCGTAGACCCGTATAGGCTCTTCCAGCGTGAGGACGCCGCCGCGTGCTGACCTAGCCTCTACCGGAGCTATTATTATTGCTTCCCCGAGTGGTGCAACCGCTTCGTAGAGTACTCGTAACCCGGGGCACCCGATCCCGTCATCGTTTGTCACTACTACTTTCACATCAACCCTTTACAATTGAAGTTAAAAAATACATACTAAATCCAAAAACAATAATTTTTATGCTCAGGTCTCCCTTTCATAACGTTCAACCTTCCTAATGTTGTCGACCTCGCTGGGATCTGGTTCGTTGACCGAAAGCCAAGCATCAATTATTTCCTTAGCCAATTCCTCGCTCGCTAATCTAGCACTTAGCGCAAGTATGTTAGCATCATTCCACAGCCTAGCCCCCCGTGCGGTTTGTGCATCGACACAAAGCGCTGCCCGAACCCCATTGACCTTATTGGCCGCTATTGAAACTCCTGTACCGGTGTAACATACTAATACCCCAAAGGCGGCCACGCCGCTCGATACAGCTTCGGCAACCTCAAAAGCGACATCCGGCCATGGTACGGGCTTATCTTTCCTCAAAGCTCCAGCCTCGATAACTTCGAAGCCTTTTAATCGAAGATAGTTAGCCACGAATTTAGCAATATGGTAAGATTCATCGGAACCAACGTAGACTTTAACCGTCACAAATAAGAGTAAAAAACAGCCTTGAATAAAGCTAGCGGTTAACCGCACGCAGGCTTATTAGATAGTTTAACGTTTCTTCCTGAAGCAGCATGATGTTGGGTTTCTTAACTAGTGGACAGCTCGGAGATTTGAAAACTACTATGGAGTGGGCTCGTGTTCATGGCTTCCAGTCAATAAGTATAGCTCTGCCGCCCGACTCAAAGTTTATTGACCTTAGTGAAATCCTCAACAACCCCCGTTTACTCTTAGATCTTGAGGGAGAAAGCGGAATATGTATTAGTGCCTTCGGCTTTTATGGAAATCCCCTTCATCCTGATGCATCTGTCCGAAAAATACATACTGAACACTTTGTCAGACTGCTTGAAGCTACGTACAAGCTAGAGAAAACTGTGGTCACCGGTTGGCTTGGCACTCACCCTGGAGGTATTGATGAGAGCATCGAGGAGGCAAAGAAAGTTTGGCCTCCGATATTGAAGAAAGCTGAGGACTACGGAGTAAAAATCGCTATTGAAAACTGCCCCGGCAATGTCATGTATAGACCAGACATCTGGCGCATTGTATTTGAAGAGCTTAGATCGCCTAACCTTGGGCTAGAGTTCGACCCCAGCCACCTTATCTGCCAAATGATTGATCCTATTAAGACAGCAGACGAGTTTGGTCGACGTATTTACCATGTTCACGCCAAAGATGCAGAAATAAATTGGGAGCGTATTCGTGAAGTAGGAATTACGGCTGGAGGCTGGTGCCCCCATAGGTTGCCGGGCTTTGGGCAACTAGATTGGAGTAAATTCTTTTCTGTGTTGAGGAGGCATGGTTACAATTACGCGATAAGTATTGAACAAGAGGACCCGTTTTTCAAGTATGAAGAAGGTTTAATTCTAGCAAGGAAATTTTTACAAAGATTTATCTATTGAATAAATTTTAGTTAAACGAAATTTTTTTAAACAGGATCTGAGCAGGCCTGGCTAGGGTCTTGCTCAGCATTGAAACGGAAAAACATCAATGGTTAACATCAATCCTTCGTTGTTTTCTCGTCTTTGGTGTTCGTCTATGTCAAGGTTCACTGTAAAGAAAGCGCTCCTGCTGGGGTCAGGTGCTATCAAAATAGCCGAAGCTGCAGAGTTCGATTACAGCGGCTCTCAAGCCATTAAAGCTCTTAAGGAAGAAGATATCGAAGTGGTTCTAGTAAACCCGAATGTAGCTACGATTCAGACTTCAAAGGAAATGGCAGATAAAATTTACCTGCTGCCGGTCCAATCCGAATTCGTTGAAAAAGTCATCGAGAAAGAGAGGCCCGATTGCATTTTACTGGGATTTGGAGGACAGGCTGCTTTAAACTGTGGCGTTGAGCTTGCGAAACATGGGGTTCTCGACAAGTATGGTGTCAAAGTGCTCGGTACACCAGTGGAAAGCATAGTCAGAGCCAGTAACCGAGACCTCTTCCGTGCGACAATGCTCATACACGGGATTCCTGTACCTCCCTCTGAAGCTGTGAATTCAAGGAAGAGAGCATTAGAAGTCGCCGAAAAGATCGGCTACCCTGTAATGGTAAGAGTTGCATTCAACTTGGGTGGTGCTGGTTCATTCGTTGCTCGTAATAAGGCTGAATTAATTGAGCGCGTGGATAAAGCGCTTATTCAATCGCCTGTAAAGCAGGTCCTCGTTGAGCGCTATCTGGAGAAGTGGAAGGAAATAGAGTTCGAAGTTATTAGAGACGCCGTTGACAATGCTGTTGCTGTTGCTTGTTTGGAGAACGTAGACCCAATGGGGGTTCACACAGGGGATTCTATAGTTGTAGCGCCTTCCCAGACGCTTACGAACAGAGAATACCAGGCGTTGAGAAACGCATCACTTGCAGTCGCAAGGGCTGTTGGCGTCGTTGGCGAATGCAACGTGCAGCTGGCTTTGAATCCGAGGTCTGAAGAATTTTACGTTATAGAGACAAACCCCAGGATGTCTAGAAGCAGCGCCCTTGCGAGCAAGGCGACAGGCTACCCCTTAGCCTACGTTGCGGCTAAAATCGCGCTCGGCTACACGCTTCCCGAATTAGTCAACAGCGTGACCGGAGTAACAGTTGCGCATTTTGAGCCAGCGCTTGACTATATTGTAGTGAAAATGCCCCGCTGGGATTTCTCTAAGTTTCCAAGGGCTCACGAGTTAATAGGAACTGAAATGCGCAGCATTGGTGAAGTCATGGCCATAGGTAGGTGCTTCGAAGAAGCGATACAGAAAGCCGTTAGGATGCTCGATCTTGGCCTAGAGGGAGTTGTCGCGAATACTGTGAGTCAGAAAAAGCGATCATTGGATGAGCTGAGAAAAGCACTTTCCGAACCAAGGCCTTACAGGATTTTTGACATCGTGGATGCCATAAAAGCTGAGATGCCGCTTAACGAAATTTATGAGCTTACAGGTATAGATCCATGGTACCTGCATAAAATCGAAAACCTAGTTAAGGTGGAGAGAAAGCTGAAGGCTTTAGGCCGTTTAACCGAGAGCGAAGAGGTTATCCAGCTAATCAAGGAAGCTAAACGCCTTGGCTTCTCTGACAAACAGATTGCTGCATGTATGAAGGTAGGGGAGGAAAGAGTAAGAGCTTTCAGGAAAAAACATTATATTCTCCCCGTTGTGAAGTGCGTTGACACGCTTGCTGCTGAATGGCCAGCGAAGACTAAGTACCTCTATGTTACATACGGCGGCTCTGAACATGATGTAAAACCCTCTAACAGTGGAATTGCGGTGCTCGGCGCTGGCGTTTTTCGTATCGGAGTATCTGTTGAATTTGATTGGTGCGTAGTCCAGTTAGTTCAATCGCTTAAAAGAAGATGGAATGGAGATGTGGTAGTAGTGAACTACAACCCAGAAACAGTATCTACTGATTGGGATATAGCCGACCGCCTTTATTTCGAGGAGTTAACACTTGAGCGGGTTCTAGACATATGCGAGTTTGAAAACCTTGCCGGAGTTGTAACTTGTGTTGGAGGTCAAATAGCGAATAACCTAGCTTTACCTCTAGAAAAACAAGGCGTCAAGATTCTTGGACCTAGTGGAACAGCCGTTGATACGGCAGAGGATAGAAGAAAGTTCAGCTCACTGCTTGACAGCTTAAGTATACCTCAGCCCCCTTGGAAAGAAACTGAGGACCCAGAGGAAGTGAGGTCATTCTGCCGAGAAGTAGGGTTTCCAGTTATAATCAGGCCCTCATATGTGCTTTCAGGATTAGGTATGCGCGTTCTCCATGATGAAAGAGAATTAATGGAGTACCTAAGTGAAGTAAACCGTAACTCGCTCGTTAAAGGTCTTGTAGTTAGCAAATTCGTCCAAGAAGCAAAAGAGGCAGAAGTAGATTGTGTTTCCGATGGAGAGAAAGTCCTAATTGGCGCTGTTATTGAACATGTTGAATCAGCGGGTGTCCACTCAGGAGATGCTACTATGGTTATACCGCCTTTCTCGCTGTCGCCGACTACTATAGGGAAAATTAAAAAGTATACACTGGCGATTTGTAGAGCTTTATCCGTAAAAGGTCCTGTAAACATTCAATTCCTAGTTAAGGACGACGAAGTGTATGTAATAGAATGTAATCTAAGAGCTTCTAGATCTATGCCTTTCACATCCAAGGTAAAAGGTATGAACTTAATGGAAAACGTAGCCGAGGTTATTCTAGGTGGGAAACTTAATTTTCCATATGAGTTTTACGAGCCTCCAGCTCAGCGCTGGGGCGTAAAAACTCCTCAGTTTTCATGGACTCGTATTCGGGGGGCTTATCCACTATTAAGCGTTGAGATGAGGTCAACTGGTGAGGTGGCTGCTCTGGGTCGTTCACTTTACGATGCCTTCTTGAAGTCGTGGCTAGCGGCGCAGCCCAACAAGCTGCCGGGAAAGAACTCTAAGGTATTAATTTTATCTGATGGAAACTCTCAAAAACTTTTAAGCGATCTGGTGAAGAATTTAACGGAGCTAGGGTACGAGCCGGTAGTGATTAATTCTTCACCGAGCTCTGATAGCGAATTGGTTGACAGTATAGTTGAGCTTATAAAAAGTGGTCACGTGGATTTGACGATAGCTCTAGGCGATGGAGAGTGGGATTACACCACTAGAAGAATGTGCGCTGATTTTGGAGTACCTCTCGTGCTCGATGCTCAACTAGCGCTTATGTTAACAAGGTCCCTGAAGGAGTACTTGGACTGCAGCGAGTTTAGTGTTGAACCGTTATAAGGTGGTACCATGAAAGCTGTCCTGGTTTTAAAAGATGGAACAGTTATATGGGGTCGAGGATTTGGAGCTCCCCGCATAGTAGTTGGAGAAGTGGTTTTCACTACTAGCATGGTTGGTTACACGGAATCATTAACCGATCCATCTTACGCTGGCCAAATCTTGGTTTTCACGTACCCGTTAATCGGTAACTATGGGGTTCCTCCTTATGAGATTTCAGACAAGTATGGATTACCTTTGCATTTTGAGTCAAGTGGCATCAAAGTTGAGGGAGTAGTGGTGCACGAGCCTTGCTTTAAGCCGAGTCACTGGGCGTTGAATAGAAGTTTCGTGGAGTGGCTCGAGCAGGAAGAAGTTCCGGGGATATGGGGAGTAGACACTAGAGGGTTGGCAGCGAAGCTTAGAGAAGAAGGAGTAACCGTCGGAGCTCTAGCTGTGTACGAGGAAGATGAGGATTTAGATTTGACTAACCTTTTCGAAATCATAAAAAGTATGAACTATGATAAAGTAAACTTCGTTAAGAAAGTTTCTGTAGAAAAGCCTGTTTTCTATGGTGAAGGGGGCAGGAGCCTCATAGCAGTTCTCGACTGTGGCGTAAAACATGGGATCTTGCGCTCATTACTGGCTAAAGGTTTCGACGTCATGCTTCTCCCTTACAATACTCCAGCTGATAAAGTGGATGAATTAGCCCCTGCTGGCATTGTAATCAGCAATGGACCTGGCAACCCTGAGCTACTAAACGATTTAGTCGAGAAAGTGAAAGCGCTTGTCGAATACCGATATCCTCTTCTAGGAATATGTTTAGGACATCAGATAATTTCCCTTGCGTTAGGAGCCTCTACATACAAGCTACGTTACGGTCATAGGGGTTCTAATAAACCTTGTATCGACTTAAAAACCGGGCGCTGCTTCGTCACGTCTCAGAACCACGGCTACGCAGTTGACATGAACAGTCTCAAAGAAAGTGGGGTCGAGATATGGTTTATTAACGCTGACGACAAGTCAGTCGAGGGTATAATCAATCTTGAACGAAAAATTTTGGGGGTGCAGTTCCACCCTGAAGCATCTCCTGGACCCAATGATACTGCTTGGGTCTTTGATGTCTTCGCGCACACTTTGATAAAAAACCTTTAACCGAGAACTTGACAATGTCACACGCGGTGGAAAGCACTGCTCTCCGAGAGCTGCATAGTGGACTAAAACCCGCTACATTACTGGCACAATTAACTTAAGAATCTCTATAGATGCAGAGAATTTTAATGTACTTTAATACATAAAGACTTAAACAAATAGTTAAAACGCGTGATAGTTAAAAATATGATTAAAGAATAAATTAATAAAGTTTTCGGTAAAATATATTTAAAAATTACTATCTACGCCGAGAAGCTAAGAACTCATTGATTTCCTCGATAGTTCTAATTCTATCTTTATATTCATCAAGTTGAGCCTTCAATGGTTCAATAATCTTCCTATATTCTTCCTCTTTCATCTCTCCTAGTTCATATGCTACTCTATGTTTTTCAATTTCAATTTCCAACTTCCTGATCTCATCCCTTAACTGACTGACGAAGGACTCAAGCCTGAGGGACAAAGTTAGTAACTCTCTTATAAGTAAACTATGTTGTCTCTTATACTTTTTCTCGTAGTCAGCGTATAAGCTAGCCGAGATCGTTGCTTTCATTTCATCGAGTCTCCTCAGCTTTAGCTCCATCTCGCGTGCTTTGATCATGGCTTCCCTACCCCTTTCGAGCAATGAATCAAGAGTTGGAGCCTCCCTTCTAGGTGCATATCTCAATATCTGATACCTGAACTGGCTGTCCCTCCATTTGGAATAATCTAAGAGCTTGTTCTCTAAAGCGTAAATTACATCGCTAAGGTACATGTATCTCCTGAATTCCTCTGGAACTTCTAGCAAAAGCGTTAAACTGTCACCCCTCTTAGTAGTTCTTAGTCTGCAGGTAACCATAGACCCCCTCATGTGCGGTGGGAAGAACGCGAACGCAAAAGCGAATGTTCCGTCAAGGTAGAGCTCTTCGTTCAGTATATCTTTCTTAGGTAGTATTTCCTTCAGATACCTGTATAAGGCCTCACTTTCAAAGACAGAGACTCTTATCGGAAGCTCGTATACCGCCATCCCGTCAACTAACTTCAGTTCGCTGGACGATATTACTTTCCTCTCTTCCCTACCCATTCGGGAGAGTCCACTTACTCTTCGAGAAGGTATATAAGCCGAGATCACAACGACGGCTAAACCTACTGCAGTTGCGTAGAATAGGCTTTCCACTGGTAGCGGTGTAAAACTTATTGGTGTAGCACCTGTCAGCATAACTAAAAGACTAGAAACATATATAATTAATGGGGCCACTGCCCAGCCTATGTAGGACGAGACTACGCCAATTATGGTAGCCTCTGTCATCATAGCGTAAAACAGGTTTTTGGGGTTAGCCCCCAGAGTAGCTATTACATACATGTCCCTGCGTCTATCCTCTGCGTGGCCTAGCATAGCAGCAGCATTCATCAAGGCAGCGATAGTTAGCAATAGGATAGTCTCTGTACCTTTAAAGGAAAACTGGGTTGCGCGTTCGTAGGTAATCACTCTTTTCCCCTGTAAGATATGTACCGTGGCAGGCAAGGATGCTAACGTTAACCGAGCGGTCAGGTCTACAGCCGTAGAGTTTTCCGAGATAAGCCAAACCCTACTCGTAGAAAGACGATTAGCCAGTGGGTTATAGGGTGCTATTAACATGAGGGTTACACTGGGATAATCGCCGAAAAGTGGTCTAAGCTCCGGATCCAAAGTTGAATTAAGCGATAATGGGTCAAAGAACCCCACTACCTTTACTGGTGCATCCCATACAGGCCCTGCCGGTATAGGCGGACCTTGCACGCTTGGCTGAGCGAAGAAAATCCATATAGATTCGCCAACTCTTAGGATGTTGGATAAGGTTTTAGAAACTACTACTTCTGGTTCGCCGTCGCGTGGTAGTCTCCCCTCTACGACGTGAGCCGACAAGTTGAAGTTCTTTATAGCGAATTTTATGTCAATAGCTACTAAATTAGTTATGATTGAGGATCCTACTGTGCCTTCACGTGTAGCCAATAGAACGCCTGGGTAGCGCTCCGGTATGATTGCCATACGTCCTATATCTACAGCATCTGTCGAGAAAATAAGCCATTCAATCTCTGAGCTATTTAAACCGTATGGTTTTCTTATTAGATTTACTTCGACGTCTAACCCTTTAAACCCAGCCCCCAACCATTCTTTTCTAATTACTGTAGACCCAAGCGTAAAACCGGAAACCGCTAGAGTTGAAGCTATAACTAAGATCATAGTAGCCAGAATTAATATTGATCTTAGACGCTTTGCTTTAATGTACCGGACAGCCAGATAAAGCCAGAACCCTCTTACCGGGCCGGCTACGAAGGAAAGCAGTAAGAATATCGCGTAGGCTAAAAAACCCATGACAACGGTCGCAGCTATCAGAGTAGGTACATCAAGAATAGCTAGCGGTACGCCTAAGGTTCCCAGTAAACTAGCTGCTGCCAGTCTAATCGTAGATGACGTAGCAGTAGAAAATGAAAGAAGAATTAACAATAGTATGAACCTTAAAACATGTAGCTTTCGTCCACGTTCAAACATTAGAAGCGAGAAAGTGTGAGCAAATGCTAGAGTGAGTATGATTATTCCTAAAGCTGCAAGGTGAGAGTAACTAAAAAGGCTGTTGACCCGGCTTTTCAGCGAAGATGCTCCATTGACAAGACTCAGAGTCGCTCCGATTGCCGAAGTATAATTGCCTTGTTTGAAGAGAAAGAGGGTTTGCTGAGCAACTGCTTTAAGGGCGTCTACGTCTAACCTCATGTCTTCAGTGTAATACCCTATCGACTCAAGCTGCCTTAACAAATCCATAACTTCTCTCAACTGGTTTTCTATTAGGGCTTCGGCTGCATAATATGTCCATGGAAGAGTTTTTGTGTCATTAGTTATCCAGACCCTCAGCTCTTTAGCTCCAGCTATTGGAGTAGTGGCTGTAAGTAGAACAGGGTATCCGATGGGTAGGAGGTATGTGCTCCAGAAAAGCCTCCCTGTAACTGGAACACCAGGCTTTATGGTTAACATTGCTGGTTTACGAGTCATAGGGTCTAACATGCTAACGTTAACAAGTTTTCCAGGAGTAAGCCATATAACACATCGTAAAATTGTCAGGTTTCCCTCTTGAGTTATCTGCAACGGGATTCTTAACCCAGTGAAAAGAGTAGTATTCAAACTACGATCAAACATAGCCCTGTAGTCAAGTTCCTCGATTAGAGAATCCGCTACTCGGATTGGGATAGAGGGATTGAGATATGAGTATCCTGTGTAGTTAGCAGGAGAAAACGATAAATCCACTAGATATACCTCGCGCGGTACACTTGCCAGTTGAGTACCCCATGCTCCAACTTGATTTGTAATTATACTGAATCTATAGGTTTTTGCATCGACTTGAAGAGTCATATTGAGCATTACTCCCTTAACCGGTTCGTTTTTCGGATACTCCTTCACTACCACCAAGAATCGGGTTTGAGGCTCAGCTACAACTATTACTGTGAAAGCAAGTATTACCAATAATAAGGCAAAACCCTTCATACGAGGTCAACCCGGCTCAGCTTGTTTAATTTTTCTTCGTATTCTTGTCTGAGCTTTAAGTAGTATTTTTCCTCGACTTCCCCTCTACTGTAAAGTTCCTCTAATCTTTGGAGAAGACGCCTGTACCTCTCTTTTTCTCTGTAAATATAGCTAGTCCTTCTATACCATATATAGACCGTTAAAACCCATAAAACTACGGTGACCACGATGAGCAACCATAAGTTTAAGGACACCTCTAATTTCAGCTCAACAAAACGCTCGGCTCTAATGTCGGTGGTCCTACCCGCAGTATACTGACCCTTTGTAGCTACGAACTTATATGGTCCTGGTAGCAGGTAGAATGTAGCTAGGCCGTTCTCATCTATAGTCGCAGTACTTACTGGAGATCCACCAACTGTATAAACTTCAACTATAGCGCCAGTTGCTGGCTTTCCAGCCAACGATACCGCTACGGTTACCCGCCTAACAACCCCTCTTATAGTAACAGATGAATCATTACGTAGCGTGACACTTGTATAGCCTGCAATTCCACCGCGCCAGCGAACCGAAATTGTATAATCTCCAAGTGGCAGAGCTTTACACGTTAGGACACCGCTACTATTCGTGAATCCAATGCATACTAAGCTTCCATTAATATCTCTAACATAAACCGGAGTTTGAACGAGAGGAGTCCCGTCCTCGAGTTCGACTGAGATTTTTAAGTCAGCCCGAGCTATTGTTACCGTCACATTCCTGTTAGACAGAACGTATAACTCTTTCATCGAGCTGTATATGCCATCTGTTACTTCCAGGACGTACACTCCGCTGGTTATGTTTAGAAAACTTGCGCGTCCACTTTCATTCACAAATTCGCTGAAAATTAGTTTCTTTGTCGAATTGTCATAAAGATTCAAAGCATAACCGCTAAGGGGTTTACCGTTAAGATCCACGCATGTAACGGTTAAATTAAAGCTCCTTGAAACTAATTGAAAGCCTGGAACTAGTGAGGGAAGAGATACATTGACCTCTCTGCTAGCGAGCAGTGATCCACCCCCTCCAGTGACATTTACACTAACAGTCCACACACCTTCATAGATAGCTTGTAGAATCCATTCATATGACTTAGGTGCCGAAATAGCCGTAACATTAATGTTTTCAGCGCCCTCTAGAAGTTTGAAGGCGTTTCTGGGATAAATTAACTCAATAGTTACATTCTTCAAAGTACGGGCTGGGACGATATCGACTCTAATAAGAAGTATGTCGTCTACAAAAGCTGTAGCTGGAACAGTGAGGCGAGATGCTATCGGCGCGTAGAAGGCGGTTACACCGATAGCATCACTATACAAAAGTGAACGGGCCCATGAATCTGGGTCTTCGAAGACGCCTAGCAATACTGACGTTCTAATCTCAAGAGGAGTTCGGTTAACCTGGTAAATTACGTTTAAGGAATCGCTTCCAGGAACTAATATTAATCTGCGAGAAATCCCTTCAGGCTCTTCTATGAGCGAAGTTAAATTTGATAATAGAATATGATAGTTCATCGAACTCTTCACCTGTTCAGCCTCGAGAAGTAAAGCTGTTAGATTCGCCTCGGGTAGTCTTTCACGTGCTAGGAAAAGCCTTGACATATTAGATAACGTCTTAATCTGCGCTAAGTATTTTGATCTAATGGCCGGTCTAGTCTCGTTAGCGTACAAGTTTCTAAGTGTAGAATTAAGCTCTCCCAAGTATTGACTAAGGCGTATCGAGGTGTAATTAACTAGAACTCCCAGCCACTTATCGTTGATTTTAAGCGCTAACCATCTGGGCGCTGGAACAAAGCTCCGTGCACGCTCTAGAGTATATAAAATTTCATTGGCCTGAACCTCGTTTATTCCGAGCGCCGGGATCCTAAGGTAAGGGTAATATAGAGTCCCGTTACCCGTTAATCTAAGTAATGAATCCACTTTAACAGTTGAGGTAACACCGGTAAATGTAAAGTTTTGCCTAAGCTCAAAGCCTCCGCCGCGACATACTTGCTTTACAACTGAAACTAACGACCCGTTTACTACAAGCGAAACACTACAGTTTTTCAGATCATAACCGTTCGCTATAATTTTTTCTCCTGATGCTAGCACGAAGCCAGTAAATGGCCAGTCGTAGTATACCAAATTTGCCGCTACACCGTCGAACTTCAGCTGTGCAAGTGATAAATTACTGAATATGGCCGTGTAGCCGGGACCCTTTATCGTAATCGCGTCGGTTAAATTAACAACATAAGACCCCGTCACGTTGAATAACGTTAACGTTAGGTTACTCAAAGTAACAATTAAACCTTGTATGCTAACGTTAAGGGGAGGGGGTGAGGAAAGATATGTTACCGTGTACTTAGAAACCCCCATTCCTGGAACATTTGCTAAAATCATAAGTTTACAGCTGCGATAATAACCTGAAGTATATAGGCTACAGTCTAGTAGTTGAAAAGGTACTTCTCTGCCCAACTCATCGAACACTCTAATAGTGCCATTATATGCTTCTCCCTCCGCAAAGTTAAGATTTAAGTTAACTATGCCCTTATAGGTACTTGGTAAAGGGTTAAAAAACGCAACTTCCCTAACACCTACACCACCTTCGCATCGAATAGTAACGGTCAGCAGCGCTAACCCCACTAATGTTCCGATAATCAGCTTCAGAATCTTCAAGTTAACCACCCTTCAAGAAACCTCCTGCACCTAGCTGCTGTAAGGTCTAGATCTTCTAGCCTCTCCTGTAAACCCTCTAATTGAGATCGCAGTTCACTTATTTCTCTCTCCAAGGCCGATCGCCGGGTCTCATACTCAGCCCTATCAAACTCCCCTACCAAGAACCGTACCTCCAGTTCCCTTAGTGAGTCATTGAGTTGCTCAATTTGGCGCTCCATCTCCTCAGATCTACTTGCATAAGTTAGGCGGATGCGCGACCAGGCATCTAGAACTTCCTTAATAGCTGGTTTCCATGTATTCCCTTCACCCTTATCAAGTTCATCAAGTATGACATCGAAAAGCCGCAGCTCGTTCTCCGGGTTCGTCGCCTTTAAAGCTGCCCTTACGTTCTCAAGTGTTCCCCCGAGCCTGTTTAAAGCTTGTCTTATCCTTTGTTCCCTTTCGATTTCAAAGCTACCTCTATAGGGTTCGCCGGCAGCTTTGGTTTCGACGCTGAGCTTGGTTACAGTGAGCTGCAGTTGGCTCTCTAAATCTCTAAGTTTACCTTTCAGCTCGAAGTAGCTTTTAACTAAAGGGAATAATTTCACCCGTAAATCTGATACAAGATTATCGAACACTTCCTTGGAAACCTGGCCTGTAGAATACATGCGGACTATCTCGCTGCGCTTCCTTTCGTAATCTTTTAGCTCAAGTTGCAGTTCCTCGAATTTCCTAAGCGTGGACCTAGCCTCGTCTACAAGTTTCTCCCATTGATCGCTCATACTGTTCAGCTTAAACTAAAGGTCTGAGTTTTAGCTTTATCGGTATAACTTTTATTATAAGCCTAAATATATTCCTGTGCCAACGGTAATAGTTAACGTTGAAAATACTCCTCACAAATTATTAAGCCCTGTTCCGATAGAAAATGTAAGGCTTAACGATGCATTCTGGGCACCAAGGTTACGCACCTTAGTTGAAGTCACTATTCCATCCCAATATAAGCTATTAGAGGAAACCGGTAGGCTTGATAATTTCCGACGCGCTGCAGGTAAAATTAAAGGCCCTTTTAAGGGACTCGTCTTTAATGACTCCGATGTGTATAAGTGGATAGAGGCGGCATCCTTCGCGTTAGCTTATGAGCAGCGCACAGATGTGAAGCAGTTAGTTGATACAGTGGTAAAGGAGGTAGTAGAGGCGCAAGGTGCTGACGGATATCTTAACACTTACTTCACGTTTGAGCGGGAAAAAGACAGGTGGAGTAACCTGCGCGATCTTCATGAAATGTACTGCGCCGGACATCTCTTCCAAGCGGCAATAGCGCGACATCGTGCAACCGGAAAGCGAGATCTTCTGGACACTGCAGTGAAGCTGGCCGATCACATCTATGAAGTTTTTGGGCCGAGTCGAGCAGAAAGCGTAGATGGACACCCCGAAGTGGAAATGGCTTTAGTTGAACTATACAGGGAGACAGGTAAACAAGAATACCTAGAACTGGCGCGGATCTTTATTGAGAGAAGGGGGCGAGGACTTATCGGAGGTAGCCCATACCACCTAGATCATATTCCCTTTAAGCAAATGCAGGAGCTCGTTGGTCATGCTGTTCGTGCTCTATACCTCTGCTGTGGGGTTGCAGATGTTTATATGGAAAACGGAGATCCGGGATTACGAGCAGCGCTCGAGAGATTGTGGCGCGATTTAGTTGAAAGAAAAATGTATGTAACTGGCGGTGTCGGCTCCCGTCATGAAGGAGAAGCTATCGGGGAGGCTTACGAATTACCTAATGAGAGAGCCTATGCAGAAACCTGCGCAGCTGTCGCAAACGTTATGTGGAACTGGAGAATGCTGTTGATGAGTGGGGAAGCTAGATTCGCAGACATTATGGAACTTGCTCTCTATAACGGCGCTTTGGCTGGTATATCGCTAAGCGGAGATCTCTATTTTTACGTCAATCCTCTCGCAGATAGGGGTAAACATAGAAGGCAGCCGTGGTTTGAGTGTGCTTGCTGTCCACCCAACATCGCCAGGCTCATAGCGTGTGTCCCTGGGATGATTTATACAACCTCTAAACAGAGTATCTGGGTTCATCTCTACGCGGCTAGTAGTGCACATATTAAAATGCATGAAGGATCGGTGGAGCTTATCCAGCGTACAGAGTATCCTTGGAGTGGACTCATAGAAATAGAGGTGAAACCCCAAAACATTGACGACTTTTCGATTTTCGTAAGAATACCCAGCTGGACTTATAACGTAAAAATAGAGGTAAATGGGGAAAAATTCAATCATGTTCATTCAGGCTCCTATGCAAAAATACAGAAAAAGTGGAGTGAGGGAGACCTGCTTAGAATTAAGTTTGACATGGGACCTATGTTACTGGAATCCCATCCGCATGTTATATGCAACACCGGTAGAGCTGCGCTACGGTACGGTCCCCTAATCTACTGTTTGGAACAAGTCGACAACCCTGGTCATGATGTTTGGGACTTAGCTGTAATACCTGACACTCTTAAAGCCGAATATAGGGCCGATTTATTAGGAGGAATAACTGTTGTTAAAGGAAAAGCTTGGGCAACCGATGCCGGCGCATGGGAAGGTAAGCTTTACGCACGACTAAACGAGGTAAAAGCTAGGCGTTGGGAAACAGATTTTACGGCTATTCCCTACTACGCGTGGGCTAACAGAGAACCCGGATCAATGATAGTCTGGATTCGCAAGGCTGACTCAGAAAAATAAGTATTCTTCACCGATCCGATTTGGTACCCTTCAGCATCACTCTTATTTCCTTCAGAGATTATTAAGCACTGCGTGTTTCGGGCTCAGCTACTACCGCTGTACCTGTAGCGGTTATCATTATAAAACCCTCTAGAACTTCGCTTGTTTCGAAATCTATACCGATAATGGCATTTGCACCCAACCTACTCGCGGCCGCTACCATATCCTGAATAGCCTCCTCTCTCGCTTTCTTAAGCTCGGCTATGTAGGATTCAGAGCGCCCCCCGACCATTGCCTCGATACCAGCGATAAACCGCCCGAGCATCCCTCGAGTTCGAATACTTATACCGGTCACTATACCGAGATTCCTGACTATCTTATAGCCAGGTAGCGTGTGAGTCGTAGATAACAGCATGGTTGAATTTCATAATGGTGCTTAAAATTTTTATCTTCAAGTTAAAAGTTTAGCTGTGGATCACGCAGGTACCTCAATTAATGAACAAGTATACGAATTCTTTGAAAAGTTTGATGTAGTGTGTCAAACTAGCGGAACATACTTAGCGCTCATTAAACCTAGCAAGGAAAAGGACGTTCTAACCACTCTTAGGAAAAAAGCTAAGGTTAAGTTAAAGCTTGGTGACGCTTTAGTGAAATTCGAGTACGAGGGAAACTCGCTAACATATGTAGCACCAAGTAAGCTTATTATTAGGCTTAAAGACGTGGGTACGCTTAAGGAAGCGGAGAGACTGGTATCGGAAATACTAGGCCATGCTTAAACCTTGCGGACTACGAAAAACCCGATACTCCCCCTAAGACTGCTTGCTAGCCGGGCTTCCAACTCTCTTCTCTGCTCAACAGATTCAACAGTGAAAGCTACTTCGATCACGTCTAGATCTCTTCGTTCAGTGAAAAGAGTATCCACACTCATATAGAGAGAGCTCGCTACTCCGCTTTTAATGACATCCTCGATCCACTTGATGCGCTTGTAGTCTCGTCTAGGTACAACAACCCTGAAACGGTAACATACGCTTCTAGTCTTCATATAATTCCACCATTAATTCTACCCTGCGGAGGTTAAATTAACTGTGCAATGCAGGCGTGGAATGGTCATCTCCTACTTTTTTTATTATTTCGCCCTCCACATGTCCTTTAATATCCCCGTTGCCCATTATTATAACCTGCTCAGCCTTTACGTAATCTTCAATAATAACATCTTCAATAACTAGTTTAGCGGCTTCAACTCTGTTAACGCGAAGTCTTGGCCGCTTATTCTTTAAACTGAAAAACCTATGAAGATTTAAAATACTGCTCTCGGCTCTCAGTACCTTTACTTTTAATCCCTTAATGAAAAAGCATTGGAATCATTTGAAAGCTTAAGCCCGATTTCATCCCCTTCAACTCCCTCTTCACCTCAAATGCTCCAGAGATGCTAACGATCCCCTTTGCATTGATTTAAAATTTAAAGAACCGGCGACTATTATGTTATCAGCTCTCAAGACCCCCTCAGAGATAAAGACCCAACAGCCTTCACGTACTCAGCTTTTAAATCTCCTTCTATTTTCGCTGCACCGGCAAACGAAACTATGCTTGCACTTACGTTACCCCGGAAAACAGCGGATCCAGTAGCTTTTACCTCCTCAGCATCAAGGTAGCCGTCTATGGACCCACTTCCGGCTATAGATACCGTCTCATAGGATCCTCCTATAACTTTACCGGCACCGGTAATACTCGCCGAGCCAATTTTCTTCACTTTTCTCAGAATCTTTTCGTATTTTTCAAATATTTCAACCATAACCGACTCCAACTTTCTTCAGTATATCACATATTTCCTTGACGCTGCTGTAAGTGTGTCAGTTACACCACTCTTTGCGGATTCAGCTGGAGATAGCTTGAAAATGACTAAAGCTTTCTCAGTCTACCAAATAATCTCGTTAGCCTGTACTAGTATTGGAATATTTTCAACCCCTTCTTTACTATCGCTATCTGGTATCTTCGAAGGAACGTTAGAAATCTATAAACTATTCTTGCTTGCAGCTACGAGTTTGCTTATGTTAGCTGCTTTACCCCTTACTGGGGATTAAGGCAGGATAAATTTAATTTAGCTTTCTAATATAACACTAAAACTAGCCGAATAAGCGCACTCCTATCCTTTGGAAGTGGAATCGCTGTCCAGAATATCGGTTACTACTTTGTAAAAAACAGTTAAGGCTGCTGAACTAGAGTTTCTAGGAGTAGCTCAAATGTACTAATCACTGGAGCTACTATGCTGTCTCCGTACCACTTTTCATAGTAACGGCAATGAGCCTGAGTTTCACTTTAGCAGCAGCTTTCTTTACCCTCAGAAGCACTCTAGTTAATATGTTAAATCCCTTAATTTAAACACTGCAAATGAGCCTCGTGAAAAGCGATGAGCGGGCTAGGATAAGGACGCCTCCTGGATATTTGGATCGACGCTCCTCTCTACGCAGCCGCTTTGGTTTACATGCTGCAGACACTAATACTTTACGCCACTTTTAAAAGACTTACACCGACGGGATAACCATTAGCTTACAGACCATCGAGTTCGGTTTTTGAAACCCTTTTCATATAATAAAAGAAATAACTCCATTGGTAAAGTTAGTCTAATTTAACAGTGATTTTAGAAATATTACTTGAAGAAGGGTAGGGAAGAGGATGAGTTTATCTACTACAGGGGTATCGTAATACCCGTTTTAACTGGTTAGCACACAAATTAGCGCCGTAAAGCTTTTTTTATATTTAACCAGTTACCTATGACAAAGCTGGACTTTAAAGAAGCATTCAGCGCCCTACCACAGCCGCTTACAATAGTAACTGCCGGTGATCCAAATAAGCCTGGAAAAAGGGGTGGAATGACTGCTGCATGGGTATCATGGATCTCAGTAAACCCTCCACTCCTAATGGTCGCTATGTTCGCTGTTAATATAGTAGGCAAGAGCTTGGAAAGCGCTGCGTATGGGGTTTTCGGCTCAGTTTCAGGGTAGAACCTCGACAAGTTTGAAGTTGGCACAATTAGGATGCTTGAAGCTAAGAGTATCACCGCGCCTGTGCTAGCGGATGCTATTGCTGTTCTCGAGTGTAAGTTAGAGAAAACTTTTGAAATAGGAGACCATGTGCTTGTTATTGGGCAGGTTATTGACGGCTACAAGCTTAGGAATGAAAAACCTCTGGTGTTCTACCACTGGGGCTCAGCTGAGCTAAAGTAGGATTAAACGTTAACTATCTCAGAGCTCTTTAATCTAATCTAATAAATTTTTATCTTTTATAATGGTACGGGCAAGCGAAAAATTTGAATACAAATAAAACTCGTATACCTCAAGTTTATACATAAGCCGTGTAAGGTGTCGATGTTAGGTAAGTAATTAATGGTTAGACAGGATTTATAAGGATAAACTATCTGAGTGCTAGCCAATTACTTGTACTTTCAAGTATGACTAGCACAAGGATACTCATTAAGTTCGTGGATTAGCTCTTATACTTTTTATATTCTACTTGATTCCTGGGTATTCTGTGAATTCGACCATTCCAAAGCCTGTATTGAAGAGAGAACTTAGCTTAATTGACTCGATATTTATCGGCTTAGGAGCAATAATCGGTGCTGGTATTTTTGTCCTCGTAGGTATAGCGGCTGGAATAACCGGTCCTAGCGTTATATTATCAGTAATTATATCGAGTTTAAGTGCTTCTTTTACAGCACTTAGCTTCTCTGAACTGGGTGCTGCTTTGCCGAAAGCTGGTGGTGTATACGAGTACGGGCACACGCTGCTGCATCCTTTGGCCGGTTTCGTCATGGGATGGATGTGGGTTTTCGGTAACATCGTGTTAGGCGCTACTGGAAGCCTAGGCTTCGGTTACTACCTTTCGCTTTTTGTCCCTTGGTTAAATTATAGGGTATCATCCATGCTTTTAATACTGATCGTTGTAATATTCAATGTAGCTGGTGCAAAGTTATCGGTTTCGTTTAACAATGTTATCGTAGCGGGGAAAGTACTAACGCTAATGCTGTTTTCTATAATAGGGCTTCCCAAAGTTAAAACGAGTAACTTTTCACCATTTCTACCTAAAGGTCCCGCAGCGATGGTAAGCGCTGCTGCTTTATTCTATTTCGCTTACATAGGCTTTCCGAGAATAAGTACCATGGCTGAAGAAGTAAAGGATCCGGAGAAAAACATTCCGCGAGCTATACTTATTGCTTTGGGCACGTCTACACTCATCTACTTATTTGTAACCATAACAGCGGTAGGTATAGCTGGGTGGGAAAGACTTAGTGAGAGCCCTGCCCCCTTAGGGGAGGTAGCGAAAGATCTAGGAATCGTCTGGATTATCGGTATAGGTGGTTTACTTGCTACATTCAGCGTAGTATTGACATCTGCTATGGGACAGTCTAGGGTTTTCTTCGCGATGGCTAGAAACGAAGAGATACCAGTGATTCTCTCCAAGGTGCACCCAAGGTTGAGAACTCCCGTTTACTCCATTCTCTTCTCGGGATGCATAATGGTAATCTTAGCGTTAACCGTAGATGTTTCAGGGCTTGCAACACTTACCAGTTTCCTAGTCCTAGCCTCTCACGTTCTCACCAACTTAGCTGACCTTAGACTTTACAGGAAGAAAATTGAGGCTCCGTTTAAGGCTCCTCTTAGGCCCCTGCATGCTTTAACTGGATTAGCCACTAGCGTTGTTCTAATGCTGAGCACAGGGGCTTGGGCTATAGCTGCCGGCTCATTAATAATTCTATTTGGCGCGGCCTGGTATGTGTTTTACATGAGATTTCGATACCGTAGCCATTGGTAGCGTTAAATTTTATTTAAATACTCCTCTTTTCCAATTTCACTAGAGACTGTATGAACCTCATACCCTCTACAGCTGAGCTAAGCCCGGATGCCTTTAGGAGTGCATTCAAGCGAATCATCGAATACAAATCAAAAGCTGGAATGATACCACTGCTCGATAATCCTCCAGATCTCTTGGAGAGAGCTAAGTTGTATGCTACGCATTATAAGAATAAGGCGTTAGGCTGGGCGTCTAACATCTGGAGCCGTTCAGCCGCTAACACCGTAGTGGTTAACGATGTAAACGAGTTGAAGCCGGAGCACAAGTTACTTATGCGCCGAGTTCTTGAACATATTCTAGCGCAAGGACCTCTCATAAAAGTGGACGGCTACTACGGAAGACCTGGTAGCAAAGTTCAGATGCATACGACGGTATATGTTGACCCCCAATTCCCTGACTTAGCCTACCGCTGGAAAAAGCTAGTTTTTCCAGCGCCTAGTGATGAGAAACCGGACGTAGAGCTATTCGTAATCCCGCACTATCTTGGAAACCCTCTCGTACCGGGAACCAGTAGGCTCATGGCCATACTAGTTTTCCCTAACCATAATCTCACAATCATAACGCTTTCATCATACCAAGGAGAGATCAAAAAAGGTGCTTTAAGACATTGGATCTACCACGTATATAAAAAAGGCTGCACTGGAGAACACGCTGCTCTGAGAGAATTTGATGTTCTCACGATCTCCGGGAAGTGGAAAAGGGTAACGATGGTTATATGGGGCTTAACGGGCTCGGGAAAAACCACACACGGTCTTTACGTATGGACGCCGCGAAACGTAAGAGTATACATCGAGAAATTTGGTGTAAATCCTCTAGATTACGTGAGAGACCAGAAAATTAGAAATGATGATATTATAGCAATTGACGAGGATAGGGTATACGGCTCCGAAAGAGGCGCTTGGGTTAAAACCGAGGACCTGACACCTGAGCAGGAAGCATTGTGGAATGCTTGCATAAGCTCAAGAGCTTTGCATGAAAACACGGAGTTCGATGAAACTGGACACCCGAGTTTCAAGGGAGAAATTTTCCATTATTTTGATTCTCCAAATAGAAACGCTAGGTCTGTGATACACTTAGAGGATACCGGTTACTTCGATGGACAAATTGACTCAGATGGACCTCTCAATATGGCTGTTTTTCTGTCTCCTGGTTACTTTACGGACTATGCGTGGGTTAAGTTGAATGATTCAGCTTTCATAGCTAAAGCCCTAGCCGATGGGAGAACTGTTGGTCATCCTGCTCAAGCAAGGGAACTCATAGGTAGAGTGAGGTTTGTACCAAGATACTCCGAGTTTACTGTCGGCGTGGGTGACGATGCTCACGTTATACGTTTCTATGAGCTCCTTAAAAAATGGGAGAAAAGAGGTCATAGAGTAGACGTATACATGCTTAATACCACGGGTAGAATCATAGCTCAATACCGGTGGACTGAAGTTAAAATATATAACAGAATACTACGAGTACCGGAGCCAGCTCTCGAAGTAAGTGGAGGAGTCCTTAAACCGGTGGGGGGCACAAGCCCTAAAATTGAAGAAACTGAATTATTCCTTCTTCAAGCAGCTAGGGACTCTGTAAAGTGGAAAACTCACCCTATATGGGGCGAAAAAGTTCTTGTTCCTGCCGAAGTGCCAGGTATAAGCCAGGAGAGACTGCGGCAACTGGAACCAACCTCCTACATCTCTATGGATGAATTTCGAGAACTTTTAAGAGCACAGGTAGAGCTGAGTAAAGTCACCCTTCAAGGGCTTGGATTAATGCTCCCGGAGCAGATAATGAATGCAATGGATTTCTGAGCATCACTCTACGTTCGTGGCACTTGTTCGTGTACGTACACCTTAGAACCTAGCAGCATGTTGTTAGGTACTAGGGCAAGGGTTCCGTCCTCCTTTCTAAGGGTAGTAAACAATGTTGCTATATCTTCAACAATACCGGTTTCTCCAGCTACAGTTACCCTCTCACCGATTTTAATGGGCCTAACCAGCAGCACAAACAATCCCGCGATGGCCTGGTTAAGAACCTGCTGAGTTGCAAAACCGACGACCATTCCCATGAAACCACCTAAAGCTACGCCTGCCGCACCGCCTGCGGTCCCCCCGGCAATACTAGCAGCGAGCGCGCCAATGCCGAGTACTTGGATCAAACTTCTAACAGCTGCTGCCGTGCTGTGCGGGTATTTTATCCTCAGAGACCAGTAAGTTATGGAGGCAATAGATTTCACGATCATGTAACCGAAGAGCAGGGCTAAACCAACTCCCATGTACATTGAGTATTCTGAGATAGCCGCGCCAACTTGTGGGATAAAAGCCGGGATTGTTGTAAAAATTATTGCTGAAGTCACTATGTAAACTAAAATCCATGCTACAAGTGAAATTACGCCTCGACCCACCTGTTTCGCGGGGTTTCTCTCCACTTGTTAAATAGCAAGACATGCCTTTTAAAAATAACTAATATTCCATAGATGAAATGTACTCGCTTTAAGGTAATGATACCGAAAAAGGAGAAAAGATTGATCTCATTAACGTGTAAAATCAAATGGTAGAGGCTACCATGGCTTCTTAAAGACCCTCTTTCTTCTGCTTACTCGGAGAAGCCTTTAAAACCAAGAAACGCTTTTAACTGCAATGACCCTTACACCTAAAAACCCAAGCTGCAATTATAATATCACACAGTAAAATACTTCATACTATACTACGTTTTGTATAGCGTAATTAGAGAAAATTTAAAACAGAGAACAACGAACTGGCTTGTATATGTTTTCAACGCTAGAAGATTTCTGGTATTCCTTTGCGATGTTATTTGTAGTGCTTGACTCAGTGGGAAATATCCCCTTATTCTACAGTATTACTGGGAAAATGTCCAGCGAGGAAAGAGCTAAAGCATTCACAAAATCTGTGATTGTAGCATCTATACTTTTAACAGTTTTTGCTGTAGCTGGTTACCATGTTTTCTCTTGGTACGGCTCCTCCTTCACCGATTTCAAGATAGCTGGAGGCATACTACTTTTACTAATCGCGTTGGGAGAAACCCTGGGTCGTATAGAGGCCGAACAGCTTAGAAGCGAGGAAATTGCCGTAGTCCCTATGGCTACTCCTCTTCTAGCCGGCCCAGGCAGCATATATACTGTTATCTATCTTAACTCCACGTATGGCCTTTTACCAACTCTTGTCAGTATTGCTTTAAATACCGGGATCGCTTACGCGATACTTTTGAAAAGTAACTTAATCCTAGAAAAAGCCGGTCGAAACACCTTGCTTGCGTTGGCTAGAATCCTAGCTTTTCTAATAGCCGTTTTCGCTGTCACTATGATCCGTTCAGGTATCGAAGAAATTGTCATAAGTCTATTGAGAAGTTGATTTAAGGCTTACTAGACGACTCCAAGTAACTGAGAGTAACATACATGCTCTACGATATTACCGAAAAATCTCCCTCCATAATAGAGTCGAGTAGCTATGCTAAGCGACGCTATGGCATCATCCCCTCAGGTACTAGCAGCCTTGCTCTCGCTCCTAAAGGATCTCTGACGTCGCTTTGACTCAAAAGATTAAAGCTGGAGCATAGCGTTGCAGCGGCTTTCATAGCCTCAGCGGCATTTGTGTTACCACCGTTTTTATGGGAGGATATGCGAGGAGAGTATTCGGTGATTGCTGCAGTCGACATTGGAGATACGTTCATGACCTCGTTTAAGTGAGAGGTAACGGCACCTTAGGTTTCGTTAATGTCCCCTTTGTATTAAAGGGGAACTCTAGAGAAGATTGAGGAGTTTCATAGAATGTACGGCATAATACGTGTATTCAAGGCTTGATGCACCATGTGTAGGCGCGCGGCGGAATCCCCCGTTCGCGTTCTGAAGGCTAGAAACGTACTTCACGTGGCTGCTTGTATATCTTGGAAACGAGCCTAGCGTTCTGAGAGTTTGGAGCCCGTAGTATATGTTCTCGATGAAGTAATTCCTTGAATGGGGTGTTGTGCTAAACCCCCCGTCGTCGTTTTCACACATTAAAACCCATCTTATTGTTTCGGGAAAAGGCTTTAAGCTAGCCACAGCCTCCAAGCCTTTGATAGCCCAGTAGGTCGACTCGAGCAGTGGTGCTGGATAGCCGAAGCCTCCACCATCGCATCGCTGCTGAAGGAGCGCTTCCGCAACGGTATCAGCGTGATCATTTAGAAACTCATTGAGCGCGCTCAGCGAGCACACAATCATGGATAAACGGTGTAGCCGTGGGGTTACATCCGCCGGCGTAAGGAGGGAAGTGGCATCTTTTGAACGGAGGACCCCTTTCTCATCAATGAGAAGTTGCTCGTCGAGAACAAACCAGGCCTGGTCATTCTGCTCACGAAGGATTTTTTCAAGAACCTCGACAAGGAGGCGGGCTGCGCCCTGAGGATCCCTAGGCTTGGCTCCAAGAGTGCTTAAGGCTAATACCGAGTAATAGGCTACTTCAACGCTTCGATACCCTTTCACCGGATCTTGCAGGTGTTGCAGGAAATTAATGGTATTCTCCGCGCCTGGCGGTTCAATGTCAAGCGCGGATAATATCGAGAGAGCATAGAAAGTATCTTCGGCCGATGACTCGAACATATTCATGTACTGGAAAGATAGGTATCCTCCATCGTTACCTCTCTTTGATAAAACGTAATCAATTATTCTCTCCACATCTACCAGTGCTAGAAATCTCCCTGACACGCTAATCACCTAAGGATGAAAGAAGTTCACGTAAGTCATCGTCTCCCAGAACGCGCATAATACTGAGCTTATTCCCAAGCTTACTTCGAGAGACAACAACACCGAGTTGAGGATAGCCTGAGTGTACGAGCTCTTTAATGTTCACTTCTACGCCTGCAATGTTTCCTACGTATACAGTGCCATAGACTGGGTGAACAGCTCTCAGCTTCTTCTTCAAAAAGCTCTTTGTTAAAACGAAGTGAAGCTCCCTATGCTCATCCAGTCTTAATCGCGTGAATTTGTAGGGAAAGATTACTGTATTGCTCCGAGGCAGGTAGGAAAGCTCGATCAGGGTGCTAACAGGCAGCACACCACGCGGCAGATCTCCCACCTTCTCTTCCTCCACGAAACTCAGCCCCTTCACGAAGATAAGTTCCAAATCGCTTGCAAGCACTTCCTCTTTCGTCCTGCACACGATCTCTCCGTATTCCCTCATAGCTTCAATCTCGGAATCGCTCATTACGCCGTCGCCACATCCGATACGGACCTCTCTTTCACTGCATTGAAAGTTCACAGTGAGAGGTCTAGCCTCGAGAAGCCCTAGCAGTTTTAATCTATCGAAGTGTTGATCCAGGATTGAGGCAGTTTTAGCCAGTTCACCTAGATCGGTTAGCACCTCGATTGTCAATGCGCTCTTTAAAGCCTCAAAGACCTGCGGTGTTAGTAGCTTCATGAGAGGTTGTAACGCTCGTTACAGGTTTTTATTTAAGGTTTTCTTTCCAACCGTCAAACCCTTATGCAAGAAGCGTAAGATATATGCCATGAAAGAGTGGAAACTCCTGGTTGTTCTCTACGAAATCCCGGAGAAGCCATCTAAGATCAAAGTCGGGTGTTGGAGGAGATTAAGAAGGTTGGGAGGTATGTACCCGCGTCTTTCCCTCTGCGTACTACCTGATACGAAAGAAGTCCGGGAGACTCTTAGCGTAGTGCTTGACGAAATTAGGAAATGGGGTACAGCAATAGTATTGGAGGGGAAACCCCTTAGCGAAGTTGACACCTCTCAGCTTCGTAATGCGTTGGCATCAATAAAAGAAAGAGAGTATAAAGAGATACTTGAGGAGTGTAACGAATTCCTTAGTGAAATAAAAGAAAATATTGATAAAGGTAATTTAACTCAAGAAGAAGCTGAAGAATTAGAAGAAATATTAGAAGCTTTAAATAGATGGTACGAGCATGTACATAACTCTGATTGGCTTGAAATGCGAGCAAGCGAAGAAGTGGAGAAAAAACTGAAAGAGTGTGAGAAAGCTCTTGAAGAGTTTATTTCATTATGCTTGAAACGCGGTTAATTCGCCGTTATAATAATGAGTTCTCATTAACATACTGTATTGGGGTACAGTCAAACGTGGAATAACTAGATTTCTAGAATGGATGAGGGTATTTAATTTTAAAAAGCCCAGGTTAAGCAACCAATCTTTTTCTGACGGTATGAGGGTTAGCTTCGAGTTTTCGAGAGGCAAAACATTTTAACGAACCACTAAAGTTCCTTAAGGGTTCTTTGACAGTTATGAGCACGCCCTGACTTGTAGCTCTGGCATGTAGGGTAGGTGGTTGAAGCCCGCTTTAGCAGGGTAATCCATTTGATCCGCTACCGTAGCAGGGCATGCACTACGAAATTATAAAGGTAGGTTCCCGCTGTGTGGGAAAGATGCAGAGATGCTTTCATGCCTTAATCTCTCCAGAATCCTCCGGGTAGGCAACATAATGAAGTAAGCGGGAATTGCAAGGATCTATCTGTTCATCGAGGGGTTACTCACCGTCGCTGTCGGGTTCCGACGCATTCTTGATTTGATCGCTACTCTTTTAACCCTAACGTAAGTTTACCTAGTGTTCAAGCCGAGAGCTACGCACACTTTTGGTCTAAGTTCCTCCAGCAGGTGGATCAGCTCGGGCCTAGCCCTCCTGAATGAAAATGAAACTGACAACGTAGCTGCGCGCCTAGTAGCCTAGTTAACGCAGCCTCTCAGCCGCAAGGCTGGTTATGATCGAGAGAGGGTTGATCTTTTCGTTACCTAAAGGTTCGAAAACTGTTATCAGGATCGCAACCTCCCCTATACGTGTTTGCTAAAAACATATGTTCCCGGAGATTAATGAGCCCGGCTTTAGCTACGCTCACTGGGTCGTCTATAGGGGTTAATATTTCAACTGATAGCCAACCCTTGTATCCTACAGTCTTGAGAGCTAGCAGTATCTCCAGGTAGTTGGCTGACCCCGTCCCTGGGGCGAGGCCGTTCGTGTCGTTCGCGTGGAAGTGAACTAGATGAGAACCGGCATCTTCAATTATATCGATGTAAGGTCTTTCTTCATCGGTCATGCTGTAGACGTCAAGGTTGATCTTCAGAGCCGGTGAACCAACTTCTTCGAGCATCTTCAGAGCCTCTCTCACAGAATTAATTATATCAGTAAGATTACGCGCTAGCGGTTCAAGTGCAATTACAACACCGTGATCCTCAGCTAACCTAGAAGCTTTGCGTAGACCTTCCCTAAGTAGCATCCATGCCTCATTCCTACCTTGTCCCGGCAAGGTGCTACGCTGCTTCGGCGAACCAAGCACCATCACGTTCCCACCTAGCTCGTTGCAGAGCCTAGCTAGTTCACCTAGGTATGCAACGGTTCGTTCTCTGACGCGCGAATCTGGGTGAGTTAAGTGTAAACCCGGTGGAGAAACAAGCAGCCAATGTAAACCGCATATATTCAAGCCGTGGCTTTCGGCCTCTTCCCTTATTCTCCTTCTTTCAGATTGATTCAGCTCTCTAATGTCATTGGCTAAGGTATACGGAGCTATTTCTACACCTTCGTAACCTAACTCGGAGATTACAGCTACGACGTGGGTCCAAGGTGATCTAATAACTTCATTGCATATCGCGATTCTCATGTTTCCAATCAAAGACAAGACCCCCTTCCCCAGCCGGATAACCAAGAGGCGTAACGGTGATAATGCGTATGTGCTCCGGAATCCCCAGCACCTCCTTCACAACTTTCTCGTCAAAAGCCCAATCCAGCAGGTTCTAAGACCCTCGTTTGCTGCGGCTAACACAATATGCTCCATCGCAATTGCGACATCAACTTTCCAGTACGTTTTCAGAATCCTCAGCAGCTTATCTTCTTCAACGGGGCCTGGCTTGTAAGTTCGTATACTTCTCCTTTGTTTAATCAGCTCGTAGAACTCCATAAGAATTGGAAGATAGCGCCACTAGAAATATGTAGCGGGTTAGATCAGCAGCTTTAGTGAGAGCAGCTCAGCGCGTGGCGCACATGCCAAAGCAGGAAAACATTGAAGAAAATACCTTAATTAAAAACTAGTCAAAAAGCTACCGTGGCACAGGAAGATGTTAGGGTTAAAGACGAGTTAATAGAATCAATGCTTAAAGTTTTAAGAAAAAATCCAAAATTTTCTAAAATTGAAGAAAGAAATATTAAGAGAATAATGAGAAAATTAGAGCAGAATGATTTAGTATACCTAGCCAACGTATTCGATGTTTACATGGAATGGCTTGTTAGACAACTAGGCAGCAACGCATAAGCTGAACTTGTCCATGGTATTAAGCATCCGTATTTATGTGTCATGGGTATAAGTAAAGTCCAAAATAACGCGAAAGATTACCCTAAATTCACTTAAGTAGCACTGGCTGAGAAAAGGTTATATTTCCTCTAAGAAAAACTGGTATGCCTCACAGGGCCGCGGCCGGGAAATCCACCCCCCGCTACCACGGAGCAGCGGGGTGGGGAAGCCAGGTATCCCGCGGGGCTCATAACTCAAAGGCAACCCAAGGGAGCCACCCCGAGGACGGTGGTTCAAAAGGCCGTTGGCCCTACCTAATTGGGAAGCCAGCATCATAGCGTGTGCTATTCTCCCTGCTCAATGTGTCAGAGGCTTTCGGCTGTTTTAACTATTATGTTAGCTTTTCACCTCTTCTAGCTTTACTCGCAAAGAAATGGTTACAGTTTTGGATAGCCGTAACCAGCCTAGGCGGGGAAAAGACTTACATAGCTTTGGTAGTAATCTTCTACATAGAAAATCGCCAAGCTTAAGGGCTTTCCGCCCGCTTCCTTTAGCTACTCAGGCTGGCTTAACGCGCTCTTTAAGAACTTGTTAGCACTCCCAAGGTCTCCCACCAGCTTACATGGTATTCTGCAAGCATGCGCCTTAAACCATTTTAACGAGCTAAGCAATAAACCGAGACAATGGAGAAAATCAAACTGGGAATCATAGGAGCCGGAGTCATTGGCCGGCACCATGCAGAAGTGGCTAGTAAGCTGGGGGAGTATCAGCTTGTGGCCGTGGCAGATGCCGTAGAGGAAAAAGCTAGGGAGCTCGCTTCCCTTTACGGTGTGCGTGCCTATAGAAGCTTCGAGGAGTTACTAGACAGGGAGGAACTCGACGTGATATCCATCTGTACCCCTCATCCAACCCACTATGAGGTCGCTATCGAGGCACTGAAACGGGGGATCCATGTTTTAACTGAAAAGCCTATGGCCGCCACAGTAAGCCAGTGCCTCAGCATGATTACTGAAGCGCGAAAACGAGGGGTTAAGCTCGGTGTTGTATTTCAGTACAGGTTCGAGCCTAGGCTCCGACGCGCTAAGAGCCTAATAGCTTCAGGAGCATTGGGCGAGTTGTACAGGGGGTATATGAGATACGTAACTTACAGGGATATGGCTTACTTCTATAGCGCTCAATGGAGGGGAAAGTGGGTAAGCGAAGGGGGAGGTGTACTGATAAACCAAGGCGTGCACTTTATCGATATTTTTATCTGGCTAATGGGTAGAATGCCTTTTGAAGTCTTTGCGTACGGGGGTACGGTAGGACACGACATTGAAGTTGAAGATTTAATAAGCGCGGTAGCGGTTTACGAGAACGAGTGCCAAGCAATGCTTCAGCTCTCCACGCTGGATTACCCAGACATGTTCAACGTGGAAATAAGAGGAGATAGAGGTATGCTATTAGTAGAAACAAGTCCTAAGCCTGGTGAGCTAGGGTTAATGAACCTGCAGAGCGTGTATGCATATAGGAACGAGCCGCCAATCAGAAAGGCTATCTACGCATCTATAAAGCCCGGCGCACCGAAGCTCGTCTTCTCAATCGAGGAAATAAAGGCAGAGGAATCTTTCATGGGCCATGAAGCCGTGTACAGGGATTTCGCTCGAGCGCTTATAGAGGGGCGTGAGCCGGAGGTGCCCGGTGAAGAGGGGTTGAAATCCGTAGAACTTGTAAACGCGATCATAATGTCAGCGGTTGAGCATAAGCCAGTTCGCATCCCCCTAAACCCCATCGAATACGATAAACTTCTGGATAGGTTGATTAAATCCAGAAGTCCACCGTGGCCTCAGTTAGTGCGCAAAATAGAATAGCAAGCTTTTGGTAAATCCGCTGTGGAAAAATTACCAATCCGCTTCGGGTACGCGTTAGAGGAAGATTCGAGTAAGTTGTTTTACTGTTGGGTTAGAGAAAGCCTAGCGAACGGGCGTGAACGGTTTAGACCTGACGATCCAAGGAAATACTGGAAAGTATCATGGGAAGAGAGAACTTACACGGAGTTTGAACATGCAAGTCTTGTTAGACCTCCCGGTTTAACCACCCTATCACTTCGCTCCCGTTCAGTGTTTAAGTACGGGGTATTTCAGCTATCAGCTAGGCTACCTCCGTGGAAAGAGGATAGCCCGATGCTTTGGTTCGGGTTTGAGGCTGAAGATTTGTTTGGAGGCGGGGTAGTCCACTTCCTATACCATAAAGGTAAACTGAGATCGTTCGCTGGTGCCTGGCCCGCGCCTCTCAGTTTTGAACTCCCCTGTTTACCTGAAGATTACCACGTGCGAAGGCATATTTATACGGTGAAAGTGCACAGCACGCTCGCACTCTGGTTCATTGACGATAAGCTTCGAGGGGTTAGCGCTCTGATGGACTCCGGCGAAGGTGTACTAGTGCATGAAGGCCCCCCTTACTCCTGTGGGATAACCCCAATGCGTCCGGTCCAGTCGATGGGTATTCTCCTCGACATCGATGGAGGGCCCATTGATCGAGAGTGGGCTTGGGACGACCTTCATCCCTGGCAGATTCGCGTGCTCGAAGGGGATCCTCGGCCATCTATAGCGATGAAGCTTTACCGATACGCATCCGAGAAAACACTGGAGGGAGTGATCGAGGATAGCGTTGCATCACACCCGATCCCGTGTGCCGGCTCTAGGGTGACGCTGGCCTTCAAGGCAGACGCCTGTGGAAGGCTAAGCGCCGAGGCGTATACGCTTAAGGGAGAATGGGGAAACATCGACTCGTTTGAAGTACAGGCAAATAAAGCGATTTATTGGACACTCGAAGTTGGATCCCCTTTCATCAGGTTATGCTTTGAACCGAAATCCTCTGGATCTATTACGTTAGCGGAAGCGTTTATAACTTAGTTAGAGTCCAAGTTCTCCGGCTACTTTTTTCATTGATTCTAGAGAAATAGCTAGGAATTCCTCCAAGCTTAATCCTAGCAGCTCACATTCCCTTAATCGACTTCTGTCTACCCCCCTCGCGAAATCCTTCTGCTTGAACTTCTTCATGAGCGAGTCAAGCTTTACCTCCGCCAGCCTCTTATTAGGCATGACTAAAGCGGTAGCTATTATGAGCCCGCTCGCGTGATCGGATGACCTCAGCGCATGAGTTAGCCTCTCCGCCTCTGGGCTACCAGGTGTGTGCCCATTATGCTCGTTGTGAGAAGCTATAGCATCTATCGCAACCTCGGGAAGTAAGCCCTTCAAAATGTGAATTGCATCTAGTCCGTGCTGAGTCATATCGCGGTTTGTAACATCGTAATCTATGTCATGGAGCAAGCCTGTAAGCTCCCAAAGGTTTTCATCCTCCTTAAGCTTTCTCGCTACGTCCCGCATAATAGCACCTACGGCTATACAATGTTTAACCATTCTTTCGTCCTTAAGATAACCTGTCAGGAATCTTAACGCTTCTTGCCGATTCATATGAAAAGCTTTACAAAAGCTTCTTGTAAAGCGTTTCGCGTCACGCGCTACATTGATATTCCACCCTCCCGCGAAAGTTGTGTGAAACTCCCCCAGACCACGTGGGTTAAAGCATCTCTTCATACACACACAACTAAGTCGGACGGTAGGCTTGATCCTGAACGCGTTGTCGAGTTCTACGGCTCAGCTGGTTACCAGATTGTCTCAATAACCGACCATAACAAAGTAACTTCAGTGCCGCATTCAAAGGTTGTTACAATTACAGGCATCGAAGTCGATGTTGGATCCGAGAAAACGGCCTCTCGGTACCATGTAGTTATACTAGGTTTAAGTGAACCACCTCCACAGGAGGCTCGACGGAGCATTACAGACCTCTTAGATTGGAGCCGCGAAAACGATTGCTTTGCGTTCATAGCCCACCCATATTGGTCGATGCTGAGTGGTAATGACCTTATAACTGTTAAGGGTTACCATGGTATCGAGGTTTACAACCATGGTTGCGAGGTCGAGATATCACGAGGCTATAGTGGATCGCACTGGGATTACGCTCTCTCAAATGGCGTATTCAGTTACGGGTTGGCGGTCGATGATGTTCACCGTTACACTGTGGATGCGCTTGGCGGCTGGGTTAAAATAGACGCTGATAACCTGGATCCGGACAGCATACTCAAAGCCTTGATGAAAGGTAAGTTCTACGCGTCCAGTGGCGTTATAGTAAAAAGCTTTGAGTTTAGCGAAAATCTAGCTAGAGTGAAGATGGATGGTGCTCTAGCCGTGAAGATGCTCTCCGGTAACACTAGGGGTGCTTACTTGAGCGTGAAAATGCTGAAGCAGCTTGTTTCTAGCGGGGAAAAACAGGTTGAAGCAGAGCTATGGGAGGATGGTTTCCGAATAATGTTTGAGGAACTAAGGGTTGAGGGAAAACTCGAAAATGGTCGTTTCACAGAATTGGAGATTAAAGGAGCATTACCAGTAAAGAATTTTCTAAGGCTAGAGTTGATCGGTGACACTGATAGTGTAGCCTGGTTAAATCCAGTTAAAGTTTAACCCATAGACATTACTTATTTCTCTCGGTTAAGCTAAAACTCTCTCAAACAACCCAATCGTCCACATCTGATTTTTTAAGAAGAAAAACCCTCAAAAATCCCGCCATAAGGATAGTAAACCAAACCGGCTGGTACACGAGTAAGTAGATCGGGTACAGGTAGGTGTAGGATTTCATCTTAATGATCCTTGCAGCAGTGTAATGGAGACTAGCTAGCAATGTAGCCGTAAGTAGCACTGGCACCACGTACATGAAGTGGAGACCTACAGTTATCACAGCGGCTGCAGGAATAAGCCTCTCCAGTAATGAGGATAATGATAGAAGAACAACATACACAGCTTTACCGTAAAGCTGGTTTCGAAGAAATACCACCAGCATTGAAGTTATTAGCGAAGGAAGCGAGAAAAGAAGCCCTGGGATAAGCGCCTGCGGCATCTTAGTGAAAGCCCTGCACAGCTCTTTGAAGTAATCCTTCATGAAGATAGCTACGCCAACTGCCCAACGTTTCCTCTGTTTCAGCCATTTGCTCCAGCTAGTGGGTGTGTAATTGAGCACATAAGTTGAATCAATGTAAGTAAACCTATGACCAGCGCGGAAAGACCGAAGCATAATGTCAAAGTCCTCGGAGACTACTGGGAGAAAACCTCCCAATTCCTCTATAGCTTTTCTCCTCATCACGAACGCGGCCCCGTTAATCGCTATTGACCTTCCAGCAAGCTTAGCCATAAGTTTACTGGAAAAATTATAAGCAATATACTCCACGTGGATAAGCTTTGATAATAAACCTTGACCAGTCACAACTTTCTTGATATCGCCAACTTCATAACCTTTCATGGCTTCAGAGATTTTCCGAAGAAACTCTGGATCCTCAACTGCAACATCATCATCGAGGAATACAACTAGCTCACCCTGAGAAAGTTTTAAAGCAGTATTAAGCGCGCTAACCTTCCCTAGCCTCCATCCTCTAGCAATAATTTTACAGCCTCGTAATGTAGACAACTCTTCAAGAAGCTCACCGGAGGGCTCATCTACTACTACCACAACTTCTACTTGCTTATAATTACTCTCAAGCAAGCTCTTAACTAATTTAATTAGGTTTGACCCACCTCTATATGATGGAATTACGACCGTGATAGAAGGCTCATGTATTCTTTGAAGCAGGGTAAGCTCAGCGAGCTTCTCAAGCATAGTACCCCCTTAATCTTAAAAAGATAAGCCTTTTTCGCGGCTAAGTGTCAACATAACTTAAAATAGTTTTAAACCTAGTATTGGACTAGCTACTCGTATGGTAACTTTTGGTAAAATCTTCAAGTGTGGCCGGCTCACCGTTGAGCTAGTTGAAGGAGATATCGCCGAGATCGAGGCTGATGCGATTGTTAACGCTGCCAACTCGTATCTAAAGCATGGTGGAGGAGTTGCTGCAGCAATTGTAAGAAAAGGTGGTTGGGAAATACAGGATGAAAGTGACCAATATGTGAGAAAGTATGGACCGGTACCAGTCGGAGAAGTTGCTGTAACTGGCGCTGGCAAGTTAAAAGCAAAATATGTGATTCATGCTGTTGGACCCTATTACGGTGAAGAAAAAGGGGATGAAAAACTGGCTTCAGTAATCCGTTCAAGCCTAGAGAAAGCTGAGAAACTGAAAATCAAGAGCATTGCTATTCCTGCGATCTCAACAGGTGTTTACGGTTACCCGCTGGAGAGATGCGCGACGATTATGGCAGAAGTCATTAAAAACTTCGCTTGGAAAGCTGAGAACCTAAATAAAGTAATTGTTTGCCTTTATGGGGAACAGGCATATGGTATTTTTCAAAAAATATTTGAAGAACAATTAGCCGTCGCATAAAAGCGTGTAAGGTTATGTGTCGATTACTAGCAGTTGCATCTCTAAAGAGAACATTCATTAACCCTTGGTTAGAATATTTAATGCAAACTGCTAAGTACGACCATCTAGCGAAATACTCTCATAGCGATGGCTGGGGTCTTGCAGCGGTATCTGGTAGCAGCGTTCTGTTTTACAAAACCGCTGAAAAAATTTGGTGTGATCAATCTACCAAAACTCTTGTAGAGCAGCTTACTCCCCCTTTAGCGGCAATTTTCCATGTCAGGAAAGCTAGCAAGGATATGCCTCTCGGTACCGCGGCCGCGCACCCTTACCCGATCAACTTAAGCAACAACGGTATTTTGTTCGTTGCGCAGAATGGTAGGATCGCAATGGACGTTCTAGAGTGTATGCTGAGTAGGAAACTTGAAGGTGTAGTCGATAGCTATGCCTATGCCCTAGCTCTCGCGAAAAGGCTTGAAGAAAGCTACGACTTAGTTAAAGCGGTGGCATCGCTGCACAATGAGCTTGAAGCAGCTAATGCTATCAGAATGGCTAACACTCTCGCACTTCTCGTAAAGCCGCATAGTCAGGTTAGCTGTAACATGATCGTTGTGCGTCACGTGGTTGATCCCTCCCTCCTCGAGTATGGAGAACTCTACTATGCGAGCGATAATAATTTCTTCCTAGCCGTATCGAGTAGCGTCGCGAAGTTAGCCGAAGAGACACCTCAGTGCGACTTAGAGCCCATAAAGAACAATGCAATTCTACATCTTGATTTGAGTAACTTTCAGCTTACCCTTGCCTCTCTCTAAGCATGGCTAAAGGTGCTAATGCTGTTAAGTTGAGAACAGCGCTACATATTAGCATGGTACGGGGACCCGTGATGTTCCACAGATAGCTTCCTAAGAGAGGAGAAGGAAGCGTCACTGCTCCTACGACTACATCTGAGAAACCATTTACTGTGGCTACTACACTATTATGTGCTAAGAAAGTTAAAATTTTTCTTCGAGCCGGCATGTCAAACGGAAAAGCTATGTTCTGCACGATAACAGCTGTGGCTAAACTTTTGAAATCCCGGCTTAATCCCATTAGCGCGTAACCTGCTGAAACACCTACATAATGGAAAGCAAGTGCAGCTTTCGCGCCGATCCTATCAGTGAAATACCCTGCGAGAAGCTGTGATGCAAGAGAGACTGCGGAACCCAGCGATGCGAGAGAACCTATCTCGTACGGTGTAAGCTTCAGCACGTTGAGTTGGAAAAGCGTTGTGTAGGACATCACACCGAAAACCGAAAAATCATGAAGTGCTAATGAAAATGTTAGTAACAGCAACTCTTGACTGTGTGCTGTACGCCAAACTACCTTCAGCCTTGAAGTGCGCTCTTGTCTCGATTCATGAAAGTTCACCATTGCAGCAATAGGCGTCGATGCTAGCAGCACAGTTTCGCTGATCGTGAAAAGTTCGTCGAAACCGGTTTGCTGAACGATTAAACCTGAGAAGTAAGGCCCTATTACGCTAGCCAGGCTTGAGAAAAAGAGGAAAGCCGAATATTTGAGAGCCCACCCTCGGGAGCCAAGCATCGAAAGAAGACGCAACGAGACTTGCCCCCGAAGAGTAGCGAAAAACGTGTAGGCCGCTATAGAAACTACCAACAGCGATGTAGAGGCATCCTTAAGCAGGTGAAGTGTTATAGTCTGAGCTATAGCAGCTAAAACAAGTGAAGACCGGAGAGACGCTATGTCAGCTATAAACCCTGCAGGCAACGCTAGTATAAAGGAAAGAGTTGTAGCAAGGCTTGAAGCGAAACCTATCTCCCACAGCTGAAAACCCCGACGCTCTAGATACAATGGGAAAAGTGTATACCATAGTGAATGGGATAAGGAAGCTAGCGATGAAGAGACAATGAAAAGTGAAAAGACTTTCCTAGCCTCGCTTTTCATATACTTCATGCCACTATTTCAAGCTCGTGAGATTTCCTTACAACGTTATCGATTGAAACGATGCATGCGAGTAATGACACTATGGAGAGTAATGTTACTATTGAAGAGAGAGCCTCTAACCTTCTACGGCTATAAAGAGAATTTATATCGAAAGTATATGTTCCTGTTCCCCCCATTGTACATGTACTGGCTGTGCACGTTAGCACATCCGTCTGTAAAGTGCCCTTACTTTGCTCAATAATACCATTTTCATCGTAAATCACATTCATCTTAACGTCTATCGCAACATTTACGCCCATTATCCTTCTTGCCCCACTCCACTCTATAGCCTTACTTGTTCCAGCGTAAAATCTATCATATAGAGCGCCGATAGCATTAAGCCTATTGTATAGGATTCTTACGCTGCTGGTAGTTATCTGCGTTGCAGGTTGAGGCTCGCCGTCCACCTTAAGTATTACGATGTCTTCGTCATACCCATCTACACAGGAAACACCGCCTAACTCGCATGTCCTATACTCTACCTTGAAAAGTAGCACCTTAATGGGTACTTCTAGCACATGAGAAGAAAATGCAGAATATACTCCTCCAGCAGCAGTAGCTGCTATCAAGATAATGAGAATGAATTTACTTAGCAAACTCAATCCTGCATGACCAAGAAAAAGGTACTTTAAGGCTCTACGCGAAGCAGTGAGCGATCTCAGCAACCTATGCCTGTGTCTATCGATAACATAGGGTAGCATTGCAATGCCACCCAGGAAACCTCCCGCATGAGCGAAAACAGCTACGCCTGCGCTCGCTCCAGCGTAACCCTGCAACACCTGCATCGCGAACCAAAAGATTAAGTAAGCAGCAGCGTTAGTTGTGATGCAAATTGGGAAAAGAAGATAGAAAAAACACATTGAAAGCCTACTACCTGGAAAAAGCAGCAAATATGCACCTAGCACACCGCTAATAGCTCCTGAAGCACCAATCGCCGGTGTGACAGCTGAGAGTGGTCCCTCAATGGGAATGAAAGCTGTGTGAAAAACCTCAGCTGCTAAACCGGATCCAAAGTATAAAAGCAAGTAGCGTTTACCTCCTAAAGTCGCTTCGACCTGTCTACCGAAGTTGTAGAGAAAAAGCATATTAAAGAAAATATGGGCAATGTTAGCGTGCAGGAACATTGATGTAAGTATCCTATATGCTTGACGCCAGTTGCTGAGGTACGCTGGTATAAAAGCCCCCCACCACAGCCATTGATCTGATACTTGTAAAAATGAGTAATCTAAGCTTGTTAAAGCATATACTGCGACATTTGTTAGGACAAGTGCTGTTGTGACCTTGGGTTTAGCCCTTAGGATTACTTCTTCAGCGGGATAGGGAAATGTCAAGTCTTCACCGAAGATGGATTCTTAGCTTCCGTTTTAAATATTGTGTCCCTAGGTTAAGTTTACGTGCAGTAGAGTCAGAGCATAGGGGGTACATAGCAAAGTTATTTTTATAAACGTTAAATTGGATAAAATAACTAGAGAAAGATGTTTAACTTATAAGTTTAAAAACTCAGGGTCATCCTTCAGCTAAGAAGAAAAATGACTCTCTATCAAGTTAAGTTCTTCTATATAAATGGTATGAGACAGCATGCATATGGCTGTTGTAAGGTTTACCTTCTAGGTTTTCGTGGTAAAGGGAGAAGAATCTTGCCTGCGAACAAATAAGATTACATATTGTGCAGGACCTACATTACTTCTGTCGGCTGGGGCTACATAATTATAGTAGAGAGAGGGGGAGCACCTATTACTCACCTTTATGGCGGTTAAGCATCAACTCGTAACTTTTTTCGTATTCTCCACTCTCTATCGAATCGGCTATCCTTTTAAGGTAAGCCCTAACGTCGTAAACATACTCTAAATCTTCCTCCTCTAATCCTCTTTCTCTGAGCTGCCTAACTTTTTCCCGTAACCTCATCCCAGCCTCAAAGCATATGACAGCCAGTATAGCCTGTCCATAAGCGGCCAGAGGAGCATATGCGTGCTCGCTTGCATCAATGAGCACCGCAGCCGCTCTTAGTAGGTCGGAGTCTTCTTTTAACTCGATAAAAGCTGTAAGGAAGGTTATAGCCTCGATAAGCTTCAAGCGGTAGGCTTCAAGTATCTCGCTAAAGCTCATGACAACCACAAGGGTTAAACGTTCCACCTCCTAAAAAGGGTATGCGTTTCATCAAATGTGAAAACCAGAGTCCAGAAACAGGATTTAAAGTAGCTGTAATCGGCGCAGGTCCAGCCGGGTTGGCTACTGCCGGCGAACTGGCGTGTAAAGGGCATGAAGTACACGTTTTTGATAGATTCCCCGAGCCGGGTGGGATGCTACTATTTGTGATACCCGATTTCCGTTTTCCAAAGGAAGCTGTTAGAAGCGGTATAAAAGAACTCGAACAAATAGGTGTTACCTTCCATACTGGCCATCAAGTTACTGGACAAGAAGTCATAGGTTTAAAGCGAGAATACGATGCCATAGTTATAGCTACTGGAACTTGGAGAAGCAAAAGGCTTGAGATTAAGGGAGAAGAGAAAGCCCAAGTAATACACGCTCTTGAATGGATTCACAGCTACATGTTGTATAAGCTAGGTTACGAAAGTATTCCTAAAGAGCCGGGGGAGAAAGTTATCATTATCGGTGCAGGTCTTACAGCCGTGGATGTTTGCGAGCTATTGTATAGAAACTTCGGAATAACGCCAATACTTGTTTACCGCAGACCGTTAAAAATTGCCCCTGCAGGTTCGCTTCTTGCAAAGCTCGCAGAAAAAGGTCTAATTCGCGTGGTAGATAGCGTCTTACCCATCGAAGTGGTAGGATCGGATAGCGTTGAGGGGTTAAAAGTAATTGATGTGAAAGCTACTGAGGATCGAGCCAAGCCTGTTGAGCCTATTCCAGGCACAGAAAGAACCATAGAGGCGGATACCCTTTTCATTGCGGCGGGCCTTGTACCTACACCGCCCGATACTTTGGAGAAGCTCGGTATAGAGCTAGAAGCTGATGGTAGGATTAAGGTGGATAAGAATATGGCGACAAATGTTAAGGGAATATTTGCTGCCGGCGACGTGGCAACCGGACCTAGCACTGTATGGAGAGCAATGGAAAACGGTAGGAAGACAGCAGTTATTATTGACTCATGGTTAAATGATCATGAAAGCAGGAGCGAATCTAATAGACAGTGACGCTTCTAATCGCTTGGTGCTGTAAAGCTTTCGGTACGAAATCGCCAGGAACTTCCCCTTCGATGATCACATAAAGCTTTGGACTTCGCACTAGTAAGGGATGCTCTGCTACTACCTGTAGAATATTGATACCTTTCTCCGCAAGCAAACTTGAGATATAGGCAATAATGCCCGGCTGATCCCTAACAGTCTCTACAACTATGCACCTGTAACCTAAGAGTTTAGTAACGCCTCTGAAGAAAGGCCCCGCGTTTTCCACTTTCTCGAAAAACTCTCTAAGGAAGAAATTCTTTCTAATTACGTCTACCGTCTCTTTTACAGTCCTCCAGTCTACCCCGCACACTTGCGAGAGACTTTTGTAGGGAACAGGTATATCGCCCAGAAATATACCCGAGACCCTTCTGCCTCTGCGTTCTTTCTCCTTTACACTTAAACCATGCATTAAAAGCGTTATAACAACTTTTCTCCTAGATTCGCTTCTATCAAATTCCTTCTCAACTTCGTCCCATAGCTTCATGTATTAAAATATACAAATATCAACTTTAAAGGTTTATCTTACATAATAATGTACCTTTTCGGATTAATGAATGTTTAAGAGCAGAAAAAGATAACCTTGGCACCTACCTAAGCGTATGATGCCAGGGTATAAAATCCTAATAGATGAAAATGAACTCCCGCGTTACTGGTACAATATCCTTCCTGACCTACCCGAGCCCTTACCTCCCCCTCTAAAGCCTACAGGTGACCCTATGTCACCTAGCGATCTCGAGGCAATCTTCCCCAAGGAGTTAATCCGCCAGGAAATGTCCTCAGAACGGTTTATACCTATTCCAGACGACGTGCTGGAAGTCTACAGGCTGTGGAGACCAACGCCGTTATTTAGGGCATATAGACTCGAAAGAGCTCTGAAAACTCCCGCCGAAATTTATTATAAATACGAGGGAATGAGCCCACCCGGCTCGCATAAACCGAACACGGCAGTTGCTCAAGCCTACTATAATATGAAAGAGGGGGTGGAACGCCTTACAACCGAGACTGGCGCAGGACAATGGGGTTCTGCTTTGGCCTTCGCGACAAACCTTTTCGGGTTAAAATGCACAATTTATATGGTTCGCGTTAGCTACGAGCAGAAACCCTATCGACGGGTTCTAATGCAGTTATGGGGAGCTGAGGTTATCCCGAGCCCGAGTACGAGAACAAACTCAGGTCGCAGCGTGCTTGAACAAAACCCAGATCACCCTGGTAGCCTAGGAGTTGCGATCAGTGAAGCAGTAGAAGATGCTGCAACGCATGATGATGCTAAGTACAGCCTTGGAAGCGTGTTAAACCACGTACTACTTCATCAAACAATTGTGGGGTTTGAGGCAATGAAACAGCTGGAAAGACTCGACAGATTTCCAGATTATGTTATTGGTTGCGTAGGTGGAGGAAGTAATTTTGCAGGCGTTTCTTATCCCTTCTACTACATGAAAATGGCTGGTAAAGCTCCAATAGACACCCAGTTTGTGGCGGTTGAACCCACAGCGTGTCCTTCAATGACGAAAGGCGTTTACACTTACGATCACGGCGACACAGCTCGATTAACACCACTGCTCAAGATGCATACACTAGGACATGACTTCATCCCACCACCTATTCATGCCGGCGGGTTAAGATACCATGGCGCTGCCCCAACGCTGTGCCTGCTCGTTAAACACAACAGGTTCAAGTCGGTTGCATATAACCAGCTTGAGGTTTTTAATGCCGCTCAGCTCTTCACTCGCACTGAGGGGTTCATACCAGCTCCTGAAACAGCGCATGCGATCAAGGCTGTTGTAGATCTCGCGCTGGAGGCAAAAAGGATCGGCGAAAAAAGGGTGATCCTGTTCAACTTCAGCGGGCACGGTCTTCTCGATCTGAAAGCATACGATGAATTCTTAAGCGGTAAACTTCAACCGTGTGAGTATCCATCTGAAGCCGTAATGAAAAGTCTGGAAAAACTCTACTCACTTTACCCGTGGTTAAAGACCGTTAGTTAACCTTCAGGACGAAGTTCCAATAACTGTTTAGTTACTCAATAAACGGTTTTTGTGAACCCAAATATACTCTCAGCTTCATCAGGAAACTGAAAGTCGAGCGAGTTGCTCACTCCCACTCGATTGTTGCCGGCGGTTTGTGAGTTACATCGTAAACTACCCTTGTGACCTCGGGTATTTCGTTAGTTATTCTCGTGGAGATTCTCTCGAGCACTTCATAAGGGATTCTCGCGAAGCTCGCGGTCATGGCTTCACGGCTCTCAACAATTCTCACTGCTATAACATAACCGTAGGCTCTCGCGTCACCCTTAACGCCAGTACTCTTCGTGTTAGTCAATACAGCGAAGTACTGCCACAAGCGCCCCCCTAGCCCGCTTCTCTCAATCTCCTCCCTTACGATCTTGTCAGCTTTTCTAACTATCTCAACCTTCTCCTTAGTCACTTCGCCTATAACTCTCACAGCAAGACCTGGGCCGGGGAAAGGCTGCCTGAGGATCAGCTCTCTGGGTAAACCGAGGATTTCAGCAATTTTCCTAACCTCATCCTTGTACAAGTCCCGTAGGGGCTCAACTATCTTCTTGAACTTGATAAGCTCGGGAAGCCCTGCTACGTTATGATGGGTTTTTATCCTATCCGAAAGCTTCCTAAAGCCGGATTCGATCCTGTCCGGGTAGATTGTACCCTGGATCAAGCACTCCGCTCCGATCTTCTCAGCTATCTCCTCGAATACTCTGATGAATTCCTCACCTATAACCTTCCTCTTCATCTCGGGGTCGACTATACCCTCGAGCCTCTTGAGGAAACGGTCCTGAGCATTTACTACTACGAGGTTTATCCCCAGCGTTTGGAAAAATTCCTTCACAGCCTCAGGCTCGCCTTCACGCATAAGCCCAGTATCGACAAAAACTGCGGTAAACCTTTCCCCTATAGCTCTCGCCGCTAAAACTGCAGCCACACTGGAGTCGGTACCCCCGCTTAGAGCAATAACTGCCTTACCCTCACCAACTTCTGCCTTTATCTCCTCTACTACTTGGTCTATAACGTTCTCCATTCTCCAGTTAGCTTTACACCGGCACACCTCGAATAAGAAGTTACGAAGCATTTGGACACCTTTCTCCGTGTGGCTCACCTCAGGATGCCACTGCAAGCCATAGATCGGCTTCTCCCTGTGCCTGAAAGCAGCAATAGGAGAGTTTTCGGAGTGCGCTAGGACCTCGTAGCCGTCAGGGACCGCGAATACAACGTCGCCGTGGCTCATCCAGACTATCTCCCTCCTATCTAACCCCTTTAATACCCCCACAGGCTTGTCGATTGTGACGTACGTTGCGCCGTACTCCTTCTTCTCAGCAAGCCCGACCTTTCCACCAGCAATACGGGCTAGCAGCTGGTGGCCGTAACAGATACCTAGGACGGGCAGTCCCAGGTCCAGTATCCTGGTGTCAAGCATTGGAGCACTCCTATCTAACACGCTGGCAGGCCCCCCGGACAGCATCACTCCCCTAACGTTAAGCCTCGTTTTTAGAAGCTCTATCTCCTCTGCTTTAGTATCGTGAGGAAGAATCTCTGAGTATACTCCCTGCTCTCTCACCCGCTTCGTTATAAGGTGGGAGTACTGGCTCCCGAAATCTAAGACCAATATAGTATCGTAGCGCGTCATGCTCTCCACCTCGCTCCAACCCCCGCTAGGCTTCTGAGCTATTAAATCATGTCTTTCGCTCGCAGCCTGACACCTCGAGCGCAACATAGACGCGCAAGCAAGAACGCTGCAGCGATAACGCAGCATTCTCAGAGCATAAGGTTTAATCACATCTTGAATCTATTAGACTACCCGCTATGAGAGCCTTGTACTGGCTTAGACGCGACTTAAGGCTTTCCGACAACAGAATTTTGGCCGAAGCTTACAGCCGATCAGACGAGATAGCTGCAATCTATATAGTGGATCCAGGTATGCTTCGGCAGCGCGGGATCGATTTAAGTCACCGCATTTTCTCTCTCGTATTCGACGCGTTAAGGGAGTTGAACAGAAGGATCCGAGTTCACGTGTTTATGGGAAAGACGCGCGATGTCATGGATGAGCTGCTCAGCAAGCACGGGTTTGACTTTCTATACACAGCTTCACCTCTCTCGTGGAGCGAGCAAGAGCTCGCTAAGCAAGTTCGAGAAATTTGCTTGAAGCGTGGCGTCACTTACCGGGAAGTTTTAGACAACGTTCTATCTAACCCCTTTCAGCTGGATCCCGGGCCGAACTTCACAAGCTTTTACAGGAAGTGGCTCGAGAAAATTGACACAAAGATCGCTCCCGAGGTCCCCGCGGACAAGTTCATCGGGTTAGATGAGCCTGACGTTGAAGAGTTCGCTCGAAAGCAGGGCGCCGGGATGCTAGGGGAAGACTTTCTCAGAGCTTCGTGGGGCCGTGAAAGGCTCCGCTCCTTCGACTTCTCCAGGTACAGCCGCCTCAAGGACTACCCGTGCGAGGATGGCACTTCGAAGCTTTCACCGTTCTTGAGCCTCGGTATACTCTCGGTCAGAGAGGTTTACAGAGCGGTTAAGAGGCAGTCGAGAGAGTACGTGAGGCAGCTAGCTTGGAGAGAGTACTACTACTCGCTCTGGGCGAAGTACCCATGGATGAATAAGCTTGAGCTGAAGCCGCAGCTGCGGGATTTCGAGTGGAGCTACGATGAAGAGCTGCTGAAGAGTTTCACCGAGGGTAAGACAGGCTACCCGATCGTCGATGCAGGAATTAGACAGCTGAAGAAGGAAGGATGGGTCCACAACAGGGTGAGGCTTATCGTAGCCAGTTTCCTTGTGAAAGACTTACACTTGGACTGGAGGACCGGGGAAGAGTTTTTCGGAAAGCATCTCGTGGACTACGATGAAGTGTTGAACGTTGGCAATTGGCAATGGGCGGCATCTGTTGGCGTTGACCCGTTACCTCTTAGAATCTTTAACCCGATTCAACAGTCGAAGAAGTACGACCCCAACTGCTTTTACATTAAGAGGTACATACCGGAGCTGAGAGACTATGACTGCGAAAGCTTGCACAATCCCCTCAAGCGTAGAATAGGGGACTACTACGAGCCGATAATAGACCACTACGAGCAGGTTAGAAGATATAAGGAACTTGTAATGAAAAGATTACAAAGGCGAGAGAGGTAAGAGCGTACTGATGTACAACTCTTCTGAGCACCGCGCTTAAATACCATTAGGCGCATCCAATTCCTTCGGGTAAGGTTGCAGAAAACTTTGCTCAGCAAGGTACTTGTTGCCGAACCTGTGCAAAAACCCTTTAAAGTAAATGAGAATAGGCTGCAACTCCTCCTTTCCTTCAACTAACTTGTTTAAGAGTTTGAGTATTTACCGCCTTTCATCCTCGTTGAACTTGTGCTTCGGGTGCCCATAAAGGTGAAAGAACGTGTTCACATATTAGCTTTGCTTGACCGGGTGAGATAAAGCATGTATCATTTGCGATCTGTACTCCCTCTCGAGCTCCTCTAGATCATGCCAACCTCTTTCAGCCAACAGCCTGCCCAGCTTCTTTTGGTACGCATAGCTATAGAGCAGGAGCAGATACTTCAAGCTCCTGTGCAGATCAATGATGTCCTCACGCGTTGCAGACTGGTCGAGCGATTCTCTCACGTAGGCGATCGTGAAGATTAATGTGTAGAAGTTTCTCCCAATATCCTGATTAAGGAGCCTCTTCTCGCTCTCAACTGGAATCGACGTCACGCTCTCCCAAACAACCTTAGCGAACAAGCCGTCTCCTCTACCAGTCACCCTCCGGCCTTTACAGTAGATCTTTACGTCCCTAACCCCACAAGAAGGGCTAGCTGACTTAAGGGGGAAACTATCAACTTCGCCTAGCGACCGGAGAAAGTGGTCCGCGAAATCAAGCATTCGCTGTGAATAATCAATACCACTCATCGTATCGATAAGCTGAATCCTCCCTGTATAACATTAGAGAATTGCGGGGGACACTCAACCCTATCTCAACCTCAGGACAAACAGGTATAAAATCCACAAACCTTTTCAACTTTTCAACATGTTCATCCATAATCATCTTCCTATCGTACCTCACCGCCCGAACTCCGAGACATGCACTCAAGACCAGCTTAGGCTTGGAGTACCTCATCACAGCCTATCTACCAGAACGTTATAAGACATATAAAAGGTCGTGAAAAATGCGGTTGCGGATGCTGCCATGGTGTAACCGTCTTGCGGGTAGGGTTAGGCATCTTCTGCTCCACGAGCGACAACAGGCTGTCCACGAACCATAAGCTTAGATTAAACAAGCTTGAATGAGAAAACTTATCCAAGGTCTTTCAGCGGAACCTAGCTGATTTCACCAGGCTTCTAGAGTTGTCGAAAGTTATGGGTTTATCAATCTTCAGGCTGGGTTCAGACTTCATCCCGCTCGCATCCCACTCCAGTTCTCAGCACTCCTGACTCGAGAAGATCGAGAAGGTGCTTGCGAGCAACTCCTCGCTGGTAAAGAGCTATAGTGTAAGAATCTCTATACACCCCAGCCCAGCTAGTCGTCCTTAACAGCCCAAGGAGGAAGTGATAGCTAAGTCTCTAGCGGGGCTCCGTTACCACTTCCGAGTACTGGACTCACTCAGTTTGGATCGAGAGAGCATAGTCGTCATGCATATTGGAGGAGCCTACAGGGACAAAAGAGGCGCCTTAAAACGACTATGCGAGACATTGGAGGAAAACAACTGGTTGCTTAAGAGAATGGCACTCGAGAACGATGAGAAGCACTATACTGTCTCGGAGGTAATCGAAGTTTCCGAATCTTTCGGAATACTGGCTGTGTATGACCACTATCATCACAAGTTAAACCCTTCAAGGTTCAGCGTGGACAGCCTCCTATCGACGTGGCATAGGGTACTCCCAGAGGTTCACATATCATCTGAGCCCAGTCGTTCATACCGCTTCGGCGAGCATGGCGACTACCTGGAACTTCGAGACTTCATCGAAATGCTTCTCATCTTTCCCCAGGACTCTTCCATCGACGCGATAGTTGAAGTCAAGATGAAGGAAAAGGTATACAAAGGCTCGTGAAAGAACTCGGAGAAACGGATTCCAGATGACTAACCTACGAACATAGCTCTCTGACTTACTATTACAGTCGCATGCACATCCATTGCGCCTCTAAGCTCTCCATCAAGTAGTTTGCTGTCGCAGGCACGTGCTTCACCCTCTCTACGACGGACTATAAGTCAGCGTCAAGGCAGTTTAGCGAGGTATCTGGAAGCTATCTCAGCCTGCTCGAGTTTCTGCATTAAACTCTGGATGCCTTTTAGCTTCTCCAGCGACTTTGGTAAAGTGATTGGGTAGCATTCCTTCATACGGGTTAGAGGGGGTCCCGATATCTATTAAATCCGCAGCTAACCATTGATGAATTCATATAAACAACGCTGTCGATGAATCACGTAAACTGTAGTACCTTTACTCGTATAATCTTAGCAGTAACCGCCAGGCAGCTTCAGCTAATGCTTGAGCAGCTCCTTTGCCTAAGATACAAGCGGGTGGCATTACCTCGTACCCCCCTTCATCGAAGGCCTCATCCATGGGCACGTACCCGATTGCGTCGTTTGCATAGCCAACGATCATTGTCAGCGCGGCCGGTGAAAACTGTTTTACAGCTAGCCCGATTTCGACAAACGGTTCTCCAGGAAGACCCACTATTACGAAATCACCCACTCTTATTGCTTGGACCTCTGTAGATAGATAACCGTTACGCACCCTTTCTCTTAGCTTTATTTGCACATTCAACATCCATCTCGTCAAAGCAGCTTTAAGCTTCAACTGCTCAACCCTGGCTTTATCACCTGCCTTTTCAGCTCTAGCTAGCTCTTCTTTAACATCATCCAAGTCGCTCGCTTGGACCTCCGGTACACTGAGCACTTCAAGCTGCACGGCTTCTCTTCCTACTTTAATCACTGCATCCTCCACGCGGCTTGATCTAAGCAAAGCCTCAATAGCCTTGCATGCTATCGATATACCCATCTCTTCCGCATCCCTGAAGGTACCCATGCTGCGATCGTAAACCTTCTCGATCATGGTACCCGGTGTCAACGGGTTTACTTCACCACAAGCCCCGTTAAGGAAAAGACATACACCGCCAAAGATCTTCTCAACGGTTTGCGAAACATAACCCGGATAATCGGCGCTTATCAGTAAATTACTGTGACCCAGTACAACAGCGTGACATGTAAAATTGACTATGGTTGCAACAGCCGATCCCCCTTGTTCAAAGCATAACGCTGCAACTTTATTATCGAGAGGGCCTGAATATGGTTTTCTCCTGTTAATCGTCCAACCATCAATTCCCCCCTCACCGAACCTTAAGTTAACTTCCACCAAGCCTTGAGCAGCATCGATAAGAGTATTAGAAACAATGTCTGAGAGAGAAGCCATGTACTTTTCAAGGAGATCCTCTCTTCCTTCTGTGTGAAGACCCATAATTGATGGCCCCGAATGGGTGTGCACTGCCGCTACCATAACGGCATCTGCTGGAATCCCCACTTTTTCCTCGGCTATTTCTCTGACTTCCTTAACAACATCCTGTGTGACATAAAGTAGTTCGAGAGAAAGTATAGCGCACAGGTCACCCCCATTCTTTATCACCAAAGCCCTTGCGTGTAGATCATCATGTACTCCCATTGCAGGGCCTGGCCTGCTAGCATAACCTCCCATAGGTATGCCTAGAGGAGGTGTAATAACTCTACAGCTTGAGCCTGTTTTAATCATATATTTTCAATAGAGAAAGAGGTATTTACGCTAAACGCAGAGCGAATTGTTTGTTCCAAAGCCGAAAGAAAAGGAGCCAGGTTTTCCATCGGAATTCTGAAACCTGCTGCCTGGCGATGACCTCCACCGCTTCCGTTGAACTTTGGTGCAAGACCTCGCATAAGCGAGTTTAAATCTACTCGGGGATCTCGAGATCTTAGACTGCCTATGTACATTCCCCTTCTCTCTTCAACGGCTAAGCCAATAGGCTTGTCTTTGATAACAGCCGCGTAAAAAGCCGCTAGCCCAACACTTCCTGGAGGGTTTATGACATAAGCTAAGTATTCTCCGGTTTGTACAAGATCTGGAAGGTTTTTCCTCATCTCTTCGTTGGTTTTGGATTGCTCTAAAGCTAGGTTTATGATGCCATGTATTGAGCTGGGAAGCTTATTCTTGCTAAGCTCATCTACTAGTCCTCTCTTAACTTCATAATTCCGACCAATCCTGTCTAATGCGAGTATCAGGATCCCAGCCTCCATAAATAGGGTTCTAATATCCCAGCGGCTTAACGCGTCCTGCACCCATTGTGTGTTTAGCGAGTAATCGCCTATTGCACCATAAAGGGCTACACGACTCATTTCCCAGTTCAACCTGAATCGGCGGAACGCTAGCTCCGCCGTGCAGGAGCTTTCCTCGTGCACAACCTCAAGTTGGGAGTACTCAAACTGAAAACTGGTGGAGAGGGGATGATGATCTATGTAAATAATTACTCCCCTATGATTCCTGAACTCGGAGAGCAGTGCAGGTAGGCTTCTCTCGTCTAAGGATATGTCCAAGATAACTATAATTTCAGCATCTCTAGTATAGTTTTTGAAATCTCCGAGCAAACCAATGGGGTGCGTGAAGTAGACCTCTCCCTCCCCCAAAGCGGCCTTCACTATAGCAGCCGCAGTAACCCCATCTGTATCGCCATGGGCTAGTATGACGGTCTCAGTCATAAAGGAACTATAAGAGAAGCCTTTATAGATTATTCCTAAACTGATAATTTTATGCAATTCTGGCTTGCTTGCAGTTCCTGCGGTGTGAAATGCGCTTTCGACTCATTAGCCTGGAAGTGTATATGTGGGGCACCATTCGATATAGTGAAAGACCTAAGTTCAACTTCACTGTGCTTCACCAAATTAACGGAAAGAGAAAAAAACATATGGCGCTACCGAGATTTATTACCTTTAATTAAAAGCGAATGTCTCGTTTCGCTTGGTGAGGGTTTTACTCCGGTTTTGATTAGACGTATGGAAGGTTACGAGGTTATCCTGAAGCTTGATTTCATGAACCCTACAGGGTCATTTAAGGACCGCGGAGCTAGCGTAATGCTCTCAAACTTAAAGGCGCTGGAAGTAGAGAGTATAGTTATCGACTCTTCAGGCAATGCTGGAGCTGCTGTAGCCGCCTATTCAGCTGCAGCTGGTATCCGGTGCAAAGTTTACGTGCCAGCTAATGCCCCTAGCTCCAAGAAATTACAGATTTCCCTATATGGTGCTGAGTTAGTGGAGGTTGAAGGAGCCCGTTCGCTTGTCAGAGAGAAAGCCCTCGCTGAGCTAGGTGATGCGGTGTATGCTAGTCATATGTGGAATCCCTACTTTATCGAAGGATTGAAGACTCTAGCATATGAGTGCTTCGAACAAGCTGGGCTCCCAGACGCAGTAGTTGTTCCAGTAGGCAGTGGTGGGCTACTTCTTGGCATGTACGGAGGCTTCTGCGAGCTAAAGAAGCTCGGTCTAATCGATAACGTACCGGCTATCATAGCGGTACAAGCCGCTGGTTACACGCCAGTTTACGATGTATTACATGGTCCACACGGAGTTGAACCCCCTGCCGAGCCCTTTGCAGACGGGATAGCGATTCCAAATCCACCTCGTCTCAAGCAAATAATCAAAGCTGTACAGACCTCTGGAGGTGACGCAGTTGTAGTTGAGGACTCTATGATATTAGAAGCTCTATCACGATTAGCTAAAATAGGCCTCTTCGTGGAACCAACTGCTGCAACTCCTTTAGCGGCATTAAAAAACATTAAAGCTGAAGGAATTGTTGACGCCGGTTCGCGGGTGTATATTCCTCTCACAGGGAGCGGTCTTAAAGCAGTAGATAAGATAATGAATAAAATACCGGTTAAACGATAAAAATTCTCTAATTCTTGGATAAATATATTTTCCTTGTTAATTTAAACTTATTATATAAATAATTTAATCTATTAATCTAGGCAGCTACTGAAAAGCTTGGATAACTTTAGAAATCTATTAGAAAATAAACGCGTTAAAATTCTTTTAAAACCTTACCGTAAATTTAGGGTCTAACTGTATAGTATACTCGTTTCCTTCTAGCTCCTTTGCTCTCCATCTTTCGGACAATTATCTGGCCGACCTCACCCGTGTTCCTTACATGTGGTCCACCGTCTGCTTGCAGATCGACTCCAGGTATCTCAACTATTCGTACTTCAGGGGTATTGGGTGGTAAACGTTCAGCGAGTTTCACTATACCCGGAATTCTCAAAGCTTCTTCTCTTGGAAGCCAGTAGATTTTTACCTCTAAACTCTTTCTTAGCAAATTGTTAGCCTCATCGACAGCTGTTATGATTGCCTCTTTCCAATCTTTAACGTCGGATATATCAAAGTCATCTCGAGCCTCATCTGGGGTTATGTGTCCTCCCGTAACGAGTGCATTGTACTTTTTATAGAGGATTGCTAGGAGAACATGGCTAGCAGTGTGTAATTTCATCATCCTATAACGCCTCTCCCAATCAATAACTCCCTTCACTTCTTCACCGATCCGTAGCTTTCCCTCCGATACCACGTGGGCAAAGTCACCCTCCTCCTCAAAGACCTGTAACACATCAAACTTCTCCCCACTCAATGAGGTTAAGAAACCCTTATCGGTATCTAGACCACCACTGGGACCTGGATGAAAAGCTGTTTGATCTAAAAAGACTTTGTTATCTTTGACTTTCACGACGATTGCCTTGAATTCTCGAATGTAGCTATCATATTGATAGAGGAGCCTTGCCACACATTTTTGTTAAATCCTCCTCTTTCAAGCTTGCGGTGAAAAATCTTTGTTCAACTTCTTATAAACACGGCGCTAGTCTCTTCAAACTTAATACTGTACACAGAGCTTCTTAAAGAGACTCAATATTATTTTCCTCATCATACGTGAAGACATTAGGAGAGCCATTGAGCTCCCTAGCATGTGCACTAAAGATAATCCGATAGTTTAACTTTGATTTTGCTTTCGTATAGAGTAGCAACATTGCTTAGAAAAGTTTCCTCGTCATCGGGTAAGCTTTTAAACTCCTGATCAAGTTTATGTATGTATTCTACTTCCCTTCTATCTAGCTTTAATTTCCCACTTTTCCACTCTCGATTAATCAGCTCCACTGCCCTGAGCCCAGCACTCAGTACGCGTCTATAGTCATCGTTTTCCATTACAATAGCTTTGGCAATTTCCCAAGCAAATCGCGGCGCTAAAACTAATGCTTGAGGATCACGCCAGGCGTTCGAGGATACTAGTAGCTCTCTATAGTTTTCCTCGTATCCCGCTTCTAGTGCAGCATTCATGACTTCGCAGTCGTAGTAAAGTATCTCTAAGCAAACCTGAGGGGCTGTGCCGCCAAAGAGCTTCAAGTTTTCAACTTGCTCGTTACTCCATAGATCACAGGCGGCTGCTGCAACGTTCCCCACCAAGCTGGAATGGGCTATAGCCGCTGACTTACCCTCCATTGCCATCGGGTAGCCAGTAATCGCTTTCACAATTACATTCTCGTACGCACAATCTTTACCTGGACCTTGCGCACCAGCCTCAAACGCCTTAAGCGTTCTTACCGCGCTCATCGCCCGCACCACAGCCGCTAGAACATGGGGGAGCATCTTTTGCTTAAAGCCTCCCGCCAGCTTCATTGCAGTATTCGAAAAACCACAAGCTGAATCTCCGCCGGCCAGCACACCGTATTTCGACGTAATGCTGAAGATTTCTTTCCACAGTTTTTCAACATCACGAGGTGCTAGCACACCCAAAGAAAGGATTATACCTTTAATATCGTTCCTTATTATCGAATAATCTGAGACTTCCTTACCTCCAATGGATTCTATTGATACAACATCCACCCCAGCGGCGGCAGTCTCCTCAAATGCTTCTAACATTCTAGTTAAAGCCTCCTCTTTGCTCACTTCCCTTGTCCATCGCACGTCAGCGATTGTAACTCTTAGTGCAAGCGCAATGCCGTATTCCTTGTGATAGCTTTCCATCAATCCTTTCTGAGCTTCAACTATCTCCCTTGCCAATCGAGGATTCAGAGTAGCTACATGGTTAAGCTCAGTCTCTAGCTGTAGCGCCTGAACACCTAGATCAATAGCCCTCTCCAACGCATCGCGCGTTATCGAAACGAACTCGGCTACTAGCCTACCGGACTCATCCGCAGTGCGGTTAGGCCAATACTTCAGTTCAGGAATAACTCGGCATTCACCTACACTTAACCCGAGGCCGTATCGAAGCGGGTGTAAGGCCTTTCCGAATACCATATTATTTGCATCTTTGTAAGCTAACTGTGTATATTTTCTCACGCACACCCTTGCAAATTATATGCTATTTGTAGCTGTCGCTATTCAACCTACTGATAAGCTCTACGATAAGGATTTCGGGAAAAATACTTTTTTATTTCACTAATCAAGGAGGCCGGAGGCGGGAAGATGGTTAAAGTTAGAGTAGATAAAACATTATGCATTGGATGTGGCGCTTGTTGGGCACTAGCCACTTCCGTATTCGAAGAAGACCCAGAGAATTATAAGAGCAGGGTAAAGGAACCTTACCGGAAAACTGACTCGGAAGATGAATCTACCGGAGAAATCCCGGATAATCTAGTAGGTGAAGCTAAAGAAGCTGCCGAGGGTTGCCCTACTGGTGCTATATCCCTAGAAGAGTAGTGTTTACATGCATAAGTGTAAAACATAAATAATTACTATTTTTTCTTAAATATAAATAAAACTAAAACCAAAAAACCTGGGATAAAAACCGAGACTACAGTAGCCTAAGATATTTTCGTGCCGGGCGGTACTTCACGCTCAGGTACTATTAGCACCGGCCTATTATCCAATACTGCCGCAAGCAACATGCCTTCTGACCTAAAGCCTGCGATAAACTTTGGCTCAAGATTAGCCACTACCACTATATGTTTTCCGATTAGTTCCTCTGGCTTATAATGCTCAGCTAGCCCAGCTACCAGGTTTATAGTTTCCCTACCAATATCCACTTTTAGTAGGAGGAGTTTCTTAGTCCTCTGAAGACGCTCGGCATTGATAACTTTACCGATCCGGAGATCCAATTTCTGAAATTCTTCAAACGGTACTGTTTCCACAATTAATTCACACTCCCTGTTATATTTATTTTAATGCTGACTAGGACCGGCGAACTAAAAAGCTCAGTTTCCACTGGGGAGATATGGCAAGAGAAGAGGAAACGAGGATGCGTGAAGCTATTAAAGGGGTTTTAAAAGAGAGATACGTAGAGGTTCCGTATAACGCAGAGCTTGCTGGAAAGGGTTATGGAGAAAGAGACGGGGAAAACTTACTTCTTAACTTGTGTGAGGCTGCTTATTTGCTCGATAGAGGGGATTTGATTATCATTGATAATAGCGGAGAAAAAATCTCATTTGAAGGAATAGTTACGATCGGGGCTAAAATCGACCCTGACTTTTGGATGAAACTACTCGTGTACTCGGATCTGAGAAACAGAGGTTTGCAGGCGAAGGTCATAAGTGGTTCGCAGCCAGTTATAGTTATGGATAAGAAAACTAAAGAAGGTGAAAAGCGTTATCTCATAATCTGCTTGGAAGAGGGGAAGAGAGTAGGATTTAAAGAAGTTGAAGTTTTCATTAGGAGAGCGCTAGAGGCTAGGAGGGAACTAATAACTGCGATTGTTGACAAAGAGGGAAATATATCGTACTACAAAGTCGATAAAGTGATGGGAGTATGAGTAACTATAGCTTCTTTAGCACGCACCACCAGTTAAGTAAAAGTGAAAGAAAGAGACTGGTTGAGCTTCTCAGATCTCAGTTCTCTGCAGGCGCAGAACTTCTTCAAGCTGCAACAACGGTTGAAATAGCTCGGTTAAGAGACATAGGTTTGGAGCTGGTTATAATCGATAAGGTACCCGCAATTGTACTGTCAGAGAAAATTACTTACCCCACTTTAATGGCCGCTATTAAGCTGTCTCTTAAGCTGCCTATGGTCGTGGTGGATATGGGTGCGGTTCCACATATATTAAATGGTGCTGATGTAATGGCGCCAGGAATAGTTGATCATGATGCATTCGGCAAGAATGACTTAGTTTACATCGCTGACGTAAACCAGCAGAGAGTTTTCGCTGTTGGTCAGGCACTCGTGAGCAGCGAGGAACTGGAAAATATGAAGAAAGGCAGAGTTATCCGCAACTTACATTATGCAGGAGACAAAATTTGGAAAATCATATCAAGTATGTAAAATTTCTCTTGAGCATTAGATCATCATCGTCAATAGCGCCTTACTTTTGGCATCGAGCTTCTCTGGATGCTCGACAATATATGCTCGGCTATAGATATCCTTTACGACTAGCCTGCCATCCAAAAGGACTCGAACGCATCTGCTCCATGTCTCGAACTTTTCCTCACCTTTATCGGTGACAACACACCACTCGTACCTCCCTTGAGCCCAGCGTATATTTAGAACTTTTTTGATCTCTGGCATGAAGTACACTACCTTTAAAGCCTTCTCCAGCGTGCTTTTTGACTCGTCGTCTAGCATCCTGTAGTCTCTCAAAATACCGATCTCTTCGTTACCTTTATAGAAAATTACGATCTCAGGGTGTGAATATGGAAAAGGTTTACGTGGTCTCACTCCCTGTATCAGCTGGCCGTTGATCTCTATATTAACTTCATCTAAGTATGCTGCAATGACGCGCATATTCTTAGGATCTAGGACTTTAAGCTCTTTGTGCAGCATAGAGCTCATTCACCTCAGCTTGACTCATCCTAGTTAAACCTTTAAGTTGGGCTTCCCATAACTTTTTATATAGCCCGTCATGCCTAAGCAACTCTTCATGCGAACCTTCTTCAACTATTATTCCTTTATCCATTACAATAATTCTATCCACAAATCTTAAGGTAGACAGCCTGTGTGCTATGATAATCGTGGTTTTCCCTCTAGTAAGCCTCTCAAGCTCCTCAGTAACTTCATCCTCTGTTAATGCATCAAGCGCTGCGGTTGGTTCATCCAGTATCAGTACTTTAGGATTCTTTAGCAATGCAGCTGCTAACGCAACCCTAGCCCTCTCGCCTCCCGAAAGCCTTGACCCTTGCATTCCTACCTCAAAATCATAGGCTTCAGGAAAACGCATGATAAAGTCGTGCGCTCGAGCAAGCTTTGCCGCGTAAATTATCTCCTCTGGTTCAACTCTGTTCTTGCCTAAAGATATGTTTTCAGTTATAGTCGTATCTAAGAGAACCGGGTTCTGTAAAACAACAGCTACTTGCCTCTTTAACGAATCTAATGTAACTTCTTTAGCGTCAACGCCATCATACGTAATAGAGCCAAGCTGTGGCTCATAAAGCCTCAGTAGAAGCTTAGCTAGGGTTGTTTTACCGGATCCGCTTGGTCCCACCAAGCCTACTCTTTCACCTGGCTTGATCTTGACATCCACCCCTCTGAGCGCATAATGAATACCATCGTACGTAAACCAGACGTTGTTGAACGCTACATCTCCTCTTATTTCAACGTCCTTGGCTTCCGGGGCAACTATTATATCTGGCTCGAGATCTAATATGTCAAAGATCCTGCTAGCTGACATGCTGAGAATCTGAAGATTCTTTATGTTATCTATGAGGCCGAAAACTGGGCTATAGAACATCCACATATAGCTGGTGAACGCCGTCAGCGTACCTAAGCTGATAACTCCCTGAAGCACTTGGTTACCTCCTATCCACCAGACAAGGAGACTACTAGCTGTAAAGGCGAGCCCGGAGGCAGGCCATATCTGCTGCTCAAATTTGAAAACATCCATCTGAGCTTTCTCGAACTCTTCCTGGTACCTTTCGAATGAATCCTTAAAGGAGCTCTCCTTGCCGTAGCTTCTTACAAGTATCACGGCATTTATCGTATCTGAGATAACAGAGACTATTCTAGACCACCTTCGCCACATGCGTTGATAATATCTGCTAGATAACCTGCGATAAATTGTGGTAGCAGTCACTGACACAGGAATTGGCAGTAATACAATTAAAGTCAATTGAATGTTTAAAGTAACTAGGGTAAAGCCAATGAACGCTACCGTTGCAGCGTTAATAAAAAGATCACGGAAGGATGCTTGCATCGCCCATTGTACGCGACCTACATCATCCATGATTCTCGACCAGAGTCCACCGCTACCGAATTGATCGTAGTGCGAGAGCGAGAGTTCGTGTAACTTAGAATAGATCTTAGATCTCAATGTATTAGCTATAACAACGTTAAATTTTGTATTGAGATATGCATTAACTGTTCCTAAACCTGTGTTTATCAAGTTGACGGCTAGCAAACCTATTATGATGTAGAATAACTGGCTAGACTGTTTATTTAAAAGCACTTCGTCAATAAGGGATTTCATAAGATAGGGGGGAACCATGTTCAGTAAACGTATGACAACTGCGACTAGTATAGATGAAATGAGAAGTAACATAACTGGCCTTAATAAACCGAGCAACCTTACTAGAACAGTTCTTCCGCTTCTATTGACGCTCACTCTTTTTATTCTATCTAAGACTTGCCTCATTAATTGATACTGTCCCCCTCCAATAACCATGTTATTAGTCAGTGTAACGAATTTCTCAAAGGCTTCAAGCCGCGCTCTCGTGAAGACGGCGAAGCTACTAGACCCTTCGTCTGTATCAATAACCAGGACGCAACTATTAATGTAACCCCTTATAGCAGCAGCTGTGACTTTGGCTAAGGGTATTGCACGCGGCTTGCGACCCTCAGCTACCGCCATTACCCTTCTGTTAGTCAGTACGATCAATTCCTCACCGTAATCACTGCCCATTAGATCTGTTCGAGCTATTGCTATTACCTCCTCGCCGTTTTCAAGCAACTCCTTGACAAGTGACGGCAGCTCCTCAAGGACGGGGTATAGTGTAATAGCGTTATCGTTTTGAGATGACATATAACCCCTCTACGCGGAAATCCTCTCTTTAAAAGGTTTGCCTATATAACCATTTAATTTTAAAAAAGGAAGAATTAAAGTAACTAAAATCAAAATTGGGAATTACCAAGTTAAGTTAAGTCTCCGCAAGCGCACCAAATCTCATGGACTAAATCGTAAATCATCTCGAGTCCCTCACCCTTAGTAGCCGACACTGCAGGAATTCTCTTTGCAAAGCTAAACTTTTCAAGTAAAGAAGCTAAGTGACTGGCAAGGTCAGAAAACACTCCTGGCTCATCAAGGAGATCCTCCTGAAGATACTCCGGCTCCTTAAGCCATACGCTTGCACGCGAAGCTGAGCTTAGATCACTTTTATTAAGTGCTATTATGGTCGGCAAACCCAACCGAAGCTGAGCCGCTAACCCTATAGTTTTCAGTATAACCACGTGAGATGGTTTGTTAGCAAGAGCGGCATCAAACAACATTAACGTACACGTAGCACCTCGTTTTGCAAACTCTTGCGAGAAACTTGGACCTACCTCATGAAGAAGAAAAAGTTCCATTTGACCGGGCGTATCTATGAGTACGAAATCTGAGTCTAATTTATCTATTCTTTTGAATACTTCGATCCTCCTTAAGAGTAAATCTTCCATGCTGGCTATGAGAGCTCCATTTGGTCCAAGTCCTCGTTTTCTCATCAAATCCTCCACTCTCACAAAATAACGTACATCAATATCCGGTTTGTATGGAACATATTCAGCTCCTGGATCAAGATTCACATAACTTACACTAATCCCTTGATTCCTTGTAAGCCACTCACCGAAAACACTTACTAGCGTGCTTTTACCGCTACCTGCCGGACCAATAATGATTAAATATAATGTGTGCTTATGAGTTATGGGAACGCTCACAGTTACAAGCTTAAGTAGAGGGTTTATCAGCTTGCTGGTTCTTTTTAATAATTTTATTGATGTAAAATTTAACTATTTCGCGCTCGCGAAATAGCAGTACGCTTACTACTACTGCGACAGCTATCGGAACTATTAATATTAGGTTTAAGCCTTTAGGCTCTTTAACAAAAATTATTGTCTTTATGTACTGTGATAACCCTCTAGCCTCTTGGGTCCAGCTAATCTTTAACTCTGCAGCAAGGGGACCAGTTGGAGCGTTCTGATCCACGTTAACCTCAAACACTATAATCTTCTTTTCGTGAGAGGATACTGTACCAAGGTAGGTGCTAGTGGAACCGGTAAGTAGAGGGGAAAATAGCTCTACTCGAACGTCCTCGGCACTAGTCTCAGCTGAGTTCTCGACCTCATAAACAATCTTATATCCTTTACCCCCTCGCTCGACTTCCACACTTGATACGTTTCTTACAATGAATCTCGCTTTTTCAAGTATAGTTAGAGTAAATCGCAAGTAGTGACCTGACGCGTTGAGTACTAGCTCGTGGTTACCGGGCTCGGCCCATTCGTTCACATCAGCCAGGAAAGTTAGGGTCACTGGCTGACCCACAGGCAAGTACGGAATTAATGCCTCAGCCCCTGTAGCTGAACTCGGTTTCACCCATTCGCTCCCAAGCAGGTGGAGCCTAACATCCCTAGCCATGTAATCACCAGAGTTAACTAAAGTAATCATAAGCCGCACCATTTTATCCCCAGGGAATATCGCCTGTGGTATAGTGACTACTGAGGCAACGCTCAGTTCCCATTCACCCTTTATCTCAAAGCCTAAGGTAAGCACATTCCTACGAGTCTGTCCATCATCCCCACTGTATTCAATGGCCGCTATAAACTGAGCTGCACCGTAAACTTGAGGTTGAACAAATATTTCATATGCAACTAGTTTACGCTCTCCAACTTTGACCTCGCCTAAATACTTTGATGAGGAACCTATTACTGCTCCTAACTCAGGGCTTTGAGAAGTTAACGTAATTGAGACATTACGTGCTACCGAAGATCCGATGTTCTCTACTTGTAGAGTTACTCGGCTTACCCTGTTAGGGCTCAACGTTTGGTTAAGAGAAGCTATAGTCACAAGTGGGTTGCGTTGAGAGATATTGATCGAAGTTTGGATAATATCGTTATATTCATAGCCGGCGTCATCATAATACCTTAACCTAAGCGTAAGTGTAACTGCATCCCTGAGTGTGAGCAATCGAACAGTAAAGGTAGCATTTACCGTCTTACCTGGTTCAATACGGCTCAACTTAACTTTAGATGACTTAAGTACATAGACTTCCGTGCTGGAGACCAAATCCAACATTGGATCTACAGCCGCAACGTCGCCGATATTTACGATCTTGAAGGCAAGATTGGATTGAAGACCTATTGGAAGGCTTTCATTTAGGATATACACCGCTAAAAGAGGGCTTCCTCCACGTGCGACTTCAAGCCCTAAATCCAAGGTTTGTGCCCCTCTGCTTCCTGTCTCATCGGTGTAACTTATAACTAGCTGGATAGATGCCGTCCCAGTAACTGTTCTATCTACACGCATAATCGCTGTAAAGGATCGAGAGATGCCTGGAGGAATATCCCCAAGCGAGGCAGTGGATCCCGATACTATAGCTACTCCAGGCGACAACGAACTCAGTGTTGCTCTTACCTCGAAGGCATTTGCTGAGCCTATGTTACTTACCCTCACGGTTACCGTGGACTGACGACCTGAAAAAATTTTCGAGGGTATAGCAACTCCGGCAAAATACGGGTAGCCTCGGCCCTTTACAACACGAAAGCCGAGTGATATGGTTTGAGAAAGCGGCCTTTGAGCGTAATCGTAACAGGTTATGGTTACTGTCAGGCCTACGGAGTCGCCAGCTGAGTTATCGACGATTGCTTTCAACTGCAAATCAAGTCGTTCGTCAACCTCAATTAGACCGCCTCTACTCAGAGAACCTCCGATAACAGTGATAAAAGCGCTCGCCGGCGTTACTCTTACTTCTACACTTCGAGCCGGTGTCTCTTTAACAGTTAAGGAAATAGTTACGTCGTTTACTTCTCCTTTCCTTAGAGAGGTTGAGCTGGTAGATACTTCAAAGCTAGGCTCTCCATAAAAACCGACTTGAAAATCTACACTGCTAGAGCTCCCGTCAGCTTCAAGAACGAGTGTAGCGGGATAGTAGGACGCTCTAGCACCTTCAGGTATGTTAAAGTTAAACTCCAAGTCCACGACAGCACCTGAGGCGATGTAACCCGTATAGTTGCTCTCTGCTTGAAGGTCAACTCCAGCTACACCATGAATTATCAACCTGGCGTTGACAGTTAATGTTGATCCTGCGCCAAGGTATCTTACCCTTACAAGCAAAGTATTATGCGAGCCGGCGACTGGTTGGTAGAGCCAGTAAGCGTCGTACAGCTCGAAACTGGGCTGTGCTATGGAGATTGCTATTAAGAGCAGTAAAGTAACTAATCCTCCAAAGGTAAAAAGGCATCTTAGTTGCATACTATTCCACCCTTAACCTCAATACTCGGATAGCTGCCACTAAAAAGAGAAACATCTCTCCTGCAAGTATTGCGCAATCTTGCGATACATCTCTGAGGGTCCATCCTCTAAGTTGGATGCTTTTGAATGCACGAATAAAATAATACATGGGTAAAAACTTTCCAACCGTTTGAGCAAAAGGAGATAGGAGTTCGACCGGCATGAAGAAACCCGAGAAAAGCATCGAAGGTATAAAAAAGAATATAGAAGCTTGATATGCTTGAAGCTGGTTTCTTGAAACGGCTGAGATAAGTAGACCAAGGCTTAGAGAACATATCAGTAATAAAAGTGAAACTAATGTGAGGTCTATTAGAGGGCCGCGCACGCTAACTCCCAGTAATAGGACAGATAAGCTAAGTGTGATAAGCATATCTAGGACAGTCATTATCGAATAAGCAAGCAGCTTACCGATGACAATATGAGCACTTGTAATTGGAGTCATGATAAGCTGTTCGAAAGTTCTACGCTCCCTTTCTCTGCTAATGGAAACCGCAATGAGACTCATGGGTACTAAATGCAGCAAAACTCCCATCACTACGGATGTAAATGTATCCAGGTTGCTGACCTTTGGACCGTATACTGTTTCGCGCATCACATCGATGTTAAAAGTTGAGTATTTTTCTGATGCAACTTTCATGAACTGTTGTACGGCTATCGCCACTGCTTGCCATACAATCTCGGAAACAGTAGCGTAAGAGGCGTCGAGCACGATGACGAGCCTTGTACTCTTGCCTGCGATCACACTATTACTGAAACCTTGAGGTATGATTATAGTTGCATAGGCTTCGCCTCTCCTGACCATTTCGACACCTCCCTCCTTAGTGGGTGAAAAACCAACAAATCGAAAGTTACCACTTTCACGAAGAGCTTCAATAAACTGCCATGAAACAACCCCTCCATCCAGGTTTACAACGGCAACGGGTACAACGCCTCCTCGTTCCTCTCCATAACCAGCCGCAAACATGAACATTACTAGGATAGGCATCAGAAGTACCATTACTAGGGATCGTGGATCGCGCAGCAACTGTTTGATGTCTTTTACGATTAAGGCAGTTAAGATCCCCATTCGTTCTCACCCCTTTAAGCTGTAAGACGAATGAAAGCATCCTCTAAGCTAACTGGAACAGGATATGCTTTGATGACCCTAATGCCACTACGCTCAAGCGCTCTCGTTAAGGAAGCCAGGACTAAGGAAGCATCAGGCACAAGTAAAGTTAGCTTTTCTACATCGCTTTTGGTTTCTAAGTAGAGTATTTTGAGACCAAATTTCTCGAGAATGGGTTGTGCATCACCTATCACTTCTAGTTCTAGCAAGTCTCCTCCATACGCTAATCGCTTGATCTCAAGTGGGGACCCCTCAGCAGCTACTCTGCCTCTACTCATTAATGCAATTATATCGCAATTTTCAGCTTCGTCCATGTAGTGTGTTGTAACTAGTATGGTAACAGCGTCGTCCTTCAATTCACGGAATTTTTTCCAGAAATACTTTCGCAAAGGTGGATCAACACCTGCAGTCGGTTCATCTACGACAAGAAGCCTCGGTCTGTTCACCAGGGCAGCAGCTAGAGCCAGCCTTTGCTTCATTCCTCCACTCAACTTACCGGCAGGTCTTTTTTTATACTCAGCTAACATTAATTCGTCTAACAGCTCTTGAATTCGCTTCTTAGCTTCCAATTCTTTAATCCCGTAAAGCGAAGCGTATAGACACAAGTTTTCTTCAACGGTGAGATCTTCATACAGACTAAATTGCTGCGGCATATAGCCTACCAGCTTAAGAGCTCTCTTCCTTTCACGTGTTACATCGATTCCGAATACTTTGATGTAGCCGGAAGTTGGTTTAATTAAACCAAGTATCATGCGTATTGTGGTGGTTTTGCCAGCGCCGTTAGGGCCAAGCAAACCGAAAATCACGCCTTCCTCGACCTTAAGTGTAACACTGTCAACTGCCTTAAAGCCTCCAAAGACTTTAGTAAGATTTGCTGTCTCAATCGCTAAGTTCATTCCCTAGGATCTTCGGCGATTGCCTTATATACCTTATTCACGGTAGACAGTTAATATGGAGGAGTTTAGGCAAGCTGTTGAAACTCTGAGAGAACTCGGATTATCGGATTACGAGGCCAGAGCCTATGCGACTCTGCTTTCCATGGGTGAAATGTCTCCTAGAGAGGTAAGCGACTCTGCTAATATCCCTTATACAAAAGTTTACGAGGTTTTAAAGAAGCTGGAGAACAGAGGGTGGATCGTGAGGATCTCGAACGCGCCTCTAGTTTATGCACCTCGCGAGCCGGAAGATAATATAGCCGGGTTAAAGGCTTCCCTTGAAGATAAGTTGTTGAGAGCCACCGATATTTTGAGAGCATTAAAAATGGGAAGCTTAGTGGCTCCAGCTGGCGTATACATTATACGGAGCTTTGAATCACTGAAACAAACTGCAAAGAGAATTACAGTAGAGGCTGAAGAAGTTCTGCTTATAATCTCAAGTGGAGAATTACTGAAAGTGCTGCAGCAACCATTATCCAGGTGTAAAAATGTTCGGGGAATATTGGGGACTGAATTCCAGCCTCCCAAGTTTGGCGAGTGGAAACCGGCGCAAGTGATGCTCCCTTTAGACATGTTAATTACTGATAGAAAAAAGTTGATACTTTCATTTGGACCTTTCAGCGTCCAATGGCGGCTAAGTGGATTAATAGTGTTAGATGAGGAAGTTGCGAATATTGCGGTAAACTATTTCGAGAAACTCTGGAGCTTTACTTCTCCTGTATCGCGCATTGGAGAAAGGTGACTGCAGAAATACGATGAACGTACGGTTTAAAGCTTGGGTTTCTTCTTTCTCCCAATGAACGATGTGCGCGCATGCGAGCCTAAACTCGTTATATCTGTAAAGCCTGGGAGTGAGAAAAGAATCAGGTTGGATTTACTAGATGCATTGTATCCTTTAGATAAAGATTTGCAAGTTGATATTATAAGGGGAGGATTAGCTGTTTACAGTCATCTTGACCCAGATACTTTATGTGACACATTGAAAAAATTCCCGATTCGAGGTATAGTTTCAGTGAAAAAGGTTATCGCATGGGTTGAGTTAAATGAGACGGAGCGTGTAGCGGAGGCAATAGCGGCCAAGGCTATAGCTAAAGGCTTTAAATTCTCGAGGGTAGAGATCAAGTCTAGAGGTAGTACAATAGCTCGTAAAATCGAGGCTTGTTTGAAAAATGTTCTTCGCAGCAAAGGTCTTCTGAATAGAAACGGTGTAGCAGTACATGTTGAATTCTTGGGAGACCTAGCAGCATTGACTGTAAAGGTAGCTAACTAACTCTTGTGCAGCGAACAACTTTAATATTTGAACCTAATTACTATTTGCAATCAACTATGGGCGATAAAATGAGCGGTGGCTTTTGGCTTCCCACCTCAAAGATTTTCAGAGATGAGGGTAAACTTCAAGTGGATTATGTTCCTCGATGTCTTCCTTTCAGGGAGGAACAGCTAAACATGCTTCGAGAGTATTTCAAACCTTTCTTACTGAAGCCTGGTAGTGTCTTTGTGCGAGTTCTACTGTTAGGCTCTGTGGGTACTGGTAAAACTGCGGTGGTGAGGAGATTCGGAGAAGATCTCAATGGAGCAAAACTAGCTAAAGGGGCATCGGCAAGGTTTGCTTATGTTAACTGCCATGCACATAGGTCACTCTTTTCAATAATGCAGAAAATTGGGAAGGATTTAGGGCTGAATGTTCCTCGAAGAGGGTTTTCTCGTGAAGAGCTGCTGATGATGATTTGGAGCTACTTGAAGAACTCTAACGAATACCTAGTCGCAGCTATAGATGAAGCAGATTATATAGCCCATTCAGGGGAAGAGGCTTTGTATGTTCTAACTAGATTAACAGAGATAGTTGAAGATGAAGTCCACCGGATCGGATTAGTATTTGTGTTCCGAGACTTGACATTCATGATGTCGCTGGACCGTTCAGTCCAAAGCACGCTTCAACATAACATAATACGGTTTTATCCTTACACCTCGGAGCAGCTGGAGGAGATTCTCATGAAAAGAGTTGAAGAAGGGGCGCTGTACGAATCAGCTATTAGCGATGAAGTAATAGAGATGATAGGAGAGCTTGTGGGATACGATAGAGGTGGGTCAGGCGACGCGCGTTTAGCACTTGAAATCCTTTATAGGGCTGGGAAATATGCAGAGTCTGAAGATAGGGAAAGCATTCTTCCGGAGGATATCCGAAGAGCCCACAGTGATGTTATGCCCTTCCCAAAGGATGCTCTTCTTAACTTGAAGCTAGACGAAAAATTACTACTACTTGCTCTGGCAAGGCTTCTTCAGAGAAAAAAATTCATCAGTAAAGTTCCTATGGGATTACTCGAGCTTGAGTACCATGACATTTGTGAAGAGCATGGCCTAGCCCCTAAAAGGCACACTGCAGTATGGGAATGCATTAGGAATATGAGTCGGATGGGTATAATATCCACAGGGAAACCCGGAAAAGGACAAAAAGGTAGGACAACTTTGATAGGCTTACCCGCTATACCTCTAAAAACTTTGGAGAAAGAGTTACTTCTCTTAATTCGTGAAGATCTCAGCTCCGGTGCCGCCGATAGGAGCGGCCCTGAATCTCTGGACTAATCTCAATCCTGAAGGCTCTGCGAAAGGTCTCCTCAGGTACTCCTAATCCTTCTAGGATTAACCTCCCTTTCAACGGGTTATTTTCATAAATAACTTTAATATATGGTAACACCTCAAGTAATGCCCTCCTAGTTGACATGTGGCAAAATGTTCCTACAGCTTTGGCGATCCTAACCCTCTCCTCACGAGTCTCCTTACCTATGGAAAGTAATCTAAGCTTTTGAGGGAAACTATATTTTACAAACCTAAACTGGGGTCTTTCTCGGGCGCTGGCCACACCTGCTGTCATCATATCCAAAGCATATGGAAGTAAGGTCCAGGCTTGTTCCCGTTTTATCCGTGAAATTAGTATGTCTGCTTTAGATAATGCGTCGTATGCGTCAGCTATAGCCACTAGACTTGGAGAGTATTGGTGTGGAATGTTTTCGTTAATCCACTGTATTAGCGTTTCATAATCGAGAGAGGGAAGACCAAGTATAGCCTTGGCTGTCTCAGGACGCTTAGCCGCTAGAACGCTTCTTACTATCTCAAACATATTCTCTTGCTTTGCCCTATATCCTAGTATTTCCAGGTCTTCCAAGGTAACCTTGCGCTTCCCCAGCGAAATGGATTGAAGGTCATTTATAGCGGCTCTAAGGTCACCTTCGCTGTTTGAAGCTAACTCCCTAATCACAGCTGGATCGCATTCTATTCCCTCTTTCCTGCAAATCTCGGATAATGCATTGATAATTTCTCGGATGCCCAACCTCCTAAATTCTATTACTTCGCTCATACTTCTCAAATCACGTAATCTGGGATCCCACGGGTCATTAGCTGTTAAAACAACAGGATACCTTGAGGCTTGAATTATCTCGAGAATAGTTTCAAGTCCACCAGCATCTCGCGGACTAACACCATCGACTTCATCCAACAGTATTATTTTACCTCTGGTGCTTAGAAGGACACCTTCGGTCGCAGCTCTAAAAACCCTCCTTTTAAGTGCATCAGAAGTTCGCACATCACTTGCATTAGCCTCTACGAGCTCTAAACCGAGCTGGTATGCTGCTGCGTGAACTAGACTGGTTTTACCGCACCCTGGAGGACCGTAAAGCAGAGCCGCCTTCTTTTCTGGACGACCAGCTAGCCATTTATTAAGCCAAGCTACGAAGACTTTCTTTGTATCGGAGTTGCCTATAACTTCATCGATTGTTTTGGGCCTATATTTCTCTGTCCACGGCTGTGTGGCCCTAGAGTTCACACTTTACCCCTCCCTCCAACCAGCGCTAGCTTGGCGAGGAGAGCATTAAGTTGTATCTCATCATCTGCACCCTCAACTAACCTGTAGTTGATTTCCCCAATTAATTCAAGAATCTCGAGCCTCTTCCTCTCATCAATTTCGAAGCCTTCTCTTGACGAAGTCACCTCCCTGTATACCAGTTTAACGATATCTACGCCGGATAGGCCGTAGGAGTAAAGCGCTTCCCTCAGTTTCTCGCGTGCTGATATGAAATCACCGCTAAGAGCTAGCTTAATCATGTCCCTGACCTCCGCAGGAGTGACTTTACCTACGGCTTTGTAGACTACATCGGCATCAATTATACTATTAAGCGCGGCAGCAGCTTGGAGAGTGTTTATAGCTTTTCTCATGTCGCCGATGCTTTCCTCCCAAATGGCTTCGAGGCCGCCGTCGAGAATCTTTACCCCCTCTCGCTCAGCGATATGACGTAATCTGGTTATGAAGTCGCCTTTAGGGATTGGCTGGAACCTGAAAACTGCACATCGCGACTGTATAGGTTCAATTATTTTTGAGGCATAGTTTGCTATCAAGATAAAGCGGGTAGTCCTGGAGAAGAGCTCCATCGTTCTTCGGAGGGCTTGCTGAGCATCGCCTGTCATGTTGTCAGCTTCGTCCAGAATTATCAGCTTAAAAGGCACTTCACCTAATGGCACAGTTCTGGCATATTCTTTTATTCTAGACCTAATTACATCAATTCCCCTTTCGTCAGATGCATTCAGCTCAAGTGTGTTATCATGCCATAATTCGCCGTATAACTCGTAAGCTAAGCAAAGAGCTGCAGTGGTCTTACCGGTTCCAGGCGGACCCACAAAAAGCAAGTGTGGTACATTTTTTTCTTTGGCAAACTCCTTAAGTCGGTCAACTATCTCTTTCTGATTTATGATTTCATCAAGCGTGCGTGGCCGGTATTTCTCAATCCAAAGCTCTAAATTTTGACCACTCATAAACAACCCTCACTGGATAAGAATTTAGCGGGTTATATAAGTGATTTATATGAAAACGAGTAAACAAGAAGAGAAGCTTAAAAACTAGATTGGTAAAAGGGTATGGGAGAGCTTGCAGCGGAATACGCCTCATGAAAAGAGAAGTGGATCGGTAGTAGCTTTCGTATTAGCCACGATAAGAACCGGTCATGAATATGACGTAGTAGATGAAGCTAAAAAAATTAGTGGAGTTAAAGAAGTCTTAATTACGTATGGAATATGGGATGCTGTAATTAGGATCGAAGTTGATACGCTTAGCGAGTTAGATAGAATAGTAACTAGTATTAGAGGTATCAAGGGGGTCGAACACACAGTTACCTTAGTGGGCGTGTAATTATGAGTGCCAGCTCGGCTTTAAATATTCTGAAAGCCCTTGTAAAAAAAATGTGTAGAGTCTCCATAAGAGCTGCTCGTAGACTATATCAGATGTACCTTAAACCTATCGAACTCTTCGAGGAAGTTAAAAAGGATCCAGATGCATCCAGTTCAGGAGCGTTAATTTTAACCTCCCTCTTTATTCAAATATTAATAGCTGTCATATTACTTGCCAGAGTATATACTCGATCACCTTCAGGTATTACGATTAATTTAATGAGTAGTTTCTACTCAAATTTATTGCCTTATGTTTCAATTAGAATTGCGGCGCTTATAGCTACATGGTTTATTTTCTTCGCTGTATTCTGGTTTATAATGTATCTCTTGGGAGCACGTATTGAGGGATTCATTGTATTTTCGGCTACCGGTTATGCTCTTTCATCCAGGTTTTTAACTTTTTTGATAACCTTAGCTACTTATATAGTAGCAATTTATTCATCCCCCCAACTTATCCTAATATCTATTCAGGGAGTTTATCCAAAGTTTCATTCACTAACAGCTCACCTTTTCAGGATGCAATACACAAGGAACTTGCTCGGATTTCCCATTCAACTTTTACTAGATGCAATAGATTACTTTGGAGGGCTCTGGAGTCTACTTCTTACAATAATTATGTTTAAAGTAGTAGGAGAACTTGACTGGAGGAAGTCTATATTAGGTGGTACTGTTGGAGCTTTTCTAACCTGGTTTATAGCGTTGATATTTAGAGCGGCTGGCATGCTTTAGGACAATAAGGATAAATAGGTTAATCTTTAATTAATCCGTAGCCGATTAGACGCCACCTCCCCGCCATCTGTCTGCTAATGGCTATCTTCATGCCAGTACTAGCTGAAATAGGTGATCTTAGCATCAAGCTAGCCTCATTCCTTTTAGCCTCTCGGACAACCCCGATCGTGACAGCTGTTCCAACGTTGAGCATAAGGTTCTCACCCTTTCTCAGGGGTTCAACCCGCATTTCGCTTTCCAGCCCTACAACCCGCTCAAGTAGTGAATATTCAATTCTAACTTCATTCAATATAGGTGGCAAAGCTCCGGGATGACCTACGACACAACCCATCATATTATCACCTTTAGTAAAACTGGGATCTAGTTTTGTTCCGACACCCACTAGCCCTCCTGGATAGGCTACTTCTAGTTCTTGCTCACCGGACTTCAAGCTTGTGATTTCAGTTATCACGGGCTCGTAACTAAAACCGCCTCGTCTAGTTGAGATTCTTATACCTGGTCTGATCTCTATTTCATCACCTACTTCGAATTTCCCTTGAATTATCATCCCACCTAGAACTCCTCCTTTCAATTCTTCTACCGGTAGTCCAGGTTTGTTAACATCGAAACTTCGCGCTACTAGCATCAGTGGATCCTTGCTTGGATCTCTATCCTGAATCGGAATAAATTTTTCGATAGCCCATATAACAGCATCGACATTAACTCTATGAAGAGCAGAAACAGGTATTATTGGCGCATCTTCAGCCCATGTTCCTTCTAAAAAGCGCTTTATTTCTTCATAGCTTTCCATTACCCTCTCCTTATTTACAACATCTACTTTATTCTGAACAATAATTACTTTCCGCACTCCAGATATTGTAAGCGCCATAAAATGTTCTCTAGTCTGTGGTCGAGGACAGGGTTGTAGAGCGTCTATTACGAAGAGCACTCCATCCATGATTGACGCTCCAGCTAGCATAACCGCCATTAGCATCTCGTGGCCCGGGACATCTACGAAAGATATTTTACGCTGAGGAACCAGCTGGCTACCACAGTATTTACACTTACCATTAGGAGGAGCTATAGCCAAAGTGTAATATGCCTGAGGTGGAGGACAAGATTGACACTTTAAAACCATCGTATCTGCATAACCTAGCTTTAAGGTGATGCCTCTTTTTAGCTCCTCAGAATACCTAGATGTCCAAACACCAGTTAAGGCTTCGACCAAGGTTGTCTTACCATGGTCAACATGTCCGGCTGTTCCTATATTTACGAGGGGTTGTAGGAGTCTCTGTTTTTCCAATCTATACCCCCTCAACTGTCACTGTGTTTATCTGTACTATATCATCGGTTATTACATTACCTCTAACAAATTTCCTCCTACGCTCACCTTTTTCACGCGGATTGAAGCCAGGAGGTCTTGAGAGTAAGAGATATTTTTTAATCCCACCGGAGAGAGAAGGCAGCATTGGCTCGCCAGCTTTACCAGCCCCCCCGGTAATTTTAAGTTTTAAACCAGGTTTACCTAAGATGCTGCCATCAATGATGTCACCTATTCTGCGACCTATAATGCGTGCAGCGTTATCGCCTTTCACTTCTACTTGCTCTGACTTTCCAGTTTTTGGATCAGCTATCACGACTTTAAACTCTGGCACAGGAGCAAGTTGCAGTACTATATAAAAGCCTTTTACCTTACCGCTACATTGATACTCTTTTAATTGAGGAAGAGAAAACTACAGGGGGAGAGAATCAATTAGGCCTAGTTTTAAAAGCCTAATTTTCTTTAAAATTTCTATTTCATCTTCACTTAACTCTTCGGTATACTTCTCCAGTAATTTTTCAGCGTCTTCTAGAGGTACATCTACGTATAAGATGTCTCCCTCCTTAACGTGTCTTCCAATAATGAGACTTCCCTTTATAGATACGGCTACCTCCTGCCCTGTAATCGCCTGATCGAGAGGCTTCTTATGCTCTTGTATTTGCATTACTTCGCCAACCCTTTTACCATCTCTAGTAATTAGCGGGTATCCTTTCTTTACCCTTCCAGCTAACATTTTCACACCCACGATAGCGGGATCGCTTCTTCGAAAAATATATCCAGGCAAAAGTTTAACCTTTCCCGGAAGAATCATTTTACTCATTTCCATCCTTCTCTCTTGTTGTCTTTCACTCCCGTACCAGTTTACGTATTCCTCAACTAAACGATAAATGATGTTATTTTGAAATATTTTTACCCCGTTGGCTTTAGCTTCAAATTCCGCTTCGTCTGTAACTTTGACATTAAAGGCTAAGATAACAGCCCTTAAGCGGTCGCATGTTTTTACTACGGTCGCTTCCACTACATCCCTTCTAACTACTGGGCCTATATCCGCGTATCTAACGGGTACACCCATCTTGTTCAAATAATTGACAAGCGCCTCAAGTGTACCGAGGGTATCAGCTTTCACAACCACTCCACAAACGTCTCTAGACACTCTTATAGAGGCTAACTCCTCCTGCACCTCGTGTATAAGATTTTCGGCCTCGCTTTCATTATAAAACACGTAAAATGGTGCTCCGGAGAAAGCCTCCTCTAAGCCATGAGCTACAATAAGCACGCCTGCAGCGGCTTTTACTTCATCTACCGCCATAAATTTATCCTCAGGTGATCTCATTTCATCTAGCGGTTTAGGCATTAAGATAGCTTTTACCTTGGTCACCACCGGTTTATCTAATCCGCCTACAACTACACTATCACCTTTTTTGAGAACCCCATCGTATAGTATTACTGCAACTGTTGTTCCTAATCCCACTAATTCTTTAACTTCGAGTACTACACCTCTTGCTGGCCCTATTTTAACCTTCAACCTACCGATAAGAAACCTCTGGGCTAAGCCTGCGAGAACCAGCATGAGATCTGGTATACCTTCTCCAGTAAGCGCGCTTATCGGGACTATGGCCACCGTCCTAGTAAAATCTTTTATCCGATCATAGCGATCCGCTCTAAACCCTGCTTTATTGAGCTCAAACACTATCGAAGATAAAAATTCTTCAAGCTTAGCTTGAACATCGGCATCCTGTTCCGTTATGCTATGTATAAATGGAGTATCGGGTTTAGGCTTCCAGCCTGGTATCCTATCTACTTTGTTTGCAGCAACGATAAAGGGTGTCCGCCTGGCCATCAACAGGTCTAGAGCCTCATAAGTTTGCTGCTCAAAACCTCTATTGACATCCAAGACTAATACTGCTAGATCCGCTATGCTTCCACCACGGCTCCTAAGGTTAGAGAATGCTTCGTGGCCAGGAGTATCTATTACTAGAAAACCGGGAATTTCAACAGCAGCTCTAACTGCCTTGCTAAGGGGTGCGCACATTTCTTGGAGAGCCCTCCAGGGGAGAAAAGAAGCCCCGATGTGTTGAGTCATCGTACCCGGTTCCCGCTTAGCTACAGCTGTGCCTCTGATCCTATCCAAAAGTGTTGTCTTTCCTACATCAACATGTCCAAGTACTACCAAGATAGGTGATCGAATAAACTCTTGCTCACTCATAATACATACTCCTGCCTTCACCCAGCTACGGACTTAAAAAGTCTACGGGTAGCAATAGTAGTCAAACTAACCTGACTTTTATATTTGAGAATTGAAACAAATTACCACACAAGTTTATTCACTTATTCATACAAATAGCGTATAAGTATATGTTAAAAATTACAGTACTCCGCACTCTGCCTCACTGCGGATAGTTGCATTTCTTTTAACAGTAAAAATTTTAAATTATGATAGATCTATGAAAAACAGATGAGGTAGAAGAGACGGAGCGAGAGATGAGCGAACCTGTCTCGACTGATATTTGTTACCAATTTTTATTGCAATCTAACTGGAGAGTCACTATTAATTTGGCTGTCTATTTCAGGCAAGTGAGAATATGAGGCCTGAGGATATAACAGTAGCTTTTGTTGAACCTCTTTACGAAATAAATGTAGGTTACGTTGCCAGATGTATGAAAAACTTCGGTTTAAGCAAGCTAGTGCTTGTAAAACCCCGATGTATAATTGGGAGTGAAGCCTTCCGCTTCGCTGCTCATGCTCAAGATGTGCTGTCTAAAGCGCATGTGGTTTCAAACTTAGAAAACCTCAAAGAAAATTATGATTTAATTGCAGGTACAACTGGGGTTGTTGCTAGAGAATTAAGCAATGTAAGGCGATGGATAACACCTGCTGAATTTGCTAAAAGGGTTATTCAACAAACTGGAAATGTACTAATAGTTCTGGGAAGAGAGGATATCGGGCTTACAAACAGTGAACTATCCCTCTGCGACATAGTGGTATTTATACCGACGAACCCGGGGTACCCAATACTGAACGTCTCACATGCATCGGCTATAATATTCTATGAAATTTACAAACAGGCTGGTCTAACCCTCTCTCTGCAAAGACTGCCTAAACGAGAAGAAGTTGAACTCCTCCTCCATTACTGGAGAAACTTAATATTGACTCTAGGTGGCAGCAAGGAGCGGGCTGAAAGAGCCTGTTTAATGATTAGAAGACTCATAGGAGGATCACCGTTCACAGACTCTGATGTTCGAATGCTCCTAGGAGTCATCAGAAAAGCTTATGATAAAATTCGAGACATAACCGAGAAAGATGGAGAGCAACGAATATAAATAGAGAAAAAATGACAAGCTGGGTGTAAATATGCCACTTAGACCAGGCCGCTGCTATAGGAGGTTCGGCACGCCGCCTTACACTAGGTTAGAGTATATTAAAAGCATACCTCCAGTAACTATACCCAAGTTTGACTTAGGTAATCCTAAAGGTAATTTTTCTCACACGGTTAAGCTCATTGCCCTACGTTCAGGACAAGTGAGGCAAAATGCCATAGAAGCTGCTAGGCAAATCGCCAACAAATACCTGTCTACGAAACTCGGTGAACAGAATTACTACCTCAAGATTTGCATATTTCCCCACCATATTTTAAGGGAAAATAAAATGATGGCTATGGCCGGCGCTGACCGACTTCAAGACGGTATGAGACTATCTTTCGGAACTCCTGTAGGAAGAGCAGCAAGAGTTGAAAATAATCAAATATTAATGCAGATCCAAGTCAATGAGAACAACCTAGAGTATGCTAAGGAAGCCCTCCGCAGAGCTTCATCAAAAATTCCGCTTCGGTGTAGAATCATTGTAGAGAACAAGGGGATATCTACGTGAAGTATCTGCATGGGGGGAGAATAGAGGCTAGCTTGACTCTTATTTCTGAAATAGTTAAGGGCTCCATAGAAGATCGAAAGAGCGCGGTTAAAAGGCTCGAAGAACTTTACGATTCCTCCGGTATCGAGCCAATTAGAGGTTGGACTAAAGTGGATATTTTTGATAAAGAAATGTGTACCGTCTACGTAATAGCCAAGTACGGGTTAGGGTTAAGTCCCGATGAGTACCCCGATTTGTATGGACATATACTTAGCTTAGAAGTAAAGGCTGAAAGAGCGGCTGAAAGGTTAAGCAGAGGAGAGGGAATTGAGGCCATCGAGAAGGAGCTTGGAAGTACCGATGAAAACGTCGTATTCAGAATCGCTAGGCTTGCAGCTACAACCACTATTCTCGGATTTAAGAATGAAGATTACCTTGCTAGGCTGTTAAATAGATTGGAAGAGTTATTACCAAACCTTGATCACAAAATAAATGGTTTCAAGAGATTCTATATCGCTTTCAGGGTTGCTCAAGCAATCGCTAACGGAGATGTTAGAAACCGGTTAGAGAAAGAAACCTTAAAACACGCGTTGAGCATGAAATTTAACGCTACGCGCGTCGTACCCTCAGATGAATTTGTTAGGGAAATACTTATGAATGTGCTTAAAGTTGACGAAAATTATTATTCAAAAAATATTTTAAATACAAAAGGCCAAAGGAATCCCTTAAAACAAAGAGGAGGAATTAACCATGGATTTGGTGGAAACAGGTATTGAAGGATTAGACCCACTCATCGGCGGTGGGTTCATTAAAGGTCGAACATACCTAATAGCGGGAGAGACAGGCACTTGCAAGACTTTGTTCGCTTTAAACTATATTCTGCACGGAGCAAGTCGAGGAGAAAATGGTATTTATCTGCTAGTAGATGAAGAATATGAAAGTTTTGTTGATGGAGCTTTAGCATTCGGTTGGGATCTAAACCCTCTCATGGAACAAGGCAGGTTAAGCGTAATGACCATACTCCCAGATTTTATAGAGAGAGTTAGAAGCAAGTCGATAGACACTATAGTCGAATCCATAGTAGGAAGTCTCAGGGATGAAGTTAAACGAACGCATGCAACTCGGCTAGTTATAGACCCCATTGCACCACTCGTTGTTGAGGGAGAGAGTGTAGTAAAGATGCGAGAGTATGTTAGAAACCTAGTGGTATCTATAGAGCGTGACCTTAAGACAACAACACTTGTCACATCAGAAATTCCTACAGGTACTGCTCAGCTAAGCCGTTTCGGCGTAGAGGAATTCTTAGCTACAGGAGTATTTGTTTTGGGTCTCAGAAACGTCGGAGGACGAAACGTTCGAACAATATGGGTTAGAAAAATGCGATGGAGACCTGCTGAACCAGCTGTTTATCAATTCGATGTTATACCCGGAAAAGGCATAGTCGTATACGCTTCAAAAAGACTAGGATAGGAGCAAAATATCCGTTAGGAATATTCATGCCCCTCAAATCTGGTGTCGCTCATCCTCGGTCGAGCTATACCAGCCATCATCATTGGGGCATGGAATAAATTTTAATGGGTTATTTAAGTCACACTATACTGTAAGGTTGATATAACAGTTAGTTAGTGTAGGTTATGTAATGGAGGCTTGGTGCTACGTAAAGGTTCATAAGTTCGGTAAAGATGTAGTTGTAGCTGTCTGTGATGAAGAACTCTTAGGTTCATCGCTGTGCGCTAATGGTTTTGAAGTAAAGATTGATAAAGAATTTTACGGCGGAGAAAGGATACCTATTTCTACACTCTGGGATTACTTAAAAGAGGCGACTATAGTGAACGCTATTGGTAACCATGTAGTAAAAGCGATAGCTGAAAGAATAAGTGTAGTAACAGAGGCGGCGGTTGAACTGGAAGGAAAGCTTCATGTTCAACTGATTTTGAAGTAAAGAAATTTCGAGGTCTATCATGGACAAAAAAATGGGTTCAAGAATCTGCCCTATCTGCGGAAAACCAGCGGATGCTTTTTTTAACGGATTATGCGAAGAATGCTATAAGCGAGCTAATCCTCTCCTTAAGATACCTGAGCCGGTTGAAGTAACTATCTGCAAGCTTTGTGGAGCATACAAGGCTAAAGGAAAATGGATCCTATCAAAAGAGGATAATCCAATTGCCCAAGCATTGAGAGCAGCCCTTTACAATTGTATTGAAAGTAGAGGTCTAATAAAGGAATTACGTATTGAGTGTATCACAGAGAATATGGCCTTAGTTGTAGCCTCAGGTTCTGCCGAACAGGGAATGAAATGCTACGATGAAAAATACGAGTTTACATATAGAATCCACTGGAGCTTGTGTGATGCTTGTATCAATGCTAAATCAAAAAAAGAGGTAGCACGAATTCAAATACGTGCTAAAGGGAGATTATTGGCTTCGGATGAGGTTAGAAGGCTGAAGAGCGTTGTTGATAAAGCTCTCAACTCCACTCAGCGTGGATGTATTGACTTGTTTGACATTATAGAGTCGAAGGGAACAATTGATTTTCTCTTCTCCTCCTTGTCAACGGCTAAAATTGTGCTTAAAAGCATTGAGCGCGAGTTTCCAGTAACTATACTTGAAACAAGAAAAAATGCCGGTATAGATCCAAGTGGTAAGCTTAGAGCTAAAGTAACGTACAGGGTGATGCTTCCGGAGTTCAGGATCGGAGATGTTGTGAATTACCACGGTAAAGACTATTACGTGCTTGGATTAAGTAATAAGCTAGTAAAAACTATATCTTTAGAGAAAATGGAGGAAGAAAACCTTAGGGTTTCCAAGTCCCTTATAGAGGAAAGCCGAGTAATTTGTAGGAAAGAGGAAGGTGAGATCGTACTCGTATTTTTGATAGGGGAAAAAGAGGTGCAAACAATAAGTTTAGCTAATAACAGGGTTTATTCGATACCCACCGTTAAGAAAAGCCCGTGGATTAAAGAAGGTTCACATGCTGTTTTATTCCGTATTGACGACTATTTCCTGCTAGTACCCTTACTTTAGCATTCAGGAGTTTTACTGGGAGCGGAAGATACTTATTCATGGGATTTTTGCTCGATTTGTGCCTAAAAGAAAAACCCCTGATGAGAGTAGGGAGGAAACCCCGTTACCTGATAACAGAGAAACCATACTTGGCGTAATACAACAGTTTCTAGGCTATGATAGGGCTAAGGTTCTCTGTGAAGATGGTAATGTTAGGTTATGCAGGATACCTGGGAGAATGAAGAAACGAGTCTGGATGAGGGTTGGAGATGTAGTCCTAGTAGCTCCTTGGGAATTCCAGCATAATGAAAAAGGAGACATTATACACAGGTATGACAGCGGAGAACTAAGCAAGCTTGAAAAAATGGGACTTCTCGGGAACCTAAGGAAAATTCTCGGTTCTGAGTAATCGGCATGATCTAAACCATCGAAGTTAACTTAAAATAGAATTCCTCAGGAGATCCTGTCTTAACACCAAGCTTTCGGAAAAACGTGTAGATATTATTAATGTCTCTGCTTAAAAACTTCGTTGCCAGAGGATGACGAATATCAACAGCTGATCCAAAATCGATTAATATAAGTTCATTTCCCTTAACCATAACATTGTACTCTGAAAAATCACCGTGCACCAGCTTTGCATCTAAATATAGCCTTTCAATAAACCCTTTAATAGTGTTAAAAGTTTCCTCAGGATTCTCCAGATTGACCTCCTTAAGGAGTGGAGCCGGCTTCCCCCTATGTTCAGGGTTTCCTATAAACTCCATTACTAGAACATTGTAATTCCTCGCATACGGGCGAGGTACTCTGACCCCTGAGTTATAAGCCCTATTCAAGTTAATGAACTCCTTGGTACACCATAAATCTATAATGTTTCTAAGTCCTTTCTTAACTTTTTTAAAACGCGGATCTCCTTGAATGTATATTAGTCTATTTTTTCTAAATTCTGCTGATTGAACCAGGAATATCTTTACCGCTACATCTTCTCCCCTTGGAGTTTGCGCCCAATAGATCCTTGCCTCCTTCCCTGCTGCAATTACCCCGTACATTCTGCTGATAATTCCCTTGTTCAGAAGCTCGTATAGTGCCATAAGCGTTCTAAGGTCAAATACTTCTTCAACTATCTCGAAAAGTCTACTATCCTTAACTTTTCTCTCCTCCTTTATTCTCTTTACCTTGGCTTCTAAGTCCTCAACATTGCAGACCAAGTATACTCTATATAAGTTACCTAATGATGCCCTTTATCTTTATCGCGTTCGCTGAAAAGGAAGGATTATAGTTGAGTATACATGTAAATACGCGTATGTTCTATTGATTGAGAGAACGTGTACCGTTTACTATAGCTGTGAAATATATGACATCATATGAGACAATTACAAAATACGATCATACTCCGAAGTAGAGGAACGGCTTGAAAACGGCTGGGCCCCTGTAGCTAACCTTAAAGAGAAAAACGTGACCAAAACAAGATTCATGATAAAGCTCTGAAACTTATACTTTAATCGAGGGCGGTAAAGCCTAAAAGCTCTAAAATACCTCCCTTTGGAACACCCAGGTAAAACCGTGTATAAACCGGCGGATTTAAAAATAAACCGAAAAGTTTGAAGGGGCCGTAGTCCAGCTTGGTAGGATGCGTGGCTCGGGCCCACGTGGTCCCGGGTTCAAATCCCGGCGGCCCCACTACATCCATAACTATTTTGTAATTGCCTCTGCTAATTAGGAATAAGGTTTACTCTCTAGTGATACTTGGATTGTTATAAGTTATAGGGTCTAGGGTCATCATATGTTGTCTTTAAAACAAGCATGGTATGTGTTTGAGTAACATCCGCGTGAGAGGGCATGTAACGAATAAGGAAATTGGTCAGCTCATCCCATTCGCGTGCCCATAGTTTAAGAAGGAGATCGTATTCCCCCGTTATAATATGTACTTCTTCTATCCAAGGTAGGCCTTTCTTCGAACGACAATCTTCTACTATTTTTTCAGCTAAGACTTCCTGGCTGGGTTTTACACCCTTTAATTCACCTCTTTTAGCTTTCACAAGCACAAAAGCCGTGTATTTATAGCCAAGCTTTCGAGGATCGAGATCCAGTCTATAACCTTTGATTACTCCACTTTCTTCCAGTTTCTCAAGTCTCTCAGATAGTGTTGTCCTAGCTACATTTAATTTCTTGGCAACTTCTGTAAGCGGTACACGGGCATTAACCATAAGCTCTTTCAATAGAGCTTTATCAAGCTCGTCCGACATAGCAAAACTTTATGACCAATATAGCTTAATAAACTTTAAACTTTTTATCATAATTTAGTTGTAAAGAATAGACTACGTCTATCCATGTTATTTTTAGACTCATTTAACGGTGATTTGTCTACTCTTTGACTATTTCTAAAACCAATGAAGGCATTACATCTTTCACATTATACTTTTCTTTAAGCTCATTCACAAATTTCTCTAGTTCGGCGTTATCCTTAGCCCAATAATCTACTATTACCATATGGTCACCTGATGTTATCGCTAGAAACTTCGTGTTGGGATTACCAGATAATGACCTAACCACTTCTAATAACCGTCCAGCTTCTACATTAAAACCAATGATTGCTCTAGCCCTATAGCCTAGCTTCGCATGGTCTAATCTTAACCTATAGGCTCTTATGATCCCATCATCTTCAAGTCTTTTCAGTCTTTTCCTTATCGCTACATCACTCATACCGATTTTCTCCGCTATTCTAGTTAAAGGCATTCGAGCATTTTCTTCAAGCAACTTTATAATCTCTAAATCTTTTTCATCAACTATTGAGCTCATTTCGGCTAATCCTTCGTAAAGAGATATTTAAATTTTCTGTCGATTTTATGAGCATACTCTATAAAAAATGTGAAAAATCATTATGTAATAATAGGGCACAGCGTAACCTAAATAGCTCTGATTCCTTCTAGGTTCTCAGGCACATAGACTTCAACTCCAGTAGATCTTTGAGCTATAAACCTAGCGAACTCCCGTATTTTGCCCCGCTCTCCGTGGTTCAGAATCACTTTTTTAGGTTGAGGTTGAACCCTCCTGAGGTATGCTAGCAATTGTCTCCTATCACTGTGCCCCGAAAAGCCCTCAACCCTGTGTACAGATATCTTTAGCTCCCTGACCTCCATTCTTCCTTTGGGGTCAGTGAATGTAAGTTTTCTCATTCCCTCTATGATCTTCCGTCCAAGAGTACCTTCAACCTGGTAGCTGACGAATACCAGCGAACTACTTTCATCCTCGGCTAACAACTTCAGATATTCCATCACGGGACCTCCTGTTAGCATGCCAGATGTTGCAATTACTATACACGGCCTTGCAGTTAACACCTCTTCTCTGTCGTCGCCCTTCATGATATGTATATTTGGAGCTGCAAATGGATTTTCTTTGTGTAGTATCATCTCACCGACTTTTTGCTCTAAATATTCGGGAAAAGCCGTATGGATTGCATTCACATCGTCTATCATGCCTTCAATGAATATTGGTACCTGTGGTATTAACCCATTCTCCATCGCCAACTTTAAAGCTAGCAACACCTCCTGGGCTCTGCCGACCGCTAGAACGGGTATCAATACGTTCCCATTCCTGTTCAGCGTCTCCCTCACGATGTCCGCGAGCTGTTTAAAGGCCTCATCCCTGCCCGGAAGCACATCATTAACTCCACTGTAAGTTGCCTCCATTATCAGCACTTCAAGCCTCGGAAACCTGTTTTCCGCTGGTTCGAATAATAGTGTGTGTTCAAACTTAAAGTCACCGGTATAGACTATGTTCACTAGACCTTCACCTATATGTAAATGAGCAATTGCCCCACCCAATATATGCCCAGATTTGTAAAAAGTTAGCTTCATGTCAGGAGCTATATCTGTCACTTCACCATAACTCAAAGTGTAGGTGTGTAGTACAGACGTCGCTACATCCTTAAGACTATACGGAAGAGGACGTCCTTCCCGCTCAGCTACCTTAAGATAGTCCTCTTGTACTAATTTAGCTAAGTAAAGCGTAGGTTCAGTCATGTAGACAGGTCCTCTATACCCGTACTTGAAAAGATATGGGAGAGCCCCGCAGTGGTCTAAATGTGAATGGGTTATAATAACGGCATCTAATTTATCGATGTCGAACTCAGGGGCTTCTAGCATGGGATACTCATCCCCATTAGATGTCGGTTTAATACCAGCATCAAGAAGCACTTGGCTTTCTGGAGTCTGAATAAGTATAGCACTTCGGCCAACTTCTTGAAAAGACCCCAGGCCAATTATCCTGATGTAATCATTTTCGAAAAGTTTTGCTCTAAAAATTCTATTACCAGTAGCTTTTAGTAACCTAGCCTTCTCCTCACTTCTGGCCCTTAATAGCTCACGAACTTCTACCATGGTATTTGAGTGTAATGCAGGCGTTCTCAGTATCTTGGGATACCAACCTGTTAACTCGAAGATTGCTCTCCTCGTCTCGCCGCCTTTACCTATAACGTATCCAGGTTTCTCGGCTTCTATCTCGACTTCCCCTAAAGCTTCATTGAAGAATATTCTTTGAATACATGCCTCAGGAGGTACCAATGTTTTTATCATTTGCTCAGCTCTCTCTGGTTGTTGTCTGATACTCTCTTCACTTCGTACTATTATCCTTTTTTTTAAGTTTTTTACTATTTCTTTAACAAGTTTTTCTCCATCCTTAACGAATATTGAAACGTTCTTTGTATAAATAGCCACCTTTGGTCCTTCAAATTCTATTCGTGTTACTTCACATTCAGGAGGAAGATACTCAAGTATCTTCCTTCTTAAATCAGCTATCGAGCTTGTTAAGAACTCCATATTTTAACTCACACCCAAAACACTTGAGGACAGGATTTCCTCTCCCTTAAAAAGACGCATACCTTCCTTGCTAACTAATGCTAGGTCAATACCCTCCCCACTTCCAGGGTCTCTCATAGTGGCAGCTTTAACAGCTTTAACGGCTAACTTAAGCGCCTCTTCTGGTGTAAGATCTTCCCGGTACTCGCTTTCTATAAGGCTTATCGCGTATGGGGTTCCGGATCCCGTTGCCGTATATTTCTCTTTTGTTACTGTCCCTAGCCAATCCAAGCAGAATAGGTTAGCACCATAACTGTCAACACCGCCGATGAGCATCTGCACAATTATGAAGGGCCTACTCTGAAAAAGTATAATGGAAGCCAACGAGGCAAGAGTCTCTAGAGGTATAGGCTCAGCATTTTCCAGTTTATAAAGCCGAGCTTCAACGCGTAAACGCTCTACCAGCCATTGAGCATCCCCTACATACCCAGCTATCGTGACTACAGCATGATCGTCTACTCTTTGAATTTTTTCTGCTTTTTTATGGGCTATAAAGGAACCACTTGTAGCACGCCTATCTGCAGCAAGCACTACGAAATCCCGGTATGCCACTCCAACAGTGGTAGTACCCTTAAGCGGCTTTACCGCTATACCATTAGAAAGGTTTTGCATAATTCCCTTGAGATTGAGAAGTAGATCTTTAAAAATTTGTCCTAGAAAAACATCAATGAAGAGATAATGTATACGACAAAAATAACTATGGTAACAGAAGCTCAAGCTAAAGTTGGTACAGTGTTTAAAGCTATGGTTAATCCAAAGTGTATTAAATGTCCCTTTTACAAAGTCTGTGCAGGAACATTGAGATCCGGCGGGAGATACAAGGTGAAAGCTATTAGACGAAAGGCCCATACGTGCCCGCTTTTAAACGAACGAATGGTGGTTATCGAGGTAGAGGAAATGCCGGCGCTTTCAACTGTTGAAAGCAAGTTAGCTGTTGAAGGGCTAACATTCAGATATAAGATTCCCCGTTGTGAACGCGAATCGTGCCTCAGATACTTACTATGTAACAATACTTATTTCATCGAAGGAGAACAAGTTAAAGTGGTGGCAGTTCATGGAAAGGTTGCCTGTCCCGAAAATCGGGTTATAAGCCTCGTCGAATTAGTACCTTTAGGTTTATAAAGACCCCTCAACCTTCACTGAATATGGGTTCTGAAGACAGAATGTATAAATGTCCGAAATGCGGTAAGGAATTCTCTAAAACTGAGATGGAAATTCTACCAGGAGTTAAATGTCCCCACTGTGGCTGGCGTATAGTTGTTAAGTTGAGAGCTCCTACTGTAAAGAAAGTTCTTGCATTTTAGCTTACTAAGTTAATTAACAGCTTAGATAAAAGTTTAGCAGTGACATAGCTAGTTAAATCATTGATATCTAATAAAGGGTTTACTTCTACTATATCTAACCCTAGTACCTTGAAGCTTGATAGAGCAGAGAGAGCTTTACATAACTGCGTATAGGTGAGCCCTCCAGGTTCAGGACAAGTGACCCCAGGAGCTATAGAGGGATCTAGCACATCTATATCTACACTAATGTAAATTCTCCTGTTAAGGGTGCTAAACGCATCTTTTAACTCTTCTTCGGTAGCCCACGCATACATAATTTTTGCTCGCCCTTCCTTCTCTAAAGTTTCAACCTCCTCTCTCGAAACACCTCTTACACCTATTAATAGTGCGTACTCTATTAAATCCCATTCGCAGGCTCGCCTTAGCACCGTAGCGTGAGTTATTCTTTCCCCTACTGGGTACTCATTCCTATAGTCTAGATGAGCATCAAACATAACTAAAGTCTTTCGCTCACTCAGTCCTTTTAGAACACCTAATGTTACTGTATGATCTCCACCTAAACTTGCGACAAGCTTATTTTCAGAATAAAATACTGAAACAACTTTCTCCACAACGCTGATCATCCTATTCGGTAGTATACACTCAATCACGTCACCAGCATCAGCTACCGGTAACGTAGCAGCATCCCTTTTCCCTATAGGGTCATATGTTTCTATATTCTGAGAAACCTCCCTGATTTTCAGCGGGGCTAATCTACACCCAGGTTTCCAGGTGGATCCTGCATCAAATGGAATTCCAATTATGACAGCTTTAGAGGAAACCCAATTCGCTGGGAAGCCTAGGAAAGTTGGATAATGTACCGTTAGATAAAAATCGTTGTGTTTAGACACTATTATCTACCTTATCTAGGAAATCATTGATTATTTTGGATAGCGAACCCTCAAGTTCGTGTATTTCATACTTAACTTTGACAACCGGTTTATTAATCCTAGTATATCTTGATAAATCCGTAGGGGTACCAAGTATGACAGCATCAGCTACTGCTCTATTAATAGTTTCTTCGAGATCCTTAATCTGTTGAGGTCCGTATCCCATCGCCGGTAGAACTGGACCTATATGTGGGTATTCTTCATAGACACTTTTTAAACTGCCTACAGCATATGGTCTAGGATCAATTATCTCCGCTGCATGATACTTAAGGGCTGCTGTATATCCTGCACCAAAGCTCAAGTGACCATGAGTTACAGAGGGGCCATCTTCAACAACTAGTACTCGATAGCCGCGTACTAACTCCGGGTTATCTACAGTGACCTCCGATGATGCGATAACTATGTGAGCTTTTGGATTAATCGTTTTTATCCTCTCTAAGGTTTGTCCTATTACGTTTTTATCTACTAAATTAGCCTTGTTTATTAATGCAACATCTGCCATTATCAAGTTGACGAGACCTGGAAACGATCTGATCTCATGGCCAGGTCTCATAGGATCAATAACTGTTATGTGAAGATCCGGCTTTATAAAGGGCCAATCATTATTACCTCCGTCCCACACTATAACATTGAATTTCTCTTTATCTAACTCATTCAAAACTGCCTCGTAGTCTACACCAGCATAAACCACTGTTCCCTCTTGAATATGCCATTCAAACTCTTCACGCTCCTCTATTGTGTATGTGTACTTGTCTAAATCCTCAAGGCAACTTATTCTTTGAACTTTCATTTCCCGCAAATTGCCGTAGGCCATCGGGTGCCTGACTATAACTGGCTTTAGACCCCTCTCTCTCAATACTTTAACCACTTTACGTGCAACACTACTTTTACCTGCACCTGTTCTTATCGCTGAAACTGCAATAACGGGGATTTGAGCGTGTAGCATGGTTTCTCTGACTCCTAAGACTCTGAAACTAGCACCAGCTGCCAAAGCTCTGCTCATCTTGAATAACACATCTTCGCAAACAAGATCGCTATAGGATAAAACAACTTCATCTACCCCATATTTTTTGATAATTTCTTCAAGCTTTGATTCTGAGAATATTGGAATGCCGTTAGGGTATAGAGTGCCGCCCAGCTCCGGTGGGTATACTCTATTTTCAATGAAAGGTATTTGAGAAGCGGTAAAAGCCACAACTTCGTATTCATCATTATCCCTGAAACAAACATTAAAGTTATGGAAATCACGCCCGCCGGCGCCCATTATCAGGACTCTCTTCCTTCTTCGGCATGGCGTTGTCAACTGCGGCACCATGGGTCTATTTAGTAGATATCTTTAACCTTGGCTATTTAGGAAAAATTCCTTTAATAAGTTGCTTACATAAATATTTTTAATTTATTCATACTTTTAGTTAAGATTTTTTAAATCTAGGCGAATATTCCTGTGCCTTATATATGTCTATAGCAAGGCAAATACTTTAACAAATGTTAGTCAAGGAAGTTACGTGACGGTAAAAGTAGTAGTCGATACGAGCTTGTTACTCTGTTCTTCTCAAGCGCATAAACATTTACACCAGCTGTTAGAAGAGATAATTGACGAATCATTCGAAGTGATTATACCGAGCGCAGTTGTAAATGAGCTTAAAGGTTTGACCATAAGTAAAGGAAGGAGAGGAATATTAGCTAAAATCGCTATGAATGAAATTGACTATATTTTGTCTCAAGGTATTGGTAGGCTCGTAGAAACTGCTATCAGTAATCAAACTGATATGATTCTCCTACACCTTGCAAAAGACCTGAATGCTTGCATTGCAACCGCGGATATTCGCCTGAAACGTAAGGCTACGACGATGAAAATACCAACAATAGTATACGTGAAGTCGAAAAAAACTTTAATTAAAAGCTAGCTGGGCTTAGGGGATGCCTTTGCTACTTGAAAAACTCAGGGGCCTAGACTACGAAATAATTAGGAATAAGATAAAAAAATATTTGGAAAACTACTTAATCGAAAGTAAAGCAAATCTTTACGTTATAGGTTTAAGCGGCGGTGTTGATTCATCTGTTGTGGCTACGCTGGCAGCTGAAGCTGTTGGAGGAGAGAAAGTCATAGCACTTATCATGCCAGACTCCTCTTCTACACCAAAGGATGATGTAGAGGATGCCTTGTACCTTGCTGAAAAACTGGATCTTAAATCAAGCATAGTACCAATTGATAAAGCTGTCGAAGCCGTAAGCACTTCAATTCCTTTTTTTGACCCCCTTGACCACGTCGCGCTTGGTAACGTTAAAGCCAGGGTTAGAATGACCATCTTGTATTACACAGCTAACAGGTTTAACGGACTGGTTCTCGGTACGGGTGATCGAAGCGAGTTGCTTCTAGGCTATTTTACTAAACACGGAGATGGTGGAGCAGACTTGCTGCCGATAGGCGATCTTTACAAGACTCAAATTAGAGAACTGGCAAAGTATTTAGGCCTGCCCGATAAAATCGCATCTAAACCCAGTAGTCCTAGATTATGGCCTGGACAAAAAGCTGAAAATGAGTTAGGTTTTAAGTATGAGGATATTGACCAAATATTATACGCAGTCTTTGACCTAAACATTGAACCATCTCGGATATCTGAAGTTACTGGTCTTCCATCTGAACTTGTAGAAAAAGTGTTGAAAAGGGTAAAAGCCACCATTCATAAACGCCAGCCACCTCCGATAATATCTTTGAAAGGAATTGCTCATCCTTGATCGCATGGTTAGTTAAGCCCTCATCCAGTAGCTTCTAATATCAAAATCCGTGAAACCTAGCTTTTCATTACAAGCAAGCTTTTCACCTGACATTATATCTAGGAGTAAAGGATGCAAATGCTTTAGAGCAATTTCTTGGAGATTCCTACTCTCATAGAATATTTCCTCTATAGGAAGACAGATATCAATCAAACTCCTAAGTTTTTTATACGTTTCCCTATTTGCTGTTACCTTTATAACAGGACTGACTGGGGATCCAACCGGTGTGCCAAGTCCAGTTGTAAAAATAACGGCGTGGGCTCCACCCGCTACCATACCGGTTATTGATAAAGCATCCTCACCAGGGGTATCCATAAAGTAGAGGCCGCCGCCTCTAGGTACCTGGTTAGCGTAAGGAATAACATCGGATAATTTAACATTGGCATCATGACCAATTTTAAGCACGCTGCCAAGCGATTTTTCAGTCAGCGTGGATATACCACTAGCTATGTTGCCGGGAGTAGGATCAGATTCCTCAGCGTATTCTTGCAATGCTTCCTTAAAAGCTGAAGCTACTTCCAACAATCTTTTTAACTTATGCGTCACTTTTTCGTTTTCTGACTTGGCGAAAAGGTAATCTTCAGCTCCGAGCACCTCCATCGTCTGCGAGAAGACAACACTGGAACCGCCTTTCACCAAGTGATCTACAAGATAGCCGAGTGCCGGATTAGCGAAAATTCCTGATGTTGGATCGGATGCCCCATTCCCTACGCCAATAACAAATCGATTTAGTCTCGTCTCTACTCGTTTAGCATTTACTGCCTCTTCAACTAACTTTTTGATAAATTTCATGCCTAAGTTTATTGCCTGGTCGAGAGAATCCGAATATTCTCGAAGTAAAACTTTTTCTTGAACGTTAACCCAAAAAACCTTAACCCCCCTTTTCACCAATCTATCATAAAGTTTGAAAGCCTCTAAGTTAATCTTCCTGCTCTCCCCTGGCATTAATGGTTTTTTGCAAAATTGGCCGCACCCAAGACTAACTAGAAGTACACCATGTACATTAGGATGAGACGCTATCCCCATGAGTACTTTAAAAGCCATATTTTTATCGAAACCTATGTGACAACAACCACTATTATGCCGTATTAGAACAACCCTGTTCTCGCCACTCTCACCCCATTGTTCGTTCCTAAATTCCTCTTTGATACATTCGGCCACTCTATTTACGCATAATGTTGTTGGAAGTATAAGTATGTGGTTTCGTATTCCATACATCTTTCTTTGCTCCCTATGGTATGCTTTGACACTATCCATCTATCACACCTGAACCCTCGTAAAATCGATTAAACCAGCCTTCAGCAAACGGTAAAAATCCCTGATTAACCGCTTATACCTTTCATTATGCCACCGCTCAGGGTTTAAATCTATAATATTGCCTAGCCTAACAGCTGCACCCTCTGCTATAGACGTGGCTGCTATACCCACCTTACTTCGAACCGGTTCATCTTTAAGGTCTGGATGCAGTGGCCGAAAATTTCTAGATATTCTTAAAATTCCTCCTTTTTCTATTTTTGCTGTCGCCTCTCCTAGTACGAAACCCTTCCTCACAAGGGATTTGAAGTCGAAGCGTGAATCCAGTATAATGTTCGTTATGTGAACAATTGTACCAGGTACAATCTGAGTTACAGCGATGCCTATAGGATAACCAAATTTTATTACCTTCTCATCTTCGTAAACTTCTTCTAGAGCCACTTTATGCCACTTCAACACTGGTGTGATAACCCTAATGGTACCGGTAATCCCCTTGCCCTCCTCGAAAATAGGGTATTCCAAATTTTCTTCGAGATCTCCCAATGCAGTACCTACATTATCCCCTTGGCGTGCTTTGTAGATAAGCTTGGGTAGACTCACAGTGAAAATAATTATCCTTACTCAAAAACGTTTACTCGGATAACTGTACACCAAGATCTTCGAGCTCTCGCTTCACACCAGTGTATTTTTCATACCAGTGGCCTGCCGGTTTACGCTCATAGATATTATAGAGCTCGCGGAAAGGTAAGCCCGGATTAGGGTTTAATAGAGTCGCGTCGTATTTCTTCACAAGTTCCTTAACAACATCCACCACTTCTATTGGTTTTAAGCCAGTAACCGCTCGACCCACCTGAGCCATTAGCCTAGCCTCAAGCCCGCATCCATTGGGTTTTTCACCGTTAGCCGGTGCAGGACCTAGAAGATTCAAGCCGCTTGTTGTAGCCACTACAGAGTTGGCCGCAATCTCGTATAACATTTCGATAACTCCGCCACCGTTTGCTGGCCATACATCACCTATAAGTGGCAGACTAATGTAATGACCAGCTTGCCCTACCGCGCATTCAACCCAGAGGCACTCTTTAGCACTTGTGGCCTTAAATCTAATGTGATAAGGATGGATTAAAACGTACGCTGCACTGTATATTACTATAGAAGCTAATACTTCTGCTACGGCACATATCGCTGTGCCAGCTGCTCCACGCGCAAAACCCCCGATAATTGGATCCACAAGAGCCGCGTTGTAAACTCCGCAAAGTAATCCAGCCTCTGATTTCACTAACTGGGAATAATTCACCTTTAATTCGTTAAGAATTGGAATAAGATGCGCGTCACTCTGTTTCAAAAGACCCATGGACATAGCAGCTAAGTTTCCGTTAGCGCTAACGCTGCTCTCGCATGCTAGTATATGCATACCTGGTCTCCCAGCCTCTAACAACGCTTTGCGAAGTAGCTTGACCTCTGTAGCAGTGGCTTCAACTTCACTTGGAGCTCCGTTGACTGAATTAATGCCGTGCACCATCGAGATGCTGCCGTGATCAATAGCATCTACAAGCGGTTCAAGGGCGTAGGAAAGCGCACTAGGTTCATAATCTTCCTCTGAAACTGGCGTTCCTGCATATCCTCCAAATACAAGCGGAGGAGTCTTTGACCCCACGTCTCGAAATTGAAGCTGCTTTGATTCTTTTCCTTCGCCTATGGTTAACACTGGTTTACAATTTCTTAAAGCTTCTTTCAACTCCTCCTCGCTGAACTTAACGATTCTCTCCTGCTCTATAACGTAGACTCCTGTATCTAGAAGTAGCTTAAAACCAGCCTCGAAAACCGCTCGTGCGAATGAAGGATCCTCTGGAAAAAGCTGAACAGGGTCATAGACTACCCCGAACTCTCTTTCAAGTTCAGCTATGTTTTTAGAAACATAAAGGTCAAAGTTCTTTGCACTCAAATATTTACCCTCACGGCTTCTTATTTCAACTTCCAGCGGCCCTAATGGCATCCCGAAAGTCTTGGGAGTTCTCCTTAATTTCCTTTACCAGCAACGTGAAGTCGTAGTACCTAAAGGGGCTGGGTGGCTCGGCTGCAAGCGCGTAGGCACTATTAATCGCTCTACCATTAGATGCCTCTGAATCCACTATGTACACTTTAGTTGGAGTTACGATCACTAGGTTTTTGTTAAGTAACAGGAGGCCGCCAGGTGATAACGAAATTTCTATTTTACCTTCTTCGTTTTCAAGCACTACATTTAAGGAGAGTGCCCTACCTCTACCACTAAGCGGTATAATTTCGTGAAGCCTAGCCAGCATTAATCCATGCTCTCGCAAAACATGTTTAAGCACAGCTCTCTTAGACTCTAAATTAAGCTTTGTCCAGTCATCGACTACCAACATGTCATCTGGATCTCTATAAAGCACAAGAAGCCGCGGGTAAGTTAAGGGGAAAGGTAATCTTGCACGAAGTTCGTCTAATACGTGTTCCTTAACATGGGCTTCAAGCCAAGCTCCGCGATCTATTATATTCAGATCATTTGCATCAATTATTCTGGGTATCGGTGGCATTGGAGGCCTACTGTCGAGACCCCCTTTGATTTCATTTAATACCTTACCATCGCTCATCATTACAACTCTATTCATGAACTTATTAAGCGTAGGTCTATGGGAAATTGCTATAATTGTCGTATCCCTCAGATAACCTAGCAAGCGCATCATTATTACTTCCTCCAGCTCTACATGTACGTTACTCGTGGCTTCATCAAGAAGCAACACTTTAGGCTTAAGGAGAAGCGCTCTAGCTAAGCAGATAAGTTGGCGTTGCCCGCCTGAAAGAGCTCTACCCTGCTCTCCAACATCGCTGTCGTAAGCTAGGGGGAGCTCTACTATGAAGCGATGCGCCCCACATAACCATGCAGCATAAAGAATCGTTAAGGGATCTGGATTTTCAACACCATAAGATATGTTATAAGCTACACTGCCTGAAAGTAACATAGGCTCTTGAGGCACTAACATAACGTTACGCCTTAAACAGCCTAGTTTAATCCTCCGCATTTCGACTTCATCAAGCATAACAGCTCCTTTAATTGGATCGTAGAGCCTAGCCAGCATACGAACTAATGTTGTCTTGCCAGCTCCATTAGGGCCCACGACGCCTACAACGTCTCCAGGCTTTATCGAAAGATTTACTCCCTTGAGTATTGGTCTTTCTGCTGAATACCCAAACCATAGATTCATAACATCAACTTTACCCTTTATTTTCAATTCTACTGAATCGGGTTCCTCAGTCACCCTAGGTGATGCTTCCAGAAGCTCGCTGAGTTTTTCATGAGCGGCTTCTGCTTCAGCTAATTGAGGTATAATGCCTGTGAGAGCTTGGATTGGCGCGTATACTTGCCAGATGTAAGCTAAAAAAGCCATTAAAGTTCCTGTGCTTAATTCTCCATACAGTACCATTAAGCCGCCAAAGTACATCACACCAACAGAAGCTAAAGCTAACAGTAAGTTTAACCAAGGGAAAACTAATAAACCATATTTCGCAGTTTCAATTTCTGTCTTAAAAACATCGTTTGCTAAATCTTCAAAACGTTTACTTTCAACTTTCTCCTTTCCGGTTAGTTTAACTAATAAAACGGAGTTAAGAGTTGATGTTATGTACGCTGACATTCTTGAAACCCTTGACCACCTTTTAGTGAATAATATCCTAACCCGTGGTTGATACCATACTAGACCCCATATGTATAGAGGGAGGGGCGCTAGAAGCGCTAGCGATAATTTAACATTAAGTGCGAATATTATTGCTAGCATGAAGATAAGCCTTAAGGAGTTTATAACCACGTTTTCAAAACTATCAACTATGAAGCGTTGTATCCTATCAACATAGCCGTAGATCCTAGTAGCTACATCGCCGACCGCTGCCGCCTCGTAAAGTTCTACACCTAACTCTAGAGTTTTCTTAAAGACCTTGGTTCTCAATTCAAGAGCTATCTTACCGCTTAGAATCGTTCGGTAATATCCTCCTAAAGCTCCGATGATCGTCGACGCAGTGTTAAGTACTACTAGAAGTAGTGAATTAAAGATAAGTGCGTTAATGTTTCTTTTACCAATGCCATCATCAATTATTGCCCTAGTTGCAAGCGGAGGTAATACGCCTAGAATAATGCCGAGACTTGAGAGAAGGAGAACGAATATTAATAACCTCACGTGTAAGAGTAGCAACGAGTAGAGCTTTAACACCTTATACCTCCTTAGCAACTTGGAACTTAGCATGTATATTTACGACCTTTACTAAAATATAACCTTAACTAAGTTATATGAAATCAAAAGATATAGAGGTACCGCACATAGGTTAGCAACCGTTACGCTCGAGCTTACATCGACTCAGTTAGCGCACTCGGGCTATTGGGAGCGGCCAGCTCACGCCTCGGAAAACCTTGGCGCTTACACTGCCGCCCCATCAACCCCGTCTTCTACAGGAGCCCTCGTCTTGGCCACGGAGCCCGTCACCGAGCTCCTCAGCCAAGAGCGGCCGCCTCGTCTCGGGGAGGGCTTCCCGCTTAGATGCCTTCAGCGGTTATCCCCTGCGGCGTGGCTGCCCGGCACGCCTTGTCAGACGGCCGGTAGACTAGAGGCCGCGGCCCGCCGTTCCTCTCGTACTGAGCGGACCTTCCCCTCAGGCGACCACCACCCCCGACAGGTAGAGTCCGACCTGTCTCGCGACGGTCTAAACCCATCTCACGTTCCCCTTTAATGGGCGAGCAGCCCCACTCTTGGCGGCTGCTGCACCGCCAAGCTGGGAAGAGACGACGTCTGGGTACCAAACCGCGGGGTCGATGTGAACTCTCGCCCGCGACGAGCCGGTTATTCCCGGGGTAACTTTTCTGTCATGCCCGGCCCCCACCGAAGGGGGCACGAGCGTTCGCTAGGCCCGGGTTTCCCCCCTGCGCCCCTTGCGTTCAAAGGCGCAGTCAGCCCGGCATATGGCCTTGCCCTCTACGGCGGGGTTCTGTCCCGCCTGAGCCGAGCTTTGGGCACCCCTGATACCTTTTCAGGGGTGTGCCGCCCCAGCCAAACCGCCCACCTGCCGCTGTTCCCGGGTAATCCCGGGTTAGGGGCATAGCCGCGAATGGGCGGTGTTTCACCGGCGCATCCACACCTCCCGGAAGAGGTGCTTCATCGCTCCCGCCTACGCTACGCACCCGCAGCTACACCCCAACGACAGGCTGCGGTGAAGCTCCACGGGGTCTTCTCGCCCCATCGGGGGTACCTGGACTGTGCACCAGGTTGCGGGTTCACCGGGTCCCGGGCTGGGACAGCGGGGACCTCGTTGATCCATTCATGCACGCCGGAACTTACCCGGCAAGGCATTTGGCTACCTTAAGAGAGTCAGAGTTACTCCCGGCCTTCGGCGGCGCTTCGCCCGGTTGAACCCGGGGTTCACGTACCGCCAGTGGCCAGGATTCAGCCCCCGTACACACCCTTTCGGGCTCGCGGGGACCTATGTTTTTATTAAACAGTCGGGTCCCCCTTGTCACTGCGACCTGCGATCCCAGGGGCGACCCCTAAGACCGCAGGCACCCCTTATCCCGAAGTTACGGGGCTAATTTGCCGAGTTCCCTAGCCCGGGTTACTCCGACACGCCTTGGGCTTTTCACCCAGGGGCACCGGTGTCGGTTCTCGGTACGGTCGTGGAGGCTCCTTCTCGGCTCCCTTTTCACTGGCTCCAGGAATCGAGAGAACCCACCTAACGGCAGGCCCGTCCTGCCTTCACCCGGTTCTCGCCTTGACGGCACTCCCCGGGCTTCAGCAGTTGGACAGGGCGACAGCCCCGCTCTCCCTATCCTGAAGCGTCAGGAGCCGAGCTTGCGTTGCCGCGAGTGTACCTCCACGGCACGGGAATATTAACCCGTTTCCCTTTCGGTGAGTGCGAGTTACGCCTCACCTTAGGACCGGCTAACCCCCAGCCGACGATCGTCGCTGGGGAACCCTGGCCCTTTCGGCGGAGGGGATTCTCACCCCTCTTTGCTGTTACTACCGCCGGGATTTTCGTTCGGAGCGGGTCCACCGGACCTCACGACCCGGCTTCCAGCCCACCCCGACGCCCCCCTACCGGATCACGGACCATAGGCCCGTGCCCCGGGGTCTCGGCGGCCGGCTTAGTCCCGGCCATCTTCGAGGCCCCCCGCCTCGGCGGGTAAGCTGTTACGCACTTCTTAGCCGATGGCTGCTTCTAAGCCTACGGCCCCGCTGTCTAAGGCGGGGGACACTCTTCTGATAACACTTAGCCGGCACTTAGGGGCCTTAACCCCGGTCTGGGTTGTTCCCCTCTCGGCCTCTAGGCTTATCCCAGAGGCCCGTCTCTGCCCTTCTACGGTACCAGTAGGTTCGGAGTTTGAAAGGGAGGTGGGGCCTCATCGGCCCCTCGCCCCCCTATCAGTGCTCTACCCTACCAGTCACCTCTGGGCAGGCCGGGCTAAGACCCGCTTCGGGGGGAACCAGCTATCACCGAGCTTGATTGGTCTTTTGCCCCTAGGCCGAGGTCATGGGAACGAATTGCACGTCAGAACCCCTTCGGGCCTCCACCGGGCTTTCGCCCGGCTTCGCCCTGCCCCGGCCTAGATCGCTCGGTTTCTGGTCTCACAGGCGTGACTTCAGGCCCTTTTCGGACCCCGCCCCTCGCCGGAGGACCGGCTGCGGGCATGTCGGTTTCCCTAAGCCTTCGGGGCTTTAACCCCTTAAGCTCGCCACGCCTGTGAACTCCCCGGCTCGTGATTCCAGACGCAAGGCGCAACCCCGGTTACCTCCCTTCGTACTCCTTGGTCGCCCAAGTTTCCTTCAGGGAGGTTCACTCCTTTCGAGCTGCGCCACTCGTCACCGCCCGGTTTCAGGCTCTTTTCACCCCCCTTCCGGGGTTCTTTTCAGCTTTCCCTCACGGTACTTAGTTCGCTATCGGTCTCGGGACGTATTTAGCCTTGGAGGTCGGTGCCCCCCAGCTTCCCACGGCAAAACCAAGCCGTGGTACTCAGGAACGCTCGCCTCTCCTCGCTGGGTTAAGCCTACGGGACTGTCACCCTCTGCGGCGAGGCTTTCCAGCCTACTTCGGCTTCCCCAGCAGGGGATCATAGACAAGCGTCCTACAACCCCACATTCCCACGAGCTTTCGCCCGCAGGTTCGGTTTGGGCTCTCCCCCTTTCGGTCGCCCCTACTCAGGGGATCCCTATTGGTTTCTTTTCCTCCCCCTACTAAGATGCTTCCGTTCGGGGGGTTCCTACTTGGTACTCCCGTCTATGCGGTTTCCCGAGCGCCGCAGGCTATTCACCAGCGGCAGGAAGTCCCATTCGGGGATCCCCGGATCTACGGCTGCGTGCGCCTACCCGGGGCTTATCGCAGCTTGCCACGCCCTTCTTCAGCGCCCGAGCCGAGCCATCCACCGAGCGGCTTGCTTGCGCTAACCTTGCCGATGCAAGCCCGATCTACGTGACCGCTAACCTATGCGCGGCACTCACAGCGATCCAGCTATAGCTGGATCGCTCAGCCCTTCACCCGAAAGGTTTAACCTTTCGGGTTGCATCTAATAAAAATAGTTCGGCGCGGCGCTCAAGAAACTAGGAACTGGGAAGGAGGTGATCCGGCCGCAGGTTCCCCTACGGCCACCTTGTTACGACTTCTCCCCCCTTGCCAGGGCTCGGTTCGACCCAACCCCTTCAGAGCTGGGCCTCACCAAGCCTCAGCTCGGGTGGAGCGACGGGCGGTGTGTGCAAGGAGCAGGGACGTATTCACCGCGCGTTGGTGACGCGCGGTTACTAGGGATTCCACGTTCACGAGGGCGAGTTGCAGCCCTCGATTCCTACTGAGGCGGGGTTTAAGGGATTACCTCCCCCTTTCGGGGTCGGCACCCGCTGTCCCCGCCATTGCAGCTCGCGTGTGGCCCCGGGGTTTCGGGGCATACTGACCTGCCGTAGCCCCCTCCTTCCTCCGGCTTAACGCCGGCAGTCCCTCCAGAGTGCTCCAACTCCTTTCGGAGTCGGATGGCAACTGGAGGCGAGGGTCTCGCTCGTTACCGGACTTAACCGGACACCTCGCGGCACGAGCCGGCGACGGCCATGCACCTCCTCTCAGCTTGTCTGGCAAGGTCGTTAGCCTGGCCTTCATCCTGCTGTCGCCCCGGGTAAGGTTTCCGGCGTTGACTCCAATTAAACCGCAAGCTTCACCCCTTGTGGTGCTCCCCCGCCAATTCCTTTAAGTTTCAGCCTTGCGGCCGTACTCCCCAGGCGGCGAGCTTAACGGCTTCCCTACGGCACTGGGCGGGCTCGAAGCCCACCCAACACCTAGCCCGCATCGTTTACAGCTGGGACTACGGGGGTATCTAATCCCCTTTGCTCCCCCAGCTTTCGTCCCTCACCGTCGGGCGCGTTCCAGCCGGGCGCCTTCGCCACTGGTGGTCCTCCCGGGATTTACGGATTTCGCCCCTACCCCGGGAGTACCCCCGGCCTCTCCCGCCCCCTAGCCCAGCAGTATCCCTCCGCTCTCACGGTTGAGCCGTGAGCTTTAAAGAGGGACTTACCAGGCCGGCTACGGACGCTTTAGGCCCAATAAACGTCCCGACCACTCGCGGGGCTGGTATTACCGCGGCGGCTGACACCAGACTTGCCCCCCGCTTATTCCCCCGGCTATCTAGACCGGGGAAAAGCCGCCCTCATCGGGCGGCACTCGGGGTGACCCCGTCACGGTTACCCGCATTGCGGAGGTTTCGTGCCTGCTGCACCCCGTAGGGCCTGGGCCCTTGTCTCAGTGCCCATCTCGGGGCTCCCGCTTTCACGGCCCCTACCCGTCTTCGGCTTGGCGGGCCGTTACCCCGCCAACTACCATGATGGGACGCAGCCCCATCCTCGGGCGGATACAGCGGGTATGGCACTGCATCCCTTTAGGCGCAGGCCCATTCCAGGAACCTGCACCTATGGGGTATTACCCCCAGTTTCCCGGGGATATCCCCCTCCCGAGGGTAGGTTAGCCACGCGTTACTGAGCCGTCCGCCGGGCCTCGCCGTAACCCGAGGCCCTGACTCGCATGGCTCAGCCCCACCCCAATAGCAGTCGGGTCCGGCAGGATCAACCGGAGTCACGGCTTGGCGGAGGAGTTTAACTCCTGAGCGCCGCGCCGAACTTCTCTTAGACCCAAGCGTCTAAACCCTCTCTCGCCAAAGGGGTTTAGTTTGCTTGGGCCCGCACCTTGTCGCCGCGACCGGAGGCCACCTCTTCATTGGTGGAGGGCTCGCCTCCCCGTTATCTGGGTGAGCCGCCGTAGATCACGGCGCAGGAGGTATTTGCATTCTGGGCTTATATATCTTACGCCTCTCTTAAGATATTAACTAATTTGTAGAACATTTTTACACTTGAGAAAACTAGTGTTGAATGGTATCTAGCAAACTCTTCTAGTAATACCTTAGCGCCGGAGTTTAAGTAGAGGCTTGATAAACTACCTATGAGCTCTGGCTCGAGGAAAGCTAAGGTTCTATAGCTCAAGAAGGCCGAGGGATAGGCTACTCTAAAGCTTGCATCTAAGCTTAAACCTCTTATATCACCTAGTAATACTTCTCCTAAAAAATAGGCTGCTATATCTTCGAGAACATCTGGCATGACTATAAGAACATCATTGCGTTGTTGATTTATTTTATCGGTTAAGGCTAGTCTGAAACCCGTGTAAGTCTTATAGTCAGCTTCGATAAACTTGTAGTTGATATTTGTTTTTTTACAAAAATCTAAGCAAAATGGTATTTTAGCCAGTTCTATAACCTCGAGACTTACAGGATAATTTTTCTCTACTTCTATCATTGTTTTAAGTGTAAAGAGGGATTGAGTGTCCGCTCTGCAAGCTATTATTACTTTATCGTCTCTGCGCGGATTTGCTCGTCTTAATCCCTTCAGGAAACGTCTTTTTACAGTAGTTTGCAGACAATTAATACATAATGTATCTCCTGTAGCTGGATCAATATGCTCAGCTCGCTTACCACATTTAGCACAGTGCATATATCCCCCTTTATAGTAGGATCTCTATGAGGTGTTATTTTTTAGGCTCCTCCTGGAGCTTTTCTGCTATAGCTGAGGCATTATGGAGCCTTAATTCTAAATACTCTAACGCGTTATCGGAGGGGAGTGAAGATTCTAAGGTGATCAGGGTCGAATATGTGAAGAAAACTGGCGAAAGGCTTGAGGCGCTTATAAGGGTTATTTATAAATCTAGGCTTGGAAAACGCTGGAGCGATAGTTATGTTCTTACATTTACTCAACTTGATTCGGGTACTATGGTCACGGCTAAAAGGATCAGTGGGATAGGTAGAGTGGACCCAGACTTCATCGTAGAATGCTTGATTACAGGGCTAATAACTAAGAGAACCTAGAACTGTCTGTCATTCAAGCTAAGAAAAGTTCCAAGGTATTTTAGCACGATGGAATAACTCCCTCTGCTTCGTTAAAGGTATAGTCGCATCGATACCCAGTTTAGATGTTGTTAGAGTAGACTGATCAGCAGAAGGGTCTAAACTAGACCCTCTGCAACCCTTTAAGATGATGAGATCCTCATCCGGCTGCATTCTGGTTGCTAAAGCCCACAGTAGATCTGAAGGGTTATCTATATCTAAATCCTCGTCGACAGTTACAGCTATCTTAAGAGAGGGGTGTGCGGCGAACGCGGCTAGTAAGGCATTTTTTGCATCACCGTCAGCGTTCTTAGTTATAGAAATTACTGCTATTAGCCAACCTCCACCACTCTCAAGCAGTCGAACCGATTTCACTCTGGGTACAACCTTTCTAATAGAATCCCATATTGCTGCCTCGCGAGGGAAACCCATTAGTAATATATGTTCGCGCCCACCTTGCAGGATTGTATAGTAAGAAACACCCTCCCTTATCAGCACTTCATCTACTTCCAATACAGGTTGATTCCTAACAGTATCTAATGTGCCTAAAATATCGACAAATGGTCCCTCTGGAGTTTCAATATCTGTACGTAACCTGCCTAACAGCACTATCTCTGAGTCTAAGGGCACTGGCAATCCATTTCCCGCGTCGAAGGCTTTGATTTTTCCTTCAGCTAGTGTATTAGCCACTTCAAGCTCAAAAACACCATATGGTGGTGATGCAGCTGCTGCTATGTAAAATTCAGGCGAAGTTCCAATTACTGCAGCTGCTGGTAAGTGTTCACCCCTTTTCTTGGCTTCCATATACATCATGTATAAATGACGAGGAACTAAGCGAACTGCCAAGTGTTTATTATCGAGAACTAGCATCCTATGAATACTTGCATTGCATACTTCACCCCCAGGTTCCCGTGCAATAAGTATCGAAGCGGTAAGGTACCTACCTGCCTCTCCCTGATAACTTCTAAGAACCGGTAAGCAGTCTATACCCTTCAAACTTTTAAAACATCCTGGATTGCCCTCTATTTTCACCTCTTTCGGCTCATTTATCGCCTTCAATAGTTTTGAGAAAGCTTCAGAATCATTTTCAACTTTTAAAGCTTTATATAAAAAATGGCGAGAGCAAAGTATATTTCCCACAATTGGAATACTATAGCCTATCGGTTTCTCCATCAACACAGCTTTCATGCCATCATAAGTTTTTAACCAATAGGCCGCTTCGTAGTCAACGGAGACCGGTTTACTTATTCTCTCTAATAGTTTTTCCTCGTTGAGCTGCTCTAGGAAGTCTCTTAGACCACATTGCATATTCATCTCGAACCCTCAGCTGCCTCCTCTGAAATCCTAACAATCCTTACGTAATCAGCGCTTATAGTCACTGGCAGTGGATATGCTGCTTCAGTTATTTCGACTTTAACCTCACCCTTAACTTTATCGATCTCTAGTACACGCCCCCTCATACCGATAAACGGTCCACTAGTTATTTCAACTACATCATTTATTTTGATGGTTTCTATGATTGGCTTCGGAGCTACAAATTTCTCGATCTCTGAGAAATCCATACCTCCTTTCATTAAACCTCTTACATGTTTAAGATTCATTGAGACTCTCTGTACAGCGTGTGGCACATCTGACTCAGCCAATATAACCCCTTTTAAGCTAGGCAGTATAGCTAACGAATAAATTGGCATTGTTCCAGCCTTTATCCGCTCCTCCATTAGTAATGCCATTGTTACCTCCTGACCTTGGGTAACTCTAATTCCATAGAACCGAGCCTTCCTGATAGCCATAAATTATACCACCTTTAACATAGCTTCTCGGAATATAGATTACATTGACATCATTTATGAGGCTTTTCTTCTTAGATACAAAACAGCAGCTAATGTAATTGCAGCCACTGCCGCCAATGCCATTGTAATCACGTCGCTCGACACGGTAGCAAGCTTCACCATTCGTAATCCAGCTCCAATCAACTGAAACAAGTAACCTAATGAGCCAAGTAGCACAAAACCTAGCCCCACAACTTTTAAGGAAACTTTGTATGTTTTCGGATCAGCCTTCTTAGTAGCTCTCAGAGTCCGGATAACATCATTTATGAAGCCCACGCTACTCTAATTAAGAGGTGCTTAAAAACTGATCGGAGATTCTTGGCAAAGTAACTTTTTTAATACAGCCTTAGCGGTATGCAATCGATTTTCAGCTTGCTCGAAGATCACTGATCGCTCACTTTCAATTACTGTTTCATCTACTTCTTCTCCCCTATGCGCCGGTAAACAGTGCATGAAAACTGCACCTGTACCAGCATGCTTCATCAATTCCAAGGAAACTCTATAACGCGGTAAAAAGCTTCTTAACCTCTCATCCTTCTCTTTTTCCTGTCCCATGCTAACGAATACATCTGTGTAAACTACATCTACATCTTTGACGGCGTTTAAAGGTTCATCATAAACCTCTAAAGTACCTTCTATCTCACCAGCAAGCTTTTTAAGCCAGCTTACTTTCGGCCCATACTCCGGTGGACAAGCAATTCTTATCTCCATACCCAACTTTAATCCGGCGATAGCTAAGGAATTAAACACGTTGTCTTGACCGTCGCCTACAAAGGCTAGCTTTATGCCCTTAAGCTTTCCGAAAATCTCTATGATAGTCATGCAGTCAGCGAGTGCTTGTAGAGGATGAAACTTATCGCTCAATAGGTTTATCACCGGAACTGAAGAATACTTAGCCATTTCCTCCAAGTTTTCTTGATGGTAGACCCTAGCTGCTATTGCATCATGGTATCGACTTAGAACCCTAACTAAGTCTTTTACAGGCTCGCCACGCGCTAGTTGCAACTCCTCACGGTTATACGCCACGGGCAGCCCACCCATTTCATAAACTGCTACAGCGAAGGATGCCCTGGTCCTGGTTGATGGCTTCTCGAAGATCATCGCAACACTCCTGCCTCGTAATTCACGAGTACATCTAATACCTTTTTTCCTTAGTTTCTTATACATTATAGCGGTTTCTAGTAGCTCTACTAATTCTTTGCTAGTTAATTGGTAAACATCTAGCAAGTGTTTTGCTTCCTCCACGTTTATTCCTATTCAGATCATCGATATATGTTCTATTCGCTTTTACTCAAATACCCGAGTCAGGAACCACTCTATGCTAAATGGCTGCAAATCCTCGTACCCCTGCCCAGTTCCTATATAAAGTATCGGTTTCTCTATCGCGTATACGAAGCTTATAGCCGAGCCTCCTTTCGCATCGGCATCAAACTTTGTAAGTATACCTCCATCGATGCCTATGTACTGGTTAAAAGTAACTGCCTGGTATAGTGCATCATTACCCGTTAACGCGTCACCAACAAATATTTTGAAATCCGGTTTCACAACCTTAGCTATTTTTCTAAGCTCATTCATTAGATCTACATCTGTTTGAAGACGGCCTGCCGTATCTATCAGCACAACGTCTTTGCTACGCTTGCGGGCATAAGCTACAGCGTCAAAGGCCACTGCTGCTGGATCTGCTCCGTAGCCATGGCTTACAATATCAGCCCCTATGTTACTGGCATGAAGCCTTAACTGCTCAAAAGCACCGGCGCGCCAAGTATCTGCGGCTGCAAATACCACGCTAAGGCCTCTCCCCTTAAGCCTGTAACCGAGCTTTGCAATAGTTGTGGTTTTGCCATGCCCGTTAGGTCCGACAAATAGAAGCTTTACCGGCTCTTCATCTTGCTTAACTTTAATTATAGTTTCTTCTAGATCAAACCACTTAGCCTTTGCAAACAGTTTTATCAAAGTCTCCTTCAACAGTTGCTGTTCAACTATCTGCTTGTTTTTTACACTTATTTGTCGCTCTAACGCTTTTTCTTTAACTAACTTAGCTATAGCTTCAGCGGCTTCAAAGGCCACATCACACTCAACAAGCATTATGATAGTTTCCCTCTCAATCATCTCCATGTCTTCTATGGAGAAGTCAGCTCTGGCTAACATCTCGGCTATCCTGCTTAAGGTTCTTTTGAGACCCTCAAGCACTACACAGCACCTTTCTATGACCTGCAAACCATTGAAAACAATAGGGAATTATCACTTACTTGAGGTTGTTCTTATTCCTCGTTCAAGCTCTCTCATTCGTGAAACCACCGCTTGATAATCACCTAGTGTTTTTTGCAGAGCGTCTCTTACTCTCTGTTCCCGATCATCAAGATATTTCTTTGCTTCTTCTAAGGACCTTTCAACAATTATGTTAGCTCCAATCGATACAAGAACAATTTTCGTATTTGAAATGTTTGCTTTGACATAGATGCCGGCGCCTACAGGCACTAATACTTCCTCTCCTTCTTTGACATTAACTAATTCATCCACGGCACTTTTAGCTGCTGTGAGTTCATTCAACGAGACATTGAGCAAATCTATCCTTCGTCTGAGTTCCTCTGCTAATTGCCCTAATGTAGCATATTCAGCAACAAGCTCCTCCTTACTATCGGATGCCACAAATTTTCACCTAACCTGCAAGTATTCTATTTAGGTTGGTGAGATCTTTAATGGTGATATTTTTCACCCTCTCCGCATTCACTTCCTCTACTTTGATAATTTTAATGTGTTTTCTTTTCAACTTGTGTCTAGACCCTAACTCACTTAAAACACGCTCTACCGCGTGTTCAGGCTTTATTGCTAATACTTCAACCGTAAACTTACGCCACTCGCTTAGTCTGTGCAAGAATATTTGCCCGCTAACACTGTAAATTTTAACCTCCCTTCTCATGACTAGTACCGCAAGCTTAGAATAGTTTTATTTTTTTCTGATAATTCAGCTAGACTCTGCTGTGAAATAGGTGCTATAGTGTTCAATTATAATTTTTGAAATGTATTTTGAAACTACCTTGGTATTAGAGATAAAAAATCAGTAGACGATTTCTTTACTAAACGCTGATAAGGATTTCCCTTACAGAAGTGAAAATCTTAAAAGTTATTTTCTGATACTATGGTTTAATATTAAGACTACAGACCTTTTTCTTCTATAACAACTATTTTCAGTACGGTAACGTAGTGTGACAGGAAGTATGCGGGGGCCGGGATTCGAACCCGGGCAGGCCTCCGCCAGCGGAGATCTCATCCCTAACTAGATCCTGAGTTTGGGCCCAGCCGTTGCTGGACCGCCCCCTTTGACCTAGCTCGGGCACCCCCGCGCTATGGAACGGACGTTAAGGAAGCGTAAAAATTTTTCTTAAAGAAAAAACGAATAATTGTGTTAGTTATAGCAGGTTTAGGCTTATACAATTTGAGAGATATAAGCATGGGTACACTTGAAATGTTGTGTAGATCAAGCAAAGTCTTTATAGAATTTTACACAAGTTTGATGCCTGACTTTAAGCTTGAAGAACTTGAAAAAATTATAGGTAAAAATATACAGGTGTTAAGACGAAGCCAGTTAGAGGGGGATCAGCTCAACCAAATTGTGTATGATGCTAAACACGAAGATATTGTTTTGCTGGTTCCAGGTGATCCATTTGTAGCAACTACTCATAACGTTATACGACTAACAGCAATTAAACAAGGTGTAAAGGTTGTAGCTTTACCAGCCCCTTCGGTGATTAATGCTGTACTTGCCTCAACCGGCTTACATATCTATAAAATGGGTAGACCGGTCACCATTATAAAGCCTACTCCAAGCTATTTCCCATCTACGCCCTACCACGTCTTTTACGAGAATTTGATCAGAGGACTTCACACGTTATTTTTGCTAGACTTAGATGTTGAAAAAGGGTATGCTATGACAGCCTGTGAAGCCATTGAAATTCTGCGATTACTTGAGGAAAAAGAGAAACTTGGCATAATAGACGAGAGAACGCCTTTTATAGCGGTGGCTAGAGCTACTAGTCCAGACGAATCTGTAAAAGTAATGAAATTGGGCGAATTAATTGATCTAGGACCACCGCCTCATTCACTAGTGGTGCCTGGACGCCTTAACCCCGTTGAAATGGAGATCCTACAGGCTCTTACAAGCGTGTCTGAAGCTCTACTTGTTGATTGGAATAAACGTGTTGTTTCGCTAATGTATACAAATACTTCATATAATGGATTGACTAATGGTGATAAAGGTTTAGATATCGATGAAACTTTCTAAACACTATTTATGCGTTAGTACAATAACCCCCTTATTATACTGAGAATTGTATGGACTTAACAGCTGTAGAAAAAGCTAAGAATTATATTGAAAACCTTAAGGTGGCACTTCATAATCTTGAAAATGTTAACGTTGATAATGTGAGGTGTGTGATTGAAGAAGCTAGTAGGTATCTAAGAGATGCTGAGTTTTACCTTGAACGGAGAGATCCGGTGACAAGTATAGCCTGCTCATCTTATGCTGAAGGTTTATTAGATGCTTTATCCATCCTAGGTTTTATAAAGGTGCAGTGGCCAGCTCATAAACCGCCGAGGGTATTGGTGGGCGGCACTTTCGAAATAGTGCATCCTGGTCATCTATACTTACTAAGAAAAGCAAGGGAGCTTGGTACAGTAGTAGTTATTGTAGCTCGTGATTCCACCATAATCAGACTTAAAGGGCGTAAACCGATGATTCCGGAGAAGCAAAGACTCGAAGTTATTAGAAGCATCAGATATGTTGATGAAGCGTATTTAGGTAGTGAACCACTAGATATTGAGGGCACTCTCCAAAGCTTAAAGCCAGACATAATACTCCTAGGTCCGGATCAAGCAGTGATTGAAGAAATGGTTAAAAAATCTATTGAAAACTTAAGAATTCCTATAAAAATAGTTAAAATTCATGAACGAATTCAAGATGGACTTACTTCTAGCTCTAACATTGTGAAACTGCTTTTAAACAACGAGCCAGGTTTGTAGCTTCTATATGGGCAAGCCTCAATGGCTCAGGTAATCGAAAACCAGCTCGGGTTAACTGCTTGACAAGTTTTACTGCTGTAGTGAGAGATATCATATGGCCTACACTAACGTATATTGGTTTACTGTTGCTAGACATTTTAAGTGCAACGCCAACAGTTCTCCCTTCGAGTAAAATCGGTGCAATTTCACCTTCCCATTCACTAATGTTTCCACATAAGAGTTTCTTCGCAACTCCAATTGTTGGTAAGTTCAGGGCTAGGCCGACCTGAGATGCCACACCAGCTCCGAATGGATGAAGCCTGCCGTTGCCGTCAACTATAATGACTTGTGGGTGAGTTTTAAGTCTGCGGATAGCTACTATCATCGGACCAGCTTCCCTGAAAGCTAAAAGGGTTGGTATATACGGGAACTTTACCTCTAGGATGGCTGTTGCTTTGCTTACTGGAGTAAGCCTATGAGTATCTACAGTCACTGCTGCCGAAACCGCTAGGTTACCTGTGTAAGCTATATCTACGCCACAGACTAACTCAATATGTGGTGGCAAGACGTCTACTTCGATGACTTTTTCCGATATTATTTTTTGAGCTGTCCTAAGTCTATTTATGTTGATGAAACTTCGGTTAAATCTCTCTTTCATTTTTAAGAATTTTTATGAGATCTCTTATAGAATTTTCTACATCATTGCTAATACTGTAGTATAATAGATCTCGCATTGAGCTTTCAAAAACTCCTCGAAGAATATCGACCTTTCTACGCAATCCCGGTACTAATGCATCCGGAAGCGCTAGAGTGATTAATCCCTTGTAGACTTTTTCCATTATCTTCAGCGCCCGCACGGCTCCCGAATAATCGCCTGTGCTAAGACACCTGACCATTAGTCGTCTTAGCTCCCCTCCAAAGTCTGCAAGACCTAGCAAATAGTGCACCGGCTCTACCTTAAGCTCCTCAAAACTAGGAAGCTTATCCGTTTTCTCATACTCAAGTATTAAACGTGCCTCCACATACTCGACCAATGCGGCACTAACGGACCCGGTATAGAAAAGTCGGGGATGGAGAAACTTATACTTCTCTAGCTCACTCACATACTTCTCAGTTTCCGTAAGTTCCTTTTCGGCAGATACTATATCTCCTCCATGAACTTTAAACACTATTCGCCTAGCTCCTCTAATAATTTCCCTAGTTAAAGAAAGAATCCTTTCTCTTACTTCATCCTCGTTTTCAAGTAATTTGCGCACTTCTTCAATCGATTCCTCCAATCCCATACGGTTTCTCGCTAGATGAGGAATATATTTTGCTTCCCCTTATAAGTAACCTCGTGAGTGAGGAACTAGAAAAATGGGTAGCAGCAGGAGAGGTGGCCCATAAAGCTTTAGGAAAGGCTATAGATATAATTGATGAAGGATCCTTATTGCTTCATCTCGCAGAGGACTTGGAGAACTATGTTAGACAACTTGGAGCTGAACCGGCATTCCCAGTAAATATTTCAGTGAACGATATTGCCGCGCACTACTCACCCAAGGTTAAAGACCAGGTCATTTTACAGCTTCCCGCTGTAGTAAAAATCGACCTAGGAGCTAGTATAGATGGCTTCATTGCCGATGCGGCAATTACTATTACATTGGGCTTATCTCACACTCCATTAGTTGAAACCGCAAAGAAGGCTCTTCGAGAGGCAGAACAAGTCTTAAGACCCGGAGTAGACCTGGGCGAGGTTGGTAAAAGAATTGAAATAGCGGTTACTACGGCGGGGTTCAAACCCATAAAAAACCTAAGTGGACACTCCATGTCGAGATACTTACTCCACTCGGGTAAGTGCGTACCAAACGTACGTTCTGGGGTGTGCGGTAAAGCGAATACCGGCGAAGTATACGCAGTTGAACCATTTGTGACAAATGGAAGGGGTTATGTAATAGAGGAAGAAGAAGGTACTATATACAGGGTGTTAGCTTTGAAGGTTACGGGTGACGATTATCTTGACTTCTTGCTTAGAGAACTCTGGCGTCGATACAGGGGACTACCGTTCTCAGAAAGATGGGTTTACAGGGAATGGGGTGAAAGTGGTATAGACGCGCTTAGGAAGCTTGTCTCAAAGCGAAGGATTCAATTTTACCCTGTATTGAGAGAAGCAGGAAATGGAATAGTAGCTCAGTTTGAAGATACCTTAGTTCTAACCCAGAAAGGAGTTTTAAATACTACAAATGTTCTAGAACTATTTAAACAGTGATTGCTACACCGTAAATTTAAGTTGAAATTAGTTACCAACACCCAAAGTATTCCCAACTCCTATTACAATTACTGCTTCGCCATACTTGGTAGCTTCTAGGATCATGGCTTTTACTCTCTCTTTAGCTTTCATACATGCATCATACAAATCTTTAGAAAGTGGAGATAATGCCTCCTCGGATGCCATTTTTATGATAAGTGCATAAGGCCGCAGGCCATATTCCGCTAATACTTCTTCAATTCCATACTTCTCCACGCCGGTGCCTCCAATCGCTACACCATAGCCTTCAGCTAACCCACCACTTATTTCCCCTTCAAGCTTTAGAGCTGCATCCACAGTTATAACTAAAGTAACTGCTGCCCCCCATGTTGTCAATAACCTTTTTAATGCTTCATCATATCTGCCCACACTGCTTCCAGGCCCTTCAGCTTTTACCAACAATACTTGACGACCTTCGAAATCAGTTAAGTATATGGTTGTATCGTTAACGTCTACCTGGATAGGAATCGCTTTTAACTCTTTTGAAAGCAGCGCTACTAGCAATGGTCCCACAGAGTCGCCGATTGGAACTCGACTTGTTAAAGCATAGATTGCACTCTCGTATGCTTTAACCTCATCAGCAATATAAGGTAAGAGCGCATCCAATTGCAATAGCATCCAGTAACTTTTAAATTTCTTTGCTTGAATGTAGAGATGGTTGATAGTTTTATACAGTAGATTAAGTCCTCTTGAAACTTCCACCATGCCAGTCAAAACTTCTACTTCACTTTTATCGGCATTAGGGGCAACGCGGGAAATTTCATTCTTAATAGCAGCCTCTTCTGTTCTTAACATCAACTTCACTTTCTTGACCACTCCAAAAGGATCTAAAGCTTCCGGTTCTATAGCAAAAGTTTCTAACAGATCTCTAACTTTCTCTTCAACTATATTCAGGTTAACACGGCGTTGCGCTCTAGCTATTACTTCATTGAACTTTCTAGTAACGGACTGAGTAGCACGATCTCTAGCTGCTTTAAATAAGGTCAGGTAAAACTCCACTTCATTAATTATACGGCGGATTTCAAGTTCTCTCGATATGTATGAGAAGAAGGTCAACACTACAAGAAACGTTATTAGATCAAAGATTCCGCTCACGTCCATCGAAATCTCATCATGGGAAGTTGTGACATGGTTTTAAAGATAATGACTTGTAAGGAAATATGTTGAGCTATGACGGGGGGGTTTAAACACCTTTCACACACTGCAGATGTACTGATAGAAGCTTGGGGTGATAGTATAGAGGAAGCTTTTGAGTATGCTGCTTTAGGAGTTTTCGAGGTAATGACAAATACGTCGCTTGTCAAGCCGGAAGAAGAAAAACGGATCGAAGTAGAGGGGGGTGACCTTGAATCTTTACTGTACAACTGGATCGAAAAATTATTAATACTATTCGATACAGAGCAAATTCTTTTCTCTAAATTTAAAGTTGAAAAAATAGAGAAGAAAGAAGAGATCTTCAAGCTATATGGTATTGCAGCAGGCGAGCAGTACAGTGGTGAGAAGCATGAGTCCAGAACTCTAGTTAAAGCAGTAACTTATCACTTAATGGAGATTTCTTCAAAAAATAGTAAAGTTGTTGTAAGGTTTGTAGTAGATATATAGCCAATAAATTATATCAATACTGCAGGTAAACAATATAACCCTCAAAGAATACCGGTGTGTGTAAAGGGCCCGTAGTCTAGCGGCTAGGATGCCCGCCTGACGAGTAGGCCAATCCTGCTCAGTGCGCGGGAGGTCCCGGGTTCAAATCCCGGCGGGCCCATTAGTTGTTCAACTTCATCTTCGCTAATGTATCGAAAAGTATAAAGTCAGCTGTCAATTACAGTACTTGAATGAAGATATTGACCTGCACTGATTGATGAGGAAATGCACCTCAACGGACCCTTTTATTAATGTACCGAGTAAATTCTGCGAGAAGCTCTTCATGGTATTACTTTTATTTCATCGAGCAGTAAATATGGTATAACTTGTTTTCCAAGTTTTTCGAGGTGAATTATACGATGCATCGCGAGTAGCTTAAGATCCACGTAAACATTTGACGGCGATCTATTAAGTAATCTAGCCGTATCACTTAGATTCACATTCTTATAAGTTTTGAGCACTTCAAGTAGCTCGATAATCCCTGGACTTAATATCTTTCTTAAAATGTTTAAGGGTACTTCCTCCACTATTGTATAAGTGCATTCACCTTCTTCCTCATAAACGGCTACTAGATCCTTTGGTCTCGCCTCTTCAAACTCTATTCCAAGATCTTTATCTATCATTAGAAGCTCCTCCCTAGTCACCCTTCTTTTTAAAAATGCTTGCATAAGAATTTTTATTTTTTCACAATAAAAATGTTTTTAAATAATAGAACTTCTAAAAAACGATACTTATGGTAGTCCTCAAGAGACTTGAGGATGTTGTCTGGGAAATCCCGCAAAACTATAAAAGAGGAATGAGAGTTCCTGCACGAGTATTTGCTGACGAACTCCTGCTACAGAAAATGCAAAGCGATCTTACTTTGGAACAAGCTGCCAATGTTGCCATGCTACCTGGAATCTACAAGTATTCAATAGTGCTTCCTGATGGGCATCAGGGCTATGGGTTTCCTATAGGTGGGGTAGCAGCATTTGACTGTGAAGAGGGTGTTCTTAGTCCAGGTGGAGTTGGCTATGATATTAACTGCGGCGTTCGGATACTTAGAACTGAGCTAACCTATGAGGAAATAAAACCTCATTTAAAGGATCTTGCGGAATACTTGTTTAAACATATACCTTCAGGGCTTGGATCCAAAGGTAAGTTTAGTCTTAGCATGCCAGAGCTTGATAGGGTGTTGGCTGAGGGGGCTGAATGGGCTGTTGAAAGAGGCTACGGGTGGAATGAAGACCCTGAATACACTGAGGAGAGAGGGTCAATGGAGGGGGCTGATCCAATGAAAGTATCAGGAGTAGCGAAAGACCGTGGCAGGGGACAATTAGGAACCCTTGGTAGCGGTAACCATTTCCTAGAAATACAAGTTGTAGATAAGATATATGATCCCAAGGTTGCTGAAACACTCGGAATAACTCATATAGGGCAAGTCACGGTTATGGTGCACACAGGTTCAAGGGGACTTGGCCACCAAGTCTGCAGCGATTACCTTAAGGTAATGGAGGTGGCTTCAAGGAAATATAATATGCCCCTTCCCGATAGGGAATTGGTTTCTGTACCAGCTAAAAGTAGAGAAGCCGAAGACTATTTTGCAGCAATGAAAGCCGCGGCTAACTTTGCTTGGGCTAATAGGCAGATAATAACACATTGGACTCGTGAAGTTTTCTCGAAAGTTCTCGGCAGGTCTGCAGATAGCCTAGGCATGCATATCATTTATGATGTAGCGCATAATATTGCAAAACTTGAAGAGCATATAGTGGAGGGGATTCGAAAACTTGTATATGTTCACAGGAAAGGTGCAACACGGGCTTTTCCACCAGGACACGCGTTAGTAACACAGAAATACAGAAGTATTGGGCAACCAGTGCTTATTCCTGGCTCCATGGGAACTGCATCTTATATACTTGTTGGGACGACTAAATCTATGGAGTTAACTTTTGGTTCTGCTCCGCATGGAGCAGGAAGAGTACTGAGCCGCGAAGCCGCTAAAAGGGAGTATAGGGGAAGCAGTATAGCAGAAACTCTGGAAAGAAGGGGAATAGTTGTGCGAGCGGCCAGCTTGGCGGTTGTTGCAGAAGAAGCTCCTGGAGCTTATAAGGATGTGGATAGAGTTGCCGAAATAGCGGATAGGACTGGAATCGCTAAGAGAATTGTAAGGTTAATTCCTATCTCTGTCGTCAAAGGATAGTTTACTTAAGTCTACCTAGCGGCTAGAGCTATTCTTTCGATTTCCTCTTTTCTCCGTATAGCGTAACTCGAAGGATCTCCGTAAGCAGTGGCTATGATCTCGTCCGCAAGGCATTCTTCTATTGGTTTTGGATTGTTAAAAGATGTATTCCTCGCTCCCTCACATATAAATCTGAGTGCTAAGTCTACTCTTCTTTGAGGTGAAACATCTACTGATATATGGTAGAGAATCCCTCCATAAACTACCCTGGTCGTCTCTTCTCTAGGTGATGCGTTCTCTATAGCCCAAACTAGAACTTGAACAGGGTTTTGATCTGTTTTTAATTCTATAATCTGTAATGTTCGCTTAACAATGTTGGTAGCAAGCATTTTTTTGCCTGCATTTCTTCCAGGTCGCATAACTTGGTTTATTAAACGCTCTACTATACACACTTTAGCTTTCATGAACCTAGCCTTCTCATGTCTCCCTTCGCTATGAGGTGCGAGCGTCGGCCTTAAGCAAATATACGGTTCAAGGCTCCTATCTCTAACTTTTACTTCGCTTAAATCCCATTTCCCAAATATCAGGATTTTTTCCCCGCTTAATGTTTTCAGTTCAGACTCAGACATCAAGCACTGTGTCATGTCGTGTTTTTAAGCCTTATGAAACCTGGAGTATACTAGCATTAAGCTTAGCTCTGGTACATTATAGACATGACAAACAGGGTCCAACACCTTGTACATTACACTCCGTTCCTAGCTTGCTAGACTTCACCCTCTCTAGGGCAAGTTGGAATGTAAGGTGTTTCTCGCGCTCCGTTATCAGGATCGCAACACTCTTCCTGTTTCACAATTATTTTTAAGAGTATAAGACTTCAGCATGCACCATACACATGGGCCAGGATTAAAGCCATGACATAATCTCTGAAGAATTAGCTACCGCACCCCTAAAAGCATTCTCAAACTCCATAATAACAGTAAAAGTATCCCCTTACGGTGACCTTATATTCTTCTAAGGATCCTCAGGTAGAGATCTTTCTTCAATAAATTTTCATAAAAATTTTATTTAAAGTTAATTTATTTAATTAAATCGTCTATTATTGTAGCAGTTAAACTGTCAGGTAGCCGGACAATATCGCCCATTCTTGCACCAATTATCATCTTTATACCTTTTGAAGAGGCAATGTCCACAATTCTCTGAGTTACAAGACCATCGAAGATTACATTGATTATTCCGTTAGTTTCTTCCAAGGCCCTAGGTAAGTCCCTTACAGCTACCCGTTTAATTGGCTTCCACTCAGCATCATATAGTATCGCCTCTAAAGTTCCTCTAAGACTCTTAGCTTCTTCTATTATATTCTCAGGTATCTGAATAGTTGCGACCATCAACTGTTGTTCTACTTGCTCAAAGGGTTGTTTCTCTGCCTTAATGGTGGCTAAAAACTCCTGTGCAGCTACCCTATTCTTAAGTGCCTTTGCTATCTCTTTTCCAGTTAACTCTTCTACCTCCCGACCCGGAGGGGCTCTGGCGATATAATCAATTCTAATTGTATTGATTAAATTCCTAGCAATTAATTCTCCACCACGATCCCCGTCAACAAATAATATAGTTTTTTTCTGCTTAGCTAGTTCAGCAACCGTTTGAGGTGTTGCTGCCCCCTCTAATGCTATGACATTTTTGTAACCATGTTTAAGCAAGTTCGCCACATCAGCCCTACCTTCAACAACTATGAGTGTATCAGATGATTCCACTTCGGGTCCCGCAGGAAGTCTTTCGGGTCCATACTGTATCATCTCTGAAGCTTTGAGAGAACTTTCAACTTCTTCAATCAACTCCCTAACTTCAGGTGCTTCTTCCTCAAATTTACGCAGTAATTCTTTCGCTCTTTCTACTAGTTTTTTTCTTTTTTCGATCCTTATGTCCTCTATCCTGACAACTTCCACTTTTGCTTGATAAGGTCCCACTCGGTCTATCATCTCTAACGCAGCAGCTATGAGAGCCGTCTCAACTTTACCCATGTTGGAAGGTACTTTGAGACCTCCTCTGACTTTATTGTCTGACTTCACTAAATTGACCTCTATCCTGCCGATTTTCCCGCTATTCTGCAGCTCTCTCAAATCTAAGTCTACTCCAAGTAATCCTTCGGTCTGACCGAATAATGCACCTATTATATCGGGTTTGTCAACTATACCCTCAACTTCAATCTTTGCATTTATCACATACTTAGCATTAACTGGTAAGCCTCCCAATATTAAGCACCCTGCTGTAGGGAAGATAAACTCCTCCTTTTAAGCATTGCAGCGCGTACTCTTACGCAGGGGCTGTAGCCACCTGTTAACACGCGCTATCACAGCTTGGCGGAACGACGCCCTAAGCTCTACGCGCTCTCTCCAGGTGGCATTAAGCCCCTGCTCTAGGTTCACGCCGATAACCATTTTAATAAAACTTGCGTTCACCCCCCTCCCCTTGTCTCACCTTCAGAGTTTGTATTCTCTCAAGCCAGTGGAACTTGATGAAGGCAACAGCCTGTGATGAGTGCGGAAGTCCTAAACTCATCGAAGCCAATGGCTTCCTGGTGTGCTATAATTGTGGCCTTGTTATAGAACAACTTTTCGATGAACATATAGAGGAAGTTGTTGAATGGCGTAAGAAGTGTAAAAAATTGAAGGGTAATAACTATTATTATAGGCTAAAAAACTCTGAGTTTCTGCTAGAAACTTCATGTCTGGAGTTAAGAATAAACCCCGTTGAAGCAAGATTATGGTTTCTTGCTTTAAGAAAATTTATTCCATACACACGCTATACACAGCATACTATAGCTGCAACAGCTCTAGCTTTAACGTTAATTACACACGGGTATCCTCCACGTAAAGCCGCTATGCTGGCCCTTAATAGCCTTGCTAAAAAAGGCGTTAAAACGCATTTTGGTAAGGTAATGAAAACAATAGCTTTCTTGCACTCAATTAATTTTCTACCTAGACCTTCATTCGCAGAAAATATTGAAATAGTATACGGACATCTGCATAAGGCTGGCGTTGAAATCAGTATCGAAGCTAAGCAGCGTGTAGCCTCACTGCTAGAAAAACTGCGACCACGATTGGGAGGGCGTGACCCACAATTACTGGTTATAAGTGCTTTCTATGTAGAATTAAAAGGAAAAATTAGTTTCTATTATTTAGCTAAATTGTTCAAAAGATCTCCAAGTAGAATTAGAGAAAATGTTATATTTCTTCACAAATTATTGTTTATTGATAAGAAAAGTAAAAAAACTTTCACATCGCGTGCTGATGCGGCCGCCGGGATTCGAACCCGGGTCCTCCGGCGTGGAAGGCCGGCGTCTTAGTCCAGGCTCGACTACGGCCGCGACTTTTCCCTTTCAAGAGGGGTTATATAGGTTCTCCTCTGTAATATTCTGAAAGAAAACAGTTAAAATTAGCGGGCAGGATTTTGCACGCGAGGTTTTTAAGGAGGAGCATTTTCACCCTAACAGATGCGACAAATACACGTTTATAAGCCACCAACGGGTATAGCGGTTTTTGAAGTAAAGCGCGACCGTGTAGTAACTCTAATAGACCTCATGTTAATTGGTGCATACCTAGCTAAGAATGTCAACCCACGGAATTACAGTAGACACTATGATGTAGTTTATGCAACCCTTAAGGGTCTGGGACTTAAATTTGATGATACGGGTTTAAGAGAAGAGTTTGTAATTAAATATAAAAGGAGGATAATTTTATGTTCTATATTCTTAGACGAAAAAACAATTATTAAGACTATAGTTTTTACTTCGTTATCGCCTGGAATTTTACAAAAACTTGCAAGGAAACTTATACAAGTTGGCTGGAAACGAATAACTTTAATTGAACTTAAGCCGGCTACAAGTGTCCATGCTTAACTAGCTTCAGCTACCACGCCATCATTCTCAAAAACATCCACTATACGGAAACCTGCTAGCCTAAGTCTCTCTACAATGCTTGCTTGGAAGTTGAGTCCTCTGTACTTACCTGGAGCTCCCGTATAATGATATACAAGAGCTCCTCTCCTTAATACCCTGTGCAGTTTTACATAGAAATCTAAGCTGTAAAGGTTACCGGCTAGGCTGAAGCGAGGAGGATCATGAATAGCTGCATCAAACTCACCTACTGGAAGACGATCAAGAAGATAGAATGCATCGCTTAATAATAATGTGATTTCAGGTCGTGTTAATTCCCAAGACCATGGATTATACTCGGCAATTTCTATTACATTCGGATCTTTCTCTATAGAAATAACTTCAGCACCTTTTCTAGCCAAGTGTATAGCAGTATATCCAAGTCCAGTGCATATGTCTAGTACTTTAAATCCTTTTTTAACACCTACTAATTTGACTTTTCTTTCCGCATCGCTCCAGGGATCAGTATTCAATATATTATGCATATGTATGCCTGATATCTCCAGGGTCGGTGCAATGTTTTCTCCTAAAGCTTTCAGCTTATAGAATTTACCACTTCGGCTAAATGCTAGACGTAAGATACTACCGCTAGTGGTTATGAAAAAAATAGAATCCTCTCGACCCTTTATCATATTTTGAAGCTCCTTGAGATTAACTTTCACTGATCCAAGCATAATTGTATCTCCTTCATACGTTAGCACAGCTGATTCTCTGCCTAAATTCATAGTGATTATACGATCTTTTTTTGAACTTAATATACGCTTAACTTCAGTTAGGCTTAATGTTTTACCTTTCTGAGGACAGAATATAACGTATCTCCACACTTCAGAAATTTAAGAAACTGGCAGGGTGTATTATTTTTTCTTCGAGCAATATTGCTTTGAAGAAAGTACTTTTATGCCCTATGTTGAACTAGTAGCTGTGGTGCAAACTTTGAGCGAAAGTGAGTATCTGAACATGGTAAATTCACTTAAGAAGCGTTATAAGGTTGCCATGTCTTTAGATGATTGGTTTGGATTGCCTATAGTAATATTTAGGTTAGGAGGAAGGGAAGAACCACCTATACTTATAACTGCAGGAGCCTCAGGTATAGAAGTTGCCGGAGTCTATGCTGCATTTGAACTCATCTTGCAGGTGGATGTTGATCGGACAGTTTACATACTCCCATCACGTGATCCGACCGGGTTTCATGATATCTCATTTATACTCAGCAGGATGTTGGGTGAAAACTTAATTATTAGAGATGTTAGAGATATGTATGAAATATTAAAATCATATGACGCCGAAATTTTAATTGATGATCAGCTTTTTTTCGCCTTGCTAAAGGGCATTGGTATTGCTTGCAGTGAAGATCTTAGCGCTTATAATACCTTAAAGTTACTAGAAAAGAGAATTAGGGAAAGCGATTTGCTTGAATCATTGGATGAGACACGGATACTCGTTACATCCCAAATGTCCAGCGTTGAGGGAGTCGGTGCCCTAGGGCGCTGCATAAGTTCAATGCTACTTAACAGTAAACTTGTCACATATGATGACTTCCATGAAAAATGTATCCCTGAGACAGCACAATTGAGGAATTTTATCAATCTCCAGCAACCAGGAATGGTGATAGATTTGCATGAGGGTGAAGGAGATGGTTTTTATGTACTGGTAAAAGAAGACCCCGCAGGTAATGAACTTACAATAATCGATTTGGTCCTCGATCAAGTGAACGTTTATGGCATGAGGTTAGCTAGTGCAGAAACCTCCTTTAATCAGAATGTAACTTCACTTAGGGAGGGATTACTAGTGGGTATGGGGCGTTGTGGCTTAATAGATTATGTGGCGCAAGAATGTTACGCGTTCGGATTTACAACACCTTGGAATCACCCATTAGAACAAAGGATTAAAACCCTTCTCACAGCATGTCTTTCGGCTCTGAACGCCTACGCTGTGGCAGGGCTCTAGACATATATTGCTGAAAACATTTTTTAAACGTCGTAAATATATTATCGAGGCTATGAGGATAAGAATAGGATATCTGAAGGTGAAGAGGCGAGCAGCCACTGAGCCTCTCCACACTACTATAGAATGACACCATCTTTATATGTGTTAAAAGCTACAGTCTCGAAGAGGATAACTTGAGTATCAACTGTGTTCAAAATAGAAAAGTAATGTTTACTAGGAGGCGTTATTTTTAGTCGTCTATGACAAAGTGGGTTATTAAATGTGAAACTTGCGGAGCAACACGGATCTTGAATGTAGGATTTAATTTATTAGAATTCGAGAAACTATATTTATACTGTAAGCAATGCGGAGAAAACACTTCCCATAAGATCTTAGGTATTGAAGATAAACTAGAAAAAGCCATAGAAAACTGAAGTTTCCTTTGACGTGTAATAATAGTAACCTTTAAGCAATAATTATAACGCACTTCACTTGTGTTTTTAGGTGATGAATATCTTTATTCGAGGCATTTTATTGAATAACTCATTGACACTGGAATATAGAATAGTATCAAGGTGCTAGGCAAGCTTCTATGAAATCTTCTAGTTCCATTTCAAAAGTTAATTCATCCTTGATGCTTTCCGTTAGTTCCTGAATTCTAGCCATAGTACTGCGCAGGTCTCTTAACTTCCTTAAGATCTCTTCGCTCTCAGACCTATTAGAGTTTTTTAGTTTATTTAATAAATTATTTCTTTCCTCCTCAAGCTTTAACGAATAAGCTTCTAACTCCTCTAATAATGATTTTATGCTAAATATAAGGGCTTTTTTCTTTGATTCCATCTCACTCCTAAAAATTAGGTATGTTTCTTTAGAAATTTCCCCCGCGATGTACGATTCATCAAGTTCTAAAACTTTTTCCCTGATTCTCTTCAATTCTCTGGTTGCCTCTTCTAGCTTAGTGGTAGCTACTGTAATATCCTTTACTTTCACATAGATCTTCTTGCTAATCACTAAACTATCTGAATCTACCATGACTTCTCCTGGCTCCAAGATAACTAGTGTTCCGTCAACAAGCCTAACTATCAACCTCCTAGCCTTACCGCTTCTCTTATCGAGGTAAACTCTTTTTAGATATCCAATATAGTCCCCGTTAATATCATAGACCTTTGCTCCTAGCATCTGTCTAAAGACATCCTTACCCGATATGTTGGATAATGGTCTAAGCTTAAACTCCATGGTATGCATAAATGGTGGGTGAATTACTTAGTATGTTCAATTTAACTAAGCCGAAATACATAGATAACACCATAAATATATGCTGTTAAGCAGATCGCGCTAAGTTAACGCGTTTTTATACTAACACGACAACTTAAAAATAGAAGCTAAATAAGTAAGTTACTTTAATATTTCTTTCCTGAAAACAGCTACAAAAGCGTTGTATAATTAAGTTAAGATTCATAAAATGAAATGCGGCCGCCGGGATTCGAACCCGGGTCCTCCGGCGTGGGGGGCTTACGCTCCCATAGGGATCGGCGCCCTACCGCTAGGCTACGGCCGCGATATTGAGTTCAAAGGTGGATAGGTTAAATAGTTTACTATACAGCAAGAGTTATTGGTTAAGCACAACTGTACCTAGGCTTTCTCCCTCGAGGGTTCTTCTTATATTACTCGGTGGTTTGCCAGCGATTACCTGTGTTGGTATACGACTTCTCTTAATCACAGCTAAAGTTAATGGATCAAATAATTTGTAGCCTCCTGCTTCAACTCCTTTAGAAAACATTTGCTCCAAATCTTCAATTTTCACCTTGTCAAATTTTTTAGCTGCTGGATTCTTTTTAGGATCTTCGCTGTAAACTCCGTCAACGTCAGTCGCTATTACCAATTTTTCGGCGTCAAGTGCCTCGGCCAACAACGCTGCAACAGTTGTAGTAGATTGCGCCGGCTGTAAACCCCCCATGAATACAATTTTCCATACTCGTATCAACTCAATAGCTTCTCCAATAGTTAAAGGAACATTTGGAGGTAATATTCCATGAAAAGCTGCCCATAAAAAGGTGGCATTTATCCGGGATACTGATATCCCGATAGTATCTAGAGATGCTTCGCGGAACCCAAGGGCTTTCCCCCAAGCTATGTAATGGCGGGCGATTCCTCCTCCCCCTGTTACTACTGCTAGACCATCAAAATCTTTTAATGCAATTTGGAGCTCTTTGACTAAACAGCCCACATAATTAATGTCCATTTCAAGACCATTGAAGATAACATGTCCTCCCAGTTTTACTACAGCGAAGCGCATAACACTAAGGAGATTACTTCTGGAATTTAAACACTGCTGGTAAAACAGCACTAGGCTTACTACAAATCATTTAAAAGTCAACATTGATGAGTATAAGTGGTGAAGTATTTGAGAGGTTACTTAGTTAGTTCCCCTATAGCAATAATACTATTAAATGAAAAAGGGGATATCATCACTTATGAGCGATGGCCTTTAAATCCCGATGAAGCCACAGAAGAAATGTTAAGCTTGGAGGAGGGGAAAGTACCTCCCACATTAGAATCTCTATTAAGCAGAATCGAGGGAAATTTAAAGGAATTAGTAGTAGAAGACCCAGATCTTGGAAAGTCTACTATTCATTACTTTAAAGGTGAAGTGCTTGTTAAACCCAATAACGAAATCGGCATAATGTTTAGAGAAAGGATTCCTATATATATAGAAAAGCTAGGAATAAATGAAAACGAATACAAAACGATTTGCTATGAAATTTCTCTGAGGTTAGCGAGAAGAAAAGTCAGAAAAGCGGCTGAGAAAAGGGATCTGTTTATAGCTCAAGCTATTGCAGCTTTAGATGATGTTAATAAGACCTTGAATCTCTTTGCCTCTAGAGTTAGGGAATGGTATGGCCTACATTTCCCTGAACTAGATGAGATTCTAGAAGAACATGAAAACTACGTTAAAGTAGTTTCCCAAATAGGGTTCCGCAATGCTATAAGCAGAGACCACTTACTTGAGTTAGGTTTCGATGAAGAAACTGCCAAGAGGATAGAATCGGCCGCTAACTCTAGCATGGGAGCCGACATGACGGATTTCGATTTAAGTGCTATCAAACTAATATCTGATAGTACTCTCCAACTTTTTGAAATTAGAAGGAACCTTGAGAAATATATCGATGAGGCAATGATGGAAGTAGCTCCTAATGTTAGAGGACTTGTAGGTTCGCTAATTGGTGCACGGTTAATAGCATTATCTGGCGGCTTGGCAAAACTCGCCGCAATGCCAGCCAGCACTATTCAAGTCTTGGGAGCGGAAAAAGCCTTATTCAGGGCTTTGAAGACAGGGAGTAGGCCGCCAAAACATGGAGTAATATTCCAGCACCCTACAATTCATAAATCACCCAAGTGGCAACGTGGCAAAATAGCGCGCGCTCTGGCTGCAAAGCTAGCTATAGCGGCCCGAATAGACGCCTTTACAGGTGAATACAAGGCTGATGAACTTAAAGAGCAAATAGAGCAAAGAATAGAAGAGATCAAGACATTATACCCTAGACCCCCTAAAAAGCAAAGCCAACCTCCGCCCAGTAGAAGGGAGGACAGAAGGAAGAGGAAAAAACATTAACATCCAATAAGGTGGTTACTTATGGCTACAGCAGTCAGTTACCAAGAGCATGAGAAACTTAAACGAGTTTACTGGGTAGAATTTGACGATGGGTCTAGAAAGTTAGCTACCGTGAATTTAGCTCCTGGAGTTAAGGTGTATGGCGAACAGCTTATCAGATTAGGAGGATTAGAGCTTAGAATATGGAATCCATATAGAAGCAAATTGGCCGCTGCCATGCTTAAGGGCCTTAAGTTTATTCCGCTACAGGAAGGTTCCAAGGTGCTTTACCTAGGAACGGCGGCTGGTACTACACCTAGCCATGTATCAGATGTTATAGGAGAGAAAGGACTGATCTACGGTGTGGAGTTTGCTCCAAGAGTCATGAGAGAGTTCTTAGAGAAAGTCGTTATACATAGGAAGAATATAGTACCAATTCTCGCTGATGCGAGATTCCCCTACAAGTATTTGAACATTATATCTGAGAAAGTAAATGTAATTTATGCGGACATAGCGCAACCTTTCCAAAGTAAAATAGTTGCTGACAATGCTGAGTATTACCTTAAACGAGATGGTTACATTTTGCAAGCAATCAAAGCCATGAGCATTGATGTTACAAAGGAACCTTCCGAAACTTATAAAAAAGAGATAGATCATTTAGAGGAAAGAGGATTCGAGATACTAGAAGTTGTACATCTTGAACCATACGATGTAGCTCATGCTTTCATAATTGGTAAGTATAGATAGATGATAGATTACCTTCATTGATTGTTATATTTCAAATTTAAAGCTTATATCTAAGACATTTAATTCTTGGTTTGGAGTGAAGGCCGGAGTCGTCAGCTCAATGCTTAAGAGCGAAGGATTCAAAGTTATCGACAGCAGTAGTGAAGGATATGCATTTAATGTTATAGCGTCAACTCCAGGCGGAACTTTGGCTGTTAAGGCCGCTGAAAACTTTGAATCTAGCATGATCAAGCGTTGTGCTGAAAACCTTAAAAAACTGGGTAAATCAATTGATTTAACCCCACTAATAATTTGTGACGAAGAAGTAGTAGATGATTCATTGGTTGCGTATAGAGGAGTACCCGCTGTCAACTTTAAGACATTTAAGAAAATATTGAAGGGTGAAGAGCTACCTTTCATATACTTTGATAAAGGCGGCATATACGTAAAACTTCATGGGAACCTCATTAGAACAAAGCGGGAAGAGAAAGGAATGTCGCTTGGGGAACTAGCCTACCAGATCGGTGTATCCAGGCGAATGGTTTACGAATACGAGGTCGGGCGAGCTGATGCAACCCTTGACGTTGCTTTAAAACTAATTAAAGTACTTGGAGATGAAATTCTAGAGCGATTAAGTTTAGAGAGCATCAGTGTGTATTTCACTTTAGAGGTTGAGCAAAAAAGCCATGAAAAAAACTATTTACAAGATCCTACACTAAGGCGACTCTTCGACATATTAGGAGAACTTGGTTATATACGTTACACGCTTGAGATGACACCTTTTCAAGTAGCTGCTAAAAACATCGTTGGAAATAAAAGGCTTATCATAAGGAAAACTTTAGAAAATGGTGAGGGAGAATATCTAACAATTGAGATGGCTAAAGTATGTAATTCCTATGCTATACTTATCGATGAAGATAAAATTCGTATAGCTAGTGATCAAATATTAGAAGCGCCCAAAAATGTTCTAGAAAAGAAAAATAAACTTGAAAATTTCTTAAGTGAAAACTTTACACATGAATATTAAATTGATTGAAACCATCGAAGGTAAAATAAAACTTAAAGTTCCAGATATTAAGTTTTATTCGGGAGAAAAACTAGAACCCGCATGGGCTCCAATATTTTACAACCCGCGAATGCGTACTGCTCGCGACATAGACGTAGCACTCATAGAAGCTTATTCAAGTTTCAATAGCCGTGGCGCAATAACTGTATGTGAACCACTTAGCGCAACTGGAGTTAGAGGGTTAAGATATGCGGCCGAAGTAAATACGGTTGAAAAAGTTGTGATTAATGATAAAGTTTCCAAAGCTTACATGCTAGAGCTTGAAAATGCTAAACTCAATGGACTTCTAAATAAGGTAGAAGTCTATAATAGAGAGGCGAGGGCTCTACTCTTAGAGCTAGCAGAAAAGGGTGTAAAGTTTGATGTAGTAGATATTGATCCTTTTGGATCGCCAGTCCCATTCACCGAGGCGGCGTTGTTAGCTATCAAACATAAAGGAATGCTATGCGTGACTGCGACAGACCTGGCACCTCTGTTCGGAGTGAAAACGGAAGCATGTAAAAGGAAATACTTCGCGATTCCTCTTCAGACAGAATTCTCTAAAGAAATTGGCGCTAGGATTATGCTCGGCTTTGTTGCTAGGCAGGCTGCTAAGCTAGGTCTCGGTGTACATCCTTTGTTCACTGCACTTATAGGCCATGCGCTTAGACTTTCAGTTCTCATCAAACGAAGCAGGAGCAGTGCAATTAAATCATTGAACTTAATAGGGTTGGCTAGATATTGTTGTAAATGTTTTTACCGTGACTTAGCTGAAGGTTTAATACTCCGAAGCGAAGAATGCCCTCAGTGTGGAACTAAATTGTCTGTTGGAGGACCTTTATGGATCGGCCCTCTTTGGGATCCAGGATTCTGTAAGCTGGCCCATAGGTGCTATGAAAAACACGGATACCTAAGCTCCAAGGGTTTAAAAGTTATGAGGACGGTGGCTTCTGAATCTCAAGGCCCTTCCCTCTACACAACAGTGACTGTAATTGCAAGATTGCTGGGCTCTGGCGATGAGCCATCGGTACAGAAGGTTATTAATGATGTTACCGCGTCCGGGAAACTTGCAATACCAACACATTTTGACAGTAAAGGAGTACGCTGCAATATCCAACCTATCGATTTGATTAAGCTTCTAAAATAATTTATGTTATTTAACTATATAATTATTCTTGCAAGCTTAAATATTTTTACCATTCAATTTTTTGGGGTCTCAAACATCTTGCAGATTCTAGGGCTGCTAATATGCATTTAAGAGCCTTAAAGCCAATTTCCCAGCTGATGAGGAGTCGCTCGCCTTTAGCAGCACATCTTAGAAAATGCAGATCTTCTAAAAGAAGAGGTTCCTTTCTAACTCCGAATACACTCCAGGTTTCTTTAACCCTAGATGTATAAGCTGAGATAAGCTCGCTGAATTCTCCTTTGGACTTGTGCTCAACTAGACCTCTTTCCAATGTAATGGTTTGCAAAATATAGTCGGCTTCTAGCAGTGTATTATCCAGCTGTATAGATATTGTCCTCTTTTTAAAGCTGGGAGAAGCCCTCCAGCTTGCCCTAAATTCACCTATAGCATCCAAATCATCATAAGTATACAGTGCCAAGATTTCGGTTTCAAGCGTTCCACTAGTTTCCCATAAAGCTCTAGCCAGAACCTGAGACGGAGCAGTATCAAGTAAATACATTGAGATATCCACATCATGTATGAGAAGATCATGTGCAACCCCTAAGTTAAGGCTATACTCTCTAGCAGGTCCCGGTCCAATCCTTTGCGCCGAAATATTAACTATTTTTCCATTTTCATTTCTAATCTTTTCCTTAAGTGCATGTATAACAGGGTTAAATCTTTCAACATGTCCTACGGCTAATAGCTTTCCCTCGTGCTCGGCAAACTTACCCATTTCTTCTGCTTCGTCTAATTTTGCTGCTAAAGGCTTTTCGACTAAGATATCCATGTAGGGTAAAAGCTTCATTACGACTTCGTAGTGGTATAATGTTGGAACAGCTACTATTGCGGCGTCAATGTGCAGCTTAGCCAGCTCGCTCAGATCATTGGTATAACTAGCAATGTTGTATAGACTTGCCACATATTTAGCTCTCGCTAAATCCTTATCCGCCACGACTATTTCATCTAACTCTATATCCTGTGACGCTGTTTTTTGAATCTCTGAAAGGACCCGTACATGATTTAAACCCCATCTACCCACTCCCACTACTGCTATCTTCATGTCTATCCCCGGCCCATAGTTCCAGATCCCCCTCCAGTGACCATTGATATGCTTATCCGGATGTTTAATCTAAACTTAGGATGTAGTAAGAATAATCGGCTCTGCACCGGAAGGTATTTTTGAGTAGCCAGTAACTTCTAGCCTGTGGTTAGAAAACGTCGATTAGCTATATTGGTATCAGGTATGCCCGGCAGCGGGAAAACAGTTTTCGCGGACGTAGCAAAGAAGATGAACATTCATGTAGTTTCGATGGGTGACGCGGTTAGATTGGAAGCTATCAGAAGAAGAGTAAGCATAAACTCAGATTCCTTATCTCAACTAGCTGTGGAATTACGGAGGGAGAATGGCCCTACCGCGGTAGCAGAACTTACGATGAAACTGGTACAATCTAGTCACACTGAAAGCGTTGTTATAGAGGGGGTTAGAAGCTTAGAAGAAGTTAATTTCTTCAAGGATTTTTTTGATGAAGTAGTAGCGGTAGCTATTCATAGTTCGCCTAAAACCAGGTTTTCTCGAGTAATGGCTAGAAGAAGAGAAGACGACCCAGTTGAATGGGGAAAGTTTGTTGAAAGAGATTATAGAGAGTTAGAGTTAGGCATTGGAGCAGTTATTGCACTTTCAGATTATGTTTTAGTGAATGAAGATATAAAAAAGGAAGAGTTTGAAACAATTTGTGGAAATTTACTTAATAAATTGTTAAATTTGATCCATGAATAACTTTTTGATTTCGTAAAGCATGATAGCTAGGAGGCTAACAGGCCCTAAATCTTCTTCTACTCCCTCAATGTATGTTGGTATACCAAGCTCTAGCTCCTTTTTTGAAAGTCCAGGCTCAGAGCCGCCAAAAACTATCATTACTCTTCCAGTGGCTTCTTTCAGAACTTCAATTAGCGAAACTGATGCATATTTCTTTGGAACAACTAAGATAATTTTATCCGGTTTTAGGATTTCTATAGCATCTGGCAGATCTGGCAGGAAGGCAAAGCTTTTACCCATTTTCATAGCCAGTTTCTGAGCCTCTGGAACTCCCACTTGCGCCGCACTACCACTAGCTTTCGTGGCTATGAACAATTTAAAGTTTAAACCATATACTGTACGGGCTGATTCAATTAATCTCTGGGGCGAATAGGCGTTATGTAGAACTGGTATCACTTCTATCCTCATCATTCTCAAGACCCCTCTTAACCTCCCTAGCTATAGCCTTTGCTAAAGTAACTGGTACCGCTTCGCCAACCTCGTTGTATTGAACATCTCGCCCTCCATAAAATATATGATAATCCGGAAAACCCATCAGTCTCGCCTGTTCACGCACAGTCAATAACCTATCTTCAAACGGGTGAATGAACCGTGAAGATCCCATGACTGTGGGTGCAATCTTGTATGGATGAAGTTTTACATAATTATAATATACCTTCCTGCCGGACCCCGTGTACCTTACTAATGCTTCACCCCATCGTAACCGGCTAATTTTTCTCTGCTTTCTATGTGAGAGAGGTATATATTCATGGTTAGGAATATAATGAATAGAGTTAGGAGGAGGTAAATCACCTATAGCCTCTGCTACAACTACTTTCCTACACGCCGGGGTGGGCTTCAACTTGAGATTAGAAATAAACAACCTAAGTCTATGCGAAGAAGTTCCATAATCCTCAGCCTTTAACAGGTTGAAATATATTTTAGGATACCCTGCTCGAACAAATTCGCGTATAAGATAACTTTTAAGTTGTCCCTCCATTAACGCGGGAACGTTCTCCATCACAAACACTTGTGGACGTAGATCTCCTACTAGGCGAATGAAATCGAGCACCAGCCTACCCGTTAAATCGTCATATAAACGGTCAATGGGCGACTTCCTCCTGTTAGGATTAGCAGCCGTGAAGGGTTCACATGGTGGACTACCTATTACAACATCAACTTCTCCAACGTAGGCTTCTATATCCTCACCTCTAATGTTTTTTATATCTTCTACTATAACTCGCGATTTAGGAAAGTTTAACCTATATGCCTCGGCTATGGACTCCATATTATCTACAGCCAGGATAGGGTCAAAGCCCTCCTCTACAAATCCCCTAGAAAAACCCCCTGCGCCACAGAATAAATCTATGAATTTGATGTGATCTTTCACAATGACCTTTATGGTTATAATTACAACTCTCTTATATATTGTCTTTCCTGCTTCTCGAGTTGCTCTACTACCCTAAGTAATCCGTTATACTTGGCTCCGAAATCTGCCCTAACTCTAATTGTCCGCTGAGAATAGATTCTTTTAGTCTCTTTGCTAGCATTGGTCCTATACTGGGAACTAAGGATAATTCTCTGACGTCAGCGCGCGCTATATCGATTACGCTCTTGAAGCCATGAGCATATAATGCGCGCGCTCTAACACGGCCAATACCCCTAATACTTACGAGCTCTAATAGCTCAGCCTTTATACCATGTTTTACGCGTTCTCTCAGCACAGTAAGCTCATTAGCCCGTTCAGGTAAAAGTAATAGCTTCGCCAATTCTGAGGAGGCATAAATTAACCACTCTGCAGTTTGTGTAATAGAATAAAGATCCCCTGGACCTATATCGTATTTTTCATAAATGTAATCATCCGATTCTTCCTCAATCCAGTCGTGGAGCAGAAGCGCTACTTTTAGGCTTGCTAGAAAGAACTCATACTCGTCTGGATCGTCTGGAGGGCTCTCTATCAATTCGTCGCTCCTTCTTTCTACAGCTTCATCTAACCACTCCCTATCACGTTTCCGCAAGTATAATCGAGGCATGTCGGGGGTTTCAGCTATTAGGTGCAAATAAGTTAAATCCGTGAAACGTTTTCTATTTGTCAAATGTTTCATTACGATGCTAGCTGTACGTGGATCTATGTAAAGTTCAGAGATACGTCTGCCTATCGGAGATGCTTTTAACTTTTCTCCAGAAATTTTTACTAAACCTTCGATGCTGAGCTCTTCAAGAACCTTTGTAGCAATTCTCCATATTTGATACTGCCCATACTGGCTAGCGTAAAGTGATTTCCCCAGGGTTTCATTTATATCCTTAAAATTGGTAGCTAAACCACTTGCCACCTCAGCTAAGATCTGGGATCTCAACGCTCGTTCGGTAGCTAATTTCGAAATAATCCTCTCGGGAGACGATTTAACATACTCTTCGATCAGGTAATCCACTTCATCGAGCGTTCTAGCTATAAGAATCGCTTCACCAATCTTATCGTACTTAGGTCGCCCGGCTCTACCGGCCATTTGCTTATATTCCATCACGCTTAAGTCCTCATAGATGCCTAGTTCAGAGTTAAACTTACGTCTATCCGCTATTACAACTCTTCTGGCAGGTAGGTTTACACCTGCTGCTAAAGTTGGTGTGGCTACTACTACTTTAACCAAGTTACTCTTAAAAGCTTCTTCAATAGTTTTTCTAGCCGAGTAACTTAAGCCTGCATGATGAAAAGCAACCCCCTTAGCCATTAACTGTACCAGCTTCTCCGTTACAGTATTATGTTCTTTCGATAGTAGCTGAGCTACAATAGTCTTCAATATACGTTTCTCTGTCTCTTTAAGCTTCTTCTCAACAATAGCGCTGAATCTCGTGGCTATAGAAAACGCTGCTCTTCTACGGAAAGTAAATAGTAGTGCCTGCCCCCCTTCATCCAAGGAGTCGCAAACCAGGTCGAGCAAAGGATCTCCGTAAATGAGTCCAACTTCTTTTACCACTCCATCAGAGAACTCTATTGCGCCGTCATAGTAGACTCCCTCTTTTAACAAGACTGGTCTCCAGTCACATTCCACAGGTACGGCTTCCAACCATTGAGCTAACTCGCCTAAGTTAGCTATGGTCGCGCTTAGACATACGAGCTGAGCTTGGGGGATAACGCGCCTTAGGCGAGAAACCAAGATCTCAAGCGTTGGCCCTCTACTGGAGTCACCTATGAGATGCACTTCATCAACTACTACTAGAGCTACACGTTTAAGCCAAGGTGCCCCATGTCGTAAAAGGCTATCAGCTTTCTCGTTTGTAGTTACGATCAAATCGTATTTATCCAGCCAAGGGTCACTGGAATCAAAATCACCTGCGCTTAATGCCACCTTGTATTCAAGTTCACCGAATAAATCGTTCAGTTCCTCATACTTTTCTGAGGCTAGTGACCTTAAAGGAGTTAAATATAACACTTTACCATTACCCTCTGTTAAATTTTTGAAAGCTGCTAACACCGCTATCAGTGTTTTACCCGATGCGGTGGGTGCCGTTACTACTAGGTTTACGCCATCAAGCAACCCAGCCTTAACTGCCAACTCTTGGGGAGGAAAAAGTTCGGTTATACCACGTTTCATGAGTGCGAGTTTAATCTGATCGGAAAGGGGTAACTCATCAATTTTCATACCCGTTAAGCCTACTTGTTTCGTAGAAGCATTATATAACCAGGTCTAGGCTCTATGATCTCTCCACTATCATACAGCTTATCGAGAACCTTTCTAACGAACTGCTCTTCTATGCCTTTTTCCACGGCGTTTCTTATGAAGTCATCCTTCTTAACAGCTTCGCCGCCAGCTTCCTCCACCATCCTCTCTAGAAGATTTAGGACTACAACTATCCTATCCCTCTGAGACTTAGGTTGACCAGTCATTACAATATCAATATCGAACTGTCTGGTCTCAATATCATATCCTACACTTCTCAGAAATGCTAACATTAATTCGATAGCTGCATCTGCATCACTCTCGCTCACTACTTCGCTAAGGGATATCTTAGCATGGGCCTCAGCTAACCTAATCAAAGCTTCTAGTTGTCTAGGGGTTATAGCTATAGGTGAATCAGTTCCTTGACTTCTCGCTCTCATTTCAACATAAAAGTCAATTAGTTTCTTTTTTGCACCATCAGAGAGTTTCGGTTTAATGTACTTTCGAGCATATGCAATGTATTTTTTGAGTAGCTCGTGTGATATTACGTGATCAAGGGACTCAGGATACACTTGCCGATGAAAGTCTACAACATACTCTGCAAGTGCCCTATCCCTTTCGGCATTAGGTAGATCAGTTACGACGAATATCAAATCAAATCGTGAAAGTATGGTCGGAGGGAGATCTATGTTTTCTGTAACTGGTCTTCCGTGTAAATATCGTCCAAATGCTGGGTTAGCTGCTGCTAGGATCGACGCTCTAGCGTTTAACGTGGCTACAATTCCCGCCTTAGCGATGCTTACGGTTTGCTGCTCCATGGCCTCGTGTATACTTACTCTGTCCTTTGGATCCATCTTATCAAATTCATCTATGCAGGCTATACCTCCATCTGCTAATACTAGGGCTCCAGCCTCTAGGAAAAAATCTCCCGTATTTTTTTCTCTCACAACAGCTGCTGTTAGGCCTGCCGCAGTGGATCCTTTTCCACTAGTATATACCCCTCTGGGAGAAATAGCAGCTGAGTATCTTAGTAATTGTGATTTAGCCGTACCTGGGTCACCAATTAATAAAACATGTATATCACCTCTCACCCTCACACCATCTGGATGCAGTTTTGGCACACCTCCAAATAGGAGTAAAGCTATCGCTTTCTTTATCTCTCGATACCCGTAAATTGAAGGGGCTATTGAGTTCACAATTAAGTCTCGAATGTCGCTGCGATTAGCTAACTCGCGGATTCTCTTCTCATCCTCAGGGGTTATTTCAACATCTAGCGCTTCCTTAGATGCAACTTCAACGTTGTTTGCCACTAGGTACATCTGGTATATAGGCTGTTGATTTTTGATTCCCTTCTCTACTGAAACGGTTAAAATACCTGTTACAACCGCCCTATCACCTGGCCTTACTATATCTACGAGGTCATGTGTTGCAACCACTTCGATCGATCGTGGAAGCTGTCCAGCAGGCAACTCTTCAGGTCTCTCCTGTAAAACAAATCTTTGCCAATCAACAAATTTGGACTTCTCAAGCACTAAATCAAATCCCTTCCTCCTATGCTCTCCTTCGGCTAAGCAGTGCGGACATTGTTCAGGTTTCTCCAGTCCACTTTCCTTTTGTATAATTCTTGATTCTGTACCGCAGCCTTTGCATCGAAATACGGCTTCAACTAGCAGTTGCTTAACCGGAGATATCTTAGTCACAATACCTTCAACCGCTATTAATTTACTCAGATGAGATGCCCTAATTTTCCTAACTGGGACTCTGAGGCTATCTGGTAACCCGCTAACGCGTACAAAAAACTCATCTACACGTGATGCATAATCGGCATTCTCTACTTTAACCACATCTTTAAGGGCGCTGGAAGCCGCCTCTAAGACCGGTTTTGGTTCATCCAGTAATCTTTCGGCTAGCATAGCATCAAAGCTAAGTAGGTCGTCAAAATCTAAAAGTAAAGATACGCTACTTTCGAGTACCAGCCTAGCTATCAATTTCCTATATTTGTAATCTCCGTTCTCATCTTTGAATGATTTGAAAAATTCAACAAATCTTTCAGAAATATTTACCCCTTCTAATAGTTGTATATTAGCCAATTACATCACCTTTTTCGATAAATTCCACCATAGACCTGTACCATTCCCTTACAAATCCGCATAACGTAGTATAGAGCATTCGCTCTTCCCAGGTTAATTTCTCTAAGAGATCTCTACTTGGCTCTGGGCTTGCTGATACAGCCTTCATTATTTTTTGTAGCCTCAATCTAATTATGTCAACCAGTGTAGCCTTAACTAGACTAACTTTCCTTTCATCGACTCCTCTTTGCTCCATATCAATGATAGATAATCTTGCTTTCAAATAGAAATCCCCATTTAAAGCTTGGATCGATCCAGCATCTCGACTTTCAAGCCATCTTACCTTATTCACTTCTTGAGGACTGTGCAAACGTTCACTATCGAGAGCTATGAAGCCTTTTTTAAGCAAAGGTAAAGCATCACTTAAAGGTAATTCGAGTTTAGCGCCTTTTTTTAGAACTAGTTCGCCCGGTCCACCATGCATAGTTATTTTTACGTCCTTAAGGACTGCAACAGGTAGTTGTGCATCTTGAGTTAGCAATGTTCTCTGCAACTCTCTAATTACCATACTTTTACCTGTTTTCATCTCAAAAAGGTATGTTAAACACTAATCTTGATATAGGAATACGAAAGTATTTTGAGCGTATGTCTATGCTAATTCACTTAGCAGTAATCTTCCTTGCTTCGCGTTCGGTTTCTCTGAGTAAAACTATGTCCCCTAGTCTTACAGGCCCCTTTACGTTGCGGGTTAGTACTCTTCCCTTGTCCACTCCTTCAAGTACCCTAACTCTAACCTGAGTCACCTCCCCTGTTACGCCTGTTCGCCCAACTATCTGTATTACCTCAGCTGGAACAGAATCGCTCCACTTATCCGCTGGCTGATCCCATCTTTGTTTAGTGCTCATAACCAGCGTAGAAAGAATTAACCTCTTAAATATTTGATGGTATTACTTTACTCTGCCTTAGCCTTGATTTCGCTGATTTGCTTTATTACATCATTCATCAGCGACACTGCTTCCCCAGGATCTATAATGCATGCAGATGCTGCCGATACTTGCAGCCCACATGACTTGCCGAGTCTAGCCTTTGAGGGGACATATATGTAAGGTACCCCCTTTTCTTCACATAGGAGCGGTAAATGGGCCACTATCTCTGGAGGATCTACATCCTCGGCAATCACCACTAGTTTAGCTAAACCTCTTTCAACCGCCTTTGTAACTTCATTTGTTCCCTTCCGTATACTTCCCGACTCCCTAGCCCTATTAATAGCTTCGTAAGCTTTTTCAGCGAGTTCGGATGGAACTGTAAATTTCACGTAAAATGGTTTTTCACCCGACACATAGCTCACCTCTCATTGCTCGTCCACCGACTAGCTTCCACACCACTTAAATACTTTGCTATGGGCATAATCTAAGTAGAACGCGGAATTTAAAATTCTACCTAAAACGGTAGTTTGTGCATGTTGTCGAAGGAGATATAATATTGTTGTATTTGAATGAAAATAAACAGTATATCGTAAAAGTTTCCCACGATGCTACATATAGTTTTAACGAAGGTATAGTTAAGGCCGATGATATACTTGGGAAAAAATATGGAGAATTCGTAACAACGCATATTGGTATTAAACTAAAGATTCTAAAGCCAACTGTTCTGGACATTGTATATAAGTTTTTCAAAAGAGGTACTCAAGTAGTATATCCTAAAGACGCGGCTTTGATAGCACTTAAGGCCAATATAGGTCCTGGTTCCATGGTTGTCGAAGCTGGCACCGGATCCGGCTATTTAACGGCCATTTTAGCCCATTTCGTATATCCTAATGGTGTAATTTACAGCTATGAAATTCGTCGGGAATTCCTTAACTTAGCAAGGAGAAACCTCAAGTTGTTGGGTTTGGGAGATTATGTAATACTAAAAGAAAAAGATGTGAGAGAGGGTATTGATGAACGCAACGTAGACGCAGTTGTGTTAGATATACCTGATCCTTGGAACTTGTTGAACCACGCTTACGAATCGCTTAAAAACGGTGGTGTACTTGCTTGCTTTCTCCCCACCTTAAATCAGGTTGAAAAAACGGTAGAGGAAGCTAGACGCGTAGGATATTTGATGATTGAATCTGAAGAATTACTTGAAAGAAAATATAAAGTAAAGCCCGGTGAAAGTAGACCTGAAACACGAATGATAGGACATACTGGCTATCTAATATTTGCTCGAAAACCTTGAATCTGCGTGCAAAAAACCTATAATTTATGCAATATTAACCTGATCTTCAATGAAAAACTGGCAGGAAGTTTTAAACCTGATTGAAAAGTTTCACATATACAGTTCAACAGAAGTAACTTTTACCGCGCTTGATGCGCTCTCGCAAATCTTCCATGAATCAAGTAGCTTTAGCGAAGCTTTCAAAAATGCTGAAGAATTCCTTAAAAGGCTTTTCAGCCTAAGGCCCACTTCTGTCATGACATTAAATGTTATGTCGAGTTTACTTAGTGGATTAGAAAATCTCGCTAGAAACTTTACTTCATTAAAGGATGTAGTAGACGAATTGGATACAAGAATATCATTTTTGACAAAGGAAATCTCCTCAAAAACTAGTACCGTTGCAGCACTTGGTGCAAGAAGGGTAAGGGAAGGAGATAAATTGCTGACGTGCTCTTACAGTAGGACAGTTAAAGCTATGTTTTCTAAGTTGAAGGAAGAGGGTAAGGATGTTCATGTGTATGTTACAGAATCTAGACCTGGCGGTGAAGGCGTGGCTTTAGCTAAGGAGTTGGGTAAGATGAGTTTTCCAGTCGAACTGATTGTCGACTCGGCTGTCAGGTTCTATATGAAAGACATAAATATTGTAGTTGTCGGAGCCGAGGCAATAGCGGCAAATGGAGCCGTAGTGAATAAAGTTGGCACGTCGCTCATAGCCTTAGCCGCACATGAAGCTAGAGTAAGAACGTTCGTTCTAGCAAGTACGCATAAATTTAGTCCAGAAACGGTGTTTGGTGAACTAGTTAGATTACCGGTGATTAAAGATACTGGCTTATTACCAGGACTCGAAAGATATAGTGACCTTAACGTAGCCGTGCCCCTATTTGACGTAACTCCACCGCGCCACATAGATGCTATTGTAACAGATAAGGGAGTTGTAGCACCAGAGGCAGTTATACTCCTTGTCAAGGAACTTTACGGCTGGCCTCCGGCCTCCATAGAACCTTTATCAATTATTAGGAAGCTTGCCCAGGTGAGTGCTCGTGGAGATTCCCAGTGAAGTTCTAAGAATTGCTGAAGATATAAAAACTATGCGCATACGTGGAGCTGGTAGAATTGCGAGAGCCTCTGCCTATGCGCTTAAATTGGCTGCTCAACAATATAAAGGATGTAAAAACACAAAGGAATTTATAAAATATATGAATAGCGTGGCCGAAATTCTCGGCTCAACTAGACCTACAGCAGTCTCTCTTCATAATTCTTTACGCTTTATTCTATCAAGGATTGAAAAAGAGGAAAGCTTTGCTCAAATAGTAGAAAAGGCAATTAGTGCTGCAGATGAATTTATGGACTCCTCGATAAACGCTGAGCAGCGTATTGGTGAACTAGGATCAAATCTTCTGGAGGATGGTGACACAGTGTTAACCCATTGCAATAGCTCAGCAGCATTATCCGTGATAAAAACAGCATATAAAAAGGGTAACAAGTTAGAAGTTTATGCAACAGAAACACGACCAAAGTTCCAAGGACTTATAAGTTACCAGGATCTAAAAAACGCTGGTGTTCCAGTTACGCTAATACCGGATTCGGCAGTTAGATTCTTTATGAGAGAAGTAGATAAAGTAGTTGTCGGAGCAGATACTGTAACAGCAAATGGAGCCGTAGTGAATAAAGTTGGCACGTCGCTCATAGCCTTAGCCGCACATGAAGCTAGAGTAAGATTCTACGTTGCAGCGGAAACTTATAAATTTAGTCCGGCTACAGTGCTCGGGGAACTTGTAAATATAGAGGAAAGACCTCCAGAGGAAATCCTGTCTAACGAATCTTTTGAATATGTTCGTGCCCGAAACCCCGCTTTTGATATCACGCCTTCTGAGTATATCGATGCAATCATTACTGAAAAGGGTGTGATACCTCCTAAAGCCGCTATAATGATCTTAATGGAGGAATATGGCGCATCATTGAAAGAAGAAATAATTAGAATTACGCTAGACATGGAAGATAGTACTTACCCCTTAGCACAAATTTAGCTGAGAGATAAGATTGTTCCCCTACCAACGTTAACTGCTTAATCCGTTAAATCTTCCTCTATATTTAATATAAAGCATGCTTATTTTATTTATCTATGAAAACTAGCGCCCCGGCCGGGATTCGAACCCGGGTTCTCCGGCTCGACAGGCCGGCATACTGAACCAGACTATACGACCGGGGCTATTGTCGGAGATGCGGAAAAGGGTATTATAGTTTTTTCGCTAACTCAAACCTGGAGGCTACTTTATTAACTAGTTGCTCATTTACTGGCTAACGTCCATTTAAGCTTGGCTGGATTACGCCCAAGCTTTATTGAATTCTTATAACATTTACTTGAGCAGAACCTTATGATCGACCCGTCATTTCTAACGTACCACATGCCCGTCCCAGGCTGAATTACGGCACCGCAGAAATTGCATATATAAGTTCTTACCATACTCGAACACCTAGGGTGCATTATACTGGTTATATTAAATTTGTCACGCTTTAAGCACTTCAATAAGTCTTAGTATAAGTAGTTAAATCGTACACCTTAGCTAAGCTTTTTAGCTCACTTGCTAGTTGCCTACTCTGAGTTGAAAGTATAATTTGTTTAGAAACCCCCTTTTCGCGTAATTCTTTAACAATAGCTATTTTCACTGAGTCGTCAATGTTAGGTATTGGATCATCTAGAAGCAGAAATGAGCACCTATGTGTTTTTAGTTTACTAAGAGCTAAGATCAGTGACAAGGTCAAAAGCGCTCTCTGACCGTCACTGAGCCTTGTAATTACCGGAACATAGCTACTGTCAGCTGCCCTACGAATGTAAAAAATATAGTGTCCGCGCCCGCCGGCTTCTGTTTCAATTTCCACTTTCACATCAAGGTATTCTTTAGAAAAATTCAAAGAATTAAATATTAAGTTTATATTCTCTGTTAGCTTGTTAACAAGCTTTTGTCTGAGATCCATATGTGCCCGCTTTATTGCGATACGAATTTCTTCTAGCGAATTATATAATCGCTCAGCTTTTTTTAGTTTTTCTTTAAGTATCATTAGATTATTAGCATTTAATTTTAGCATATTAATCTTATATAATAACTTATTTTCATTATTATTTAATTCATCCAACCTTCCCTTCAATTCATAGATTTTATTATTAATATTTTCTATATCTTTTAATAATTTTTTGTAATAAACTTCATCATATCCATTTTTAATTAATTCATTATTTATTTTATTTAGCTTATCTTCTACTTCGTTGATCTCATATATATTAATCAAACTTTCAAGCTTTTCTACCATTAATTGTAAATTATTAAACTTACTTTTGATGTTTTCTAATCTTGACTCGAGCTCATTTGCTTTGGTCCTAGCATCCTCCAATTCTTCAAGCTTGGAATCCATGAATTCCCTAAGTTCTCTGCCCCTCTCCTCATGCTCGAGTAACATGCGTAAGTCTGGTTCAAGACGACTTACTTTTTCGCTAGCACTCCGTAATTCTTTTAACTCCTTTTCAATTTCATCAACTCTTCTTTTCAAGCTTTCAGGAGATTCCACCTTGGGTAAATTCACAGCACTATTTACTAAAGTGCCGCACACAGGGCACTGTGCAGTACCTTGATTCTTCAGTGAGCTTAAGATTCCGTCTTGAAGAACTTTCACACACGAACACTTATCTTTCTCTGCATACATAGTCTTAAGTTGAACTTCTATTTGAGTAATTTTTTTGAAAATTTCTTCCCTATTTCCGTACTTTTTAATTATTCTTTCATATTCCATCTTGCCATCTTGCAAAGATTTTATTTTTAATTCGTTTTCGGATAATTCATCTTCAAGTGATTTTATCTCCTCTTCTAAATCCTCAGTATCCCTATGTGCATCACGGACATCATATTCCAGTTTCAATATATATTCCCCAATTTTTTTCAAATAACTTTTAGCTAAGGCAAGTAAACTATCTGTACTATGAGCCTCTACCTCTGAGCGCATCGCATCGGCATCAGTCTTCATGTACAACTCCTCTAGCAAATCTGCAAGCCTGTGCTTAACGTCCTCAGCATAAGCTAACAAATACTCTTTATCAACACGTGGATATTTAGCAGCTCTAGACCCGCCAATACTTTTCAGGATCCTTTCATATTTTTCTTTTTCATCTAATAAGTTTCTTAATTTATCAAGTAATTCATCAAAATAAAATTTCTTATCCTCCAAAATCTCTTTTTCTATTTCAAGCTTCTTTAACTCCTCTTGAATCTCATCTTTCTTTTTCAATAAACTTGATAGATCGATTTCAAGTGACTCAATTTCTTCGAAAATTTTTTCGCCTCCGAATCGCTTGCTCTCCCCTTTCAGAGCTTCAATGTAGATTTTAACATCCCTTCTTCTCCCTCCAAGTTCGCCGTAAAAACGCTTAACCTCGTTAAGTCCTAATAGCTTGTCTATCAACCTATCCCTAGTTGCCGGGGACGAATAAATTAACGAATAAAGTTCTGCATGTCCTAAGGATATGTAAGTAATAAACTCTTCTAGCGTGCATCCAAGCTTTGATCGAAGAAATTCTTCTGCTTGTTCATCAAGAAACTCGCTGGTTCCTTGAATAACCCTTAGTTTACTATCTCCTTTTCGCTCAATAACTCGTTCTACTCGAATCTCGCCAGAAACTTCGTCCAGTAATACCAATGAAACAAATGCCCTATCACAAAAATCATTGATAAGATCCTCTCTACGTAGACTTCTAGATACAACCTCTCTGGTTGTTCCGAACAATGCAAATTCTATACTCTTTAGAAAGCTGGTTTTCCCCGAACCTGGTGGTCCATAGATAATTGTTAAATTATCGTCGATATCTATGTTAAGATGATCCCTAAATGCTCTGAAGCCTTCAATCTCCACCCGTTTTAATAGCACCCTCAACCACCTCGGCTAGAATTCTCTCAATTTCTTCCTTTAACCCTCTATGCCCCCTTTCTTCGTAGACCTTTAACAACCTTTCAGCTAGGCTAAAAGTAAAGGGATCTTTTAGCCTAGCTGATAAGAGCTCTATAAGAATTCTATAGAGAGAAATAGTTTCATGCTCTCTGTTCATCGAGACCCCCTAAGCCTCACTCTCTGCTTCCCTTCTATTCCTAATTCTTTCCACCCATGGATTATTTAAAACCCACTCAGGTACCTCTTCTTTGTAAACCTCGCCGATGTTAGTGCGTTTCTCATAAAATGAACGACTTGATCGAAATCCACTTGACTGGATTGCATTCCCGCCGCTGGAAATAAGCGCAGCGAGTGTACTTGTTGCCTCTTCTAGCCTCCTGATTACTTTTTCCAGCCTTTCTGTGTCCACTGTTTCGAAAATCGGAAACTCTTCACGAAGAACCGCTTCAATGGCTTCACGTATCATAGTACTCAAGTTCTTTCTTAGTAGTTCTTCCGCGATAACTCGTAACGCGGCCTCATCAATTCGAGGAGAGTTTAATGCTTCCACTTTTTCACCGCTGTCACTGAGAAGCCGAGCGGGGATTAGTTCTTCAACCTCTTCGCTTACTTTTAACAACCCTATCCCGCTTGCCTCAAATTCGCGTGAGGTTGGCAAAGCACCCACTCGAAGGCCCGGTAAAGCTATGTAGTACTTACTATATTTGCGGGAGTTTAATGCTTCATAAATAAATAATCTAATCTTCTCAGCTAATTTAGTTATACTGCCACTTAGTGTAAATATTTTAATACCTATTCTAGTTTCCCCGTCACTAAATGCTAAGTCAACACCTGTGATATCTTTTAATTCTCTATAACCTTTGTTTACAAAAAAATCCCTTATAGGATTTTTTATCTCCTCATTAGGCATTAGTAGTCCGCACCTCGCTTGAACCATCCCTCCCTCCTCTCCCAACTCCACCGATAGTCTTCTGGAAGTGCAAAACTCCATGTGACACATCCTTTCCACACAGAAAACTGGGGATCGCGCGCAAGCCTCACAGATATATTTACCTCGCCTCTAAGTTTTTTATCTAATAGGAACTTTACCTTTGTAGGAGAGTCGACAGCTATTCCTTTCAGATTTTCCGGTACCTTCCAATTGAAGTTCCCTCCGCTGAGGATTACCTTGCTTAAAACTTCATTTTGAATCGATATTCGAAGCTTTCTGGTTGATCGCATTATTGCATCTTCTAGAGGCAATGTCCCCTCTATAACTTCATCACCTAATCTTGCATCTCTTATGTTTAAAACACCTCTTTTCCTGTAGCTATCGAAAACTTCATGCATTGGATTGAATATTACTTCTCCTATTAGATACCGTAGCCAGCCTTTTTCCTCGAAATCTACTTCTACTAGCGCCGAGAGTTTAACCTTCGTCCTTAACTTGCCGGGTTCTTCTCTTGCTCTTTTTATAGCTTCGTCTAAATCTATCGGTACTAGGCCAGCATCCTCTTTAAATTTCCTTATGGCATACTCATCGCTCACTAGATCACCATAACCTAGATCTTTCAAAACCTCAGCAGCGATCGCGTCGGCCTCAGCGCCACCTCGGTAAAGTGCAACAATAGCGTCTCTAATTGGGTACATGCGAATTGGTGTAACCTGAGTATTCCCATGCCCTGATTCAATGACTAAACAAGATGTCTCTTGCTCCGCAATAGCTACTGCTAACGGTTGAGGAATTATTGTAAAAGCTTTGACCAGACGAGTCTTTTCATCAATCTCAGCATGGATTTTCAGTAGCCTTTCATACATATAATCAGGAGCTATTGCCGACACTGCGGCTGTTACATAAAAACCATCAAAGTCACCTCCGGTATGTCCTTTGAAATCATCGAAACCCTTTCTTGTGAGCTCTCTTATTACAGTCCATGCTCTCTCATCATCTCTTTTTACCTCTCCATCGCTAAGGGGAAACACTAAATTCCGAGCCAGAGAACTTACTGAGGCTGCGTACTTCGATACCTCGTCTCCAACTACAAGTTTTTTCTCAACACCGAAATGCTTTAAAAGGAAACTTTCCTCAAGGAATAACCCAGAACTAGTGGTTACCCTAGGCTTTCCCTCTTTTAGTATCCCGTATTTAAAAAACCTTGTTCCATAGTCTTCACCGTAAGCGTATTTGGCCCTGTACGGATCGACCCCCATTACAACCTCCGCCTTGAAGAAAAGCACCGAGTATTTAAAAGCTACATTGGTTTAGTTGACCGAAAGTATGTTAAAAACCACCACTAATTATAAACCGGAGTTGCGCTAATCTATCCATTACTTCTATGTATTCTCTTTCAATTTTGTTTCTATATTCATGGAATTCCTCCTCGTTTATTTCACCCTTATTTTTCCTTTTAACAAGTTTTTCTAATTCATCCTCTAGCTCCTTTTTTCTCTTTTCTAAGGCTTTTAAGGCCTCACGAGGGTCTTTGAAATCCCTAAACGAAAGATCCATAAATTAAGCACTTAAACTAGGTTAAATAAACATGTCTCGTAAATGGGGGAAATATTAATTAAAACTTGGTAGCCTTCTTAAACGTATGAGTAATCTTAGAGTAGTTATCAGAAAGCTTGACGGCGCTTCACTTGTAGAGGGAGAAATTTACCGGGATTGGGCCCCACTAAACTATGAAATACTTTCAGCGATACTGCCTGCTAAAGCTAGGGCCTATACACTTGATTCATATGCTTTTTACTTTACATTGGGTGTACGTGTATTGCTTGAAGACCTTTATATCTCAGCTAAGCCGGGCGACGTGCTCGTAATACCATACACAAGTAGTATAGCTGTTGTAGTAGCTCCCGTTGAAAAACTTCGTTTCAAGTCATCTTTAGTAGGTAAAGTAACAGGGAATATAGAAAACTTGAAATTGCTACGTAAAGGAGAACCAGTAATCGTAGATAAAATCGAACGCGGAAAGCAGCAAACGGTGACCTGAAAATGGTAGGTAAAGAAGCAGTTAGCATCAGGCTCGAGAATATTGCTGATCTAGCTAGACTCGCCTCTGCCATGGTTAGCGTAAGCGGTGGAGTATATATTATGCATTTCGAATATGAGGGTAAACACTACTACGGGTTAGTAATTACTATGAGAGATTATTATGAACTTAATGGAGTCCCATTGTTTTACTACGTAGAAACACAAGAGAAGCTTAAAGGGAATTATATCCTGGTTAAAGTAGATGACGGAGGAGAAAAAATTGAAATACATAATGGAATCCGTGCAGGCTGGATTTGCATACCAATAGTTAGTGTAGCGAAAAAGCCTGAGTTTATCAATATGTAAGGTGATAATGTGTTCGATCAAAATCTTCCAGAGTTTACAGCTCTACTAAACTCCTCAGTTTGCCTAGCTCTGACAATTATCCTCGCACTTGCTCTAAGGTATTCTAGCGTTAAAAAACAACTCAGGTTGCTACGAATACTAACGAGTTACATTACGTTAACTTTACTTCTAAACTTATATCTGGTCGGCACTTCCAGATCTAAGCTTATTTACACTGCCTTAGCTCTCTCGGCTGCTAGTATACCGTTATTATGGCTAGTTGTTTATGCTTTCTGGACAAAGGGAGAATAAAATCTTGGACGAAAAATAATCGCAATATAATATATATTTAACAAAAATATTGTCCTTTCTTAGGTTCTCTCTTTTACTTGCTACTTTCTTTCAAGTACTATTTCTATAGTAGATACCAGCCGCTCTTTTCCTGGTTCACCAACTTTTTCACTGCTGATCTTAATCGATGAAATGTCTACTTGCCCTTGTAGGAACCTGGTTCTAACTATTTCAGCAGCATCAACAGCTTTTGAAATAGCTCGACCTCTCGCCTTAAGAGAAACTCTCTGAGCTCCTTGATTGAATTGTATTACTGTTGCTAACACGTAGTTCATTACCGGCTTTTGCCCAATCAGTATACTTCCTTCACCTACCGTGGCCATGTTACAGCACCTTTGCTTTACGGTCTGGGCTATCAGACCCCCATTTTTATCCTTTACGCTCAAGATCGTGTAAATCAGCGTACAAGCAACCTCAAATAAAATATTGGGAAGTAAATGAAACTATAAAAAGAAAAATTTATTTTATTTATTACTCAATTTTCACTTTAAAACCTTTACCCTTCTTATCTTTTTCAAGTTTCTCTAGTACTATTGTTAAAACACCATTTTTATATTGAGCTTTAGCTGAATCGGGTTTAACGCGTGAGGGTAGTTTAATTACTTTGAAATATTTTCTATCCCCCCTTTCAGCTGAAACTGTTACCTCAGTTTCTGTAGATTCGAGCTGAATATCTTCTTTCTCAACGCCAGGCATGTCAACAATTATTCTTAGATTCTCTTCTTCTTCGATTACATCAACGAATGGCTCGACAGTATCCGATACCTTCGGTCGAATAGTGCCAGGTTTAATGTTCCCCCATTCCTTAACCTTTGGAATCCCATCTGGCCCTATAGTTACGGAAAACCCGTAATAGTAGGGTCCGATAATCCTACGCTGTCCACTCGTTATGCCCTCAAAGCTTTCCCTAGTTAATTCATCAAAGAGTTTGTCTATTTCATCAAACAGCCTTCTGGTCCTACGCCACCATTCTTCGAACTCCGACATAGTCTCCCTCTTGTAGGTGCAAGACACCTTAAAAAGTTGCTGATAGGCACCTTTAAAAATTACCAAAGATACCCCAAGTGTGAGTGGTGAAACCCCCGTCAAGTTCAAAGCTGTGGTGACTAACATATCTATTGTTGACACTCATTGGGGAGAAAGGATAGTGAAAGTAGACTTAACAGAGGAGCGTGAAACCCCGAGCGCTGTAATTATGCCAGCCGAACAGTCCGAGCTCGCAAGGGAAATAGCTCCTGTGATTTCGCAAATCTTCCGAGCAATGCCCCTGTTCGGAGCTTCCGGAAGAGCTAGATTACCACGCTTATCTCTTTACCTTACAGAAGAAGAATGGGAAAAATTAATAGAAAGGCCAACGATAGGAGATCTAATGGAGGTGGAAATAAGTAAGGGGTTTGTCGGGCTACGTAAAGCTTGAAATTTTATTGGATTTCAAGGAACTTTAGTGGCACGTCTTGATACAAACCTCCAGGTGTCCACCTTCTGATTACTATAGGTAATACTTTGAATTTTAGTTCCATAGTTGCTATTTCTACAGGATCTTTCATGCCTAGCTTCTCGATTGCCAATAGAGGAGGAGCTCCGAGAGATAACTGAAGCGCTCTAGCACCTATGATACGAGCTTTTTCGTATTTAGTGAGCCAAGGAGGACCAACCTTAATAGTAAACTTACTAGACATAGCGAGAGGGGAGAAAAAAAACATATAAAACTTTTTAGCTTTAATCTCTAGTCGAAACTTTTCTCTTCCTCCTCTTTCTCCTCTTTTTCTCCTTCCTTTCCGCCTTTCTTATCCTTTGGAGGAGCAGCAGCTATTATGTCATCAATCCTGAGTATCATTACAGCAGCCTCAGTTGCCGATTTTATAACTTGTTTCTTCACAAGTGCAGGTTCTATGATATTGAGCTTAACCATGTTAGTTATTTTCCCTCCTAATACGTCGACGCCTGCCCATTTATCGCCTTCGCTGTGCCTCTTCTTCAAGTCAGTTAGCACATCAACTGGTTCCATACCGGCAGTTTGAGCTAATATTGAGGGAATTATCTCAAGAGCATCAGCATATCTAAGTACTGCTAGTTTTTCCTTACTCGGCAACCCAACCGCAAATTCCCTAAGTCTCATAGCTAATTCTAGTTCTAAAGCACCGCCACCTGCCACGACTTTTGGCTCCCTGATGACATTTCTAACCACGCTCAAGGAATCATGGATTGCACGCTCAGCTTCATCCACTATGTGCTCCGCTCCTCCTCTTACTAGTATGCTGACTGCTCTGGGGTTGGGGCAGCCTTCAACGAAGACCATTTTCTCATCTGCGATTTTTCTTTCTTCAACTAGTTCAGCGTACCCGAGTACTTCAGGTGAAACTTCCT